>CATOTS010000059.1 GCA_951813625.1 uncultured Caldilineaceae bacterium | reverse complement strand
TTGTTTTGTTGCACATCCCGTTGACAATCGACCGTTTTACGCGTCGAAAATAAATTGGAGGCAAGCATGGCACAGACAGGACAGGCGGTCATAGCCGAGGGACAGACATTCACTGTTGCCGAATATCCGGTACCCGACCCGGCGGCCGGCACGGTCCTGCTGCGGCAGGAGCTCGCCGGCATCTGCGGCACCGATCTGCACTGGTGGCAGCAGGGCATCGACCCGGCGATGCTCTTGGGACATGAGAACGTCGGCATCATCGAAGCGCTGGGCAAAGGCGTGACGACCGACGACCTCGGCACGCCGGTCAAGGAGGGCGATCGCGTCGTCTTTCATCCCCGCAACAGCGGCGTTTCCAACGGCATGCGCGGCCCGGATGAGCCCTTCAGCGGCGGGTTCGCCGACTACATCTACCTGACCGACCCGATGCGCTGCATGATCAAATCGCAAGAACCGCCGCAGGTCGGCGTGCTGGCCGAGCCCTTCACGATCGGCGTACACGCCGCGCTGCGCGCCGACATCAAGATCGGCGATACCGTCATCGTCCAGGGCTCCGGCCCGATCGGCATCATGTGCATGATCGCCGCCAAAATCAGTGGCGCCGGCAAACTGATCATGATCGGCGGGCCCGCCGGCCGCCTCGAGCTCGCCCGCAAACTGGGCGCCCACGAAACGGTCGACATCGGCGCCGTGCCCGACGCCGGCGAGCGCAAGGAGATCGTCCTGGCGCTGACGCCCGGCCGCGCCGGCGGCGACGTCGTCATCGAGGCCGCCGGCTTCCTGCCCGCCTTCCCCGAAGGGTTGGAGATGGTCAAACAGGACGGCGTCTTCGTCGAGGCCGGCCACTTCGTCGACGTCGGCGCCGTCGAAGGTCAACCCGAACCGCCACTTTCTGCGCCCCAACCTGCGCCTCGAGGGCGTCTGGGGCAGCCGCTATGACCACTTCATCCGCGCCGTGTCGGTCATGGAGGGCGGTGACATCGACTTCGGCGCCGTGATCAGCCATGAGCTGCCGCTCGAGCGCGTGCGCGAGGGCTTCGACGCGCTCAACGGCAACTACGAGCTCGACGGCAAGACCGCGTTCAAAATCGCGGTGCGCGGCGCCTTCGGCGCCGGGATCGGCTGAGCGGGGACCCGCTGCGCGGCCGGCCTTCTCCCCAGGCGAGGATAATGTGCGTAGCCCGACGCTGTTCATCAACCGCGTGAAAACCGCGGACCGCATCATCATGGATAAGACCGAGGGGCTCACCCATGCCGACAGCATGTTGCAGCTGCCCTTCCCCGCCAACTGCATGAACTGGATTCTGGGCCATATCCTGATCCACCGCATCAAGTACCTGGGGGCGATTGACGGGGCCAGCGAGCCCGACGAGGACGAGTTCGCCCTGTACGGCTTCGAGTCCGAGCCGCTGACCGATTCCAACAAGGCGGTCCCGCTCGAAACTCTGCTGGCGCGTCTGGACGAAGCCTCCGAGCAGATAGTTGCGGCGCTGGCAACCGTGCCCGAATCGCGGCTCGACGAGGTGTGGCTTGAAGAGGTGGGGCTCACCGTCGAGGAGGAGCAGCACTTCTATGTCGGCTTTCACGAAAACTACCACCCGGGACAGCTCGAACCCGCTGCGCGAGCTGGCGCTGAGCAGGAGCGGCGCATAGAGGTCGCTGACCTCTCACCTGAGCCGGTCCGGAGATTCGGCAGATCGCGGCCCGCTGAGGGAAACAAGAAAGGCAAGAGGCCGCCAACCTGCAATGCTGGCTTTCGCCGGCCTGGTCAAAATCGTGGAAGGACGCACCGTCTTTGTGATGTTCATCTACTAACAACAACACGGCTGACACCCATAAATCCGCCTCAAGTTACCGGCTCCAGGAAGACTTGACCCAACTCCACTATGACGATCCTGGCGAAAAGCCGCGACGAGCGAAGGCCGCCCGGTTCACGCGCTGCCGATGGGTGTCAACCTGCACACGGGGAGCGGCCGCGACGCCAGCGCGCAGGCGCAAGCCGCGGCTGGGGATCTACCGAAATCTTTCCATTCGCCGCATAGGTTGTTGACGCTGGATCGCGCAAGGCGGCTCGAATGACCGGGTACGCCGTGCCCCGCAACGGAGACATAATCAATGCAAGGATTCCACTGTATTCGTTGAGCCATCAAACAGGCGCAGGAACGCCTGGAGGAACTTCTGCGCCAATACCAGCCAAAGACCCCTTCGCGCCCGTCACCGTCGTCGTGCCAGCGACCTATGCAGGGCTCCACCTGCGCCGCGACATCGGCCGGCGCGGCCTCGTCAACGTGCGCTTCATGGTGCTTGCCCGCCTCGCCGAGCTCCTTGGCGCGCCGAGCCTGGCCGCACAAGACAAAAGACCGCTCAAGCCGCTGATCGAGTTCGACGCCGTGCGCCGCGCCGCGCGTGAGGCCGCTGGACCGCTCGAACCCTTTCGCGCCCATCCCTCCTTCCACGCCAGCCTGCGCAGGACATTCCGCGAGCTCCGCAATGTCCAGGAAGACAAAATGGCGGCTCTCATACAACGCGGCGGCATCACGGGTGAGACTGTCCGGCTGTTTGAACGCTTTCGCGCGGAGACTGAGTCCTACTATGACCGGGAGGCGCTCGCCTTCGCCGCCGCCGATGCCGTGGACCAGGACGCCGGCGCCGCGCTTGCCGCGCTCGGTGCAGTGATCGCATATCTGCCGCACGACCTGTCGCCCGCCGAGCAGCGGCTGTTGGAAGCGCTGCATAGCGCGGGGAAGTGCGCCACCGTCCTGGGGATCACGGGCGAGGGGGAGATCGACAAGGCATTGCTTGCCGACGTGCCGGGCGCAAAGGACTTTTCCAGGCCGCCAGACGCCTCGGCGCAGACCGCGCGCGCGTCAAGCCTGCTCATCACCTCGGATATCCGCGAAGAGGTGCGCAGCGCGGCGCGGGAGATCGCAGCGGCCGCGCACGCCGGCGCCCCCTTCCAGCGCATGGCCGTCCTCTTCTGGCAGCAGGAACGCTACGCCTCGCTGCTCGCAGAACAGTTCGCCATCGCCGGCATTCCGACCGCCGGTCCGCCAACGGGAAGGCTGGCCGCGACCGCGGCCGGGCGTATGGTTAAAGGCATGGTCGACCTGGCCGGCGGCGATCTGCCCAGGGACGAGGTCATGCGCTGGCTCACCTCCTGCCCCGTAAAAGCCGACCGGGCCGGTTACAGCCCCGCACGCTGGGACGCCCTCTCGCGTGACGCCGGCGTCATCGCCGGCATTGAGCAGTGGCGCGACCGTCTTGCACGCTACGCCACGGCACAGGAGCAGGCCGGCGAAGAGCGGAACGAAGAGCCGTCCGCGGCCAAACGAACGCTGGTTGCAGAGAGCATAAGCGAGGCCCGCGCCCTGCGCGGCTTCATGCTGCGCCTGCACGACAACCTGGCGCAGGCCGATTCCTGCCGCACGTGGCCGCAACTCGTCGCATGGTCCGAAAACCTGATCGAGCGCTACCTCGACAGGGCCTCGCTGCCGCCTGACGAGCAGGAAAACTTCGAAAAGCTGGAGGCGGCGCTGCAGGAGTTGGCCGCCCTCAGCGGCGATGAAGACCTTACACTCGAGGACTTCCGCGCCGCACTCGACGAATCGCTCAAGCGCTCCGCAGCCAAAACCGGCGCGCTGGGCGAAGGCGTCTTCGTCGGCCCCGTCAGCAGCGCCGTCGGCATGCGCTTCGACCGCGTATACCTGCTCGGCATGGTCGAAGGCCTTGTGCCCGCGCGCCCCTCCGAAGATCCCCTGCTGCCGGAACGGGAACGCGAACTGGCCGGCCTCCCGCCCCGCCGCGGCGCGGCCGCCGAACGGTACGACTACCTGGCCGCGGCATCGGCCGCACGCGCAACCGTCCTCACCTTCGCCCGCAGCAACAACATCGCGCAGCGGAAGCAGCGCCCGTCCCACTGGCTCCTGGAAGAGGCGTCCCTTCTGTACGGCTCCCGCGTCTACCCCTCGATGCTCACCTCGCCCGACGATCTCGCCGCCTTGCGCGCCCAGCCATGGTTCACAGAAGTACCGTCGGCCCAGGCCGGCATCAGCGCCGTCTCCGCATCACAGCCCGCCGACATCCACGACTACGACCTCCACCGCCTGTGGCGCTGGCGCGACGCCGGCAGGCGCATCGGCCGGCACCATCTCGCCGCGTCCGAAACCGTGCTGGCGAGGGCGCTGACGATGCATCGGGCCAGAAGGAACCCCGGGCTGACCGTCTGGGACGGCGACCTCTCGCACGCCTCCGCCGCGTCCGGGCGCATCGGCCTCTCCAACAGCGAGGTCTTCTCGCCGACGCGCCTCGAAACCTGGGCGAGATGTCCGTTCAAATACTTCCTCTCGAACGTCCTCGGCATCGCCGCGCCGGAGCAGCCGGAGGAGATCACGACCATTTCAGCCATGGAGCGGGGATCCCTCGTCCACACCACGCTCGAACGTTTCATCCGCGCCGTGCAAGCGCAGGACACCGTCCCCGCACCCGACCAGCCCTGGAACGATGAGCAGCGCGATCTGCTCGATGAGATCGCGACCGAAGTGCTTCAGGACGCCGAGCAGCGCGGCGTGACCGGCAAACAGCTCCTGTGGCAGGTGGCGCGGCAGGAGCTGCGCGACGACCTGCACAGCTTCCTCGAAACAGACCTGAATCTGCGCAAAAAATATGGCGTCTCTCCCCATTCGGTCGAAAACGCCTTCGGATTTTCCCGCCGCCAGCGCGACAGCGGACCGGGGCAAGAACCTGTCGAAAGGACGATTTCGAAGACGGGCACGGTCCGGTTCCGCGGCTTCATCGACCGCATTGACCTCTCCCCGGATGGGAATACCGCGCTCGTGCTCGATTACAAAACGGGCAGTTCGAAAGCATACGGGAGCTTGAAAAATGACCCCGTCCAGCGCGGCACCCGCCTGCAGCTACCCATCTACGGCCTCGCCGCGCGCCAGTTGCTGGGCGAGGGGGTCGAAGTTAAGGCCGCCTACTGGTTCGTGCTCTCAGATAGCAAGTTGAGCACACAGCCCACCCCAATAGGTCCCCTCGAAAAGATGCTCGACCCCTTCGACGACGCGATCGGGATCATCAACGATGGCATCGGCGCCGGCCTCTTCCCAGCCAATCCAGGCGCGAACAGCCAAAATTGCAGATTCTGCGACTTCAAAAACCTCTGCCCCACCCGCCGCGAGCGGCACTGGCGCCAGAAGCGCCGTGATGACCGCCTGGCCGCCTACGCCGCCCTGGCCGACGGGGAGGCAACCACATGACGACCCTCGCCGATCAGGCCGCGCGCAACGCCATCGTCCAAAAACTCGACCAGAACCTGGTCGTCGTCGCCGGCGCCGGCACCGGCAAAACGCACAGCCTCGTCCAGCGCATCGTTGCCCTCATTACAACAGGCCGCGCCAGTATGGGCGGCATCGCCGCCATCACCTTCACCGAGGCCGCCGCCGCCGAGCTGAACGCCCGCATCGGCGAAACGCTGGAAAGAGCCGCCGAAGACGACAGCCTGGGGCAGGCCGAGCGCGCGCGCTGCAAACGCGCCGTCGAGGAGCTCGACCAGGCCGCCATCCAGACGCTGCACAGCTTCGCCGGCAGCCTCCTGCGCGAGCGGCCGCTGGAAGCCGGCCTACCGCCCGGCTTCACCATCCGCGACGAGTTCGCCGCCGAGATCGCATTCGAGGAGCGCTGGTCGCAGTGGCTTGACGCCGCGCTCGACGACCCCGGCGCACAGCGCGCCCTGCGCCCCGCGCTGGTGGAAGGGATGACCCTGGACCATCTCCGCAAGATCGCGGTCTCCTTCCACAGAAACTACGACCTGATCGCGGCCGCCGCCTTCGATACGCCCGCCAACCGCGCCGCGCAGGAGGCGGGAGCCCCAACCCTGGTGCCGGTGCTCCAGCTGCTCCAGCGCTTTGCGCTCGACTACGCCGGCGCGCGCAGGCATGCCGGGGAGGTGGAGTTCCTCGACCTGCTCGTGCTCGCCCGCAACCTGCTGCGCGACAGCCTCCCCGCACGCGACCACTTCCGCGCCCGCTACACCCACATCCTCATCGACGAGGTCCAGGACACCGACCCGATCCAGGCCGAGATCGCCATGTTCCTGGCCGAAGAGGCCCCCGCCCGCGCCGCCGCAGCCAACCGGCCTGCGGACTGGCGCGCGGTACAGCCCGAAGCCGGCAAGCTCTTCATCGTCGGCGACCCCAAGCAGTCGATCTACCGCTTCCGCCGCGCCGACATCCAGCAGGTCGACCAGATGCAGCGGGCTGTCGGCGGCGACCAGGTGCTCCTCTCGCAAAACTTCCGCTCTCTCTTTCCAATCATCGACTGGGTCAACCGCCTCTTCGCCCGCTGGATGGATGAGGGCGAAGCCCAGGCCGCCTACGCACCCCTCACGCCGCTGCCGGATCAACACGACCCGCCCCCCGTCCGCTGCATGGGCGAAGAGATCGAGGGAAATGCGCCGGAGGTGCGCGAGCAGGAGGCCGTCTGGATCGCGGCCGCGATCCAGACGGCGATCGCAGAGGGCTGGCTGGTCCGCTCCGAGGAGACCGAGGGAGAACTCCGCCCTGCGGAATACAACGACATCTGCGTGCTGATGCCGCGCCGCCTTGGTTTCAATGCGCTTGAGATCGCGTTTGAGGATGCCGGCATTCCCTACCGGCTCGAAAGCGCGTCGATGATCTACGAGACACAGGAGGTGCGCGACCTGCTCAACTGTCTCGCCGCCATCGACGACCCCACCGACCAGGTCGCCGTGGTCGCCGCGCTGCGCTCCCCCGCCTTCGCCTGCTCCGACGCCGACCTGCTCGCCTTCGTCGAGGCCGGCAGCAACTTCGACTACCTCGCCGATAGCGACCCGCCGCCCGGAAACGTCACCGCAGCGCTGAACGCGCTGAAAGCATTCCACGAACTGCGCAGATGGACCGCCCCGGCCGCGCTGATCGAACAGTTCGTGCGCGATCGACGGCTCAGAGAGCTGGCCCTCGACGAACGGCAGTGGCGCGGCCGCTGGCAACGCTACAACTTCCTCATCGACCGCGCCCGCGCCTTCGCCGCCGCCGGTGAAACATCGCTGCGCGCCTACATCTCGTGGACTACACGGCAGCGCGAGGAGCAGGCAAGAGCGCTGGAAACCGCCGTCCAGGAGTCCGACGAGGGCGCCGTGCGGGTGATGACCGTCCACGCCGCCAAGGGACTGGAATTTCCCATCCTGGTCCTCGCCGGGCTGGGCGCGGGCGCGAATAACCAGAGAGATCCCGTACTCTTCGACCGCATCAACGGACAGGTCGAGGTGAATGTGGGTTCGAAGGATGTCCCGCTGCAAACCGCCGGCTACGCGGAGCTGCTCGCAACAGAAAAGGAGCGAGAGGAAGAGGAAAAGGTACGAGTGAACTACGTCGCCGCCACGCGCGCCCGCGATCACCTCATCGTCAGCCTGTACCACAACAAAAGGGGCAGAAACTCAGCCGCGGCCCGCATCGCCGAGTTCATGCAGGGGGCGGACCATCTCTGGCAGCCCTTCCATCCCACCCCGTTGCCCGTCCCGCCCGCCCCCGAATCAGGCGACGACGCGACCGCGCCGGACCGCGACACCGCCGAGGCGCGAGAGCAGTGGGAAGAGGAGCGCGCAGCGGTCTACGCAGCGCGCGCCCGCCCGGTTGCCGCCGCCGCCACCCGCATCGCCCAGGAAGCAAAAGAAGAGCAGGATATCCCCGACGAACCCTGGCGCCGAGGGCGCGCCGGCACCAACATAGGCCGCGCCGTCCACGCCGTGCTGCAGGTCGTCGATCTGCGTACGGGAGAAAATCTCGACGATATCGCCCGGGCGCAAGCCGCGGCCGAAGGCGTACCCGACCGCGCCGGCGAGATCACCCGCCTCGTGCGCGGCGCGCTCGCCAGCCCCCTCGTGCAGCGCGCCCTCGATTCGAATCGCTACTGGCGCGAAACGCCGGTTGCCGGACCCGTCGGCAACGGCATCGTCGAGGGCTTCATCGACCTCCTCTTCGAGGAGGAGGACGGCTTCGTCATCGTCGACTTCAAGACCGATGCGCTCAGCTCCGACGACAGCATGGAAAAAGCGATCTCCCGTTATCGCCTGCAGGGCGGCGCCTACGCACTCGCCCTGACACAAGCAGCCGGCGTAAGTGTGAAGGAGGTTTCCTTCCTCTTCCTGGCGCCGAACAAAATCAGCGCCATCGACAACCTGCCCGCCGCCATGCGTGAAGCCGAAAAGAAGGCACTGGCCCTGCTCCGGGAGTAGCCCGCCCAGTGCCGCTTCACGTCTGCCGCTCGGGACGGCCGATTAGTGATCCAGGGTCCGATCAGCTATAATGGCCCGTCCATCCACCCGGAGTTGACAGACCTACATGGCCCTTCTCCGCTTCGTACATGCGGCCGATCTGCATCTCGACAGCCCCTTTGTCGGCATAAAGGCCGTTGCTCCCGAACACGTAGCCAGCGCGCTGCACGACGCCACGTTCAGCGCGTATGACAACATCATCAAACTCTGCATCGACGAACGCGTGGACGCCCTGCTCGTCGCCGGTGACGTGTACGACTCGTCTGATCGGAGCCTGCGCGCGCAGCTCAAGTTCGTCGCCGGCCTGAAGCAGCTGCACGATGCCGGCATACGCTCCTTTGTCTGCCACGGCAACCACGATCCCCTCGACGGCTGGGAAGCGCGCCTTGACTATCCGCCAAGCTGTACGCGCTTTGGCGCAGAGTTCGAAGCCGCGCCGGTGTTTGAGGACGATCCTGGGCGTGCCGTCGTACACGGCATCAGCTACCCAAAGAGCGACATCCGTAAAAATCTGCTGCGAGGACTCCAAAAGGTCGATTCCAACCCATTTTCTATCGGCCTCATGCATGCCAATGTTGGCGGCAACACGGAGCACGCCTCCTACGCCCCCTGTTCGCTGGACGATCTGAGATCGTCCGCAATCGATTACTGGGCGCTGGGCCACGTACATACGCGGCAGATTCTCAGCGAACAGTCCCCTGCCGTGGTCTACCCGGGCAACTCCCAGGGCAGACATTCGAACGAGGGCGGCGCTCGCGGCGTTGGCCTTGTAGAGGTCGACAGTGCGAAGAACATAGAATTGGTCTTCAGACCCATGGACACCGTCAGGTGGGAGCGCTCCGTTCTCGATATCTCCCAGATTTCGACTTCGCAGGATTTGCTGGACAGGCTGCATCAATCAATATCTGACGCCTCGGGTGATGCAGCCGGCCGGCCGGTCGTGTTGCAGGTGACTTTGGCCGGGCGGGGCAGTTTGTATCGCGCTCTGCGGCAGCCGGGCTTTATCGAAGACCTGGTAGAAAACCTGAACGACGAATGGATGCGGCGTTCGCCGTTCGTTTGGTGCGAGCGCATCGAAGACGAAACAGCAGCGCCGTTCAATCGACGGGAGCGTATCGAGGGTTCCGACTTTCTGGCCGAACTGCTGAAGACAGTGGATCGTGCAAGAAACGACCCCGAGCTGCAGGAACGTTTGCGTGACGGCCTTTCTGATCTTTACCAACACCGCCAATACGGAAAGCACTTGTCAGACCGTGATCCCGGCGGGGACGATTTCGCCGCCTTGATCGACGAGGCCGAGGCGATTGTCGTCGACCGGCTCGCCGGAGATGATGAATGAGGATCAGCGAGATGTTCATCGACGGATTCGGGCAGTTCGCCGCTAAGAATATCGGGCCGCTGGAACAGCCGGTAACCGTCTTCTACGGGCCGAACGAAGCGGGAAAAAGCACACTGCTGGAGTTCATCCGAACGGTCCTGTTCGGCTTTCGACGCGCGCCCGGTGACTACCCACCGCTGGCAGGCGGCCGCCACGGAGGACGTGTAACCCTTATCACCAAAGACGACCTTCGGACCGATGTCAGCCGGTTCAAAGGGGGCCCTTCAGCGGGGGTCGCCCTTACCTCGGAAACGGGCGCGCCGCTGAATGAGGCGATGCTCACCCAGATGCTGGGCAACAACTCCAGGGCCCTGTTTGAGCAGGTCTTCGCCTTTACCCTCGACGAGCTCCACAGCAGCGACCTGCTGAAAGATGCCAACGTCAACAACCAGATCTACAGCGCGGGCATGGGCGTTACCTCGCTTCCGGGCGTCATGAAATCTATCGGGGACGAGCGAGAGAAGCTGTTTCTCAATCGGGGAAGCAGCCAGAAAATCTATAATGCCCACAAGCAACTTCAAGACATAGACAGTAAGCTCAGAGAAATCGAAGAGAACGCAGGCAGGTACGGCGATCTGATCACCCGTCAACAGCAGGTCGAGACCGAACTTGAAGGCGTGGCTGCTTGTCGGCGCGAGATTCGATCGCGGCTTGATCATCAGAAGAACCTTCAGAACGCCTGGGACCCATGGAACGACTTGGTGTCGTCGCAGCAAGAGATAGCCACTTTGCCGGTCATAGACAGTTTCCCGGTGGACGGCATTACCCGATTGGAAAAGCTGGATGAACGCGCCAGAAACGCGCGACGCGAGTTTACGTCCGCGCGCGAACAGTTTGCAGAGGCAAAACGAGCAGCAGAAACTCAGGTTGAACACGAGACCATTCTTCGGCACGAACCCGACATCAGGCATCTGCAGGAAGGACGAAAAGATTTCATCGGCCTGTTCAAAGACTTGCCGGAGCGGATGGCTGAACTGAGAGAGCGCGAGAGGACTCTCGCCAAAACACTTAGAGAACTGGGACCGGACTGGAATGAAACAGACCTGGATGAGTTCGACTTCTCCATCGCCGCACGTCAGGAGATCGCCAGGTACCGCGACAGATTGCACGATGCTTCCGAAACACATTCGAGGCACAGGTCATCCCATGACCAGAACGAGGTCGCACTGCAGGAGGCATTCGCCGCCGAGAAAGAGGCTGACAGTGAGCTTCAGTCCATCAGCAGGCCGTCCCTGGATGCCGACCAGATACGGCTGCGCCGCAACTCGGTTCGCACGACAAGGTCGCGACTCAACGAACTCGACCGCGAGCGGCAGAACGCGTTGAATCTGCAAAATCAGCTGGACAGTCTGCAAAGCACGGAACGCCCGCCAGGCGAGGCAGACCATTGCAAAGCCATTGCCGCTGCTCTGGTTGCCGGCGTTGCACTCGCGGCAGTAGGAGCGGTTCTTGGCGGAACCGCGCTCTACATTGGCATCGCGGCAGCAGTTGCGTTCGGCGCTTTGGCCCTGTTTCTGTACATTTCAGGCAATCCCCGTCCTGCAGGTACCGGGGGATCGCTTCTTGCCTCTCCCCTCCGCGAATCGCTTAACCGCGCCGAATCGAAAAAGCAAGACATCCAATCCGAAATGATGCGCGAAGCAGCGCCGCTTGCACTGGAAAAGATCGACGAGCCGTCCCTCCTTGTAGCAGAAGATTCGCTTGACGAAGAGGAGCGCAGGCTGCAGGAGTGGACCCGTCTCTCTCAAGCGCTTGACAAAGCAAAGGAGCTGACGGGACAGCGGCGAACTCGTGTCGAGGAGTCCGCTGCTGCCGTCGAAGACGCAGAACGGCAGCTCGTGTCCGCGCAGAACGAGTGGCAGAACTGGCTGAATTCCCGCGGTCTGCTTGATACCTACACGCCGGAAACCGCCGGCGAGCTTCAGCGACAGATCGAGAATGGACGCAACCAGCTCAACGAGTTACGAAGCTTCCGGCAGCGTATCAAGGATATCGAGAATGACATCGCCCAGCATGTCGCGGACGTCGAACCGCTTGCCTCGGCCTTCGACATCACCTTCGACCGCAGCGACGAACGCGCGGTTGTCGCGGCAGCTGACAGGCTCGTCGAGTTGCTTGAGGAAGTCCGGGAGAGTGACAGGAGACGGACCAGCGCGCGATCGGAAATGGAGGCCGCCAAGCGTCAGCTGGAAGAGCGCGCAGGCGAACTTCAAGAGGCCCAGGAGGAGCTCGAGAAACTGTTCCGGAGCGGTGGAGCGGAGGAGGCCGAAGAGTTCCGCGTGCGGGCAAAACAAAGAGAAAAGCAGGAAGAACTCGAAACCGGGTCCCAAGCCGCGCTCAACCAGCTTCAGCGTCTCAGCGGCCCAGGCGAACCGCTGCAGTCACTCAAAACCGACCTCCAAAGAACTGACCTCCAGTCGATCAGCGATAAGATAGCCGCGCTGGAGGAAGAAGGGGCCACTGTCAGCGCCCAACATGATCACCTGCTGACCGAGCGCGGTTCTATCCAGACCGATCTCGCCAACCTCGCCAGCGAGGAGGAGTCGTCGCGGCTGCGCATGCAGCGCAACATCCTCCTGGAGCAGTTAAGGGGCCACGCGCACGATTGGTCACGGCTCACCCTCGCCCACAATCTGCTCAATGAGACGCGCCGAAAATTTGAGCGCGAGCGGCAGCCGGAAGTCGTTCGTCATGCTGAGAAGGACTTCGCTGCGATCACCGGGGGACGGTACCGGCGGCTGTACGCTCCTCTCGGTGAACAGACGATCACGGTGACGGATGACAATGGACAGAGCAAGCAGCCGTCCGAACTGAGCCGGGGCACGCGCGAGCAACTGTTCCTGGCCCTCCGCTTTGGACTGATCCGCGACCTTGGTCAGAGAACGGAGCCGCTTCCCGTCATTGTCGACGAGGTTCTCGTGAACTTCGATCCCGAGAGGGCATTCCGCGCCGCAGTCGCTTTCACGAACCTGTCCGCCACCCACCAGGTCCTGGTTTTCACCTGCCATCCGACGGTCGTCAAGATGTTCTGTGATGCGTCATCGGAAGTGGGCACAAACGAGCCCCAAGTGCTGTCATTCAGCTAGGTCAACGACATCGGCCCCGCCGGCGACGGCACTGTCGAAGGCTTCATCGACCTCCTCTTCGAGGAAAAAGACGGCTTCGTCATCGTAGACTTTGAGACCGCTACCGTCAGCGGCAACGAAGCAATCCAACAGGCGATCTCCTGTTATCGGTTGCAGGGCGGCGTTAACGCGCTCGCTCTGACGCTGTCCGTCGGTGGTAAAATAAGAGAGGTGTCCTTCCTCTTCCTGGCGCCGGTTCAGATCGGCGCCATCGACAACCTGCCCGTCGCGCGATGCGGGAAGCCGAGCAGAAGGCGTTGGACTTTCTCGAGGGAGACGCGCCTGCATCACCATGACCGCCAAAACAACGCATGAATTCGTCGACCATGAAATCAGGCCGCAATCAGGCCGGAAGAGAACGCCCATGGCTGAGGCCGATTGCCGGGCCGATTCCCGGGCCGACACCCGGGCCGATGCTCCGTGGCCGCTGCCGGCCTCCAACATCACCGCAATCTCGCAAAACCGACGAAACCGGGAAGCCTCCCCAACACTTTCGAGAGCTCTGACGCGATAGGACCTTGCGCTTCGAGCCGACTGCGGAAATTTGAAAGGAAATATCATGGCTGCAAGACATCGCACCCCCCGCTGGGCGATCGCCGCGATTGTTTCCCTCCTGCTGACCGCCTGCGTTCCCGCCACCGCGGGACCTGAAATGCCCATCAGCGCGCCCCCGCCCGCTCCACCCCTGATATCCATCCACAACCCCCTTGTGTTACCGGTTGGAGACACGCCCCTGTCTTCAGGAGGACCGTTCCAAGGCTGGCCCGGGGTCGAGGTCGAGAGGCACGGCCTGAAGATCTTCCATCCGCATGGGTGGCTCTTCGCGTCCACACAGGAAGAACTTCACGCGCTGCGCCCACAGCTTGACGACGCCGAGATGTCCGATGCCCTGCTCAGGGAGAGGGAGAGCTATGTCGATTCGCTGACGCCGGCCGGGCAGGAGCATCTCTTCGCCGGTACCGGCTTCCCCTTCGACCCGAACTCCGAACCGCTGGAGACCAACGGCTTCCACCTCCTTGCCGTTCCCAGCGAGGGCAGGAGCTTGGAGACCTATGCGCGCGAGCTGGCCGCACAGCTGCAAACCTCCCGTCTGGCTGCAGTCAGAAGCATCGAAATCGGGCCCGGTCTGCGGCCCTGGGGCGAGCAGACCGCAACGATCCGCTACCGCATAGACGGCTTGCGCGCCTTCCCCGACCGGGTCGTCACCGTCCCCCGCGCCCTCGTCGACGGCCGGCAGGTCGTCCTGCATTCTCCCGACGGCGAGACCTTTCTGACCGTTACCTACGACGTTTGGGGCGAGCATTCCGAATGGGTGGAAGGACTGTTGCACGAGGTCGTGCGGCGGGTCCAGTGGCTGGAGGACCCCGCCTTGAAGCCCCGCGCCGCGCCGACGCTGACGCTCAATAACAGCATGAACGTGCGCAGAGGACCGGGCACCGACCATCCCGTCATCGGCGGCGCGGCCGCCGATCAACAGTTCACTGCGATCAGCAAAAATGCCAGCGGCGACTGGTGGCAAATCGTCTTCAGCGGCCGGCTGGCCTGGTTGCACAGCGACTATGTGACCGCGTCCGCGGATGCGGACGCTGTGCCCCTGGCGGACGGGACCGGCTGGCTCAAATATGACGATGATGCAACCGGTCTGTCGGTCTCCTTTCCGTCGTCATGGCGCTACTTCGACCCGGCGCGGCCGACCGCGGCCGACCTGGCACTCTTCTCCGCAGCCATACGGTACGACAGCGAGCAGCTCGACGTCGCAGGGCTGGGCCGGATGGTGTCGACAATGACCTACCGCCGCGACGATGCTGTGACCGGGCTTGGCCTGCACTCCGGCCCGACCGACCGCGAGGCCAGCAACTTCGTGCTGGTCCTTGCAATCGCAGCCAACGGCCAGACCCTGGAGGACTACGCGCAGGCAGCCGCCGCGCATACCTACAGCATCGAGCCCGCCCGCGTTGAAAGGTCCTTCGGTTTGAGGCCGTCAGGCGAAGAGGTGGTATCGGTCCGCTACCGCGAGAGCGGGACCAATAGCGAAGTATGGCAGGTCTGGCTCCTCTCGCCGGACAGCGAGACGCTGGCCGCGCTCGCGTTCAGCATTCACCGCGACGAATTTGCCGCGCTGAAACCGCTGCTGAATGAAATCGTGCGGAGGCTGCGTTGGATCGGGTAGCAGAGGAGCGGATTTCCGAAACTGAGGACGGCTTGGTCGTGCCGCGCGGGCTGCCCAGCAGCACCACCCGCCCGCCGTCGCCCGCCAGCGCCTGCGGATCAATCAGACGAAGGACATGAAGGCCACCTGCCACTCTGCTGGTTCCGGCCAGATAGATATAACCACGACGGGCTGCTACGTCTTCAACCTGAATGAAATCCTTCACATATCCTGTGCGTACTGGTTTGGACCGGTCGGAGACATCGAATACCTGCAAGCTCATGTACCCAACGACGTAAGCAGTGTCGTTTTCTACGGTAATTCTCTTTGGCATACCCTGCACATCATGTGCACCGACGAGCGTCGGTTGGCCAGGATCGGACACGTCCACAATCTTCAATCCTTCATAAAATTCAACGACATAAACATAATGTCCGGCCACCTTCACATCTTCAGGATCGTCGCTCATAGCGATGAACCCAATCGCCGTCGGTTGAGCAGCGTCCTTGACATCGACTATCCAGAGCCCTCCATCTATCGTGAATGGCTCCAGGCCTAGATATCCCGCCGTACAACGAGCGCTGCCTACCAACACGTACAGCAGGCCGTTTTCAAAGTCCGCGCCATACGGATGTCCCCTTTTGCAATAGTAGGAAACCTTTCTTTACTCATGGGGAAGGCGTTCGGATAGGCTTCTTTCTCAGCTGCAATCTGGGCAGGTGTGAGATTCCACCACTCTCCCCACAAACTCCATGGCGGACCCACCAGTAGCTTTCCAACCTGAATTGCGGTACGGTATCTACCCTGTATTGAAGAGGCGAATACACGCCAAATAAAGAGACCTGTTCGGGACCCGTCGCATCCCAGTCGAAAGGACCCAAAACACAATGCCTACTTCGTTCACCCCAAGTGACGTTGCTTCAATCCTCGCTTATCTCATACCCGGTTTTATCGCCTTATATGTCCGCTCGCAATTCGTGACAACCCCTCATCACCAAGACGACGAGCGATTACTTTCATATTTGACCATCTCAGTCATTTACGACGCCCTTGTTATCCGGTATTTCCCTGGGGCAATAGCAGGCTCATGGTTTGGGCTTGGGTTTTTTCTTGTGTTCATTGTTGGCCCTATCATCATCGGGATACTTCTGGGGATCAACACACAAAGAGACTATGTGCGTGGCTTATTTAGCAAATTGAAACTCTTTCCGATCCATCCAATACCAACCGCATGGGATTGGAAATTCATCAGCACTACAGAAGAACAATGGGTCCTCGTGACCCTGAAAAACGGCAACATGGTTGGAGGCATAATGAGTAGCGAGTCCTTTGCTTCATCTAACCCAATTGACCGAGACTTGTATATTCAATGGATGTATGATATAAGTAATGAAGGTGATTGGAAGCCGCTGAAGGAAAGAGGGGTTCTGATCACCACCAATGAAATCAGCACAATCGAATTCTGGCCTTATGTCCCCCTGCAGGAGAATGAGCATGAGCAGGAGAAATAGACCAACTCAACGCCCACAATCACCGCCAACACCTCGCCGTGTTACCACTGAAAAACGACCCGCGTCAGGCCCATCACAACAACATGGCTATCAGATAACTGCCGGTCCAAAAACCCCGATAGAACCTCCCGCAAATCCCCCGAACGAAGGGTCTGGGGTTAAGAAAGGTTAGTAGAGCGGAACTACCATGACTCATCTCCGCCATCCGAACTGGCCCCTCCCCGACAACGAGCAAGAACACCCCCCCCAATTGTAAGAGCCTCCCAATCTGTGTTAGGCTCTTGTCTTCGCTACTCCATTTAATATCGCGTTTATTCTTCCGACCACCCCCTTTCGTTAGTGTGCTACTACAAGATCATGGCCTCGCAGCGAAAATCTGTGAAGGTAAGCGTATAATTTCCGAAAAATAAGGTGCATTCAAGCGAATGCGGCCGGCTCTGAACAGAGCAGCCGGCGCCAGCGAGCAGACAATTACGCGTTCGTCCCCGCCCATTCGATCAACACGCCGAGAAAATCGCGCGGGCGCTCAACCAGCCTCTCGTATATCTCTCCAACCGCCTCCGGCTGAATACGGTGGCTGATCAGCCCCTCGTCCGACAACGTACCGTCCGCAAACAAACGCAGGACCAGCTCAAGATTGCGCTCACGCGTCCACGGATCGCGTACCGTCTGGGCATGTCCCGAGACGCGCGCGTGCGCACCGATCAGATGGACGCCCCTGTGGTGGACGGCATACGGGTCAATTTCAACCCTGCCGCGCGGGCTGCCCAACAGCACCACGCGCCCGCCCTCGCCCGCCAGCGCCAGCGCCTCCGCTATCACCGCGGGATTGCCGGTCGCCTCGATCACCACCTCCGCCATGCGCCCATCGGTCAGATCGCCCACCATCTGCCCGACGTCTATCTCGGCCGGATTGACCGCCCGTACCGCCGCTGCCGCCGCGACCTGCACCCGTTTGGGAAAGAGATCGACCCCGATCACCGGCCGCGCGCCCGCCGCGCGCGCCAACCGCACCGCAAACTGGCCGACCAACCCCAGGCCCAGAACAACCACCGTTTCGCCCAGCGCAACCTGGCCCTGGCGCACTCCCACCGCGCTGATGCCGCCCATCACTGACAGGGCCCCCTGCTCGAACGAAACCAACGGCGGCAGGCGCCACATTTTGGTCGTGCGTACGTCGCACACGGCCCAATCGCCGTGCGCCGCGTAGGCCACCACCCAATCGCCCGGCGCCCACGCAGTCACCGCGCCGCCAACCGCCTGCACAACACCGGCCACAGCGTAGCCCAACTCTTGGGGCAGAAGCGGCGAGTCGGACTGCGAAAACCCGATGTGCGTACCACTGTACAGCGCCAGCTCCGTGCCCGCGCTGATCAGCGAGCAGACCGACCTGACGACCACCTCGTGCGGCGCAGGCTCCGCCCCGATCTCGAAACTCTCCCACTCGATCCGGCCAACGGCCTCACAGACCAGACGTCTGGCTTGCATCTTCCCTTTCCTCTCCGTGTGCCCTGCCGTCTATCCACGTCCGCAGCGATGACCTGCTCTCCCGGTTCCCCCAGGCATAGTAGGGAATAAAGTTCAGCCTACCCGCCGCCTCATCGTATGACCCGCCGCCGGCGCGCAGAACGGCAACCCCGTCCAGAAGCTCCTGCCGGTAATCCACCGCAACATCGTCCAACAGTGCCGCCTGCCGGTACTGTCCGACCAGCTCGCCGCCGGCGCCATTCTGCGACGGCAAGGAAACCCACGCGCCCCACATATCTAGCGCGGGGTTGTCGGTGCTCTCGATGCAATACACGAGCGGGCCGCGACACAGCGCGACCTTGCCCTCGTAGTACCGGGCGCGCGGATCGGCCGTCACCGCCACGACCGGCATCGGCAGCCGCAGAACGACAAGATCGCCGCTGCGCCACACCCTGTCGATGCGGCAGTAGGCGCCGGACACAATTTCGCCCTCGAACGCCTCGCCGTTCACCTGCACCGACGCGGCGCGGCACCATTCGGGAATGCGCAGGTTCAGAGCAAATGCGGCCGGCTGCTCAGGGTCAAGTCTGATCGCGACCTCGCCGTCCCAGGGATACGCCGTCTCCTGCGTGAGACGGAGTTTGGTCCCGTCCTGCAGCCGCCACGCCATCCTGCAGCCATCGTACAGGTGGACCCACACGCCGTCCTGCGACGTGCTGAAGATATAACCCGGCAGCGACGCCAGCATGCGCAGCGCGTTCGGCGGGCAGCAGCCCGTCGACGTCGAGGCCCACGGCGTGCGCTGCCAGTGGTTGCCGTCCGACGAGAGCGGACACAGATAGTGGAACTTGTCGCCGTCGAGCGATACGTGCGCCAGAAAGCCGTTGTAGAGCGTCCTCTCCATCAGGTCGGCGTAGCCGGCCGCCCCCTTCAACGCCAGCATCCGCCAGTTCCAGGTCGCGTTTCCAACCGCTTCGCACGTCTCCATGCCGGTGCCGAGCAGAAACCGGAAGACGCCCGTATGCAGCTCGAACGCCTCCTTGCAGACCATCTCGATGTTCTCCCCGTCCACAGCCAGCTGACCGGTCAGATGCAGCTTGCCCGCGACCATGTCGCCCCAGATGGCCGTCAGCTTGTCCAGGAATTCCCGGTCGCCGGTTTCGGCATAATAGTCAGCACCGGCGCACAGGAGGTAGGTCTGCCGCACCACGTGCCTGCTCGCCGAGCCGCGGAATGTGGAGCCCACAACCGGCGGCTGCCGCAGCAGCGGCGTGAGGAAATGACGCGCGCCGGCCAGATTCCGCTCCTGGCCGGTGGTGCGATAGAGCTCGACCAGCGCCATCTCAACCACACTATGGCCGGCGAAATCCTCACCCCCGAACTTCTGGCAGATCGCATCGGCAACACGCTGCGCGCACGCCAGAAACTCGGTCGAGCCGGTCGCACGGTGGTGGGCGATCGCCGCCTGGATCAGGTGCCCCGGGTTGCCCAGTCCGTACGATCTCTCGAAGTCGTCGCCGTAGTAGATCGCCCAAAAGGCATCGTCCTCGTGCGCCCGCACAACGCCGCGCACAAACAGATCGAGCAGCGCACGCGTCTCCCCATCGTGCCCGGACTGTATGTAAAAGGCGCACGCCTCCAACCACTTCTGGAAATTCGCCCGCCACGAATGCCCGTTGCGCGTGCGGTTCATGCCCGTCGGATTGGCCTTGAGCGTCTCCAGGCCGGCCCGGATGCCGGCCTTGTCGCCCGCCGCGTACGCCCGGAACGGCGCCGTCTGGTCGTCCACGTCCAGCCAGGCCAGGAACGCCGGAATGCCGTTGCGCCGGCCGGCATCGATGCGCGCCTTCCAGAAGCCGTCGCCCATCCTGACCGCCTGCACCGGAACAGGTCTGAGCGCGGCATACGGACTGGAGACGGTGGAAACCACGCCCGCCTCCTGCCACTGTGGAATCTTCCCGTTGTCCGCCATGCGCCCCTCTCCAGTCCTAAAACGTCCCGTTTGCCCCTGCGTAATGCGCCAAACAGGCGCTCACTCCATCTGGCTCTCCGTCGCGCCCGCGGCCAGAAACGGGCCCAGCGTCTCGCCGCGCAGCAGCTTCTCCAAATCCTCCAGGTACTCCAGATAGGTGCCCTGCCAGCCAAAGTGGTCCCAGAACCAGCCGTCATACGGCGAGCCCGCCGTGGTCTCTCCCTTGGGAACGCCGGCGTAGCGGGCGCGCAGCGCCTCGATCTGCGCCGCCTCCAGCCGCCCCAGCTTGTAGTCCAGGTAGAGCCCGAAACAGTCCACAAAGATGCGCACGTCGTTCACGTTGGCTTCGAGCAGCCCGGCGACATGGGCAAAGGAGGCCGCGTCAACCTTGCCCTCCAGCCGCCGCCACGCCGCCAGCACACTCTCCATGGAGTCGATCGCCGGCCTCTTCTCCGCCATCAGCTCGGCCGCATATTCAGCGGTCAGCGGCACTCGGTTGAAAATGAGCTGATAGCGCGGATCGTTGCGCAGCGCCTCGCGCTCCTCCTCAGGATAGGCGTCCAACGGCAGCTCCAGGCCGAGAACGTCTTCACCCGCGCGGTCCATCCCCGGATGCAGGTAGTCTGTCCAGATGCGCCACGGCCCGTTGAGGCGTGTGTCCAGATAGCTGTAGCGGGCAACGTAGCTGTGACATTGGGTCAGGCCGCTGCGGCTGAACAGGGCGCCAATCGCGGCCGGATAGGTCGCCTTCAGGCCGGGCAGGAACGCGACCGCCGCCGCGCCGTACTCCACTGTCAGCCACTCAGACAGGATTTCGTCCGGGTCGAGGTGGGGGTCCCAGCACAGCCTGCCGTAGGCATACCAGTTGGAGAGATTGAGCGGATGGTCCACATACTCGGGATGCACCCCCAGGTTGGCGTCAAACCCTTCACAGCCCTTGGCGGCCGCCTTGAGAAACTCCTCCCGCCAGCGGTGCGCCATCGAGCACGGCAGAAAGTTCAGGCCGGTCGTATCGCCCACCAGCGCCAGTTCGAATACGTAAGGGGAGCGCTCGCCCGCTCGATTGCCGATATGGCCCCAGATCGGATGCGGCGGATAGGGCGGGCGAAAGTCCCAGTAGAGGTGGCAGGGCGCGATCCGCACATTCTGCGGTATCTCATCCCCCCAATCTCCGAACATTTCCGTCTCCGACTTGGCATACGCGGCCTGGTCCGTAACCGCGGGCCACAGCAGCTCGCCGTCGATCGCGGCGAGCGCATCGCTGACCAGGCGCATACCGGCCAGAACGCGTTCGCGTACCGGCAGCGCGCGGCAGCGCTCGCAGTCGTCCTCGTGCGGGCCGGGCGCATTCTCGCCCGCGCCCCAAACGATCGCGTTGCGCACGCTCGGCATGTCGGCGGCCAGCCGCGCCGCAAAGTCGCGCCACTTGTCCCGCAGCGCATCCGAAAACGGGCAGACGCTGCCGTAACCGCCGTCCTCGTCCGGCTCGGCATAGTGGAGAGACAGCCCGACCGTCACGCCGAATCGGTCCAGAAAACGGGCAAAACGCTCGACCGGCTCGGCGTGCGCAAGCCAGCGCTCGAACTGTGAGCCGCGCGCCGCGTATTGGGCGAAGAGGCCGAGACTGTTCACGCGCATCGCCAGCAGCCGCCGCGCGAAATCCAGGTACTCAGGCTGCTCCTCGGGACGCAGCATCTTGTCATAATCGAGGATGCTCTTGAACGGCAGACACCAGACCTTGTTCGAAGGCGTCTCCCACATCCGCAGCGCGCGCACCGCAAAATGGGGGCCGTCCGTCATCGCCGTGAGCGGCCGCCCGGCCCGGGCGCGGTCGATACATTCCTGCACACCGTACAACACGCCGCGCCCATCGCCGCCGCTGATGCGCAGCGCCGCGCCTTCGTCCACCTCGATGCGAAAATGCTCCGGCTTCAACCCGCGCCCGGCTTCGTCCAGCCACACTGCGGCCTGCGTCTGCGGCGGATGCGCGCCGACAGTTGGCCTCGCCCCGCCCAGCTTTTCGACCCAGCGCGCCAGTTCGTCCGCCGCCGTCCTCACGCGTGGACCGGCGTCGCCAGGCACCCTGATCGCTTCGACAGATGTCAGTTGCATGTCGCTGATTCCCCCCGCTGGATCCGGCTGCCCGGGCACTTTAGCACAGTTCCCACCTTGCGCACATCCTGATATATTTTTTACTACTCAGCCGCTATCAATCTGCGACGATGCACGCGGCGAGCGAACGTGCTTTCTCTCTCCTTGCTTGTTGGACGGTCGGGCCTTCGGCCCTCCCTTGTGCGGGGGGACTCCCCCCGCAACGCCCCCCTCCAAAACCAGCGCTCACCTACAGTACGTTGTCATTCCTGCAGTGCGGCTCAACCAACGTGGCGGCGACCAACCGAATACACAATCAGATGATCTGAACGGCGGCGGGGATGGAAGACGGGTCGAGACCGATGCTTTATGTGGCTTAGTAATTGCGCAATAGCAAGGATCCTATCAACACCCGAACTGCAAGCCTAGACCAAATCTGGGAAGCCGCAATGGAGGCATATGCGGACCACCCAGAACTCTTGGAATCAGTCAGACGAACTTTGGGCAAATAAGGGGGCCAGGCAAAATGGAAATTCGACATAGTGTGATTTATTCCCCACAAGACAGTTCTGATTTGGAAACCTTGCAGGGGATCTTGGATCAGATGGGGATATCGTTCGGGCATGGGAGGACGTGGACCAACATCATAATATCCGAGTCTGATCCACGTTGGGCAGATGTTGAGGAGCTAATGCTGCGTTACCAGGGTCGGTCACTCGGTTTTGACACCATCTTCACAGACGAGGAGGTGCTTGCAGCCCAGTGGTGCCTCTTGCTTCCTGACTATATGCACGGGTATCCGGAGCCCTCAAAGTGGTCGGTGGACAGGTCTTACACCTATGAAGATCATTGTCGCTGCGGCGTGCATGGCCGGCAGCACGCGCCTTTTCGCATAAAGAAGAAGCCGCGATTGGGAAGGCACCAGTTCTTCTGTCTGTTTTGGGCCACAGAGTATTTCGCCGTTCCAGATGTGTTCTCAACGTTGGCGGATGCGGGGATCACCGGATATGAAGAGTGGCCGCTGCTGCGTTCCGGACAAGCCGTCGAGACTACTGTGGCGCAAATCTACATTCCGGCTGTCACCAGTGCCGTGTATCGGCCGGCGGAACCTGGGAGGCGAGAGAGATGTCCACAGTGCGGTACGGTAAAGCACAACGTACACAGGCTTGGTCCGATGCAGGTCAGTGCGGAACTTCTGGCCGAAGAGGCAGATCTGGTGCATAGTCATGATTGGTTTGGGTCTGGATTCGAGGGTCATCGCGAAATATTTGCGACGCAGCGCGTTGCGCGGTTGATTCTGGAGAGCGGATGGAAGGGTCTATATATAACCCCTGTTCAGATCGTCGAATAGTTTCCTTAGGCTCTGTAGGACTTTCGCTACGAACGAAAAGTGGTCAACGCCTCTTCGAATCAACAGACACCACCTACCACTGCAGGGGCCTCACATCCTCGGTGACTGGCGGCGAGGACGCGCGGCGCATGCTCAGCTGGCAGCAGCAGGACCAGCTCGGCCGCACCACGCTTCTGCGCAGCTACGTGCCCGGCGGCGACGAATGGACGCTCGATTCGGAAATCTCGCTCGCCTACGACTTTGGCCATTGCCGACTCCATCTGGCGGACACTTGGCAATGGCCAAATAGCCGACCGCCTGACGCAGACCTACCGCCGCGACGGCGGCGAGGGCCGCTGGCAGCGTCTGAGCAGCATCGACTACGATTTCCTCGGCCGCAAGACCGGCATGAGCGACGCCGACCTCGGCAGCTGGAGCTACGCCTACAACACGCTCGGCCAGCTGACGCGCCAGACCGACGCCCGCGCCAGGACCAGCTGCCTCTACTACGACAGCTTGGGCCGCATGCGCGGTCGCGTGCAGCGCGCGGACGAGAACTGCGTCGCGAGCGTGGCCGACGCCGACCTCGACTCATCCTACGTCTTCGATGCGCAGGGCCGCATGCAGAGCCAGTCGAACGATAACGTATCTCGCAGCTTCACCTACGACAGCTACAGCAGGGTCAGCGGAGTGAGCGTCACCATCGACAGCCTGACGCGCACGAGCGGCTACAGCTACGACGACCACCACCGGCCCACCGCGGTCACCTACCCCGGCGGCGAGGTGATAACCACGACCTATGGCAGCCCGGGCGTGCCTGTGGGCCTGAGCAGCTCAGTGCACGGCGATTTGGTCGACGAGGTCAGCTACGACGAGGCCGGGCGCATGACCGCGTTGCGCTTCCCCGCGGGCGGCAACCTGTGGCGCACGCAGAGCTACTACCCGTGGACGGAGCCGCAGAACGGCGGCATGCTGGAAAGTCTGAAGGTGGGGTTGAGCGAGGGCGGCGGGGAGCGCTTGAGCCGCGGCTACGCCTACAACAGCTTCGGCGACATCACCACACTGACCGAGGGGACCACCAGCAACAGCTTCACCTACGACGGGCTGGGGCGTCTGACCGGCGCCTACGGCAGGACGTACGCCTACGACGGCGCCAGCCGCCTGACCACGTTCAACGGCCAGGCATACGGCTACGGCGACAGCGGTCCCTTCCACGCGGTCGACCGCATCGGAGGCGCCGACCGCTTCGACTACGACGCCAACGGCAACATGACCGTGCGCAACAAGGGGCTCGCAGGCCAGCAGACTCTGGTGTGGGACGCGCAGAACCGGTTGTCGCAAGTGCAGGACAACAACGGCGACCTGCTGGAGCAGTACTGGTACGGCGTCAACGGCGCGCGCGTCAAGAAGGTCAGCGGCACGACCACGACCTATATCTTCTTCGGCCATTACGAGGAGGAGGAGACAGGCGGCGTAATAACGATCGTCAGCCACTACTGTTTCGGCGGGCTGCGTTTTGCGGTCAAGCGCGGCAGCGACCTCTACCACCTGCATGGCGACCACCTCGGCAGCACATCCCTCACCACGCGCGGCGCGGCCGAGACCGCCAGCCGCACGTACTTCGCCTACGGTGCCGAGCGCAGTTCAACCGGCGACCTCCAGACCGACCGCACCTTCACCGGCCAGAAACGCGACGCAACAGGGTTGATGTACTACAACGCCCGCTACTACGATCCCGTGCTAGGCAGCTTCATATCGCCCGATTCAGTCGTACCGCATCCGGGAATGACGTTCAGTTTCAATCGATTTCTCTATGTGCGGGGGAGTCCTCTCAAATATGTGGACTCAAGCGGGCTTGCGCCGGAATGTGATGTAGGTACATCCGCATGTGACGCCGAATGGGCACTATGGCGCAATTACGACGGTTCTCAGGATGAATGGACTTGGGATGAATTCCTATTAGGCTACCGGGATTTTCATAATTATAGGGAAGATCATCGCATGGGGTTTGATACCTATACGATAGATTGGCTCATACGCGTGGAACTTCACGAGGGAGATCAGCAACTAGCCGCAGAACGTCTCGTGTATGCGGAGAAGTATTCCGAGAGCGTCCTGGTGCAGGCTGCTCCCCCTTTTTCGACCCCGACACGCCACGGAGAGTCCTTTATGCTGTTGCCGAAGCAAATGAGAACGGCAGCTCCCCGAACATAGCAGTCGCTTTGGGCCTAGTCGCGGGTCCCAATTTACCAATTGGGACCACGGGAAGATATAGCGCTCTTACCCTCTCCCCAACAACTGGACATAGGCATCATGTTCCATCCAATATGCACAACAAGATGTTTGGTGACCGATTCCGTGCCCAAGGTCTGAATCTCTCTGTCCCTCCTAGGAGCCAAGGTATTGCAGTTATAATTCCTCCGGAAGTTCATTACAATACGCGCACTTATGGAGGAAATATAAGAATTGCGCTGGCAAGTGATCAAGGAGCAACGTACCGTGACGTCTTGGCAAGGGACATCGCCGATCTTCGCACGAATTTTGGCCGTGGGCAAAGGTACAATCCCATCTATCGTGAGCTCTTGAGCCTATATTATGCGCAATATGGTCATTTGATGGAAAAGAAATAGGAGGGTCTCGTGAAAGACGAAGTCCAAAATCTGTTGACACAACTCATGGAAATGATCCCAATGCCCGATGATCCCGATCCGTCAGATAGCGAAGAATCGCAAGAGCAATTTCACCTGACCATTGCTCGCTACGATGCGATTGTCGCGCAACTAGCCGAATACAGGGATCCCCGCTGCATCGAACCTCTGCTAGCGTCCTTCGGGTACGTGGACGGCAATGAGGTATATGAGCGAACGCTGACTCTACTCGCAGAGTTCAGAATCGAGCAACTGGAGCCATACCTGTTGGCAGCACTCCGACATGGGAATAAGGGAACGCGCTATTGGGCCGCAATGTTGGCTATAAAAAGTCGTTACCAGGCAGCAATTCCCGATCTCCTCGCTCTCCTTGACGATGAAGCGGAACACGTTAGAGTTATTGCTGTAACTGCGCTTTGTGCGATAGGAGGTGCTCCCATGCATCCCTACATCGAGCGGTTGAGCAATGATCCTTCTGATGAGGTTCGCGGCGTTGTACAGGACGTTCTTACTGACTGGAAATATGAATAGTTCGGCGCGCCAACCTTCTAACAGCTTGCGTTCCAGGCTGTCACACTGTAGGCGCGTGCATGGGGAGCCAGGATGCCGATGCGCAGAGGCATCTCCTACGACTTCTTGGGCAGAAAGACCGGCATGTCCGACGCTGATTTGGGCAGCTGGAGCTATGCCTACAACACGCTCGGCCAGCTGACGCGCCAGACCGACGCCCGCGCCAAGACCAGCTGCCTCTACTATGACAGCCTTGGCCGCATGCGCGGCCGCGTACAGCGCACCGACGAGAACTGCGCGTCCACCGTGGCCGACGCCGACCTCGACTCGTCCTATGTCTACGATGCGCAGGGCCGCGTGCAGAGCGAGTCGAACGACAACGTATCCCGCGGCTTTACCTACGACGACTACAGCCGTCTCAGCAACGAGAGTGTCACCATCGACAGCCTGACGCGCGCGCGCGGCTACAGCTACGACGATTACCACCGCCCGACCGCGGTCACCTACCCCGCCGGCGAAGTGATCACCACGACCTACGGCAGCCCGGGCGTGCCCGTGGGCCTGAGCAGCTCAATCCACGGCGCCCTGGTCGACAGTGTGAACTACGACGAGGCCGGGCGCATGACTGCTGTGCGCTTCCCCGCGGGCGGCAACCTCTGGCGCCCGCAGAGCTACTACCCGTGGACCGAGCCGAAAAACGGCGGCATGTTGTCGAGCCTGAAGGTGGGGCTGAGCGAGGGCGGCGGCGAGCGTCTCAGCCGCGGCTACGCCTACAACGGCTTCGGCGACATCACCGCGCTGACCGAGGGCGCGACCAGCAACGAGTTCACCTACGACGGGCTGGGGCGGCTGACCAGCGCCTACGGCAGGACGTACGCCTACGATGCGGCCAGCCGCCTGGCATCCTTCAATGGACAGGCCTACGGCTACGGCGACAGCGGCCCTTTTCATGCGGTCGACCGCATTGGCAACGCTGACCGCTTCGACTACGACGCCAACGGCAACATGACGGTACGCAACAAGGGCCTGAGCGGCCAGCAGACGCTCGTCTGGGACGCCAAGAACCGCCTGTCGCAGGTCCTGGACAACAACGGCGACCTGCTCGAGCAGTACTGGTACGGCGTGAAGGGGACGCGCGTCAAGAAAGTCAGCGGCACGACCACGACCTACACCTTCTTCGCCCACTACGAGGAGGAGGTGACCGGTGCAGTAACGACGACCGTAAGCCACTACTCATTCGGCGGGCTGCGCATCGCGGTCAAGCAGGGCAGCGACCTCTTCCACCTGCACGGCAACCACCTCGGCAGCACATCACTGACCACCGACGGCATGGGAGCCGTGACAGCCAGCCGCGCCTACCACGCCTATTGATCTGAGCGCGCTGCGACGAGCGACCTTCACACGGACCGTACCTTTACGGGTCAGAAGTCTGACGCCAGCGGCCTGATGTACGACAACGCCCGCTACTACGACCCCGCGCTGGGGACGTTTATCTCGCCGGATACGATCGTCCCTAGTCCCAACCTTGCCATCGACTACAACCGATGCACCTACGCGCGGGCCAACCCTCTCCGACTTCTTGACCCAAGCGGAAATAGTGCTGCCTGTGCGAATTTGGTGTCACTCCGGCCGCTCCATGCGTCGATCACGGTACTGGCTTTCCTGTGTCAAGCCGGTAACGCAATTTATCAGGCTGCCGCTCCCTATGTCCCACCGGTTCTACAGTTCGGGCAACAATGGTTAGACTAAGTCCCTGCCATGTGGGACGGTACGAAAGGAGCTTTAGACTCCCAGTGGGACGCATCTAACACTAGGCTGCAGGCTCAATTTGGGAACCCAACTCAACCACATAATGTGCCTCAGAGCGGTGGCGGAGGCAACACAGGCGACCCGGGAGGTTTAGACCCCAATCAATTCAATCTTGCCGAACGGTTCGTTAGGAATCTGGCATATGACACGGATAGTGTCTGGGGCAGATATCAGAAACTTGTCACGGGAAAGGATTACGAAGAGGTGTGGAACCTGTCTTCAGGTAGAAGAGTTCAACTTGATGCCATTGACAACAACTTTGGCAATTGAAGCAAAATGGACTGGTAGCAATTCAGCAAAGTTTGCTAACTCCATCAATAATCCTAGAAATCATGGTGTCTACAACGAAGCGAGAATTCTGGATCAGATTGAAAGGCAGATTAAATTTGCGCAAGAGCAAGGGTTGAGAGGAGTTAGATGGGCCACAAGCAATCAGGCTGCGAGAGACCACTTCGAAAGCTTATTCAGAACCCACTTTGAAAAGTACTTCAATTCTGGATTCATTCGAGCAATCCACCTCCCGGGTGCAGGGATGTAGAAGAGCGTGGGTAACCTAAGTTGACGGAGGAACTAGCCAGGCACAGGTTCGCTCCTTAAGCCTTACAGAGTCGCCTTGACCTTTTCCCATGCGCAAAGACACAATATCCAACTGAGATTTGCGACTCGATGAAAGGACGCAGTTCGCCATGAAAGAATTCAAAAAAACACGCCTGTGGTGGTTGCCAGCCGACCTAGGTATTGCTTGGGGTGCCGGCCTTGACGAATGTAAAGAGCGCTATTATGACTTGATTGTCTTTGAATCTGAAACACAGCTTTCCCTACGGTTGTGCGATGGCACGCAATCCTGTAACACCTTAGAATTAGTGTTCAACGACGCACACCGTCTCGAACGATTGCAGGAAATGTTGGCTATTAGCCGTGACTTCTGGGACGGATTTGAGCCGGAAGAATATCGTTCTGTGCAGATGGAATATGAAACGATTTTTCGGGACAGGCTAGCCGAATGCCAAGTAGAGCTGGGGAGGCCAGATTTTTTTGGAGAGTGGGATGCCCCTGGCTATCCTGACGAAGCAATGGCGACGCCGATCGCCATTTGGGAACTTGACGAAATTCGAATCCAACTCGAGTACGATCATCAAGACAAAGAGGTACCAATCATTGTCAGGATTACAACATTGGCTCCGGAATCTCACTTCTGAGATTGTGACCTGCCCCCGATGTTTGTGAGCTTGGCCCCAAAAACTGGACCACAAGCTAAGGTGTATAATAGAGCAATTCACCCAGCCTGTGGAGGGGCAGCACGATGGTCAAGAAACGGCGGCGACACTCGGCGGCCTGCAAGTTTCGGATTGCGCTGGAAGCGCTCGAAGGCAGAAAGACGATTGGCCAGCTGTACAGTGAGCACGAGACTCATCCCAAAATGATACAGGCCTGGAAACGGCAACTGCCGGATGACGGGCCCTGCTTCAAGTGTTAGGACATCTTTCTCACTCAGTAGGAGAAGGCGCGTCAGCTGCATACCGGGCTGACAGGCTAATTCGACTCTTGCATCCATGAGGGACCGCATCAAAGTCCCGATTATCGCACGCTGGCGGAAGAGCGCTTCGTGCTCTGTTCAGACCCGGCCGCATTCACCTAAATGCACCTTATTTTTCCCATTTCGTGGTCTAACGATTGGGGCCAACCATACCCTGACGATTTGATAGCAACGCAATCATGCTACGATGGCGTGACATAGCAAATGGAAACCTGACATGGCCAGCATAACTGTTACCCTGGTATTTTTGTAACGACCCAGCCGCTATCAATCTGCGACCATGCACGAGGCGAGCGAACGTGATTTCTCTCTCCTTGCTTGTTGGACGGTCGGGCCTGCGGCCCTCCTTTGTGCGGGGGGACTCCCCCCGCAACGCCCCCCTCCAAAACCATCGCTCACCGACTGTACGCCCTATCCCCTGCGGTGCTGCTCATCCAACCTGGCGGCGGCCAACCGAATACGCGTTCAGATAATCTGAATGGCGGCAGCGATGAAGGGCTCGCGGTCGTTGATATTCCCAAGAAATGGTCAGAAAAGTCCGCATCCACAGATACCCGCATCCAGTCCCAACTCCCATTCCCCCGATTCCCGGACCGAAGACCACCGCCTATAACGCTGCCTTTTATCATCCCCATCACAAAAATCAGACGAATCACAGTTCAGACAGATGGCAACGCGCCCTGGTCAAAACAGGCGCCGTATATGCCTTGGTAATTACCATTTTCTTGTTTACTTGACTTGTAGTTGCCCTTCATTTATGCTGCACGCCAGGATCGGGCCGCTCTCCAGGCCCGTCCTGTTCGTCCGCGGGATTCTCGTTCGCCTTCCCGGTTATCGCAAGGTGGCCCCATGAGTGACGATGCGACCATAGACGCCGCGCTGGTTTCACAGCCGTCCGCGCGCCGGGCGCTTGTGCAGGACTGGCGCATGCGTCTGCACAGAGAGATGCAGCTCAACTGGCAGCTCTATGTGATGATCCTGCCCGTGCTGGTCGGCTTCTTCCTCTTCCGCTTCTACCCCCTCTACGGCCTCCAGATCGCCTTCAAAGATTACAACATCGTCGCCGGAATCCAGGGCAGCCCCTGGGTAGGGCTGCAGAACTTCCTCAAGTTCATCGAGGACCCGTTCTTCTTCCGCGTGGTCAAGAACACCGTCGTGCTCGGCTTCTGGACGCTGGTCATCTCCTACCCACTGCCAATCGTCTTCGCCATCCTGCTCAACGAGGTCAAACAGCAGCACGGCCTCTTCAAACGCGTCTCGCAGTCGATCAGCTACCTGCCGCACTTCATCGCAGTCGTCGTGATCGTCGGCCTGATCTACGACTTCTTCGGCTTCGACGGCATCGTCAACGAGATAGCAGTCGCCCTGACCGGGGAAAAAGTGCGCATTCTCGGCACTTCAGCCTGGTTCCGTCCGCTCTATATCGGCTCGGTCCTGTGGCAGGGCATCGGCTGGGGTTCGATCATCTACCTGGCCGCGCTCACCGGCATCCCGCCCGAACTGTACGAGGCCGCGATCGTCGACGGCGCATCGCGCTGGCAGCGCATCCGCTACGTCACCCTGCCCGGCCTGCTGCCGGTCATCAGCGTCACCCTGATTCTCTCGGTCTCATCGATCATCTCGGTCGGCTTCGAACGGGCCTTCCTGCTGCAACAGCCGGCAACCTACAACGTCTCGGATGTCATCGCCACCTATGTCTACCGCCGCGGGCTGATCAAGTTCGATTTCAGCTACGGCGCGGCCATCGGCATGTTCGACTCGGTCATCGCCTTCATGTTGGTCGTCGCCGCCAACTACATCGTAAAACGGACCAATGAGGACCGCGAAGGTCTGTGGTAGCGGGGAGTAAAACGTGCATACCCTGAAAAAAATGCAGCTGTTCGACTATCTCAACTATTTCTTCCTGATCGGGTTCAGCTGCCTGATGCTCTACCCGCTGCTCTACGTCTTTTCAATCTCGGTGAGCGACGGCGAGGCCGTGTGGCGCCAATCGGTCAAGCTGTTCCCGATCGGCTTCAACCTCGAGCCCTACGAGGCGATCGCACGCTCGAACTCGGTCCTGCGCGCCTACCGCAACTCGATCACCTACACCGTTCTCGGCACCGCCTTCACGCTGATCGCCTGCCTGCTGGCCGCCTACCCGCTCTCCGAACCCCGCTTCCGCCTGCGCGGCCCGATCAGCCTCATCCTCGGGCTGACGCTCTTCTTCTCCGCCGGTCTCATCCCCACCTACCTGACCTACCAGAGCTATGGCCTGCTCAACACCACCTGGGTCATCGTCCTGCCGGTCGCTTTCAACTTCTGGTTCATCATTCTCGTGCGCGCCAACATCTCCACCATCCCGCGCGAACTGAAGGACGCGGCACGCGTCGACGGCGCCAGCGACTTTCGCATCCTCCTGCAGATTATCGTGCCCCTGTCCAAGCCGATCCTGGCGACCATCGCCCTCTTTGTCGCCGTCGCCGTCTGGAACGATTTCTTCAACCCGCTGCTCTATCTCAACAACTCGGAAAAATTCCCCCTGACGATCATGCTGAGGCGCATGCTGATCCGCGGGGCCACCGGCGACGTAGTCCAAGGCAACTACAGCGACACCCTGCAGGCCAAATCCTTCTTTCGACAGGTCAAAATGGCAACGGTCATCGTGACCACCGCCCCGATTCTGCTCGTCTACCCCTTCGTGCAGAAATACTTTGTGAGAGGCACACTGGTCGGCGCGATAAAGGGGTAAGTCCCGGCAGCGCAAGCATCTCCCCTGCCCTTGCGCAGTACGCAGTACTGAGTTCAAAGGCTCGCTTTCATGATCGATCCGCTTTGTATCCACCACTGAGGAGAAGAAAATGAAGAGATTCAGCCTGTCGTCATCCATATGTCTGCTCATCGCTTTAAGCATGCTGGTCGTGGGCTGCATGCCCGCCGAGCAGATGGCCGCCGAGCCCGAAGAGCTGGAACTCGAGCTGATGCTCGCGCCCGAAGGCGTCTTCGGCGACATCACGTCCGAGACCTACTCGATGCAGCTGCTGGCCGATCGCACCGGCTTCAACTTCGGCTTCCGCCAGATCCCGCGCGAGTTCCTCGGCGAACGTATCGCCACCACGCTCGCATCCGGCGACCTGCCGGACATCATGCAGCTCGGCCTGCCCGCCGACACCACCGGCACACCGATGGACATCGCCCACGAGTTCGGCCCGCAGGGGCTCTTCGTCTCGCTCAGCGACTACATCGACGCCGGCAAGATGCCCAACCTCGCCGCCGAAATGGCCAGACAGCCCGATATGGAACGGCTGATGACCTCGCCCGACGGCAACATCTACGGCGTGGCCCAGGTCAGACGCCTGCGCCAGCTGCGGCCCTGGCTGCAACTGCGCGCAGACCTGATCGAGCAGTGCGGCATCATCGAGGACAGATGGAACGGCAACTGGGACGCCATTCTGAACCTCGACGACCTCAAGAACGCCATGCTCTGTCTGAAGGACCAGCTGGGCGGCAAACCGGTCATCTCCAGCCGCAGCGGCTTCACCGGCCACACCGGCAACTGGGCCAAATGGCTCGGCACCGACCTGACCGTCTACTACAACCCCTACACCGAGCAGTACGAGTACGGCCCGCTGATGTCCCGCTTCCGCCATACGGTCGAATTCATGAACTGGATGTGGGAGAACGGCGTCCTCCATCCCGAATACGCCACCATGAGCGACCCCGACTGGGAGGCGCTGGCACGCGGCACCTGCGAGGCAGGGGCCATTCTTGAGAACACAGGCTGGCACTTCTACTCGTGCGTCGCCAACGCCGGCATCGACCAGGGTAAGTTCTACCCCGTCATGTCGCTGACGGTCGACGGCGAGAAGATCCTCTGGCCCGCCCCCTCGAACGTCTGGCTCGGCAACCCGCTCGTCATCTCGGCCTCCTCCTCCGACGCGGAGATCGAGGCCTCGGTCTGGCTGATCGACTACCTCTTCAGCACCGAGGGCCGCTTCCTCATCTACCAGGGCAAAGAGGGCGTCGACTGGACCTATCGGGCCGACGGCAGCAAGTGCTACACCGATACGATCCAGCGCCATCCCAGCCTCAAGGAGAAGCACTACTGCAGCGGAGCGATTCCCGAATCACCGCCGGCAATGACGAACGAGTCCGCCTTCATCAACGACATCGGCTCGCTCGCCCGCGTCTGGTGGCCCGAGGCCGAACCCCACTGGGGCCTGATGGCAGACTGGCCCGCGCCCGAATTCCCCGACGGCTGGCGCTGGATCGACGACCACTTCATCAATCCCAGCGGCTCCTACGGCGACCCCCTGCCCTCTATCATCCTGAACGAAGCGGAGGCGGAGGTAGCCGCCAGCCTGGGCGCCCCGATCGACACCTATCTGCTCGAAACGATCCAGCAGATGATCGAGGGCCAGCTTGAGATCAACGACGATACCTGGGGCGAGTTGACCTCGACGATCGAGGGCATGGGCGCACAGGATATCGTGGACGCCTACAACGCCGCCCTGGCGCGCGCACAGTAACGCATCTGCCGCCCGCCCTTATGCAGCACGCAAAAACGCTGGGGACGGAGAACGCCTCCGTCCCCAGCGTCGCTTTTCATACCGCGCAGCGGAGCCGGACATGGCCACAGAGAGGACAGCGGAGAGGACAGCAGAGAACCCGATCCAACTGGCGGTGATCACCGGCGGACACGGCTACGACGTACGCAACTTTCACCGCTTCTTCCGCAGCCTGCAGGGCGTCGACGCCTACATCCAGCACATGGACGACTTCGCCTCCGCACGCGCAGAACTGCGCGACGGCTACGACGTCGCCCTCTTCTATGCGATGCTGATGGACGGCCCCAGCGACGACGGCCCCTGGTACGCCGGCAAACCAGAAACCGCGCTCGCGCACCTCGGCGAGACCGAACAGGGCATCATCCTCCTCCACCACGCCATCCTCGCCTACCCGCAGTGGCCGGTCTGGAACCAGATCGCCGGCATCGAGGACCGCAGCTTCCGCCACCACCCCGAGCAGTCGCTGCGCATCGAGATCGCCAGCCCCGAACACCCGGTCACCGCCGGCCGCAGCGACTGGCAGATGGAGGACGAGACCTACATGATGGACGAGCCTGCCGCCGGCAGCGAAATCCTCCTCACAGCCGACCACCCCAAAAGCATGCAGGCGATCGCGCCTGGGCCAGAATGCACAAGCGCGCCCGCGTCGTCTGCCTCCAGTCCGGCCACGACAACCTGACCTGGGCCAATCCCGGCTTCGTCCAAACGGTCGCGCGCGCAATCCGCTGGACGGCCCGCCGGACCTGACGCCCGGAAACCGCCCCATGCGCGCACTGGTCACGCGACTGACGCCCGACAAGACACGCGAAAAGCTGCTGGTGAACGACTGGCCGCCGCCCCAGCGACCGACCGGAAACCAGGTCAAGAGCCGCACCGTCTACTCCGGCATCACCAACGGCACCGAGCACAACGACCTCGTCGGCGGCAACTACGCCCACCCGGACGACGCCCTGCCCGCCGGCTGGGGTTATCAACACGTCGGGCGCGTGGTCGAGCTCGGCCCCGACGACGCGGCCGAGCTTGCCGTCGGCGACCTCGTCTACATCAACGCCGACCACATGGAATATGTCGTCGCGCGCGAAGATGGCCTGCTCATCAAACTGCCGCCCGACGTCGACCCCACCCACGCCGCCCTCTTCGGCATGACCGGCGTGGCCATGCACTCATGCCGTCACGCCGACCTGCGCATGGGCGAACGCGTCCTCATCGTCGGCCAGGGCTTTATCGGCCAGATGGCCGCCCAGATCGCCAACGCCATGGGCGCGCGCGTCGCCGTCTGTGAAATCGACCGCCCGCCGCCTCGACCTGGCGCGGGAAATTGGCGCCGCCGAGGAGGTCTTCGACGTCGCCGGCGACGGCTGGGAACGGCAGATCGCCGACCGCGCCCTTCGACGCGCTCATCGATGCCGCCGGCGTCGAGGGCATGGAGGACCGGCTGATCCGCGCGCTCAAGCATCGCGGCCGGCTCATGCTCATCGCCGGCCGCTTCAACGTCAACTACACCTTCAACCTGGGGCAGGCCCACGAGATCAACATCAGGCAGAACACCGGCTACGACCGCGACGACCTGGCCAATCTCTGCCGGCTCGTGCGCCGCGGGCTGATCCAAATCGCACCCCTGCTCCAGGATGTCGTGCCGGTGACCGGCGCGCAGCGCATCTACGACACCCTGCGCGACACCCCCAATCAACTCCTGGGCACCGTGTTCGACTGGCAATAGTGTGTGGCAGTAGCGTGTAGCAGTAACGTGTGGCAGTAGCGCGCCGCACGCACGAGGAGACGGCCGATGACCCTTCCGCTGCTTTTCATGTCCCTCGCCGACGTGCACGAGCCGCGCGGACAGCTACAGACCGGCGGCTGCACGCTGCGCAGAGACCCCGACCCGCCCCAGGGCCTCGAAGAGGACCTGAACCATTTCGCCCAGGCCCTCGCCTTCACCACCCTGCAGGACGCCGACGGCACGGTCCACGTCTGGTACAGCCTGCGGCGCAGTCCCGAACCCTTTCTCGTCGAGCATCTGAGCCCGGCACAGGCCAGCGCCCGCAGCCACTCCGAAAGCGCCAAGACCTTCAGCCTGACGCGCCCCGGCTGGGACCCCGCCCAAATGAAATGGCAGGTCTGCTACGCCCGCACCCGCGACGGCATCCACTTCGAACGGCCCGACCTCGGCATCGTCCCCGACTCCCAATCGCCCAATGTGCTGATCGACCACGGCGGCATCTTCTCTGTCATGCGCAACGACGACGCCGCCCCGGAACGCCGCTACGCCATGCTCCACACCGGCTGGGGGCCCGCGCTCGACGCCAAAGCGCAGCCCGGCTTTCATCCCGTCCACAACGCCGGCGCCGCCTTCTCCGCCGACGGCCTGCACTGGCGCGAATCGGAGCACGGCCCCGCCTTCCGCGATGGCAACGACGCCTTCTCCGCCGTCTACGATCCGCGCACCCGCCAATACCGCTGCTATCAGGCCGTGCTGCGCCCGTACGACTTCCCCTACCCCGACAGCATCGGCGCCGACGACCCGCGCGGCCAGCGCCGCGTCCTCGCCATCCGCAGCAGCGACGACGGCCTCCACTGGTCGCGGCTCGAGAACTTCATCGAGCCCGACGCCGACGACCCGCCCGAGCTCGAGCTCTACATGTTCACCGTTTTCCCCTACCGCGACCGCTTCGTCGGCCTGATGCGCAACTACGCCCGCAGCCCGCTCATGATCGGCGAGCACGGCCCCCATCTCCTCTACGAATGGTGGGTCAGCCATGACGGCCTCCGCTGGCAGCGCCCCGCACGCAACATGCATGCCGGCGTCTTCACCACCTGCACCCCCTTCGTCGTCGACGGTCGCCTCTGCTTCCTCGAATACAACACCATGCACCGCTACAGCACGCCCGTCGACCGCATCACCTGGGTCGGCGCGCAGTCCAACGCCGAGTTCTCCTCACCCCTCTTCACCGCCCCCGAACACCCCCTGACCGTCAACCTCCAGAGCGGCACCGGCACGCTCCTGCCCGACCAGGCCTACGTCATGGTCGAAGCGCGGCAACCGAACGGCCACCCAATCGAAGGCTACGAACGCGAACACTGTCTCTTCGTCGACGTCGACGGCGCGGACCTGCCGCTGCGCTGGGGTGAACGCGACACGACCGGCCTGGCCGGTCGTGAGATCTGCCTGCGCTTCTACCTGCGCGACGCCCGCATCTACTCCGTCAACGCCGCCTGACCGCGCGCAGAGGCGCGTTTCCGCCTGCTACCCCATCAACGCGTAAGGGCACCCCTTGAGGGTGCCCCAGTGATTGCCTGTGGATGCACTTATGGTTGTATGTGGATGCCTACGTAAATGCCTGCGCGGATCCCCTCGTGCGCGCCCCCGCGGTTACCCCCCGTCGTCAGCGCCTACTGCCGAAACCCGCCGAGGTCTATTCGGCCGGCCGCTGTCGCGCCTCGGCAATACAGGCGCGCTGCATCGCCGGACTCTCAGCTTCGCGGCAACGGTCGCAAAAAGAGGGATCGCGGCGGCAGATCTCGATCATATACCCGCGTTCCGGTTCCGTCAGGCCGTGTACCCACGCTGGAATGTCCTGAATCGGGGTATGACCCGCCCTCCTTCTGCCTGGATCATCGGCTTGTAACCGCGTTCGCTTGAGAATTCGCACAATACCTTCCTCATGATTTGCCGTCGGTCTGGCAGCCGGCGCCGACCGGCCTCCTTACAGTCCGCCTTGCGCCGGGAAGGTGCCTCCGCTCCAACAACCGGCAGGCCGCCCCCCGTTCCACGTGTGGCGTATGCGATGAAAAAAACGATATTCGGGTTGACACCAGGACTTCGGTGCACAGGGGGCTGGCCTGCCGTCTGAATCTGTTGCATAGCATAGCCGCGCAGCATAGCGGGCCTAGCGGGCATAATGGGCATAGCGGGCAACGGCCCGATTCAAACTGTCGATCAGGGCTGCGGACCTCTCGCGCCGTTCAGCCGCAGGAACGGCCAACAGAGACCGGCAGCAGATAGGCAGCAGATAGACAGTGACGGCCGCGAGACAGAACAGCGGGCCGGGCGCGCGCAGAGCGCGGCGCCACAGGCAACTCGCACGACATCCGTCGCTGGATGTCCAAGCCGTTTCCTTCAGATTCAGTTGTCAAAAAGGAAAATCAGGATGGAAGGCCTTGGGCGGCCAGGAACCATGGAACGGATGCCTTCACCCCGGCCGTGGACGTGACGCCAGCAGCCCCTGCAGGTGATGATCCGATGGCTCCTTTCCATCTCTCTTGCGGTATCTCTCGCGCTCGTTGAACTGCTCGAACGCTCGAATGAACCGTGGTCAATCATTGACCTGTGCTCTAGTATACCCGCCAAGTGTGAGAATTTCGTGAGTTTGGCGTGCCAAACCGGATGAGTTTTGTGATGATCCACCGCAATTGGTTGAATTTCGGTAAAATTTCGGTAGAATAGAGTGAGCCGGGCCGGGTTGCACCGCCCTCCACTGTCACCCCACCCGGCAGGCGCCGGCAGAACGCCAAAATCGTCAACCGCCCCAATCCAGGATGACCCCATGCCAAACACCGACCGCCTTCAACAAGAAATAGAAACCCTGCGAGGCCGTCTGGCCAGGCTGAGCGAAGCAAGCCTTCGCATCAACGAAAGCCTCGACTTCGATTCCGTCCTGCAAGGCGTCCTCGATAGCGCCTGTGCCTTGACCGACGCCCGCCTCGGCGTCATCACGATTCTGAATGATTCAGGCGTCACTCTCGACCTTTTCGCCCACGGCTTGACCGCCGCAGAGGTGGCGCAGCTTGAGAATGTGCCCGGAGGAACGGAGTTCCACGAAGAGTTTCGCAAGGCTGCAGTGCCCCTGCGGCTGAACGATTTCCAGTGCTACTTCAGAGAGATGGGCCATTCAGGCGCAGACCTGCCGCCTTACATAAGCGCGGAAGTCTCCTTTTTGGCCGCACCCATCCGCCATATGGGCAAGCACGTCGGCAGCATCTTCCTCGCCGAAAAAGAAGGGGGCAGGGATTTCTCATCCGAAGACGAAGAGACGCTGGTGATGTTCTCCTCGCAGGCCGCACTCGTCATCGCCAACGCCCGCCAATACCGCGAAGAACGGCAGGCCAGGGCCGACTTGGAAGCGCTGGTCAACACCTCGCCCGTCGGCGTCATCCTCCTCAACGCCAGAACGGGCGAACGGATCCTCTTCAACAAAGAAGCGCAAAGGATCTTCGACGACCTCCATTTGCCCGACGGCCCGCTGGCCGAAATGTTGAAGCTGTTGACCGTCCGACGCTCAGACGGGCGCGAAATCTCGCTGGATCAGGCCCCGCTGGCGCATTTCCTCCGCAATGTCGAAACCGTGCGCGCCGAAGAAATCGTCTTCTCGACCCCCAACGGCCGCAGCATAACCCCCCTCGTCAACATCACCCCCATCTACTCGGAAGAGGACGACGTCGAGTCCGTCATCGTCACCTTGCAGGACCTGGCGCCGCTCGAAGAGATGGAACGCATGCGCGCCGACTTCCTGGCCATGGTCAGCCACGAGTTGAGAAGACCCCTGACCTCCATCAAAGGCTCCGCAGCCACTTTGATCGAGGCCTCAGCCGATCTCGACCCCGCCGAGATGACACAGTTCCACCGCATCATCAACGAACAGGCCGATTACATGCGCAGCCTCATCAACGACCTTCTCGACGTCGCCCGCATCAAGACCGGCACACTCGCAATCTCCCCCCAACCCGCAGCCGTCGCCGGCATCGTCGATGAAGCCCGCAACGCTTTCCTCAACGTGGACGGCAGATACAACGTCCGCATCGACCTCGACCCCGCCCTCCCCCTCGTCATGGCCGACAAACGGCGCGTCCTTCAGGTCTTCAGCAACCTCCTCGCCAACGCCGCCAAGCACGCCAAAGAGTCCTCCAAAATCACCCTCTCCGCCGCGCAAGAACACTTTCATGTCGCGCTCTCGGTCACCGACGAAGGCGTCGGCCTGCCGCCAGAACGCCTCCCCCTCCTCTTCAGAAAATTCGCACCCTCCAACGGAGAAGACAACGAGTCCGGCCAGGGCAGCGGGAGCACGGGGCTGGGACTTGCAATCTGCAAGGGAATCGTCGAAGCGCATGGCGGGCGTATATGGGCCGAAAGCGATGGTCCGGACCTGGGCAGCCGCTTCACCTTTACCCTGCCCGCAGTGACAAATACCATCGCGGCAAATACCATCGCGGCAAATCCGATTGTGGCAAATGCCATCGCGGCAAACAGTGATGCGCAGACCGCAGCCGGCCCCCTCAACCCCTCCGCCAGCCCGCACCCGGCCCCGCAAGGACAGACCAGCATCCTCGTGGTCGACGACGACCCCCGCACCCTGCGCCACGTACGCGACGTTCTCAACAGATCAGGCTACAACACGCTCGTGACCGCAAACCCCGACGAGGCGCTCTCCCTGTTCGAGAGCAACCTGCCCGACCTCGTCCTGCTCGACCTGATGCTGCCCGGCGATGACGGCATCGATCTCATGAACCGCATTCTGGCCGTCGCCGACGCCCCCGTCATCTTTCTCTCCGGCTACGACAGGGTCGAAACAATCGCCCGCGTCTTGGACATGGGCGCCGTCGACTACGTCGTCAAACCCTTCGCGCCAACCGAACTGCTGGCAAGGATCAGAGCCGCCCTGCGCCAACGAGACGACGCCGCCCCAGCCGGCCCCTTCATGACAGGAGAGTTGACCGTCCACTACGAGGAACGCCGCGTGACCCTCGGCGGCAACGATGTGCAGCTCACCCCCACCGAGTACCAACTCCTTTGCGAGCTTGCCGGCGGCGCCGGACGCGTCCTCACCCACGACTTCCTGCTGCAACGCGTCTGGGGCCCGGAACGCAGCGGCGACACCCGCCCGCTCCGCACCGTCGTCAAAACCCTGCGCAGCAAGTTGCATGACGACGCAGCCAACCCCACCTATATCCTCACAGTTCCCCGCGTCGGCTACCGCCTGGCAACCACCCCAGCGACCCCCTAGACCGCCGCCCACTGTCCACCTCCCCCTGCAGTTCCTGACCCCTAACCCCTGTCCCCTGACCCCTGCAGTTTGACCTTCTTCGTGGAGATTTGTGCAAATTCGTGGATTAAGCCCTTGCCCTTGACGTTGCCGGCAACTGGCCACTGACCACTGCCCTTCCGGACGGTCTCGCGCCGCAGCATCATCCCGCCCCGCCCCCTATCCCCCGCAGAACGGCAGACCCGCCTCCGCAAAATCGCTGTCACCCACCTCGCGCCAGTGCCCCGGCACACAGCCGCTCAACCCGTTCCCCGCCAGCCGCACCCGGCGCAGATTGACCAACCCGTCCAGCGCCGCCGGCGCCGCGCCCGTCAGCCGGTTGTCGCCGAGACCCAGCTCGCGCAGATTCGTCAGCGCACCCAGCTCGACCGGTATCTCGCCCGCCAGCCCGTTGTTATCGAGCCGCAGCACGCGCAGGTCGTCGAGCGCACCCAACGCCGCCGGGATCGCCCCCGCCAGCCCGTTGTCGGCCAGCCCCAGCTCGCGCAGATTGTCGAGCTGCCCCAGTTCCGCCGGCAGCGCGCCGCTCAACCCGTTCCCGTCCAGGTCCAACCCCTTCAGATCATGCAGCTCGCCCAGCGCCGCCGGGATCTCCCCCGTCAGCCGGTTGCCCTCAAGCCGCAGCCACTGCAGCTTGGCCAGCGCGCCCAGTTCCCCCGGAATCTCACCCGTCAGCCGGTTGTCGCCAAGATGCAGCCACTCCAGGTCCGCCAGCCCGCCCAGCTCGACCGGGATCGCGCCCGTCAGCCCGTTCCCATCCAGCCCCAGGCCCTGCAGAAAGGTGAGCTCGCCCAGCGCCGCGGGAATCTCGCCCGTCAGCCGGTTGTCGGCCAGCCCCAGCTCGCGCAGCCGGACCAAGCCGGTCAATTCTACCGGGATCGCGCCCGACAGCTGGTTGTCCGACAGCCGCAGCCACTCCAAACTCGCAAGCGAGCCCAACGCCGCCGGGACCGGGCCGGTCAGCCGGTTGTCCGAAAGCTGCAGCTCGCGCAGGTTGTCCAGCGCCCCCAGCTCTTCCGGGATCGCGCCGGCAAGACCGTTGCCGTCCAACCGCAGCCACTCCAAATTCTCCAGCCGCCCCAGCTCAGGCGGGATCTCGCCCACCAAATCGTTGTTGAAAAGATGCAGCCAGTTAAGATTGACAAGCCCGCCCAGCTCCGGCGGGACCGGCCCCTCCAGGTGGTTCTCCTGCAGACCCAGCCCCTCCAGGTTGGCCAGCGAACCCAGTTCCGCCGGGATCGGCCCCTCCAGGTGATTGGCGTCCAGCCGCAGCCATTCGACCGCCGCCAGCGAACCCAGCTCGACCGGGATCGCGCCCGTCAGCTGGTTCCTGTGCAGCCCCAACCCCTTCAGCGCCGCCAGCCCGCCCAGCGCCGCCGGGATCCCGCCCGTCAGCCGGTTGCCGTCCAGCCGCAGCCACTCCAGCTCCGCCAGCCCGCCCAGCCCGACCGGGATCGGCCCCGTCAGCTGGTTCTCGTGCAGCCCAAGCCCCACCAGCTGCGTCAACGCCGCCAGCTCGACCGGGATCTCCCCAGTCAGCCGGTTGTCATAGACCCAGAGCCACTCCAGGTGGACCAGCGTCCCCAGCGCCGCCGGAATCGCGCCCGTCAGCCGGTTGTCGTGCAGCCACAGCCCCTCCAGCATCGACAGCGCGCTCAGCCCCGCCGGAATCTCCCCCGTCAGCCCCCGCCCGTCCAGCTGCAGCTCGGTCACGCGCGCCGGCGCATCCTCCGCCGCGCCGCTGCTCACACCCTCCCACTCATCGAGCGGCAGCTGCTCGCTCCAGTTCAGGACCGCATCCCCGGCCAGCGCCTGCTTCAGCCCCAGCAGCGCCGCGCAGTCGGCCACCAGCCCCGGATTCTCCGCCGGCTCCGCCACCGCAATGCCGTTCGAACACAGCGCCGTCTCCAGCCCCCCCGGCGTGAACGTACAGGCCGCCGCCGCCAGGACCGCCATCGCCGCCCACAACAGCCGCACCGCCCAACCGCCCGCGCCCCGCCCGCAACCGCCGGCCCGCACACATCTCTCCCTGAATCTCATCAACGACACTCCCCCTGGATTGAAAGGACAATTCGGCGCTCTTCCACAACCGTGCAAAAGCCCCGGCAGCGCAGGGGAAAGCGCTGCAACACGCAAGATCCACTATTATAGCACCCCGCGGGTCGATGGCGGCCCGTGGAATTCTTCTTCGTCTGGCAGCTGCGGGAGAGGTTCAGGAGCACGGCGCTAGGAAGTCCGCCGCGTTGAAGGTTAGTAGCGCTTCAGGCCGCCGCCCAGCCCTCTGAGAGGGGTTCCGCCTGTTCCAACGCCGTCTGCGCGGCCTTCCCCTGCTTGTCCGGCGGATAGCCGTGCCGGCGCAGAATACGTTTGACCATGGCCCGAAGACAGGCGCGCACGTTCTCGCGCAGCGCCCAGTCGATCGTGACATTGCGCCTCACGTCGAGCGCGATCAGCTCTATATCAGCCTTCGTGTACGTTGCTATGTAGCGAGAAGAAGATTCTCAAACTCGGCTGGATGAGACCACAGGGCAACTTCGGAGACTTCTCCCACGAACGAGAAGTCCCTCGGCTGCCAAACGTCTTCCGTATCGTCGAACAGGGAGACGAAAGTCAGATCCGGTTGCCCGTTCTTAAAGTGGCTAAGGTCGACGCACCCAGCCACAACGTGCTCTGTCAGCCTGCGAACAGCGCCGCGAGCGCCGGTGGCAAGAATGAAGACAAAACAGGTCCGATTAGCTGTGCGCGTCTCGAAATCTATCGCCCACTTCTGGGTTGACCGTCCCTCCTTCGACACCTGACGATCGAAAGCAATCTTCCGATCGTGCAGCCATTCGTCCACCTCGTCGGCCGTGCTCTGAAAAGCCTGGCTGCGCAGCGTGAACCAGAGGTCGGAGACGCGCACCGCTGCTTGCGCGACACGCAGCACCGCTTCTCCCAGGGCGCCGCTGCCAACACCGCGGAGTATCAGCTGGTCACGCGACAACTCTATGCGGAGGGTCTGGCACACGTCCTCGATCAGTGCCTTCCTTCTGGCGGAGCGACCCTGGCTCGTTGATTGCAGCCCAAGCCAGCCCAGGGCATCGCCGAAATCAGTGACGATGTAGCCGCCGTTCCGCTCCAGGACGAACACATCCACAACACCCCCATCCGGGTACAACATCGGCGTTCGCACCCGCACCCCCTCCTGTGCAGCCGGCGAACATACAAAGAGGGGAGGCACAGCCTGTTCCAGAGTAGT
>CATOTS010000058.1 GCA_951813625.1 uncultured Caldilineaceae bacterium | reverse complement strand
GCCACCGCAGTTCTGGACGGTCGGGCCTGCGGCCCTCCCTTGTGCGGGGGGACTCCCCCCGCAACGCCCCCCTGACACCCCTCCTCCCGCCCGTTGTGGGTTCTAATGTAGCCCTGCGCAACCGGCGGCCCGTCGCCCCGCCACCGTGCCTGCGCGATTCCATCGTGTCCCCAACGCGCCGCGTCCCCATGCCGCCGTGTGTGCGTCCCCCGCCGCTCGCGCCCTCAACCGTCAGACACCGCCCCCCGCAGTTTCCTGCCCCCTAACCCCTTGCCCCCTGCCCCCTGCCCCCTGCAGTTCCGGCCCTCCCTTGTGCGGGGGGAGTCCCCCCGCAACGCCCCCTGACACCCCTCCTCCCGCCGGGTGTGTGGGTCAACGCAGCCCTGTCCTACCAGCGGCCCAACGCGCCGCCCCCGGTTCAGCGAACGGCGCGGCCGCCGTAGGGGCAGGCCTTGTGCCTGACCAACGATCCCCCCCAAAGCTGGTAGACAACGCCAGCCACCGCTGGCATGAACTCCCCGCCAAACGATTCCCACCCCAATAGTGGGATGCACCCTCGGCCAATTTCGCGGTTTGGCGGATTCTGAACATATGTTCTATAATGAATTCAATCGAGCCGCGCCCTACCGAGCGGCGTGTGCATCCGAAAATTCGCAGTGTGTCGCTACCACAACGAATAGGAGCATGAACGATGACAACGAAATCAACGGAGAAGGGGCCGGCCAGAGCGCTGGAGACGACGATCGCCAATCTCAATCGCCGTTTCGGCGACGGGACCGTCATGAAGCTGGGGGAGACCGGCCGGCTGGACGTGGCCTCGATCCCTACGGGCAGCCTGAGCCTGGACATCGCCCTGGGGGTGGGCGGCATCCCGCGCGGGCGCATAATCGAGGTCTACGGGCCGGAAAGCTCGGGCAAGACGACGCTCTGTCTGCATGCGATCGCCGAATCGCAGCGGCTTGGAGGGGTCTGCGGCTTTATCGATGTCGAGCATGCGCTGGACCCGGGCTACGCGCGCAAGATCGGGGTGGACGTGGATGAAATGTACGTATCGCAGCCGGACACGGGCGAGCAGGCGCTGGAGATCGCCGAGGCGCTGGTGCGTTCGGGTGCGATGGATGTGGTGGTGGTGGACAGTGTGGCGGCGCTGGTGCCGCGCGCCGAGATTGAAGGCGAGATGGGTGACAGCCACGTGGGTTTGCAGGCGCGGCTGATGAGCCAGGCGCTGCGCAAGCTGGTGGGCGCGGTGAAGACGACCGGCACCAGCCTGATCTTCACCAATCAGCTGCGGCAGAAGATCGGGATCATGTTCGGCAACCCGGAGACGACCTCGGGTGGAATGGCGCTGAGGTTCTACTCGAGCGTGCGGCTGGACGTGCGGCGGATTCAGTCGATCAAGCAGGGCAGCGATGTGATCGGCAACCGCACGCGCGTGACGGTGCGGAAGAACAAGGTGGCGGCGCCGTTCAAGGTGGCGGAGTTCGACATCATGTACAACGAGGGGGTCAGCACCGAGGGCGACCTGTTGGACCTGGGCGTTGAACACGACATCATCGAGAAGCGGGGCGCGTTTTACCGCTTTGGCGAAATTCGTTTGGGGCAGGGCCGCGAAAGCGCCAAAGCCTTTCTTAGCGAGAAGGCGGATCTTGCCGAGCAGATTGACGGCAAGATACGGGAGCGGGCCGGGCTGGCCATCAATCTCAGCCCACAGGAGGGGGCTGCCGACGCCGCCGTGCGCAAAGGGAAAGGCGAGGGAGAAACACAAGAGGCGCTCTTCGCGGCCGCGGCCTGATCCACTTGCGCGGCGCCCAGAGAAGGCGACCGGACCGGTTGCGGCGGCCTCTTGGAGAGTGGTAGAATCTGCGCAGTGAGTTGTTGCGCGCGCAGGCCGGCGCTTGTGTGGAGGTGGGAGCATGGCTTCAAAAAAAGAAGTGCGAGACGTACCGCGGAATCAGGGAAAGCCGTCCCAATCGAACGGCGCCGCGCTGCCAGACAGGCAGGTCGATGCCGACATCTCTTCCGGGCTGGCCAACAGCGAAAACTGGGCGCCCGCTCATGGCCGTCGCGTCAGCCTGGAAGAGTACTGGGAAAAGTGGTATGAACGCCCGCACTCGCATATCGACGTCAGCTACGAATGGAACAACGGCATCCTGGAGGCCAAACCCTCGCACACATATCAACAGACCGAGCAGTATCGCTGGTTCTTCCGCCTCCTGGGCTTCTATCTGGACGCGAAGCCGATTGCGAAAATATTGTGCCTGGAGACCGGGGCCCACATGTCGGTGCCCGACGGGAAGATGCCGTCAGGGCAGTGGGAGGTGGTATTCAAGCCGGACATCGGCATCATTCGCGATGACAATCCTGCCGCGTGGGGAGGGATAGAGCAGCATTTTTACGCCGGGGTCTGCGACATGATCGTGGAGGAGCTGTCCGATTCGACGACGGCCGAGGTGCGGCGGGACACGGAAGAGAAAAAGGAAGGGTATGCCCGCGCCGGGGTGAGGGAGCAGTTCATTCTGGACCCCAAGGACCGGCACATGCATTTTTGCCGTCTCGGCGCCGCCGGGAATTACGACGAAATCGAGCCGGACGCGGCAGGGATCATACGCTCACAGGTGTTGCCCGGCTTCCAGTTTCGCCGCGAAGACCTGCTGCGCCAGCCGGCGCACGCTGAGATGGCGCGCGACACGGTGTATGCGGAATATGTCATGCCTTACTTGCAGGTCGCTGAGATCAAAGCCGAAAAGGCGGAAGAACGCGCCGATACGGCCGAGGAGGAGCTGGAGGCGCTGAGAGCCGAAGTGGCCCGCCTGCGCCGGCAACGTTCGTGAACGCAGGCTCTATTCGTCGTTGAACATGTTTCGCAGTGGCAACGCCGCCAAAGTCGAGTCCCCCAGGGGGACCAGCCGATACGCAGTTTTTTTGACAAAGCAGGAAAAATGCGCTAGCGTTTTCCTGCTTTTTTGTGCCGACCCGTCGCGAGGCCGAGGTGACCGGACCGTTCGCGTTTAAGATTCACAGTACATATGGGAACGCGCGCAGTTCCACGCTGCGTACGCCCCACGGACCGGTGGAGATGCCGGCCTTCGCGCCGGTGGGAACGGCCGCCAATGTCAAGACCCTCGAACCGCGCGACCTGTCGGAGCTGAATACCTCGCTCCTGCTGGCAAACACCTATCATCTCTATCTGCGCCCCGGCCACGACCTGATCGAGCGGCTGGGGGGATTGCACAGCTTCATGGGCTGGGACGGCCCGATCCTGACCGATTCCGGCGGGTACCAGGTGTTCAGCCTGGCGCATCGCCGCAGCCTGGACGCCGACGGCGTCACGTTTCGCAGCCATATCGACGGCTCCACCCATCGCTTTACGCCGGAACGGGTGATCGAGATCGAAGAGCGGCTGGGCGCCGACATCGCCATGGTGCTGGACGAGTGTGCCGATCCGCTGGACGCCGACTACCTGGCGCAGGCGCTTGCCCGCACGCACGCATGGGCCGAACGCTGCAAGGCGGCCCATTCACGGCCGGACCAGGCGCTGTTCGGCATCGTGCAGGGCGGCATCTACCCGGAGCTGCGGGCGGCGAGCGCCCGCATTCTGAGCGGTCTTGACTTTGCCGGCTACGCCATCGGCGGGCTGGCCGTCGGCGAGACGAAGGAGCAGATGTACGCCACGCTCGACGCGACCTGCGAGCACCTGCCGGTTGACAGGCCGCGCTATCTGATGGGTGTCGGCGCGCCCGAGGATATTCTGGAGTCGGTCGCGCGCGGGGTTGACCTGTTCGACTGCGTCTTACCGACCCGCATCGCGCGCAACGGCACGTTGCTGACCTTCAGCGGCCGTTTCAACATTCGCAACGCCCGTTTCGCCGAGGACAGCCGCCCAATCCAGGAAAACTGCGCCTGCTATACATGCCGCACATTCAGCCGTGCCTACCTGCGCCATCTCTTCAACAGCGGCGAGATCAGCGGCCTGCGCCTGGCGACGATCCACAATCTGCACTTTATGCAACAGCTGATGGCGCAGATCCGGGCGGAGATCGGCCGCGGCGCCTTTGCATCCTTTAAGACCGGATTTCTGCAGAACTATCGCATTACCGATCAGCGCGTGCGGCATGAACAGCGTCGGCTCAGGGCGGAATCGCTGCCGTCGGCGCCGTGACGGGCCGGCCCAGTAACGAGGAGAGCGTGAAGCGGGTGGAGCAGTCATTCTTCCCGCCGCCGCCGCTCGCAAGGAAACTGTTGCGGCTTCATGTCTGAGCTATTCAAAGCGTTTGTTTTGGGCCTGGTGCAGGGCGCCAGCGAATTTCTGCCGGTCAGCAGCAGCGGCCATCTTGTGATCGTGCCCTGGTTGTTCGGCTGGTCGTCTTCATCCTTGCTCTTTGATGCGGTCGTCCATCTGGGAACGCTTCTGTCGATCGTGGCCGTGTTCGGGCGGGACTTTGGCGCCATCATTATGGCGACGCTGCGCAGCATCAGAATCCGCTCGCTGGCGGATTTGAACGCCCGCCTGGGTTGGTTTATACTGCTGGGATCGCTCCCGGCTGCCGTCACCGGCCTGCTACTGAAGGATTCGCTGGAACGGCTCTATCATACGCCGCAGGCAGCCGCCGGTTTCCTGGCGTTGACGGCGCTGGTGCTGGCCGGCAGCGAATGGATGAGCCGCAATGTGGGACAGCGCACCTTCCTGGCGGCGATGTCGTTGCGGCAATCTTTCCTGATCGGGCTGGCGCAGGCGGTCGCGCTGGCGCCCGGCATCAGCCGCAGCGGCGTGACAATAGCCGCGGGTCTGGCCCAGGGCCTGCGCCGCGAGGCAGCGACCCGCTACAGTTTTCTGTTGGGGGCGCCGGCTTTCCTGGGCGCCGGCCTGCTGCAGGGCGCCGACATGTTGGCGTCTGATCCGGCCGCTGTGCGCGCCGAGTTGCCGGCGCTGATGCTCGGCTTTGTCACCAGCGCGGTCTGCGGATATGTTGCGATCCGGTTGCTGCTGGCCTATGTGCGCCGCAACAGTCTTTATCCGTTTTCCATCTACTGTCTGCTCGTCAGTCTCGCAGTTTTGACACTTTTTTCTCTGCGACTCCGATGATCCGTAACCTGCGCAACGATCACCACGGCAATCTCTTCCTTCTGCTGACGCGGTTGGCGCTGGCGGCGGCTCTGCTATCAGGCTGCGTGCTGCTGGAGCCGTCCCGAGCCCGTCCTGCACCGGAGCCGCTCACCGTGACGGTAGCCGGGTCGACCGAGATGCGGCCGCTTCTGCTCGAATTGACGGCCGCGTACAGCGAGCGCAATCCGCATCTGCACTTTGTCCTGCACGGCGGCGGCAGCCGCTTGGGCGAAGAGCGCCTCGTGTCCGGGGGAGCCGACATTGCGGCCAGCACCGATTTCTATCCCGACGCCGAACTGCCTGCCGATCTTGTGCGCGTTCCGATCGGTCTGGACGGGATCGCGCTGATCGTTCACGGCGACAATCCGATCGCCGCGCTGACGCTGACGCAGGTCCGCGATATCTTCCACGGCCGGGCGTTGTTCTGGGAGGATGTCGGCGGTGAGGGCGGCGAGGTGCTGCTGGTGAGCCGCGAGGACGGCAGCGCAACGCGCGCGCTGTTCGAGGAGCGGGTAATGGGCGAGGAGGGGGTCTCGCTGACCGCGGTTGTCATGCCGACCAGCAGCCATGTTGTGAAGTATGTGGCCGCCAACCCCGCGGCCATCGGCTATGTCACCTCCGCGTATATCGAACAGGACGGAGAGTCGTCTGAAATGCAGGGCACGAGCAGTCTGCTTTCCGAGGCGGGCGGGCAGGTGGTCAAGGCGGTTTCCGTCGAGGGGCGCCTGCCCTACGGGGCAGACCTGGCAGATGCCCATTACCTGCTGGCGCGGCCCCTTTACCTGCTGTTCCGCGAGAGCGGGGACCCGGCCCTGGAGGATGTTGTCAGTTTCGCGCTCGGCGCAGAGGGGCAGGATATCGTCGCCCGCTACCACGTACCGGTCCGCTAGCGCGCTCGATCCAAGGCTGCTGCAGCGCGCCTCGTGCAGCCTGCGGCGCCGCAGGCCGGCGCCCCCTTTTCAGCGCTCTCTTTTTCCTCTCCGCTTTAGCTCCAATTCTGCTCTCCCCGGCGTTCAAACCAGGGTGTCGGCTGTCCGCCACTGTTGTTGACTTGCCAATGCTCTATGCTATGATTGACTTCACGTCTACCCTGTATGCAAACAATCGAATCTCCGTACCCTGTTCAAGACTCCTGGATAGCGCACTGTAGGCCGCAGCGGCCGCGAACCACTGACCGCTAACCAGCGAAGTCAGGAGGCCCGGATGAGCAAGTTAGCCCTCCTCGGCGGCGAGAAGGCCGTCACGACCGAACCGCATTCCGCTTCCCATCACCGTTCACCGATGTGGGAGAGCGGGCAGTCGCCATCCTGGGAAGAGTTTTCCGAGGCGTTTGCCGAGAAGATGCAGGCCGCCTACGCCCTGCCGGTCTCGTCGGGACAGGTGGCGCTGAACTCGGCCCTGGTGGCGGCGCAGGCCGGGCCGGGCGACGAGGTAATCGTTCCTTCCTTCACCTGGATTGCCAGCGTAAGCTGCATCATGCACAACAACGCGGTGCCGATCTTCGCTGATGTCGATCCCAAGACATTTACGCTTGACCCGGAAGACGTGCGGCGCAAGATCACCCCGCGCACCAAGGCGATCATCGCGGTCGATCTTTACGGCCACCCGGTCGACCTGAAGGAGCTGCTGGCAATCGCGCGCGAGCATGACATCGTCCTGATCGAAGACGCCGCACAGGCCACCGGCGCGCAGGTCGACGGGCAGATCGTCGGCGGGATTGCCGACATCACCTGCTTCAGCTTTGCCGGCAAGCCGATTGCGGCGACGAGCGGCGGTGTGATGACGACCAACAGCCGCGAATACTACGAGCGCGGCGCGCTGGGCGGGCAACATCCATCCACGCTTTCCAAGATTCTGACCAACTCCGAGCTGCTCAAATACGCGTCAACGGGCGGCTACGGCGACAACCATCGCATCGACCGTTACGCGATGACGGTGGCGTACGAGGCGCTTGAAACCTTTGAGGAGGCCAACGAGGCGCGCATCGCCAACTGCGACCTTCTCACGCAGGAATTGAGCAGGGTGAAGGGGATCGCGCCGCCCTACGTCGCGCCCAACACCAGGCACGTCTACCACATGTACTCCAGCCTCTACTCCGAGGAGGATCTGGGCGTGCCGCGCGCGGCATTCGTCAAGGCGATCAACGCCGAAGGGGTCACCGCGCTGACCTACGTCAACAGCGCCAACTTTCTCTTCCACCCGGGCGGCAAGCCGATGCCCTCGGGGCCGATTCACCACCGCGCCGTCTTCCAGGAGAAGAATGTCTACGGGCACGGCTGCCCCTTCCAGTGCCCCCACTACACCGGTGAGGCCGACTACTCGATCGGCTCCCTGCCGGTAACCGAGGAGCTGGTCGACCGCGAGTTTAATTTCCTGCAGCCGCACCTCTCCGCGCCCAACGGCCCCGACCAGATGGAGCAGTACCCGGACGCCGTAGTCAAGGTGATCGAGAATATCGGCGACCTGGAAGGCTACGAGGTCGATTGAAATTTCAGTTTTGCGTTTCTGGTTTTTCGTGGCTGCGCTCCGCTCCAGGGACGTGCGGCCACAGAAAGCGCGAAGCCCAATGAGCAGAAGCATAAAGAGTACCCAAGCGCGAGTGGAGAGACGCCGATGTTGGAGGAACTGAGTTTCGACCAGTGGCAGGAGTTCGAAAGCGAAGGCTATCTGCGCTTGGGGCGCTGTCTGACCGACGACGAGCTGGCGGCGATGCAGCAGCGCATGGACGAGATAATGCTGGGCACGGCGCCGGTCGATTACAGCCGCATGATGATGCAGCTGGACCGCATTCCTGGCAAGACCGATGCGCCGGGATCCGGCTCGAAGGGGCACAAGGGAGCGACGCTCTACTATCGTAAGATCCAGGACCTGGAGTTCGACCCCCTCTTTCTGCGCTACATGCAGAAGCCCCTCTTCCGCCATATCTGCTGCATGGTATACGGGGCCGCCACGCCGGTCGCGTGTATGCGGGCGATGTTCATGAACAAGGCGGCGGCGGTGGCGGCGGATGATTCCGACGGCGGTTCATTGCCGGCGGTTGGAGGCTCCCCCCTGGTCTGGCACCAGGACCGCTGGACCTTTTACGATCGCGACCCGCTGATTACGATCTGGACTGCGCTCGACCCGGCCACTGTGGCCAACGGCTGTGTTTTCATCGCCCCCCGCCGCCATCACGTCCTGATCAACCCCGCGCACGCCACCGGTTTTATGACCGACGAGCAGGCCGACGCGCTGGTGGCGGAAGCGGAGACGATACCGCTGGAGATGGAGGCCGGCGAGGCGGCGCTGCTGCACAACTATCTGCCGCACAGTTCCGGCGTCAACAGCACTTCGATCGCGCGCCGTGCGTTCAGCGTCTGTTACATGGATGCGGCGACGGTTGACGCCAACAACCACGAGTACTCGTTGATCTTCGGTGACGGCGCGCTCGACCCGGAGCGGTTGTAGGGTTCCGGGGATCGTAGTCGTCTGCAGCTGGCATTTCGGATACCTGGCAACGGCTGAAAAAGGAGAGAGAGATGCAACCCGAATTGGCCCTGGCAACGCGGGAGCAGATGGTACGCGACGGCTACTGCTTTGTCGATGATATTCTTACCGAGGCGTTTCTGCAGGAGCTGCGCGAAGAGACCGAACGCCTGATCGATGCCCACGTGCCGCCGCCCGATGTGAGGTACCAGGGCCAGCACGTGGTTGTTTACGGCAAGGACAACGATGTCATCAAACGGCTATTGGAGTGGGAGCCGACATGGCAGGCGCTCGAAGAGATGGGTTTCGGCGACTTCGTAAGCGCGGGCGCCATCATCATTTTAACCAAAGACCCCGGTGAGCCGGCGCTGTACTGGCACCAGGACTGGATGGATTGGAACGACCCAATCAGCACAACACCCTGGCCGCAGAAGTTCTTCGTCTCCTACTATCTGAGCGACACGACCGTTGAGAACGGCTGCCTCAAGGTGATCCCGGGCACGCACCTGGAACGCATTCCGCTGCATGATGTGCTGGTCCCCGCCCACGGCGACGGCGCGCGCTACGTTGAAGAGAACCACCCGATCATGTTCAGCGATCACCCCGATCAGGTCGATGTGTGCGTGCGCGCCCGCTCCTTTGTGCTGGGGGACGCCCGCCTGCTGCACTCGGCGCGCCAGAACCTGACCGACGAGCGCCGCACGCTGATCCTGGCCTGGCACCAGCGCCGCGCCGATGTCTGGGACAAGCCGCCGGCCTACTGGCAGGGCGAGGTGCCTGCGGTCATCGCCAACCGCAATGCCGGCCAGGAATATGCCGGCACCCGCGTTCCCGGCGAGTATCTCAAATTCAGTAGCCAGTAGATGCTATACTGTGGGAGGTCCCAGACGGGCGCCAGGCGCCTGCGCATGTCGTGCAGATACGCGCGATTCCTGTCTTTCAGATGCGAAGCAACTGCAAGAAGCCGTGATTTCAAGTAAGCGTAATGCTGCGCCCAGGCAATGACACGATAGTGCACGCAATATCTGGACCTGCAGTATCTGGACCTGCAGTATCTGGACCTGCAATATCTGGACCGCTGTCGTTAGTCAGGCTGGTATTCAGGGGTGCGCAAATGAGTGCGCATTTTGAGATTCCCAGAGACGTAGTTGCTGACTTCTGTCAGCGTCACCAGATCCGTCGCTTGGCTCTTCTTCGGGAAAGTCTCACGTCGGAAGAAGGGTTGGACGTTCTCGTGGAGCTTGACTCCGGTGTAAAGGTAGGGTTGCTGCACTTGGCTCGTTTGGAAAGGGAGTTGAGCGAAGCGCTCGATCGGTCAACCCATCTGCTGACCTACAGGGGCGTCGAAAAATGCCCAAACCCCTTGTTCAAAGAAGCGATAATCGATTCAGCCGTGCTCCAGTATGAACACAATTGATGACAGAGTACGTCTTGTGGCCATGGGTGTTTATGCCGTCAAGGTGACAAAATGTTGGGCACGACAAGCAAGGATGCGTTGGAACGGATTGAGATGATGCAGTTCGCCCTTATAAAGCTGGTAGAAATTGTAGGCGAGGCCGCCAATTATGTGTCCGATCAGACGCGCAGCAAACACCCGGAGATTCCAGGGAGTGACGTCATCGGAATGCGCCAGCGGAATGCGCTACCGGATGGTTCATGATTACGCGGCCATAGATCTCAGTTTGGTGCGCGCCACAGTTGTCGATTATCTGCCTTCGCTTATTGAGCAGCTTACGGCAAGCGTTGGCGAGGGAACCGCCGATCTCGCCTTCCCAAGGACCGGGTCGTAACAGCCTGATCAGTTCTGGAAGAGGAGTTCGAGAGGATTCTTCCGGCGTTGCGCAGCCAGGGCGAACAAGACTGGTCACGCCCAAAGGCTTGAATCGATAGCGAGTAGCTCTTACTTTCTGCTCCTGAACGTTCACTTCTCGCCATTGACCACCGGACACAGCCATGATGCGTTTTGCCCTGTTTGGCGCCGGCCGCGCCGGCACAATCCACGCCAACAACATTGCCGCCCATCCCGCGGCGGAACTCGGCTACATCTTTGACGTCGACCAGGCGGCCGCGCGGCGGCTCGGCGCGCCCCTGGGCGCGCGCTGCCCGCAGCGTCAGGAAGACGTCTGGCAGGCGGAGGATGTCGACGCGGTCCTGATCGCCTCTTCGACCGACACGCACGCCGACCTGCTGCGGCAGGCGATGCAGGCCGGCAAGCCGACCTACTGCGAAAAACCGATCGATCTCGACGTCGAAAAGGTGAGGGCGGTCGTGGCCGAGGCGGCCGGCTACGACGTGCCGATCTTCATCGGCTTCCGGCGCCGGTTCGCGTCGGAGTTCCAGCAGATGCGGGCGCGCATTCAGGAGGGCGCAGTCGGGCAGGTCGAGTCGGTCCGCATCGTCGCGCGTGACTTTGAACCGACCGCGCTGACCTACCTGGAGCGCTCCGGCGGCCTGTTGCGCGACAAGATGGTCCACTATTTCGACCTGGTCCCCTGGATGGTATCGGAGCGGCCGGCCGAGGTCTACGCAGCCGGCTCCTGTCTGATCGATCCGGCCAACGTGCCGGCGGGCGACGTGGACACGGCCGTGGTCCTTCTGCGCTTTCCCAGCGGCGCGCTGTGCACGATCGAGAACAGCAGGCGGTCGGTCTACGGCTGTGATGACCGGATCGAGGTTTTTGGCTCGGAGGGGCTGCTGCAATCAAGCCCGGCCCGCAGCCATCCGCTGGTCCATTTTACGCAGACCGGCATCGTGCAGGGCGGCTTTACCCAGTCCTACTCGGAGGAGAGCTTCGCGACCGCGCTGGACGCTTTCATCCGTGCGGTCGAAGCCGGCGCGGCCGTATCGCCGTCGTTGCAGGACGGCTACCAGGCGCAGCTGATCGCGGAAGCCGCGGTCGAATCCCTGCGCAGCAACCGCCCGGTGGAGCTCCAGTGGTAACCGTAAGTCCGCTGCCGCTTCGGCTTCTCCCTAGGAGCGCGAGCGCAGTCCCCTCAGCCGCTACCCGCCAATGAACGCAAGAACCGACCCCTCCTCCGGCCCATATCAGCTGCGCAAAGGAGAGACCGTCCTGCTTCTCGACGAAACGCTGATCGAGGAGGAGGAGGGCATCAGCCGCGCGGTGCAGCCCTGCAGCAAGACCCCCTTTGTCATGGAGCCCGACGAGGACAAGCTGTGGGAATACTGCGGTCCGGGCATGAGCAAGCGCATCCATCTCTACGGTACGGTCCTGTACGACGAGCTGGTGGGCAAGTACCGCATGTGGTATTTCGGCCGCATGGGCCCCCACTGGCGCGTGCCGGCCGGCAACTACCAGGTCCCCGGCCTCTATATCCCGCGCAGCGACGAGAGACCCTTTCATTGCAACGGCGTCACCGCGGACGGCTACGGGCGCCGCTTCGTCGACAACGACCGCGGCGACCTGACCCTGTACGCCGAGAGCGATGACGGCGTCAACTGGGTCAAGCCGGAGCTGGGTATCTTCACCTTCAACGGCAGCTCCGCAAACAATATCATCTGGGACCTGCACGGCGCTTCCGTCTTTATCGATCGCGCAGAGGAGGACGCGGACAAACGCTACAAGGCGATCGGCTTCTGCCGGCGCTACCGCGGCATCTTCCTGCTCACCTCGCCCGACGGCATCCACTGGGACGACAGCGGCCATCTCGAACCGGTGGTGAGGCGCAGCAACGAAGGCACATTCAACGTGACCTTCGACCGCGCGGCCAATCTCTACCGCGCCTATTCGATCCAGCGCTTCGACGACCGGCACAAGCGCCGCGTCATCTGTTACTCGGAAAGCCCCGCTCTGACCGGTCCCTGGAAGGACTCTTACCCTGTTTTGGAGCCGGGCAGCTGGGATGATGAGGTCGCTTACCGCAGGTACGGCGCGCTGCGCGCCGAGTTCCACAACCTTTCCGCCTTTCGTTACGGCAATGTTCATCTCGGTCTGCTGGGCGTGCTCTATGTGACGGCCGAGCAGATCCCGGGGGAGAAGAACCAGATCCCGTGCGATGGCCCGATCGACGCGCAGTTCGTCTACAGCCGCGACGGCATCAACTGGCAACATGCCGACCGCGACCGGACGGCGGCGCTCCCGCGCGGCGAGGGCGAGGCGTGGGACAGGGGCATGATCATCGGTACGGCGAAGGAGCCGGTCGTGGACGGGGACGAACTGCACTGGTACTACACCGGTTGTGAGCATACGCACGGCGAAATCGAGATGGAGAAGCGGGTCAAGCGGCTGGGCCGGGCGACCTGGCGGCGCGACCGTTTTGTCGCGCTGGCCGCGGCCAGCGAGGGCATGGTCGCCACCAAGCCGCTGATTTTGCCCCCTGGCGGCGCGCTGGAGGTGAATGCGGATGCCGCCGGCGGTCAGCTGCGCGTTGAGCTGACCGGGCCCGACGGCCGCGCCCTTGAGGGGTTTTCGCGCGAAGAGTGCACTCCTCTGCAAACTGACGACATGCACTGGCGGATCCCACTGCAGAAAATCCCGACAGGAGCCAATGACCCGGTCCGGATCCGCTTCTACCTCGAACGCAGCAGGCTGTATAGTCTTACATTCTGCTGATCACCCCACCGGCTTTGCTCTACCGCAGGCAGCAGGGGTCTGGACAGCGCCCCAAGCCACGGGCAAGGTTACGGGGACTCCGATGAATCTCCCCAGCAAGAAACAGAGCCTTTTGCAGCCAACGGCTTTCTATTCAAGAGAGCCCTTGTCCTCCCGCAGGAGGTCGGGCAGGTCCGGTTTTGCCTGAGACGGAGCAAGCTGTACAGCTCCATGCATAGCTACCAGATGCCCCGATTTTCGTGATGACCTGGCCGGTATCAGCAGGACCAATGCCCCAAATCGGCCCTACCAAATGCCCTACCAAATAAGGGAGTCCATTCCCAGGCCGAGAGTCTTCCCAAAATATCCACAACACTGACTTCGTTGCCCCGCACGCTGATGTTTTTCGTGTGACATATTTGTGCAACATTTCACCGCTACAGTTGGCGGCAATGGGGGATACGCCCTCAGGCAAACGCAACATTATAGAAAGAGGTGAAATGGTGCATAGAGGTGAAATGGTGCATAGAGGTGTAACGGTGTCAGACAAGAAATTCTTGACAAGGAATTTTGTGCTGATGGTCGCGTTGACCGCGGTCACGTTAGCAACCGGCATAAGCGGCTGTTCAATGACTGTCGGAACAGGCGAGCATCATGGCTCAAGCGGCAGTGCGGCGAGCCGGGAGGAACACGAGGGCGATGGCGGCAACAGGGCAGGCGATGTCAGTGAAGGCGATGTCAGTGAAGGTGAGAGCAGTGAAGGTGAGAGCAGTGAAGGCGAGGGCAGCGAACACGCTAGCGCAGGCGAAGGCGAAGAATCGGGCAATACCCTGACCCTGACCGAGCGATATGATTTTGTCCGAAAGGGCGCCCGCCTGGTCCTGGTCTACGACGTTGAGAGCAATGCCTTTATCGGCACGGTGGAGAATACAACGAGCAGCGCCTTGCAGCAGGTTCGGGTTGAGGTTCACCTGTCGAATGGAGTCGAACTTGGACCGACAGCGCCGGTTGACCTTGCTCCCGGTCAGAAGGTCGAAGTCAGGCTTCCAGCAACTGCCCAAACGTTTGCGGGGTGGACGCCCCACGCCGAAGTCGGGCCGGGAACGGGCGGCGAGGCCGGTGAGCACGGTCCCGGTGGTGAAGATGGTGAAGATAGTGAAGATAGTGAAGATGACGGCGAACACAAGAGCGGTGACTGAGAAAGATCGCGGCGCAAGAAGCCGGCAGCCGTTCGCCGGCGAAAGTAGACGATAGGCTGACGCGGTGTCCAGGATGGGCGCCGCGTCGGTAAGGTTCAGTCGGGAACGAATGATGCGTCACATGATTCTGATTGTTGAAGACGATACGCGCATCGCGAACTGGCTACAAATCTTTTTTGAGCAGGCAGGCTATAAGGCCAATGTCGCCTACGATGGCAGGACAGGACTCACCCTGGCCCGCACCATCGCTCCCGACCTGATTGTGCTCGATCTGATGCTCCCCGGCCTCGATGGAATCGAACTTTGCCGCGTTCTACGCCGCGAGTCCGATGTTCCCATCATCATGCTCACTGCCAGGGAAGCGCATGCCGACCGCATCCTCGGGCTGGAAAGCGGCGCAGATGATTATGTCGTCAAGCCGTTCGATCCCGAGGAGGTCGTGGCACGCGCCAAAGCCGTGTTGCGCCGGGTCAATGACAAAGTGCAGCAAGTATTAACCCGCGGCCACATTACGATTGATGAAACGACGCAGTGCGTGACAGTTGACGAGCAACCCATCAGCTTAAGTCATGCGCAGTTCCTTCTGCTTTCCACCTTCATGCGTCATCCAAATCAGGTGCTCACGCGCGACCAGCTCATCGCTCTGGCCTTCAATGCCGATTATGACGGATATGATCGCGCCATTGACAACCACATCTTTCGTCTGCGCCGGCAAATTACTGTAGATGGGCGCCAGCCGATTCAAACTGTCTACGGCGCCGGCTACAAATTTGTAACGGAGGAGGGTTGATGTCGTTGCGCTGGCGCTTTCTGGGCGCGTTTATCCTGCTCATCGTTCTTGTTGTCTCGCTCAGTGTAGGCGTTGGGTACTACACGACACAGGCACAACTGGACACATTTATAGGCGCGCTCAGCAACGATGAAGCCAATGACTTGGCGCGCAAGTTGAGCCGCGCGTACACTTCGTCAGATGGCTGGGAATCGTTGGGAGCCACTCTATCTGAGACGGGATATATCTTCGAGAACGGGGCGGAACAAAAGCGTCGCGAAGAGACCGAAGAAAGTGCCTTCGAATTCTTCCATAGCGAGTCCGACAAAGACCGTATACGCGTCGTCATTACAGATGGCGATGGAATTGTCTTACAAGATAACTTCGCCGAGCTGCGATCGGGTGAGGTTGCGCCAGAATTGGGTGGACAGCGCGTAGACATATTCGATCTGCGCACCCGCCAGCCTGTGGGACACGCCTATGTTGACGTGAATCGTGAATTCTGGGCAACCGAATCACACGGTTTTCTGCAGAACCTGCTCTACACCATCACCTTTGGCGGGCTCTTGACCGCTGCAATGGCTCTCTTGCTGGCCGTATGGCTCGCCAGACGCATCACCGCTCCAGTCAGCGCGCTGACCCAAGCCACCCGGTCTATTGCTGAAGGCGGTGATGCCGTTCTGCTCCCGGTTACCTCCCCGGACGAACTTGGGCAGATGAGCGCGGCATTCAATCGGATGACAGCTGCCCTGCAAACACAACGCGATTTGCGCAAACGGCTGCTCGATGATATTTCGCACGAACTGAACACGCCGTTGAGCGTCATCCGTCTGGAAGCGCACGGGTTACGCAAAGGGTTGCAGACGCCGGCAAAAGCAGCCGACCGGATCATTCAAGAAGTGAAGCTGCTGCGCAACCTGGCGCGTGACCTGAACTGGCTGGCCGCAACCGAATCAGACGAGTTGCGGCTCACGATCGAACCGTACTCGCTGGAACGGTTGCTCAGCGCTGAAGTGGAACGCTGGCAGCCGCAAGCGCAGTCAGACCAGATCACGCTTTCTCTGCAATCCCTGCCTGAGCTGCCGTTGCTCAATCTTGACCGGATGCGGATGAGCCAGGCGTTAGGCAATGTCATACACAATGCGCTCCAGCATACGGAGGCGGGCGGGCAGGTTAGGGTTGCGGCAGCCAGGCAACAGGGCGGGCGTGTTGAGATTTCGGTAACAGACGATGGGACAGGGATTGACTCGAACGATTTGCCGCATGTCTTCAACCGCCTCTACCGCGCCGATCGATCGCGCAGTCGCGGCACAGGCGGCATGGGGCTGGGGCTGACCATCGCCCGCGCAATCGTCGAAGCGCACAATGGTACGATTGCTGTCACAAGCAAGGGGCTTGGACAGGGGACATCCGTGCGGTTCGACCTGCCACTGTCTTAAGTGAAAGCAGCCAATCTGACGTCATTTCGTTCCTGTCCGATGGCAGGGCGCGTCCAGGTTGTCAGTGCGCGGGCGCACGGGCGCCGGTTTGCTAATGTGAACAGCGAGTGCTTCAATTCGCAGTACGTCACATTTGCGAGAAGGTAACGACTAAGCCACATACAGCGTCTGTCTCGACCAGTGCTTCATCCCCGCCGCCATTCAGATTATCTGATTGCGTATTCGGTTGGCCGCCACCACGTTGGATAAGCCGCACTGCAGGAATGACGACGTACCGTCGGTGAGCGCTGGTTTTGGAGGGGGGCGTTGCGGGGGGAGTCCCCCCGCACAAGGGAGGGCCGAAGGCCCGACCGTCCCAAAAGCAAGGAGAACGTAAAGCGGAGTGAGGGGAGAGAGTACACCTTCGCTCGCCTCATTCAGGGTCGTAGACTGATTGCGGCTGAGTAGTTACGCGAGAAGGTAAAACAGAGAGGTTGCAGCGCGCGTATTCCGGCGCCAGAGCCGGCAGAAGTCAGGACCGACGGGGGCATGACATCCCGAAGTATGGACTGGTTTACATATGATCACCCACGTTGCGATCAACGGTCCCGACCGCCAGATGGCGCAATGAACGTGAATGGGGAAAACACAGATGGAGGAGTCCGATGCATCTTACCAGCCAAGAGAAAGAGTCCTACGAAGACAACGGTTTTCTGCTAAAAAGGGGCCTTGTCTCCGCAGAGGATATCGGGCGGATTCGCCAGGAATTGAATGACATTCACCGGCGCATGGTGGCCGACCCGCCGCCGGAGGTCCATGTCGCCTGGGAGGACGAGGACGCGCCGGACGAACGCAAAGTCATCCGTCAGCTGATGCACAGCGAGCTGGTTAGCCCGACCCTGGACGGCATCCTGCGCAGCGACGCGCTCGTCGACATCGTTGCCGAGCTGATGCACCCGCAGGTGGCCCTCTACCACAGCAAGCTGCTGCCCAAGGAGGCCGGCGTGGGCGCGGCGACGCCCTGGCACCAGGATTACGCCTACTGGAAAAGGGACGAGAACCGGCCGATGATGATCAACTGCCAGATGGCGATCGATCCGATGACGCTGGAAAACGGCTGCCTTGAGTTCATCCCCGGCAGCCACCGTTGGGGTTTGCAGGACCACGAGCGGCACGAGGAGACCTTCGGCATGTTCTTGCCCGGACACTACTACAAGCGGGATGAGGGCGTGACCGTGCCGATGGAGCCGGGCGACGGCATCTTTTTTACCTCCCTGGTCATCCACGGCTCCGCGCCTAACCGGTCGCCCCATCCCCGTTGGGCCAACACCTTCGCCTACAACGTCCCCGGAAACGGCGCGCACCAGGTGCGCGAGATATTGCGGTGATCGCGCTGGTCCCCAGTGTATGGCAGACTTGCGACCTCAAAAATTGGTCATACTCGCCCGTGTGTGTATAATTTCGTTCCAATCCCTACCGCCCCGCTCTCACCGGGGCACTGTGCAGCGAGCCTGCTGCCGGCAGTCCGGTTCGCCCGGTAGTCGGCCGCAGCCAGAACGCCCGAAGAGCGGGCGGCATTTCCGTTAGTCTCCTGTTCGGCGACGGCCTGCGAGACGCCGCCGACCCGTACCGTTAACGTTTTCAGCTTCTGGTTTCTTGTTTTCAGTAACGCCTATGCACGGGCCAGCGCGCAGTTGTTGAGAACGATGCGCTGGCTTCTGTGAAGTTCTGTAACCAGTCCCCCTTACTCTCTATCGTCTAAGAGCGAATCTCCCGGAGTTCCAGAGGAATGCCGAATTTGGGAAATGCGCCGTCTGCGGGCGGAATTGGCGTGCTGGTCCTCTTTTTGCGCAGAGCTAGCCTACTCTGGAGAGCAGGCCGCATCATTTACCACCGTCTGCTTTACATGGAGGACCCCCCACCGCGGCAATCGCCCGGCCCCCTCCCCAAGCCGGAGCATTCAAACGCCGAAGGACGGCTCTGGAGCTTAGACATCGACGCAAGCGTGGAGGCCAGCCCGGCGGTGGCTGATGGCGTGGTATACGTCGCCGCCGGAAATGGGGACCTGTATGCCCTCGACGCCGATACCGGCGATCCCCTGTGGCGCTACCAGACAGATGAAATGGTGGCATCCACACCCGTCGTGTCTGATGATGTGGTATACCTCGGCACCTATCCCAGGTACGTGTTCGCCTTGGATGCGCTCAGTGGAGACCTTCTCTGGCGCTATGAAACGGGCCACGACGGAGTGTTCGGCGCACCTGTCGTCGTCGATGGAGTCATCTATGTCGGTTCAGGAGATCAGAACGTCTATGCATTGGAGGCCGCCAGCGGCAAGCTGCGCTGGCGCGCCGAAACTGGGGGGCCCGTGCGCGCCGCTCCCAGGCTCGTCGACGGTGTAGTCTTTGCTGGCGCCATGACCGGCGGCCTCTACGCGATAGATGCAGTCAGCGGAAAACGGCTCTGGCGCTTCTGGACCGACGATGGCCTCTCCTCCACCCCGGCTGTTGTAGACGGAGTTGTCTATGCCGGCGCTAGGAATGGCCGTGTGCATGCGGTCGATGCCGCCAGCGGCGCCCCGCTCTGGCGCTTTGGTACAGGGGACCAGGTGTACTCAACCCCTGCCGTGGCCGACGGCCTGGTTTATGTCGGCTCCCACGACCACCATGTCTATGCGTTGGAAGCCGCTAGCGGTGACGTGCGCTGGCGGTACGCCACAGACGGCGATGTCTATGCTTCCCCAACGGTGGTGGATGGCGTGGCATACGTCGGCTCGGAGGACACCAACGTATACGCGCTCGACGCGGCGAACGGGGATCTCCTCTGGAGCTGCCAGACAGGCGCTGCAGTACATGCCGCCCCCGTGCTGGCCGGCAGCGTTCTCTACCTCGGTTCCGACGATGGCCGCGTCTACGCGCTCGATGCCGCCAGCGGCGAAAGGCTTTGGCGCTATTCAACCGGGGGCTTTGTGAGCTCCTCCCCCGTAGTCGAAGGCGCCACAGTCTACGCCGTCAACTGGCCTGGTAAAGTGTTCGCCCTTCAGGCGCCGTCCGAAGGGGAGCCGCTTTCAGAATCTGTCGAACTGGCCTGGCGCTACCAGTCATACCACATTGTCAATTCGTCGCCTGCCGTGTCTGATGGCGTAGTCTATGCTGGTTCATGGGACGCCTTCGTCTATGCGCTTGACGCGGAGAGCGGAGAGCTGCGCTGGGCTTTTGAGACAGAGGCTCCCGTTGAAGGCTCTCCCGAGGTGGTTGACGGCATCGTTTTCATCGGCTCCGGCGACGCCCATCTCTACGCGCTGGCCGCGGCTGACGGGGAGCTGCGCTGGCGCTACAAGACCGGCGATGCCATCATGTCCTCGCCCGCAGTCGTCGGGGAACTGGTGTACGTTGGCTCCGGCGACGATCACATCTACGCGCTCGATGCGGAGAGCGGAGAGCTGCGCTGGCGCTACAAGACAGAGGATGACGTGTACTCCTCTCCGGCGGTAGAAGGAGGAGTCGTCTACATCGGCTCACAAGACCATCATCTTTACGCCCTGGACGCGATGAGCGGAGAGCTGCGCTGGAAGTATGAGACCGGCGGTCGAGTGAAGTCCACTCCGGCTGTGGCAGACGGTGCAGTCTACGCCGGCTCATCCGATAACCATCTTTACGCGTTGGACGCGGCAAGCGGTGAACTACGCTGGCGCTATGCAACAGACGGTTGGATAGACTCCTCCCCAGCGGTCGCCAACGGACTCGTGTACATTGGTTCCAATGACAATCATCTGTATGCGCTGGACGCCGGCAGCGGGAAACTGGTCTGGCGTTATAGGACGGACAATGCCGTGGAATCCTCCCCTGTGGTGGTAGATGGCGTCGTCTACGTCGGCGGCATGGATGACCATGTTTATGCGCTTGATGCCGTAAGCGGGGCTCGACTCTGGCGCTATATGATCGGCGATAGCGTCTCTTCCTCCCCTACCGTGGTTGACGGCGTCCTGTATGTCGGATCGAAGGACGACTACGTCTACGCACTGCGGACCCCCAAGTCGCTTTCCTGACCTGACTGAGTCTTCCTCTCCGCCTGTGGCCTGTTAGTCCAATACCAGAAACCAGCCAAGAATCGAAACTATTCAGCCGCTATCAATCTGCGACCATGAATGAGGCGGGCAATGGTGTTTTCTCTCTCCTTGCTTTTTGGACGGTCGGGCCTTCGGCCCTCCCTTGTGCGGGGGGACTCCCCCCGCAACGCCCCCCTCCAAAACCAGCGTTCACCGACTCTGCGTCGTATTCACAACAGTGCGGCTCATCCAACCTGGCGTCTGCCATCCGAATACGCCATCCGAAAGCCTGACTGGCGGCGAAGATAAAGAGTTGGTCAAGACAGACACTGTATGCGGCTTCGTAGTTACAAACCTCTCTTGCTTCATCCGGGATGCAATGGGAATTCAGGTGCTGCTCGCGCTGGCCAGCAGACTGGTGCACCCCGCATTTATGTCAAAGGAGAATGTCGGCTTCTGGGCTGATCGGTGCTCGTGTCATGCAACCGGCACAGCGCCCTCTATCATCGGTTGGAGTCACCACCTTTCTCCATGAGTTCGTCCAAAACGGCCTCTCTCACCTGCTCTTGGGGTTCCTGGGCCAGCTCCTCTGCCGCCCCGATCGCGGCCTCCGCCGCGTACTTGACAACCTCCTGCTCGGAAAGTCCCAGCTCAGCGGCAGATTCCCGTACCGCGTCAAGCGATTGGGCAACCACCTCGCCCACCTCCAGATTGGCGTCACTCGCCCCATGAATCGCTCCGGAGACGGCGCCCCGCACCGCGTCTGCTGGCCGGCCCCCCGCTCTGCTAATGGCCGTCAGCGTGCCTCGCACCGAGCTCCTGACCAACCGTCCAGTTCCGAGACCGCTGTTGGCGATAGCACGCATCGACCCTTGCGTCGCGCCGAACGCGATCGCGGCGCCCTGCCGCGAAATGTCCCGCGACCCCCGGCTCGCATGAGCTACGGCCTGGTGGATGCGCGCCTGGGCCTGCCTTGCTGTATCCGCGCCCAGCGCGAGCCCCTCAACCGTGTACCGGATTGAAGAGGCTATCTGATAGGCGGTTACATTGGCTGCCACATTCAGCCCGGGAATCGGCGGAAGATAGCGCAGGCCCGCCAGCGGCAACCGGGTAACGAAGCTCAAACCCGGCACAAAATTGAGCGCACGCAGGTTCTCCCTTGTCTGCGACATCAGCTCCTCGAGTACGACCTCGCTCTCCGCCTCCCCCTCCTCCTTGATTCTGCCAAGAGTTCCCAACGTCAACAGGCCGAGGACGAATGCAACGGTGAATAGAAAATCGTATCCTGTCAAAAACATGGCGGGAAAACTAATTACCCGTTCCGGATCGGCCCACTCCACCGCCAACTTCAGGTGCCGCACACTGAAGAAGTCAATGAATGCCCCACCCAGAAGCGGGCTGATCGCTGCGCCCAGATTGGCTGCCAAGGAAGACACGGTCAGGAACGCCGTCGCCTGCGCCGGTGGGGCCATCTTCATTTGAATCGTCGTCGATGCCACGTTAATTCCCGCGCTCGCAATGCCGATCAGGAAGTGCAGGAACACCAAGAGCGGCATCGTCAACGCGTGCTTGTCCGGCATCGTGGTAAACGTCCATCCCAGGATTACCAGAAAATAGAGAGAAGAGCAGATCGACAGGATCACCTTGCAGCCATAGCGGTCAACCAGCGGACCCCAGACGCGCAGAAACAGCACGTTGGCCACCTGGCTCAGCACGCCCAGCCCGACAACGATCGACAGCGAGAACTCCAGTTTCGTCAGCATATAGACCGTGAAAAAGGGCACTGCCAGATGCGCGACAAAGTTCCATAAACCCAGAAAACTGACCAGCTGTCTGTAGTTGTTATCCTGCAAAGGCGCCGTCAGTGTCCGCATTATCGATGGCCGAACCCCCTCAGGCGCAGCCATGCGCGGCTCAGGAATACGCGCCATCATGACAACTGCGCTCAAACCAAGCGCTATGCTTCCAAATAGAATCGCGTACGAGTAACCAAAGATGACGTTCTCTTCGGTCGCGATATCCTTCCACCAGTCAATATAATACGCCGCCACCAGGCTGCTCGCCGCGGCCGCGATCGTCGCAACACGCAACCGCTGGGCGAAGAAGCCCCCCATCGCGCCCGCAGGGACCATCTCCCGCAGCCAGCTGGTCCAACTCGTATTCACCAACGCGTTGCCCACCCCGCGAATCCCCGTGAAGAGCAGGAGCAACATGACAGCCCGCGTGTCAGGGATGTCAAGAACAAAGGGAATCAGGGCTATCGGCGCCCAGGAAAGATAGACCGTGAAATAGGACGGCACCGCGATCAACTTCCGCATGCGTATACGTTCGACAACGATGATGGCTGCAATCTGAATCGTCTGCATGAGGAACGGCAGCGCCGTCAGAATGCCGATGTGAAAGTTGGACGCGCCAAGCAGCAGAGCGAAAGCGGCCAGGAAGCCGCCCGACATCAGACCGTCGGCTCCCGAAGCCGCGATCGCCTGATACGTCAACCTCTTCAGGCCGCGCTGGCGCACTTCATCGGTCAGGTCTGTTCTGGGTTGGAGAAAACCGGGAATCGGCATCTGTACTCAATCTGTTGTGGTAGAATTCATGCTACCATAAGCAAAAATCGTGGTAAATCTGCTTCACGGTGCTCGATTCTGTGTCAGCGTTCCCACAGAGTAACGGTCCGGTTTAAGAGCCCAGCCACAGCTCAGGCAAGCCCTGCTGTTCGATTATACTGTTGTTATCGAACGATTCTTGCGCGGCGCGCCTTCTGCGGCGGCCCTCCTCTTGTCCAATCCAGGTATTTCGGGCCTGCCCGTTCTGTCTGCTCCCGAACATCTGCAGACAATGAAATGGCCGCCGGTTGGATATCCGCATATCGTATGAAAAGGAGATGTTGGCGCCAGGCCGGACTAAGACCGCGGCAGAGGCGCCGCTTAATCGCCATAGGAAAGGACTGAACGCTTGACGGTCGCAGAACGGAACTTCTATCGAACCCTGATAACGGTCATAGTGATCTTTCTGGCGCTGCTTGCCTTCGGCAGCTTCGGCTATATGTGGCTCGAAGGCTGGTCCTGGAACGAAAGTCTCTATATGACCGTAATCACGCTCAGCACCGTCGGTTTCGGCGAAGTACGGCAACTTTCACCGCCCGGACGCACCTTTACCGGAGTCCTGATCGTTTTGGGCGTCAGCGCCACCGCCTATACCTTCAGCACGGTTGCGGAGTTTTTCGTGACCGGTGAATTTCGCAGGCATATACGGAGAAGACGCATGCAAAACCGCATCAGGAAGTTAAACGCGCACTTCATTGTCTGCGGGTACGGCCGCGTCGGTGAGCAGGTGGTCAAGGAGTTGCTCGATGCCGACGCGGAACTGGTCGCGATCGATATGCTGGCGAATCTGCGGTCGGACTTGGAAAATATGGGCGCGACCTTTGTCGAAGGTGACGCGACCGATGATGCTGTCCTGATACAGGCTGGAATTGAAAAGGCGGTGGGAATCTGCTGCTGCCTGCCCCACGACTCCGACAACGTTTACGTCGCGCTTGCGGCCCACGGGTTAAACCCGAATCTGACGATCAGCGCACGCGCCAACAGCCGCGGCAGCGAGCGGAAACTCAAGAGTGCGGGCGTAGACCACGTCATCAACCCTTATGTGGCCAGCGGTCATCGCATGGCGCGCCAGATGCTCTCCCCCAATATCGTCGAATTCATGGACGTGGTGATGCCGCAGGAAACCGTCAGCAGCGAAGAGCCGGGCATTCTCATCGGCGACATCCTCATCAGCGATCGTTCAACACTCGATGGGCAGACTCTGGCCGCAGCCGAAATCCGCAAAACGACAGGCGCCACCATCCTCGCGGTCCGCCGCCAGACAGGCAAAATCACGGTAAATCCGCATCTGGACCTCGTTCTGGAAGCCGGTGACAAGCTGATCGCGCTCGGCACCTATGACCAATTGGACCGCCTGGCAACGGCCGCCGAAGACCAGCGCCGCATCTACACTCGTGCGCACCCCAACCTCGCCGGGCCTTGAGCGTTGCCGACGAATTATGGCGAGGCAGTACACCAAAAAACTAGGGTAGTGGTCGAATAGTAAGTGGTGGTAGAATTGTTGCATGATACAGAAAACGATCACCTACAGTTGTCGCGTGTGCGGGAGCACGAATATCGTCAAGAATGGGAGCAACCGGCTTGGTCAGCAGCAATATCACTGTAAAGAGTGCAATGCGTATCGGGTTTTGGAATCCAAGCGAGAGGCGAAAAAAAAGAGAAGCGCCTCATCCTGAGAGCCTACCAGGAACGCATCAGCCTGTGCGGACTGAGTCGGTTGTTTGCTGTTCATCGTCACACGATTGCCCGCTGGATTCGAGCGCATGTGGCAACCTTGCCGCCGCTCCGAGCAACTTTGTTGCCTGCCCAGCCCGATGACCTGCTCGAAATCGATGAGGCCTGGAGTTTTGTGCGCACACGGCGCAACAAACGCTGGCTGTGGACCGTCATGTGTCGTCGAACGCGTCAGATCGTGGCTTTTGTGATCGCTGACCGTAGCCAACAGAGTTGTCGCCGCCTATGGGCCAAGGTCCCGTTTACGTACAGCCGATGTCTCTCCTATAGCGACTTCTGGAACGCGTATCAAGCGCTGCCCAAAGAGAACCATTGCGCAGTCGGCAAAGAGAGCGGAGAACTCTCCCATATGGAGCGTTGGTATTGTACATTGCGCCAAAGGCAGGCACGCTATGTTCGCAAAACACTCTCATTCTCCAAGAGCGATGCTTACCACCATATGGTCACCAACTGGTTTATCATTGACCACAACCTGGCAATGTACTCCTTGCCCTAGCCACTTACCTTGTGACCACTACCAAAGCTAGAAACCCAGAACGCAAAACTCACAAAGGCCTACCCCCAATGCGCACGCAACACCCAAACATCCTCGTCTTCATCTGCCACGACCTGGGCCGCTACCTGGGCTGCTACGGCGTCCCCGGCGTCCGCACACCGCATATCGACGCCTTCGCCGCATCCGCACTCCAATTCGAGAACAGCTTCTGCGTCGCGCCGCAGTGCAGCCCGTCGCGGGCCGCCCTCTGGACCGGCCGCTACCCCCACGCCAACGGCGTCGTCGGGATGGCGCACACCGAGTACGCCAACGACCTGAAGCCCGACGAGCGGCACCTGGCGCAGGTCCTGGCCGGGAACGGGTACGAGACGCGCCTCTTCGGTGTGCAGCACGAAGCCAGCAGCCCGCAGCGCTGCGGCTACCAGCATGCCCATCCGCGCGCAAGCTGCGCCGAGCTGGCGGACGCCTTCTGCGGGTCGCTCGCGCAGTTTCGCCAGCCGTTTTTTGCCCAGATTGGCTTCTTCGAGCCGCACCGCCCCTTCCCCCGCGACACCGAACCGCTCGACGCCGACGCTGTGGCGATCCCGCCCTTTCTACCCGACATCCCCGTCGTGCGCGAGGACCTGGTAGAGATGGAAGCCTCGATCGCCTCGGTCGACAAGGCGTTCGGCCGGGTACTGGCGGCGCTCGAGACGGCGGATCTGGCCGACGATACGGTCGTCGTCTTCACCGCCGATCACGGCATCCCCTTTCCCCTGTCGAAGATGAGCCTCTACGACGCCGGCATCGAGGTGCCGCTGCTGATGCGTATCCCCGGGCTGCGCGCGTCGCCGGCCGCTTCAGCTGCGGAAACGGGCCTGCGGGAAGAGGCAGGCGGCCGTCGCTTTTCGGAATTCGTCACCCACGCCGACTTTGTGCCCACCGTGCTTGAAATGCTGGGGATCGAAACGCCGCCAAATCTCCACGGACGGAGCTACTGGAGTCTACTGAACGGGGATGAGGACAAATATGAGCCGAGCGACTGCGTATTCGTCGAAAAGACCTACCATGTCTACTACGATCCCATGCGCGCCATTCGCACGGACCGCTGGAAGCTGATCGCCAACTTCGAGTTCTCGCCCCGGATCGAGACGCCGCCCGACTTTCTCAACAACGGCAAGGGCTACCCCGAAACCAGCGTCGCCCTGGATGTGTCATCCACCGGGCTGAACCATCCGCCGTTCGAGCTGTTCGACCTGGAGCAGGACCCGTTGGAACAGAACAATCTGGCCGAAGACCCCGACTACGCCGGCATCAGGGACGACCTGGCGCGGCGCCTGCGCGCGTGGATGGAGGAGACGTCCGATCCGCTGCTGGACGGCCCTATGGTGCAGGCCACGTACATCAACAGAATGCGGGCGTTCAAGCGTATCTGAGCACAGGGTGCAGGAAGACGCCTGGATTCCCCTCCTGACCGACTCTTATACGACTCCCATAAAGCGTGACAGTTTCTGCGCGAGCCGCCGCAGAACGCTCGCCGATTTCGAGACCGTTCCTGCGTCGGAAACACCGTCCGACTGCTTGCTTCCAAGTGTAAGGGGCGGTCTTTCCGTGGGGGCCCTCTGTCCGGGTAGGAATTCGATCGTCCCACCCACACCTACCGTCACCCGCAGAATGCCGTCCTCATCATCGTGAAAAAGCAGGGTCTTTTCGTCTTCCTCGACGAGCGTGTAGCCCTGTCCCTCGAACGTGTGACGGGCGTCGGCAAGCTGCTCCTCGATCGGCATTCGCTGGTTGCGCGGCGGCCTTACTGTGAAGGGAAAGTCTGGCAGGCGGCGGGGAGTCTGAAACTGCTCCGGTTCGAAGTTGTTGGGAATCGGTTCCAGCTGGCGCACGCGCGCGAAGACCGTTTCGGAATCGAAGAAGGCGTCCGCCCCGAGGTGTTCTTTCACCGCCTGCTGCATCTGTTGGGCTGCGGGCGTATTCCAGTCGAAGGGCGTGGCCGAGGTTGTAAAAAAGATGCCGCCTGTGTCAAGCCAGCGTTTCTCGACGCAGGGCAGATCATCGAACTCTTTCCTGCCGAACCAGTCGACGTAGAAGGGGCCGAAATAGTTGCCCCAAAGACGCCGGGGATGCCTTCCTCCAACTTCACGCCGATTCCTCCCATCCTGCCTGTGACCCTGTACCCCGGGGAAGGCGCGTGCCCACCTGTCGTACTCCACTCGAGGAGATTCTTCGCATTGCTCTCCTCGTCGAGCGTAAAGCGGGCATACCATGCTTCATGCCGCTCCAGCAGGCCGGCAGCGAACTCCATCCACTCCTCCAATTGTTCAGCCTTCCGTACAAAGCTGTCGTCGACGATGTAGCTGCTGAGCGAGAACGCTCTGTGCGGCAGATTGGACCATTCTACAAAGAAGCTACAGGCCGGATTGCGTGAGCGAATAAAATCGAACATCGCCGTAACCCGTTCCGGGTCAAGCTCTTGGCTGTCAAGTCCGGCGAGAGAGGCGACCGCCTGCTCGACCCGTTCGGGCGTCAGGCGGCGATAGGGCTCATACTCACCGGCCTTGTTCGGCGCGAAGCGCGGCTGCCCCAGCAGATAGTCGACCATCTCTCTGGCCCGCTCCTCTGTATCGAATGCAGCTCGGCTATAGATCCTGACCTTGAATTCAGGATTGGCTTCCTTCATCTCTGCTCACCTTTACTCTGAGATGTAAAGTTCAACGAATTCTCTTCCAGTCCTGTTGTTCCCTACAAACACAGCGAGTTGTCCAAGCAGTTTCGTGTGCTTGTGGTGGAAGCCGGTTGACGGCCCAATTCGGCTGCAATACAATGCAGCCCAAACGATACGCGGCGTTCACTCGAAACGCAAGTCCCGATGAGGCACACGCCCATGCGCACGCAACGACCCAACATCCTCGTCTTCATCTGCCACGACCTGGGCCGCTACCTGGGCTGCTACGGCGTTCCCGGCGTCCGCACACCTCATATCGACGCCTTTGCCGCATCCGCATTCCAATTCGAGAACAGCTTCTGCGTCGCGCCGCAGTGCAGCCCGTCGCGGGCCGCCCTCTGGACCGGCCGCTACCCCCACGCCAACGGCGTCGTCGGGATGGCGCACACCGAGTACGCCAACGACCTGAAGCCCGACGAGCGGCACCTGGCGCAGGTCCTGGCCGGGAACGGGTACGAGACGCGCCTCTTCGGTGTGCAGCACGAGGCCGGCAGCCCGCAGCGCTGCGGCTACCAGCATGCCCATCCGCGCGCAAGCTGCGCCGAGCTGGCGGACGCCTTCTGCGGGTCTCTCGCGCAGTTTCGCCAGCCGTTTTTTGCCCAGATTGGCTTCTTCGAGCCGCACCGCCCCTTCCCCCGCGACACCGAACCGCTCGACGCCGACGATGTGGCGATCCCGCCCTTTCTACCCGACATCCCCGTCGTGCGCGAGGACTTGGTGGAGATGGAAGCCTCGATCGCCTCGGTTGACAAGGCGTTCGGCCGGGTACTGGCGGCGCTCGAGACGGCGGGTCTCGCCGACGATACGGTCGTCGTCTTCACCGCCGATCACGGCATCCCCTTTCCCCTGTCGAAGATGAGTCTCTACGACGCCGGCATCGAGGTGCCGCTGCTGATGCGTATCCCCGGGCTGCGCGCGTCGCCGGCCGCTTCAGCTGCGGAGACGGGCCTGCGGGAAGAGGCAGGCGGCCGGCGTTTTTCGGAATTCGTCACCCACGCCGACTTTGTGCCCACCGTGCTTGAAATGCTGGGGATCGAAACGCCGCCAAATCTCCACGGACGGAGCTACTGGAGTCTACTGAACGGGGATGAGGACAAATATGAGCCGAGCGACTGCGTATTCGTCGAAAAGACCTACCATGTCTACTACGATCCCATGCGCGCCATTCGCACGGACCGCTGGAAGCTGATCGCCAACTTCGAGTTCTCGCCCCGGATCGAGACGCCGCCCGACTTTCTCAACAACGGCAAGGGCTACCCCGAAACCAGCGTCGCCCTGGATGTGTCATCCACCGGGCTGAACCATCCGCCGTTCGAGCTGTTCGACCTGGAGCAGGACCCGTTGGAACAGAACAATCTGGCCGAAGACCCCGACTACGCCGGCATCAGGGACGACCTGGCGCGGCGCCTGCGCGCGTGGATGGAGGAGACGTCCGACCCGCTGCTGGACGGCCCCATGGTGCAGGCCACGTATATCAATCGCATGCGGGCGTTCAAGCGTATCTGAGTGAATGGCGTCCGAAGGCCCCTGAAGTTCTCTCTCGACCTGCTCTAAAACATTTCCTCGTAAACGCGGCAGGATCCGTCCGGTCCGCTGGAAACTGATCGCCGATTTTGAGTTCCCGCCGATGGTGGAGGCGTTAGTCCCGCCGGCCCGAGCAGCACCAGCGCCTAACCCGCCCCCAACCACCTCCCAAACCATTCGTGACTCATCCGGTGATTGTACCCATGCGGCCCAGGATGCACCGCCAGCGAGCAGCGCTCCCCTACGCCCAGCAGCTCGTAGGCCTGCGCCGCGACGGCGAACTGCTCGCGCACACCCGCGACCGGGAAAAGATCGTCCTTCTCCCCCGCAATCGCCCGCAGCGGCCGCGGCGCGATCAGGGCGGCCAGGTCCCCCATCTCCGCCCACTCCAGGATGCCGGGCACATAGTTACACTCGCAGTGGTGCAGATTGTAGATCGATTCGCGGAACGAACAGAGATAGCAGCCCGGCGCCGAGACGGTGATGCGCTCGTCAATCGCCGACAGCCACAGCGCGGTCGTGCCGCCGCCCGAATTGCCCGTGCAGCCCAGCACGCCCGGCGTCACATCCGGCCGGCCCTGCAGAAACGCGATCGCGCACATCCCGTCCCAGCAGCGCTCCCCGACCAGGTTGCGGCCGGCCATCTGGTAGGCGAACGCCAGGTGGCGGCACGAGTTCTCGTGAACGCTGCCCCGCCCGTCCTCGGTCTGCCGCTCGCCAAAGCCGCGCTGCTCCACCGCGCAGACAAGATAACCCGCCTGCGCCAGGGCCTGCGCATAGTTGTTGTCCGCCTTGAGCCTGCTCTCCCGTTCCTCCGCGTTGGGATAGTTGCCCAAAATCCACTGCACCGACGGGTTATGCCCGTGGAAGACCAGCACCGGCCGGTAGGGCGGCGCCGTTTCCGGGACGAGCAAATAGGCGGGGACAGCCACGCCCTCGCCCGCGTCCAGGAGATACTTCTCCTCTATGTAGCCCTCGCGCTGCACCGCCCGCAGCTTCTCCGCCGCCACCGTTTCCGGCGGCGTGCGCCCCGCCAGCCCGATCAGGGCCAGCGTTTTCTGCCGCAGCGCCGCCTGCCACGCGCCAAACTCCGCCTCGGTCCGCGCTGAAAACGCCAGCCGCCGCGCCGCAGATTCGTAGACCGCATCCACGTGCTCTTGCAATAGAAATCGGTCGTTGCTCATTGAGGACCCCCTTCATTAGCCTACCCTAAAGCAGCTCGGTCCGGCCAGCCTGCGCCGATCATACCCGGCCCCGAATCAGCTTGCAATCGCGCCTGACACGCGCCGCCACGATGAGCGCCTGCTGCTCAACGTTCAGGTCCCCTGCACCAAATCGATCGACCAGCTCTTGGACACCGGAGTAAGCCACAGCCCGCGTACACCAAGGATGGCCGCGGACCATTCCGCGGCGGGCCGATCGCATTTCCGACCCTGTCGGCAGTTCGCTCCGCCTCAAAATGCGCCTCTACCGTGCATGGCCCCTCTCCTTCCACATCGGCATCGAGCCCGTCCCCTCCAGCATCCTGAAAGGGCCAGAGGCGGCGGTCGCACGAAGTCCCGCCAACCCTCAAGCGCGGAACTCCTGGGCGTCTATGGCAAGGGGCGCTGTGGGAACTGTTGTACAATCAGAGAGTGGCCAATTCCGGCTTATTCTGGGCTTATTCTGGGCTTATTCCGGCCTATTCCGGCCTATTCCGGGCTAATTCTGGCCAATTCATGGCTAATTCATGGCTAATTCATGGCCAATTCTGGCCAATACGCGCTGCCTGTGCCGCCAACCCAACTGCAACCCAGACCTTCCCTGAGATCAGGCATTGACGCAAGAAACACTCTACAACGGCATCACCCTCCCCCAAACCTGGCCGCCGCACAGCGTGGCCGAAAGCTCGCGCGAGCCGATTCCCGTGCCCTATCTCGATAATCCCCCGCAGGTCATCCCCATCGACTTGGGACGGCAGCTCTTCGTGGATGATTTTCTGATCGACGAGACCACGCTGACGCGCGTCTTCGGCAAACCGGAGATCCACCCGCAGAGCCCGGTGCTCAAGCCTGAGACCGAGGAGGAGTTGGACGACGGCTTCTGCCCGATGGCCGCGCCCTTCAACGACGGCGCCTGGTACGACCCACAGGACAAACTCTTCAAGCTGTGGTATATGCCGGGCTGGTTCCACAGCACCGCCCTCGCCACCAGCGCCGACGGCATCCACTGGGAACGGCCGCAGCTCGACGTCACCCCGGGCACGAACCTGGTTTGGCCGAACCGCGGCGGCTCCGACCGCGACGGCTGTCTCGTCTGGCTGGACAGCGACACACCCGACCCGGCGCAGCGCTTCAAGATGTTCCAGTTCTACCGCCACTACAAGCCGACGCCGGGGCAGCCGCCCCTTCCCCCGAACACGCGGCAGGGGCAGGCGGGCGCTGAGGAGATCGCCTCCGAAGGTTGGGCGCAGGTCTCGCCCGACGGCATCCACTGGAGCGACCCGGTCACTACCACGCAGCTCGGCGACAACTCCTCCTTCTTCTACAATCCCTTTCGGCGCAAATGGTGCATGAGCATCCGCCGCGCCGCCCGCATCGACGCCAAGCTGAGGCTGCGCGCCCGCTTCTACAGCGAGGCGGACGACTTCCTGCGCGGCGCACAGTGGGACAGGGAGCGTGACGAGGTCTTCTGGCAGCGCGTCGACCGCGACGACCTGCCCGACCCCGCCCGCCCGGCCCACAAGGTCGCCCTCTACGACGTCAACGTCACCCCCTACGAGAGCCTCATGCTGGGGATGTTCGCCATCTTCCGCGGCCCGGAGAACGATATCTGCGCGGCCGACGGCGTGCCCAAGACGATCGACCTGGGGCTGGCCTACAGCCGCGACGGCTTCCATTTCAGCCGCCCGGACCGTTCGCCATTCCTCGCCTCGAGCCGCAGGGTTGGCGACTGGAACCGCGCCTATCTCCACGCCTGCGGCGGCCTCTGCCTGGTGGTGCACGACCGGATTTTCTTCTACTTTGCCGGTTTTTCCGGCCTGTCGCCGCGGCTTGGGCCAAATGACACGGGACCGACGGGCCTTTCGCGGCGGGTCATGTACGCCGGCGCCAGCACCGGCCTCGCGACCCTGCGCCGCGACGGCTTCGCACATATGGAGGCGGGCGCGGCCGGCGGCATGCTGACCACGCGCCCCGTCAGATTCAACGGCGACCGTCTCTTCGTCAACGTCAACGCCGCGCAGGCTGAGTTGCGAGTATCCGTATTGGACACGGATGGAAATGAAATCGAGGGGTTGTCCGCCGCCGAATGCGCCGCCGTCAGCGCCGACAGCACGCGCGCCGAAGTGACATGGTCCTCTGGCGCTAACCTCTCCGCAGCAGAAGGCCGGCCCTGCAGGCTGCGCTTTCACTTGCAGTCGGGCCAGCTCTTTTCATTCTGGGTTACCGACGACCCCGGCGGCGCCAGCTACGGCTACATGGCCGCCGGCGGCCCCGGCGCCACCGCCGGCCGCGACCTGCCGCAATCTTGATGGTCGGCGGCCAGCGGCCGCTACAGACCGCTGATGCTTCTGGCCACTGGCAACTGGCCACCGGTCACCAACAATCAACCGTCCTCCGCAATTGCGAGCCGGACGTTCAGCGCGTCCAGAACACGGAACAGCGTGTCGATCCGTGGATTGCCGTCCTCCGAAAGCGCCCGGTAAAGAGATTGCCCTCCCAGTCCGCTCACATCAGAAACGGAGGTCATCCCTTTGGCGCGTGCCACGTTTCCGAGCGCCTTGGCAAAGTATTTCGGATCCTTTTCGGCCAGCGCCGCGTTCAGATACTCGACCAGCGCCTCATCGCTGTCGAGGAAATCGACCGCGTCATATTCTTTCAGCTCCATGGTGTGCTCTGTTCTCTCCTCTCGCGCCATCTACTTCAAGAGTCCTTGTCAAGTTCACCGGAAAGCCACCGGCAACTGGCCGCCGAGTTGTCATCCCCGCACGCGCTCAGCCGTCAGATAGTAAGCCCCCGCCAGCCGGTTGCCCTCCCCGTCATGCCACCAGCTCCTCACCGTCGTCGGGCCCTGCTCCACCGCCATGCGCAATGTCAGACCGGAAGCGTCCGGCGGCACCGATAACGTCTGCTCGCTGCGTCCCACCTGCAGCCAGGCTGACGACACCGGCAGCGCCTTGCCCGCCGGCCAGCTGCCGTCCACGCCCTGCATCACCGGCGCCGGGTCGGCGATACCCAGGCCGGACTCCTCGGGCCAGCGGCGCAGCGTGAAGTCGTAGAGGCCGGGCCGCGCCGCGTCCACGTGCCACGTGCCGCTGTCCAAGGCCGGGCCGCGTATGCCCTGTTGATTGTCGGCGTAGACCCAGGCCCAGTCGCAGCTGCACAGCCGCGCCGGGTTCTCGGCTTCGGCGCCGATCGTCAGCGGCTGGTAGGTCGTGATCGTATCGCTGACGCCGTCCCACCAGGCCGCGTAATCATCGCGCAGGCGCTTCACCAGCTCCGGGTTGGCCGCGGCCGCGTCCTGCTGCTGGCCCGGGTCCTCCCCGATGTTGTAGAGCTCGCGCCCGTTGACCAGCCGCCAGTTTCGCCACATCACCGCAGCCTGGTCTTTGCCGGTAAAGCCGAAGCGGACGCCCTCGTTGGCGTGGCCGTACTGCACAACGGATATGCGATCGAGGACGGCGCTGTCGGGCTCCCGCAGGTGCGACGCCAGCGAAAGACCGTCGCACGTCCAGCCGTCCGGCGCCTGCAAACCGCACAGGTCGACCAGCGTCGGCAGGATGTCGACCCCGCGCGTCACGCCGCCGACGTCGCGTCCACCGTCGAGACCCGCGTCCGGCCAGCGGATGAAGCAGGGCACGCGGTGACCGCCTTCGTATAGCGATGTCTTCCTGCCGCGCATGCCGGCGTTGTAGATCTCCTCGCCGGTGGCGGTGCCGTTGTCGGTCATGAAGATGACCACCGTGTTGTCGCGGATGCCGTTGTCGAGCAGGAACCGCTCCAGCCGCGCCATGTTCTCGTCGATGTTGGCGATCATGCCGAAGAAGCTGGCCTCGTCGCGGCGGATGCCCTCCAGGTACGGCTGCCGGTATTCGTCGGGGACCCAGAGCGGGCCGTGCGGCGCATTGGTGGCGATGTAGGCGAAGAAGGGCTCGCTGCGCTCGTGGCAGCCCTGCATCCAGCGCATCGCCTCCTCGAACCAGACGTCGGTGCAATAGCCGCGGTACTGCTTGACCTCGTCCTTGTGGCGGTAGTGGTCGTCGAAGTAGTCGTTGCCGTAGTAGTCGGCCGCCGAAGTGATGCCCCAGGCAGGGTGATGAACGGTTTCGTGGAAGCCGCGGTCCTGCGGCCGGTAGGGATAGTTGTCGCCCAGGTGCCATTTGCCGAAATGGCCGGTGTGATAGCCGCCGGCGGCCAGGATGTCGGCCATCGTCGGCAGGTCCGCGCGCAGCAGCGAGCGGCCCATGCAGACGAATGTCGCGCCGTTGCGCAGCGCGTCCTGGCCGGTCATCAGCTCGCCGCGCGTCGGTGTGCACACGGGAGCTACGTGAAAATCGGTCAGCCGCACGCTGTCGGCGTGCAGGCGGTCGAGCGCCGGCGTCTTCAGAATGGGATTGCCGAGGCAGGCCAGATCACCGTAGCCCTGGTCGTCGGTGAGAACAAAGATGATGTTGGGGCGTGTTGGGCTGTTCGGCATGGCGCGGGCCTTCCGTTGGAGGGGTGCGGGCAGAAGCGTGTGTTTTGATAAATCATCTCCGGCTCCATCATACATTGAGCGCGCGACGCGCCGCAATCGCACAGCATTGACAACGCCCTCAGTCCCGGCGAAAATGGTGCCATCCGCTCCCGCCGAAAGGCGCGCAATCCGCGCCCTGCGCTGTAACAGAAAGGAGGCGCCTCCCGTGCCCCGCTACGCCAACATCAGCCTGGTCAACTTCCCCACCCTGCCCGCCGACGAGCCCGAACGACTGCAGAAAACAAAACGCTCATCCGCATCGTGCGGCTACGTCGCCGCGGCCGCACGCGAGCAGAGCGACCTCGTCGCATTCCCCGAGATCTGCAACTGCCTCGACGCCTCCGACACCTGGGTCGCGGACGAGACCCTCGACGGCCCGACCGTCACCGCGCTCTCGCAGGCGGCGCGCGAGCACGGCCTCTACGTCGTCTGCC
>CATOTS010000057.1 GCA_951813625.1 uncultured Caldilineaceae bacterium | reverse complement strand
AAGGCAACATGGACCTCTGGGCAGAGGCCGGTTACGACGGCAGCCACCCCGCCCTGGTCGCCGGCCACTGGACCTGCGGGGGCGTCTACTCCGAGTGGACCGCCTACTGCAACGAGGAACTCGATGAGCTGGTGAGCATGTCCGCCGCCACCATCGATCCTGAAGCGGCGCAGGAGATCGCCTGGAAGATCTCGGCAATCATGAACGACGAGCTGCCCTACCTGTGGGTAACGCAGGACCCGCTCTGCCATCTCGTTAGCGACAAGGTAGGCAACTTCATCTGGAATCCGAGCTTGGGCGACACCTCCTTCAACGCCGCCGACTGGTATCTCAAAGAGTAGTCGGCGCAAGGCCATCAACTACGGCGGGCGCGGCGGGCGCCCGCCGCCTTCATGCTGAACCGGACAGGTGGTTGGCCCGACGCCGACCGCCTGCCCGACATGTGCGAAAGGCGTAGCTCGTGGGCAGGTATCTCGTCAAGCGGCTGATGCTGATGATCCCGGTCCTGTTTGTCATCAGCCTGGTCAACTTTGCTCTCTATAGCTTCGCGCCCGGCGACCCCGTCACCCTGATGATGAACCGCTCCTGGGTACGTCCGGAGCCGGGCAGCGCATGACCATGGAAAAGCTTGACAAGATGATCGAGACCCAGCGCGAAATTCGCGGACTCAATCGCCCCTGGTATGTACGCTACGTCCTCTGGCTGGGCGAACTGGCCCGCGGCAATCTGGGCCGCTCCATGATTTCCAAAATCCCCGTCTCCGAGATCATCGGCGACTTTACCTGGCCCTCAGTTCAGTTGAAACCTTCTCAGCATTGCCTTGAGTACCTTTCTCGGGATCGCATTGGGCGTGCTTCAGGCCGTCAGGAAGTACTCGCTTTTCGACTATAGCGCCGCCTTCTTTTCCTTTTTCTACGTCAGCATGCCCGGCTTCTTCCTCGCCATGCTGCTGATCTACGTTTTCGCCCTGGTGCTGGGCTGGCTGCCGACCGGCGGCTATGAGACGGTCGGCATGCCCTACTCCTTTTGGGACCGTTTGCGCCATCTGATCCTGCCGGCCGCAACGCTCAGTTTCGGCGGCCTGCCCTATATCATGCGCATCACCCGCACCGCCATGCTCGAGGTGATGGGCGAGGACTATATCCGAACCGCCCGCGCCAAGGGGCTGTCAGAAAACTTCGTCATGCTCAAGCACGCCCTGCGCAACTGTCTCATCCCGGTTACGACGCTGGTGGGCGGCATGATTATGTGGCTGTTCGGCGGCTCGGTCATCGTCGAAACCGTATTCTCCTGGCCCGGGCTGGGCCTCCTGTTCATTCGCGTTGTCAGAGAGCGCGACTATCCGGTGATTATGGGGCTGGTCATGATCAGTTCCATCCTGAGCATCGCCGTTATCCTGCTGACCGACATGGTCTACACGATGGTTGACCCGCGCGTGCGCCTGGAAAGATAAGTTTGGCAACATTACAGATCGAAGAACCAACCGAAACACTCAGTTCACGCGCCTGGGCTCGCTTCCGCCGGCATCGCCTGGCGATTGTGAGTACGGTCGTTCTCGCCGTTATTCTTCTGCTGGTCATCGCCGCGCCGCTGCTTGCCCCGCGCGGCCCGACCCATCTTGACGTGATGAGCCGGTATGCTCCCCCCAGCTCGACATTCTTGCTGGGGACAGACAGAGTCGGACGCGATGTCTGGGCGCGTGTGCTTTACGGCGGCCGCGTCTCGCTGTCCGTTTCACTCGTCATCACCGGCATCCTGTTCACCATCGGCATCGTGGCCGGCGCCATCTCCGGCTACGCCGGCGGCGCAGTCGACGTCGTCCTGCAGCGGACGATGGAGATCGTCAATGCCATGCCCGCCCTGATCATCGTCATCAGCATTGCCGCGCTCACAGGCGACCCCAACATCGTTGTCACGATGATCGTCCTCGGCCTGCTGGGCTGGGGAGAGATATACCGCTTCGTGCGCGGCCAGATTCTCTCGCTGCGCGAGGAGGACTTCGTGATGGCCGCCCGCAGCATCGGTGTGTCGACAAGACAGATCGTCCTGCGCCACGTTCTCCCCAACGTGATCCCCTACCTCATCGTCCAGCTGGCGTTCAGCCTGCCCGGCGCTATCCTCACCGAGACCTCTCTCAGCTTCCTCGGCCTTGGCGTACAGGAGCCGACCGCCAGCTGGGGCAACGTCGTCGGCGCCGTCCGTTCGCTCGACAACCTCGAAAAAAGGCCCTGGATGTGGCTGCCCGCCGGCTTCATGATCACCCTCACCGTCCTCTGCATAAACTTCATCGGCGACGCCCTGCGCGACGCACTCGACCCGCGCGCCCTGATCGAAAAATAGGAGCCCACGATGTCCCAGATTCCCTTCGTCCTCAAAGTCGGCCAGGTCCGCACATACGGCGAGGGCCAGAACTTCGGCTGGGTCCGCAGCGCCCAGAGCCCAGACGGTACCCTCTATTTCTGCAAAAACATGAAATCGGTCGACGGCGGCCGCACCGTCGTTCCGCACGACGACGACCGCTGGGCGCGCATCCTGCGCCCCAATCAACCCCGAGACTACGGCGAGGAGCACCGCCTCATCTCCATCCACTGGCGGCCAGGCCTCTTCGTCGCCCTCAGCCAGAGCGTCGAATACGACGCCCTAGGCACCTACCACGCCCAGCTCTGGCGCTCCACCGACGACCTCGAAACCATCGACGAGATCACCTCGGTCCTCCGCATCCCCGACGGCCCGCGCCGCAAACGTGAACCCGGCGAATGGTACGGCCTCTACGCCTGGCGCAACATCGTCGAAATGCCCGACGGCGCCCTCCTCGCCACCATCGAGGGCAACTTCCACTCCGACCGCGTCGCGCCCGTCGGCGCCCGCAACAAGAGCGAAATCCATTCCGAAGAGCCCTACAAGCTCCGGACCTCCGTCGTTCGCTCCACCGACCAGGGCCAGTCGTGGGACTACATCTCCACCGTCGCCCGCCCCTCCGAGGACGACGACGCCGTCGGCGAAGGCTTCGCCGAACCCAGCTTCACGCTGCTCGACGACGGCAACCTCTTCTGCATCATGCGCAGCGGCAACTACACGCCCCTCTACAGCGCGTGGAGCTCCGATGGCGGCAATACGTGGGAGGGTCCGGTCTACACCGGTCTGGAGCGCGGCCTCGACCCCTGCCTGCTCAAGCTCGCCGACGGACGCCTGCTCTGCTGTTACGGCATGCGCTACCCCGCCGGCACCCCAGGAGGTCCCGGTGACTCGGGCAAGGGCGCCGGACTCGTCAAACTCGCCATCAGCGAGGACGGCACCGGCCGCAGTTGGGTCGAGACAACCATCGGCGAGGGGCTTGGCTCCGCCTATGCGACCATCTACGAGGTCGAGCCCAATCTGATATTCTGCCAAGTCGACGGCTACTACTGGCGCGTCATGCTCAGGCCGAGGATCCCCGATACGCTCTGAGCCGCGCGGCGCCAGCCGCCGCCATCAAATATGACATGAAATGAGCGCGTCCGCGCCTCCGCCCGCGCCATCAAGCAAATGGAGCCAACAATGTCCCAACTCCCCTTCGTCCTCAAAGTCGGCGAGGTACGCAACTTCGGCGAGGGCCGCAACTTCATCTGGGTCCGCTGCGTCCAGAGCCCCGACGGCACAATCTACTTCCGCGGTAACATGAAGTCGGTCGACGGCGGCCGCACTGTCATCCCACACGACGATGACCGCTGGCAGCGCATCCTGCGGCCCAACAATCCTGACGGCATCGGCGAGGAAAACCTGTTCGTCGCCACTCTCTGGCGCCCCGGCCTCTTCCTCGCCCTCGGCCAGGACCTCGAATACGAGTCCCTCGGCATCTACCACGCCCCGCTCTGGCGCTCCACCGACGACCTCGAAACCATCGAAGAGGTAACCTCCGTCTTCCGCATCCCCGACGGCCCTCGCCGCAAGCGCAAACGCTACGAATGGTACGGCATCTACACCTGGCGCAGCATAATCGAGTTGCCCGACGGCTCCCTGCTCGCCGCCATCGAAGGCAACTTCCACTCCGATCGCGTCGTGCCCGTCGGCAACCGCAACCGGGCAGAGTTCCCGGGAGACGAGCCCTACAAGCTCCGCACCGCGGTCGTGCGTTCCACCGACGCCGGCGAATCGTGGGACTACGTCTCCACCGTCGCCGCTCCAACCGAGGACGACGACGCCGTCGGCGAAGGCTATGGCGAGCCCAGCATCGTCATGCTCGACAACGGCCAGCTCTACTGCATCATGCGCAGCGGCAACTACACGCCCCTCTACGGCGCGTGGAGCTCCGATAATGGCAAAACGTGGGAAGGACCGGTCTACACCGGCCTCGAGCGTGGCCTCGACCCCTGCCTCATCAAGCTTGCCGACGGCCGTCTGCTCTGCTGCTTCGGCGTGCGCTATCCCCCAGGCTCACCGGGGGGACCCGGCGAAACGGGCATGGGCGAAGCCATAGTCAAACTCGCCATCAGCGAGGACGGCACCGGCCGCGATTGGGTCGAGACCACCATCGGCGAAGGCATCGGCTCATCCTATCCGACCATCTGCGAGGTCGAGCCCAACCTCATCTTCTGCCAGGTCGACGGCTACTACTGGCGGGTGATGCTCAGACCGAGGATCCCCGATACGCTCTGAGCCGGGCGGCACAGAACGGGTTCAGGCTGCCCACACCTCGCCGAACAGACGCAGCCAGTTCCCGCCCAGGATCTTGGCCGCGTCGTCCGTGCTGTAGCCCCGCTCGAGCAGCGCGGCCGCCAGGTTCGGCATATCCGCCGGCGTCTCCAGCCCAGGCGGATACAGCTGGACCTTGCGATAGTCGATTGCCGGGTCAACCACGAACTTGCCGGGATATTTCGTCCCCTGCTGCGACAAAATATACTTCCAGAACGCGTCCGGCTGGTCCTGCGTGAAATCGTTCCCCACCCCCACTTGGTCGATGCCCACCCGCGCCACCAGGTCATCGATCGCGTCGACAAAATCAGCCAGTGTCGACTCGGGCCCCTTGCGCAGGAACGTCGTAATCGACGTCGCGCCGATCACGCCCCCCTTCTCCGCACAGCGCGTCAGCGCCTCGTCCGTTTTGTTGCGCTCCGTGTCGAAATAGGACTTGGCATTGGCATGCGTGATCGCCACCGGCCTCTCCGAAGTCTCGATCGCCTCGATCGTTGTCCGCTCGCCCACGTGCGACAGGTCGATCAGAATCCCCAGCCGGTTCATTTCCGCAACCGCGTCCACGCCGAAGTTGCTCAACCCCTCATCGCGGCGCTCAAAGCAGCCGTTCCCCAGCAGATTGCGCTCATTATAGGTCAGCTGGATCACCCGCACCCCCAGCGCGTGGAACAACGCCAGCCGGTCCAGGTCGTTCTCGATCGGCGTCGCGTTCTGAAAACCCAGGATCACGCCGACCTTTCCCTTCCGCTTCGCCTCCAAAATGTCCTCCACGCGCGTCACCTGCATCAGGGTCTCCTCGTACCGCCTGATGCGGTGCAGCCACGCTGCGATGTTGTCCAGCGTCTGCGTGAAACCTTCCAACGTCGCCGCCGTCGCATTGAACGCAGTGATGCCCCCTGTGTGCAGGCTCTCGAACACCGCCGGACTCTCCCAGTTACTCACGTTCAGGCTGTCGATCACCACCGCGTCCCGGTAGAACGTCCGCGCATCTGACTCGTATGACTCACTCATGGTTGCTCCTTCATCAATTGGGTCGTATAGCTCAAGGAATCCGTTGGGCTGAGAACCGCAGTCGATTGACCCGGAATCTGCTTTCATGCATTCTCATCAGCGCCTCCTCTACCTGTATTGGCAGAAATGGGATGAGTTGTCATGTCGGCGCCAACCATGCCCCTTGGGCAACGAAACCGACGATTTCTACTTCACAAATGAGGTCCCTGGACGGATCTCGCAAATCCTGGATCTTCTGGAATGCCGCAAAATGTAACGCCGCCGCCCGCTGGAGTTCTACCTGGTAAGAGAGTTTGGAGACGTGGATAGGGAGCTGATGCGTATCCCCTTCAAGACAAGCGGTAGAGGCAAGACAAAGTGTGCATGGCCGGACCGCGTATCTTCAAGGTCAGGGCTCGACCGCAAGTACATCCAGCGACCCTCGACTAAATGTCAGCTACTCGATGTCGAACCAGGCCAGGGGTTGGGCAAGAGAGAAACCGATGAATCCGGCGGCTTCAACGTTAAGTTGTAAGCCACGCTACGCGCCCTGAGCAGCGCTGACCGTATACGTTTGGAGGCAGCTTCTCCTTCCCGTATCGTGGTCTAGTCATTTGGGCCAAGCTCGTGTTCACATTTCTCGCAATGTGCTCCACAATTCGCCTGTCGCTCCCGGCGCAAAGGCAGCTTGAATAAAGCGGGAAAGTTCAGGTGCCATCTTGACCACGGGTTTCGTTCCCTGCTAACACAGCAATCACGATATGAATTCGCTCCAGTGGCGCAGCGCAATTAATAGTGCTGCCTCAATCCAAGAAGTGAATCGCGGTGCAACAGTTTCAGCATCGACATCCCACGTGAATGTAAACGAATCAGTGGTGCAGTTTCTGCATTCGGAGTCGGCCGGTTCTTCAGAATCTTCCGTCCTGAAATCCTTAACTTTGACGATTTGAGAGAAGGCGGTCGCGGACATAATCCCGGTTAGTTGACGACCCACATGATGAAGGGATACAACAAAAATAAGGCGCGGTGTACGTGACCGGTTCTCTGGATTTATGGACAGTTGGATAAAGAATCTATCTTCATTCAAGTTAGCCCAATGACTGGCATCCCTGGCAGTTTGAACCACTTGAGACCGATACCAGTGTTCCTTGTCGCCTGGACCGCCAGCATCGACTACGCAATCTACTGTGAGGCCAGCATCGCAAAGCCGCTGACGGATCGGACCTGCTTGAGATTCCAGATAATCCTTGGCCGTGTCCTGAAGGGAAGAAGCGACACAATTGACCGAGCGCATCTGAGCTAGTCTTTCTCTTTGCTGCCGCTTGATTTGCTCAGTTATATGATCCAGCGCCTGACTGACCAGGCCAAAATCTGTGACAGGCTCAGGCTCTGCCAATGCCTCCAAGATCATCTGTCTTTCCAGTCGAACAATGAATTGAGCCAGGGGACTGAGATCACCGGCGTCGGCAGACTCTAAACACTCGATATACTGTTCTCGATCATCCCGCGTTACAACGATAGGCAAGTACCCTTCTCTTGCCAGATGCCAGGTTAACAACGCCCGTGCAACTCTTCCGTTTCCATCTTGAAAAGGGTGAATTTGTGTGAATCTATGGTGCAACCATGCCGCAATCAGAAGCTTATGATAGCTGTCGCCCGCCACCTCAAAGTCGTGGTACAAATCAACTAGGTTTTCGATCTCACTTTCTACTTGGATTGGAGGACAGTACTGGTGAATCTGCCCATCGGGTCGGGTTGGATTGTTGGGTTGCTCCTTGAAACTCCCCTTATCCAATTTGGCATCAAATTCGCGACCAAATTGATCTACTGCCCTATATGTGTCTTGGTTTCGGAGTAACAATTGGTGGAGTTCACAAATGTAGTTACGCGAAAGCGGTCTCCCGTTCCGAATGGATTCGGTAACAAATTCTGCCGAGTCCTGATGGTCTTTCAAGACTTTGACAAGATCCCTAGGATCGCGATCTGTAGCAGTACGATCAATCAGGTCGGCAAGGAAGCCGCTTTCTACGAGGGTTTGCGTTGTGCCGCGGTCAATGTCGTATAAACCTTCTATGATACCTGTTTCGATCGCCCAGCGGCGGTCCAAGCGCTCCAGAAAAGCTCTGTAAGCATCGGAATTAGACTCTTCGCGTTGTTCACGGAAACTCAGCCACTGCTGGTGAAGCGAGTCGATCTCTTGGAAATCCACACTGCAAGATTGGCCGTCTAGACCTTCTAAAGGCTGCCATCTGTGTACAAACATGTTTCAGAACCCCTATCCAATGCAATCATCAAATGTCTTCCACTTTCGATCGCTCCGTTTGGCCCCAATGACTGAACCGCGAAATGGAAACGATAAGGAGCATCCAGATGAGCTTGGCCCCAAAAACTGGACCACAAGCTAAAGTGTATAGTGGAGCAATTCATCATGCCTGTGGAGGGGCAGCACGATGGTGTAACTACTCAGCCGCTATCAGTCTGCGGCCATGAATGAAGCGAGCGAAGGTGTTTTCTCTCTCCTTGCTCTTTGGACGGTCGGGCCTGCGGCCCTCCCTTGTGCGGGGGGAGTCCCCCCGCAACGCCCCCCTCCAAAACCAGCGCTCACCGACATTGCGTCGTATTCCCAGCAGTGCGGCCCGACCAACCTGGCGGCTGCCAACCGAATACACAATCAGATAATCTGAACGGCGGCGGGGATGGAAGACTGGTCGAGACAGATGCGTATGTGGCTTAGTAGTTACACGATGGTTAAGAAACGGCGCCAACAGACGCCGGCTTGAAAGTTTCGAGTTACGCAGAATCCGCCTGAAGGCTGATAGACGATAAGCCTGGTGTCCAGTGTACACGAGATTCAGGCCAACTTGGCAGGGGCCTGAAAGCGGTAACTGCTTGAAGTCGGGCTCCAGGTCAGCCGCCACTTTCGCTTTCTACATCTCCGCCGCCGCGAACCGGTCAAGCCGGAACCGCTCGATCGGCTGCTCCGTCCTGTCCTCCACCGCCAGCTCCGCCAGTATCTTGCCAACCAGCGCCGAAAACTTGAAGCCGTGCCCCGAGAATCCCGCCGCGACCAGCACATTCCCGTTCTCCGGGTGCGGCCCGATCAAAAAGTCCCGGTCCGGCGTCATCGTATACATGCAGGTCGCGCCCGAGACATACGAAAACCCGGCCCCCGGCATGATCCCCGCCAGCCAGCGCCCCAGCGCCTCCCGCTTCTCCCCGTCCAGCGTCCGGTCAACACCGTCCGCCGAGGTCGCCTCGCCCAGCCCGTCGTCCGCCACCTTCAAGCCCGGGCCATAGTCCGGAAAACCGTAAAACTGCGTCTCCATGTCCCCGTAAACCGGCAACTCCCCCGGCCCGTATCCCTCCCTCTCCCGCGGCCGGAAGTAAAATTTCTGCTGCCGCGTTACCTCCAGTGGCAGCGCCAGCGCCTCCAGCACTTCCGGCGCCCACGGCCCCGGCGTGATGATCAGCCGCCCGCACTCGTAACGCCCCGCCGACGTCTCCACCACCGGGAACCCGCCGCCCAGCTCGACGCCGTCCACCCTCACCTCCTCGTGGACCGCCGCCCCCATCGCCCGCGCCAGCCGCAGATGCGCCAGCACGCACCGCCCCGCATCCAGAAATCCCCCCAGCGGCGTCAGGCAGGCAACGCTCTCCTCCGGCAGCCGCAGCGTCGGGAAACGCGCCGCAACCTCGGCCGCGCTCAGCATTTCGTGCGGCCGCCCCAGCGCCTCCATCACGCCGACCTTCTGCGTCAGAACAGGATTGCCCGGCCCAGCAAATTGCAACAGCCCCGTCAGCGTCAGCAGCCTCTCACCCGAACGCGCCTCCAGTTCCTGCCACAGCGGCAGCGCCGCCTCCGCCATCTCCACGTAAAGCGCATCACCGTAGAAATTGCGAAATGCCCGCGAATGCCCGTGCGAACTGCCCAGCCCATGCCCCATCCGGAACTGCTCGATCCCCACCACATCCGCGCCCAGCCGCGCCAGATGATACAGCGCCGCGCTCCCCATCGCCCCCAGCCCTACGACCACAAAGTCCGCCTTCAGCATCCTCTCCCCCGATAAAACCCCTTCAGCGAAGAAACTTACAACCTGCGAAAAAAGGAGTGGCCCAAACTGAAGTTGCTAGCTTCTGGCCCTTACCCACTGACAACCGACAATTGAAAACCAAGAACTCGAAACAAGAAACTCGATACTGCCCTCAAATCCCCAACATTCCACGCGTCTCCTCCACCGTCGCCACACCCCGCCCCAACTCCTCCGCAATCCGCGCTGTCCGCGCCACCAGCTGCGCATTGCTCTCCGCCAGCTCCCCGCGCTGGTAGTGGATACAGTCCTCCAGCCCCGTGCGCACGTGTCCGCCCAGCAGCATCGACATCACGTTCACGTGCAGCTCCTCCAACCCCAGCGCGCATGTCTGGAAAATCGAATTCTCCGGCAGATTCCGCACCATGTACAGAAAACTGTCCATGCTTGTATTGATCCCGCTCTCCTGCCCGAAAACAAGCTGCAGAAAATACGGCTTCTCCAGCGCATCGCGCTCGATCAGATAGTCCAGGATATCCAAGTGCCCTGGATGATACAGAAACACCTGCGGCTTGATCCCCTTCTCACGTAGCCGCTCCGCCGTCCGCTCCGCGCCGTCAAACGACGCCAGCGTCACCTTGCTCGGCCCGTCGCCGCCCCCCGTATACGCCGCGCCGCCCCGAAACGTCATCGGCCCCGGATTGAACGCCATGATGTCCGGCCCCGCCTCGATCGGCGCCGACCTGTAAAAGTGCGCCGAACCCAGAAAACCGCTCCCCTCGGTATCCACGTCCGCAAAACCCTGCGAATTGTCGACCAGAATCTTCGGCGCCGCCGCCCGCATCAGCTCGTTTATCTCCCGGTAGCGCTCCGCCCCGTGCGACGCCTGCGTCGGGTCATCCGCCCGCCGCGCGTGGATATGAATGATCGTCGCCCCCGCCTCGAATACCGCGGCGGCTGCCTCCGCCTGCTCCTCCGCCGTCACCGGCACCGCCGGATTCTCGCTCTTCTGGTGCCCGCCCGTCACCACCGCGCTGATGATCACCGGCGGCATCCCCTCACGGATGTGCCGCACGTATTCACGCTGGTCCGCGTAATCCCAGGTAGTTTCCATGATGCCGCCTTTTCCCGCCCTCAGTTGGGCACAATCACACCCTTGATTAACCCCTCCAGCTCGACCTCACCGCCCGCCGCCAGCACCGCCGTCTCCGCCTCCTCCAACGAAAACCGGTGCGTCACCATCCTCTCGATCGGGTACCGCCCCGACTCCACCACCTTGATCGCAGCACGTACCGCCGCCGTATCGTGCGTGTTCACCCCCTGCACCCGCAGCTCCTTCACCGGGATCACGCTCGGCACGATCCGCCCCTCCTCCGCGCCAGAGTTCGAACCGACAATCACCGTCCCCATCGGACGCGCCAGTTCCAACGCCAGGGGCAGCGACGCCGTTGCCCCCGTAACGTCCACCACCAGGTCGGCCAGCTCGCCGTCCGTCAGCGCGGCCACCGCCTCGACCGCATCCTCCACGTCCAAATTGACCGTATCTGTCGCGCCAAATGCCTTCGCCAGCGCCAAACGGTGCTCGTCCCGGCTGAGCCCGACCGCAACAATGCGCCCCGCGCCCGCCTCCCGCGCCGCCAGCACCGCCGCCAGTCCCTGCCCGCCCGGCCCGACGACCACCACCGTATCGCCGCTCTTCGCGCCGCCGACCGTCTGCACCCAGCGCAGACCGTTGCCGATATTCGCGCACGTCATCGCCGCCGCCTCTGCCGGAACATCCCCGCGAATGCGGTGCACGCGCGCATTCGCCGCCAAATACATATACTCGCTGTACGCCCCCCACAGGTGCGGCGGCACACTCGCAGGCGTCGGTCCGCCGTATCCCAGCCCCTCCTTGCAGAAACGGTACTCGCCCACCAGGCACCAGCGGCAGTGCCCGCACCCAAACAGGTGCTCGACGATCACCCGGTCGCCGACGTCAACGCCCCAGCGCGCTGCCGCCCGCTGCCCGATCTCAGCAATGGAGCCAACCAGCTCGTGCCCCATGATCAGCGGAAACCGGCTCCCGTCCGTCCAGCTGTAAATGCGCGGATCGCTGCCGCACACGCCGCACATCTCGACCCGCAGCAGCCCGTCATCCTCGCCAATGACCGGCAGATCGAATGCGCGCATCTCCATCCTGCGCGTCTCGACAACCACCGCCGCCCGCGATTTCCTCGCCAATTCACACCCCTCCTCCGCCGCCGGAAACGTCCCCAATCTCGCTTCTATGCGAAACTACGGCGCGAAACCGCACGTCAGCCCGCCGTCCACCAACAGGTTCACGCCGTTGATATACTTGGCCTCGTCCGACGCCAGAAACAGCGCCGCATACGCCACGTCCCACGCGTCTCCCATCTTCCCCGACGGACACAGCGCGTCCCGCTGGCGGATCATCTCCTCCACGCCCTCGTCCGAATACGCTTCCTGCAGCCCCTGCGTGATGAACGGCGTATTCATCAGCCCGGGCAGCACACAGTTCGCCCGGATCCCCTTCGCCGCATACTGCAATGCAATGTTCTGCGTCAGCTGGATCACCGCCCCCTTCGACGCATTGTACGACACGCTCGGATACCCCGTGTAGCGGATGCCCGCGATCGACGATATGTTCACGATCGCGCCGCCCCCCTGCGCCTCCATCTGCGGGAGCGCGTGCTTGCACGTCAAAAACATCCCCTTCACGTTCACCGCCATCAACCGGTCCCAGCTCTCCTCGCTGATCTCGACCGGCCCGCCCACCTCGATGATGCCCACGTTGTTGTGCAGTATGTCGATCCCGCCGTACCGCTCGACGCACGCCGCCACCATCGCCTCGACCGCCCCGCCGTCGCTCACGTCGGCCCGGTACGCCGTGCAATCTCCACCCTCCCCGTCGATAACCGCCTTCGTCTCCTCCCGCCGCCTCCAGGTTGTAATCGACCAGAAACACCTGCGCGCCCTCGCGTGCATAAAGCGCCGACGCCGCCTTCCCATTGCCCCCCCCCCCCCCCCCGCCCCCCCCCCCGGACCCACAGAACCGGACCCGGTCACAAGCGCAACCTTCCCCTTCACACGATCACTCATCGCTCCCTTACCCTCCCTGGTACTGACCACTTTCCGCTGACCACTGCAGTTCTGACGTTCAGCTGACCACTATCCCTCAACGCTGCATCGACACATTTCGCCACGACATCGGAACGGAAGCCCCTTTTGCGAAATGATGAGCCTGACATCGAATGGAATAGCCTGCTCTGCTAAAACCCTGATTTTGCCCGACTTTACAAATCCAGTACTATTGCCTTTCCCGGCTCAGGATAACAAGGAGCCAGACTTATCGCACAAATCCTCCAGCCAATAGTTGCGACTCATGAAAGACCGAACGCAGAAAAGTGAGAATGGAAGCGGAGAAGAATGGGGCAGCGATGACTGCCTCAACAGAACAGGGAGAACGTTTGGCCAGACTGGAAGGGGCATATGATCAGCTGGCCACGAAAGCCGATATCGCTGAGTTGCGTTCTGAACTCCGAAGTCTGAGGTGGTTCACCGCCGCAAGCATCGCCGGCGCAGGAGCAATTGCCTCGATAATTGCCTCGATAATTTCCACAATCGTTCCCTGGAGTACATTCAGATATCTCTCCATCTGAAGACGTGGGGTTTAGACCCCACGCCTCTTTTCTTCTCCACGCACGCCAAAACCAACCGCATCCCCCTTTGGTCAACCCCATCCTCCCTCCCCGCATTCATGCCGATACCGCCGCCTAAACCACCAAGACCTGGAAATCAAGACCTGCAGTTCTCACCACGAAACAGGCTTGAAATGATACTTGTAATGAAAAAGGTAGTCGATATCGGGAAACTCGACCACGCGCAAGGGCGTCTCGCCGCCATCAAAGAACGCCTTCGCCTTGATCGTGGCCGGCGGCGAAAGTGAGAACGGCCCGCTGTACAAGGTCGACGCCCGCGTAGGCTCGCTGCCGTCGAGCGTATAGTGGATCTCCGCCTGCCACACAGGACACATCAGCTCCAGTGTCGCCGCCTCATTTGTATCGTAATACATCCGCGCATTCACCACCACCTGCCGCCCGTAAAAACTCATCCAGGAACCGCCGCGCGCGCCCCGCCTCGCCGTGATAGGCTGGGTCGCCGTCATCTCCCTGCTGCGCCATCCACGCCCGCACCTTCCCCCGCAGCGCTTCCAGCACCTCCGCCTGCGCCGGGTCATCCGCCAAATTGTTCATCTCATACGGGTCGGCCTGTATGTCATACAACTCCTCCGCCGGCCGGTACTGCAGCGCCCGCACCCGCTCCGCCGCCGCGCCGTCCCTCTCCGCCTCCCCGAACCATGAGTCCCACATCGCCGCCGCATGTTTCGCTATCGGCGTCAGCGCCGGCGGCGGCCTGCTCTCGCCCCACCAGCCCACGTCCACCGGCCACGTGTACCGGAAATGCGAGTCGATATTCCAAATAAATTTGTGCGTCTTCGTCCGCACCGCCCGCATCGGGTACGCCACCATCACTCCCCACGTGAAGTTGGCAAACACCTCCGCGCGATGCTCCGTCTCCTCGCCCAGCAGCACCGGCAGAAAGCTCTCTCCGTCCAGCGCCTCGCCCCCGCACGCTGCCACCACCTCATCGACGTCGCCCCCCCGCCGTCTCGATGAAGGTCGGCAAAACGTCCACGAAGCTGACCAGCGCCTCGCTCACCGACCCCGGCTCGATCTTCCCCGGCCAGCGGGCAATGAACGGCTGGTTAATCCCGCCGTCGTGCAGGCTCCATTTCTCGTCCGGCCAGTCCGACCCGTGGTCCGTCGTGTAGATCACCAGCGTGTTCTCTTCCAGGCCCTCCGCCTTCAGCAGCGCCAGACACCGCCCCACCGCCGCATCCATCTCCGTGATCTTCGAATAATAGCGCGCCCGCATCGCCCTCGTATCCGGCGTGTCGATCAGATGCGGCGGAATGTCCTCCGCCTGCGGTTCGTAACCGTAGTCGTTGTGCGGCCACGGCACGTGCGCGCTGAACTTGCACATGATGACGCAGAACGGCCTCTCCCACGGCTCCGCCAGGATCCCCTGCAGCGCGCTGCCCGGCCCCAGCGGCTCATCCCCGTCTTCGTAATACTCGAACGGAAAGTTCTCCCACGGCGTGATATGCTTCTTCCCCAGCAATACCACCCGGTAACCCAGCGCAGTCATATAATGCGGCAGACTCTTGATATCCGGTTTCACCGAGCTCCAGTTCGGGTGCGCCCCGTTGCGGATCGGATACAGGCCCGTGTACAGCGACACCCGGCTCGGCACGCAAGTCGGCGATGTCGTGAACACATTGTTGAAACGCATCCCCTCGCTCGCCAGCCGGTCGATGTTCGGCGTCCGCACGCCCCCGTTCCCGTAACAGCCAAAGTCGCGCCGCGACGTGTCATCCGAAAAGATCATGAAAATATTGGGGCGGCCCGACCCGTTCCCCCCTGCCTCCCGTTCACACCATGACCTCTCTCCTCCCTTGCCCTCCCAATCAAAAAAACGCCCCGGCCATCTGCCGGCCGCCCCCAGCAAACCACAGCAACGCTGGTGCGGCCCTGCGCGGGATTACCCGCCTGCAAATCGGCCGGAGCGCCTCTTCAGAAACGCCTCATCGGTTCAATCCCTAAGCCGAAGCCGAGGCCTCAATCTCCTTGTCGATCTTCGCCTTGGCCTCCTGCATCGCCTCCTCAACCGTCAACTCGCCCACAAACGCCAGCTCCACGCCCGTCCGGAACGAGTCCTGCATAAACCGGCCCACCCGGCCGAACGCCGCCCGCTTGAAGATGTTGACGTCCTCCGTGCAGTAGTCGCACTCCGACATCCCCTCAAGCCGCGACAGCATCACCTGCACGATGATGCCCAGGTCGCCCTCCGGCAGGCTGTCCAAATAGTAGGCCGGATCGTAAGCCGACAGCGTCGCCGCCAGGTCCACCAGCGCCTGGCCCACCTCGTAGTCGGTCGTCTGTACGATCGAGGCTTCCTGCGCCTTCGAGATCACCGCCGACTCCTTGTTGATACACCACAGGTTGGCGTTGACCCCGTGCACGCGCCGGTCCA
>CATOTS010000056.1 GCA_951813625.1 uncultured Caldilineaceae bacterium | reverse complement strand
GGAGGAACGCGGCCTCTTCCCGCCCAAACTGGCCGGACAGCCGCAGGCGCTGATCACCAACTTCGACCCCGATACCCTGGTCGCCAACGTCGAGCTGGCGAACGAAAATGCGCAACGCCGGCCTGCGCGTCGACTTCTACCCCGACCTCGACAACCTGGGCCGGCAGTTCCGCTACGCCGAAGAGCGCAATATCCCCTTCGCCCTTCTGCTCGGCGGGAACGAGCTTGCCGCCGGCACCGTCACGGTAAAAGATCTGGTCAGCGGCGAACAGGCACCGGTAACGCGAGAGCAGATGCGGCCGACATCTTGCGCGAGCGACTCCAATAGCGCTTTGGGGAATCCTTTCTCGACAAGGGCCCGTATCGGCCCCTGAATTTTTTGCTGTCTCACGGTCCACGTGATAGACTCCTTCGAAATTCCCGCGAAATACGAACGCCATAGCCAAATCCATACGGCAGATTTCCGGATTTGTCGTCGGTATTTCCCATACTTTCCATCGAGGAGGAAACAATGAAGCAATCGGTTTTGAGTCGACGTCAATTCCTGCAGCTTATCAGCCGGCGTGGGCCACCACCTCGCTCCTGGCTGCCTTGTGGTAGCCCCCACCGCGCCCGCAGCGGGATAGCGGGGACGCAGGAATGGCTACAACGACCATCGACATTTGGGCCTATCCCCGCACTGAGAACGACGGGGACATTGTCTATGCCCCTTTGAATGAGGGATTCCAATGCGGCCCTCCTGACATCGGTGGCGGAGGTCGAAGTACAGCCCTGGGGTGGTCGTCGCGAGAAACTCTACGCCGCGGCCGCGGCCGGCGAGGCGCCCGATATCTGGGATGCAACCACCGATACAGTGCCGGCCTATATCACCAAAGGTGTAATCCTTGGTCTTGACGATCTTCTGTCTGCCGAGAGACCTGGCCGACTATAGCGACGCCGAAATCGATGCGGCCAGCCTCGACGGTGGTCCTCTAACATGCCGCTGTTCGAAGCCGAAGTCAACGGCATCGCCTACAACGGCGGCCTGCTCTCAGAGCTGCGGCTATGACCCCGCCCACCGCGGGCATTCGGGACCTGGGACGAGCTCCATGCCCTGGCTGAAAAGGCCGCAGAAAGAAACTGGTACCTGGAAAACCTCAGCACCTTTAACTGGGGTGAATTCCTGGTTACCGTCCATGAAGCAGGCGGCCAGGTATATTCCGACGACCGCACCACCTCCAATTTCCTCGAACAGCCTGTCATCGATGCCCTCACCCGCTGGGTCACCGAGTATGACAATGGCTGGGTCCCGCTGGAATACGCCATCGGCAGCGTCGATGAACAAGGCGGCCTCCCTGATTACTGGTTGTCCTGGAGCAGGTGACAGGACGCAGGAAGATGCAGCCTGCATTCAGGACGTAGACAGCAAACCCGGATCTGGAGTACGTGATCGGCCACCCGCGCAGCATTCGACAGCTCAGTTACCCCCGTCTCCGGCATCGTTTCGGGACAGGGATGGGCCGTCACCAGTCAAAGCGACGCGGTCGATGCTGCCGTACCTGGGTTAAGTACATGCTTATCCCGGAACAGGTCGGGACACGCGCCAACCTGGCAGGCACGGACCCCCGTCGGACAACCAATCCAAGGGGTTCTGGAATCCTGCCGCCTGCACAGCCGAGTACGTAGACCGTTTCGGACCGCTGCTGTTTGCCGGTGTCGATACCAATACCCTCTTGCAGGGAGAGCAAGGTTGTCGCCGGCCCGCAGTTCCAGGCCGCCATACTTGGTCAGGCCACAGTGGAAGAAGCGTTGGAGAACATCAAGACGGAGATCGATGCGCTCCTGTTGGAACAATATGGCTAGCGGAGCCATCTCCGCCGCGATAGGCCCAACATAGATCGCAGAGTTGCTGAGAAGCGGGATCGCTCCCACCTTAGCAACTCTGGCGGTTTTTTGTTCGTTAATGGAGAAACTGATCATGGCAGTTGCGAGCCCATCCCAGCGCGCAACCTCCCAATTCCTCAGACGACTACGACGTTCTCTGCCTTGGTATCCTTCATCCTCGTCAATACCATAATCTTCCTCGTATTCAATTTGGGTCCCCTGGCTCTCGATGTTCCGTTACAGCGTCCTGAAGACCGACCTGCTTTCGACGCGTGAATTTGTGGGGCTCGATCACTTTGTGACCATGCTGACCGATGCCAAGCTTCACAAGGCCATGCTCAATACTGTCTGGTTCTACGGTCATGTATATTCCGCTGTTGGTGGCGGTCTCGCTCGGGGTTGCCGTGCTGGTTAACCGGCCGCTGCGGGGCATGAAGGCATTTCGCGCCCTCTACTTTCTTCCCAATATCACGTCGGTAGCAGTCCTTGCCCTGATCTTTCGTCGCTTCCTATCGCCGCGTCCCGATGGCCCCATCAACTTCCTCATCGGACTAATCGGCATTCCGCCCCAGAAATGGCTGATCGATGTGAACCAGGCCATGCCCAGCATTGTCGGGATCAGCCTGTGGGAGGCGTTTGGTTACTTTATGGTCATCTGGCTGGCAGGGCTGCAGGCCATACCCAATGAACTCTATGATGCCGCCAAAGTGGATGGCGCCAACGGATGGCGCCTTCACCGCTACGTTACCATTCCACTGCTGCGCCCGACCGCAGCCTTCATCATCGTGATCGCCACGATTGGCGCTTTGCAGGTCTTCGGTTCAATTTTCATCTTGACGGGCGGCGGGCCGGTCAACGCGACAACGACAGTGGTCTACCAAATCTACAGCGAAGCCTTTAACTTTGGCCGCTTCGGTTACGCCTCCGCATTGTCGATCCTCTTCTTTGTAATCATTCTGATCGTCGCCCTGATTCAATCCCGTTATCTGCGTTTTGGGGAAGACGTTTATTAGCTGAACTGTAAGGAGAAGCGCCGGTCAGCGCGGGTAACCCTTGTCGGAACAGACCGGCGCCCGACTCTTTATCTTGGAACGATCGCTTTGGAGCTCTCCAAATGTCTGTATCCGAAACCGGCAGCGCATCAGTCGAAAAACCCAACCCGATTCGAGAGACGATCATCTACATACTGATGGCGGCGGTGGCGATCACAACCGTTGGGCCGTTCTTGATCATGCTGTCGGTATCTCTCACCCAGAACATCCGCTTTATCACCTTCCCAGTCGAGCTGATCCCATCGCCGATCACGCTGGAGAATTTCCAGACGCTCTTTGCCAGGACGGACGCGCTGCGCTGGCTCTTCAACAGTGTCTACGTCGCGGTCATATCAACTGTGGGCGGGGTGATCACCTCCAGCATGGCCGGCTTTGCCTTTGCCAGGGGCGATTTCTGGGGCAAGAATGTTATCTTCGCGCTCTTCCTCGGTATCCTGATCATGCCCGATACCGCTCTGATCGTGCCCCAATTTGTCGTTCTCTCGCAGCTGGGCCTGGTGAACACCTATACCGCCCTGATCGGACCCTGGTTTGCATCCATTTTCGGTACCTTCCTGCTGCGCCAGGCATACTTGAGCATTCCCCGCGACTATGACGATGCCGCAACCATCGATGGCGCCAATCTATGGCAGAGCTGGTGGCAAGTGCTGATGCCGCAGGTCGTGCCCGCTATGGCGACGCTGGCCGTCCTCCGCTTTATGGGAAACTGGAACTCCTTCTTCTATCCCATGATCGTCACCTCCAAATCGGATATGCGCACCCTTACCGTCGGTCTGGGCACTGTGGCCCGCTCCGGCGGCGATGCAGGGCTGGATATGGCCGGCGCGGTGCTCGGCTTTCTGCCGACGCTACTCGTCTTTGTACTCATGCAGCGCTACATTATTCGCGGCATCTCACTCAGCGGCGTGAAAGGCTGATAAAATCGAATGGTACAAGAACGCAAGATCCTCTATCTGCCCCCGGCCGGCCTCTCCGAAGACATCCTCTCACCAAAGGCTGTCGCCATCCTGGAGAGCCTCGGCACCGTATTCTGGAATGAGTCGGGCCGCAACTACACGAGCGACGAACTGCTCGAGATGCTGCCCGGCGCCGCCGCCGTCATCACCGCCTGGGGCTCGCCCCAGATCACGGAGGAGCATGTCGCCGCTGCCGACGAACTTCAGATCGTCGGCCACGCCGCCGGCTCGGTCAAGACCCGTCTCGCCCCTGCCGGCCACGAACGCGGCATCGTCCTCCTCAGCGCCGCCGACGTGATCGCCGAATCCGTCGCCGAATACACGCTGTGGGCGATGTTGAGCGGACAGCGCAATCTCTTGCGCTACGAACGGGTGATGAAAAAGGAACGCGGCTGGAAAGTTGCCGGTGAACATTTCGGCAACTCGCTCTACGCCAAAAAGGTCGGCATCGTCTCCGCCAGTATGGTCGGCCGCCGCGTCATCGGCCTCCTCAAACCGTTTGGCTGCGACGTCATGGTCTACGACCCCTATCTGAGCGCGGAGGACGCCCGCCTGCTCGACGTGCGCTCCGTCACACTGGAGGAGCTGTTCGCCGGCGCCGAAATTATCTCGGTCCATGCGCCGATCACGCCTGAAACCAGGCGCATGATCACACGCGCCCATTTCGAGTCGATTTGCGACGGTGCACTCTTCGTTCACACCGCCCGCACCTGGGTGCTGGACCAGGATGCCCTGGTCGCCGAGCTGCAGAAGAACCGCTTCAACGCCTACATCGACGTTTTCGAGCCGGAGCCGCTTCCCCCGGACCATCCCCTGCGCGATCTGGACAATGTCTTTCTCTCCCCCCACGTCTCGGGCCACACATCCGAGAGCCGCATGCGTCTGGTCGAAGAGATCGCCCGCGACATCCAGCGCTTCTTCAACAACCAGCCGCTGCGACTCGCCGTCCCCTACGAAAAGCTCAGCATCATGGCCTGACCGCATATTCTCTTTGCCTGCTGTCGACCCTAAGTGACCGCTCGCAACGCGTATTTCAACGAAGAGCAAGAAATTAGACTATTTCCCCAATCATACCCAGGGGGTCTGCCCAACGGCCGTGCCGGCGGATCACCCATGAATCAAGGCTGCCCCACTTCTGAAAACCCGTCCTTTGAAGAGGGAGCCCTACAAAAAAACCAGGGACGAATAACGAAAATTGACCAAAAAGGTGAAATCGCGTGCAAAAGCCAGCCGCGCGCGCTATAGTAGAACCATGACCGGCGCGACAATCTCCATCACCGATGGGACAGACAGCTTGCTCGGCAATTCACCACGCACTCCCTGGCAACAGCAACCCGGTCGCGCCGCAGCACGAAGGGCCAAAACGACCGACCAATAACGAAAATAACAGCACAAGGCGAAATTCCCGAGCAAGAGACTTTCAAATGTGCTACGCTGGCATCAACATCAACAACCGGCCAAAGCAACGAGCAACGAGAAACTGAAAACCAGGAATGCAAAAACCCTGACAAGAACCATCCGGTCTCCATTCGTCCGCTGCCAGGGGGCGGCCTCTCCCGCCGTCTCCAATTGCAGGAAAAACTCAACTGACCCGACCTGGCCGGACTTAACCGGACTTAACCGGACTTAACCGGACGTGACGCGGCCCTTCGTGTGAATTCGTGTCCTTCGTGGATCGCTGAGCAGTTGCAGGCCCAATCTGTCAGAACACCTGGCGACCAATGAACACCAATTCGAACAAGCGACTTAGCAGGTACACCAAAAATCAAAACCGAAAACTCGAAACTATGAAAACATCCCCCTTCCGAAGAAAAAAATTGGTAGACATTGGGGGATATTTGTCGACATGGGCCGACATGGGTCGACATATATCCCCCTGTCACGCCAAAATGAGAGGACTTCCGTCCCATAAAGCAAAGGACGCGGACGACCGCCATGTCAGATTCACAAACACGCAAAAACATGGCACGAACGGCAGCACGAAGCAGGATAGCTCTGTGAAGTTGGGAGAATCGGAACGCTCGGTTCCATAAGGGAAGCTGTTCGGAAACCGAAGCCTCATATGACTTTACCAACCCACGCCCGCGCCGTGATCATCGGCGCCGGCATCGCAGGCTGCAGCGTGGCCTACCACCTGTCGAAACTCGGCTGGCGCGAAATCGTCGTCGTCGATCAAGGGCCGCTCTTCGAGACCGGCGGCTCAACCTCCCACGCGCCCGGCCTCGTCTTCCAGGTCAACGCCTCCAAGACCATGACCGGATTCGCACGCCGCACCGTCGACCTCTGGACCAGCATGGAACTCGACGGCGAGCCCTGCGCCAAAACGGTCGGCAGCCTGGAGGTCGCCTGGACCTGCGAACGCCTCGCCGACCTGAAACGCAAGCGCGGCCACGGTCTCGCCTGGGGCGTCGATTGCCACCTGCTCAGCCCGGAAGAGGCGCGCGCCCGCTTTCCGCTCCTCTCGGACCGTATCCTCGGCGCGCTCTACGTCCCCTCCGATATCCACACGAAGGCGACCAGGCCCGCCGCAGCCATGGCGCACGCCGCGCAAGAAAACGGCGCGCAGTTCTTCGGCAGCGTCAGAGTCACCGGCTTCGGCATCGCCGGCGGGCGCATCAGCGCGGTCCATACGAGCCAGGGCGAAATCAAGACCGACCTCGTTGTCGCCGCCGCGGGCATCTGGGCGCCCAAGGTCGGCGGCATGGCAGACGTGCCCATCCCCCTATCGCCAATGCAGCACCTCTACGCCGTAACCGACCCGCTGCCCGAACTGGCCGGCGCAACCGAAGAGGTCTCCCTCCCCCTCCTGCGCCACCAGGACAGGGCGATGTATTTCCGCCAGGTCGGCGAGAGCATCGGCATCGGCTCCTACCTGCACGAACCCCTCCTGCTCGACGCCGCCGACCTCCCCAACCATGCCGTTGCCGGCATGCCGCCGGCTGAAATGCCCTTTCCCCCGCAACACTTCCGGCCCGCCATGACCGCGGCCGGCGAGCTGTTGCCCAACCTCAAAAATGTCGGGCTGTCACGCAGCCTCAACGGCATCTTCTCGTTCACCAACGACGGCTTCCCCGTACTGGGCGAGTCAACCCAGGTGTCAGGCTTCTGGTCGGCCCAGGCCGTCTGGATCACACACGCCGGCGGCGTCGGCCAGGCCGTCGCCGAGTGGATAGCCAGCGGCGATCCCGGCGTCGACCTGCACGAGGGCGACATCCGGCGCTTCCACCCGCACGCCCTCAGCCGTCCCTACGTCCGCGCCCGCGCCGCGCAGCAGTACCGCGAGGTCTACGACATCATCCACCCGCGCCAGCAGATGACCCACCCGCGCAATCTGCGGCTGACGCCGTTCCATGCCAAGCAGAAGGAGTTGGGCGCCGCCTTCTTCGAAAACGCAGGCTGGGAGCGTCCGCAGTGGTACGAAGCCAACCTGCCCTTGCTCGACTCCCTCGATGTGGCCGGCGTTGAGCGCGACGGTTGGGCTGCACAGGAATGGTCCCCCGCGGTCGCCGCTGAACACGCGGCCACCAGAGAACGAGTGGCCCTATTCGACCTCACCCCCTTCGCCATTTTCGAACTGTCCGGCCCCGGCGCGCTGTCCGCGCTCCAACGCCTGGCCTCCAACCAGGTCGACAGGCCGGTCGGTGCCGTCACCTACACCGCCATGCTGACGCCCAACGGCGGCATCAAATGCGACCTGACCGTCACCCGCCTGGCAGAGGACCGCTTCATGATCGTCACCGGCGGCGCCATGGGCCTCCACGACCTGGACTGGATCGAGGCCCACCTGCCGCACGACGGCTCCGCCAGCCTGAGCGATATCTCTGCCGGCCACTGCTGCATCGGCCTCTGGGGGCCGCGCGCCCGCGACCTGCTCAGCCGCGTCTGCGAAGACGACCTGGACAACGCTGCCTTCCCCTACCTGACCGCGCAGCACATCACCGTCGCCGAGCTCCCCGTCCTCGCCCTGCGCATCTCATACGTCGGCGAGCTCGGCTGGGAGCTCTACGTCCCGGTCGACCAGGGACTGCGCCTGTGGGAGATCCTCTGGGAAGCGGGCCGGCCCCTCGGCCTGATCGCGGCCGGCGGCGGCGCCTTCGATTCACTACGGCTTGAGAAGGGTTATCGCCTCTGGGGCCAGGACATCCACACCGAGTACAATCCCTACGAAGCGGGCATCGGTTTCGCCGTCCGCATGGGTAAGGGCGACTTCATCGGCCGCGATGCCCTGCAGAAAATCCGTGCACAAGGCGTGTCCCGCCGCCTTTGCTGCATGACCCTAGACGATCCGCACGCCGTCGTCATGGGCAAGGAACCGATCGTGGACGGCGAGCGCGTGTTGGGCTATGTGACCAGCGCCAACTACGGCCACACTGTCGGGCGCGGCATCGTCTACGGCTACCTGCCAACCGCCTACACCGCAATCGGGACTGGCGTCGACATCCTCTACTTCGGCGAACGTCTCTCCGCGACCGTCGCACGCGAGCCCCTCTATGATCCGCGCGGCGCCAGAATGAAAGCATGAATGGCAAGAGGCAGTCCCCATTGCGGCGGGGATAGCCCACTGGAAACCAGAAACTGAAAACTCGAAACCACCAGAGGTACTCAAATGTCCCAAACCCTGATCATTGACGGTCTCAAGCGCCGCCGCCTGCCGATCAACCTGCGCCAGAGCGGCAACAGCGACGCCCGGATGCTCATTTCGACGCGCATCCGCAAGTCACCCTGGTGGCACCTCTCCAAGGCGGCCGGCTGCTGGGCCTACACCACCTACAACCATCAGTACCACCCGCGCGCCTACATCAAGCCCGAGGACGGCGGCATGCTGGCGGAGTACAAATACCTCACCGAGCACGTCAGCATGTGGGACGTGGCCGTCGAACGTCAGATCTGCGTCAAAGGACCCGATGCCGCCGCCTTCGTCGACTATCTGATCACCCGCGACGTCCATACGCTCATTCCCACCATGCAGGCCCGCTATGTCATCCTCTGCAACCAGTACGGCGGCATCATCAACGACCCCGTGCTGCTGCGAGTCGCCGACGATGAGTTCTGGTTCAGCATCTCCGATTCCGACGTGCTGCTCTGGGCGCAGGGCGTCAACGCCACCGGCAGGTTCAACGTCGACATCCACGAGCTCGACGTCTCCCCGGTCCAGATCCAGGGCCCCAAGTCCGCCGATCTGCTGGAGAAGATGGTCGGCTCCCACGTGCGCGAGATGCCCTACTACGGCCTGATCCACGACACGGTCAACGGCCATCGCGTAACCATCTCGCGCACCGGCTTTTCCGCCGAGCTCGGCTTCGAGATCTACCTGCACAACGCCATGCTCCACGCCGACGACGTCTGGCCCTACATTCTCGAGCAGGGCGAGGAGTTCAACCTCGGCGTGATCGCGCCCAGCCACATCCGCCGCATCGAGGCCGGCATCCTCTCCTACGGCCAGGACATGGACATCGAGAACAACCCCTACGAAGTCCGTCTCGGCTGGCAGGTCGACCTCGACAAGGGCGATTTCATCGGCAAAGAGGCGCTCACGCGCCTCAAGCAGGAGGGTGTGCAGCAGCGGCTCGTCGGCCTGCGCGTAGGCGGCGAGCCGGTCACCTGGTACAACGAGGATTTCTACCTGGTCAAAGACAGCAGTTCGTGCGAGGACGTCGGCTACGTCACCAGCGCTTTCTGGTCGCCGGCTCAAGGCTCAAACATCGCCCTTGCCGTCATGCCCCGCTCGCACTGGAAACGCGGCACCCAGGTCAAAGTCCAGCTGCCCGCCGACGGCATTGTGGACGCTGAGGTGGTGCGCGTCCCCTTCGTCGACCCGACCAAGGAGGTACCGAAGACGGAGTTGCTCAATGGCAGTGGCCGTTAGAGAGTGGTAGGCGACCGATCTGGACGCCGGCATTTTGGGGGAGAAGCATAGCTACGGCGCGACACAAATCGGGAGGCCAAGCCAGTCAAAGTCGTTACTGCCCACTTGAACTGCTGCCTTAGCCGGTATATGCTTAACCCCCGACATCCAGCAGGAGAAGATCCCCCATGACTGAACAGAGTGAAGACCGCCTGGACCGCATCGAACGCATTCTAGAACAGAGCGCCAAAGAGCACTTAGAGCGGTTCGCCCACATCGAAAGAATGTTCGCCAACGCAGCCGAACAGTTCAACCGAAACGAAGAACGATTCAGCCGCTACGAAGAACGATTCGCCGCACTGAGCGAGAAACTCGACCAGCTGTCCAGTGATATCGGCTTCTTGTATGCCGTCGTGAATGGACATATCTCACAGTCCACGCCGCCGGCCCATCAGGACTAACACAAGAGATCAGGGGTCAGGGAGATGCAGCAGGCCATTCTTCTCGGTAGCAAGACCCCCCAACCGCCTCCAGCTACCTCCGGAGTGCCTGGCCGATCGCAAAGGATACGTCGCGATAACCTCGTTTTCCAATAAGTACAGCCATTCTATTTCTTTGGCTTGCCTTACCCCAGCGGAACTGCCCCACTCAACCCGTTGTCAGAGAGGTCCAGGCCAATTGCGCGACCACTGCTGTCCGCGTCAAATCCGTACCACTTACCGATCGGGGCGTCATTCAATCACTTGTCGCCGTTTGCGGCCTGGTGGAGCGCGCACAGCACATTCCAGTCCGTCGTGGAGTCCGTTACTATCGTTCGGCCCGAGTTGGGGTCCGGCGGTATCGACGCATCGGCCGCGACCAAGGTAGGCGGGATAAACAGCAGCAGGACGGTTCAGCCGCCTATGCAAGAGTGGGAGAACGAAATCTGTCAGGAATCGTTCGTCCCGTCACGTGCGCCTCATCGCTTTATGGAATAGTGATGGCACTTCATCAGTCCTGCGATTGGCCCCGACCCTTACCATGCTTCGTAGCGAGGGCGGGTTGAATTACAAACCCCCCAGCCCAAACTCCCTCTCCAAATCCACCGTCGCGCCGCGGGCGATCGCCCGCTTGATCCCGGCCTCAAACTGCAGTTCCTGCAGACCGGCCAAACCCGGAATCGGCGGCGGCGTACCGTCGTGCACACTGTCCAGGTAGGCGTTGATCGCCTTGCCGAACGACGCCCGGTACTGGTCCCAGCGCGAGATGTCAAAGGTCAGATTGTGGCGCTCGTGCCGGCCCGTGCGGTAGTCGATCACCTCCATCTCGCCATCCAGGTCGCGCATGCTCAGCCTCCCGTGCTCATAGGCGAAGGTCAACTCGTAAAGCGGCAGCTTGAGATCGATGGCGGAGGTGCCGATCAGCGTGCCGGTGGCGTCGTTTGCCAGGCGCGCCGCCACCGTCACGTTGCGCGACTCCTCCGCGCCTTTACCCGGCTCGGACGCCTGCGCGCTGATGCTCGCAGCCGGGCCCATGAAGTGCAGTACCAGGTCGATACAGTGGCTCCAGCAGTTGTAGTGCACCATGCCTGTGAAATGCACCGGACGTCCAAACGCCTCCCGCTCGACTATCGCCCGCGCCAGCCGCGTCTGCTCAAAGAAGCGGTAGTTGAAGACCATCGCCGTCTCCACGCCCGCGCCGTGCGCCGCCTGCAGCATCTCACGCGCGTCGAAGAAGTCCTCCTCCACCACGTTCGCCTGCCCGTGCCGCGCCGCCAGCGGCTTCTCGAAAAAGAGCCGCTTCGGCCTGAACGGGAGCAACGCCTTCGCCGCGTCCACGCGGTCCATCTCCCTGGTAAAAATGAGGCAGGCGTCCGGCTCGTCCGCCATGAGGTCGGCCGCATCGGCCGCCACGCGCCCGCCGAACTGCTCCGCAACCGCCTCCGCCTTGCTGCGCGTGCGGTTCAGGTAGCTGAGCTCGACATCATCACGCTCGGCGATACAGGGCAGATAGTTCCTCTCGGCAACGCCGCCGGTTCCGATCACTGCGATCTTCATTGTCATCCGGTCATCTCCGTTCGGTCCTGTGCCCCGGCATTTTCCCCGGGAGGCGTTTGATTCAACTGATTTGATTGCAATGGTCACAGTGAAGCGGCTACGGGCCGTATTGTACCAGAAACGCACGAACCGGGCGGGATGGAAAATCAGGCACTCTACCGCTCTGATCTACTCCGCTCTCTTTGCGTTCGCGGCAACGCCTGTAGCAGATCGCGACATTTCCAGGGCATCTGCTCTTTCCGCTATAATGCAATCGTCATCCTCACGACGATATGGGCATTCATCATCACCCTGATATTCCAGCGCCAGATCGTCGAGGGCAGCACAAGCGGCGTCTTCAAGTAACACCTCGCAGGAGCCTCAATCACATATGGCCACTCTGAAAGTCGGAATCATCGGGCTGGGCGGCATCGCCCGCTCCCACTGCGACGCCATCGCCACCCTCGATAACGCCGAAGTCGTCGCCGTCGCCGACCTCTTCGAGGAGAAGCGCCGCCAGTACATGGAAGAGTACGGCATTCCCAGGGGCTATCCCTCGCACACCGAGCTTCTCGAGGATGACGAAATCGACGCCGTGGCCGTTGTCCTCGGCCATCACCTCCACCACCGCCTCACCGTCGACGCCTGCAACGCCGGCAAGCACGTTCTTGTCGAAAAGCCGATGGCTCTCAGCCTCGAACAGTGCGACAACATGATCGATGCCGCCGTCAGCAACGACGTCAAGCTCATGGTCGGCCATACCCCGCACTTCTCCGGCCCCGTCCTCAAATTGAAGAAGATCCTCGACTCCGGCCGGCTTGGCCCGCTGATGTCGATCGTCTGCTACTCGTCCAAAAACTGGACATACGCCGGTCGCGCGCCCCAGTACCGCAGCCGTTTTCACGGCGGCGGCATGTGGGTGACCAACGGCGTCCACGTCGTCGACCGTCTCACCTGGCTGATGGCCTCGCAGGCCGTCTCTGTATCGGCCAGCATCGGCACGCGCGCCCACTACCAAGCCGCCGACGACACCGCCACCGCGCTCATTCGATACAAGAACGGCCTGGCCGGCGTCGCCATCTCGGTCGCCTTCGCCGACGGCGCACCCATCTTCGATACCCAAGTCATCTGCGCCAACGGCACCGTGCGGATCGGCGGAGGCAGACAGCCGTTCCTTCAGATCGGACAGGGGAATGAGTGGACGGATATACCCTATGACGAACCGCCGACCGTCATGCACTATGAGTGGAGATCATTCGTTGAGTCGATCGAACAGGATATCGAGCCGCCCACCTCCGGCGAGTGGAGCCGCCAGGTCATGGAGATCCTCTTCGCCGCCGAAAGTTCGGCCATCAGCGGGCGCGAGGTCGTCCTCGAAAGCGGTCTCTCGTGGACGCACCAGCAGTCAGGCACGCCCGTCACCCGCAATCACGGCTGGATCTGAGATCTGCGACGATGCCGGTCGCTCCGTTTTCCAAGCCCCACCGCGGCCGCGCCATGATGGACGCGGCGCGGTGTGGACCGGGGACGATACCTGTTCTCCCGATAGACAAGAAAAACGTAACTATCAAGGCATGCACAGTGCCTGTTTTGATTAGGGCACGTCGACACGTGTCTGAACTTTGACTCATCTGATTTTTGTGATGGACCTGATTAACGGCACGGGCACAGGCGGCGGTCTTCGCGCCAAGAATTGGGCGAGCCAATGTTGGGACAGTACGCAGGCAACCTGTCGAAGCCGACTTTCTTTGGCCAGTCATCGGGAATGTCAACGACCCCTAGCTCTTCATCGCTGCCGCCATTCAGGCAATCTCAATGCGTATTCGGTTGGCAGACGCCACGTTGGATGAGCCGCACTGCAGGAAAAAAGGCGCACTGTCGGTGAGCGCTGGTTTTGGAGGGGGGGTGTTGCGGGGGGAGTCCCCCCGCACAAGGGAGGGCCGAAGGCCCGACCGCCCAAAAAGCAAGGAGAGAGAAGACATCTTCGTTCGCCTCATTCATGGTCGCAGACTGATAGCGGCTGAGTAGTTACAGAAAAACTCTGAAAACAGCCACAACACGCAGGAGCGAGAAAACCAAGCATGGCAAACCTGAAAGTCGGAATCATCGGGCTGGGCGGCATCGCCCGCGCCCATTGCAGTGCGATCGATACGCTCGACAACGTCGAAGTCGTCGCGGTCGCCGACCTCTTCGAAGAGAAGCGCCGCGAGTACATGGATAAGTACGACATCCCCAAAGGCTACCCCACCCACACCGAGCTTCTCAAGGATGACGAGATCGACGCCGTCGCCGTCGTCCTCGGCCACCAGCTCCACCACCGCCTCACAGTCGACGCCTGCAATGCTGGTAAGCATGTCCTCGTCGAAAAGCCGATGGCTCTCAGCCTCCAGCAGTGCGACGAGATGATCGAGGCCGCGGCCAGCAATAACGTCAAGCTGATGGTGGGCCAGACCCAACACTTCTACGGCACCAGCCTCAAGGCCAAGGAGATCCTCGATTCCGGACAGCTGGGCCCGTTGATGACGATCATCTGCTACATGTCCAAGAACTGGAACTTCGCCAGCCGGCCCCCGCAGTACCGCAGCCGTTTCCACGGCGGCGGCATGTGGCTCGCCAACGGCGTCCACGTCGTCGACCGTCTCACCTGGCTGATGGCATCGCAGGCCGTCTCCGTTTCCGCCAGTATCGGCACTCGCGCCCACTACCAGGCCAGCGACGACACCGCCACCGCGCTCGTGCGTTACAAGAACGGCCTGGCCGGCGTCGCCGTCTCGGTCGGGTTCGCCGACGGCGCGCCCAACTTCGAGAGCCAGGTCATCTGCGCCAACGGTACCTTGCGCTTCAGCCAGCACGGCGAGAAGTTCGTCAAAGTCGGGCAGGGCGACGAGTGGAAGGATATTCCTTTCGACGATCCGCCGGTCGAGATGCACCATGAGTGGAAGTCGTTCGTTGAATCGATCGAACAGGGTCTCGAGCCGCCCACCTCGGGCGAGTGGGGCCGGCATATCATGGAGATCCTTTTCGCAGCCGAGAATTCGGCGATCAGCGGACGCGAGGTCATCCTGGAGAACGGTCTGTCGTGGACCCACCAGCGCCACGGCGTACCCGTCACCCGCAATCACGGTTGGATTTGAGGGGAAAAACGATGCGAATCGCTCTACTTTCCTACAGCCATCACGGGCGCGGCATGGCGACAACGACGCGCGACCTGGGCCATGAAATCGTCGCCGTCATGGACGCTGAACAGGGCCCGCGCCAGCAGCTGGCGGATGAATTCAGCTGCCCCGCCTACAGTTCGGCGGGCGAATGTCTGGATGAATCCCGGCCCGACGCCGCACTGGTCGCCGGCAGGCACACCGATATGCCGCAGCACGTCCTCGCCTGTGCGCAGCGCGACATCCCCTTTCTGCTCGACAAACCGTTCGCCGACTGCGCCGCCCGCATGAGACCTGCCGCCGAGCTGTGCGCAGAACGCGGCGTCCTCAGCGCCCTCACCCTGCCCAACCGCGCAACCTACCTCGTCGCCCTCGTCCAGCAGATGATCGACGACGGCAGCTTCGGCGAGCTGGTCCTCTACAACAGCCGTCTCAACAACGGTCCGCCCTCGCGCTACGACCCGACGCCCTCTGCATGGCATAACGACCCGGAAATCTCCGGCGGCGGCTGCTGGGCGACCGAGTCAGCGCACGGCATCGACACTTTCCTGCAGTTCGTCGGCGACCGGCCGGTCAGCGTGGTCGGCGGCGTCATCTCCAATACGATGTACGCGCGTGAGATAGAAGATGTGGCGGTGGGCGTGCTGCGCACCGATGATGGCATAACGGGAATCGTCGAATCAGGCTACAGCTACCCGTCTGGCGCACGCAGCGGCGACCACAGTTTTCGATTCGTCGGCAGCAAGGCGACAGTCTTGCAGCGCTATAACCAGCAAGGGGAACCGGTCGTCGAGGTCCACACCACGCAGGGCGTCACCTTCCACCCCGACTCGGGCTACGGCGGCCTGATGCGGGAGATGATCCGGCGCGGCCTGGCCGCGATTGAGGAAGGGCACAGCTCCAAACCCGACATCAGCGACGCGGTGCGCATCCTGGAGGTGCAGGACGCCGTTTACGCCCACGCACGCGCCAATCCGAACACGAACGGCCCGCATCCGCTCGGCGTGCCTGGGGCGGTGTAGCCAAAACAGGCTGTGACTGGAGATGGGGATGGCACGTAAGTACGCAGTGCCCCGGTCGTCACTTCATTCAGCGGAATCCCATCATCTTGTCCAATGGACTTTAGAAGCGTAGAGGGTTGGACAGGCAATCCGAATGCACGCATCGCAAGTATCATTTCTCTGCAACTAAAGATTCGGGCGACGCGGCGGATTCGTCCTGTGGACGTGAGAGAGACATCTGCTCACTTTTCCTGAGTTGGTAGCGCGTCGGCTTGGACAGTCTCTCGATTTTGCCCACGTTTACCAGTTGCTTCAGCCACGAGTCTGTCTGCCCCTTCGCTATGTCCAGTCGGACTACCATGTCATCTCGCGTCAGGGGACCAAGTTCCTCCAGCATCTGCAGAATGATCTCTTCCACATGCAGGAATAGCTTGTCTTTCCATGAAAGATCTTGCGCCTGCTGCGAATTCTCCGGCCTGGCTGGAAGTGGCTGGGAACAACAAGATAAGTCAGAGGTTGCAGAAGATTCCGCAAGCTTCAATGCGCTTGAGCGATCCGGCGGTTCAGAACGACCCTCTGTGTAAGTTTCGTTTGCAATTTCATCTTGCCAATCGGTTTCCATTGTGTTTTGCTGGCTGAATAGGGGAAGTTCAACGTCTTTGTCACGCTTCCCAATTGTTTGCATGAATTCGCGTAGCTTTTTACTGTTGTCGAATTCTGGCCAGCTAAGTGCTCCCAGCTTGCGCAGCTCCTTCAACCCCGCGGAATCAGACCCTGAGGTGCGCGTATACAAAGGAACCACCTTCAATTTCTGAATTTGCTCCACAGCCCCTTGCCACGTTCCCCCCTTTCCCACATCGGATTCGACCACAAGGGCGGCGTCGGACAGGGCATATATCAGCTTGTTCCGATCCATGGCTCGCCAAACCTGAAAGCGCGCCGCGGGGTCGAAAGGAGAACACAACAGCAGCATTCCATTCAACAGGTCATTTCGGCTTCTCATCACGGCCGCTTCCAGATTGTTGGCGACCACACCAATAACACGACCCCCCGCGGCAACAGCTCCCTGCATCGCTGCCTGATCAACCCCTTTGGCTCCCCCTGACACGATAGTGCAGTCGGCGCCGGCCGCTATTTCACCCACATCACGTGCATAGTTGAGTAAATCGGCACCTGCATGACGCGAGCCCACTACCGCCAAACCACCGCATTGCAACAGATCAATGTTCCCACATGTGTAGAGTAGGACAGGGGTCTGATGCTTTAATGCCTTCTTGAGGCGTTGTGGATAAGTGTCGTCTGCACGACTGATGACCTGAATGGAACGCTGCTGCCAGTACTCCAGAGCGAGCGCCAGTTGCATGCCACGCCCAAGCAAACGATTGAAGCGTTCTCGGTCAAACCGGTGCCCTTCCAGCTTGTCTAGAATGTCAGAAGTCTCTTCCCTGTTCAGCAAATCGGCAGGGGCACTGTCAATCTGCTGCAGTACCTGGACAAAATGCGTGTACTCTCGGTGCGTGAGAAGAGCTTTCGAGTCGGTAGAGCCGCCCGCCGCAAGGGGAGCGACCAGCATCAGAATAGCTTGGGTATTCGTGGAGATCTCCATCATATTAGCCTTTTGCGTTGGCCAGGGCCAGGGGCCACACTTCACCACTGCCTGCTCCGCGAAGCGACCACGCAGCCATAGTGAAAGTCCAACCTGAATCCACTATATCATCTACCAGCAGAACCGGGCCTGAGTGCACATTTGATGTGTCGGCCTGCAACGAACCGATCAGATTGCGACATTGATGTGCGGAATTGGCCATCTCTTTTTGTGGAGGATGATCTCGCAACTTGTGCAGAGCCGCATAGAACGGGAGGTCCAGAACTTGCGCCAACCGACGAGCGAAATCAGGAACCAGATTGTAGCTCCGCCGCGAAGGAATGCACGTCACCCATTGGGGAAAGGGGCTGGGCGCCCACTTTTGTACTAGGCCCGCACAGGCCTGTACCAACTCATCGGAGAACTGGCTGGTCACATACTTCCCGCGGTTAACCTCGGTCCCCCAGCCGCCATCGTCCCAGTCGCTCAAAGTCCTTCCAGGGCTGGCTTGCAGATCCTGAGGTATATTCCCTCTGAACTCGGGCACCCCCATCGCTGCAGGCCACCTCTTGTGAGGCGTAATCGTACCCATGTTGCTGCGTAGATACTGCTCAGCCGCCTTCTCCACGAGAGGATCCGTATGTGCCGAAAGTTTTGGCAAACGACCTATGCCGACCGTGCCCGTTTCGCCATCAAGGGCATCTATTAGGAAATCCATGTGTCCTCGGAGCAACGACACATAGGTCTGCATCTGCATTTGCTCTTCCCTTCGCAATTCTGTCAGTCGCTCGATCCGTTCCCAAAACGACGTCGGAAGTAAAGTAGGTGTCAATTGCCACTTCGCCTCCTGTTTCGCAATTGGAGCAGGGGACTCCAGCGCCATAATCTTGATAGCCTGCGTCAAGCGCGCAGGTTTGATGTTGACTTCATTCTGCAATTCGTAAAGGGATAATCCATCTGGCGCGCGCCCTAAGGCATCCATGACTTTCGCCACTTCATCCCGCGTGGGGAAGCTGCTCGTGATGAAAAAATCGAGGATGTCTGTTTCTTCCCTACCACTCAGCAGTACTCCATAGGCATCATTACCATCGCGTCCGGCCCGTCCCACTTGCTGGTAATAGGACACGACAGAACCCGGCGCTTGGTAGTGAATGACAAAACCCAAATCAGGCTTGTCGAAGCCCATACCCAATGCGACCGTCGCTACCAAGGCCTTCACACGATTATCCAGAAGCAGTTTTTCCAAGCGTTCGCGTTCTTCGTTTTCCATCCGCCCCGTGTAGGCTTCCACATTGAGCTGTCGCCGCTTCAACCATGCAGCAAGTCGCTCAGCGTCGCCCACGGTCAAAGCATAGATGATGCCGCTTCCCCTCATTTTTGGGAGGCTTTCGGCCAGCCAAGCCATGCGCCGAGACGGACTGGGCATTCGCATCGTTTGTAGAGTGAGGCTTGGGCGATTTAAGTCGCCTCGCAAAACGTGCAGACTGGGCCCCAAGATTGCTATAAGATCGTTCAACACCCGTCCGTTGGCCGTGGCCGTTGTAGCCAGCAATCTCAGGTTGACCGGAAAAAACCGCAACAGACGCTCGATGCGGCGGTAATCAGGCCGAAAGTCATGGCCCCAGTCGGAAATACAATGCGCCTCGTCTACAACAAGAAAAGCGATGTTGTCT
>CATOTS010000055.1 GCA_951813625.1 uncultured Caldilineaceae bacterium | reverse complement strand
TATTTGGGCGGGCGGACGTGACAGGATGCCGCTGGCAGCGTATGGGGTCGACAGATGGCGACAAATGTCGTGCGCGAGTCGGCAATCGTCGCCCGCGAGTCGACAATTGGCGCCCGCGAGTCGACAATTGGCGCCCGCGAGTCGACTATTGTCGTTTTTTGCCGTCTGAGACGCCGTTTTTGGCCGTGCGCCAGGGCTGTGCGGGGCGGCGACGATTTTGTTCGCGGCGTGCGGGATTTTCTGCCGGACCGACCGGAATGATCGGCGGTTCGGGCGTTGTGAAGGGAGGCAGTATTTGGGCTCATGGTTGTAGCATAGCACGTTTGGTGATCTCTTGCTTTGGAGCGGAGGGAGACGGCCAAGCTGCGCCGGCTCGGGGTGTGCGTAGGGAATGGGAAAGTGGCGAAAGGAGGGCACGCAGAAGGGGGCCACTACTGATAAGAAACTGGCTGCGGCGGTGACGGAGGGGCTCGGCCAGGGCAGCCGAACTGTGGTAGGCATCGTGCGCTCAGGCATTGGTCGTCGCAGAGGCGGTTTGCGGCGCCGGCGCAGGGAAGTCGCTGTGAGGGTGAAAGAGGTTGCCGCCCGGGGACCTTACCTCGTCGTAGTGGAATCTGCGCGCGCGGCAGTTGTTGGGGTCGTGGAAAAGGGACAGGCGCCAGGGCAATCCCTGGCGCCTGCTGATGTCAAGAGTGAATCTGGTCCGGCTGCCCGACAGGTCGCCGCCTCGCAGGCCGCTGGAGAAACTGGGCGGCTGCAGGGGGTCCCCTGGTCCGACGGGCAGGGACAAGGGCGGGTACGGGCTACTCCGTCGGCCAGCCTTCGGGGATCTCGTTGGCGGCCAGGGGCGGCCTCGATCGCTGCGGCCGCATCGTCGGTGACCCAGCCGCGCCAGTGGTCGGCCTTACTGTTCAGCCACCAGAGAGCGGCGTCATTGGAGGAGGCGTCGCTGTTCTGGTCCATCCAGCGGGCGACTTCTTTATAGACTTCGATATTGAAGTTCCATGCCCGCAAAACATCGACAACATTGGGGGCGCCGTCGATCATATCGGGGTGGACAGCGATGAGCACATCTGCGTCTTCGTAGGCGCAGGCCTTGTCGGCGCTCCAACAATCGTCGCTGTAGGCCGGTTCTTCAAGCCGGACGAGGTCCAGGATGAGGGCGGGGTCATTGGTGCCCCACTGGTAGCCGATCCAGGGTTCGCCTTTTTCGTAGGCGCCGTAGAGGTCGGCGTTCAGCGCGGCGCCGTCTCCGGGATTGACGACGTGGACGTGGTCCTCAAGGCCGTAGCCGATGACCTGGGCGGCGTTAACCTCTTCACAGGCCCAGCCGATCACGCAGGAGACGATTCGCGCCTTGCCGCCGGTCTCGGCGGAGGCAAAGACCTCCTTGAATTTGTCGTCCTTCAGGTCCTCGACGCTATCGAGATCGGGATACTCTTCCTGCAGGTAGGCCGGAATGACGAAGAAGGACTGCCAGTCCTTGACCAGGCTGGCGCCGACTTCAACCACTTCATCATTGGCCAGCGCTTCGTACCAGGCTTCATCCTGGTTGGGCAGCCAGATTTCGAGGGTGACGTGGGTATCGCCATTGCGCAGGCCCTGGAAGAGCGGGAGGGTTGAACCGAAAACGACCTCGGTGCCGTAGCCGTAACCCTTTTCAACGATGAATTGGGCGATCCGGTTCTGGACTTGCGCGCTGGTCCAGTTCAGGTCGCTGAAGATGACGGTCTCGATGGCGGGCGCGGGCTCGGCCATGTCATCTGAGGCGGTCTCTTCGGTCTGTTCTGCCTGCTCTGTCTGTCCAGTGGTTGCGGGCTGGGCGCAAGCGGCGGCGAAGACAATGATGAGCAGCAGAGTGAGCAAGCGGTACGGGGTAGTCATGTTGGCTCCTTTTGTGCGGGGTGGTGAACCGGTCTCCAGTCCGGGGGCAAACTCGCTTTTCGGGAGAGATGCCCAGAGAAATTAGGGGAGATTCGCCTTCTGTCCTTGCAAAGGCGAATTTGACACATCACTCAGTATACCAGAAATCTTCTGAAAGTGCAGCACGGAGAGATTTCTGGGGCTGCGGCCCACTATTGGGGTGAAAATCGTCTGGCGTGGAATACAGGCCACGACGGCAGTTTTGAGTTTCCAGTTTTTGGTTTGGAGGAACTGCCGGAACGCGGAAGGGCCGAGACTCGAAACTCGAACTACAACGTCAAGGGCTTGATCCACGAATTTGCACAAATCTCCACGAAGGACGTCAACTGCGGGTTGTGTCAGGGGGGCGTTGCGGGGGGAGTCCCCCCGCACAAGGGAGGGCCGCAGGGCTGACCGTCGAGAACTGCAGGGGCCGGTGGACAGTTGCCGGGAACTACCGGGGGCGGTGGACAGGGGAACGGCCATGACTTTGGTGGGGCTCAAGGCATGGGAGTTTGTACCCCACCATTGGGCTGCACTCGATTTCTGCTGAGGAGCGGTGTCGAGACGCCAGTTTAGGGATGCGGGTCGCTCTTGGGCCGGGCAGGGCGGCCGGCTCAACCGGGGCTGCGTCTGTGCTCTTGCTCCTGGGCGACCGACTGCGTCAGGCGGTCTATGATGATGGCGAGGAAGACGATGGCCAGCCCGGCGATGGCGCCGTTGCCCGGCTGATTCTTCTGCAGGGCGCGCAGGACGTTGTCGCCGAGGCCGCCGGCCGCGACCATGCTGGCGATCGTCACCATGGCCAGCGCCATCATCGTGGTCTGGTTGATGCCGGCCATGATCGTGGGCAGCGCCATCGGGATTTGGACCTTGGTGAGCAGCTGAAAGGGGGTGGTGCCGAAGGCGTGTGCGGCCTCGACGGCCTCGGCGGAGACTTGGCGGATGCCAAGGTTTGTCAGGCGAATGACCGGAGGCACGGCGTAAATGATGGTGGCGAAGATACCGGCCGGTTTGCCGAGTCCGAAGAATAGGATGCCGGGCAGAAGGTAGACGAAACTGGGCATCGTCTGCATGCCGTCGAGGATCGGGCGCATCAGGTTGTCGGCCAAACGGTTGCGAGAGGCGAGAACGCCCAGGGGCAGGCCGATGGTCACCGCGATCACGACGGCAACGACCATGAGCGCGATGGTGTCGATCGTGTTCTCCCAGAGGCCCATGAAGCCGACGAAGAGCAGCGAGAAGAGGGTGAAGCCCAGCAGTCTCCAGCGTCCGACGGCGAAGGCGAAGAGCGAGAGCGCGACGACGACGGTTGGCCACGGGACCCATTTGAGCACGTCCTCGATTGCGACCAGGGAATAGGCGACGGCGCTGCTGAGGCTGTCGAACAGCCAGCTGGCCTCGCGGGTGACCCAGTCTACGGCGTCGTCGATTGCGCCGCCGATCACTTCGCGCACGGTCTTTTCGAGGACGAGTGTGCCGCCGTTCTCGGTCTCGACCTCGGTGCGGGAAACCGTGGTGGGAAAGGACATTTCGGGGCCAAAGATACCGATCGAGGCGATCAACACGACGAGAACCAGCACCCAGCAGACCAGCCAGAATTTGGCCGGCAAAGCGGTCTTCCTGCTCGGCGCTTCGGTGAGGTCGGGCGGCTCTTCTCTCCTTCCTGCCCCGCGTTGCGACAGGGGGGGCTCATCTCCCGCGATCTTCAGCGCGGCATCCATACCGACCGGCTGGCCGGCTGTCTCCGTTCCGACTGGCCCGCTGTCAAACTGGGTCATTTGGGAACCTCCTATGCATCTGCGCGTGAACGTTTCCGCGGTATCAGCTGACTACGTCGTCCCAAGTCTCGGCCATGCCTGCCAGCAGGGCGCGGCGGTTTATCTCGCCAAGCAGCCGTCCTTCGTCGTCGAGGACTGTAATATAGCGTTCGGTCTTCGCTGACAGAGGAATGATTTTTTCGATGAAGGTTTCGGGGCCCGTGGTGGCGAGGGCGTAGCCGTGGGCGCCTTCCAGTGTTTTGCCGCGTTGCTGCGCCAGCGCGGCGACCTGGTCGCGGGTGAGGATGCCCTTGAGTACGCGGTCGTCGTCGACGACGAAGGCGGTGTCGGCGTTGGCGCTCTGCATTGCATTAAAGGCGGCTCGGGCCTCCTGCCCCTCGTTGACGATGAATTCGGGTTCTTCCATGATCGACCCGGCGCGGATCACCTTGGCGGGCGACACGTCCTGGACGAACTCGGCGACGTAGTCGTTGGCCGGCTTGGTCACAATTTCCTCGGGCGTGCCCTCCTGGACGATAAGGCCATCGCGCATGATGGCGATGCGGTCGCCCAGTTTGAGAGCTTCGTCGAGGTCATGTGTGATAAAGATGATCGTCTTCTGCAGTTCAGCCTGCAGAGTGAGCAGCTCGTCCTGCATCTCGCGGCGGATGAGGGGGTCGAGGCCGCTGAAGGGCTCGTCCATGATGAGCACCTCGGGGTCGACGGCCAGGGCCCTGGCGAGCCCGACGCGCTGCTGCATGCCGCCGCTCATCTCGCTGGGATAGTAGTATTCCCAGCCCCTGAGCCCGACGGTATCGATCGCCTCGGAGGCCATCCTGTAGCGGGTGTCGCGGTCCATGCCCTGCACTTCGAGGCCGTAGGCCACGTTGTCGATCACGCGGCGGTGCGGGAGGAGGGCGTAGTTCTGGAAGACCATCGCGATCTTGTCGCGGCGGAACTGGCGCAGGGCCTCGGGCTGGTACTCGACGATGTCTTCGCCGTCGAACAGGATCTGCCCTTTTGTGGCTTCGATCAGCCGGATCAGGCAGCGCGCCAGGGTGGACTTGCCGCTGCCCGACAGCCCCATGACGACAAAGGTGCGTCCCCTGGTGACAGTGAAGGAGAGGTCGCGCAGCCCGATGACAAGGTCCAGCTGGTCCTGGATTTCGTCGCGGCTCTTGTCGGCGTGTTCGGGCTCGAGGGCGCGCTCGGGCCTGCTGCCGAACACCTTCCAGAGGCCGTTGACTTCGATGTGATGGTCTTGTTGGTTCATGTTCGAGTCCCGTCCGATCTCTAGTCGTTCAACAGGCTACCGCTCCGTTTGCTCTCGTTGTATTCGTAGACCCGCCGGGTGCGCTCGGCGATCTGCGTCCAGTCCAGTTCGTGGGCACGTAGGCGGGCGGCCTCTTTTTTGGCGGGAACGTCCCACTGCTGGACTTCCTGCATGGCGCGGCGCAGTCCGTCAGTCTCATTCGGGTCATAGACGAGGCCGGCGTCGGGAAGCACTGCTTCGGGCAGGCAGCCGGTCGCCGGGACGATTGCAGGGATGCCGAACGAAAGCGCGGTTATGACCGAGCCGGACGTCAGCACTTCGGAAAAAGGGAAGACGCCGACGTCGGCGGCGTTAAAGAGCAGCTGCAGTTCTTCATTGGCAAAGAAGCGGGAGGAGCGTACAACGACTCGCTCGTCGGCCTTCGAAACCGCCTCGGCGACCTCCTGGCCGTATTTCGTGTAGTACTTGGCTCCGAGGAGAAGGCGTAGACGGTCGCCGGGCAGCGAGCTGAAGACCTCGACCAGCCGTTCGATCCCTTTGTAGCGGCGCACGTTGCCGAAGTTGAAGTAGACGAATTGGTCGTCCTCCAACCCCAGCTGCCGGCGCGCCATCGTCCGGCTGACGGTGTTCGGATAGGGCTCGATGAAGTTGCCATGGGGGATGACGAAGACGTTTTCGGTGCGGTGAAAGTGGATGCGGACGAGCTCGCGCGCCCGCTCGCAGTGGACGATCAGGGTGTCGGCAAGGCTGGTGAGGGCGATACGGGCCAGATGATCGAGGTCCGGGTTGCTGCTCTCGTGGGGATAGAGGTTGTGCACGGTCCACACGACCCGGTAGCCGAGGGTGCGGGCCAGCGCGAGGCAATCGATGACCTCGGCGCAGCGGGCGACATGGTCTTCGACCTCGGTCCTGTCATACATATAGTGGGGCCAGTTGAGATGGAGGACGTCGATGCGTCCCTTGTTGGCGTGGACCCATTTGTGGGAAATGGTGTCGGGATAGCCGGCCTCAAGCTCGACGCCGATTTTGCGCATTGCCTGCGCGAGCAGGCCGCCGTAGGGGTTGGCCTTGTCCAGTACCAGGCCGCCATCTTCCCAGAAGAATACTCCGCGCACGTTGTCTTCCTGTTCTGTTAGGTCGCGCCCATCCGATTGAAGATCCTATCCGAGCAGTGCCGTTGTTTCGGTGGCACTGCGCCGATTGCGTTGCCATTTCAAGGACGTCGGGCCTCGGCGTCCGCCGACTGTCCGGCCCGACAGGTTGGTGCGTCAGGCTAGCTCGATACGCCTGCCGCTGCGGGCGGACTCGCGGGCGGCCTCGACGACCGCAAGGCCGGCCAGCCCCTCTTCTCCCGGGATGGGATTGGGCGATTTGCCGGCAACGGCTGCGGCGAAGGACTCCAGGAGGGCCAGGTGTGGGCGCGGCCCGCCGGGCTCGACTGAAAAGTCCTGGATTCCTTCCGCTGTTATCAGCTGCAGCGTTCCGGCTGAGTCCTTTGCCTGGATCGGGGCGGCGACAATTGTGCCCTCGGCGCCGTAGATCTCGACGCGGTTGAACCGTTCCGGATCGTGGTTTGCGGTCGTCCAATGGCTGGTGACGACAGTCTGGGCGCCGCCCTCGTGCCGCAGGAGCAGGGTGGCGGTGTCGGCGACCGGAGAACTGTCGACCAGGGTATCGACCAGCGCCGCGACCGATTGGACCGGGCCGCAGAAATAGCGTATCAGGTCGATGCAGTGGACGCCGAGGTCCATGAGCGGTCCGCCGCCGCTGATGGCGGGGTCGTGATGCCAGACGCCCGGCTGCGGCGGAAAGCGTTCGCTGAAGCTGATGCGCGCCGCGGTCACCTGCCCGATCGCGCCGGCGGCCAGCAGTGCCTTGATACGCTGATGGCGGGCGTTGAAGCGCTGGTAGTAGCAGACAGTCAAGTCGACGTTGTTGGCGCGGGCGGCGTCGATCATGCGTTGGGCTTCGCCGGTGTCCAGGGCCAGCGGTTTCTCGCAAAGAATGTGCTTGCCGGCCTGTGCGGCCAGGCGCGCCTGGCGCGCGTGCAGATGGGGCGGCGTGGCGACGTAGACGGCGTTGACCTGCGGGTCGGCGAGGAGGGCTTCGTCGCTGTCGTACGCGCGCCGTGCGCCGTGTTTATCGGCGAACTGCTGGGCGGCGGCCAGATCGCGGCGGGTGACGGCGATCAGCTCGTGGCCGGGCGCGGCGGAAATTGCCGGCGCCATCTGGCTTTCGGCGATCCTGCCTGCTCCAAGGATACCCCAGGAAACTGTCATGGGCTCCAGCTCACGCAATTGGCACGAAAATCGTCAGGCGCTTTCGTAGTTCACTGTTTCCGTTTTGCCGCTCTCCAGGGCGCGTTCGAGTGCGTCGGCGACGCGGATGGCGGCCAGGCCGTCCCTGCCGGTCACGACCGGTTCCCACTTTCCCTGCACGACACCCACAAAGTGGCTGAACAGCGAGCGAAAGTATCCTTCCTGGCGGTCATGGAGCACCGGCGAGTAGCCGGGATCGGGATAGTCGGGGGAGCCGTCGACGCGGTAGATGGCCAATGCGCTTTCGTGGCCCAGGACTTCGGCCGCGCCGCGCGTCCCGTGAATGCTGAAATGTTCGGACTGAGGGCGGCCGCTGAAGGCGGGCGTGCTCCAGGAGTTCTCATGGACGCCGATCACGCCGTTGTCGAAGGTATAGACGGCGATGATAAAGTCGTGGCGGCCCTTGGCGCGGTCGCGCGAGTAGGCCTTCACCTGTGTGATCGGCCGACCGACGGTCCAAAGCATCATGTCGATGTCGTGCGGCGTCAGCCAATAGGCGAGCGAAATCTTTCCGAGCACGCGTTCGGCGGCGAACTGGATTGTATTGCGGCGAGAGTAGAGGTGCATCACCTCGCCGATTTCGCCGGCGGCGACGGCGGCGCGCATGGTGGCGTAGGGAAGGTCGAAGCGGAGGCTGTGGCAGACCATGAGGTGCACGCCGACGCGATCGGCCGTGTCCACCATGGCCTGGGCGCCGGCCAGTGAAACGTCCATTGGCTTTTCGACCAGGACATGCTTGCCGGCCTCAAGCGATGCCAGCACCGGCGCTGTGTGCATCCACTCGGAGGGGCAGATCACGACCGCCTCGACCTCGGGGTGGTTGGCGAGCATCTCTTCGTGGCGGCCCTGGGGATAGCCTGGAACGCTGTACTGTGCGGCGACTTCGGCTGTGGACGCTTCGCTGCGGCCGCAGACGGCGACCAAGCGCGTTTCGCTCAGTTCGCCGGCCAGCCGGGCGTAGATGCGCCCCATACGGCCCGGTCCGACGAGTGCAACGTTCAGCGGTGAATCTGTCATCGAGAAACCTCGGTAGGTCGTGGCGGGTTGACAAGGTACGGTAGTTCAAGCGCGTCAGATTTGGCGCAGGCGAGCGGCTAGGGCAGGAATTCGGCGAGCGGCACGGTGCGACCGCCTTCTTCGGCGGAGCGAACCAACGCGGCCATGATCGCCGTCACTTCGACGGCCCAGGCGGCGGGGAACGGCGGCTCCCCGCTGGCTGCCATTTCGATTACGCGGGCAAGCGTGCCGGCGTAGAAACGGTTGGCATCGACGACATCGGCTTCGCCCCTGCCTTCGGCGCCGTAAACGGCGGCGTGGTAGAAGCCGGGCGTCCTGTGGAGCAGATTGACGAGGCCCTGGCGGCCGTCGGCGTAGTCGACAAGCGCGATATCGCAGCGTTCTGTGCGCCGCGTGGTAACGGCCTGCGCGCCGCTTCCGAGCAGCGTGTGCAGCAGCTCGGTGGCGTGGATGCCGTAGAAGAACGGGTGCTTGGCGCGGGGGTCGGGGAAGTCGCCGGCGGCCGCGCCGCTGACCACCGCGCAGTTCAGGGGGCCGAAACCGGCCATTTCCTCCTGCAGGGCGAGGACCTCGCCGGCATAGCGCAGGGCTGAGCAGGAGGTGAGCGGGACGTTGCGTTGGGCGGCGAGGGTTACGAGCGTGTGAACGTCCTGCATCTCGTTGGCGAAGGGCTTGTCGACGAAGGTGGGGAGGCCGGCCTCGATCGCAAGGCGGGGCGTAGGGCGGATGGTCGTCGCCGTAGCGGTTGACGATCATGGCCATGTCGACGCCCGGTGAGGGCATCTGCGGGCGCGTCGACGACGGCGGGGATCCGGCAGTCGTCTGCCTTGGCGCGGGCCTGACCGCCATCTTCGCCCCACAGCTTGACGACCTGCGCCTGGCCGTAGAGGGGGCCGTCCGGCAGGTTAACCAGCCGCGACCAGGCTTCGGTATGGGTGCTGTCGGCGCCTATCATGCCGATTCGAATCATAGTTTCCACTCCCGGTCAGTCATTCCATTTATCAGTTGGCGGCTGCCGCAATGCTGGCGGCGGTTGGGTGAGGATACCGATTGACAGTGCTTTTGCCTGTTCGGTATACTCCAGTTGTCGCAACCGAGTCTGCAAGTATTGCGCCCTTGGGCGCAACGGGCAGCGAGAGGCGAGTCCAGGAACTATCCGAATTATAACAGGGAAGGGGGGTTCTCTCCATGACGCTGACAGTCGAGCAAAAGGAGTTCTTCTGGGAAAACGGCTACCTGCCCTATCATCGCGTCCTCTCCGCCGAGGAGCTGGATGCGCTGCGCCGGCGCAGCGAGGACATTATCAGCGGCAAAGTGGGGCATGTGCCGCCGCGCTACATTCAGTTCGAAGCCAAGTTCCGCGACGGGCTGCCGGACGACGTAGAGCCGCTGGACGCGGTGCGCAAGATGACGCAACTCTGTTATTTCGACGACGAGTTTGAGCGGACCGCGCGAAATCCGGAGATCGTTGACGTCATCGAAGAGCTATTGGGCCCCAACATCAAGCTCTATACCGACCAGCTGATGATGAAGCCGCGCTACCACGGCACTGTAACCGACTGGCACCAGGACTCATTGGCCTGGCATCAATTTGCGCCGCAGGGGCACATCAGCTGTTGGGTGGCCTGGACGACGCGACGGTCGAGAACGGTTGCATGACCGTGATTCCCGGCAGCCATAAGTGGGGCCCGATCGCGCCCGAGTATAAGGACCGCTTTCTTTCCAATCCGCTGGTGAACGGGCCGGTTCCGGTCGAGCTGCCTGCCGGCAGCTGCATGTTTCACCACGGCCTCAACTTTCACCGCACTGGCGCGAACTCGACGGCCAACCGGAGACGCGGGCTGGCGCTTCACTACCTCCGGGCCGAAACGTTGTATCTTGGGATCGAGGATGAAGAGGCGCGCATGCTGACCGAGTGTGAGAAACCGCGCGGCGAGTTTCGCTTCATGCTGATCCGAGGCCAGGGAGTTTCCTGGACGGGTGTAACTCTTCGCCGGTCCGGGCTCAGCTACAACTCGATCCTGCGGCCGGTGCGCGACGACTCATAGGCGGCATCGAAGATTTGAAGGAAGTGGTGTCCGTCTTCGATGCTGACCAGCGCCTGGCCGCCTGCGCGCACTGCCTTCAGGAACCCTGACACGTACTCATAGCCCCACTGCTCGGCGTAGGCCGCACGCGGCGCGGGCGGCATGTCGAAGGTGCGCTGCGGCGCGCCCTGCCACTGCGGCGCGGCGCTGCTGACGACCACTTTTCCACTCCCCACATCGTCCCAGACGGCCGCGCCGAGATCGCCGCGCACGGCCATGTAGGTGTCGTTGCGCGGGGCCGGCTGCGGTCAGCAGATAGCCCATATGCAGGCAGGCGTGTACGCCGTTGGTATATTCGAGCGCGACGGTGGCCGCGTCCTCGACGCCTGCCTGACTGGCGTCGGTGCGGCGGCTGCACAGGGCGGTGACCGAGCGCACGCGCGCCTGTGCGAACATCTGGAAGAGGGCCAGCCAGTGGCCGCCTTCCATGTGCAGGATGCCGCCGCCCTCGGTTTCGAGACGGTACATCCAGTGGTCCGGCTCGCGCAGGCCGGGCGCGATCTGGACCGTTACGAGTCTTGCCTCCATCGCTAACAGCTTGCCCAGGACGCCGTCGTCGAGGCAGCGCCGGATCTCATGCGCCACGGGGTGACCCGGCCAGGGATAGCCGATTCTGGTGACCAGATTGCGTTGCGCGGCCAGTTGGCACAAAGGCAGGAGCTCGGGTGCAGTGCGTGCGGCCTGCTTCTCGATGAAAAGGTGCTTTCCGGCTTCGGCGAGCCGCATGGAAGCGGGCGCGGCCTCGTTCGGCGGCAGCATGACGACAGCCACCTCGAAGGCTTCGCGCTCAAGCAGCTCTTCGAGGGAGGTGTAGATGCTGGCGGACGGGTCGTGTCTGGAAAGGCTCTCGAGCGCGGCGGCCTCTTCCGGGTCCCATTCGCAGAAGGCGACGACGCGGGCGTCATCCCGACCGTAGAAGGACTTGATGAGGCCGTGGTTGCCGTCCGGTTCCAGTCCGCCGGCGTGGATGCGCAGCCCGACGACGGCAACGCGCAAGGGGTCTGCTGACATGCTCATAGTGTGACCGTCTTTCCTTTGGCCGCGGATTCATGGGCGGCCTCGATGATCCGGAGTGAAGTGATGACCTCCTCCACCTTGTATCCGCTGCTGCCCTGGCCGCGGATGGCGGCGGCGAAGGCCTGGATGGAGGCGCGGCCTTCGGGGCCGTAGCCCGGCACCTGGGCCGAGGGGATGTCGAAGCGCCGCAGCGGCGCGCCCGACCAGTCAGGATGGGTGCTCTTGATGGTGCAGCAGCCCTCGTCCACTTCCCACTTGATCCAGCCGTCCGAACCGCGCAGCCCGATCGAGATTTCGCCGTCGCCGGAGGTGAAGTAGCCGGCGTGGAGGCTGCCGATCATGCCGTTGTCGAAGGCGAGCGACACGGCGGCGGCGTCCTCGACGTCGATGTCGTGCCCGCCGACGTTGGCTTCGATGGCGGCAACGCGAGCGACCTCGGCGCCGGTGAGGTAGCGCATCAGGTCGAACCAGTGGCAGCCGAGGAAGTTGAGGATACCGCCGCCGGCGTTTTCACGGCTGAAGTACCAGGTCTGTGGGTCGCGCCGGGCGACGCTGGATGTCAGGAAACGGAATTCGATCGAATAGGGTTTGCCGAGCAGGCCGGCGGCCCATGTTTCATTGATCAGGCGGGCAATCGGGTTAAAGCGCCAGGTATAGCCGCAGGAGAAGTGCAGGTTTTTGCGGTGGACGGCTGCGGCGACCGGTTCGAGCGCACTGGAATGGACCGCGTACGGTTTTTCGCCCCAGACGTGAACGCCGGCTTCGGCAACCTGCAGCATCCAGGCGGGCATGTCCTTCAGGTAGGTGGAGACCATGACGGCGTCGGGCCGCGCTTGTGCAAGGAGGTCGTCGAGGCTGTCGTAGAATGGGACATGCAGGACATCGGGCTTCAGGTTGGGTTTGACCGCTTCCGGGTCGGGATCGTAGAAGCCGACAAGATCGATTTCGTCGGCCAGGAGCATGAGCGTGTCTCTATACATATTGGCGTGCATCAGCGAGACGCCGGCCTGGGCAAATCGCAGTTTTTCGGTCATGCGGGTAGGCTCCGTTTATCGTTGGCAGCAGCTTGCCGCCGGCTGCTTCGCTTCTATTTGTTGTGTCACGCAGCTTGTTGTGTCGCGCAGCTTGTTGTATCACGCAGCGGCCCAGAACTCGTCGCCGATCAGGCATGAGCTGAGCGGCCGTCCGACGAGCGGTACCCAGTCCTGGCGGTCGTAGATTGCGCCGGGCGCTGTTTCGTCGTCAACTGTCAGGCGCGCGCGCGTGGCGACCACGAAGAAACAGTACGTGTAGACACTTGAGTTTGCGCCCTGGCCGTGGTGAACGAAGGGCGGCTCGAGCCCGGCCCAGGTCGCGGCAACTTGCCGGTGGGCGGTGTCGATCGAAAAGGTCAGCCGGCGGGTCAAATCGCCGCTGCGGCCAAAGCGGGCGGCAGTGACCGTCTCGCCGCAGGCTGCGAGCGGATTGTCGCTGTCGCGGTACATGCGTTTGTAGAGCCAATCTGCCATTTCCGGGTTGTCGGTGTAGACGGCGTTTTCCAGCGGCGCGGAGAGGCTGGCTGCATCGAGATAGAGAAAGGCCGCGTGTCCGCCGCCGGCCGGGCTGAACTCGGTCTGGAAGAGGCTGAAGCGAGCGCAATCCTCTTTCTCTCCCGGCCGGCGCAGGTAAAGAAGGTAGTGGATGCCGCACCAAATAGGCTTCTGACTGCTCGTGTTGCGGGTCATGGTCGATGCCGTCGGCTAGACGCCGCTGTGGTTGCGTTTGCGGTAGCGGTCGAACACTTTACGGATGGCGGCGGAGATGTCGGCGACGTCTTCGTCGTCGAAGCTTGGTTTCATCCCCAGGCCGAAGCCGCGGCGCATGAGCTTTTCGCCGTTGGGACATTCGACTTGCCTGTAGTCGAGCGGCTTCTCGCGTTTGTAGTCGAAGGGAAAGCGGCTGCGGCCGTAGCAGTTCGGCTCGGAGAGGAACTGGTTGCGGTAGAGCGGTCCTTCCTTGCCCGAGCCGATGTAGGGCCCGCCGGCGGGGATGCCCTCGCGGTTGAGGGCCTCGGCGAATTCCCAGGCGTCGCACTCGGTCCTGTCGGTGTCCAGCGTCATGCCCATCACCCAGTAGGAGTTGCGGTCGCCTTCGCGAACCCGCTGCGGCGCGATCTCTTCGATGTCGGCGACCTGTTCGATGATCTGTTGCGCCGCCCAGATCTTCTTTTCGATGTAGCCGTCGACCTTTTTCAGCTGCGAGATCAGGACAGCGGCCATGAGATCGTTCAGCTTGTAGTTGGGTGCGAGAAAGTAGTTGGCGTAGGGCCGCCCTTCGAATGGACCACCGCTGCGCGGCAGGGCGCAGTCGGAGAATATGAGGGCGCGTTCCCACAGCGTCTCGCTGTCGGACATCACCGCGCCGCCGCCGCCGGCGGAGAGGTGCTTGCCGCCGAAGCTGAAACCGTTGATGTCGCCCATCGAGCCTACGACCTGGCCCTGGAATTCGGCGAAGTGGGCCTGGCAGCAGTCTTCGAGCAGGAAAAGCTGGTGGCGGTCGGCGATCTCGCGCAGCGCGGCCATGTTGCAGGGGTTGCCGAACAGGTGGACGGCGATGATGGCGCGTGTCCTTGGGGTGATCTTGGCCTCGACGTCGGCCGGGTCGAGGGTGAACGTGTCGTCGATGTCGGCGAAGACGGGGACGCAGTTATGCAGCAGCGTGCCGATGATGCTTCCGCCCGACGTCCAGGGGGTGACGATGATTTCGTCGCCCGGATCGGGATTGACTGCGCCGACGCAGGTGTGCATGGCGGCGGTGCCGGAGGTCACGGTAACGACGTGGGCGACGCCGTGCCGCGCGGCGAATTCGCGTTCAAATTGCTTCACTTTCGGTCCTTTGCCCAGCGAGCCGGACCGGACTACTTCTGAAAGCGCCTCGATGTCCTCTTCGCCGAAGAAGTGGTCCTCGCCAAAGGGCAAGGTGCGGGTGGGTACGCCGCCTTCAATGGCTAATTTTTCGCCCATGTCGGTCTCTCTCCTTGCGGAATCTGGTCGGGCCGCCCCCGATTCACAGGGCTGGCCTATGCGGGGGCAGAAATGTGTTGTGCGCGGGCGGGCAGGCCCGGCAGCGCAACGAGAATGCTGAAGAGCCGTTCCATATCGCGTGGCAATTGGTAGGACTCGGTGTCTTGTGTGACCGTCTTGCGCGCCCTTTCCAGGGTTCCGAAGCGCCACAGCGCGCCGTTTGTGACGGCGCCGAAGACGTGCATCTGCGGGCGCTCCACGGGTCTCGATCCATACGATTCACTCAGGGCGCGTTCGGCGCGCTGTGCTTTGCGGGCGCGCTGGGCGTGGACCGGCCTGAGTTGCTGCGGCGTCTTCTCGCTTACGGCGACCATCTGTGCCGCCAGCTGGGTGAAGCCGGGCCCAATTTCCGCTCCATCGGCCGCGGCAACGACTACGTCGCGAGCGCCGCGCAGCAGATAGTCAACCGTTCCCAACAGGCGCCCGCCGGCAACGGGACTGTCGATATGCAAGCGGAAGCCGGCCTGGTCGAGCGCGGCGAACAGCAGCGGCGTAACATAGAGTGCCCGGCGCGCGCCAACGCTTGTTAAAGGAATGTGGGGAAGACGTTGCCGCATCTGTGCGCGCA
>CATOTS010000054.1 GCA_951813625.1 uncultured Caldilineaceae bacterium | reverse complement strand
GCTGAGGGATTAGCATCGCTGCTCGCACACGGCATTACTGAGAACTCAAAACTAACCACTAAAAGCTGCAGTTATGCTTCGCATTGGACTGATCGGCTGCGGCGGGATGGGGCAGTCCCACCGGTCCGCTTTCGGGAAGTTGCAGGGCCGCGCCCGCTTTGCCGCGGCGGTCGACCCAATTCTGCCGCGCGCGCAGGCTGCTGCCGACCTGATGGGCTGCGACACGGTCGCGACCGACTATCGCGATATCCTAGACGACATCGACGCGGCCATCCTCGCCGTCCCCCATCATCTGCATCATCCGATCGGAATGGCGCTGCTGCGCCGCGGCAAACATCTGCTGATGGAGAAGCCGCTGGCCAATACGGAGGCGGAATGCCTGGCGCTGGTCGAGGCGGCGGAGCAGGCTAATCTCACCCTGATGGTCGCCTACTGCATGCGGTTCCACCCCATCGTCGTCGAGATGGAGCGGCTGCTCAAGGCCGGGACCTACGGTGAGCTGTTCCAGCTCTCGATCTGGACCGAGCAGCACACGCAGGGCGAGCCGGGCAGCTGGATGCACCGCAAGGAGACGCTGGGCGGCGGGCAGCTGTTCAGCCACGGCTGCCACTATATCGACATTCTTCTGGCGTGGATGGGGCAGCCGGTGAGCGGCACGCATACCGGCACCAATTTCGGCACGCCGTGGATGGAAGGCGAGGGCACCTCCAACGTCTCGCTCAAGTTTGCCAACGGCGCGCTCGGCTACCATTTCGGCACCTGGGGCGCCAGGGGTACGCGGCTCAAATATTCATTCCACGCCCACTGCACCGAGGGCATGTTGGAAGGGCAGATCAGCCGGGGGCGATTGCTGCTTCACCAAGGGGCGCTTGAAGAGGAGCGGGGCGGCGAGAAGCTGTTGCTCGAGACGGCGGTGGGTAAGCATGTCGAGAACGAGCTTCTCCACTTTGTCGACTGCCTGGAGCATGGCCGCCGTCCGCTGACCGACGGCCGGCGCAGTCTCCGCAGCCTGTGGGTGATCTGGAAGCTGTACGAGGCCGAGGCGCAGGGCGTGGTGGCCGACCTGCGCGCAATCGGTAACGGGTGAGGATGAACAATCACGTATGCGGGATGTCCACGAGGACTGGAACTGAAATCAAACGAGTGTTAAGGTCTGGACCGGCAGCGACTTTGCTTCGAGTGTCGACAGATTGGCAATCTGACTGGCATGGTCGATATCGATGCCGACAAGCTGACCCTCCTCGTCAAGATCCAGAATGACTCCCGGGGCAACCTCTGTGGAATTCGCACTCGGCTTTTCGGAAAGTTCTATATAGAGCGAATCGGTGTCAGGGTAGTAATGGAATTTCATAGGGTTATCTGTGGCTATGGTCTGAAATTTCTGTCGGGAAATGCGTTGTGAACGGTCTCGCCGTCTTCCAACGTTATCACGCGCAAATAGGTACCGAGTTCTGGAACAAATCCCCAAAATCGTATGCGATCATCCTCGGGTTGCGCTTAGCAATGGATCGGTTCGGCCAACACCATTTCGCACCAGGTTCGTTTCAAGTATGGCCGTTTGCGCAGGACCTGCTCCTCGAATTAACGAGTTGTTTTCACGCTAAATGCACGCTTCTCGACCGACTTTGTGAAGCCCGTCTCTGCTCCTGAGTGTACTACGGGACTGAACGCGGAAAAACTCAGCATGACATCAGAAGGATGTCGGTGAAGGACGCGGATGTGACAACACCAGGGGGACGCTCGGCAGCAAACTTGCACTTCGCCGTCATCGGTTCGGACCGCTGCGAGCGCTGCCACATGGAGGGCTTCGAGGGGATGGAGTATGCGCCATCGTCGATTTCCGCACTTGCAGCGGCTTCATCGCCCGGCTCAAATCCAACCCGGCAGGCCCCGACAACCAGCGCTCGATTCTGACCGGCATGATCATCCACGCGGCCGCGCTCGGGTTGATGGCGACCGGTCCAGCGCCGTCGATGCGTACAAAGGAAAACAAGGCCCTCGTTCCTCTCGATTCTTTCCTCGTTTTTGAAGGAGATCCCCTATGCGCACATATCGTGTTGGCGTTGTCGGGCTGCGGCGCGGTCTTGGCCCTGCGGGCGTTTTTGACCTCATGCCGGACTGCTCCGTTGCCGCCGGCTGCGATATCGATGCGAGCGCGCTGGAACGGTTCGGCGCGCGCTTTCCGCAGGCCAGCCAGCACACCGCTTACGAAGATATGCTGGCGCAGGGGCTGGACATCGTCTTCGTGGCCTCGCCGGTGCCTCTGCATTGCCAGCACAGCGCGGCCGCGCTCGAGGCCGGCTGCCACGTGCTGCAGGAGGTCACGCTGGCCGGTTCGCTGGACGAGTGCCGCGAGCTGCTGGAGTCGGTGGAGGCGCACCCGCGCCAGAAGTTCATGCTGGCCGAGAACTGCTGCTATTGGGCGCATATACTGAGCTGGCAGGAGATGTGGCGCGCCGGTCTGCTGGGCAGCTTCACGTATGCCGAGGCGGAGTACATTCACGATACGCGCCATCTGCTGCGTAATGCGGACGGCTCACCGGCGTGGCGCGCGTCGATGCCGGCCATCCACTACTGTACGCACAGCCTCGGTCCGCTGCTCAAGGTGACGGGCGAGCGTTGCGTGGCGGCCAGCGGCATGCGCGTCGCCGGCGGCAGCGAGGAACTGCCCGGCCGCGCCAGATCCGGTGTGGAGGTTGCGCTCTTACAGACGGCGAGCGGCGGCGTGATCAAGATTCTGGTCGCGTTCGGGATCACGCGCGAGCCGATGTTCCACTACTACTCGATCTACGGCACGAAGGGGGTGCTGGAGACCTCGCGGCCGCCGGTCAGCCCGCTGCAGACGAACGCCTGGCTGGACTCGGTGCCGCATCTGCGCAACATGATCGAGATGCCGGTCACCGAGAATGTTACCGACGCGCCGGCCGAGGCGCTGCAGGGCGGCCACGGCACCGCGGAGTACTCGATGATCGAGGCGTTTTTGGCCTGTATCCGCGACGACACGCGGCCGCCGCTGGATATCCACGCCGCGCTGCGGATGGCGCTGCCCGGCCTGTGCGCGCATCAGAGCGCGCTGCAAGGCGGGCAGGTGGTGGAGATACCGGACTGGGAAGGTTGAGGAGGGAATTTTGCTTGAATTGCAAACTTCTTTATTCGGTTCTGCTGGCCAAATTTAAGCCGCGAAGGGGGCAGGCCAGGTGGTGTATAATAGGTTAGACAGATCGTGGTTAGGAAGAGGAGTCCCCCGAAATTATGACTGAGGAACCGCTGCAAACGCCTGTAGGCAACACTTCTCTAGGGCCAGTCCGCTTAACATACGCACAAGAGGAGTTGTGTCGGCGTTTGGATGAACTGTACGATCCCTACAAGTCCGATGTGAAGCCACCTTCCGAAATGTTTCGCGGGGCAATTTTCGCAAGCCGAGCAGAGTGTCGGAACAATCCTGACTGGATTGCTCAAGCCGCGCATTCTCTACGGGAGATTCTTTATCCTCTTTGGAGCCCTAGGCATGAAAGTGTGCCTGATCGGAAAGAAGAGGTTTTTCAAAGATACGGGTCCGCACTTTTTGACACGCTCATAGTGGAAGTAGGGAGGGTATATGGGCGTTTAAGCAATTTGGCACATCACTATAGCGTTTCAGTTAGCAGTGAAGAGTTTGAACTCCTTTTGGCCGATTTTGAAGTATCTATGGGTCAAGCATTGACTCGGCAGCTCGATCTGCATAGGGAGATCGACCAACTGATTAGAGGCGGTCCTCCCTCAGAACTTGAGTAGGCTGTCAAGGAACCAATGACTGTACACACCCCACTTTCAGCGGAAAAAGAGCGACTTCAGGGTCTCATCCAGGCAAACCTTGATGCTCGTCGCTATTTCTATGCCAGGGCCGACGAACGGTGGCTAGATTGGCTCTGGCAGAATGGCCTTCTTGATCCCTTAAAGGAAGAAGATTCAACTCTAAACGGGTACCGACCGCCGGAACTCGACTACCTTGTGCGTATGGCGGAACAACGTCCGGCCAGAGTAGTGGACATTATGCTCGAAGTTCGCATATCCACGGATACAAGGAGCCAACAGGTAGCGTACTCCTTTTATCGGATTTGCAGGGGCCTTCCGCCAAAGCAGTTAGCTCGCATGGTAGAGAAGATTCGCAGAGAGCGATGGATCCCTTTGTTGGAAGAATCCAACCAGTCGGTGTTCGGTTATGAAGAGATGTTGACCACGCTCTCCGAGGCCGAGGAGTACCCGAGCATGTTGGTACTTACTGGCGCTGTCCTGGCCGTACGCAGCAAAGATGAGATGGAAAGCGTGCTCCGTAATCGCAATAACCCTTTCTACTTTGACAATCTCCCGCGCACAGATATTTTTCGTCGATTGGCTGATGTGGGTGAGGAGTACGCGGAAGATGCGTTTGCTTTGGCGACTGACGTGATGGCCGAAGTCGTGCTGTTAGGCGCGCAGAAAAGTGATAGTGACCGTGAACAGAAGATTGATTTGGATTTACTTGAGGAGGAAATCCGCACACGGCCAGCCAACTCAATGCCATTTGCGGTGCTTGATAGGTTTTCGCTCTTGGACGTAGATTTCTTTGAGTTGGAATTGGGACAGGGACAGCCCCACTCGTTTCAAGGGGAAGTCCGCGAACTCGCTGCCGTGCTCACGATATTGGCCGATCGTCTCATTGGGGAAGGGAATTCTGACCAAAGTAGCGCGAGAAAGATATTTGAGGAATATGTAGCAACGTTAAAGGACAGCAGTGTTACTTGGCGATTTCGTCTTTATTTTTGGAGTCTTAGGCCGGATGTTTTCGGAAAGGAACTGCTAAAGGGTTTTTCCCGAATCTTTGCGGTGGAGCGGCCTTACGAAATCACGAAATCGAGAGAGTTTCAGAAAGCTTTACGCAGAGGATTCCCCGTTTTGTCCGCCGAAGATCGGCGAGTTTTCCTGCAGCGCACTATCGAAATGTTCAGCCAGCGGCCCGAATACGAACTGGTTACAGGCTCACGTATTCTTTCACTGACACTTCCTTTCCTCATCGATAATCCTGACTTGGAAGAACAGGCGCGGGCAGCAGGATTCAAGCTTGATCCGGAATACGAGCCACAATCAACCATTCCCGAAAGCGGCGAGTTCAAAGGGGTTGTTCCGAAGGCGCCCATCACCCAGGAAGAGTTCGGGCAACTCTCAATCGACGTGATTGCCAGGAGACTGCGAAAGGAGTGGAGTTCGGAAGAGCTCAATGCGCAGAATTCATTTGATGACTTCTACACCCCCCTGAACGCGAGTGGGTTAGGCAACCTCATCAAAGACGATATGCCGCTTCGGTTGCAAGAATATATTGCTGGTGCTAAGAAATTCTTCGACAGGGACCTACTCGACCCCCACTACACATATGAGTATCTTGCCGGAATCGAAAAGACAATCAGGGATAACAGGGAAACTGCGGCAGAAGCGAACTGGGATGGTGTGATAGACCTTTTGGAGGAAATCAGAGCATCGGGTGAGGAAGTCCCTTATGGGCGCGGCAATAGAGAACTTGATGGTTTTTGGTATGCAAGTTGGGATGCAGTTCACCTGGTTTCCGCCGACGTCTTGCGAGATCTGTTCACGGAAAAAGATGGGCGTTCGCTAATCCAGTTAAGCAAGTTTCGCGACCAGATTCTTGGTGTCATCGACTATCTTCTTACTCATCCCCAACCCTCCCCGGAAGTAGAGCAGGACGAGACGCCTCGGGATGCGTTGGATATTCGTGCAATGGAACAAGATCCAGAAAGCAGGTGGCTCAACGATCCGTTTTCTATGGCTTTTCAGACCGTGCGCGGTAGAGCATTCGTGACACTTGTCTCTTTTGCCGAAAATGACGGCCCACATTTGAGAGATGACGTCAAGCAAATTTACGAGCGTATGATCCAGAGAGAGAGCACACGCGGGTTGATGTCCATGGTAGGCCGGTTTCTTCCGAGTTTCTACTTTCGGGATTTGGCTTGGTGTCGCAAGCTATTGCTTCAGATATTTTCACAGGAACCAGGGAGAAGGTATCTGAGCACTACGGCCTGGGAAGGTTTCCTTACCAATGGTCTGTACAGCGAGATGTTTAGAGATCCAAAATTCCAGAATCTCTATTGGCGGGGATTGGAATTGACAGATGACGACTACCCGCAACACCAAAAGCATGTCACGGACCCGGACAAGGGCATCGCTGAACATTTTGCACTTGCCTATTTGTACTGTGAGGCGGAGTTTGGATTCGACCACCCTTTGTTCAGGGCGTTTTGGGAAAAGGACAGTCCTAAACAGCACGCGCACTTTGTCAGCTATCTTGGACAAGAATTCGTGTTCCGGAGTGACACGCATGACTTTTTTGAGAGCCATCCGGAAGGCAAGCAGCAGTTGAGAGATTTCTGGGACTGGTTACTTAAGAGTCACGAAAATCTCGAAACGTTCAGGGGGTTTGGTCTTTGGATCAATCTTCAGAAAGGGATCTTTGCGCCCGCCTGGCTTGCGCCGCGAGTAAGGAAGACGCTTGAAAAGTCAAAAGGGGTCTTGGAAAGCGAAAATGACCTGAGGGAGTCAAGCGTACGGCTCGCGCAAGAAGCTCCGGAGGATACCCTTGAGATAGCGCGGCTGCATCTGCTTGAAGGCGGCGTACGCGGCGGTCGTCAGGAGACGATTATGCGTTGGGATTTGGATGAAATGTGGATCGAAGCATTTAAGACGCTCTATCGAAATCCAGCAACGAAAGTGAAAACAGAAGCCCTGATAAATCAGCTTGTTTTTGAAGGCGGGCAAAGATTTTGGCTATTGGGCGAGATAGTAGAGGGTAATCAATAGTCTCCCCTCACATACCCGCTCAATAGGCGCCCACCGAAGAAGCGGGCGCCACCCTCCAACTAACAACTCAAAACCAGAAACTGAAACCTACGAGTCGTCGTGCTCGGCCCGCACCGCGGCTGTGATCAGGTCCATCGCCAGGATCATGTAGCCGGTGTCGTCGCCGACCTGCAGCCACTGAACGCCGCGCTTGGCCATGCCGAGGGCAAAACGGGCGTCGGGGGCCATGCCGGCGCCAACGAACAGGCCGGCCGCGCGCGTGCGGCTGATGATGCTGTAGATGGCCTCTACGACGGTGGGATGCTCCACCTCGCCGATCAGTCCGAGAGAGGCCGAGAGGTCCCAGGGGCCGAGCGCGATCGAGTCGAGCCCGGGGATGGTCAGAATGTCATCGAGGGCAGCCATGGCGTCGGCGTTTTCGATCTGGACGGAGACGAAGATTTCGCGGTTGGCGCGCTCGATGAAGGCGTTGCCGCCCTCGCGCCCGTAGTTGGAGGGCACGCGCGGCCCGTATCCGCGCTGGCCCAGCGGCGGGTAGCGGCAGCTGTTGACAACATCCTGCACTTCGGCGGCGGAGCGTATCTGCGGCACGATGATGCCGTCGGCGCCGGCGTCGAGCACCGGTTTAATGAAGGGTGTCGCGCTGCCGGGCACGCGCACGAGCGCCGGCCTGTTTCTCGCCTTTGCGGCCAGCAGATGTCCGCTCAGCGCCTCCAGGGTCATCGTGCTGTGCTCCATGTCGATCCAGAAGAAGTCGACCGAATCGCCGAGCGCGTCGGTGGCGTGGGGGTCGGTCAGGGTGATCGAGGCGCCGATACAGATGCCGCCGGCGGTCATTTGGGCGCGGAAGGCCGCAATTGGACTGGGCTGGGTTTCGTTGGTCATGGTCACCTGCGCTTGGCGTGATGGTTGGGTTGCGCGCAGCCGCGGCGCGCCGTATAGGTGAAGTGTTCACCAACTTCCAGAAAAAGACAAACTAATGTTGCCGGGGCGTGAGGAGAGAGGGGAGAGAACGCCTGCTTCTCGATCAGACGACCTGCGGCCGGTAGCGTTCGACCTGTATCTGATCTTCGCGCAGGCGCGCCGGCGCGAGATTGTAGGCAGTTTGCCGTTGCAGCCAGAATTCGGCGTTGGACCATCCTGCTTTTTCAAGGCGAATGGCCATCTCCGCTGAGATTGACGCGCGGCCGTTCAGCACGCGCGAAAGGGTATGACGGGCCACGCCCAACACCTTTGCCGCCTCAGTGACGTTGAGGCCGAGCGGGTCGATACAGTTTTCCTTTATGCTGCGGCCAGGGTGCGGTGGGTTTTGCATAGCCATGATTGCCGGCTCGCGTCAGTGGTAGTCCATTAAGTCGACATCGTAGGCGTCATCATCTTGGAAGCGAAAGATGATACGCCAGTTTGCGGAAGTCGAAATACTCCAGTACCCTTTCAGATTTCCTTTCAATGGATGAAGTCGATATCCTGGTAAATCAAGGTCTGAAGGCTTGCTGGCGCTATCAAGGTCGGCCAAAGCTAAAGCTATCGGCTCCGCTTGGTCAGCCCGTACTCTGCTGGCGTCTCCGCGGGCATACAATCGTCGAAGTCCTTGATGTCGAAATGTCTGAATCATGTGATAGTGTACCGCCTCCCGGTACATTTGCCACTATTAGCCTACTTTGTGGTGTGTCCTGGAAAGGGAATGTCTCATGCACAGCATGGCATACCAGAGTTGAGCCAGTCAGCGAGCCATTGTAGTGAAAGAAACTGCAGTTCCGTGATATGATTTTCCACACTGTGTCCGCGGGCGACGCGCAATTTTTCTTTACAGGATGCGGGTCATCGCCCCCGGCGCCGTACTGGCTGAAAGTATGAATGCATCTCACACCCCCCACAGCAGGAGCACGAAATGAGCGAACCCTCAATCAAGACAACGGTCGTTGGCAGCTATCCTCTGCCGACCTGGCTGGCCGCCTATCCATCGACGCCCAACCTGCGCGACGCGATTCTTGTCGTCCTCAAAACACAGGAGCTGGCCGGGCTGGACGTGATCTCCGACGGCGAATTGACCCGTTTCGATATCAACCATCCCGAAACGAACGGGATGATCGAATATTTCGTGCGTCCGCTAGGAGGCATCTCCAGTCGGATGGGGCGCCAGGACGTGGCCGATTTCCGCGCGCAGCAGGGCATGGGCTTTCGCGCGCAGCCGGCCGGCGTGGTGGAGGGGCCGATCAGCGAGGGCGAGATGGACCTGCCCTCAAGCTGGCAGATGGTCAAAGGGCTGACCGCGGCCCCGCTCAAGTTCACCGTGACCGCGCCCTATATGCTGGCCAAAACGCTGTTGGACCGCCATTATCGCGATCTTCCCAGCCTGACGATGGCGATCGCCGAGGCGCTGCGCAGCCAGGTCGAGGCGATCGACGCGCCGGTCCTGCAGGTGGACGAGGCCAACCTGACCGGCCACCCCGAGGACGCCGCCTGGGTGCACGAGCCGATCAACCATGTGCTGGACGGCGCGCGCGGCGAGCGTGCGCTCCATCTCTGCTTCGGCAACTACGGCGGGCAGAGCATCCAGAAGGGCTTCTGGGCCAACCTGCTCGGCTTCCTCAACAAGCTGCACGTGGACCATTTGGTGCTGGAGTTCGCACGCCGCGGCTACGATGAGCTGGAGGTCTTCACCGACCTGCGCGAGGGCGTGGCTCTGGGGATTGGGGTCATCGACATCAAGGACAACGAGGTCGAGAGCGCCGACGAGGTGGCCGGTCGTATCCAGAATGCGGTCGACCTGCTGGGCGCGGAGCGGGTCAGGTGGGTCCACCCCGACTGCGGCTTCTGGATGCTGCCGCGTTCGGTCGCCGACCGCAAAATGCAGGCGCTTGTGGCAGGCCGCGATCTGTTTTTGGGGCGGACGCCGGGGTAAATGTGTTCATGTTATAATACGGCGGCAATCTCCAGGAGGTTCTATCATGGCCAGCATCACTATGAAAAACGTTGAAGAAGGGCTGGAACGCCGGCTGCGAATTCGTGCCGCCGAGAACGGTCGCACCATGGAACAGGAGGCGTGTGAAATCCTCCGAGTTGCCCTTGAGGTTGACGAAAACGTCGCGCCATCCAAGAACCTGGGAACGGCAATCCACGAACTGTTCAAGCCGTTCGGGGGTGTGGAATTGGAGATCCCTCCGAGGGAGCCGATGCGTGAGCCTCCCCGATATGATTGAACTTCGTTTCGATGTTCATTCTTGATACAAATGTTGTCTCAGAACTCATGAGGCAACGTCCACATCCGACGGTCCTCGCATGGCTGGACAATCAGCTGACGCACACCCTCTTCGTAACCGCTATCACTGAGGCAGAGATTCGAACCGGCATTGCCATAATGCCCGAAGGAGAGAGACGGCGCGGACTGATCGCCGCGGTCGAACGAACATTTGGTGTGCTGTTCGTTGAACGTGTCTTGCCTTTTGATAGCGATGCTGCGCAGGTCTACGCCTCAATCGCGGCAGCGCGCCGAGCTGATGGCCGGCCCATCAGTCAAGCCGATTGCCAGATTGCGGCGATCGCACGCTCACAAGGAGCGGCAGTCGCAACGCGAGATGTGGATGGTTTCGAAGGCTGCGCGATCGATGTTGTAAACCCTTGGTCAAGCGGGTAAGGCGTTAGCTTCTGCAAAATGCAGGCGCTTGTGGCGGGCCGTGATCTGTTTTTGGGGCGTAACGGCGAGAAGTGATGAACGAGGAGAACTCTCACCCCTCTAACGCCGCCACCATTTCCTCGGTATAGCCGAAGATGGTCGGGGCGCCGCCGGTGTGAACGAAGACGACCGGCTCGTGCTCCGGCAGCGCGCCGCTGCGGATATGGGCCGCCAGCCCGGCTAGCGCCTTGCTGGAGTAGACCGGGTCGGAGAGGATCCCCTCGGTTTGGGCCAGCAGCCGCAGCGCGGCCAACCCCTCCGCCGAGGGGATGCCGTAGCGCTCGCCGACGAAGGAGTCGTCGTTGTCGAAGTCGGCCGCGGTCAGGGTCACGTCCAGGTCCAGCCGGTCGGCGGCCTGGTTCGCGGTGCGCGCCATGCGCTCTTCGCTGCCGTTCTTGAAGGCCGGATTGATGCCCTTCACCCGCATCGGGCTGCCCACCGCCTTAAGGCCGAGGACCAGCCCGGTCTGGGTGGTGTCGGCCGCGCAGACGTAGACATAACGCGGGTCGATTCCCTCCTGGCGGCACTGGCGCGCCAGTTCGAGGGCGGACTGGGCATAGGCGATCACATCCAGGTCGATCGTATCGTCCTGGCGCGGCACGTAGACGTTGTGGCCGGCCGCACGCAGCTCTGCCGCCTTGGCGGCGATCGCCTCCTGCTGGCGGTCGCGCTCGTTGTCCGAAAGCACCGTCACATGCGCGCCCAGCAGCCGTTGCACCAGGTTGTTGCCGCTGATGGCCGTCCTGTCGATCTCCCGCTCGGACCGCAAGATCAGATGCAGCGTCATTCCCAGCTTGGCGCAGCCCGCGGCCAGCTGGCGGCAGTAGTTGGACTGCACCGCCGCGCCGAAGACGACCGTATCCGCGCCGCGTTCGACCGCTACGGCCAGGCTGTATTCGAGCATGCGGGTCTTGTTGCCGCCGAAAGCCAGGCCGGTCAGGTCGTCCCGCTTGATCCATACCTGCGGCCCGCCCAGGGCAGCGCTGAAACGGGGCAGATGCTCCAGCGGCGTATTGTCCACACCCAGGCGCACGCGCTGCAGATTGGCCAGCGCCATCTCCAGTTTGCTCTCCAGTGCAGAACTCATGCACGGGCCTCCTTCGGCGGTTGCCGACTTGTCGTTGTCATTGCTGCATTGCGGGGCAAGATTTACCATATGCGCCGCACCGGCTGCAGGCCGCTACCCACTCGCCACTGACCATTCCAGCTCCGGCTCCTGGGTCAGCTCCCAGGAGCGGGCCAGGCTCTGCCTCTCGACCATGCGGGCGTAGCGGCCGTTGCGCGCCATCAACTCGTCGTGGGTGCCGGTCTCGACGACGCGGCCGCGGTCGAGCACAACGATCTCGTCGGCGTGGCGGACGGTCGAGAGACGGTGGGCGATGACCAGGGTGGTACGGTTGCGGGTGAGGCGGTTGAGCGCCTGCTGGATCAGCCATTCGGTCTCGGTGTCGACCGAGGAGGTTGCCTCGTCGAGGATCAGGACCGGCGCGTCCTTGAGGAGGGCGCGGGCGATCGAGATGCGCTGCTTCTGGCCGCCGGAGAGGAGCACGCCGCGCTCGCCGATGATCGTGTCGTAGCCGTCGGGCAGGTCGACGATGAACGCGTGCGCGTTGGACGCCTGCGCCGCCTGTACGAGTTCATCGGCGGTAGCGTCCGGGCGTCCGAAGGCGATGTTCTGGCGCACGGTGCTGTGGAAAAGGAAGACATCCTGCATGACCGAGGCGACGTTGGCGCGCAGGAAATCCAGGTCGAGGCTGCGCAGGTCATGGCCGCCGAGGCAGATCTGTCCGTCCTGGGGGTCGTAGAAGCGGGGGATCAGGCGGCTGACCGTCGTTTTGCCGGCGCCTGTCGCGCCCACCAGCGCCACCATCTGGCCGGCGCCGATCTCGAAATCGATCCCGTTCAGCACCACCTCGTCCTGTTGATAGCCGAAGGAGACATCGTGGAAGGCCACGTCCCAGCGGTCGATGCGGGGCGTTATGGCATTGGGCGGGCTGCTGATCTCCGGCTGCACCGCGAGCAGCTCGAAGATGCGTTCCTGGCTGGCGCCGGCGCGGTGCAGCGTGTCGCCGATGTCGGCCAGCTTGAGGAAGGGTTGGTAGATGTAGGCCAGGTAGGCGATGAAGACGAAGAGATCGGCGACATTGAGCGTATTGGCCAGAGCGAGGCCGCCGCCGATCCAGACGGCCACGATCACGCCGACGCCGCCGGAGAACTCGACGATGGCCGAGGGCAACAGCGAGAGCCTGGTCGCGGCGCAGATCTTGTCGCGGTAGGCGTCTGCAGAGTGTGTGACCTGGTCCGCCTGCGACTTCTCCCTGCCGAACGATTTGATCTCGGTAATGCCGGAGAAGCTGTCCTGCACTTGGGCGACCAGTTCGGAGATGATGGCGCGTACTTGCCGCCATACGTGGCGGATTCGGCGGGTGAAGCGGTAGATGACATAGCCGCCGATTGGCAGCGGCAGCACGACCAGCAGGGCCAGCAGAGGGTGGATCCAGAACAGGACGCACCACATGGCGATGGGGATGGCGACCGCCATGACCAGCTCGGGCACGCCGTGGGCGACAAAATCTTCCAGCGTCTCGATGTCGTTGACCGAGCGCACGATCAGCGCGCCGGTTCGCTGGCGGTTGTAGAAGCTGTGCGAGAGCCTCTGCAGGTGGCGGTAAACGCGCGCCATCAGGCTGGTTGTGATGCCGTAGGCGGCCTGGTGGGAGAACTGTCCGTAGAAATAGCGGCCGACGCCGCGCAGCACATACACAACGCCAAGCAGCGCGGTCATCGCCAGCAGGCCGGAGGTCGAGCCGCCGCCATCGGTGATCCACAGGATCAGGCGGCGCACCAGCAGCGGCGGGACGAGGGTCGTCGCCGAGAAGAGCAGCCCGCTCACGATCGAGAGGACCACCAGCTTGCGGTGGCCGCCGAGGATATCCCAGAGGCCGGTCAGAAAGCCCTGCTGCGCATCGGTGGTGGACATGGTCTTGACGCTCCGCTCCCTGCTCCTTACCAACAACTGAAAACTAGCAACGAAAAACCGAAAACCGCCGTTCTCATTCCTCGTCCTCGGCTCCCTGTCCGAAGGCGATGAAGTATCCGTCCGGGTCGTAGACGGCGAACTCGATGTTGTTGTACTCGTCCTGGTGCGTCAGGCGGTAGGCGAACTCGGCGCCATTGGCTTCGAACTCGGCGTAGAGAGCCCGCACATTTTTGACCCAGACGTAGGCGTCCCAGTGGCCGCCGCGCCTGCGGTTGGGTTGGATGAACTCCTTGTTGCTCACCTGTTTGAGCATGAAGATGAAGCCGTTGCGGTCGGGCATGGCAAAGGTCGGCGGCTCGCCCCAGAGATGGGGGCGGGCGAAGCCGAGTACATCGCAGTAGTAGTCGAGCGAGGCGGCGAGGTCGCTGACGACGAAGTAGGGGGCGGAGCCGACCAGGGTCGGCGGGTTTGCTGGTGGCATGGGAAGATTCCAGGGTGGCGGGAAGGATGGCAGTATAGATTATGACGCGGCAACGACAGTTAGTGCAGTTGCTTCGAAATTCGTCTCTTCACCGGGAACTGAATCCAGGAACTCTACCGGTTCGGCATCACGTCCGTTTTCCCAGAGGAGCGAGAAAAACCAGACGCCGCTCTCGCCGACGGTGAAGCTGGCGGGACTGAAGTGCCTGCGGTACTCCTGTTTCATGTCGTTGCCTTCACCTGGCAGTTCAAACAGCGCGCTCTCTTCGAGCAACTCCGGCTCGTCGTGGACGGGCCAGCCCCACATCTGTCCCTGATAGGGTTCGTTTCGCAGATGCAGAACCTTGGCGTATTCCCGCACCACCGTCAATTCGGGGATATGTTTGTCTTGTCCCCCACTGAGATCGGGTCTCATCACCCTTCAGACATCGAGTCGAGGGCGGCGCCGATCGTGTCGACGACCTGGTCGATCTCCTCTTCGTTGATGACGAGCGGCGGCGAGAAGGCGAGGCTCCCGTTGAGGGCGCGGGTGCGCACACCGCGCGCCGCGGCCGCGTTCTGCAGGCTCGTTGCCAAGTCGTTGTCCGGCTCCCTGGTCTCCTGGTCCTTGACGAACTCGACCGCGCAGAGGAGACCGAGACCGCGTACGTCGCCGACGTTGCCGAATTCGCGCAGCCCGGACAGCCGTTCGCGCAGATATTCGCCCATCGCCGCTGAACGTTCGGCCAGCTTCTCTTCCTCGATGATGGCGAGGTTGCGCAGGCCGACAGCGCAGGATGCGGCGTGGCCGGAGTAGGTGAAGCCGTGAAGCCAGGCCTCGTCCTGCGGCGCGCTGTTCATGGAGTCGAGGATACGGTCGCTGATCTGGATGCCGCCCAACGGCAGGTAGCCGCTGGTGATGCCCTTGGCGAAGGCGAGGATATCGGGCTCGATGTCGTAGCGGTTGAGGGCGAACATCTCGCCGGTGCGCCCGAAGCCGCAGATCACCTCGTCGGCGATCAGGAGGACGTCGTAGCGGTCGCAGATGGCGCGCACGCGCGGGAAGTAGTCGTCCGGTGGCACGAAGACGCCGCCGACGCCCTGGACAGGCTCGGCGATCAACGCGGCGACCGTCTCCGGCCCCTCGCGCAGGATCGTCTCCTCCAAGTCGCGTGCCGCGGCCGCGCCGACCGTCTCATCATTCTGGCGCTCGCCTTCGTAGCGGTAGGGATGGGGTGCGTGGCAGTAGACGAAGTTGGGCACCAGCGGCCCGAACATCTTGTGGTAGCGGGGCACGCTGGTGGCGCTGGTGGTGGCGAGGGTGATGCCGTGATAGGACTCGCGGCGCGAGATGACCTTGACCTTGTCCGGCTGCCCCTGGCGTTTCCAGAAATAGCGGGCCGTCTTGAAGGCGGTATCGTTGGATTCGGAGCCGCCGGAGGTGAAGAAGGTCGTCTTGAGGCTGGGGTAGGCGTAGCCGGAGAGCTTGTAGGCCAACTCGCTGGCGGGCAGGTTGGTCATGCCGGCGAAGTTGGATGTGTAGGCCAACTTCTGCATCTGCGCGTAGGCGGCCTCCGCCAGCTCCTGGCGGCCATAGCCGACATTGACGTTCCAGAGGCCGGCCATCGAATCGAGGATCTTGCGCCCGTCGGTCGTGTAGAGCCAGACGCCTTCGGCATGCTCGATGATGAGCGGATTTTCGGTTTGGGAGGGGTGATGCAGCGGGTGGAGCTGTCGTCTGTCCTGCTCGAGCAGGGATGGCATTTCCTGTATCGCTGCCATTGAATTCTCCTTACTGCAGTTTCCAGTTCTTAGTTTCTGGTTTTTCGTGAACACCAGTCGCGTTTGCGGCCGTTGCAGTTTCTGAAAACGAAAAACTGACTACGAAAAACTGCCGTTGACAAAGGGCGCCAGGTGGCGGCCAAAATGGGTGTTGAGCACCTCTTGGTAGGCATCCTCGTGGTCGGCGATCAGGCCGTGGATCTCGGCGCCGAAGCGGTCGAGGTTGGAGCCGAAGGTCACGTGCAAAAGCTGGCGCGCGTCGAACTGATCGAGCACGCCCGGCAGGTCGGCGTCGTTCAGGTCGGCGTTGGCGGGCACCTTGTCCGGTTCACAGTCGAGAAAGTAGCTCTTGCGGTCGGTCTCGAAGCGTGCGCGCGAGTAGTCGAGGATGCTGCGGAAGAGGGTGGTGTCGCGGTCGGCGATGACGCGCAGCGCTTCCAAATAGCTGGTGCCGGCGGTCTTGACGTGGACGCGGTCCTCGGCGTGGCTGGCGACCAGCGGGTAGATGCTGAACTTGTCGGAGCCGGTGTGGACGCTCAGCTTGTAGGCGTCGAAATGCTTCAGGATGGCCGCGTGCTTGACCAGCTCCTGCTCGAAGGGCGCGGTGTCGCCGATATAGTCGACGCCCTTCTGGAACTTGCCGACGAAACGGGGCGCGAGGCTGACGACCGGCAGGTCGCGCCGCAGCAGTTCGTGCGCCATGAAGTAGTGCTCGTAGATCGACGTCGGCGTCTCGGTTTCGTCGACCGACATCTCCAGATCGTAGGTGGCGCCTCGCATCTGCGCGTCGAGCGCGGCGGCGATGTCGAGCGTGTGGACGATGGCGCGGCCGTACTTGGCCAGCGCGCGCAGCAGGCTCTCTTCGCTGAAGGTGAGCGTCAGGCCGGCCAGTTCGATCGGGGCGGCCAGGTAGTCGGCCTTCAGCGCGGCCAAGTCGGTATTGAGCCGTTCCCAAGGCAGCGCGTCGACCTTGGCGCGCAGCGTCTCCAGCGAGTCAGTCTCGGCGTCGTTGTCGACATGGTCGCTGGGGTCGATCGTGTAGAAGGTGTAGCCGGCGGCGACGAAGGCGGGCAGGTCGCTGACCAGCTTGACATGGTCGGCGTCGGCGCCCCAGGGCGCGCACCAGCCCATCTGCACAACGCCCCACATGGCGTCGTCCATCACCTGCTGCGGCGTGCGTCCGATGCGGTCGTTCTCGCGCACCGACTGTTGGGCGAAGATCGGTGCGATCGCGGTGCCCTGGACGGAGCGGATGTGTCCGGGCGTGGCCGCGCCGAGGCGGTCGCCGAAGCCGAAGGAGGTCTTCACGCCGAGGGGAACGGGCGTGAGCCATGGCAGGCGGCCGCGCAGCGCGTTGGCGTTTTCGGCGGTCAGGGGGCAGAGCAGCATCCCGTTCGCGGGCTCGCCGCGGAAGCCGGTCGTATCGCCGCGCACGCAGAGCTTCTTCTGCCTGCCGGCGCGCGCCAGCGCGTAGGCCGTCCCATCCTGTTCGACCGTCGAGTCCGGGTACTGTGTCAGGTCTGTCATGGTGTGGTTTCCGGCGAAAAGCTCATCCAGTTTCCGTGAGGGACATGCATGGCGTCAAACTTTCCGACCGGGCAAGACACGCTCAGAACGCAGTTCCCGCTGCCAGGCGGCGGGGTCGACAATCGCGGCAAATGTATCTCTGTGCGCGGGTTCCTCCAAAACCTCAGCCATCATTCGCCCTCGTTTGGACAGAGCGCCTGGCTTATCGGGTGGCTGTTCAAGTCAGGCTACCCGATTGTTGTGAAGGACCGGCTTGTACGTGCCCATACGCTTCTACCTTTGCACTGCGGTAGATAGTCTACTGACCACCGGCCACCGACCGCTGCCGCGCCGTATCCCTTGCCGCTTCGCGGCTAGAAGGCTAGAATACACGAGAAGCAAATTCTACGCTACTCACAGCGGATACGACTCCGCCGCACAACTGGCCACTGGCAACTGGCCACCGGCCACTGACCACTGCAGTCAAACGGGTACCAAAGATGCAGATCCATCTCCAATACGGCCGCGACGGGCTGAAAGCCAAGCTGCCGACCGAAAACGCCACCATCATTCGCCCGCGCTTTGTCGCAGGGCTGCCGGACGAGCAGGCCGCGTTCGAGGAAGCGGTGCGCTCGCCGAAGGAGGCGCGGCCGCTGGCCGAAACGGTGCGCGCGCACGAAAGCGTTGCGATCGTCATCGCCGACGGCACCCGCCCCCTGCCCTCCGACCGCCTCCTGCCGTGGATCCTGGCCGAGCTGGCGCATGTGCCGGAGGAGAACATCACCGTCATTCTGGGCACGGGGACGCACCGCGGCAACACGGCGGAGGAGCTGGCCGGGATCGTTGGCCCGGAGCTCTACCGGCGGCTGTGGGTGATCAACCACAACGCCTATGATGAAGATACGCTGGCGGAGGCGCGGCCGGGGCTGGATGGGCGCGGCCCGCTGATGATGAACCGTGAATATGTGGAGGCGGACCGGCGCATCCTCGTCGGCTTCATCGAGCCGCACTTCATGGCCGGCTTTTCAGGCGGCTACAAGGCGGTTTTCCCCGGCGTGGCCGACCTGGCCTCGATCCTGTACTATCACCGCGCCGAGATGATCGGCCATCCGCAGAGCAAGTGGGGTGTGCTGGAAGGCAACCCGACGCAGGAGCAGATCCGCGCCAACGGGTCGGCGCTGCCGGTCGACTTTCTGGTGAACGTCACGCTCAATCACGAGCGGCAGATCACGCGTTTCTTCTGCGGCGACGTCATCGCCGCGCACGAGGAGGGCTGCCGCTATGTGAAGGAGACGGCGATGGCCCCGGTCGAGCGGCGTTTTCCGCTGGTGATCACGACCAACAGCGGCTTTCCGCTGGACCAGAACCTCTACCAGTCGGTCAAGGGGATGTGCGCGGCCGCGGAGATCATCGAGGATGACGGCGAGATGGTCGTGGCGGCACGCTGCAACGACGGCTTCCCGGCGCACGGCAACTTCACCAAGCTGCTCTACGAGCACAGCTCGCCGCAGGCGATGCTGGACACGATCTTCCAGCCCGATTTCCACATGCTGGACCAGTGGCAGGTGCAGAAGTTCGCCGAGGTCGCGCTGCGGGCGCAGGTGGCGATCTACAGCGAGTTGGAGCCGGATGCGGTCGTGCGCGCCGGCCTGACGCCGGTCGCCGACCTGAACGGGCACATTGGCGACGCTGTCACGCGGCTGGGGTCCGACGCGCCGGTCGCGGTCCTGCCGGAAGGGCCGATGACGATCCCGTACTTGGTGTAGGTCAGTCCACCAACTCCTTGTTCAGGCGCAGGCCAAAACCGGGCGCGTCGGTAGGCGTCAGATAGCCGTTCTCCGTCTGCGGCGCGTCCAGCCACAACGCCTCGGGCGCCCTGTGCCGGTTGCCCAGCACCAGTTCGCCCAACTTCTCACATTCCGTTGCCGCGATAACGTGCAGCCCCCACGGCTCGCCGCCGCGGTGCAGGACGACGGTCGCGCCGGCCGCCTGCGCCTGTGCGATGATGCGCCGCGTCGCGGTGACGCCGCCGCACCAGGTCACGTCCGGCTGCCAGATGTCGAGCGCGCCGGCTGCGGCGATGGCGGCGAAGCGGTGGTGTGTGAAGTCGTGCTCGCCGCCGGCCAGCTGGATTGGCTTGATCTGCGGCCGCAACTGGGCCAGCCCGTCGAGGTCGTCCGGCGTCAGCGTATCTTCGAACCAGTAGATGTCGTAGGGCGCAAGGGTATGCGCCATCTTCAGGGTTGCGGCGGCATCCCAGGCCATGTAGCAGTCGAACATCAGCAGCGCGTCGGCGCCCAGGTAGCGCCGTGACTCATCCGCCATGGCCGCGGCGCGCTCGTAGTCGCCGGCGTGCGCGGGACGGCCGCAGGAGACCTTGTGCGCGCTGAAGCCCTGCTCGGCGAACCATTCCGGGTCGTTGCCGGAGGCGTAGGCGCGGATGCGCGGCGCGGAGGAGCCGCCTAGGAGCGCGTAGACCGGCTGGCGCTCGGCGCGGCCCAGGAGGTCCCACAGTGCGAGGTCGATGCCGCTGAGGGCCATGACGGCGATGCCGCCGCGGCCGTAGGGGATGGAGGCGGTGTAGAGTTTGTCCCAGAGGCGCTCGATGTCGGTGGGGCTGTCGCAGCGTTCGTCGAGCAGCAGCTCGCGTAGGTGGCGGTTGACGACCTCGACGCTGGCCACGCCGCCGCCGCCATAGCCGTAGCCTGTAATGCCGGCGTCGGTCTCGACGCGCACGACGATCTGCCAGAGGTAGGGCCGCCAGCCGCCGAGGGGCTGGCGGTAGTTGGGGTATACGGCGCGGACGTCGGTGATTTTCATGGGCGGTGGGTGTGGTCAGCCTATGCGTGCGCACAACGTAAGATTACCCGCCGCTGGCCGCGGTTGTGGGCATTGCTTACGTAACTGCACAACGCCCAAAAGGGATCAGTCTCGGTTCCAATTGAGCGTTAAGGTGTGAAGATTCTCTATTGCGAGAATTTCTTGAGGGCAATCGGCGTGTCTGCTTTGCGATGCCAGAGCGAGATCGAGAAAAACGATTGAACTGTGAGGTAGGTATAGGTCATTAGGCCAGCAGCTTTGCCAGGCGGTGATTGCGTTTGATGCTCTCTTGATAGTGCGCCACGACCTTTTCACGGACGGCATCATCCTCTGGCGATTCCGACCGGCATTCTTGTTTAGTTTCGCGCAGTGTATCCGGCTCTCTTTCGTTGCGGTTGTCATTGCCGCGCGGGTCTGTCTTGTCCTCGGACGATGGGGTGTGGTGCATCGTCTTGCCTTCTTCCGAATCAGATCGCGTTGCCAGAAGAAATGAGAACCGAAGGTTAGCCAAACTTCCACCTGCTGTCAACCGAGGCACCCACCCAGGGTGCAGCCTACTTTTGGGGTGGGAATCGTTTGGCGTGGACGTCATGCCAGCGGTGGCTGAAATTGTCTACCGGCTTTTGGGAGAGGCACAGGGCAGGCGTAGGGCAGGCACGGGGCCTGCCCCTACCGTGGCCGCGGCGTTCGCCGATTTTGGGGCGGCGCGTTGGGCCGCAGGTAGCACAGGGCTGCATTGACCCCACACTCGGCGGGGGGAGAACATCAGGGGGGCGTTGCGGGGGGAGTCCCCCCGCACAAGGGAGGGCCGAAGGCCCGACCGTCCAAAAGGAATCAGGGAAGCGTATACCTCCACTCTGCCTGAGAATGGACCGTGGACTGGCCATGACTCCATTGCTACCTGAGGTATAGGAATCTGTGCCCCAATTTTGGACTGCACCCTACCCATCCATTACCCCTTCGACCGCGGCCGGCAGTCTTCGGCGCATGGGGCAGGCCGCTCTCACCGGTTCATGCCAGCATCAGTCGTTCGCCTTTGGGTTCCGGTACAGGGTCGCCAAACTCACGCGCGGTGTCGATCCAGAGCGCCATTGCCTCGTTGATATTTCGGAGCGCAACTTCCTGCGTAGCGCCGTGCGCCATGCACCCGGGAAGCTCCGGCGCCTCGGCGACGAACGTGTCGTCAGCATTGCTCCAGTAGATTATGACCTCGTATTTGTACATCACTCTTCCTCCAGCCTGTACTTCAGGATGACCTGACGGACCTGTCTGACCTGGTAGGGCTTGGCGTGACTGCCGTCGCGTTGCAGATTCAGTCTTTCGGTCACTCCTCCCTTTCTGAAGACATGATGGCTTCCCCTTACCCTCTCGACGAACCCCAATCTCAATAGCAAGGTACGCGCCAGCCGCCTTACTTCAGTCGGTCTGGACGGTGTGTGTGGGTTCAAGAGACAGTTTGCCCGCTTCCGGTCCCCATGGATGGACGGCAACGGGCAAAGAGGAGATTCATACAACCGGACGTACCCACCCATTACCCCTTCGGCCGGCGGTCCTCCCCAAAGGGGAAGGTGCCGTCGTAGCCGCGCGGGGTGGAGACGTGCCAGATGCCTTCGTACATCGGCGTCAGCTGGTAGTGGCAGACGACGTTGCTGCGCTCGATCTGCTCCTGGTGCTTGGCGCCCTGGTGGGGGATGTGGTTGATGAAGACGATGCAGTCGCCGGCCTTGGGGTAGAGGATGACGTGCTCCTGCGCCTCACACCAGGCCTCGAACTTGGGGCGGTCCATAGGGTCGAGGTGGGGCGGCTCGATCTTGTGGCCGTTCTTGATGAACTTGAGGTGGGCGAGGTCGGGGCCGTTGTCCTGGAAGTAGAAGGTGGTGTTGATGCCGACCGGCTGCACCGCGTAGCGGGCGCGGCCGAGCTCGCGCTTCTCCTGCCAGTAGCCGTAGAAGTCGAGATGCCACTCCTGCAGGTAGGGCCCCGGGTTGATGTGGGCGCGGAAGCTGCGCAGCTGGCACTGGCGCCCCATCATGCCTTCGAGGATGGGGCGGATGCTGCGATGGCCGACCAGGGGCGCGTAGGTCTCCGGCTCGCGGTCGAGCAGCGTGTCGAACCACATGTTGCCGACCGCGTTGAGCCCCTCCTCCCAGCCCATTGCGCGCGCATGGTTGATGCGCTGGCGGACGTGCTCGGTCTCCTCCGGTGTGAGCGCGTTTTCGACGAGGATAAAGCCGTCCTCTTCGAGCCGGTCCAGTTTGGCTTCGATGTTGTCCATTGTGCGTCTCCTTGCCGGGCGGGAGGCGGAGCGGGCCCCGCGTTCGCGGGTTATCCCTTGATGCCGGTCAGTGTGATTCCCTGGATGAAGGTCCGCTGTGTCAGAAAGAAGAGGATTACGACCGGCAGCATCATGACGGTGCTGGCGGCCATCAGCCCGCCGAACTCGGCGTTGTATTCGCCGCGGAAGAGGGCCAGGCCGAGCGACACGGTGTAGAGGTCCTTGTCGCTGAGGTAGATGAGCGGCCCCAGGTAGTCGCCCCATGCGGCCATGAACTGGAGTCCGTAGATGTAGTGGTCGAAGGTGATTGGGTTGGGGACCCAGACGATCGGGAAGGCGACCAGTTGTTGATCGATCTTGAGCGAGCTGGTCACGAGCCAGAAGAAGGGGATCGAGAAGATGACGGTGAGCGCGATCAGGGAGACGTGGGCCACGGTCTGCTGGACTGGCCCGCGCGGCCGCCAGCGAACTGGAGAAACTGGCGGCGGCTTACGTTGCGTTAACGCATGACTACCTCCTTTGGGTGTTGCGTATCGTAGTGCGATTGCGCTGCTGCATGAGTTCATGCGCGCGGTGGCTGTTTTGTTGGTCCGGGTATGGACGCTAGTGTGTGAAGCGAAGGTTGCGTCCTGTGGGCTATTTTATGGGTTCTTGCGGCAGAGGGCAAAATGGGGGTTTGATGGATTGGTGCGTTGGCGGGGGCGGGAGGGTGCTGGCGCGCGGCGATAGTTCGGGTGGACAGTCTGTACATCAATGATTTTTTAGGTAAGTTGACCTTCAAACTATAATTCGACATCCACTTAAATTCAAATGATGGTTTGGGTTGGTGAAGAAGGAACACAAACGTGGAAACTTTCCAGGACCAGAACCATATAGACCAAGTTCGCGATGCTTTGTGGGCGAATTTCGGAAACGGAGCGTCCTTGATGGTTGGGAGTGGACTTAGTAGGCATGCTTTGAGAGTAAGACCGGATGCTAGTGCCCCCCCACTTTGGACCGACGTGGCAATTGAGATACACAAGAGATTATATCCGGAAGGCGGCGAAGTTGACCCGCTAGCAAAGGTTTCCCCTAAAGCCCTTCCTGACCGTATCTTGAGCCTAGCCCAGGAGTATGTGACTGCATTTGAACGGGCAAATTTGCACCAGCTTCTCATTCAATTGATCCGAGACGATGACCTGCAACCCGGAGAAATGCATAAGCGATTGCTGCAACTAAACTGGCGCGATGTCTTCACGACAAACTGGGACACTCTATTGGAAAAGGTGCGCCCCCAAGTAGTAAATCGGGGCTATAGTATCGTTAGAGATATGGATGAGATCCCGCTTGCCAAGAAGCCGCGAATTGTAAAACTGCACGGATCGTTTCCAGCTCAATTCCCACTTATTATTACTGAAGAAGATTACCGAACCTATCCCACGAAATACGCTCCTTTCGTGAGTACTGTTCAGCAGGCAATGATGGAATCAGTCTTTTGTTTAATCGGCTTCTCAGGGAATGATCCCAACTTCCTGAATTGGTCAGGATGGGTTCGCGACAATTTGGGAGATTCCGCGCCAAGGATTTTCTTAGCCGGATGGTTAGACTTGCCACACCCTCGACGCAGAATGTTGGAATGTAGAGGGGTCATGCCCATTGATCTCGCGCGGCACCCAAAAGCCCGCATGTGGCCGGAGCACCAACGTCATCAATACGCCATTGAGTGGGTGTTGCACACATTGGAGCGAGGCCGCCCCTATGAATTTACGGAATGGCCTTCACCATCAAGCCATCAGCATCTGAAGATTCCTGACCACCTCCAGCCGGTTGAAGAGGTGTCTCCCAGACAACCTAGAGAGGAACCGCGGTCTAATGAAAACTAACAATTCTCAGCACAAAGTAAAGGAGATATTCGACATCTGGAGACACAATAGGCAGGTATACCCTGGGTGGTTGTTGCTTCCCGCAAGTGAGGAGCGAGAGATTCTCAAGATGCGTACAGATGATTGGGAATCTCACATTCTGGCCTCTCTCACGGCCCTTACAGTTGTAGAACGACTGGACGTAATTTATGAACTAATATGGCGAAGAGAAATTCTGCTTGAGCCAATCTCCAGGGAATTGGAATCGGAGACTGAGGCGATCCTATCGTCTATAGATTGCCTAGGCCGAAAAATTGAAGGAGTTGACAACGAAGGAATCGATTGGAGTGCCGTTCGAGCGAACTGGCGAACTGTAGCACTTGCTCTATTGACAGCTGCGCGGTTTTGCCTTGATGAAGATCTGTTTAACAAAAGGGCCGAGCAATTAGAACCTTTCATAGACGATCATCCTGACGTTCACCACCGATTTCGCCAAGAATGTTGTCTTTGGGCAATGATTTCTATGGACTTCGAGAAGCTGGAGTGCTTGCTAGACGATTGGACCGTCAGAGACTGTGATCCAATTTGGATGGTTCGCAAAGCTGCCCTTCTGTGGGAAACAGATCGAAATGACGAAGCAGCGGAGCTAGTCAAGGAAGCACTTACTGCAATACGGTCCATACCTGATGTAGAGGGGAGTGTTGCAGGTGCGTCGAGAGAGGGTTGGGCAATGTGGTCTGCGCTTTCCATAGACAACCGACAAGAGCTTCGCAGGCGATGGCATGAACTTGCCGCTTTGAAATGCGATGCCGAACTGGAGAAAGACCTCATTGCGCGTCGACTGGAAGGCAAGGGAGGGGAACAAGAAGCACCATTCTTCGATCTCGGTGTCAAGCGTGACGAGAATTTTCAAGACTCCTTAGCGAGTCTCGAACGCGTCGCATCCAGCGCAGTTCGCCTTTCAGAAGTTGCCGGACTGCCCCCAGTCACGAAATACGCTGAACCGGTGGGCCTTGCGGTGGCCTCGGATATCCTGCGATCTGCTGCGGAGGTGTTGGCCACGACCCTGCCTGAGTTTGCGATTCGGCTAGTTCTTAGAGTCTCCGATAGTGAAGGAGACAAGACACTCAATCGTGTCCTGTCCCGTCCCAGAGTCGCTGTCCTATCGGATTCTTCAGTGGAGCTTCTCTGTGACTCTTGCATTACTGTAATCGAATACGCATTCCCTCGGTTGGTTACGGAGGGCAGACGTCAACGCTCACTCCATTGGATTTCGAAAATGAGAGTCGCCATTGAAGTTTTGTCCCGGCTGGTTCTTCGTGTATCGCCCGAAAGAGCAGAAGCTCTTTTGGACATGGGTCTTCAATTTTATCAGAATCAAGAAGTCTCCCGAGAGCATTGGCTACACAAATCAATTCAGAATCTCCTCCAGCGTTCTTGGGAGGCCCTTCCGAAGGATAGTCGCACTGCAAGGGCTATTGAACTCTTGAGTATGCCAATCGTAGGTATGGACAGCTTTTTAGCGACTGTCCCCGATCTCTTTCCCGATCCAGGAGAGTTTCTCAAGAACGAAGACTTGCCATCCATTCGGACACCCGACAACGATGGCCGTTTGCGTGAAGTCATTGACTTCCTCATCCGAGGATTGGGCGGTGATTCCGAATCCCGCGCGCGGGCCGCGAGAAGAATTATGAAAGTTTACGAAAGGGGGTTGTTAGCTGACGATGAGTTGAAAGCATTCACACAGGCTCTTTGGAGTGACAAATACACTACCTCTGACAGCCTGCCAACTGGAACGAACATGTATGATTGGGTATTCCTCTTGCTGCCCGAACCTGAACTTGGCATGGCAGAACGATGCTTTCGACAAAAGTGGCTTTCCGGTGACGCAAATAAATTCCGGCATAGTACGCTAAGAGACGGCGATTCATTTGAGTTTGAATTGGGTACCAGCCCGGTAGACCCGAATAAGGTTGAAGATGTAATTTGGAATATAGGGGCTGCTATTTCCAAGTCAAGGCATCACGGGCAGTCACTGGAACTCACTGACGATGACCGTAAATATGTCGCTGAGCTTATTGAACATTGGGCAACTGCCGATGTAACAGTAGACCCATTTCCCTTTTTCCAATACGCGGTTCGCGAGCCCACACGCTTGGCACTTCGCGGTCTGGCGTCGATTCTTGAGGAAGTCATGATTCTTCCTTCTGTTGGTGAACTTCTCTACGAGAAAGTCAAAAAGTTGACCGATTCTGGTACACCCGGCTTCGATCTCATTTATGCGTTAATCAGGACAATCCCGGGCCGATTCGACGAGCTCGTAATTTGGCTGAGGATGGGTTTGGCGTCCGATGACGAATCTCTTGCCGCGAGCGCTATGTCTGGTTTGCGAAACTGGTTAAGGGAATCGCTTCGTAAGGAGGCATCACTTCAGCCTCCTTCAGAAGATTTGCTGAGAGAAGTCGGTTTGATGATCGCTGTCCGTAAGACCGTTCAGCTTCCACAGGCACTTCAATTTGCGACATGGGTGTTCAAAGAAGGAGCGCCAGGTCACCAGCAGGCAATAGGCGATATGGTAACACTTGGCTTAAGGTTGTTAGCAGATGATTTGAAGTACGACCTTGAAAGTGATCCGAAGGAAAGTCCTAATTTGCCTTTGCTAAGGTTTCTATGTGTGCAGCTTGCAAAGGCAATGGCGCAAAGTGGCTTCGAAGATGACCCAACGGTAGATCGCTGGCTGAAGCTAAGCGAAGAAGACCCGCTTCCCGAAGTCAGGTACGCAGGGACACTTCCGGGCGGCAATGGTGAAACGGGGCCCTAAACAACAACCCGTGCTGATAGTTACTGACGCGCTTATGCCGCATCTGCCCCGCGTGGCAGGGCAGCCCCCTCCGCCGGACTGTTGACACCACCCCTAACCAAGAGTACACTCATCCCAGAACACCCCACTGACACCGCAATATACCTCTCACATAAAGCAAGGAGGCCATACATGTCCAAAGCACGAGTCAGCCTCGTTCATGGCGGGGACCGCCGCGCCAATGTCTTTAACGCGCTGGAGCTGGTGCGCGGGGAGGTGGAGGGGCGCCTCGCGGAGCAGGTGATGCTGAAGCCGAACTTTCTGAGCAGCGAGAACCAGCTGGCGTCGAGCCACGCGGACGCGCTGCGGGGCGTGCTCGACTTTCTGCTGACGACGCCGAAGCCGCCGCGCGAGGTGCTGATCGCGGAGGCGGGCGCGGCGGATACGTGGGACGCCTACCGCAACTTCGGCTACTACGCGCTGGAACAGGAGTACTCGATCCCGCTGCGGCTGCTGGATCTGCACCGCGAGACGGAGTGGGAGGCGACGCCGATCGTGCTGGCGGACGGCAGCGAGACGGTCGCACGCATGCCGCGCACGCTGCTCGACTGCCCGTGCACGATCTCGATCGCGATCCCGAAGACGCACGACACGTGCGTGGTCACGCTGGCGCTGAAGAACATGATCATGGGCACGATCTACCGCCAGGACCGGGTGAAGATGCACGGCTTCACAACGCACGACCACCGCCGCGTGCCGGATGAGTCGCGGGCGATGAGCATCAACCTGGTGCGGCTGGCGCGTTTTATGGCGCCGGACGTTTCGGTGATCGACGGGGCGCGCGCGATGGAGGGCAACGGACCGGGCAACGGCGACGGGCTCGACATGGGCATCGCCGCGGCCGGCACGGATGTCTTCGCGACGGACGCGGTGATCGCCAAGACGATGGGCTTCGAGCCGCTGGAGCTGGGCTTTCTGCGCTACGCACACGACCTGGGCATGGGCACGGCCGATCTGAGCGAGATCGAGCTGCTGGGCGGCGTGCCGATCGAGTCGGTGGCGCGGCAGTTCAAGCCGCACGAGACGACCGAGCAGCAGCTGCAGTGGCGGGTGGAGAATGCGGCGGAGCTGCTGGCAGCTTAAAGGCGGTGGCCGGTGGCCAGTTGCCAGTTGCCGGTGGCCAGGAACAGCGGAGGCCGGGAACTGCAGGGAGCTGGGGATGACGCCTTCGTTCTGTTGACGAATGGATCCAATTCGAAACGGCGCGGCGCGGGTTGTGTCCGGGGGCGTTGCGGGGGGGATACCCCCCGCACAAGGGAGGGCCGTAAGGCCCGACCGCCCAAAATGCAGCGGCCGGTGGTCAGTGGCCAGTTGCCAGTAACTGCGGTGGCCGGCGGCCAGTAGCGGCAGGGGCCGGTTGCCAGGGGCGGGGTGAAAGCGCAGTCTGGATGCTGGCGGCTTGAGGCCGGCGCCGGTAGTCACCAACTCAAAACTACAAACTCAAAACTGAAAACTCCAAATGCTTCCGATCATCGATACGCACCAACATCTGTGGGACCTGGACCGCTTCGAGCTGCCGTGGCTGGCGGAGGCGCCGAGCCTGAACCGCAACTATGTGACCAGCGACTATCTGGAGGCCACGGAGGGGCTGAACGTGGTCAAGACGGTCTATATGGAGGTGGACGTGACGCCGGCGCAGCATCCGGCCGAAGCGGAGCACCTGATTGGGCTGTGCGCGTCGGCGGAACATCCGACGGCGGGCGCGGTGATCGGCGGGGAGATGGGTTCGGGCGCGTTCGGCGACTATATCCGGCGCTTTGCCGGCAACGCGGCGATCAAGGGCGTGCGGCAGGTGCTGCACGGGCCGGGCACGCCGGCGGGCACCTGCCTGGGGCCGCAGTTTGTGGAGAATGCGCGGCTGCTGGGCGAGCTGGGGCTCTGCTTCGACCTGTGCATGCGGCCGTCGGAGCTGGGCGACGGGGTCGCGCTGGCGCAGCAGTGCCCGGAGACGCGTTTTGTGCTCGACCATTGCGGCAATGGCGATCCCTATCTGATCAGCGGGGCGCTGCCTGAAGGCGACGGCGGCGAGGGGGACGGTTTTAATCTGACGATCGCGGACCACAGGGACCGCGACGATCCGTTCTGGCACGACCCGCAGCAGTGGCGGGACGGGATTGCGGCGCTGGCGGCGCTGCCAAACACGATCTGCAAGATTTCGGGCATCGTCGCGCGCACGCGGCCGGGCTGGACGGCGGCGGACCTGGCGCCGGCGGTCAACCATTGCCTGGACAGCTTCGGCCCGGACCGCGTCGTTTTCGGCGGGGACTGGCCGGTGTGCACGCTGGGCGCGGAGGCGACCTACCGCTCGTGGGCGGAGGCGCTGAAGGAGATCATCGCCGCGCGCAGCGAGGTTGAACAGCGCAAGCTGCTGCACGACAACGCGGCTGCGTTTTACGGGCTGGACTGAGCAGGCGGGGGCCGGTATCGCGCGCGGCGGCGTTCGCCCTGCTTTCCACTTTTCGTATCCCTTTCTGACCTTATTTATAGCGGCTCTTTGCTTTGTCCCGCCGGACAGACAGGCGGGACGGGTCGCGCGCGCGCGCCCGGCGGCGGGCGGAACGGCAGTGGTCGGTGGCCAGTGGATAGTGGTGGCGTACTGCTGGGCGGCGGTAGTGCGGGTGTGGGGGGCGGGGATGGGGCCGGTTGTGTTTCAAATTGGTTTGGACTGGGCCGGTTGGGTCCGCGGGGGGAGGCGGATCGGGGATGGGAAGGGTATCGAGAGGGTATCGGATGGTCCAGTTTTGCCTGAACGGCCTGAAAAACAAGAAATTTTTCGTCGCCTTGTGACAGGATGTTTTTGCGACATCTCGTGACAGGAGGCGCAAGTTGTCGTTTTGTGGCAGCCGAGCGTGCATTTGTTGTCGTCGATGTTGCCAAAAAGGGCGCTGGCGTATGGTCATAGAGCGGTCTTTGTCGTATACGGCGCGGTTCTCGTGACAGGATACGGCGTCAGGCGTCACCTGTTCTCCGATACGCGGCGGCCGGTCGAGGGTTGTCATTTTGGCCGGTCAGGGTTTGCGGGCGTGGGCGCGGCCGGCGGCGGCATTTTCCAGGGCAGGGCGGCTGCTGGCTCTTTGCGCTGCGCGCCCGGGTCGTGGGCGATGAAGCGGAGGCGGACCAGGTCGTTGCCTCTGTCGTCGAATTTCCCTTCGATGCCGTTCAAGGCGGCGGCGGCGGCGCGGCAGGCCTGTGCATGCTCCGCGTCGGTACTCGGCGCGGGGTCGACGCGCACCAGGGCCCAGACGCCGTCGGCAACGCTGCGGGCGGCCAGGGCGACGGCTGGATGAAGGCACAACGCTTCAATTGCGGCCTCCTTGTCGCGGTCGGCGGGGATCCTGTCGAAGTCGAGCGCGACGAAGCCGGAGCGCTCTGTGAGCCCGGCCGCGCGGCGGCATGAGAACAGCCCTGCGGGGGTGATAAATGGCAAGAACTCCTTTCCTTTTGTGTAGCTGTCGTCTTGACCGTGGGCGGCGTAGTGGGCGCGCAGCTCGGTGGTGAGCGTCTGCACGTCGCGCAGGCCGCCGGCAGGCGCGTCGTTGCGGGTGATCCAGCTGTGCAGCTGGGCGATGGTGATGCCGCTGCAGGGCGCGGCGCGGCCGGCTTGCTTGAAGAGTGAAAAGCGCGGGGGTTGCGGTAACGAGCGCTGTGTGTCCGGGGCGGACTGATAGATACCTGTGTTCATGGGAACTGTAGCATCCTCTCTGTTCGTCGAACCTGATTCCCTACCCTGACTGTAACATAAAGATCTGGCTGGCACTGTCAGTATTCTCCCTCTGCCGGCGGGCGTGTTTTGGCGTCTGCGGCAGGGTATGCGGGCCGGGCAGTATGGCTGTATGCCGGCGGCGTCGGCATGGGCGGCATGGCGGGTCTCATCTGTTTTGCGGGTGGCGGGGCGTCGGCTCGATGCGGAGGCGAACACCGACGCGCCGGGCCATCTTTTGCGCGAAGATGCGGATGGCGGTACGCAGCGCGGCTGGACAGTCGTGCGCGTAGAGCAGCCGCGCGGGCAGGCGCTCTTTGGTGAGCGGGAACCACAGCAGGGCGGCGTCGTCGGGCGGCGCCTGTTCCGGCAAGGACACGTCTTTCGGGCCTATTTGGACGAAGTCCTTGTCGGTGTGGGGCAGATTGGCTTTGAAATAGTAGACGTCACCGCGGGCTAGGTCGTGCAGGGCTTGCCGCGTGTGCGTGGGGCAGTAGTGTTCGCCGGGCACGGCGGGGCGTTTGCAGGCGGCGCCGGCGCGCGTGCGGCCGCGACAGAGGCGGCCTTCGTCGTGCCAGCGGCGTTGGTTCTGCCGGTAGGCGCGGCGGGCGGCGTTTGAAACGGCGGCGCGGCGTTGGGCATCGGCCTGTTTTTCGGCGCGCGCTCTTGCTTTACGGGCTTCCCGCTCCTCCTGCAGGGCGTCCTGATCGAGGCGCTGGTGCTGATGGCTATCGTATGCGGCTGCGCGGGCGACCCATTCGTGCTGGAGGCACCAGGTGCGCCAGCGGCCGGGCAGTTTGGCGGTGTCGGAGCCTTTGAAGCTGCGGTAGGCTTTTTGCAGCGACCTGTCGAGGCCGAGGTGGAGGTAGACGAGGAATGCGCGATAGGCCTGGGCGCTTTCGTCAGGGCGGCGTTCCCAGGCCTGGGGTCCTGAATCTTGCGGCGGATCCTGGGCCTGATGGGGCGTGTCGAGGGCGCCGGCGAGCGAGGAGAGCAGGTCGGCGAGGTCCGGCGCGGGCGCTTGCTTGCGGGGCGCGGGGTCGGGCGCCGGGTCGGGCTTGGGGGAGAGGAGGTTGTTCAGGGTCCGCTCGGCGGCCCCGAGTTGTTGCATTTCGCTCTGCCGCCTTTGGGCGCGGTTTTTTCGGTTTTCGGCTGCGCGTGGTTTTTGGCGCTGTTTTTTACGGCGGCGGTTTTCCTTGGCGCGGCAGGAGGCGCAGGCTTTGCGGTGGTCGTCGCGTTTCTGGCCGCACTGGTAGCAGAGGTCGGGGTCGGTGCGCCAGGCGGTGCGTTCGCGCTCTCTTTTCTGGTACCAGTGGGGCAGGCAGAGGCCGGCGCTCTGGGCGGGTTTGCGGCAGTTGTTTTGGGTGCAGATGGACATGGTTGGATGGTCCTGTATGCTATGTTTGATGGTTGCGCGCAGACGCTGTTTTCAGGTCTGTGAGGACAGCATAGCAGGTTTGCCGGGCTCTTGCTTTTGGTTTGCAGTTTTTGGGGCTCGTTGACAGTTGTCTGAACTGTGATTCATTTGATTTTGTAACTACTCAGCCGCTATCAGTCTGCGACCCTGCATGAGGCGAGCGAAGGAGTTTTCTCTCTCCTTACTTGTTGGACGGTCGGGCCTGCGGCCCTCCCTTGTGCGGGGGGACTCCCCCCGCAACGCCCCCCTCCAAAACCAGCGCTCACCGACTGTACGTTGTCATTCCTGCAGTGCGGCCCGACCAACGTGGCGGCTGCCAACCGAATACACAATCAGATAATCTGAACGGCGGCGGGGATGGAAGACTGGTCGAGACAGATGCTGTATGTGGCTTAGTAGCTACCTGATTTTCATGATGGCCATGATTTAGGGCATGGGCTCAGTGGGGGGTCTTCGGGCCGGGAATTGGGGGGAACGGGAGTTGGGGCTGTAGGCTGGCAGGCTGTCGATGCCGACTTTCTTTGACCATTCGTTGGAAATGTCAACGACCCCTAGTGGGTTTGGGGTGGGGAGAGGCCGAGCGGGGTGGGGGTGGGATGGCCCATGTGTGGGCGCTGCGGCTAGCGGTCTTCGGCCCAATGAGCGGGAGGCCACTCGTCAATCTTTTGCCCCATCGCGTGTGCCAGCCGGGCGAATGATGACGCCAGCTTGCGGAATGAGCGGCAACGGCGATAGGCGTCGGCCAACGAGAAGAGCGCGGTCAAGGCGGGCTGGTCGGTCGTTTCGAGGTAGGATGTGCCGGGCTGCATGCGTTCTTCCAGGTGGGTCTTGGCGCCGCGCGGGTTTTCCGGGTCCGGGTGCGGGTGCGCGTCGGTCCGGATGCGGCGGCGGCCGCGCAACGACTCGATGGCGGCCAGGAACCAGGCCTCATACTCGCGGTGGGCGATGACGACCTCGCAGGGCACGTCGCCGGCTACTGTTTCCGCCCACTTCTGGACGGTCGGGCCCAGTTTTGCGGGGCAGTCCGAGTTTCCGTCAAAGAGGACCAGCACTGCGTTGCAGCCCGGTTGCAGGAGCGCCAGCCTGACGGCTCGCTTCAACTCGGTCTCGCGGACCAATTGGCTGCGCGGCATACGGATGGGGCGGCCAACTTCCATGTTCCAGAGCTGCGCTTCCGCGATCAGACGGCGCAACAGTTCCGGCGCAGCCTTCACTTCGCCATAGGCCTCAATGAGGGGCTGGACCTACACGTCAGATCGCTCTCGGCGAAAAGTTGAAGCTGGCGCGGGTCTTGGGCGAAGAGTTCGGCCGGGGTCAGTGCGTTGGCGCGAAGAAGCTCGCCCGCGCCCATCAGGTGTTCGCTCAACGCCTGCCGCACTGCGGGCGAGACCGGACAGATCTCGGTCTTTCCCCCCTCCCATTGGGCGATGCGGAGGTGACGGTCTTCGATCCATTCGGCGTCGAGGATGTCGGGGCTGTGTGTGGTCACGACCACCTGCATCGAGCGCCCGGCATGACGCAGGACGTCGAGGACAGTGCCCAGCGCGCCGGGGTGGATGGTGGCTTCCGGTTCTTCGATGGCGAGGAGCGAAGGTGAAGGGCGCTGGAATACGGCCGCGAGCAGGCCGAGCACGCGCAGCGTGCCGTCCGACATGTTGAAGGCTTCGAACTTCACCTGTTCGCGCAGTGCCCAGTCCTGGGCAAACTCCAGCGTCAGTTTGTTGCCGTGTCTTTTGGGTTGCACACCAACCGTGCGGGGCACGATTTTTTCAAGAAGATCAAGGATTGTACGCCAATCGTCCGGCGCTGAGCGTTGGATTTCGTGCAGGACGCTGGCGGCGTTGCGGCCATCGGGATAGAGCCGCACGCCTTCGTCCGGGTCCTGCATATTGCGCAGGGCGGCGGGCTGGATGTGGCAGATCTGCATGCGCGAGAGGAAGCGCAAAATCGACTGAAAGCGGGTGTCGCCTCCAATGAGTGGAAGGGCCAGGGCGTTCGGCTCCAGGACCGGGTCGAGGGAACGAACATTGCTCTGCCAGGCCGCGTCGGGGCCGGAGCGGTCGAACCACACGCGCGAGCCGTCATTGCGGTCGACGATACATTGCTCGCGCAGAATTTCGAAGCCGTAGCCGCTCAATGGGCTGAGCTCGAATCCGTAACGCGCTTCGGCTGTGTCGTTGTCCAGTTGTTGCAACTGGACCGACAGACCCATGTTAAAGGGCCGCCCGCGGGCCGAGCCGCGGTTGCCGATGGCGGAGAAACCGCCGCGGCGGGCAAGTACGGCCTGCAGAGGCGAGGCCATGGCTTCGGCCAAGAAGGCGAATGCGTCGGCGAAGTTGCTCTTGCCGGAGCCGTTTTGCCCGACCAGGAAGGTGGGGTTGTCGAATTCTACGGTTGCGGCCGGCAGGCTGCGGAAGCGCTTCAGGGTCAGTTTGCGCAGAATGGGTTGGGACATGCGTTCCTCGGCCGGGTGGTCGCTGCAACTGGCGCGTCTTGTTGATGACGGCGCGTTCCCCCCTGGCGTGGACACATTATGCCTTGCGGGACGGTACACGGCAACTGGATTGGGGATCAGGGGGGAGGGGGTTAGGGGTGCGGATTGGCTGAGCGGTCGTGCAATGCTTTATGAATCCGCTAGACGGCAACTTCTCTGTAGTCCCCTGGCTGCATCCTATTGACAGCGGCCTGGATTTCTCCAATTCTGAGTTTGATACGAGGCCAGGAAGTCGAGAGCAAAATGAGAATTCCCAACCGCCTTCCGGCAAGATTTTGCTGGTAGCGTAGATTCTGGTCGGTGGTGATCAGTAGTTCGAATCCGTCCTCCTCCGCTTTGTCGAGAAGGTCACCGTTTTGCATGTCAGACCATCCCCTCTCGTAGGCTGTATCCACTGAATGTCCGGCGAGAAAGCGGCGCAGTGGGGCCGGCGTGCCCTGATCAATTCGTATTCTCAAGGTTGAACTGTAACTGTCAAAGCTTTCACTTCGTGCTCCAGTGCAGCTTCGACCTTCCATCGCTCTACGCCGGGGAACCACTCCAGAAACTGCTCTACGGTAGCTCCGTCACGAAGGTTTTCGAAGAGAGCGGACACGGGAATACGTGTGCCTTGAAACACCCAGGCTCCGCTGAGTCTGTCCGCGTGCCGTTCTACAGCCTTGCACGATTCCCAGTTTGTCATCTGTTTTTCTCCTTGTTGCGACGCTCGACTTGCCGGCGGCAGAGGACCTGGTGTTCGACGGGGCGACAGAGGAGGCCGCGGCGGGCGCCAGTCCAGCTGAGGAGTTCGGGGATGTCAGGGGTATCGATCTGACGATCGGGCAACTTCTGAGGGGCTTCGGGCTCAGCCTTAAGTCTGGCGACATGCAGCCCGGCTGCCAGCCGGTCGAGTTCTTTCAAGCATTTCCTGCGGGATATCGACGCGGATGCTGGCAAGCGGCTGCTTCATTTCTCCCTGATTGGTGAGGAAGAGCGAGATGTCGAGGCCGCTGTCGGACATGTCTGCGAGTTCATCGGCCGTCGGACGGCACACGGTACTCCTTATCTTCTGGCGCGATTTGACATGAAACGCATCGTTGTATGCGGTCCCTGTAGTATACCGTACTGTTGCGGTGTTTCCATGCCGGTTCGTTTGGCCGGGGCGCATCGCACACTTGGGGTGGGAATCGTTTGGCGTGGAATTCAAGCCAGCGGTAGCTGAAATTGTTTACCGGCTTTTTTTGGGGGGGGCACAGGGCAGGCACAAGGCCTGCCCCTACGGCGGCCGCGGCGTTCGCCGATTAGGGGGCGGCGCGTTGGGCCGCAGGGCCGAACGTCCGGAACTGCAGTGGCCAGTTGTCGGTTGCCAGTTGCCAGGAACTGCCGGGGGCGGTGGACAGGGGGCGGTGGACAGTGGGCGGTGGCGGGCGCCATGTTTCGCGCCAAGCACGGCGCGGGTGGAGGGGTGTCAGGGGGGCGTTGCGGGGGGAGTCCCCCCGCACAAGGGAGGGCCGCAGGGCCGACCGTCCAAAAGGCAAGGGGAGAGAATAGACCTTCGCTCGCCCCGTTCAGGGGCACAGACCGATAGCGGCTGAGTGGTTACGTTTCATCTTTTTGGGGGGTCGATCTTGCTTTGGTTGGCTTGGACAATCGGAGGCGTTCCCGGGACAGTCTTGGGGCGGAATGCGTTGTCAACTGCCGGCTGCGTTGCTGCGTCTGCGTGGAGGCAGGAATTCTTGCTGGGCTTCACCAAAGGCTTGCCGAACTCGTCCTACGGGCGGCGATGGCGCTCAGACGATCGGTATGCGGCGCAGAAAGACAGCAACAAGGACGAGGCCGGGCGCGGCCGCTAGCAGGTTGACCGGGACGGCCTCGCCCACGCCGGCCGGCGCGGCGGCGTTATTCTCTGCCAGCTGTTCGTTCATCCGCGCTATCCTTGCGCGGGGCGTCGGTAATCAGGAAGAAGAGAACGAGCGCGGTCGCGAGCGCCGCGCTGAAGAGGATCAGTCCGATTGCCACAGGGCTTTCGTTCCTGTTCGGGTTCGATACGCCATTCCTGTGCTGCCGCCCCCGCCGGTCCAGGCCCGGGGGTCCCGTTCCTCGGTCGGCGTCAGGCGTTGCCGCGATGCACGGGGCCGGCGCCGGCTCATTCACCAGCGGGACCAGGCCTCCGTTCAAGGCGAACACGGACCCGGCCGCCTTCCGTTCCTCGGCATGAGCGTAAACATTGGTTGTGGAGTTCGCCGGGTACACGCACAGGGCGCACAGAAGGCTGGCCGGGCCGCGGTTTTAGCCGCTAGACGCCGCGAGGAAATCTCGGGCGAAGAGCCTGGCATTTTACAAGTATATCCGACCTGTATAAGATAGTTGTGAGAAATTGACGAATATATCAGTTAATTATTGTAAGTTTGGACCGGGTCGGGCACAATAGCCCGGAATGAACCGTACCGCGGCGGCGCCTGCAGCCTGTGCGTAAGCAGGGAGGCAGCGCGTCTGTTGAAGTTCGAAGGAGATAACGAGACAATGCGAGCGGAAGAGCTGGCGCGAGAGAATGCAACGCTGCGCGAACGTCTGTCCAGGCTGAGTGAGGCGAGCCATCGCATCAACGAGAGTCTGGAGTTCGACACGGTCCTGACCGGCGTTCTCGACAGCGCCTGCGCGTTGACGGGGGCCACATACGGCGTGATCACGCTTTTCAACGATGCCGGGCAGGTGCAGGACTTCGTCACGCACGGCGTGACCTCGGATGCGGCGCAGATGTTCTGGAACATGCCGCGTCACCTGAAGTTCTTCGATCATCTTGGCAAAATCTCACAACCGCTGCGCGTTGCAGACTTCCAAAACTATGTGAGGGCGCTGGGTCTTCCCGAGTTCACCCCACCGATGGAGATAAGCCCCGTCCTCGCCTTTCTGATGGCGCCGATCCTGCATCTGAACGAGCTGGCCGGCCACATCTACGTCGGCGAGAAAGGTGAAGGCCTTGAATTCACGCGTGAAGACGAAGAGGTCCTGGTCGTGTTCGCGTCGCAGGCTGCGCTGGTCATCGCCAACGCGCGCCGCTACCGCGAGGAACAGGAGACCAGGGCCTATCTGGAGACGCTGATCAACACCTCGCCGGTGGGTGTGGCGGTCTTCAACGCCAAGACAGAGGAGCTTGTGTCGTACAACCGCGAAATGGCGAGGATGTTCGAGAGCCTGAGAACGCCGGGCGACTCGCTGGAGCAGCTTATGAAAGCGATGACGATTCGACGCGCCGACGGACGGGAGTACACTTTGGCGGAGGTCCCTGTCGGCCAGTCGCTCCTGGACGAGGGACCTGTGCCCGCCGAGGAGATCGTATATTCCGTGCCGGACGGACGCTCTATGGCAGCCCTGGTAAACGGGACGCCAATCCGCGCGCAGGACGGTGAGATCATCTCCTTCGTCTTCACCCTGCAGGATATGACGCCGCTGCAGGAGTTGGAACGGATGCGGGCCGAGTTCCTGGCGATGGTGAGCCACGAGCTGCGCACGCCGCTCACTTCGGTGAAGGGCTCGATTACGACGCTGCTCGACCCCTCCGCCTCGCTCAATCCCTCTGAAACGCAGCAGTTTCACCGGATCATCGACACGCAGGCCGACCGCATGCGCGAGCTGATCGCCGACCTTCTCGACGTGGCGCGCATCGAGTCGGGCACGCTTTCGGTCTTCCCCAAACCCTCTGACGTGGCGGCGCTGGTGGACGAGGCCGACAGCGCCTTTCGCAGCGGCGGGGGCGAACACGAACTGCATATCGACCTTGAACCGGACCTGCCCTGGATCATGGCCGACCGGCTGCGCATGGTCCAGGTGTTGAGCAACCTGCTGGCCAACGCGGCCAGGCACGCGTCCGACAGGTTGCCGATCGGTGTGCGCGCGGCGCAGGAAGGGCTTCTCGTCGTGGTCTCGGTTTCCGACAGAGGCAAGGGGATCCCGGCGGCGAGTCTGCCGCACCTGTTCAGGAAATTCTCGCGGCTGGATGCCGAGGACCAGGGCGGCGACACAGGCCTGGGCCTTGCGATCTGCAAGGGGATCGTCGAGGCGCACGGCGGCCGCATCTGGGCCGAGAGCGACGGACCGGGCCTGGGAACGACGGTTACTTTCACGGTTCCGACCGTTGAACAGCCTGGGAACGTTTTGCCTGACAGACCCTCGCAACCTTCAACCCGCTCTGCGCCGGCGGCGGTGAAGGAGCGGGTGCGCGTCCTGGCGGTGGACGACGACCTCCAGGCGCTCAGGTATGTGCGCGACGCGCTGGCCAAGGCCGGTTACACGCCGATCGTGACCGCGGACCCGCAGGAGGCGCTGGCGCTGATGTATGAGAAGAGGCCGCAGCTGGCGCTGCTTGATCTGATGCTGCCGGGAACCGACGGCATCGAGCTGATGCAGGAGCTGCTGGCGATCGACGAAGTGCCGGTTATCTTCCTGTCGGCCTACGGCCAGGACCAGCTGATTGCGCGGGCGATCGACATGGGCGCGGCCGATTACGTAGTCAAGCCGTTCTCGCCGACGGAGCTGACGGCGCGTATCCGCGGCGCGTTGCGCAAGTGGAGCGGCCCGGACCCGGTGGAGCCTTTCGTTGTGGGCGAACTGGTTATCGACTACATCACACGCCAGGTGACGCTTGCCGGTGAGCGCGTGCGACTGACTGCGATCGAGTACCGGATGCTGGTCGAACTTTCGCTCAATGCCGGCCAGGTGCTGACCTACGAGTATCTGCTGCGGAAGATTTGGGGCGTGGAGGGCTACGGCGACCTGCGGCCGATGCGCACGGTGATCAGCACGCTGCGGCGCCGGCTGGGCGACGCCGCCGACAATCCGGTCTATATTTTCACTGAGCCGCGGGTCGGGTACCGGATGGCGAGGGCGGCTGCGCGGGAGGGGAATTCGGCCGGGCGGCTTTGAACGGCTGGCGGGCGGGTAGGGAGCGGGCGGCGGGTTGGTGGGCGCGGGGTGTGGGCGAAGTTGTAGTCTTTGAGGATGAGGTCGTCGGGGCAGGGGGGCTCCTACTTGCTGTTGCTTTCTACCTGCACATAAACCGGTTCCTGACTGAAATATTTGAGTAGAGCTTTCATCTTTCTTAGGGAGTCGATCTTGGTTAGGTTGGCTTCTAGAGTTAGGGGCGTTTCCGCAACAGGTTTCGGGTTAATAAATGTTTTTCCCGACGGATGGACTGCTCCGGTATGGACCAGATGAGTTTTCTCACTCGAAAAGGCCGACATATTGTTCGTTGTCAGTACTCCTTTGGCCCAAAGCCACGCTACTGTCGTAAGAACCAAGTCATACCAGAACAGGGTTGTACGTTCACTGCCATCTGGAAACCGAATGGCCTTAGGACAGTTGGTTGCCTTCGAAACGGAGAACTGCGACAGAGGGACCCATTTCTTCGGATCAGGTGGCGGTGGTGGAGGCGGGTCAACTTCATGACCGCGGAGAGTTATCGGCGTATTCGCTTGTTGAGTCTGACCTGAAGACAGGTTGGGCCGCCAGATGAGGAGAAGATTGAGGGCACAAAGATAGGAGGGAGAAGTCGAAATCCTCAAATTCAGCAGTTGCTTATCCTTCAACGCGCTGGGATGGAAAACATCGTAGAGTTCCCACTGGTCGCCGTCGGTAATGCCAGCGTACGCAATCCCTGCCATAGTGGTGTAGGTGACCATCTGAGTAAGATGCTGCTGCAAGGGTTGGCCCAGCCGCTTGGCTTCGATGGCAGCGGTAGGGTGCCCACCCTGACCCAGCAGAGCATAGTCAGCTTTGCCTCCACTGGCACCGTACTCCGGTGTCACAAGGGAAGGGTCTGATGTATCCCACCCAAGGACTTGCAGCAGTGGATCGATCAGCGCCATACGCGTCCGCGTTTCGTTTTCTCTAAGTGCAATGCCGTGGTCGGCGATTCGCTGTTTCAACGTTTCAATGACTGTGATCAGTTCGTCAAGAAGCATGTCGGATCTCCTACGTTTTGGAGGTGCAGTTGAGCAGGATCCGTTGTCGGCGCTGTTTCTGTCCTACACAGTAGAAGGTCACGCTCCAGGTTCCCCCTTAACGCGGGACTATTATGCCCTCTGCGGAAGAATTCGACAATGAAATACCAAAGGGGGCGAATGTATCAGCAACTCCCAAGCATTCTCTGGGCAGAGTATCTGGACCTCAAGTACCAGGAAACGACCCTTGTGCGCAGAAGCCAGGGCGTATACCGTTTTGCCAGCGGGCGTATGGGTGTGTTTGGGGGAATCCTAGGCGGCCCTTTGGACGGGTTCGCCTCTTGTGTAGGTGGCGGTGAAGATTTGCTCCTGCAGCCAGCGGCGGAAGGTCTCGTTGTCGCTGAACTGCTTGAACAGCTCGGTGTGATCGGCGAGGAGGGCGGTCATGGCGCGTTCGAGGGCGCGGTCGTGCTCGACGCGTGCGTTCTGCTTGTCGGAGTTGGCAATCGCGTTCTGGTAGGCCTGGTCGGCGGCCACTTTGCGGGGCAGCTCCTCGGTAATGACCTGCCGAATCTTGTCCTCGTCTGTCCACGCGATGTTGCCGAAACGGTCGTTGAAGTCGCGAATGATGGCGGACAGCAGCTCGAGCTCGGGCTCCGGCTTGTGGCCGCCGTCCTCAACGGGGACCGGCCCGATTTCGACGTCTTCGTCGGCGAGGTGGATATTGCGGACCTGCTGCTTCTCGGCGCGGTAGCTGTCCATGTCGATGGCCTCAAGGATGCCGCGCGCGAGGTCCGGTTCGATTGGGGCGGGCAGCTTCAGGACAAGAAAGTGGAGGAAGATGGAGAGTTTCTCCCACTCGGCGTTGGTGTAGGGCAGGATGGCGGCCAGGAACTCGTAGGTGCGCAGGAAGGACTTGGCCTTGCCCTTGAAGTCGACTTGGCCGTCTTCGTCGAGCTGGTCGAGGTAGAGCGCGACGCAGGCGTCGAGGGTGGGGTCGAGCTGCTCGCGCGGCGCGCCGTCGAGGTAGCGCGTGACAAAGTGGTCGATCTGTTGGGGGCGGTAGACCTGGTAGCCGTCGAGCGCGGCCTTGAGATCGTGCAGCTTGTTGGGGTCGGTCTCGTCGGCGAGGATGGTGGTGCGGTAGTAGGGCTCGAAGGCGTCGCGGATGGTGTCGGTTTCGTTGCTGAAGTCGAGCACGAAGACGTCGCGCTTCTTGGTGTGGGCGCGGTTGAGACGGGAGAGGGTCTGGACGGCCTTGACGCCGGAGAGCACCTTGTCGACGTACATCGTGTGCAGGAGGGGCTCGTCGTAGCCGGTCTGGAACTTTTCGGCGCAGATGAGGAAGCGGTAGGGGTCCTGCTGGAAATTGTCGGCGATGCGGCTGGAGGGGAAGCCGTTGAGACTGGCCTCGGTGACCTTCTCTCCCTTGTATTCGGGTTCGCCGGAGAAGGCGACGAGGGTCTGGTGGGGACTTTTGCGTTCCTGCAGGTAGGCGCGGATGGCGTGGTAGTAGTGGATGGCGCGCTCGATGCTGTCGGTGACGACCATGGCGCGCGCCTGGCCGCCGAGTTTGCCCGGCGCCAGCACCTGTTCGTGGAAATGGTCAACCATGATCTCGGCTTTGAGGCCGACGGCGTAGTCGTGGTTTTCGACGTAGCGGCGCAACTTTTTGGCGGCGCGGCGGGTGTCGAACTCGGGGTCGTCCTCGACCGTTTTGACGAGGCGGTAGTAGCTGTCGACCGCGGTGTAGTGCGCCAGCACATCCATGATGAAGCCTTCCTGGATGGCCTGTTTCATGGTGTAGCTGTGGAAGGGCAGGAAGCGGGTGGCGCCGCCCTGGGGATCGGGGGTCCCGAAGATTTCGAGCGTCTTGTTCTTGGGCGTGGCGGTGAAGGCGAAGTAGCTGGCGTTGGGCAGCAGCTTTTTGCCCTGCATGAGCCGGTTGATCACGTCCTCGGTGGTCTCTTCCTCGGCCTCGGCGCCGGCCTCGCCGAGCGCGATGTTGAGCGCGGCCGCGGTGCGTCCGCCCTGGCTGGAGTGGGCTTCGTCGATGATGATGGCGAAGCGGTTGTGCTTGGGCGCGTCGCCGATGTCGTCGAGGATGAAGGGGAACTTCTGGACGGTGGTGATGATGATGCGCTTGCCTTCCTGCAGGAGACGGCGCAGGTCCTTTGATTTTTCGGCGTGGCCGACGATGGAGCCGACCTGGGCGAACTGTTTGATCGTGTCCTGGATCTGGCGGTCGAGGAGGCGGCGGTCGGTGACGACGACGACCGAGTCGAGCAGCGGGCTGCCCTCCTGTTCGATGCCGATGAGCTGGTGGGCGAGCCAGGCGATCGAGTTGGACTTGCCGCTGCCGGCCGAGTGCTGGATGAGGTAGCGTTTGCCGACGCCGGCGGCGGAGACGTGGGTCAGCAGTTTACGCACGACGTCGAGCTGGTGGTAGCGGGGCCAGATCTGGCGGTTGCTTTTCTTGCCGCCCTTGCCGCCTTTGATCTCGACGCGCTGGGCGTAGTTCTCGATGATGTTGGTGAGGCTGTCGCGGGTGAGCGTTTCTTTCCAGAGGTAGTCGGTCTTGAGCCCGTTGGGGTTGGGCGGGTTGCCGGCGCCGTCGTCCCAGCCGCGGTTGAAGGGCAGGAACCAGGAGGCTTTGCCCTGCAGGTTGGTGCAGAAGCGCACTTCGTGATCGTCGACGGCGAAGTGGGCGAGGCAGCGGCCCTGGGCGAAGAGGGGTTCGCGCGGGTTGCGGTCGCGGCGGTACTGCTCGACGGCGTCCTCGACGGTCTGTTTGGTGAGGCTGTTTTTGAGTTCGAAGGTGGCGGCGGGCAGGCCGTTGATGAAGAGGCAGAGGTCGAGCGCGAGCTGGCTGTTGTCGTTGCTGTAGCGCAGCTGGCGGGTGACGGAGAAGCGGTTGTGGCCGTAGTGGAGCTGGGCTTTCTTGTTGCCGGGTGAGGGCGTGCCGTAGAAGAGGTCGACGTGAACGTTGTGATGTTTGACGCCGTTGCGCAGGACGTCGACGGTGCCGCGTTTGTTGATTTCGCCCTGCAGGCGGGCGAGGAATTTGCGGCGGGTGGGTGTGTCTTCGCTGCTGCCGGGTGTGAGGCTAAGAGCGCTCGCGGTCTTCGGTTGCGATTCGTGCAGGAAGGCGGCGAGCTGGGCTAAATCGAGGCAGTGGCCGCGGTCGTAGTCGTTGGGGAAGCCGCCGAGCCAGCCGGGCCCGTAGGCGGAGGGGCGTTCGGCGATAGTATGGGCGCGGCTGGGTGCGCAGGGGTGGCCGGTGGGCGCGGTTCAGGTGCGTTCTTCGGGGCCTTGTTTGGAGGGGTCGGCGGTCGTGGGATAGTTTTCAGCTTCCAGGTAACTGCTCAGCCGCTATCAGTCTGCGACCCTGAATAAGGCGAGCGAAGGTGTATTCCCTCTCCTCACTCTGCTTTACTTTCTCCTTGCTTTTGGGACGGTCGGGCCTGCGGCCCTCCCTTGTGCGGGGGGACTCCCCCCGCAACGCCCCCCTCCAAAACCAGCGCTCACCGACGGTACGGCGTCATTCCTGCAGTCCGGCTTATCCAACGTGGTGGCGGCCAACCGAATACGCGATCAGATAATCTGAATGGCGGCGGGGATGAAGCACTGGGCGAGACAGACGCTGAATGTGGCTTAGTCGTTACCATTGGAAATGTCAACGGCCGCTGGTTTTCAGTTGCCGGTTTTTCCAGTTTGGCGAGCCAGGATGCGGAGTGCTTGCATTTCGAGCGGGTCGTGGGCAGGCCGACCGGCCCGGCCGCGATCGGCCCGGCGGATGTTATTGCGCTCGCGTATTCCAGAATCGCGCCGACAGAAAGGCTGCCCAGGCGCGGTTTCAGGGTCCGATTGACAAAGGTCTCTTCGGTCTGTCCTTCCACTATGACATTCAGCTGCACGAAGATCAGGGGCGGCCGCCGATGACGTTTTTCGCCCACAGCTCGGAGAGGGAGTACTCTTCAAGCCACTCTCTTAGCTCCTCGCTGTCCTCCAATCTTCGGAATGTGGACTCGCGGCCTTGGCGTTCGACGACGACGATGTCGGACGGCTCGAAGCGGTCGACGAGGGCGGGCGACTGCGTGGCGACGATGACCTGGGTCTTTTGTGAGGCGGCGCGGATCAGCCCGCCAATGATGTTGATGGCGTAGGGGTGGAGGCCGAGCTCGGGCTCGTCGATGATGAGGAGATTGGGCAGTGTGTCGTCGGGCTGCAGGAGCAGTGTGACGAGGGCGATGGTCCGCAGCATACCGTCGGCGACCTGGGAGGCGGTAAAGACCTGGTCGCTTTCGGTTTCGCGCCAGGCGAGCAGCAGGTGGTCGGCGTCGGGTTCGAGGTGAAAGTCCAGAAAGAAGGGCAGGATCAGGCGTAGGGTATCGACGATGCGCTGATAGGATTTGCCTTCTTTTCTCTGCAGGCGGTAAAGAAATGGCGCGAGATTGGAACCGTCATGCCGAAATTTCCTGTCACTTGTGATTTCAGCCTTTCTGCGGAGTTGGGATGTCACTGAAGTGTCGTGAAAGTGGAAAGTCAACATACTGCGCAGTGCATCAGCGATAGCCCCGGTGGTTTCGTTGTAAGTCTCCTGGTCCCAGAACATTGACGAGCGATCGCTTGGCCCCCCTCTTTGCCAGGAAGGCTTCCCGGTTTGGTTTCCATTTGCCAATCGATAGCGCTCATCGGCGTAGATGAGCGTGTCGTCGGCGGCGTAAGCGAGACGAAAATGGTAATCGATCTCGCCGGAACCGGAATGAAGCCTGAGTAGGACATCGATCTCTGGCGTGGCCGCCGGGCCGTCGTGCAGAAACTTGCTGGCTCCGCCCCGTTGGCTCACATGGTGTTGAAGTAGGGTGGGGCCGGCCACCATCGTGGACAGCATACGAAAGAAGGAGAGGAAGCTGGACTTGCCGGCGCCGTTGGGGCCGATGAGGACGGTCAGGGGGCCGGGCCGGAAGTCGTTCAGCTCGCGTATGGTCTTGAACCCTTTGATGGTGATGCTGTCAAGTCTGGTTCTCATGCCCGATCTGTGTCCTGGTCGTCTCCCTCTTCGCATTTTTTTGCGTGCTGGGAGAGGGGAAGTTGCAATCTGGCGAGATCGTAGAAGAGGCCGCGGCGTGCGCCACTCCAGTCGAGGAGTTCGGGGATGTCAGAGGTATCGATCAGGTCGTCGGGCGGTTCCGGAGGGGCTTTGGGCTCCGCTTGGCGTCTGGCGCTGAACTGTTGGTCATCGTTCCCCGCGTTTGGCGAGGAGGTGCTGGTCCAAAGCGCGGCGCAGGCAGGAGTTGATGGCTGCCTTGCGGCTGACATGCAGCTCGGCTGCCAGCTGGTCGAGCTCTTTCAGCATTTCCTGCGGGATGTCGACGCGGATGCTGGCAAGCGGCTGCTTCATTTTTCCCTGATTGGTGAAGAAGCGGGAGATGTCGAGGCCGCTGTCGGCCATGTCTGCGATTTCATCGGCGGTGGGACGGCGCACGGGACTCTTCATTTCCTGGCGTGATTTGACGTGAGACGCATCGTTGTATGCGCTCGCTATAGTATACCTGACTGGTGCGGTGTTTCCATGCCGGTTTGCTTTACCGCGGCGCGGTGGACATTGTGTGAAATGTGCAGCAACGTTTATGTGTGCTTTGACCAAGACCTCGAATGGTGTGACTGACATCTACAACGATGGTACAATCTCCAACATGCACAGGCCGAGCCCTTACCGGCTACGTTCACTGGTCGCCTTCCTCAGACGATAGCCTCGGTCACGAACCGACCACTCTTACCTGCGTCCAGTTCCTGGCCTGGAGACATTCGGCCAATCTACCTTTTTGCAGCCACTACACAGGCGACTGAGATTCGTGCAATGACCAGTTCAACCGCCTCTACGCAGGACAATCTTTCCAAATTCCAGAACCTGCTCCGCGAACTGTTCCAATTCGACTGCGCTGACTTGGACTTCGGTATCTATCGAATCATGAACCACAAAAGGGAGGTTGTTGAACGGTTCGTTAGCGAGAAGCTGCCGGCCGCCATCTCATCAGAACTGGACGGCGGAGTGTTGGCGCAACAGGCGCAAGCGCAGGCCGATTTTGCGGAAGCTGCGCAGCAGGTGAGGTCAACCTTGAGCGAGGACGCGATTGACGATAGTGGCAATTTGGATCCGAAATACCACGAGTTGAAGATTGGAAAGGATTACTTGGAGGCGCAGCGGCAGATTGCTGCGGGTAGCCGAAGCCGCGACGCCGTTGAAGCCGCCATCTACAACCATCTCTACACCTTCTTCAGCCGCTATTACGAGGATGGCGATTTTGTCTCTAAGCGCCGCTACTCACGCAACCAACGTTACGCCATCCCTTACAACGGCGAGGAGGTCTACTTCCATTGGGTCAACAACGACCAATACTACGTCAAGTCCGATGAGTATTTCCGCAACTATGACTGGAAGGCGCCAAACGGCACGAGCGTACATTTTCGTCTTAGAAATGTGGACATGGAGCAAAACAACGTCAAAGGTGATAAAAGATTCTTTATTCCTCTCGTCTCCGAGACGGAATGGGACGCAGGCGGCAATGTAGTCACAGTTCCGTTCGAATATAGGCCCTTGTACGACAATGAGAAGGACTCCTTCGGCAACAGAAATCAGCAGGAAGCCCTTGTGAGAGCAGCCGTTTCCTCAATCCCGAAACAGGTGCCAGCCAGTTCTCCAGCGCTGGCCGCTCTGATAAGCGAACTGACCAAGGGAGAGGAAACGGTTAGCCAGTTGGAGCATCACCTCCGGCGGTACGTGCGGCGCAACAACTCCGACTTTTTCATCCACAAGGATCTGTCCGGATTTCTCAACCGCGAGCTTGACTTCTACCTGAAAAATGAGGTGTTGAACCTTGATAACCTAGTCGTGGCTGGACAAGAAATGACCGATGGCTGGTTCCAGCAACTGCGGTTGACGAAAGCAGTGGGCAGTCAGATTATTGATTTTCTTGCCCAGATTGAGGGTTTTCAGAAGATACTGTGGGAAAAGCGGAAGTTCGTCACTGAAACGCAGTACTGCATCCGAGTGAGCATCATTGACGAAGCGTTTCTTTCTGACATTGCTGAGTGTGACGCCCAATGGGATGAATGGCGGAAACTTCACGGGCTGGACATTTCGGACCGGAGCACGACCTTCCTACGCGCTCATCCCACGCTGATGCTGGACAGCAGACATTTTGGTGTCGACTTCATTGACCGTTTGTTGGCATCCTTAGACGACTTTGATGAAATTACGGATGGGCTCTTCATTCACAGCGAGAATTGGCAGGCACTGAGTCTATTGAGAGAGAAGTATCAGAGCAAAGTAAAGTGTGTCTACATTGACCCTCCGTACAATACAGCAGCGTCAGAGATTCTCTACAAGAATGACTATAAACATTCATCTTGGCTCAGCCTTATCAGCGATCGACTAACGATTCTCCCAGAATTTCTCACCTCGAACAGCATTCTATGCATAGCCATAGATGATTCCGAGTATCACCGACTCTATGGATGTCTTACAGTCCTTTTTTCCGAAAAGTCTATTCTGGGGACCGTTGTTGTGCGTAACAACCCCGCCGGGCGGTCAGCTCTTTCAGGCTTTTCGCTTTCACATGACTATACGTTATTTGTGGGCGCAAATGAATATTGTACTGTGGGCAAACTGTCGAAATCTGATGAGCAGATCGCCAGATATGACCAGCAGGATGAGCGAGGAAGGTTTGAATGGGTTAATTTTCGTAAACACGGTGGGCTGAATGCAAATAGGGAAGCTCGCCCCAGGCTCTTTTATCCGATTCATGTGAGAGAAACTGGCGCTGTTGCGATTCCACGCCTTATATGGGATGGCCGGACGGGTAAATGGGAGACTACATCCGAACTAGGAAGAGGAGAAACAGCAATTTACCCAGTCAACGCAAAAGGAGAAGAAAAAACTTGGAAGTGGGGGCACGAAACTGCGCAAGAAAGGCTTTCCGATCTATCTTCTAAGCCAGACAGCACGGGGGAGGTTGGCATCTACATGAAGTCTCGCATGATCCAGGGCACTCTTCCTCCAACCATTTGGAGCAACAAAAAATATTCCGCAACGGAATATGGCACGAACTTGCTGGCGAATATCTTAGGTCTCTCGAATACTTTTCCTTTTCCCAAATCCGTTCATACTGTCGAGGATTGTCTCCGCGTTTGCCAGTTACACGACAACGACCACTGCGTTGACTTCTTCGCCGGCTCTGGGACTACCAGTCATGCGATCGTCAACCTAAATCGCGAGGATGGCGGGCGGCGTAAGTTTATCTTAGTTGAAATGGGCGAATACTTCGATACTGTGCTGCTGCCTCGCATCAAGAAAGTTACTTATGCGCCCGAATGGAGGGAGGGTGAGCCGAAGCGGCAGGCCACCGCGGAAGAAGCGGAAAGGTCACCCCGCATTGTCAAGTATCTGCGCCTGGAATCCTACGAGGGCGCGCTGGACAGCATCAAGTTCGAGCAACGATCCGACCAGATGGAACTGTCGGAAGCAGCGGACGAATACATGCTCAAGTATATGCTGAAGTGGGAGACGAAGAACAGCGAGACACTGCTCAACGCGGCAAAACTGGCTAGTCCTTTCTCGTACCGGCTGCGGGTCCACGTCAACGGAGAGAAGCGGGAACAGAAAGTGGACCTGGCGGAGACGTTCAATTACCTTCTGGGCCTGCATGTGCGCAAGCGGGAAGTGTACAACGACAACGGGCGTCGTTACCAGGTGTACCGGGGCGAAACCCGGGACAGGCTCAGCCACAAAGTCGTTGTCATCTGGCGCGCAACCGAAGGCTGGACCGAAGCCGACTTCACGCGTGACCGGAATTTTGTTAGCCAGCACAACCTTGCCGCAGAAGCCGAAATAGTTTACATCAACGGCGATTCGGTCATCCCCAACGCCAAACCCATTGAGCCACTTTTCAAAGCGCGCATGTTTGCTGGCGTATACCAATAGAGCTGGCGATTCACCGAACGAACCGACTATGTCACCACGACGCCCCCCCGTTATGGGCAGCCCGCCGACCACCAAAGGATACGCAAGACTTGAACAGAGGTTGGCATTGCTCAACTGGCTGCACCGTCAATTGGGCTACCGAGACACGCTCCACCTGCTGCGTGATACAAGAGAGACCGGTGAAGGGTTTGATGCTAGCGGCCGCAGCAAAATCAGCGCCCATTTTGAGGCGCGGGCCAAGCATTTGCGCGTCTTGACGGACGGCGACCTGAAACGCTATGACGACAACATCCGCAGACACTTGGAGTGTATAAACGAGCGCAGAATCGAGCCGATCACGCTGCGGTATTTCCAATATCTGGCGGCGCTTTATTCCGAAATATACCTCGACCACTACTTCAACCGACGCGTCGGTATTCTGCGGTCGCTCAATAGTTTCGTCTCCGAGCACAACGCAAAATCTCCCTCGTACCAACAGTACGAGCACTTTGCCGAGGCCGATCTTTCCAAACTTGCGTTCTGGATGGCAACTGGCAGTGGCAAGACCCTTTTGTTGCACCTTAACTACCGGCAGTTCCTTCAATATAGAGTCGGGCCTCCCGACAACATTCTGCTGATCACGCCCAACGAAGGCTTGAGCCAGCAGCATCTTGACGAACTCCAGGCTTCCGGCATTCCCGCCATGCGTTTCGACATCAATCAAGCCAACGCTCTGTTGACGACAGCGGAGACGATCAAGGTCATCGAAATCACTAAACTGGTTGACGAGAAAAAGGGCGGCGGCGTAAGCGTTCCGGTCGAGACCTTCGAAGGCGACAACCTGATTTTCGTCGATGAAGGTCACAAAGGCTCCGGTGGCGAAGCATGGCGGGGAAAGCGAGACGAACTGGCGGAGACAGGGTTCACCTTTGAGTACAGCGCCACCTTTGGCCAAGCCCTGACCGCCGCCAATAACGATGCTCTCCTGACCGAGTATGGCAAGACAATCGTCTTTGACTACTCCTATCGCCACTTCTACGAAGACGGATACGGCAAGGACTTTAGCATCCTCAACCTGCGGAAGGTCTCATACGAGCAGCAGTCCGACACGCTCCTGATGGCCAATCTGCTGTCTTTCTATGAACAGCAACTCGTTTTTGCGCGACAGACCGCCGAACTCAAACAATACAATTTGTCGCGCCCTCTATGGACTTTCATCGGCGGCACCGTCAATGCGGTTTACCAGGAAAGCAACAAACGGCGTAGCGACATCCTTACGGTTGCCCGTTTCCTGCAGCGCGTTTTGAGCGATGGAGATTGGGCTATCGATACCATTGATCGGTTGCTCAGTGGGCAATCAGACTTGAAAGTTGACAAGAGCGGGCGGGACATTTTTGCCCACAGATTCAAGACGCTGCGGCGCCTTGAGCCGAATGCTGAGACCACGTACAGGAACGCGCTGCACAAGGTCATGCACACCGATGGCGGCGGGCTGCAATTGCATGATCTGACGGGCTGCGACGGCGAGATAGGAATTAAGTCTGCCGGTGGCGACGATTACTTCGGTGTGATTTACATCGGCGACAAGAGCAAGTTCAGATCGCTCGTAGAGGACGACGACAGCGGCATAGTTATCGGCAAAGATCTGCTTCAAGGATCGCTGTTCGAGCGCATAAACGAGCACGACTCAACCATTGAAATCTTGGCTGGCGCGCGCAAATTTATGGAGGGATGGAACTCGTGGCGCGTCTCAAACATGGGCCTGCTTAACATTGGCAGGAGTGAAGGCTCGCTCATCATCCAACTGTTCGGGCGCGGCGTTCGCCTGAAGGGTCGCGAAATGTCGCTTAAGCGGAGTTCAGCGCTGGGCAACGATCACCCTGCCGACATAAAGCTCCTCGAAACGCTGAACATTTTTGCCCTGCGGGCAGACTACATGGCGCAATTTCGAGATTACCTGCAAAGCGAGGGCATTCTGGCGCACGAGTCAATCGAGTTTGGGCTGTTCACCCAGACCAATGATGAATTCCTGGACCAGGGATTGCTCATCCCTCGTCTAGACGAAGGCCGGAGGTTTGCAAACGAAGAGACAGTGCTATTGCAACACCAGGAGCTTGACAGTTCGGTTTCGGTGGAATTGTCAACCACGGTGCAAGAGATTGCGAGCGCGAAGAGCGGCGTAACGGACGTTGATGCGGCTTCAGGAACTAGACAGACAATTCCGCCCCAAAGCCTGAGCTTGGTGGACTGGGACAGCGCCTATCTAGCCTTATTGGACTACAAAGAATCCAGAAATATGGACAATTTACTGGTGCGATCGGAGTTGTTGCGGCCCATTCTTGAATGCACCCCCAGGTCATATCGTCTGGTTGCCGAGAAATCGGTTGTCGAGCCAAAGAGTTTCCAAGAGCGCGAGCGGCTGCAGGAAGCCGTCACCAACATCCTACGCTGTTACGTCGACTCGCTCTACCGCCAGCGGCTGGCGCAGTGGGAATCGGACAATCTAACGTACCGTGAACTGGACCAATCCGACGACAATTTTCGTTTCAATGTGGGCGAGGAGGAAGGCAAGGGAACATATTTTGTCAGAGTTCCCAAAGACAACGAAGAATTGATCGAGCAGGTGGGGAAACTGATCGCTGGGTGCACCGAACTATATGACCAAGGCCGGGATGACCTGCCGCGCATTCACTTCGACCGCCACCTGTACCAGCCATTGCTGATCGAAGCCGATGGCGTAACTTCATCCCCACCCGGCTTGCGCGAGAGCGAGCGCAGATTCGTTGAGGACCTGAGAGAATACTGTGAGAATGCGCTGACCGACGATATGTCCGGCACCGAGCTTTACCTTCTCCGCAATCTAAGCCGCGGCAAGGGTGTAGGTTTTTTCGTCAACAGTGGGTTTTATCCCGATTTCATCCTCTGGATCAAGACTGAGGATGCACAACGCATTGTGTTTATCGAACCGCACGGCATGCTCCATCAGAAAGCTTATGCAAGAGATGACAAAGCGCAACTCCACGAGCGATTGCCCGCACTGGCCCGGAAAATCGCCAACCGTACTGGCAATCCCAAGGTGCAGCTTGACTCCTACATCATCTCCGCAACCAAGTTTCAAGACCTGAAGGACTATTACGACAACGGTTTGTGGACCGAAGACGATTTCGCAGCCAAACACATACTGTTCCAGGAACTGGAAGTTGGGTACAACTACATAGAGAAAATACTTCAGCTCTGATAGACTTGTGTGCCGAAACCCTAGTGTTCTTCCGCTACGCTTTAACCTTCCCTGCACCGTGAAATCCTACTCCAGGCAAAACGGCAGCTCCGTCCCATCGACGTCGGTGTCGGCGAGGTCGCGCCAGACGGGGGGAGGCAGCCTGTGAGGCGGACTGTACATAGGTTCATGGAAGAAAAAAATGGAGGGACTACAAAGATGAGCAGACTGATGTCGCACGACGAAATCAGAGCGGACTACATCCGCAGAGCGGAAGAGAGAAATCCGGGGAAAGGACAAGAGATCGGCGAATCTTATATCTTCCTTGAGAGCAAACTGTTGTTTATGAAACACAGGTTCTCAGAATACAAGAAGATGATGAGAGGAGACACGGTTGACCGAGTAATTTTGCACCGTTATCTACGAAGCTTTTTTCGGGATGCGAGAAACGCCTTTCTGGATGGAGTCGTCCTGGAAATCGTAAATTTCATCGACAAAAAAGGCGATGCAGAACGAGGTCATCTAAGCCTTTTCACCTTCATGTCCTATTTGAACGACGAAGACTTCAAGAGAATAATCGATGCAGTCTACGTTAAGGCAAATTCGATCATCCGCAGGAGAAATGAATCTGTCGCCCACTGGGGAAAGGTGGCAACAGTTGAGGGAAAGGCCATTTCTATTTCCATAGATGAGGTAGGTTGCGCAATCGAACTGATCGTTGAGGCTATGGACTACATTGGAGAGAAACTACTGGGACTTGAGCATTTCGCAGAGAAGTCGGAAAGTTATGATCCCTGGGAGTTGGATGTTCCTGGAGGAGTTGAACATGTGATTACGGAGTTGAAGTATTATGAATGGCTTTCCTATAAACACAGAGAGTATATGAAAAATGGGGAACCCTTTGTGTCGCCAAGCTGGTTCGACATATTTGACTCAACAGAGCAAGGAGAGGATGAACGCAGAAAACAGAAAGAACGCATTTTCGTATTGATTAATGAATGAGAAATACGGTTTTGTCGTTTGACAAGAGAGTAATTGCCGGGTGTTCATGGGAAGCTATCGAGTCTTTGAGTGAAGGTTCAAAATGATTCCAACGGTCACCATTGATACCAACTTGCTGCAGGAATATTGGAAAGAGAGGGAAAAAGTTGGGGTTACTGAAAAATTGTTCGAACTTGCGAAACATGGCCGGGTTGACGTTGCAATTACGTCAAGAATAAGTGCAGACATCCCCGACCTTCCGTTGGCGAAGCATATCAATGACCTTCCCAAGCTCAATGTTCAGCGAATTGGCTCAGTCTTCCGGCTTGATCATTCGTCTTTAGGTGGCGGTGATAGGCTGGGAAGCGACTTCTTCTTGAGTGTCGTAAACTCACTTGAAGGTAAATTTGATCGAGAGGGCAGAGTAAAGAGACGCCCAGATTGGAGGGACTGGGATCATCTGCATGGTCATTACTTGTCAGGCAGAGACTTCTTTCTCACATGGGATAGTCCGATTCTCGAGGTGGCATCAGAATTACATAATCGATTGGGATTGGTCGTAATGGCGCCAGAAGATTTCTTGAGATCACTGGCAGGATCCGGGAACACCAATAGTTAAAGACAGTAAGTGAAGAAAAACAAAAAGACGCCCACATTGCGTCAGGGCAATCTCAAGGGTTGCCCTTATGAACGCGGGTGCCTGTCCGGCGGTGAAGGCCCTCTAACAACCCCCACCGAAGCCGACGTTGAATCCACGGCCCACCAACTCACGAGTTAGGGCGCCCACAAGGGGTGCCCCTACGGATCGGCGCAGATTGCGGCTCCATTGGCGGTTGTGCCAGCGGGAGGGGTGTACAATAGGTTGGCGGCGCGGCGGCGAGCTGGCTGCCTGAAGACTCGGCGGCAAGAAGCGGCCAAAGGACGCTGCGCTGGTGATCTGATACGGTTGCCACCGAACTTGGCGTTTGAATCATCCCCCTAGAATTGTTTGCTGGACCGCTCCACTGTACATCTTCGTTCGTGGTCCTGTTTTGGGGGCCAAGCTCAACGATGGGACTGCTATCAATGGCCAGAAAAAGACAGAGCAACGAAAGCCTCCACAGGCAGGCGGTCTCAATCATGGAGAAGCACCTCAGGGAAAGCATCGGCGCGACGCTGGAAGCCGACGCGAGGTGCAACGAGTGCGGGGACACTCTTTCAATCGACTTGGTGAAGGATGCAAGCAGCGTGGAGAGGAACAAGAGTGTCGGGCCGGTTCGACCGGACTTGTCGGTCTTTGACGCAAACAGTCGGCCAGTCCGGTTTGTCGAGATTGTGGACAGTCACAAACCGGAGTCGAACGTCCACGAATACGCGTTGGAAAACGAGATAGAGGTCTTTGAATTTCACCTGAACGCGGCAAGAGAGCTCGTCGGGCGCAGAAGGAACAGGGCGCTGGATGCTTCGCTCACGATTAAGGCCAGGTTGAAAGAGTTGCGGGCAAAGCGACTCACAGTTGACGCGCATACCCTGCTTTGTCAGCGGCCCAGATGCGAAGAATGCTCATCTCCGCTTCCCCTAAGAACCATAGCCATAAACCTAACGGATTGCTGGAAGTGCCAACAGAACGTTAAGGTCGCGGTTGGATACAAGGACCATTGCGACCTGGAGCAGGACTTCTTTACAGACGAAGAGTTGGAATTTGTAAAGGAGAACGGCGTTATCCTGGAACGTCGATTCAGCAGCACCATTAAGGCCAGATATCTCGCCAATGTCTGTCCGCAATGCGACCAAATTCAGGGGAATTGGTTTCTTTACCAAGATCCTTTGCACGACAGGTTTAACCTGCCTCAGACCAGGAGAGAGGCCTATGGCCCGTGCGATAAGTGTGCAACCAGAGTGTGTATGTCCCACGGCGAGTATTTCGACTACACAGGAAACATGCAGTGCATTGAGTGCGTGAAAGAATCAGAGAAGACGATGTGTCCCAACGTTCCCGAGAGTGAGTGTTTTTATCCTGATCGGTGCCAAGAGAGGGGATGTTACTTCCAGAACCGGCAGTCTCTCAGCATTCAACAGGAATCTCCTTCGACCCAAGACCAAACAGAGCAATTGAGTCTACCACTTGAAACTCCCAGCAGCAGGTCGGAGAAAAAAGAAATGTCAGAGGAATGGAGAGAGTTCAACAGATGGATTTCCGAAAGAAGTAGTGATACGAATGACCATGACCGGAGTGATTGTGGCCCCAAATCTGAATCGCTGGAATAAGTGTCCCATGAAACGAATCACCAAGCGTGTTGAGAAGCAGTACGATGGCAAAGAAATATCTATCACGACAATATACGTCGCGCGTCCGGCTGGCAAGGTGAACATCGCCAGCCCGCTCCGGACAGCTGGGGCCAGAGTGTCTAATTGGCGGATTCAGGATTGTGGGGAAGGAATGGTCTTGGAGTCCGGCCAGTCCAAGCCTTCGATGCTTTCCAGCGACACTTTGCCATGTAGGTCAAATGCCACTTGTAGCCGCTTGCTCAGCCAGGAGAAGCCCTCGTCAGAGAGCTTCACATGCGGCTGGCTACCGATTGCCCTTCTGGGACACGTATTTCCTTTGCCGTCGGCGGCATTGCGCTGCGTAGACGCGAACGAATCGGCTCCTAGCGTCTCCATCAGTTCGTAAAGCGAGACGCCGTTCCCCATCGTACCATCGACGAATTCAGCGTGATGGACTCGAATGTAATGCGACCACCTCTTCCTCCGGGGCCACTTGTCAATATCGGCCTCTGTGGCGTCGTCCCTTACCGGCTTGTGCGCCATTGCAATGGCACGACCAAAGACTCGGATGTCATTGGGGTTGCGGGTGAGACGCCCGATGAAAATAGTATCGTCGTCCTGCACGGCCCTTGGCCGCTTTCCGGTGGGATAGCAGACTGACCAGTGGCATCCCCCTTCGATCCCCTCTATGATCGGAGTCGACAGCAGGGCGCGCTCGCCGCTCGATCCCAAGAACTTTACAAATGCTTGCGATTCATCGGACACGGCGGGCGGTAGGTACACAGGCGGCGGATCGGGAATCCCGATGTTGACGCCAAAGTCGCGGAGGCTGCTTTTCGCCTGTGGGCGGCCACCGGCCAGGCGGTGGTCTGTGACATGTTTGTCCCAGTCGTCGAGTTGATCTGGCACCAGGTCGATGCCGGCACGGCACCATAGATCGTCGAAATAGGCCAGACAGTTCTCGACAGTTTCCCCTTCAGTGGTAACGATACCGAACTCATGGTTTGAATCGAGCGCGGCCTTGGTAAGGTTGGCCGAGGTGATGATGGCCCGCGTCTTGCCGAAGAGGTACAGCTTGGCGTGGAGGTTCTTCACACCGCGTACGCTGGCGCCGGCATCGAGCAGATTCCGCAGCGCGGCGATGTCGCTGACCCCGTCGGCGATGTCGCTGAGGTTGAAACGGGTGATGACCTGAATCTCTTTTGGGTTATGTTGCAGCAGCCGCTGAAGGGCGTTCGCCTTGATGAAGGGACAGATGATGCGGAGCTCGCTGGCGTCGTCGTTCAGGGCCTCAGCGAATTCGTTGGTCCAGTTTCCGTCAACCAGTCGAGAAGTCATAGCAGATCCTATCCCTCCTCTTAAGCAAGGTCAGGCGCCGTCAACGCAAATTTCGGAGCGGAGAGAGTATATCACCCTGCGAGGAAGAAAGGGAACCGCTGGCTGCGGCCAGTCGAACAGGCTGCGGCGCCGGCCAGGTGGTTCTGCTGGAGGCTGAGCCCCTCGGGGCTGGCGGGCGTGGTAGGATCGGGGGGAAACAGGAGTGCGCGCGGGGGAGGGCACCCACAAGGGGTGCCCCTACGGGTCGGCGCAGATGGCGGCTCGATTGGCGGTTGTGCCAGCGGGCGGGGTGCATAATGGGTTGGCGGCGCGGCGGCGAGCTGGCTGCCTGAAGAAACGGCGGTAAGAAGCGGCCAGAGGGCGTTGATCTGGTGATCTGATTAGGCTGCCTCCGAGTCTGGCCTTTGAATTGTCCCCTGGGATGCTTGCTGAACCGCTCCACTGTACATCTTCGTTTTTGGTTCTGTTTTCGGGGTCAAGCTCAATGATGGGACAGCTATCTGTGACTAGGGCAGGTTGACATTTGTCTGAACTGTGATTCATCTGATTTTTGTGATGAATCTGATTAACTGCACGGGCACAGGGGGCGGTCTTCGGTCCGGGAAGCGGGGGAAGGAAAGTTGGGGCTGGATGCGGGTACCTGTAGATGCCGATTTTCTTTGACCATTCATTGGGAATGTCAACGACCGTTAGCCCTTCATCGCTGCCGCCATTCAGACTATCTGAACGCGTATTCGGTTGGCCGCCGCCAGGTTGGATGAGCAGCACCGCAGGAATGACGCCGTACTGTCGGTGAGCGATGGTTTTGGAGGGGGGCGTTGCGGGGGGAGTCCCCCCGCACAAGGGAGGGCCGCAGGCCCGACCGTCCAAAGAGCAAGGAGAGAGTAAAATGGAGTGAGGAGAGAGAAAACAGCTTCGCTCGCCTCATTCAGGGTCGCAGACCGATTGCGGCTGGGTAGTTATTTTCTATCACAAAGATACGTGCTGCGCGCCCGTCTTGGGGCTATGGTCAAACGTATTCTGCGGAGGTACGGCTATCCGCCGGACAAGCGGGGGAAGGCTGCGCAGGCGGTGTTGGAACAGGCGGAACTCCTCTCAGAGGGCTGGGCGATGGCCTGAAGCGCGACTGACCTTCAACGCGGCGGACTTCCGAGCGCCGTGCTCCTGAATCTCTCCCGCAGCTGCCGGACGAAGCGGAATTCCACGGGCCGTCATCGACCCGCGGGGTGCTATAATAGTGGATCTTGCGTGTGGCAGCGCTTTCCCCTGCGCTGTCGGGGCTTTTGCACGGTTGTGGAAGAGCGCCGAATTGTCCTATCAATCCAGGGGGAGTGTCGTTGATGAGATTCAGGGAGAGGTGTGTGCGGGCCGGCGGTTGCGGGCGGGGCGCGGGCGGTTGGGCGGTGCGGTTGTTGTGGGCGGCGATGGCGATCCTGGCGGCGGCGGCCTGTACGTTCACGCCGGGGGGGCTGGAGACGGCGCTGTGTTCGAACGGGGTCGCGGTGGCGGAGCCGGCGGAGAATCCGGGGCTGGTGGCCGACTGCGCGGCGCTGCTGGGGCTGAAGCAGGCGCTGGCCGGGGATGCGGTCCTGAACTGGAGCGAGCAGCTGCCGCTCGATGAATGGGAGGGTGTGAGCAGCGGCGCGGCGGAGGATGCGCCGGCGCGCGTGACCGAGCTGCAGCTGGACGGGCGGGGGCTGACGGGCGAGATTCCGGCGGGGCTGAGCGCGCTGTCGATGCTGGAGGGGCTGTGGCTGCACGACAACCGGCTGACGGGCGCGATTCCGGCGGCGCTGGGGACGCTGGTCCACCTGGAGTGGCTCTGGGTCTATGACAACCGGCTGACTGGGGAGATCCCGGTCGAGCTGGCGGCGTTGACGCAGCTGGTGGGGCTGGGGCTGCACGAGAACCAGCTGACGGGGCCGATCCCGGTCGGGCTGGGCGGGCTGGCGGCGCTGGAGTGGCTGCGGCTGGACGGAAACCGGCTGACGGGCGGGATCCCGGCTGAGCTGGGCGGGCTGGCGGCGCTGAAGGGGTTGGGGCTGCACAGAAACCAGCTGACGGGGCCGATCCCGGTCGAGCTGGGTTCGCTGGCGGCGGTCGAATGGCTGCGGTTGGACGCCAATCACCTGGAGGGGCCGATCCCGGCGGAACTGGGTTCGCTGGCCAACCTGGAGGGGCTGGGTCTGCAGGAGAACCACCTGGAGGGGCCGGTCCCGCCGGAGCTGGGCGGGCTTGTCAATCTCAACTGGCTGCATCTTTTCAACAACGATTTGGTGGGCGAGATCCCGCCTGAGCTGGGGCGGCTGGAGAATTTGGAGTGGCTGCGGCTGGACGGCAACGGTCTTGCCGGCGCGATCCCGGAAGAGCTGGGGGCGCTGGACAACCTGCGCGAGCTGCAGCTTTCGGACAACCGGCTGACCGGCCCGGTCCCGGCGGCGCTGGGCTCGCTTGCGAGTTTGGAGTGGCTGCGGCTGTCGGACAACCAGCTGTCGGGCGCAATCCCGGTAGAACTGACCGGCTTGGTCCGGCTGCGCGAGCTGGGGCTGGCCGACAACCGGCTGACGGGCGAGATTCCGGCGGCGCTGGGCGAGCTCACCTTTCTACAGGGCCTGGGGTTGGAGGGGAACGGGCTGACGGGCGCGATCCCGGCGGAACTGGGCAGCCTGGCCGACCTGGAGTGGCTGCATCTTGGCGACAACCGGCTGACGGGTGAAATTCCGGGGGAACTGGGCGCGCTGGCCAAGCTGCAGTGGCTGCGGCTTGAGGGCAACCGGCTGACGGGAGAGATCCCGGCGGCGTTGGGCGCGCTGCATGACCTGAAGGGGTTGGACCTGGACGGGAACGGGTTGAGCGGCGCGCTGCCGGCGGAACTGGGGCAGCTCGACAATCTGCGCGAGCTGGGGCTGGCCGACAACGGGCTGGTGGGGGCGATTCCGGCGGCGTTAGGTGCGCTCGACGATCTGCGCGAGCTGCGGCTCGACAACAACGGGCTGGCTGGCGAGATACCGGCGGCGCTGGGCGCGCTGACGAATCTGCGCGAGCTGGGTCTCGGCGACAACCGGCTGACGGGGGCTGCGCCGGCGGCGCTGGACGGGTTGGTCAATCTGCGCCGGGTGCGGCTGGCGGGGAACGGGTTGAGCGGCTGTGTGCCGGGGCACTGGCGCGAGGTGGGTGACAGCGATTTTGCGGAGGCGGGTCTGCCGTTCTGCGGGGAGTAGCGGGCGGGGCGGGATGATGCTGCGGCGCGCGAGCGTCCAGAACTGCAGTGGTCAGTGGCCGGTTGCCGGCAACGTCAACGTCAAGGGCTTAATCCACGAATTTGCGCGAATCTGCACGAAGAACGGCTAACTGCAGGGGACAGGGGATAGGGGATAGGGGATAGGGGTCAGGACTGCGGGGGGAGGCGCCTGGCGGTCGAGCGCAGCGATCGGCGGGGGACGCGCATACACGGCCGTATAGGCGCGCGGCGTGTTGGCGACACGCTGGAACCGCGCAGGCACGGTGGCGGGGCGACGGGCGGCCGGTTGCACAGGGCTACATTGGAACCCACACCCGTCGGGAGGAGGGGTGTCAGGGGGGCGTTGCGGGGGGAGTCCCCCCGCACAAGGGAGGGGCCGCAGGCCCGACCGTCCCAGAACTGCGGTGGCCAGTTACCAGTTACCAGTTGCCGGTTGCCAGGAATTGCCCGGGGGCTGTGGACAGTGGGCGGCGGCGGGGATTTGCGGCGGCTAGGGGGTCGCTGGGGTGGTTGCCAGGCGGTAGCCGACGCGGGGAACGGTGAGGATATAGGTGGGGTTGGCTGCGTCGTCATGCAGCTTGCTGCGCAGGGTTTTGACGACGGTGCGGAGCGGCCGGGTGTCGCCGCTGCATTCCGGGCCCCAGACGCGTTGCAGCAGGAAGTCGTGGGTGAGGACGCGTCCGGCGCCGCCGGCAAGCTCGCAAAGGAGTTGGTACTCGGTGGGGGTGAGCTGCACATCGTTGCCGCCGAGGGTCACGCGGCGTTCCTCGTAGAGGACGGTCAACTCTCCTGTCATGAAGGGGCCCGGCTGGGGCGGCGTCGTCTCGTGGCGCAGGGCGGCTCTGATCCTTGCCAGCAGTTCGGTTGGCGCGAAGGGTTTGACGACGAAGTCGACGGCGCCCATGTCCAAGACGCGGGCCGATTGTTTCGACCCTGTTGTAGCCGGAGAGAAAGATGACGGGGGCGTCGGCCGACGGCCAGAATGCGGTTCATGAGATCGGATGCCGTCATCGCCGGGCAGCATCAGGTCGAGCAGGACGAGGTCGGGCAGGTTGCTCTCGAACAGGGAGAGCGCCTCGTCGGGGTTTGCGGTCACGAGCGTGTTGTAGCCTTGCTCTGTTGAGAACGTCGCGTACGTGCGCAGGGTGTGGGGGTCGTCGTCGACCACGAGGATGCTGGTCTGTCCTTGCGGGGCCGGGTGCGGGCTGGCGGAGGGGTTGAGGGGGCCGGCTGTGGTCTGCGCATCACTGTTTGCCGCGATGGCATTTACCGCAAGCGTATTTGCTGCAATGGTATTTGCCACTGCGGGCAGGGTAAGGTGAAGCGGCTGCCCTGGTCCGGGCCATCGCTTTCGGCCCATATACGCCCGCCATGCGCTTCGACGATTCCCTTGCAGATTGCAAGTCCCAGCCCCGTGCTCCCGCTGCCCTGGCCGGACCTCGCTGTTCTCGCCGTTGGAGGGTGCGAGTTTTCTGAAGAGGTGGGGGAGGCGTTCTGGCGACAGGCCGACGCCCTCGTCGGGTGACCGAGAGGGCGACATGAAAGTGTTCTTGCGCGGCGGAGAGGGTGATTGTGGAGGATTCTTTGACGTGCTTGGCGGCGTTGGCGAGGAGGTTGCTGAAGACCTGAAGGACGCGCCGTTTGTCGGCCATGACGAGGGAGAGGGCGGGGTCGAGGTCGATGCGGATGTTGTATCTGCCGTCCACGTTGAGGAAAGCGTTGCGGGCTTCATCGACGATGCCGGCGACGGCTGCGGGTTGGGGGAGATTGCGAGTGTGCCGGTCTTGATGCGGGCGACGTCGAGAAGGTCGTTGATGAGGCTGCGCATGTAATCGGCCTGTTCGTTGATGATGCGGTGGAACTGTGTCATCTCGGCGGGGTCGAGATCGGCTGAGGCCTCGATCAAAGTGGCTGCGGAGCCTTTGATGGAGGTCAGGGGTCTTCTCAACTCGTGGCTGACCATGGCAAGGAAGTCGGCGCGCATGCGTTCCATCTCTTCGAGCGGCGCCAGGTCCTGCAAGGTGACGATGACGGACTCGACGTCGTCCTCTTCGGAGTAGATGGGGGTGATGTTGACGAGGGGGGTTATGCTGCGGCCGTTGGGGGTCGAGAAGACGATTTCTTCGGCGCGCACGGTTTCGACATTGCGGAGGACATGCGCCAGCGGGGCCTGGTCCATCGAGATTTCGCGCCCGTCTGAGCGTCGGACGGTCAACATTTT
>CATOTS010000053.1 GCA_951813625.1 uncultured Caldilineaceae bacterium | reverse complement strand
GGCGTGCAGCGATGCGTCGAGCGGAAGGAGGGAGATCGAGTGCGTCATAGTAGCGGGGCCCAGTGGTTACTGGCTGGGAGCCAGCGCCTCCAGGCTGCGGCGCAGGTCTCTGCACTCGTTGTCGGCGTTTTTCAGATCGGTGTCGAGCGTCTCCAGCTTTTCGCGCTCGACGCGCACGAAGCGGGTGTAGGGCGCAATCGCCTCGCGGATGCGCTGTACGCTGGCGGATAGTTCGGATTCGAACTGCTGCGTGATTGCTGCGTCGAGCCGCCGCCGCAGGTCGCCGATGCGCGTCCGCAGCTGCGCCTTGACCTTCTGGCGCCGGTAGGGAAGCACGTAGAGGCCGAGCGCGGCGATCGCGCTGGCGCCGAGGATGCCGGTCACGTCGAGGAAGGTCGTGTTGAGGATGACGACGAGGATTGCGCCGAGGCCGATTGCGCCGGCCTCGACCGCAGCGGTCTGGATGATGGCCCGCTGTACTTCCTGCGCCAGTTTCAGCGCCTCGGCGTCGCGGTCGTAGGAGTCGACCACCTCCTGCGCGCTGCGTCCGATACTCTTGAGTAGATTCTGGCGGTTGAAATCGAACTCGCCGCGCACGCGGCCGATCATCTGGTCGGTGTGCTGGAGGGAGCGACGCTCGATGAAGTCCATCACCGCCTGCCATTGGCGGTAGTCGCGGTCAATGAGCCAGTCGATCAGCTCGTTGACATGGCGTTCGATGGCGCGGCTGGTGTCGGCGAGGACGCGGCGCTCGAACTCGCCGCGCAGCCGTTCGCTGTTCACCAGCTCGACGACGCGCGTGATGCGCAGGTTCTCGTCGAAGAAGCGGTCGCCGCGCTCGGCCATCTCGTGGAGGACGTTGTCGACGCGGTCGCTCTGGTAGCGGAAGTCGCGGCGCATGTCGTTCTGGTAGGCGGTCAGCTGCTCGTCGATGGCGTCGAGCGCCTGGAAGTCGCCTTTGAGCAGGTCCTGCCGCTGTCTGATGACATTTTGGTAGCCGGCGATCAGGGCGGCGGCGATGCCGATCGGGTTGGAGAGCTGCAGCCGCACGCGCTCGCCGGCGTCGAGGAAGTCGAGGATGTACTGTTCGAGCGCGCCGAACTGGCTGCGCTGCCAATCTTCAGCGCCGGGCCCGACTTGTTCTCCTTTTTTTGCCTCCAGCGCCAAGCGCGCGCTGACGGCGAAGGTGGCCGGGGCAACACCGAGCAGCTCGTGCGCGTTCTGCTGCACAAATTCGAGCACCTGCTGCTGCTCGGTTTCGGTGGTCAGCAGTTCGATCTTATTGACCACGATCACGACCTTTTTGCCCCAATCGCGGATCTGTTGCAGGAAGGCGCGTTCCGATTCGCTGAAGGGCCGATCGGCGCTGGTGACGAAGAGGACGAGGTCGCTGCGGGGCACGAAGTGCTCGGTCAGCTCCTGGTGCTGGCGGATGACCGCGTTGGTGCCCGGCGTATCGACGAGGTTGACCTCCTGCAGCCAGGGCACGGGCAGACCTCTCACTGCCATGCCGCCGTCGGCGCCCGGGTGCGCGACCGCGTCGCTGTGGCGGATCAGGACCAGCTCACTGGTGGTCGGGACGACGCCTTCGGGCAGATAGTCGCTGCCCAGCAGGGCGTTGATGACGGCGCTCTTGCCGGCATTGAACTCGCCGACGACGACGACGAGGAAGAGCTCCTCCAGCTGGGCCAGGGCGTTGCGGATCAGCGCCAGGTCGGCGTCGGGCGCGTCGAGGCGTGTCAGGGCGACCTGCAAGTCGGCCAGCAGGCGGCGTTCGTCCTGTAGAATGCGGCCCTGCTCTGCGGTCAGTACCTGCTGCACGTGTGCTCCGTTCAGGACGGCAGTTAAGACGGGAGGCGGCACGGGCCATTTTAGCACAGGCCGACACGATCACATTGCGGGCGGCGCCCGCCGCCATTATCCGACGAAGCCGCGTGCCTATTCCACAGTACGCAAAACGGGGCAGGGAGTATTCATTTCACGGCAACAGTTGGTGCGGCGGGCGTTGTGCTCGCCGCTCACTATGGTTTTTTGGGCCGGGCGGGGCGCGTTTTGTGCAGTGGACCGGGGCCAGATGCCACTCCAAGGCTTGCGCTCTGCCCCTGGTTTCAGTAAGATCCCTGGTTGCAGAGCGAGACGAATATTTCGCCCACTGGAACCGTTAGCGGGGTCACGTTTTGCGGGTCGAAGAGGAGTGCGGGCAAGAGCGGCAGGTGTTTGAATCCGGAGATGGTCAATGACGTACACCGACAGCGAAATCCTTGGCCGTCTGCGCCTGGGCGAAGACAGCGGTTGGGAGTTCAAACAGGTTGAATTCAGGGGCAACAGGCCGACAGGTCCGAGTCCTCACGATTGGGCCGATGAGATTGCGGCTTTCGCGAATGCCAGCGGCGGGGCGTTGCTGTGTGGCGTTACCGATGAAGGAGACCTGCAGGGCATGTCGCGCGAGCAGATTGCCAACCTGGACATGCATCTGGTCGAAATCTGTACGGACGCGATCAAACCGCCGGTCCGAATCCGCACAGATCACCGCGAACTCGACGGCGGAAAGCTTGTTCTTCTGGTCGAAGTGCCTCCGGGAGTTTCGGCACATGAATCCCGTGACAGGAGCTACATACGGGTCGGCGCGTCCAAGCGCGTGATGACAAGCGACGAACGAATGCGTTTGGACCAACAACGTGGGCAGGCGCGCTTTCGCTGGTTCGACGAACAGGCTGTGCCGGACACTGGATTCGGGACGCTGGAGGAGGATCTATGGAAGCCTCTTTTGAGCGCTGAGGGAGCGTCGGATCCTGAGTCGGCGTTACTGAAACTTGCCCTGCTGGCGACCGACGATGATGGCGTGACGCGTGCCACAGTGGCCGGCATCCTGTTCTGCACCCGCGATCCCCAACAGTGGCTGCCCAGCGCGTCGATTACGGCGACCCGTTACCGAGGGAGGGATCGCGCCAGCGGCCAGATCGATGCGCAGGAGATTACCGGGCCGCTGAATCGCCAGATAGCAGAAGCGATGGCCTTTGCTCTGCGCAACATGCAGGTCGCGGCGCGAAAGGTGCCAGCGCGCGTTGAGATGCCCCAATACAGTGACAGGGCGCTGTTCGAAGCCCTGGTCAACGCGGTTGCCCACCGCGACTATTCGATTCAGGGTTCACGGATTCGGCTGTCGATGTTCGATGACCGGGTGAAGATTCAGTCACCAGGGTCGCTGCCCAACAATCTTACGGTGGAAAGTATGGCGACGCGGCAGGCCACACGAAATGAGACGCTGACTTCGGTCCTTGGGCGTTTGCCAATTGGAGGGGTGCGCGGTTCTGAGGACAGGCAGTACTTTATGGAGCGCCGCGGTGACGGCGTCCCTATCATACAGCGAGAAACGCGGGAACTCTGCGGCCAACCGCCTGAATACCGGCTGATTGACGGTTCGGAACTCTGTCTTATCATCCCCGCCGCCAATGTTGAGCCGAGTCCAGCTCTGGCGTCGGTCACAGTGCATTCGTCAGGGCGGCCACTGCCGGGTGTCGATCTGTTGATTATTTTCCCCAATAAGACCTGGAAGAAGGCGACCACAGACCAAGATGGTGAGGCGGCCGTTGACCTTTATTCGACACATCTCCCCTTGACTGTGTTCGCAGCTGTGTCCGGCTTGGCCGCTCAGGTCGAACGAGACTGGATCCCCGAGCAGAGAGCGCTTGGCATTGACATGCACGAGTTGCCTGGCGGTGGTTCCTGCATCTTCGCCGAGGCCACAGGCAATATTCCAGCTCTGGCGGGGCGGCTGAATCCCATCCGCGATACGCATGACAGGACCTACCTGTACGCTTCCAACATTGCGATCAACCAGGGCCAGCAGCAGCCGGTTCATTTTCTTCTGGGGGAGGAGTTGCGCCTCATCGACGCCGATGGCCGCGAGGCCCTGGTACGCATAGTCGACATCGTTGGGCGCTCCGTACTGGTGGAGTATCGGCCGTACGTGGGAATCGAGGGCAAGGCTTGACTGCCTATGCACCTGCTGAATATCGTGAAAGGACGCATTGAGACTCGACGTTCATCTATTGACAACAAACTGCTTAGTCCTTCATGAAATGCGGTCTCATTGACAACAATGCCGTTTGATGTACACAGATGAGCCACAAGAGTGGGCTCTTGCAGAGCAATGCCTTCTCCACAATGACCACCCTTACAGAAGCAGACGTCAAGAAAGCCGTTCTCGCTCAACTGAAATTCATCGAATTGACCGGCAAGCCAATTTTTCGGACAAACCATTTTGTCAGGAATTCCGGGATTCCAGAGTCTACCGCGCGGCGCATGCTCCACCTGTTCAAGGAGCGCGGCCTGTTGAAGGAATTAATACCGGGAAGGGGACGGCGCTCCTCTATCTTGGCGTTCCCTGAATTACTCAACATCGCCGAAGGGCGGAAAGTCTTTTGAGTTTCATCTGTGCAACACCAAGTCTGTTGAATTTCAAGAATGACACTCATTGAAACTCAACGCTTTCTGTTCTTCACGGATGAAAGACAAGGACGGACTCTCATGAGACATTAGCCGCCACCGCATTCCCCATTCACCTCCGCATCAACTCCACCAGCCGCTCCTTCACCGCAGGCCACTCGCTGTCGATGACGCTGTAATAGACCGTATGCCGGTCGACGCCGTCGCGGGCGATGCGGTGGTTGCGCAGCGTGCCCTCCTCGACCGCGCCCAGCCGTAAAATAGCGCGCCGCGAGCGGTGGTTGCGGCTGTCCGACTTGAAGGAGACGCGCCGGGAGAGCAGGTCCTCGAAGGCGTGGCGCATCAGCAGGAATTTGCACTCGGTGTTGACGCCGGTGCGCTGCCAGGCGGTGCCGTACCAGGTCATGCCGATCTCGAGCGTGCGGTGCTCGCGCACGATGTCGATGTAGGCGGTCGAGCCGACGGCGCGGCCCGTCTGCAGGTGGACGACGGCAAACCTGACCTGTGAACCCGCCGCCACCTCGGCCATACACTCTTTTATCCATCCCTCGGTGTCGGCGACGCTGCGCAAGGCGGGACGGGCGGCGTACCGCCAGATCAGTTCCTCCGCGCCGACCGCGTAGAGGTCGGCGGCATGCGCGAGGCCGAGCGGCTCGAGGCGCACCAGGTTGCCGGTCAGCGTGACCGGCCGCGGATCAAAGGCCACACTCGATTCAGAACCCATGCCATTCACCTGTTTCCGTAACTCTTCCCGTCTTTGGTACAAGGCTTTTATCCCCTTAATTGTACTCGTTGCGGCCGTGAGTACCACACAGAACGGGTTCTTTTCCGTGGCCGGCGTTTCCGGTCCGAGGCGGAGGCCGATTCGTCACAGGCGAAATATTGTGTCTCTGCCCTCGATAAAGTAGAATTTGGTTTAACTTTTAAACCTTTTTAATATGTCATTACTAAACGCGCGTATACAATCCATAGTTCACAAGGAGTGTCAACCAATGAATCGTGTATTGGAAAACCCCCTGAGCCGCCGCCGCTTTCTCCAGTTGGGCGCGGCGGGTATCGGCGGCGCCGCGTTGGCCGCCTGCGCCCCGGCTGCTGCCCCCGCCACCTCCGAAGAGGACACAATGGCTGCAGACGAGGTCGTCACCATCTCGTGGTGGCACGCCTGGGGCGGCACCACCGGCATGGCCGCGATGGAAGGCGTTGCCGCAGCGTTCAACGAGGAGGACCGCAACGTCAAGGTCGAGCGGCTCCACGTAACCGAGATGAACGACAAGCTGCTGGCCGCCATCGCCGGCGGCACCCCGCCCGACGTCGGCGTCTGCTGCGTCCAGTACGCGGAGCTCTACTCGCGCGGCGCGGTGATGGCGATCGACGACCAGATCGACAGCAGCGAAGTCATCGGGCGCGACGACTTTGTCTCCGGCCTGCTCGAATCGATGCAGTGGCAGGGCGCAACCTACGGCGTTCCCGGCTTCGAAGCGGGTCCGCGCTATGGTCTGATGTACAACAAGGCCATCGTCGATGAGGCCGGGTTGGACCCCGCCAACCTGCCCCGCACCTGGGACGAGATGTTCGAGTGGCATGTCGAGTTGACCAAGTTCGACGACGCCGGCAACGTCGAGATCGTCGGCTTCGACCCGCGTGACGCCACGGCCGGCAACGGCCCCGCCACCAACATTCCCCAATTTTGGGCGCTCACCTACGGCCTCGATATGTGGAACGATGAGAGCGGAACTTTCAACTACGACAATGAGCAGTTCGTCAGCGCGCTCAGGACCATCAAGCGCTTCACCGACCACGTCGGCGTGCAGCAGATGGAGTCGTTCCGCTCCAGTTTCGGCGGCTGGACGCAGAGTCCATCAGCCTCCTTCCCGAGCGGCGTGCAGGCGATGATCGTCACCGGTTACTACGCGCCGGGCGAGTTGACGCACTCCGCGCCCGACAAGGAGTTTGGCGTGGGCTGGGCGCCGGTGTCCGACGACCGCAGCGATGTCACCTTCCAGAACGTGGGTGGCCATCCGATGTACATCCCCAACGGAGTCGAGCAGGTGGACGCGGCGTTTGAGTTCATCGAGTTCTGTTCGGGGGAGAAGGCGCAGAACGTCATTTTCGACAACACGGGCTGGCTGGGCGGCCGCAAGGCGCTCTACGACCCGGAGCTGCCCAAGTACCAGCGCTACGAGAACCTGGACTGGTTCCTGCAGTCGGTCAACGAGGCCGATGAGCTGTGGGCGTGTCCGGTCATCCCGATCCAGGGTTTTGTCAACCAGGAGCGCTCGCGCACGTACGAATCAGTTATCTTCGGCGACAAGGAGCCGGAGCAGGCCGCGGCCGACATGCAGGCAGCCTGCACCGAAGAGATGCTCAAACAGTTCCCCGAGCTGGTCGGCTAGAATCAGCAGCCGGTGGTCGGTTGCCGGTGGCCGGTTATTGCTCAACGGTCACCGGCGCCCGGCCGCCGGCATCCTATCACCATGTTTTCCCTGCGCCTCACCCGTTCGCAGACGCGCGACCTCCTCAAGGGGCTCGCCTTCATCTCTCCCTGGCTGGTCGGCTTCGCCGGCTTCGTCCTCTACCCGATCGCGGCGTCGGCCTACTACAGCCTCACCCGCTACGATGTCCTGCGCCCGGCCCGCTTCATAGGCCTCGAAAACTACGTCGAGCTGTTCGTCAAGGATGAGATCTTTCACACCGTGCTCGGCAACACGGTCTACCTGGTCCTTATCGGCGTACCAGCGGGGCTGGTGGTCGCCTTCTTGCTGGCGAGCCTGCTGAACCGTGAGATGAAACTGCGACCGTTCTTCCGCACGATCTTCTTTCTGCCGGTGCTGGTGCCTGCGGTGGCTTCGGCCGAGGTGTGGCGCTGGGTCTACAACACCAGCTACGGCGTGATTAACTCGGTCATCAAGAGTTGGGGCATGGCTGTGATCCCATTCATCTCCTCGGTCGAGCTGGCCAAGCCGTCGCTGATTCTGATTCACGTGTGGGCACAGGGTGCCGCTATCGTCATTTTTCTGGCCGCATTGCAGGATGTTCCGCGATCGCTGATGGACGCAGCCGAGGTCGACGGCGCCAACGCGCTGCAACGTTTCTGGCACGTCACGATCCCGATCTGCACGCCGGCGATCCTCTTTGTGATGCTGACCGGTATGATCGGCATGTTTCAGTATTTCACATTGGGTTGGCTGCTGACCGGCGGAGGTCCCAACGAGTCGACCGAGTTCTTCAGTCTCTATCTCTACCGCAACGCGTTCCAGTTTTTCAAGATGGGCTATGCATCGGCGCAGGCCTGGATTCTTTTTGTACTCATCCTTCTCTTTACGCTGCTCATTTTCCGCAGCTCGGCCCGTTGGGTCTATTACGCGGGTGAGTCGGACTGAGGCCGAACGCAGCCGGCACGCCGCGATTTTTCGCCATGCAACGAGTTCAAGCCGCAGTTCCAGCTGCGGCAACGCCATTCACGCAGACGACGCCGTACAAGGCGGTGCAGCGCGCGCTCTTCTATGTGTTGATGGTGGTCCTGGCGCTGGTCTTTGCCGGGCCGCTGCTGTGGATGTTCTCGACCTCGCTCAAGACGGACCCGCAGGTCTACACAGTTCCGCCGATCTGGATTCCGAACCCGATACGGTTGATCAACTACCCGGAGGCGCTCTCGTCGCGACCGTTCGGCACCTACGCCTACAACACGATGCGGTACGCACTGGGTGCGGTCGCCGGCGCGCTGATCTCGAACACGCTCGTGGCCTACGGCTTCGCGCGCATTCGCTGGCCGGGGCGGGACGTCTTCTTCATCATCTGTCTGGCGACGATGATGATCCCGTTCCAGGTGCGGATGATTCCGCTGTACCTTACGTTCAAAAACCTGGGCTGGCTGAACACCTACATGCCCCTGATCGTGCCCACCTTTCTGGCGGTGAATGCCTACTACACGTTTCTGCTGCGTCAGTTCTTCCTCACCATCCCCAGCGAGCTTTCGGACGCGGCGCGGGTCGACGGCTGCACCGAGCTCGGTATCCTGGTCCGCATCATCTTGCCGCTGGCCAAGCCGGCGCTGGCGGTGATCGGGCTGCTGCAGTTCATGTTCGCGTGGGACAACTACATCGGCCCGCTGATCTACCTCAACGCCGAGTCGCTCTACCCGATCGCACTGGGCCTGCAGCAGTTTCGCACCATGTTCCAGGAGAAGCTGATGTGGCCCTATATGATGGCCGCCAGCACCGCCACCGTCGCGCCCGTCATCATCCTCTACTTCTTCGTTCAGCGCACCTTCGTCGAGGGCATCTCGATCACCGGCCTCAAGGGTTAGCTGCAGTTGCCGGTGGCCAGTTGCCGGTGGTAAGTTGCCAGTTGTCGGTTGCCAGTTGTCGGTGGTCAGTCGCCAGTTGCCAGCGACTGTGGGCGACTGCGCAACCGACAAAGACACCCTCGCTGAACGCAAGCCAGGCTTTACGAATTACCCACTACGGAATAGGCTATGTCCGCTGACAACCGACCCAATATACTGTTCATCTGTGTTGACCAGTGGCGCGCCGACGCTCTGAGCCTGACCGGCCATCCGGTTGCGGAGACGCCCCATCTCGACCGGCTGGCTCGCGAAGGCTATAACTTCACCCAGGCCTACGCGGCTACGCCCACCTGCGTGCCGGCGCGCGCCACCATATTCACCGGCCTGAACCAGCGCCACACCGGCTTCGTCGGCTACAACGACCATATCGACTGGCATTACGACTGCACGATGCCCGGCCTGCTCGCCGAATCCGGCTACCACACGCAGTGCGTCGGTAAGATGCACACCCACCCTTCGCGCAACCTGATGGGTTTCCACAACGTCGTGCTGCACGACGGCTATTTGCACCGCGAGCGCTCGAAGCGAGATGACTACGGGCTGGTCGACGACTATACACCCTGGCTGCGCGAGCGGCTGGGGCCTGAGGCCGACTACATCGACACCGGCGTCGGCTGCAACGGCTACGCGGCCCGGCCCTGGGTCTACGACGAGATGCTGCATCCGACCAGCTGGGTCACCACCATGGGCATCGACTTCCTGCGCCGTCGCGACCCGACGAAGCCGTTCTTTCTGATGCTCTCCTACCACCGGCCGCACCCGCCGCTCGACCCGCCGCGGGATTTCCTAGACCGTTATCTGAGCAAACCGCTGCTCGACCCGGTCATGGGCGATTGGGCGCCCGACAGCCTGCCGGTGCGCGGGCTGGACAGCCCGATCCCGACCGACGCGGCGCAGCGCGATTACGCCCGCCGCGCCTATTATGCGCAGATCAGCCACATCGACTACAGCCTCAACCGCGTCTTCCAGGCCCTTTTTGAAAACGGTCTGCTCGACAATACGGCCATCGTTTTCACTGCGGACCACGGCGAGATGCTGTACGACCACAACCACGTGGCCAAGGGCTATCCGTTCGACAGTTCGGCGCGGCTGCCGTTCATCCTGCGGCTGCCGCGCGCCGGCAACCCGCACCACCAGAGCGGCCGCGCCGATGACCCGCTGCGCCAGGTGAACCAGGTCGTCGAGCTGCGCGACCTGCTCCCCACTTTCTGCGATCTGGCTGGACGCGATACGCCGGCGCACGTCGACGGCCGCAGCATCCTGCCGCTCACGCGCGGCGAGACCGGCGGCTGGCGCGAATACCTGCACGGCGAGCATTTCATGCAGGCGGACTCCAACCAGTGGCTGACCGACGGCCGCGAAAAGTATGTCTGGTACAGCCAGACAGGCCGCGAGCTCCTCTTCGATCTGCAGGAAGACCCGACCGAACTGCATGACCTTGCGGCGGCGCGGCCAGAGCGCGTGGCTCACTGGCGCGAACGCCTGGTCGCAGAGCTCGACGGCCGCGAGGAGGGATATGTGCAGGACGGGAATCTGGAGGTCGGGCGCCCTGTAAGCCCGACGCTGGTGGAGGCGGGGCGCTACCTTGAACGGTAGTCGTTGTTCATGAAACGCAGCGTTTGGGTCCTGGCCGCCGGCCGCTAGTAGACCGGAATCCTCTCCTTCGCCAGAATCCCATGCACGTTGGCCGCGGCCAGGGGATAGCTCTCATCCGGCAGGTGCTCGAGCATCATGTAGCCGTCCGGGTGTTCCTCATGCCACATGCGCAGCGCGGTCCCCAGGTCCAGTTCGCCCTCGCCCGGAACCTCCTCGTCCATGTGGACCACGAAGCCGTCGCGCACCGCGATATCCTTGCAGTGCCCGATGGCGCTGACCGGCCCCATGCAATCGAATATGTGGTGCAGCCGCGCCCTGCTGTCGTAGACCTGATGCAGCGCCTGGAAATGGTTCACGAAATCCATCACCAGCCGCATGCGCGCGCTGCCCACATCGCGGATGACGGCGCGGTTGAACTCCGGCGACCGCATGATCGTCAGCTGGTGTGTTTCGACGACGACCGTCTGTCCGAGCGATTCGGCCACCGACGCCAGCCAGCGCAGTGAGTCCAGGAGCCGGTCGCGGCAGACGGAAGCCGGGTTGCGATATCGCGATCTGTCGCTATAGACAATTTGGAACATTTGTACTATCATGTATCGAGAATATCGAATTGGATGTGCCAATAGATGGGCTGACTGTCTGCTTGATGGCATCTATTGTGGGGCCGGATTCGCGCACGCCATCGGATTCCCAGTGATTTTCACTTGTCGTGGGAAGTCGCTAGGCCGTCTCCGTTTTCGACACTGAACACAATAATCAAATCATATGGATTGGCGAGAAAGAATTGCGCAAAAGGCTGAAGAATCGTATTCTTGCAATAATCAGTATAGGCCCGGAGACGGGAATTCATCCAGGAGAAATGATGCAGCATTTCTCTGCGACCTGGCACTCAGCGGTCAGTTTCCGCATCTTCCCGGCATGGGCCAATCGCTGTTATCGCTGTGCCCGCCCCCATTGACTTCATCATCAAGGCGCCTGCGAAGCAATACTATCGTAGGCCCATGATGTACAAGGAACTATAGCAAGACAGGATCGGACTTACAGAATGCATGACAACACCAGAAAAGAACGTTTTTCCCTTGCATACATTGAAGCAGTGGCGTCATTGGCAGGATTTCATATTGCCGAGCCTAAAGTGGACTTTGACAGTGTAGACGGAATCTTGATAGCCGACTTTGGACGGCGCCCCAGGATCGAATTTCAAGCCAAAGCTACTGCTCTGGAACTAATGCGGGAGAACCATTTGTCCTTTCCACTTTCAAGCAAGAATTACAATGACTTAAGGGCGGCGGACCCCATAAATCCGCGCCTATTGATTGTTCTCCTGATGCCGCGAGACGATACAACGTGGTTGTCCCAGACAAGGGAAGAACTTTGTCTACGCCATTGCGCATATTGGACGTCTCTCCAAGGCCAACCGTCCAGACCAAATTCCAGAACTGTAACGGTACAAATTCCCGTAAGCAACATTTTCAGTAGTGAGGAACTTTCCGTACTGATGAAGAAGGCTGAAAGGGGGGAATCACTATGAGAGTGGAAATTCGAGACCGCGAAGCCTTTTCGTCGCTCTCTCTCGTGAGTCTACGCGCCTATTTGAAGTCCAGAGGTTGGGTTGACGAAGGTGAGTGGGGCGGGCGCGCCACCATTTTCAGTATCGTAGATGACAATAGAAAGTGGGAGATTCTTTGCCCTCACCGCGACACTGTCGCCGATTTCGCCGAATGCATGGCCGAAAATGTTGCGGTACTCGCCACCGTCGAGGATCGGTCGCAGCTTGACGTGTATCATGACTTGACCAGCACTGGAGCGGATGTCATACATGTACGTTCACAAAACGGACTGGCCAAAGAAGCGCTTTCTCTTCGCCAAAATACTGAGTGGCTTGGCGCCGCGTATGACATGCTGGCCTCAGCTGCCAGGGCCGCGGAAAAGCCGAGCGCGGCATTCCGTGGCAGAGTCAGTGACACTGTAACAGCCTATCTTGACGATGTACAACCCCTGCCTGGGTTTCATGAGGGCTACACGCTGACACTGCGTTCGCCTGTACCGGCTGGTTTCGGGACACCAATGGATTTCGGCGATGCATTCACCGCACCTTTCCCTCGACGTGCAACTTCCCAACTTGCTAGAGCGCTTGACCACACTGGCATAGCAATTGCCGAATCGGTTTCTGAGGATTCATTGGAACCCTTCAGGCAGGGTGTAAGCGAAGGTGTGAGTGCCAACCTATGCGATTCCGTTGCGACACTTGCTAGCGAAGGGAAAGGAATCAAGATCGATCTGTATTGGGCAGGTGTTCGGCCATCCAATCATGCCGACTGCGACTTTCAGTTTACAGAGAATTCGGCTGCCATCTTAAGCGAAGCGGCGGAATTTCTCCGCCGCAAGGACCCCTCCTTCGATGAACACATCATTGCACAGGTTGTCCGGCTAGAAAGAGAGCCTGATGAATTCGATGGAAAGGCAATCATTCTTTCCATGAGGGACGAACACTTAGTCCGCCTTCGGGTCGAATTCGAGGAGCCGGTTTACGACATGGTTATACAGGCATTCAAGGAGCAAGAGTTTATAAGCCTGAGTGGTGACATATATCCGGTTGGCAGTGGGTATGAACTGCGCCGCCCCCACAGCTTGTCCCTTCTTGTGGATAAGTCGTGAGGTCTCTTCAAGCCTACTCAAGGGAAGAAGAGATCATTTGCCTATCGGTTCCCCCAACTAGCGGCCGTCAATACACAAAGGTTGATCCCCAAGGCGGAGTCTTGAACTACGAAATGGGAGACGGTCGGACGGAGGATGCAAATGCAACTGCTTGGGAGATCGGGTGGCAATCGCAATTGATTGGCCCTGCGAGCAGGCCGTCGTCTCTTGCGGTTCGCTAGCGCCGCTAATAGACCGGAATCCTCTCCTTCGCCAGAATCCCATGCACGTTGGCCGCGGCCAGGGGATAGCTCTCGTCCGGCAGGTGCTCGAGCATCATGTAGCCGTCCGGGTGCTCCTCATGCCACATGCGCAGCGCGGTCCCCAGGTCCAGTTCGCCCTCGCCCGGAACCTCCTCGTCCATGTGGACCACGAAGCCGTCGCGCACCGCGATATCCTTGCAGTGCCCGATGGCGCTGACCGGCCCCATGCAATCGAATATGTGGTGCAGCCGCGCCCTGCTGTCGTAGACCTGATGCAGCGCCTGGAAATGGTTCACGAAATCCATCACCAGCCGCATGCGCGCGCTGCCCACATCGCGGATGACGGCGCGGTTGAACTCCGGCGACCGCATGATCGTCAGCTGGTGTGTTTCGACGACGACCGTCTGTCCGAGCGATTCGGCCACCGACGCCAGCCAGCGCAGTGAGTCCAGGAGCCGGTCGCGGCAGGCCGGCCGCTGGTTTTCGCGGTGGGGGCTGTAGGGACCATTGGGACTGAGGCTGCCGCTGCGAATCAGGGCCGCGTGGGCGCCCAGCGCGCGCGCGATGCCGAAGCCGCGGCGAATCTCTTCGAGCTGGTGTGCGCGGGCGTCGTCGTCGGGGTCGAAGAGGCAGGTCTGATAGCCAATGCCGACCTGCACGATGTCGATGCCCTCGTCGGCAAAAAGCAGCCGCACGCGCTGCCACATCGGCGCGGTGGCCGGCGGCGAGTCTTTGGCGGAGATCGACAGTCCCACCCCCGTCAGCCGCAGCGCCCGGATCGCGGCCAGGTGACGGCTGCGGATCTCGGCCGGATTGGCGGGCAGCATACCGACAACGCCCAGTCTCATAGGACAACTCCATCAACGCGGCCCGGCGGTTGACCGCCGAATTGTTGACATCCTTCGAACTTACAGTAGAATCGGGTCATTCCTGCACGGTTATATCAGCAGATTTTATCGAAAAGCGCAAACGGCCGGCGCAACTTCCGCCGGCGAATCGGCAGCGCTTCGAGGAGGATTCGAGTGGCCGAAGAGGAAAGTCGCGCAGGCGGCGCCCCCGCCGAACTGGCGCAGGTTCTGGCTCACGTCGAGGACCACCGGCAGGCGTTTATCGACCGGCTGCTGGCCTATGTCGCCCGGCCCAGCATCAGCGCCCACGGGGTCGGCATCGAAGAGACGGCCGAGTTTCTGCTCGGCTACCTGCAGGGGCTGGGCATGGAGACGCAACTGCTGGCAAGCGCCGGATGGCCCTTCGTGTACGGCCGCCGCCGGCAGCAGCGGCGCGCGCCGACGGTCCTCCTCTACGGCCATTACGACGTGCAGCCGCCCGATCCGCTGGAGGCGTGGGAATCGCCGCCATTTGAACCCGAGATACGCGACGGGCGCATCTGGGGACGCGGCGTGGGCGACAACAAGGGGCAGCACCTGGCCCAGCTCCTGGCGATCGAGTCCTGGCTGGCCGTTACCGGCGGCCTGCCCTGCAATGTCATCGTTCTGCTCGAAGGCGAGGAGGAGATTGGCAGCCCCCATATCAGCGACTGCGTGCGCGCCCAGCGCGATCTTCTCTCCGATGCCGATCTGGTGATCACCGCCGACGGTCCCGTCCACGAAAGCGGCCGGCCCTGCATCAAGTTCGGCCCGCGCGGCATCGCTTCGTTCGAGCTGCGCGTGCGCCACGCCGAGCGCGATTTTCACTCCGGCAACTGGGGCGGCGTCGCGCCCAACCCGATCTGGACGCTGGTGCACCTGCTGGCGACGATGAAGAACAGCCGCGGTGAAATCACCATTGACGGATTCGACGATAACGTCGCGCCGCTTGGCGAGTTGGAACGGGCCGCGCTGGACGCGCTGCCGGTTGACACGGCGGCAGTGATGGCCGGCACCGGCCTGGCGCGCCTCGACGAGCCGCAGGAGCGGCCCTTTTTCGACCGCCTGGCGGCCTGGCCGACCTTCACCATCAACGGTTTCCACGGCGGCTACGGCGGCCCGGGCACCAAGACGGTGCTGCCGCGCGAGGCGACAGTAAAGTGCGACATGCGCCTGGTGGAGAATCAAAGCGTGGAAGAGATTCTGGACAAGGTGGAGGCGCACGTCCGCGGCCACGCGCCCGAGGTCGAGGTGATCCGCCAGGGCGGCATGGAGCCGTCCAGCACACCGCTCGACTCCCCCTACACGCGGCCGCTGCAAGAGGCATTTCGCGCGGCCCAGGGCGAAGAGCCGCTCCTCATCCCGGCGATGGGCGGCAGCCTGCCCGACTATGCTTGGACCAAAATCCTCGGCGTCCCCTCTTTCACGACGCCTTACGCCAACCACGACGAGGCCAATCACGCTCCCAACGAAAATCTGGAGGTCGAACGCTTCATCGCCGGCATCCGTACGGGCGCGGCCGTGTTGGCCCACCTGGGCGCTCACAGTTGAAAGGAACGAACATGTTACGCATAGGCATCATCGGCTATGGCCGCCGCATCGCCAGCATGGCCAGAGGGCTGGATATCTTCGACATCCCCTACAAGGTGACCGCCGTGGCCGACCCGCGCGGCGCTGAGATCCAGGCCGTCAACGATCCCTTCCTCGCCGACGCCCGCTTCTACCCCGCTGCTGACGACCTGCTGCAGGCAGCCGGCGAACTCGACGGCATCATGATCGGCACGCGCTGCAATCTGCACACGGAGATGGCCCTCAAGGCGGCGCCGACCGGGCTGCCCCTCTTCCTGGAAAAGCCGGTTGCCATCACGTTCGACGAGGTGCGCCGCCTGGACGCGGTCTACCGGGACTACGCCGCGCCCACCGTTGTCTCCTTTCCGCTGCGGCTGAGCCCGATCGTCCAGAAGGTGCGCGAGATCATCGCCTCCGACCAGGTCGGCAGCATCGAGCAGGTCGTCGCCTTCAACGACGTCGGCTACGGCAGCGTCTATTTCAAGAGCTGGTACCGCAACTACGAGCTGAACGGTGGTCTCTGGCTGCAGAAGTTCACCCACGACGTCGACTATATCAACTACCTGCTGGAGGCGCGCCCGCGCTGGCTCAGCGCCATGAACACGCGCAGGGTTTTCGGCGGCGACAAACCGTTCGACCTGCAGTGCAAGGAGTGCCCGGAGCAGGAGAGCTGCCCGGAGAGCCCGTTCGTGCGCTTTCGCACCGGCTTTGAAGGCGGCCGCGTCCGCTTTGCCGAAGAGGCGGTCTACCGCGACGACCAGTTCTGCGTCTTCTCCGAGGGGATCGAGCTGCAGGACATGGGCAGCTGCATGTTGGAGTATGAAAGCGGCGTCCAGGTCAGCTATACGCAGAACTTCTTTACCCGCTACCAGGCCGCGCGCCGCGGCGCCCGCCTCTACGGCTACCGCGGCATCATCGAGTTCGACTGGAACCAGAACCAGATCAAGCTCTTCAGCCACACGTCGCCGGTGGTGGAGACGATCGACTTCAGCGGTGACATGCCCCATTTCGGCGGCGACCGCGAGCTGAGCTTCGATTTTCTGATGGCGATGCGCGACCGGCGGCCCTCGCGCAGCCCGATCGAAGCCGGCATCTTGAGCGCGTTGACGTGCCTGTGGGCGCGTGAATCGGCGAACAGACGGCAGCCGTATGAGGTCGTGATGCCGGAGAGGGCAGGCGCGCGCGAGGCCCTGCAATCGCCGCTTGAACGGGGACAGCCGGCATGAGCGCTGCAGAAGAGCGGTCCCCGGAAGAAACGATCCTGGGCACTGCCGGCAAGCTGCGGGCTCTGTGCAACCGGGGTCTTCGCTACGCCCGGAATCCCTATGAGATCGAGAGCCTCGAGCAGATGCTGGAGTTGAGCGCGGATCTGACCGCTCTGGTGGACAGGCGTCCGCTGCCGGAGATCCGGCGCAGGTTTCAGGAGGAGAGGCACTATCTTGCGCCGTATGCGGTGGTGGATACGGCGGTCTTTGACGGAGACGGGCGCATTCTGCTGATTCAACGCGGCGACAACGGGCGCTGGGCGCTGCCGGGCGGCTGGTGTGAAGTGGACGAGCTGCCGGGCGAAAGCGCTGTGCGTGAGGTGTGGGAGGAGACCGGCTGCCGGGTGGATCTGAGCGGCCTGCTCGGAATCTTCGACAACAACTACCACGGCGGTCAGAGCCAGGACCATCTCTATTGTCTGCTGTTCGCGGCGCGGCATGTCGAGGGGACCGCCGTAGTCACCCGCGAGACGCTCGATGTCGGCTGGTTTGCGGCGCAAGAGGTCCCTTGGGATGCGCTGCACGAAGCGCATCCTGCGCGTATCCGCTACGCGTTTCAATGGCTGGACGATCCGGCGTTGACTGCCTTTTATGACCGGCCGCGACAGGAACCGGGGCCGACGTGGCAGCACAGCGGAGGCGTGGACAAGGCGGAATGAGGCGGGGTATATCGGACTTTCGCGCTCCATTTGACGCTCTGCGGCCGTTCGTAGGCGGATCGTAGGCAAACTGTCCACCCCAGCAGTTCGACCGATTTCGGTAACATCCGCTGCTGCCGGGCCCTAGGCTCGCCCGTCTTCCATACCGGCGCCGCCAGAGGGCGCATTTCCTCCAGAGAGATTGCCCCGCTTACCGGCTCGAAGCCGCTCCACCCTGCTTGGCGCCCCCCAAAGTCCCTGCACTTTCTCAACTGACACTCCGTTTTGGTAGAATAGTCATTCCACTTGTGGACGAATGCGGCCGCGGATGGTAAGATGGTCACGCAGCGAACATTTGTTCCGACACATACGCGATTGGTCTTGACGGGCGCCTGGGACAGGTGTCCGGAAACGGGAGTCTGACGACAGCGAACGGCTGGAGGCGGCATGGCGCTGGACAAGCTGATCATACGCGGGGCGCGCGAGCACAATCTGCGCAGCATCGATCTTGAGATCCCCCGCGATAAGCTGGTTGTGATTACCGGGCTGAGCGGCAGCGGCAAGAGCAGCCTGGCCTTCGATACAATCTACGCCGAAGGGCAGCGCCGCTACGTCGAGTCGCTCTCCTCCTACGCGCGCCAGTTTCTGGGGTTGATGGAAAAGCCGGACGTTGACCAGATCGAAGGGCTGAGCCCGGCCATCTCGATCGACCAGAAGGGCTCCGGCCGCAACCCGCGTTCGACTGTCGGCACCGTCACCGAAGTCTACGACTACCTGCGCCTGCTCTTCGCCCGCGTCGGTCAGCCCCACTGCCCCGAGTGCGGCGATCCGATCAGCCAGCAGACCCCGCAACAGATCGTCAACTCGATCCTGGAGATGGAGGAGGGCGCGCGGCTGCTGATCCTGGCGCCGATCATCAAGGACCGCAAGGGGAATCACAAAGGCGTTTTTGAGAATCTGCAGGCGCAGGGCTATGTGCGCGTGCGCGTCAACGGCGAACTGTTCGAAATCGGTGAAGCGCCCGAGCTGGACCGTTACAAGATGCACACGATCGAAGCGGTGATCGACCGCATCATCGTGCGCGCCGAACGTCGCGACCCGGATGACCCCGACCGTATCATTCCCGGCACCGACCGCACGCGGCTGACCGACTCGGTCGAGACTGCGCTCAAGTTGGGCGAGGGCGCGGTCATCGTCTCGGAGGTGCAGCGCGTGCCTGCCGAGGGCAACGGCAGCTTGCGCTCCGTCACCGTGGACCGCGTTTTCAGCGAGCAGTTTGCCTGTATGCGCTGCGGTCTCGGCTTCAGCGAAATCGAGCCGCGCACCTTCAGTTTCAACAGCCCGCACGGCGCCTGCCCTGCCTGCGACGGTCTCGGCGTGCTCAAGGAATTCGACCCGGAGCTGATCCTCGACAGCGAGCTCAGCGTCGCCGAAGGGGCGGTGCGGCCCTGGCAGGGCGCGGGCGGGGCCAACGGTGATACCGGCTACTACAAACAGCTGCTGGCCTCGGTCTGCCGCCAGTTTTCGATCCCTGTCAGGGCGCCTGTCAGGGAGTTGAGCAGCAAGCAGCGCGACATCATCCTCTACGGCCCGCCGGGACGCGAGAAGGTGCTGGTCAACTATCGCAACGCCCGCGGCTATGAGCGCACCTACGAGACCCAGTACAGCGGCGTGCTCCCGAACCTGCAGCGGCGCTTCCGCGAGACCGACAGCGAATGGATCCGCAGCAAGTTGGAGGAGTATATGGGCGTCAGTCCCTGCCCGGAGTGCGATGGGCGGCGGCTGCGGCCGATGGCGCTGGCGGTTACGGTCGCGGGTAGGAGCATCCATGAAATTACCGCAATGTCGGTCAACGAGTCGCTGGCGTGGGTGCGGGCGGCTGCAGGGCAGAACGGCGCGCAGCCGCTCTTTTCGCCGCGGCAGCTTGCCATCGGCGGCCAGGTTTTGAAGGAAATCGAGGCGCGGCTGGGCTTTATGGTCAACGTCGGGCTAGACTATCTGACGCTCAACCGCACCGCGGTCACGCTCTCGGGCGGCGAGTCGCAGCGCATCCGCCTGGCGACGCAGATCGGCAGCCAGCTGATGGGCGTGCTCTATATCCTGGATGAGCCGAGCATCGGCCTGCACCAGCGGGACAACGTGCGGCTGATCAATACGCTGAAGGGGATGCGCGACCTGGGCAACACCGTGCTGGTGGTCGAGCACGACGAGGAGACGATATGCGCGGCCGATTGGGTGGTGGACATGGGGCCGGGCGCGGGCGAACACGGGGGCGAGGTCGTCGTCTCGGATACGCAGGCGTCGTTCGCCGGCCATGCGCACAGTCTCACCGCGCAGTACATACGCGGCGAGAAGCGCATCGAGATCCCAGAGGTGCGGCGCGAGGGCAACGGCGAATATCTGCACGTGCGCGGCGCGACCGAAAACAACCTGAAGAAGGTCGACGTCCGCTTCCCGCTAGGCCGCCTGATCGCGATAACCGGCGTCAGCGGCAGCGGCAAGTCCAGCCTGGTGGTGGAGGTGTTGTACAAGCGGCTGGCGCAGAGTTTCTACCGGGCGAAGGCCCGCCCCGGCAAGTGCGACAGGGTTGAAGGCATCGAGCATCTGGACAAGGTCATCGAGATCGACCAGAGCCCGATCGGGCGCACCCCGCGCAGCAACCCGGCCACCTACGTCGGCCTGTTCACACCGATGCGAGAGTTGTTCGCCAGCATCCCGGAGGCGAAGGCGCGCGGCTACAAGGCGGGGCGCTTCAGCTTCAATGTCAAGGGCGGCCGCTGCGAGGCCTGCCGCGGCGACGGCATCATCAAGATCGAGATGCAGTTTCTGCCGGATGTCTACGTGTCTTGTGAAGAGTGTCACGGCGATCGCTACAACCGCGAGACGCTGGACATCCGTTTCCGCGGCAAGTCGATTTCGGATGTGTTGAACATGACCGTCGAAGAGGCGCTGGAGTTCTTCCAGAACATCCCCCGCATCCGCAACCGCCTGGAGACGCTGATGGCGGTCGGGCTGGGCTACATCCGCCTGGGGCAACCGGCGACGACGCTCTCCGGCGGCGAGGCGCAGCGGATTAAGCTGAGCAAGGAGTTGAGCCGGCGCGATACGGGCAATACCTTCTACATATTGGACGAGCCGACCACCGGGCTCCATTTCGAGGATGTGCGTAAGCTGCTGGGCGTCGTGCACGAACTGGCCGACCGCGGCAACACGGTGCTGGTGATCGAGCACAACCTGGATGTGATCAAGAACTGCGATTGGGTGATCGACTTGGGGCCCGAAGGCGGCGGCAAGGGCGGCTATGTGGTGGCGGAAGGCACGCCGGAACAGGTCGCGGCGGTGGAGAAGAGCTATACGGGGAACTTCTTGCAGGGATGTTTGGGGAAGTTGTCGGTGTCCAGTCTTTAGTTTTCAGTTTCTTGTTGTCCTTGAGACATGGATTCGATGAGCGATTTACGGCAGCCGGGGTCTAAGGGGGTCGGGCGTATGGCGACAATTTACCGGTGTCTTGTGCTTTCTTTTGTCTGTACGGCCATCTTCGCGGCCGGTTGCGTACCGATCCAACCGGAGTCTACGGCAACCGCCGCGCCGGCGCCTACCGCTACGCCCGAACCGACTGCCACGCCCGAACCGACTGCCACGCCCGAACCGACTGCCACGCCCGAACCGACCGCCACACCCGAACCGACCGCCACACCCGAACCGACCGCCGCCGCGGCCTCTGATGAGTGGGAGGTGTCTGTCGACGAGGCGCGCGGGCTGTCGATTTCCTATCCTCCGGGATGGATCTTTATCGATCCCTCAACCGAGGACTTGGCGGACCTTTTTGCGGAGGCGGGCGAGCTGGCAAACAGCGACGAGATCAAGGAGCTGCTGGCCTACATTACCAACGTGATGCAGCAGCAGGGGGATCTGTTCGTCGGCATGGGGTACCTGATTGGCGCCGACGCCCCCCGCGAGCCGGCGTTTCTCAACAATTTCAACGCGATCACTGTTCCCCTCGAGGGTCTGTCCCTGTCACTGGTGGTGAAATTGAGCGCCGCCCAGTTGGATGCGCTCGAGGGAGTTGAGGTGGAGAGCGCGGAGGTGGTCGCCGATCTGCGGCCCGATGGCGCGGAGGCGCTATCGATCCTGTCTCGCATGGACGGCGCTCTCTTCAATCGCCCGGACACAGAGATCGTTTCCTGGCAGGTCGGGTTCCTGTCCCCGGATGGGGAGACGATGCTGCTTATTTCTTTTAGTGTCAACAGCGAGGATTTCGCTGAGCTTGAGCCGCTGCTGGGTGAGATCGTGCAGCGTGCGCATTGGTTTGAGTAGACCGTGATTGGCGGCGAGAGGCGTTCTCTGTCCTCAAGCCGCTGGGGTATGGAAAAGCATATATGCGTGGCATCCTTTGCCTGTTGCCATTGTGCCTATTCTGTCTGGGCTGGTCCAGTGGAACAGCCTCTCACATTTCTCACCATCACGCGCCCCATTCAAGCGAGGGCGCCAGCAGCCACCCTTCTCAGAGTCCCCCCGGCGCCGCGGCGCCCTCGCCGGACGAGAGTGGCCCGGTAAGCCCTCCGCTCCTGGGTTCGGCGGAGGGCGGCCTTTTCACTGACTGGCATGTTTTCGACGACGCCAGGCTTGGGCTGACCCTTTTCAGTCCTCCTGGGTGGCGCTTCGTCGCGGACGTGCAGGCGTGGACTCTTCCGGACGAGATGGCGGAACCGACCAGGGCAGCGCTTTCGAGCCTGCTGTTGCAGCTGCAGTCTGACGGGCAATCGGACTCGCTCATCGGTTTCGGCTATGTTTCCCCGCAACACTACACTGATTTGCTGTACGTCAACCACTTTGCAATCGAGATTTTCCCCACGAATGGCCTGACGCTTTACCAGTTTGGCCGGAGCGCGGCAACGCAGCTCGACCGCCGGACCGGGACCGACGTGGACAGCTTCGAACTGGTCACCCGATTGCGGCCAGAGAGGGAAGTGGCGGTTTCGATCCGCTTCCGCGGCGGCGTCCCCGCCCGCGCCGTTTCACGGACGGTTCTGGCAGGCGCAAGGGAGGCCGGCTGGCAGATCGTCCTGCTCTCGCCCGATGGCGAGTTCGTGCTTGTCCTGACATTTTCGACGCCTGCCGAACATTTTGATGCGCTGGAGCCGCAGCTCGCAGAGATGGTGCGACGCGTGCGGTGGGCAGATTACGCGGCGCCGGAACCCGCGGCCGCGCCGGTTGCGTTTACAGACTGGGCGCTTCAGGTCCACGCGCAGCCGGCCCCGTTCAGCCCCGTGATCGGCGAGGTCGTTGCGGGGAGCCCTTTCTCTGTCATCGAGCGGGATGCCACCGGAGCGTGGTGGCGGATCAGCCATGGGGGTCAGCCGGGTTGGGTTTCGGACCATCTGATGGCCGCCTATCTGCCGGACGCGCCGGCAGCCGTGCCGGTGGCGATGATCGAGAGACGCGTGAATGTGCGCAGCGGGCCGGGCGCCAGCAACCCGATTATCGACGTGGTCATACCCGGACAGCAGTTTCTGATCACCGGCAGGAGCGCAGAGGGAGAGTGGTTGCAAATCGACGACAATGGCCGGCCCGGGTGGGTGTACGCCGAGTTGGTGACCGCTGTTGATGCCGGGAATGTGCAGGTAGCGGTCATCGATTTTCCGCATCCGCCGCTGCTGCAGTTATCGGAGGCGATGATAACGGTCAATTGGGGGATGAACGTGCGCGGCGGGCCGGACATCAGCTACCCGATCATCGGTTCTGCCTCGCCTGGGCAGCAGTATACAATCACCGGCAAGAATTCGGCCGGCGATTGGTGGCAGATTGACCATGACGGCCGCCCCGGATGGGTTTTCGGCGACCTGGTTACACCGGCAAATCCCGGGAGCGTGCCGGTTGTGACGGGGTTTCCGCTGCCGCCACTGCTGCCGGATACGGAGGCGGAGTTGACGTTCAGCCGCAGCATGAACGTGTACGACGGTCCCGACGCCCGCTACCCTGTCGTAGACACGACACTGCCCGGCTACCGCTATCCTGTCACAGGCAGGAACGCGGTCGGGAACTGGTGGCGGATAGACATTCGCGGCCGGCCTGGATGGGTGTTCGGCCAGCTGGCGCGCACGGTTGTGGAGATGGAGGGTGGGCAGTAGTCTCCAGCTGAACGAGCGTTGGCAGGAGGCGGCAGGAAGATTTCGTCGACATTCCATTTACGCGCGTGCAGAACTGCGCCATTGGCTATTCCGGCCAGAGGGAGGAACAGGATGACCTCCGTACTGAGAGTTGTGATCGCCGTTGTGATCGTATGTGTTTTGGTTGTCGGCCAGAGTGGTTCGCAAGTACTGGCATCGCCGTCGACGCTCATTGCCGCAGACAGTTCGGACAGGGAGTTGCTGGTCGCGTTCTATCAGGCCGCCAACGGTGACGACTGGCTGAAGAACGACAACTGGCTGAGCGACGCGCCGATTGGCGTCTGGCACGGCGTAGCCGCCGATACAAGCGGGCGCGTTATTTCGCTGGACCTCAGACAGAACGGGCTGCGCGGTCCAATTGCGGCCGAGCTGGGCGGCCTCACCGAGCTGAACTCATTGGTCCTTGCCGGCAATGAGTTGGAAGGCTCGATTCCGTCAGAGCTGGGTGACCTGAGCAACCTCGTATGGCTGGACCTGTCGGAAAACGAACTGAGCGGTTCGCTTCCGCCAACGCTGGGAAGCCTTACCCGGCTGTTCGTATTGGACCTTGCCCATAACAACTTGAGCGGGACAATCCCTGCGTCGCTGGACGCGTTCGCCGACCTTACAGCGTTGGATCTCTCGAACAATGAGCTGAGCGGGGCGATCCCTTCAGCGCTGGCCAACACCAATCTGAAACAGCTGAATCTCTCAGAAAACGAACTGGACGGGGAGATCCCGCCGGCGTTGGGCGGCCTTGTCAACCTGGCGCTCTTGAATCTCTCAGGAAACCGGCTGAGCGGATGCGTGCCCGAGGTCTTGGAGGATGTCGAGGAGAATGATTTTGAAGGCATGGGGCTGCCGTTGTGCTCGGCATCGACTCCGACACCCACCGCGGTCCCCGAAACCCTGACCACGTCCCAGATTTTCAGAAAGATCTCACCGTCGATCGCTTTTGTACATACGGATATCAGTTCGGGCAGCGGGGTTCTGTTCGAGGGCGGATACGTGGTGACGAACGCGCACGTCGTCTGGCCGTACGACGAGGCGAATATCATATTTCCGGACGGAAAAGAGTTCGGCCGTGTTGAGGTGATAGGCTGGGACCTGTTGACGGACCTGGCGGTGCTCGGCCCGCTTGACGCAACTGCCGACCCCCTGGAATTTGTCGACGGGGAAGAGATCGAGATCGGTTCGGAGATGTATCTGATCGGCTATCCCGGTGGAGGCGAAGAACTGGAGCCGCAGCCGGCGATTGTGCGCGGGATTCTGTCGCGCCTGCGGGAGTGGGAGACGGTAGGCTTTACCTACTTTCAGACCGATGCCACCACGGTTGGCGGCCAGAGCGGCGGCGCGCTCGTCTCGGAGACGGGAGATGTAATCGGCATCAGCGGCTTCAGAATCACCGAAGGGAACTTCGGGCTCGTGGCTTCGTCAGCCGACCTCTTGCCGCGCGTCCGGCAGCTCATCGCCGGCGAGGACCCGTCCGGTCTCGGTGACCGCGGGCTTCCACAAAGAGGGGGGAAACGCGAGCATGAGCTGACGCCGCACAGCTATCTTGATGCCTACATCCTCAATGAGCCGGAAGATACAGAGATCGAATTCGAGCTCGGCGGCGAGAGTGAAACCGGCGTCCTGGTCTATGACTCGTTCGGCAGAGAACCCAGAGGGGCAGGGAGGGGCTCCTTTGTGACCGAAATCGATGGGCCGCATTTCCTGATCGTCCCGGAAAGGATTTTCGGAGAGGCCACACTGAGCGCGAACCACGCGCTCCGACGTTTTGTCGACCCGGACCGCGACCGGCAGATCGAGCCGGGCGAGCCCCTGCATGGGAATATCGATTTTCCAGGCGACATCGATACCTTTGTGCTGAACCTGGAAAAGGACGAACAGGTCACGATTGTGGCGCGGTCAATTCTTGCCGACACCATGCTGACGCTCAGTTATCCGGGGGCGACGGAGGAACAGGAGATCACCGACGACGACAGCGGCGGCGGTCTGTTCAGGGTTGACGCGGGCATCGAGTACACAGCGTCCCATACCGGGGAGTTCACCCTGATCGTGGAATCAACGAGCAGGTGGGCGCCTGGAGGATACGTGATTTCTGTGGACTCGGACCGTGCGCGGCGGGCCGTGGCGCCTCTCGCTCCGAAGCTGTGGATAAAGAGCCTGGTCGAGGTACGGCAAGGTCCGGGCGTCAGATACCCGATCGTGGGCGCGGCCGTGTCCGGCGAAACATTTGTCATCACCGGTAAGGATGCTGCCGGCGACTGGTGGCAGGTCGAATATGATGGGCGGGCGGCGTGGGTCGCGGCCGCAATGATGACCGTCTCCAACGAAGAAGACGTGGAGATTGTCGCAGGGCTTTCGGCGGCGCGCCAAGTCCCGGTGGTTTCGATCCACAATCCCCTGGTGATTCCGATTGGAGACACGCCGGCCGTTTCCGGGCAGGCATATTCTGACTGGCTCACGTTTGAGGACGGGCCGCGCGGCCTGAATGTGTTCTATCCTCCCGACTGGCTCTTTGCTTCCTCGAAGGAGGAGCTGCTCTCGCTCCTGTCGCAAATGGACGACCATAGCCTCGAAGAAGCTGTGATCAATGCACAGGCTACCTATATCGATTCTCTGACGCCGGACGGAGAGGAGAACGGGTTCGTCGGCATGGGCTTCCCGCTTCACGCCGAGGCGACGCGTGGATATGTGAATGGGTTCGATATCGAGGCAGTTCCGGCTGAAGGCCGTACGCTGGGCGAGTTTGCGCAGCTGCTGAACGACCGCCTGGAACAGTCCGGAGCAGTCACGGTCGACAGGGTTGACGTCGGTCCGGGCCTGCGGCCCTGGAGAGAGCAGGCCGCATCGATTCGATACCGCAGCGGCGGCGTCCTCGTTCTTGGTGATACGGTTGTTACAGCGCCGGGCAATGAGGTCGCCGGCTGGATGGTGGTGCTGCAGTCGCCCGACGCAGAGAGTTTTCTGGTCGTCACCTTTGACGTATGGGGTGAGGATTTCGCGCGGCTGGAGCCAGTGCTGCGCGCGATTGTGCGCCAGGTCGAGTGGGTGGATCGGCCCGTCTACGAACCGTCCGCCGGCCCGACGATTACGCTCAGCCGGACAATGAATATACGCGGCGGACCGGGAACCAACTATGACATCGTCGGCTCGGGCGCCGCGGAGCAGCAGTTCGTTGCAATCACAATGAATGCAGCCGGGGACTGGTGGCAGATCGTGTATGAAGGTCAGTTGGCCTGGGTCTACGCGCCGTTCGTAACACAGTCAGAAGATACGGCCGCGAGGTCGGAGCTCGATGCCGACGGCTGGCAGACATACCTGGAAGGGGCAAGCGGTCTTGCCTTGTCCTACCCTCCTGGCTGGCACTTTTTCGACCCGGCGCAGCCTTCCGTCGCCGACCTGACGCTCTTGTCCGCGGCCAAGGAGGGGGACGGCGAGCAGCTCGGCGTTGCCGAAGCGGCCGACATGGTGTCGTCGATGAGCGTGCGGCGTGAGGATGCGCTGATCGGGCTCGGTCTGCAGACGGTATTGCCTGACTCGGATGACGCACCGGGCAATTTCATGCTCGTCTATTCCTTCGCGGCCGACGGCCTGACGCTGGACAGCTACTCACAGATGGCCGCCGACCTGTTGCAGCGAGGCTTCGGCGTCGAGGCCGACAGCGTTGAGTTGACGCGGGGTTTGAGGCCGCTCGACGACGAGGCTGTATCGATCCGCTATCGCGAGGATGTCACCGACAGCGAGGTGTGGCAGGTCTGGCTGCTGTCGCCGGATGGCGGGACGCTGCTCGCGGTGGTTTTCAGCGTTCGAAGCGACCAGTTCGCCGAGCTGGAGCCGCTGTTGAGTGAGATTGTGCAGCGCGCGCAATGGACCGGACAACCAGAGGGCGCGGTGGCGACGAGCCAACGCAACCTGAATGTGCATAGCGGGCCGGGCATAGAGTACCCCGTCATCGGCACGGCGACGGCCGGCCAGCAGTTCCGCATCGTCGGCAAGGACGACGCCGAAAACTGGTGGCAGATTGCGTACGAGGGCCAAAGGGGCTGGGTCTTTGGAGAGTATGTGGCCACGAGCGACGACGAGAACGTGGCCGTTGCCACCGATATTCCGCCGCCGCCGCCGCCGCCGACAGAGCCTGTCGTTACCATCGACAGGAATATGAACGTGCGCGCCGGCCCAGGCACCTTCTATCATGTTCTCGGCACGGCCAGTCCCGGCGATAAATATTTTATCACCGGCAAGGACCGCTCCGGCAGCTGGTGGCGGATCAACTTCAATAATGAGTCCGGCTGGATTTTCAGCAACCTGGTAGCGGCGGACGGCCCGCTGGATGATGTCCCGGTTATCGCGGCGTTCGACTGGGGTGGGTTCCACGACAGCGGCCGCCGCCTGTGGATCTTCTATCCGCCGGGCTGGTTCTTCCTGAACGTGGTTAACCCTTCCGATGCTGACCGGAGGAGCCTGATCGAACATTTAGGCCGGGAAACAGCCGAAGAGTGGCTGCGCGACTTTGACGCGGATTTTGACGCCGAGCAAAAGGAATGGCATGTCGGATTTGGCTTCAAGATCGTGACGGATTTTGCCAACCAGATGTTTGTCACTACCTTCCCGTCTGAAGGATTGGAACTGGGGCGGGTGTTGTCGTTCATACAGGACTCGCTGAGGGAGTCCGGGATTGACGTGGAGAGCGCCGAAATAGTCACCAATCTGCGTTACGACGGATCCGAGGCTGTCTCGATACGTTCCCGGGATAACCGCGAAGGGCTTGGTTCGGAGGAGATCAGCTGGCAGGTCTGGCTGATGTCACCGGACAGGGGAACGTTGCTCAGGGTTACCTTTTTCTATGAAGACGCCGGGGCGTCTCAATCGCTGCCGCTGATGAGCGAGATAGTGCGCCGCATCCGCTGGGAGTAAAGGCGACCTGTAAAATGTCTGCCGGCGGGAGCCTGCCGGTCGGGGCCGAAAGAAGAGACCGGCGCGAAACCGCCCTCTCGGTCGCAGTCCAAGCCTGGCTGCGCGAGAGGGCGGACCTTTTGGCGCTGCGGCGATGTTCGCGCCGCGGGCTGGCCGTAAAGATGAGCACCCCGGGTAGGATTCGAACCCACGACCCTCTGATCCGAAGTCAGATGCTCTGATCCACTGAGCTACCGGGGCAAATTTGCACACCAGAGTATAGCATGGCCGCGGGCCGTTGCGAAAATGCTCAGAGGAAAGGCGTGTCTCACTTTGTACATTCCTATTTGCATTACTTTGTGCATTACTTTGTGACCTGCGCACGCCAGCGGCCGGCGAAGGCGCGCAGCGCGTCTTCGGCGTCGAGGCCCCGCTCTCCGGACAGGGCGACCAGCCGCCACAACAACAGGCCCAGCGTACGCTCGTCGCTGCCCTCCGGCAGGAGACGCGCAAGATCCGGGTCGCTCTGCGCCACCGCAGCGCGGTCAAGAAGAACCGCTTTGCCGGCTTTTGATTGCATCTCCCTGGCCTTGCGCAGGGCGGGCAACGCGGCCGGCACGGCATCCAGCGGGCCGCGCGCCGGTTTTTCCTGGGCAGCCCGCTCCTCAGCCTTGATCTCCTCCCAGCGCACATAGAGCTGGTCGATATTTTCGATTTCATCATCGCCGAAGACGTGTGGATGGCGGCGGATAAGTTTTTCGACGCTCAACCGCACCGCGTCGGCCATCTGAAAGCGGCCCTCTTCACCGGCGATCTGCGCGATCATGGCGACAATGCCGAGCACGTCGCCCAACTCCTCGGCGATATGGAGGTCATCCCCGGCGTCCAGCGCCTCCAGCGCCTCGGCCGTCTCGTCGAGCAGATAGGCGCGCACAGAGGCGAGCGTCTGCTCCCGGTCCCAGGGGCAGCCGTAGGGCGCGCGCAGGTGCGCCATCACCTCCTGCAGGTCGGCGTAGCTTGCGTGGGGAAGCGGGGGCACGTAGAGGCAGACGCAGCCGCCGAGGTCGCTCTGCGCAGAAAGTTCTGCCAGCGGCAAGGAGCGTGCGCAGCCGGAGCGGTTCCCTCCCGGATCAATGAGCTGCAGCGGGTGGTCGTCGGGGTAGGCGTTGCCCAGCACCGCGCCGACTGCCTGCGCGGTGGGCTGATCGCCGACGCCGAGCACGAGCGCCGGCAGCCCCAGGTCGAAGGGCGGATGATGGCGGCCGGAGAGGCGGGCCGCGTCGATGATCTGCAGGCCCTCACGCGGGTCGATGCCAAGGATCTGCACAGCCTTTTCTACGGCTCGGATCGGTTCGTACCGGGTCATTTTCGCCGGGGACGGGGCGCCCTGTCTCTCCTGCATCGATGTCTGCGCCGGCCGGATGGAGTTTCCCGCACTTTACTGCATCCCGCGTAGGCGGTCAATTTCGCCGGACAGTCCGCCCCGAGGGTTGGCAGGGATATTGAATCCTGATAAAGTAGTTCCAGGTCTGAGTATGGCCGATCGGGGCCGGTTTGTTCCCCTTGGCGACCCCCAGGCGGGTGGCTTCATTTCAGCGGGGAGCCCCGCTGTTTTTCCGAGACGATCTGTGACAGACAATCTGCCCAACTGGTATACGCAACCCGACCGCCCCGCGGCGATCGACCGCCTGGGGCCGGATGGGCGCGAGGTCCGTGTGTCGGTGATCGTGCCCTGCCGCAACGAGGCCCGCAACATCCGCCCGGTGCTGGAATGGGCCGCGCCCCATGCCGACGAGTTGCTGGTCGTCGACGGCCACAGCAGCGACGGCACGCGCGCGATCGCGGCGGAGATGGGCGCAGCTGTGCTGCTGGACAACGGCAAGGGCAAAGGCGATGCGCTGCGCGTCGGCATCGCCGCGGCCAGCGGCGACATTCTTGTCTTCATCGACGCCGACGGCTCGCACGACCCCAGGGATATTCCGGCGCTTGTCAAGCCGATTGTCGACGGCAAGGCCGATCATGTATCCGGTTCGCGCATGTTGGGGGGAAGCGACGAGCTGCACGCGACCATCAACCAGTTCGTGCGTCTCTTCGGCAGCCAGGTCATCACGCTCAGCATCAACTACAGCCAGAACGTGCGCTTGACCGATTCGCAGAATGGGTTCCGTGCGATCCGGGCCGACGTGGCGCGCAGCCTGGCCCTGGCGTCGGACATTACGACGGTCGAGCAGGAGATGATCATCAAGACTGTGCGCAGGGGGTATCGCATCCACGAGGTGGCGACCCACGAGTTTGTGCGCTCGAACGGCGAGTCGAACTTCAGCGTGTTGCAGACCTGGCACAAGTACGTCGCAAACTGGCTCTACTATCTATTTATCTGGCGGCCGCCAAGACGCGGTACAGAGGGCGTGCGTACTGGAGAGAGCGAAAGCGTTGACGAAACGTTCGGGCGTCCTCCCTTGGTAGAAGACCGGGCAACAGAGGAGGAGCGCACGCCAGGCTCCGGCGCCGGAGGAGCGCTGCGGAAAGCTGAACCCCGGTAGATGTCCCACGCCTCTGAAACAGGAGGGGCGCCGCAGGCCAGTTCTCCTTCTCTCCCCTTTTTCCCACCCGCAGTTCGCACTCTGCTGGCGGCTTACCTCTTTCTGGCCGCCCTCTTCAGCATCGTCGTCCCGCCGTTCGAAGCGCCCGACGAGATCTGGCATTTCGCCTTTGTCCAACACCTGGTAACGCAGCGCGCCCTGCCGGTCTCCGAGCCGGAGACGCAGGCGCTGTGGCGCCAGCAGGGGACGCAGGCGCCGGGCTACTACGCGGCCGCGGCGCTGCTGACCGCGTGGATCGACCAGTCCGATTTTCCCGATATTTTCGGGCGCGCCAACCCCCACCGCGCCATCGGTGAACCCGACACAACGATCAACCGCAACTATCTGATTCACCACCGCGAGACGGAGCGTTTTCCCTGGCGGCGGTCGATCCTGGCGCTGCACGTCGCGCGCCTTTTCTCGGTCGTTCTGGGCGCGGTCACGGTCTACGCGGTCTACCGCACGCTGCGCCTGCTGCTGCCGGCGGAGGGCGCTTTGCTGGGTACAGCTTTCGCGGCCTTCCTGCCCCAGTTCGTCTTCATCAGCAGCTCGGTCAGCAACGACAATGCGGTCAATGCGGGCGCGGCGCTCGTGCTGTGGCAGCTGACGGCGATGCTGGTCGAGGGGGGCCGGCCGCGGCGAACGCGCCTGCTGAGCCTGGGCGCGCTCTTGGGCCTGACGCTGCTCTCGAAGCTGAGCGGGCTGGGGCTGGTCGGCGTGGCTGGCCTGGCGGTCCTGTGGCTGGCCTGGCGCGGGCGCAGCACTCGCCTGATCTTCGACGCCGCGCTGTGGACGGCCGTGCCCGCGCTACTGATCGCCGGCTGGTGGTATGTGCGCAACTGGCGGCTCTACGGCGACCCGCTGGCGTGGGAGATGTGGGAGGCGAACATCCTGTTGCGGGTCCTGCCGGCAGGGCCGCTGCAGATTCTTGGCGAACTGGGGAGCCTGGAGCGTTCTTTCTGGGGCCTGTTCGGCTGGCTGAATCTGTCCTATCCTGACTGGGTCTACGGGGCGCTGCGCGTCGTCGGGGCCGTGGTCGCGATTGGGTTGCTGGCCTATGCCGCGCACGGGGCAAGACGCGTGTTGCGGGCGTCTCTTGCGCCTCATGCCTTTCTGCTGCTGTGGCTGGTCGTGTTGACGATCTCGTGGTTGCGCTTCATGCGGGTGGCGCCGGCCGCGCAGGGGCGATATTTTTTCGCCGCGCTGCCGGTATTGGGGCTGCTGTGGGCGCTGGGCTGGGCGGGGTGGGGCAATCTGGGCCGGCGGTTTGCCTTGCGCGTCACGTATGGTCTCGGCCTGCTGAGCCTGGTTACGCCTTTCTTGTTGATTTATCCCGCCTACAGACCGCCGCCGATGCCGGATTTTTTCTGGGAGGACTATTCCTACTTCGATTACGACTCACCTCTAGCCACTTTTGGCACGGCCCCTGGGCAGATCGAGCTGCTGGACGCCAGGACATCGTATCCTGACATATCCTGGGGCGAAAGTCAGCCACCGCCTGAAGTGACCAAGATGTCGCCTGGCGACGAGATGTTGGTGCGGCTGGCATTTCATGCCAAAAAGCCGCCGACCGACGACTGGTCACTGTTCATCCACCTTGTGGACTGGAGCGGGCTGACCGTGGCGCAGGTCGACACGATGCCCGGCGGCGGGCTGCGCCCGACCAGCGACTGGCCGCGCTACGGGGTCCTGCTCGAAGACTATTTGCTCACGATTCCAAGAACCGCCTACACGCCCAACCGGGCGCACTTACAGGTCGGCTTCTACAACCACCACACCGGTGAGCGACTGCCCCTTGAAGAAGGCAGCTCCAGCTATTCGTTCGGCGCAATCGCCATCCCATCTTCCGAAGACGAAGCGGACGTCCCCATTCCCATCCACGTCCAGTTTGCAGACAATGTCGTTCTGGCCGCCTACCGCTTCAGCAGCCGCCATCCGGTCCGAGGCGAGGATATGACCGTTACCTTGTATTGGACGGCCTCTGGCCCTGTGGCCGAATCGTATACCATCTTCGCACACCTGCTGACCACCAGTTTCAAGATGCACGGCGGGGCCGATCTGGATCCTAGGCCGCCGACGGAGGAGTGGGTCGCGGGTGAGACTGTCGAAACCGTCCACACCTTCACCGTCCCCGCCGACGCGCCTGCCGGTCGGTATCAGATCGAGATCGGGCTGTACACGCTGCCCGACTTCAGACGCCTGCGCGTGCTGGATAGGATAAACCCGGCCGAAGAGGACCGCATCCTCATCGAACCGTTGCGGATTAGGTAAGCAGCAGCACAGAGCGTCGGGTGCAGTCCAAGATCGGGGTACATATTCCCATGCCTCGGGTTGAAACGAAGGCATGGCCAGTCGACGGTCCATTTAATGGCAGAGTGTGGGAAAACGCCTCCCTGTGTCCTTCTGGACGGTCGGGCCTGCGGCCCTCCCTTGTGCGGGGGGACTCCCCCCGCAACGCCCCCCTGATGTTCTCCCCCCGCCGGGTGTGGGGTCAATGCAGGCCCGTGCCACCTGCGCCACCTGCGGCCCATCGCGCCGCCCCCAAATCAGCGAACGCCGCGGCCACGGTAGGGACGGGCCCCGCGCCCACTCTGCGCCTGCCCTGCGCCTCTCCAAAACCCCCAAACAGTTTCAGCCACCGAAGACATGATTTCACCGCCAAGCGGTTCCCACCCCAATTGTGGGCTGCAGCCCAGAGCGTCCCTTGTCTTGATTCCCGGCCCGATTTCGACTATGATTGTGTGATTGATATTGCCCCGGCAGTTCTGACATTGATGGGAACCTACTCCGTCAGAAAGGGCGGGCAGCTGCAGTCGGAAGGGGAATCCTGGATGAGCCGCAGACGGAACAGGCGGCGACGCCTGAGCCGCAGTGAAAAGATCTTCTACTTTCTCAGCCTGTTGATCGCGCTCAGCATGGTGTTGAGCCTGGTCTACGTGGCGATCACGCCCGGCGCCTGAACGACCCTGCGGGGCGTCCCCCCTGTGTAGAGGCCGGACAGATCTCGTGACAGCCGAGGAACGCCGCGGCTTGGCGCTGGTGGCGATCGCCGTAATTTTCTTCAGCACCAGCCCGGTGCTGGTACGCTGGGCCGCTGTCTCGGTTTCATCGTTCGAGATTGCGGCCGGCCGGCTGCTGGTGGCGGGCGTCGCCGTGGCCGGCGTCGTCCTGCTGCGTAGACGGTCTGCCGGTGGGGAGCCTCCTCTTGCCGCCCGCAGTGAATGGCCCCGTTTTGCGCTTTTCGGCCTGGTCGCCGCGCTGCATTTCTTCTTCTACGCCTACTCGCTCGAATTCACAACCATTACCAACAGCCTGGCGATCATGTATACCGCGCCGGTCTGGGTGGCGCTGCTGTCGCGTTTCCTACTCGGTGAGCCGCTGCCGTTGCGCAAGTGGTTGGGCATCGTCGTGGCCGTTCTGGGCGTGGCCGTGCTATCCGGGTTCGAGCCGCTGCTGGCGCTGCTGCGCGGCGCCGCCGCTTCCTATGACTTCACGCCGCGCACGCTCATCGGCGATCTGCTGGCGTTGGGCGCCGCGGTTACCTACGCCATTTACAGCATTGCCGGGCGCAGCCAGCGCGAGCGCTATCCGTTGCTGGTCTATGCCGGAACGGTCTATATCGCTGCCGCGCTGTGGTTGTTGCCGGCCGCGTTTGTTGCGCACCGGCCCGGCAGCTTCAACTGGCCCGCCGTCGCCAGCATCGCCGCCCTCGGCGTCTTCCCGCTGGCGTGCGGCCATACCCTCTACAACGCCGCGCTGCGGCGGGTGAACGCCACCTA
>CATOTS010000052.1 GCA_951813625.1 uncultured Caldilineaceae bacterium | reverse complement strand
GGCGGGCACTGTGCGATCTCGCGTAGCAGGAGACTCCCATCGGGACTTTGCGCCAGGTGTCCCCCCTTGCGGTCGGCCGCGGTACGGGCTGTCACCTCCATCAGAAAGGGTAGCTTGCGCGCCGCGAAAAACCCGAGAATGTCGATGTCCACGGTTGCGCCCAGGTTGTCGGCGTTGCTGACGAACATATACTCGTAGCCCTGGTCGAGCATCTGCTTGAGCAGGCGGCTGCTGTGCAGGGCGAGGTATATGTCGCCGTGGCCCGGCGGGCACCACGCCTTTGACGGGTCTTCCTGCCAATCCACCGGAGCCAGCGTCTCCTGCCAGATCTTAGGCACCTTGTTCTGCAGGAAGGTGGCGGGCAGTTTGCCGGAAGCCCCCCGTGCAAGCTGCGGATAGGCCTCCAGCGCCGCTTGCGTTGTCGTTTGGGTGCTGTAGCTGTTCATGAAGATGAGAGGCAGCCGGGCCTTCATCTCCTGGCGCAGATACAGGACATGGCGCACGATTATATCGAAAAAGCGCAACCCGTCTTTCACCACCAGGAGTGATTTCGGCCCGTTCAGCCCCATCGTCGCGCCGAGCCCTCCATTCAATTTTACAGCGACGAGCCGGTTGAGCGCGTCCACGCCGGCCGCATGCTGGCCGACCGCGGCCGATCTGTCAGCGATATCTGTTGGCGGGCGGGCGTCAGTGCCGGGGATGTAGCCGGTGGCGCCGGCGACGAGTTGGGCGTAGTGGTGTTCAAAGCTACGAATCAGCAGGTCGTCCAGACCCGCGCGCTGCATCTTCTCACGAACCGGTGCGAATGACACCGCACGATTTCGACCCATTCAATGACCTCGACGTTGAGTGTTTATGACCTGAGTGCATTCAGACGGTGAACGAGTCCTCTGCCGTTCTGCATCAGCATAGCCGAAACGGTTGCATTTCCATTATCTATCTGTTTGGCCGCTCGCGAAGAATCTGGCCACGCTGCTTTCGCAATATGGCGTTCTTGACCACGAACCACTGAGAGTTGGCCGCCCGGAACTGACTGCCGGCGCTTCACCAGCCGACCGCGCAACCGTCCTTACGCGCGTCGCTGCCGCCGATCAGGACGCCGCTCTCAGGATCGCGCACAATGATCTGGCCTCCGCCGAATCCACCCCGTCCGGCCCCGTTGACCGGCACCAACTGATGCCCGCGGCGTGCCATCTCGGTCAGCGTCTCGTATTCCCAGCCCTCTTCGATCATCAGAAGACCGCCGGCTTCGTCCGCGCCCATGCCCGCGTGCGGGCCGCTCAACGACCAGCGGGGCATGTCCAGCGCCTGCTGCGGGCTCATGCCGAGGGCGGCCATATTGACCAGCATCTGCAGATGCCCTTGCGGCTGCATGTAGCCGCCCATCACACCGAAGCTGGCGTGCAGCGCGCCCGCGCGCGTCGTCATCGCCGGGATGATCGTGTGATAAGGGCGCTTGTTGGGCGCGAGGCAGTTGGGATGGTCGGGGTCAAGCACGAACAGCGCGGCCCGGTTCTGCAGGCTGACGCCGCTGCCGGGCACGACCAGGCCGCTGCCGGTGCCCTGATAGAGGCTGTTGATGAAACTGCACGCGTTCCCCTGGCCGTCGGCTGTGGTCAGATAGACCGTATCCGAACCGGCATTGGGATAGCCATGGGAGACGGTCGCGGCCGCGCGCTGCGGGTGAATCTCTTTGCGCCGCTGTTCGGCGTATGCCCGGCTGGCGAGCTCGTCCAACGGAATCTGGACAACGTCGATGTCGCAGACCCACTGGCGGGCCTCGGCGTAACCGATGCGCATACACTCTACCAGCGTGTGGAGGCGATCAACACTGGACATGCAGGCCAGATCGAAGCCGTCCGCCAGATTGGCGGCGATGATTGCCGCCAGCCCCTGTCCGTTGGGCGGGCACTCATATAGGCGCACGTCACCGAAGTCGGCGCAGATCGGCTCCTGCCATGTGCTGGCGTGGGCGGCCATATCCTCCGGCGTGATCCAACCGCCGTAGCGCTGCACATGCTCGCTCAGCTTGCTCGCGAATTCGCCGCTGTAGATCGCCTCCTTGCCGTCGGCCGCGATGGCGCGCAGCGTCCCGCCCAGCGTGGGAATTTGCATCACCTGACCTGCCTGCGGGGCGCGGCCGTCGATGAGAAGCTCGTGGCCGCTCGGCTGCTCCGGTCCGTTGTCCAGGTCACTGCTGACCCAGCGCGGCGACCGCAACAGTTTGGCTGTCTGCCCGGCCCAGCCCTGGCCGATCCATTCGGTGACGGGATAGCCCTCTTCGGCGAGGCGGATGGCCGGCTTCAACACGTCGGCCAGTGTCATCTGCCCGTGTCTTTCCAGCAGGTCGCTCCACCCGGCCACGGTGCCGGGAATGCTGACGCTGTGCCCGGTGAATTGGGGCATGCGCGTGTACCCGAGGCCGCGCAGTTCGTCAATCGAAGCGGCGGCGGCCGCGCGCCCGGAACCGTTGAGCGCGGTCACGCGTTCGGTTTTGGCGTCCCAGTAGAGCGCGAAACAGTCTCCGCCGATGCCGGTCGAGATCGGCTCGACGACGTTCAATGCCGCGGCGGTGGCGATGGCCGCATCGGCTGCGTTGCCCCCCGCCTGCAGAATCGAAAGCCCCGCCTGGGCAGCCAGGGGCTGACTCGTGGCGACCAGCCCGTTGCGGGACATGACATTGCTACGGCGGGAGCGAAAGACGAAATCATAGTTCATTGGTTGCACTTACCGGTTTTTCCGGCCCCTTGCCGCGCGCTGATTCCCTTGTTCGACGGGGCACCGAAAGGGCCAAAATTTGATCTATCCAGTCGGATTAGACTCTTCATATTAGTCGATTGGCAGGGAATCGGCAAAGCGTTCGCGGATTGTATCCGCTATGTAGACTATGCGTCTGAAACGGGCCTCGGGACCCCTGGGGATTTCAGCCTTTTTTGGCGGTACAATAGGGCTACGATAGACTGTACGAGAGGCATTTTCCATCTCAGACCGGTTGCCGCCAATGCGCAGAACCTGATTCGGCGGCGACCTGTTTCGCGACCCGGCTTTCTGATTTCTATATCCGCCAATGGGTTTTCTGGTTGAGGCCGTTGCCAATATTGCGCCTTATATCTACGCTGTTTGCGGAGCGCTGGCCCTGTTCCAGCTTTACCGCACATGGCAGGTGCGCTCGGAGCGCCGTCAAGCCGTCTTTTCGCTGGAACGGGACAAGGCGCTCGACGATCTGTATCGCATCTTTCTCTCGGCTTTGGTGATGCTTGCGGTGATGGGATTTACCTATTTTGCCAGCACAACGCTGCGCGCGGCAATGCTTGCGGTCGATTCATCCACAGGTCTTGCTTCTCCGGGCGACACCTCGGCATCTCCCAATGGTCCCCTCTCGGGGCTGTTCCCGACGCCGACGTTTACACCCGAACCGCCAACGTCCACCCCGAGGCCGACCCGCATCGTCATCTCCACGCCTGTGCCCGATGACTCGGAAGAGGACGCGCAGCCAGAACCCACAACGCCCGCATCCCAGCCTCCAGCCGTCTCCCCGGCTCTTTGCCCGGACGCGCGTGCGGTCATACTTTCGCCGGGAAACGGTGCGGTCGTAAACGGTGTTGTGCCAATCGTCGGCACCGCCCAGCACGACCAGTTCAGCTACTACAAGCTGGAGATTGCGCCCAGTGGAGCGAACCAGGGTTTCAGCTACCTCGCCGGCGCCGAAAGCCCCGTGGTCGGCGGTCTACTCGGCAACCTGGACAGCGGCAATGTTTCCGCAGGCACCTATACGGTCCAACTCGTGGTTGTGGATAGCACCGGCAACTACCCGTCACCTTGTCGTGTGACGGTAGTCGTTCAGAACTGATCCGGGGGGATGCAGTGAAGGGTCTTTCCCCTTCGTCCTTTTGGACGCGGATGATGAACAATATATTCCCGGACCTGCAGAGATCTCTGATTGCTTTCCGCAGTCTGGCCGCTGGGCGACCGATGGCGGCCGGCGTTGTTTTGGTCGCCGCGCTGGCCCTGCTCGCGGTGGTGTCGACTTTCATGCGCGATGGCAATTGGGCCGCCCTGCCGGTGACGGTCAATACGCCCACCGAGGCTGCCGCGCTGCAGGTCGAGCCGACACCCACTGCGACAGATACCTCAACCGCCACTGCGACACATACACCATCGCCAACTCTGACACCGACTGCTACCGAAACGCCGACCGCCACGGCAACGGACACACCAACCGCGACCCCAACGGCCACTGCGACCCCAACGGCCACGGCGACACCGACTGCCACCGCGACACCGATACCAACCGCTACCGAATTATATGTGCCAATCAGCGTCTTTCCCTCCGACATCGAGATCGGCGCGGGGGATAATGTGACGGCACGCATCGTTCTCTTCCCCGCCCGCCTGCGCGCCGGCCCGTCGACAGAGGATGATGTCTTGGTGCGTCTGGGCCAGGATGTCCAGGTCACCCTCGGCGGCATTACAGCCAATCACGAGTGGGTGCTCTTAAAGGTGACCGACGCGAGAACGGAGTCGGACGGCGAAGAAGGCTGGATGGCCGTCGAGTTGATCGAAATTGAGGGTGACCTGGCCACGCTTCATCGCTACACGGATGGGGGCATTCGCGTTCGCCCGTTTGGCTCGCGCCCGCCCGGCATTGGCATCAGGATGACGCCAACCGCAGGTGGAACGCCGGTACCATCAGGCGGCGGCGAATCGATCGCGCCGGCGACACCAACTGCCACGGCGACGGCGACGCCCACATCCTCGCCGACACCAACAGAGACGGCCACACCGACGCCAACGCCCACCCCAACACGCACGCCTACACCCACGGCCACACCCACATCCACATCTACCGCCACATCCACGCCAACGAGTACGCCGACTACCCAACAGGCCGCGCAAAGTGCGGACGAGCTGCCGACGGAAGTGTTTGTCGTGACGCTGCAGCCCGCGCCTGTCGACCCGCCCGCGGCCGATGAATTTGCAGCGACCGTTCTCGGTGAAAGTGGGCCGGTCGATCTGTCACAGCCGATTTCGGTCCGCACCGATAGCGGTGACGTCTTGCTGCTTCAGATCGACCCGGTCGAGGAGCAGGTGGAGATGTGGAGCGGAATTTTGGGCGCGTCGCAAGGTGAGTGGCTCGCCGCCGGCGCCGATTTCCTCTGGCCGGGCACGCGCGTCTATGTCGCCGGCCGGCAGGACGATGAAGGTCGGGTCGTTGTCTCGAATGTGCGGGTTGTTTCTCTGCCCCCGTTTGAGCGGGTCAGGCGAATGGATGTGCCGACCTTCGGCGCCGCGTGGCAGGACGGCAAAGCCGCGGCGCTGCTTGGGAGACGCGGCGAGCCCGGCGTCTTCCTCTTGCAACAGAACGGCGCCGTGACAGTAGTCCGCGAGACCGGTCAGAGCGTGGTGCCTGTCCCCAATGGCGCGCAAGGCTTCGTCATTCCCGATGCCAACGCGCCGGCGGACCGGAACGGTTTCCTCTATGTGCAGGGAGACGGGACCGGGCTGTCCGTGCAGACATATCCCTTCCAGAGTGTGCACGGCATCGCTGCCGACGGTCGCGGGGACCTCTGGTGGATCGAGACGCCGCAGGTTGGGCTGGCCCAATGGCGTCTGTGGCACTACGACACCGAGGCCGGTCAGATCGTCCTGCGCGTGCAGGCATCTACCACTCTGTTGGGCGCGCGAGCGGACCGCACCGTCGAGCCAACGCTGATCGCGGCCCTGGTGGCCGCGGAAGACAGCCGTTCCTTCTTGATAGATACCGCCGACCTCGACGCGGGGCGGCAGTACACCGGGCTGTTCCGGGTCGATCTCGACGCTGACGGCGAGATCGATGTAAGGCAGCTGGTGCCGGAGGGCATCTATCGCGGTCCGTTTGCGCTCAGTTCAGACAGCAGCCGCCTGGCCCATCTGGCCTATGATCCGCAACACCCCAGCCTGACGGTCGGTTTTGTGCGTCCGGCCAATCAACTGTGGGTGCGTGAAATGGCTGCCAACGGAGCCGGTGTCCGCGGTCGGTTGAGCGCGCAGACCCAAACCCGCTTCGAGTTCTTCGCCCCGCGCGTCGCCTGGCGCGACGATGATCAACTCCTGCTGGGCCGCAGCCGTTTCTCGTCCCAGGGCGTTTTCTCGCTCGAAATCTTCGGCATCACCCAAGTTGAGCTGGCGGAGACAGGCTCCGCGGCGTACACTTCATTTCGCTATCCGGTGGGCGATGTGGTTGGGGACTATGCCGCCTGCGCAGACGACACGGTGTTGATCAGCGTGAAGTCAGGCAACGGAGTCCCGCGTTTGGAGGAATGGGACGGCGACGGGCAGCCCCAGGTGAAAGGTCAACTGCCAGGATTTTTCGACCGCATCTACCTCTGCTGGCAGCGATATTCCGGCCCGGCCCGGATTCGCAGGTGATTGTGTTCAGTGCGCTGCCTTTCGGCTTTTTTGGCGCGCTGACGGCAACTGCTCCCGTTCAGGGGGGCTTTGCCGCATGGCCGGATGACTGGATCCACTTCGCCAACACAACCCAACTGATCCTGGGATGTATCGGCCTCGTTGTGGCCGCGTTTCTGCTGATCTGGTGGGCCCAGAGGACAGGTCGTTGGTACGCGGTTTTCGCCGGCACGTTGTTGGTCAGTATGCTTTTGAACGTGGCCGCGCTCTACCTGTTCGTCGTTCCGCCCCATAGCGCAGGATGCGTCGATCTCTGCCCCGGGCAGATCGGGTATCCCCATCCTTTCGCCACCCTTGCTCCCAGTGGCGCAGTGCGGATTTATTTCGTCGACTTTGTCCTCAACCTGCTGCTGCTGTGGCTGATGTGGCTCGGCGGCGCGATCGTCTGGCGTCTTCTGAGCGAGGCGGTCGAGCTGCGGGAAAGGGGCTTGCGCTTCCGGCTGCTTTTTGTCGTCGTGTTTATCCTCGTGCCTTGGGGCCTGATTCCGCGTTACCTCGGTCCACCCTCCGCCAATGTGAGCGGTGATGAGCTGCGGCTTGCGGTCAATGCCCGCCGCGCCGCCGAAACCACCTACAGCGTAACCGGCCTGTGGGTCCACCGCCTGGCGCTGGAGGATATCCGCTACATTCCCCTGGAGGTACCTGACGTCCTCGGCGGCATCGACAAACCGCAGGCGCAAGTCTGCCTGCGGGGCTATACTTACTTTTATCTGCCGTGGCGCCGCTACCGGATTAAACTCGATCAGACAGGCGTAACGCCCCTGAACTTCCAGGAGTTGCCCCTGACCGGAAGCTGCTGGCAGCCTTGAAAAGTGAGGAGAGAGAGGCTGAGGCGCCTCGCCCTCCTCACGTCTCTCTGCCTACCCCTCTTCGTAGAGCTCTGTTGCCGGGAAAAAGGCCGCCCAGGCAAACCAGAAGTGATCGAAGTGGAGCACCGCGGTCAGCTGCTCACCGGCCAGAGGGCCGTCGACGGCCATACCCAAAATGTCCCAGGTGCTGCCCGTTTCTTCGTCGCTGAACGTACCGTTCTCGTTGGCGGAAAAGGTCAGGAGCTGGTCCCCAAGCTGGCGGTCGTAAACGGCCACCGCCCCGATGTCCCTGCCCTTGCTGATGCGTGAACTATCCAGCGCGCTGGCCAGCCCGGGCTTGTGGAAAATCGCCAGATCAGAACCGCCGAACGTATCGTGGACAACGCCGGCCTCCTCCAGCAGCGTGAAGGGATAGGCGATGGCGTCGGTCTCCGTGGTCAGGCCGAGGACCCGCTCGACCGGTTGCAGGCGCGGGTCGGGCGTATCCAGGAAGAGGAATGGGCTGGATGTGCTGTCGTAGCCCACATACGGGTTGTAGCCGTAGTTGCGCGGCATATCGGGCCGCGCCAGCACCTCACCGTCCGGATGGCTTGCCTTGTAGTCCTCCCACGACAGCACCTGGCTGGTGAGGAAGCGCAACTGCTCGCCGGCATACGTGCCGATGATCCCTTCGCCGGTGAACTGCTGCCACCAGGTCTCCGTCTGCCGGTCGTACATAATCAGATCGCTGTTGCGAAGCCGTCCCGTGGTACCAAAATCAAGGACCTGGCCGTCAAAGTTGCGATCGAAAGCAATGCTCGCATTGCACAGCGGGCAGAAGGTGATCGTCACCGGCTGGCCGTCCACGACGTCGTTAACGATTTCGTGCCAGATGAGAATGCTCAGCGGGTAGGCGCGCGTCACATCACCGTGGCTGAACGCGATCACCGGCTCCAGAGCTTCCAGCCACTCGTCGCCTGCCGCGATCGACTCGAACTCCGGCGCGTCGACCGCCGGGATGCCGTCTTTGGGCGGGCCGCCGGAAAGGATCTCTCCCCAGCTCACCGTGCGGCGGGTAAAGTCGGTTGAGAAGCCGCGCGTGCGGACCGGCGGCGGGCTGTCATCGACGATTACCTCCGTGTTGAGCTGCGGCACGCCCGTGTCCCCGCTGGACTGTTGCGCGGTCTCGTCGCTGCCGCCCGTGTCGGCGGACGCGGCGCTGTCCGTTTCTGCCGGCGCTGCCGCTGGCGCGGGCGCTTCATCCGGCGCTATCGGAACGCAGGCCAACAGGATGATCGCAACGATAATGAGCAGGGCCGCAAGCTGGGTCCATCTCTTCCTCGGCATGAAATACCCCCTTGAAGTGGCTAGAACGCGCTGTCGCTTTGTTGTCCGGGCGCGCTGTCGGTCGTCAGGTTACGCGTGTACAGGGCATTATGCCACAGAGGGAACCTTTGGGCTGTAGTGAGGCTTACGCAATCACCGCTTGTTTTGTGGCTGATCGCACTGTATTCAGCAACAGGCCTTGCCGTCCGGTTTTCGTGCCTAACGAAAGGGTGCATCCGAGATTTTTGCGAGAGGGAGGGAGTTGTAGACTAAAGGGAGGATAAACAAAGGGAAAGAGAGGGAGGTCAAGATGGGCAAGGAAAAGGCGAGGGCGAAGTTTTTGGGGAAGGCGGAAGCTGTATTTGAGCGGATGTGGTCGTGGGGAGCAGAGCACACGGAGGCTACGCTGGACGAGATGGCGGCGGAGTTGGTGCCGCAGCGTCAGGAGTTGATGGGGGAATTGCTGGGGGAATTAGTGCAGCAACATGGGGATGGGAGGTATGAAGAGGTGGTCTGTCTGGATTGTGGGGAGAAGATGAAGTCGAGTGGACGGCGGAGGCGGAAGGTGTTACATGCCGAAGGGGAGGTGAAGATCGAGCGGGGCTATCACCGTTGTCCGGAATGTGGGCGAGGGATTTTTCCCCCTGGATCGAAGGCTCCAGCTGACGCGGCGTAGTTGGACGCCGGCGACGATTGCCCAAGCGCTGCGGATGAGCGTAGAGATACCCTCGTATGCGCGGGCTGCGGCCCAGTTTAGCGAGTTGACGCATGTTGGTCTGTCCACGAGTAGTCTGCAGGAGTTGGTCAAAGCGTATGGCGGGCAACTGGTGGAGCGCCAGGCGGAAGAAGCGCAGGCAACGATGGAGATGCCGAGTAAGGAGGGAGGGGAGGTCAGGCGTGAGATACCGGAGCCGCCGAGTGCGGCCATGAACATCTCGATGGATGGGGCGATGGTCAATATACGCGGCGAAGGTTGGAAAGAGGTGAAAACGGTAGCGGTGTCGGCGATACGGCATCTGAATGATAGGGTGACAGGCGAAGCAACCACCCTGTTAAGCGAGCATAGCTATCGGGCCGGGTTGTGGGATGCGAGCGAATTTTGTCAGCAGCAGTGGGCTGAAGCCTGTTGTCGGGGCGTGGAGAAGGCTGGCTATCTGAGCAGTGTCAACGACGGCGCAGCCTGGATCTGGAACATCGTGCGCATGTGTTATGGCAACTGTGTCGAAATCATCGACTGGTGGCACGCTGTCGAAAAGCTGTGGCTAATCGCCCAGCACCGGTTCGGCACGGAAACAGAGGAGGCGACAGCATGGGTCTCTGCGCAGAAACAACTCTTAATCGAGGGGAGCCTCCGCCAACTTGTGCGCAACATCCGCCTGCTTTACCCCAGAGGAAACACCCTGCCCGACGCTGTGCGCAACGCAACGCACTATCTCTTCCACAATCGCAGACGTATGCGTTACCGCCTCTTCCGCGAAGCAGGCTATCCCATCGGCAGCGGAACGGTCGAGTCAGCTTGCAAACTGGTCGTTCAACAACGTCTCAAACAGTCGGGCATGCGCTGGTCTCGACACGGCGCTCAAGCTATGCTCGCACTACGGGCTACGCTCCTTAGTCAACCCTCCCACCGTTCACTCCCACTAATCGGACTCGCCTGAAATCCAAAAATCCTGGATGCACCCTAACGAAATTGGGTCTTGACATGACAGAACAAGTGTGCTATCTTTGGTTCAAATGGTGAAGTTGAAGCAGACGGGCAGGGACCCAGGAGAGGATAGCATGTCCAGGGATATCAAGCAGATGAGCCGTGTCGAGTTGGAATCTGAACTGGTTGCCGAGCGCGCCGCGGCGCGACGGAGTAACATGATCATCGTCATGATGACCGTGCTGGCCGTGCTTGGATTCATGGTGATGGCCGGCACACTGGCGCCTCTCGCCGGTTGACGCCGGCGAAGCGGATAAGACAAGCTGCCGGACGAACCGGTTCTTCGCCATCCACCAGGACGGCGCAATCTCGCTCCCCCGCGAGTGGTTGCGCCGTCCGATTCATTTTCCAAGAGACAAGACCTGATAGCGTTGACTCAGCGCGGACGTCGTTGCTCGCCGCGTGTTTTCGATGCAGGCGCTTCCGCGTTCGGGCTTGCCCTCGAGATGGGCCCCGCCTGTGCCGCCGGCTGGAATCACAGGCCTTGTAATTGTTTTGCTTTCCAATAGATGAAATATAACCATTTTACTCGTCAATTGACAAAGACTAACCATTCTAATAGCATAGTAAATGTTTTGCTTGCTGACTAGCGGAATATAAGCATTTTGCTTCCTCTGTAACTGTTTTGCTTAACACAATCCGTGTGGTATTGGAAAATGACGCCTCAATAGCTGTTTTCCTGGAGACGGTCCATGATAGAAACCGACCATGATAAGCCCAAATTCAGGCCAGTCGGGTATGCGGCTTTGGTCGAGCGGTACAATCTCGAAGCAATTGCCAATTGGCATACCTCGGTGGTTACAACCAGCGGGACCCACCGGGTCGACTCGCTGGCAGGCGCCACAATGGAGGTGTATCCGCCCCACTACTGGCCCGGAGACCATCTGGGCGATCAACTTGAATTCGCGCTCAAGTATGACGGAACAAATCTCGCGGTCCTTGCCCTTTTGTTCCAGGAAGCCGTGGAGGAGGAGCTGCTTGAATACATTCACGCTAGGCCGACCGGCAAATATGCCAGACGGCTGTGGTTTTTCTACGAATTCCTGACCGGAAAACTGCTTCCTCTTGATGACCTGAAGCAAGGAAACTATATCGAACTGCTCGAATCTGACGAGTACTATACGGTTTGCCCCGCTCGTCGCATTCGCCGTCAGCGCGTCTACGATAATCTCTTGGGCGATAACCGTTTTTGCCCTACGGTCCGGCGCACACCATTTCTTGAAGAAATCGATGCGTCCGACTTGCCTTCACGGTGCAGGCAGGTCATTTCCGAGTATGTGCCTGCATTCGTTGAGCGTGCGGTCAGATTCCTGTATACCAAAGAGACCAGATCGTCGTTTGCCATTGAACGGATCAACCCTTCTGCTGCCCGCTCTGAACGCTTCGTGTCTGTGCTCGAACAGGCGGGGCAAGAAGAGTTCCTCAAAAAGCGTAAGCTGATCGAACTTCAGAACGAAATTGTCGATCAGCGCTTCCGGGAATTCGATTATAGGAATTCACAGAACTATGTTGGGGAAGCAATAGGTCTGCATAGGCAAAGAATTCATTTCGCCTGCCCGAAGCCCGGAGACCTGGCCGGCCTGCTTGACGGGCTGGAGTCGGCCCATCTGCGGATGGGAAGCGGCAACGTGCCCGCTGTGATACATGCCGCGACGATCTCCTATGGTTTCGTCTATCTACATCCGTTTGAGGACGGCAACGGCCGCATCCATCGTTTCTTGATTCACAATGTTTTGGCTCGACGCGAGTTTACGCCCCCAGGGATCATTGTTCCTGTCTCCGCAGCCATGCTGGAGAATTCCGCGGATTATGATGCTTCCCTGGAGGCGTTTTCCCGTCGGCTGATGCCCTTGGTGGACTATACTCTCAATAGAGAGGGCCGCATGACCGTTCGCAACGACACGGCCACGTGGTATCGCTACATTGATATGACGCTCCAGACTGAGGCGCTCTTTCGTTTCATTGAACGGGCAATTGACGTAGAACTGGCTGAGGAACTGGCCTTCTTGAAGAACTATGATGCAGTCAAGAGTTCGCTCAAAGAGATCGTGGACATGCCTGATCGCAAAATCGACCTCTTCATCCGATTTTGTCTTCAAAACAATGGACGTCTTTCCAAACGCAAACGAGAAAGCCACTTCGACCGCTTGACGGATGACGAGATCGAAGCGATGGAGAAGGCCATGCAGTCAGTCTATGGCAGCGGGAGTTGGTATCAGCCCTGATCGACGACCGGACCGTCTCGCATGCGGGCGGAGATGCCTTCAGCCTTCAAGCCGGCGCCGGCAGAGGTCATGGGCCGCCTCGGGCCATGAGGGGAACTGAAATCGGAACCCGCGCTCCGCAAGGATACCGGGTACCACACGCCGGCTCTTCAGGATCAACTCCGTCTCGCTGCGCATGACAAACGCGCCCACTTCGAGCATCCATCTTGTCGCGGGCAGACCGATGGGAATGCCCCAGGCCGCGCGCAGATGGCGCATGAATTCGGCGTTCGGCAACGGATTGGGAGAAGCGATGTTGATAACGTCGTCGATCTCGTCGTGGTCGATGAGCCATTGGATGGCCTGCACAAAGTCAGCGGAGTGAAGCCAGGAGATGTATTGGCGCCCGTCGCCCGCTTTCCCGCCCAAGCCGAGACGTACCAAGGAGAGGAGGGTGTCGAAGACGCCGCCGCGTTGTGGACTCATCACCATCGCCGTGCGCATTTTGACCTTGCGCGTGTCGGGCGTCGCGGCATTGTCCAGTTCCCGCTCCCACGCCTGTGCGACGTCCAGGCTGAAACGCCAAGAGTCGGGGAGGTCCGCTTCAGCGCCGCCGATTATGCCGCCAGCCTCGTCGTTGGCTGCGTCGTAGCGGTGGGCGTAAATTGTGGCGGTGCTCGCCTGCAGCCAGACACGGGGCGGACAGCTGGCCGCGGCAACTGCCTCGCCGGCAAGGCGGGTGGTCACGACGCGGGACTGCATGATCTGCTGACGATTGCCAGGGTTGTATCTACAGTTGACGTTGCGCCCGGCAAGATTGATGACCACGTCCGCGCCATCCAGCTCGGCGCTCCAGGCGCCGTGCGTCGCTGCATCCCATTGGAGGGATCGCCAGGGCGTCTGCACTGCGCCGCGGCTGATCGCAACGACTTCCTGCCCGGCGCGATGGAACGCGCGCGACAGAATGGTCCCCAGCTCCCCGCTCCCGCCCAGAATGATCACCTTCATGCGGTTTTTCCGAGTGTTTGACAGGATTTCAGCCTGCCCTATAGACCATCCTCTACGGCACCTCGTCAAGCGGCTGGTGGAAGTAGTAGCAGAGGCCGTCCGGGGCGATTACAAAGAAGACCTGGAGTTTCTGGCCGTTCTCTTCGTCCACGCGCCAGTTGCCGGTTTTGATCCCTTTTGCCTCCAACTCCTGTCTGGCGCGGTGGATATCGCACACGCGAATGGCCGCGCCCTCATTGCCGGGGTCGCCGCCATTGACCGCGAACCCGATCTGAACGCCATCGCGCTCCAGTACAACTGAAGGCGTGGAACCATCCCGCCGTTCGACCTCGGTCATCCCGAAAATGTCGCAGTACCAGGCCGCGGCGCGCTCGATGTCTTCCACGGGCAGCGCCAGGATGTCGTCGGCGTAGGGAAAGGCTGCTTCATACAGCTTGGGCGAACTCATCTTTATATCTCCTTTTCGGGCAAGACGCTCACTTCCAAAAAGACCATGGAAACCACATGGAGTCTCGCAGATGCAGCAAGCTAAGTGGTGGGGCAGTCGGACCGGGCGTGCGTCGGCATGCTGATACACGCAACGGCGCGAGAGACAACAAAACCCCGAGAGGTCCGCCTTTCGGGGTTGCGCGTTGTCCTACAGGGCGCCAGAATGCCGGCTGAAAATGTGGCTCCTCGGGTTGGATTCGAACCAACAACCACCCGGTTAACAGCCGGATGCTCTGCCGATTGAGCTACCGAGGAAAGTTTGAGTCTCGGATCGCCGCTATCCGCCTGGAAGGCAAGGCTGGCGCCGGTCGAGACAACAGTGGATCATTATACGAATTGTTGGGGCGGCAGTCAAAATTCCGCCAACGCAAATGCATTTGCGTTGGCGGAGAATGCAGCCGAACCAGGCCCCAGGCGCGGAACGGTCAGCCCAGATAATCGCGCAGTTTGCGGCTCTGCTGGGGATGGCGCAGTTTGCGCAGCGCCCTGGCCTCGATCTGGCGCACGCGCTCGCGCGTGATGTTGAACTCTTTGCCCACATCCTCCAGCGTATGGCTCATGCCGTCCTCCAGCCCGAAGCGCATACTCAGCACTTTGTGCTCGCGCTCGGGCAGCCCGCTCAGAATCTCGCTCATCTGCTCCCGCAGCAGCCGCCGGCTGGCAGTATCCACCGGTGCGGGAATGCTCTCGTCCTCGATGAAATCGCCCAGAAAGCTGTTCTCCTCCGCGCCGACCGGCATGTCGAGGCTGATCGGCTCGCGGCTGAGGCGCTGGATGCGCTGCACCTTGGCCACAGCCTGGTCGAGCACGCTCTTCAGATCGCCTGTGAGTGGCTGCTTCTCCTCCAACGCCTGCCTAACATCCGCCTCCACATCCTCTGCCAGATAGCCCATCTCCAGCGCGATCTTTGCCGGCGACGGCTCCTCGCCCTTCATCTCCTGTTGCAACTCTCTCTCGGTGCGCATCTGCCGGTTGATCGTCTCCACCATGTGGACCGGAATACGGATTGTGCGCGCCTGATAGGCGATCGCGCGGCTGATCGCCTGGCGAATCCACCAGGTGGCGTAGGTGCTGAACTTGAATCCCAGCGTGTGATCGAATTTTTCCACTGCGCGCAGCAGGCCGACATTCCCTTCCTGGATCAGGTCCTGGAAGTTCAGGCCGCGGCCGACGTAGCGCTTGGCCACGCTGACGACCAGGCGCAGATTGCTATTTGCCAGATGGTCCTGCGCAGCCTTGCCGTCGGCGATCAATGCCTTCAATTCCTCGATTTCGTCCGGCGAAAGCCTGATAGCTGGCCCGTCAGCCGGCTCTTCGTCGTCAGCGGTTGCCTGCCGGAGGCGTTCATCCGCCTGAAAGCCGAGCTGGATCCGTTCGGCCAGCGCGGTCTGCTGTTCGGCGGTCAACAGGTCATGGCGCCCGATTTCGCGCAGATACATACGCATCGGGTCCAGTACCTGGCCGACCTCCGACACATCTTCGACGATCTTCTCTACCGGGATCTGCGTTTCTTTCTCGATCTCCTCTTCCAACTCCAGGTCACGTTCGATGCTCGGCAAAGCCGTGCTTTCCTCCTCCTCGACGATCTCCGGAGAAAGACCCGCCTCGGATTCACCGTTCTGAATTAAGTCATCAAGCTCGTCTTTGGCGCCCGAAGAGTCGACAGGGACATCAACGGGCTTTTTCGACGCGTTGGATTTGTTCGGCATATTCCTACCTGCTATTGGGAACTTTCGGGGACAATGACGATTCCATGGTCGGTACGGGCGGCGCCGTAAGAAACCTGACTTCTGCGCACCAATACGCGTTCCAGGTGGTGGCGGTCGCGACGATTGGAGTTTATGCTGGCCGAATACTCGAGAATCGCTTCACGGTCTTCGCCTTCCTGCGCGTCGTGCAACAGAAACTGCATTGCCGACAGATCTTCGCGCAGCCGCGAGCAACGCAGCCTGATCAGAAGTTTGATCAGCGCGTTTTGGACATCAGCCGGTTCCTTCTCCGGCATTGTCATGATCTGTGTCATCAGCTGCGCCAGAACCGGGTGATAAGTGGAGCTGAGCGTCTCCTGAAAGGCGTTGATGTCCCAGAGCTCATCGCTGGCGATGAATCGGCGCAAAGCCCCGAAGATCTCCCGATATTCGATCCGTTGAAAGTCTTTGCCGCTCAGGGGGAGGACCTCCAACTCCTCCGTCATTCCCTTCTGCCAAATCAGCAGGTCGGGATCGTAGATCAAAAAGGACAGCAGAAAACCTTCCAGTTTGGTTTCCGGTACAAACGCGGCCAGATCGGACACCGATGACCAAGGCATACCGTTGGCTTGGCTGTCGGGTGCGGCCTGGTCGGTGTCGTCCAGCGGCCCGCGCTGTTGCGGTGTCTGTGCCGCCCTTTCCGCCGGCGACGGTTCATTCTGGGGCTGCGTATAGCGCCGGCGATGGCGGCCCTCCTCAGATGGGTGCCGCAGTTGGTAAGACTTGGCCTGCACGAGTCTCTCGACCGTTCGGTCGAGGGGTGGAAATCCTGCACGCTTGCTCAAATCTTCAATATAGTGCAAGCGTTCGGTCTCTTCGTTGAGTTCGGCGATCAGGGGTATCAGTTCTGCTACGGCATCGGCTTTGCCTTGGGCACTGCCCAGATCGTACTGGGAGGTGACAATCTTGATATGGTGATCGACGAGGGGCGTTGCGTTATCAACCAACTTCTGCCATTCACCGGTGTTGCGGCGGATGATGTCGTCCGGGTCAAGGCCCTGCTGCAGCGCGATGATGCGCAAATTGGCGTTAAGCCTGTGCCCTATATGATTGCGTCTGCTGCTCGGTGTCAACACAAACTTGTCTTTGCGCAGCGCCTGCCGCGCCTGGTTCAGGGCGCGCAGCGTCGCCTGCTGACCGGCAGTGTCCGCGTCCAGCGCCAGAATGAAATTGTCGGTGTAACGACTGAGTTGACGCAACTGTTCCGCGGTCAGGGCCGTACCCAGACAGGCGACGACGTTCATGAAGCCGAACTGGTGGGCGGCGATCACGTCCATGTAGCCTTCGACGATCACGACGCTGTCGCCCTCGCGAATCGTCCTGTAGGCCCGGTCCAGTCCGTAGACGACGTGTGATTTGTGAAAGAGGGCGGTTTCGGCCGTATTCAGATATTTGGGCAGCGAATCGTCCAGCACGCGCCCGCCAAAGCCGATGACCCGCTCCTGGCGATCGAGGATCGGAACTATCAGCCGGTTGCGGAAGGAGTCGTAAAAGGAGTCGCGCTCGACGTTGTGCTTGACCAGGTCGGCGCGATGCAGCGTGTCCGGAGAGTAGCCCGCTTCCAGAAGATGGTCGCGCAGCGCATCCCAGCTGTCGGGCGCATAGCCGAGCTGAAACTGTGCCGCGACCTGGGCGTCGATCCCCCGCCCCTGCAGGTAATCGCGTGCCGCTTGCGCCTCCTGGCTGCGGTGGAGCTGTTTGTTGAAAAAGTTCGCCGCCTTGGTGTTCAACTCGTAGAGTAGATCGCGCTCCTGGCTATTGCCGTTGCCGTTCCTTTCCGGCAATTCTACGCCGGCCTCCTGCGCGAGGGTCTGCAAGGCCTCGCGGAAATCCATATTCTCTTTTTGCATCAGGAAAGAGAATATGTCGCCGCCGGTGCTGCAGGCGCCGAAACAGCGCCATGTGCCGGATTCGGGGAAAACGACGAAGCTGGGCGTGCGTTCTTCGTGGAAGGGGCAACGGGCTTTGAAGGAGCGGCCGGCGCGTTGCAGTGGCACATAACGGGAGATGAACTCCACGGCATCGACGCGCGCTTTGATCTCATCCGTTTCGCTCATTTTGCTCCCTGCGCCAGCACTCCCATACAAAAGCCAGTGGCCGAAACTATGCCGGGCCACTGGTCACTGCTAACTGTTCTTAATTATATCTTTGCCCGCATCGGGTGTCAAAGGAAACGGTTCCAACTCTTGGGCGATTGCGCCTCAGTCCGGGGTATCGTCTGCCTGATTCTGCCCGTTGTGCTCTGCGCTGCCCCCTTCTTGCATGCCCGCGTAGGCCCGCTCGGCTTCACGAAAGAGATCGGCCAGCTCCATCGCGCGAAAGAGATTGCCGCTTGTCTGAATCTGCCCACTGAAGAATAGGTCCCTCAGCTTGCGCTGGCCGCTCCAGACCTGGTGCAGCGTATCGGCCGCCATCGTCAATTCCAGGTCTGCCTTTCCCGGGCGCGGCCCAAAAAAGACCTCAAGCGGCGGCTGGCGCCCATCCAGAAGCACCTCCGCGTCCGGCTCGGTCAGCCGCAGACGGACGACAAGATTGCTTTTGGTGAAGGACTCGATCGCGGCGGGCCGCTCTTTGACTGTGTCGAACACGCGCTGCAACACTGCATACAGCTGCGCAGCATCGGCATAGACAGCCATGGCATGTTATGATGGCATCGATCAAATTAGAAAGCGGAAGGTAGTATAGGATTGCCGTCGCGAATCTGTCAAGGGCAATGCGGCGCGACCCTTCCAGGCCGCGTTCTGTAGCTTCGCGATCCGAGTGCGTCGATCATCGCCCTGTCGCAACGGCTTGGCCGGGCGGAGAACTATCGTTCGCCGGTAGGGCGCGATGGAAATCGATGAAAAGTGTAAATTTGGCAATTCGATGTATAATAGCAGGGTACTGGGATTTCGCCGTATTTCTCCCTCGAGTAGGTCGGCGTTGGATCCAACCCGTTGGGGGGACTGGGCGAGAAAGGAGACCCAAAGGATGCCGCTTTTCAAACGTGGTAGGAAGCAGGACGAAGAAGACCTGCAGTGGCTTTATCGGAATCTCCAGGAGTTGGATGAAGACGAACCCTCCCGTGAAGAGGGCGCAGAGGAGACACCTGCAGAAGACGACGGAGAAGACGTTGCCGCAGGGGCCGATTTGGAACCGATGTCGGAGCCTGTGCTAGCCGAATCGCCGCCGCCAGAGCCACTGCCGCCCGACCTGCCGCCAGAGCCTGTCCTGTCCGAGCCCGTCCTGTCCGAGCCTGTCCTGAACGAGCCGCCGTCCCCGGAGCCGGTTCTACCCGAGCCGCCGAAGGAGCCGGAGCCGCCGGCCGACCCGCCACCCGCGGAGATCCCAACGCCGGTTTCCAGGGAGTCCCTGCTGGCCCCGGAAGAAGCCACGCCCTTGACGGATGAATCGTATGAGAGGAGAAACAGACAGATGAGTGGGAACCGCCGAGATAACCCGCCGTTCGCCAACCGGGGACAGCAGTCTGCCCAGCCCCGCCCGAACCGGCAGGAGTCGCCGCCAGAGGACGCCACAACCGACACCATTGTGGGCCCTCAATCCTACTTCACCGGCACCTTCCGTTCGGAGAAGGACCTGCGCATCGAAGGGACCTTTGAAGGCGAAATCGACTGCCGCGGGACGGTGATCGTCGCCAAAGATGCGACATTGTCGGCGACGGTGCGCGCCCGCAACATCGAGATTGCCGGGTCGGTCACCGGCGACGTTTTCATTGAAGAGCGGCTGCACCTGCGCACATCCGGCGAGATGCGGGGCCAGTCCCATGCCGCGTCCTTCATCGTCGAAGAGGGTGGCTATTTCGAGGGTGAGATGAAGATGGGCGCCACCGACCAGGAAGATTGGCCGACGATTGGAAACGGGACGACTTCCGAGAATATCGGGCTTGCGATTGAGCCAACCCAATGGTCTTCGAAAAGGGCCGAAGGTCGCGCGAACCGACCGGGGGCCGGCCAGATGGATAGTGGACGCGAAGATACCGGGAGCGGCCGTCATCTGAACATTTGAGGCCGCACTGCAGGACGAACACGGTTCGCGCATCTTCCGAACCGGCGCGCGAACCGTCCACCGGAGCCTGCGGCGGCTTTGCCTGTTAGCCCGTCATAGAACCGATCAACCGTCGGCGTCACAGGCAAACTTCCCGCGAAGATCCATAAGGATTAAAGCGTGCTGCTCCGGTTGTGCATCATGAGTGTGTGAATCGCGACGCTTTGATGGCAAATCGGCGCAGCTAAGCGGAAACTACCGAATTGTTGGGACTCAGGACAGATTCACGAAGAGCTTTGCAATTGACATGACTACGTTTTTCAAGAGGTTCTTGATGTAATCTGGAATGGCCTTCTGTATCCGTGTTGAAGATGCAGCAAGCCGAGAATAAACCTCGACTTCATCATCCCCTTCCCAAATCAGATCAGTACGGCGCACTTCCGTCGTGGCAACGTGGGTGTAATTTGTTGGATCCGCCCAGTAACAGTCCTCACAGACGTTTGTTTGCCTTGTCAGCCAGTTTGGACAGTGCTCACAAGACCACGATTTTGCACGATTGCAAGATCAACAAAGTAGAATGTACGCAGATGTTTCGTCTTCTCCACAATCAAGGTCTCCGGCAATCTCATAGGGTACTCTATGATCGATCTGCAACTCACGGGCAGAAAAGTGGCCGTTGCAAATGGCACATTTTCCGTCATTCTGGTCAAATAATGCTTGTTTGAACTTCCGAGGAAATGTTGTTCTTCCTCCAGACCGCCCCTCTCTTACCTCTGTCGGGTCGCCGAATCGATATGCCGCAATACTGCGCCCGTCGGGCGTTTTGATTCTGGAGGTCGTGATCGGGATCCCCTGCTCTCGTACATCCCTTACCGCTCGGGGCGGGTGCATGTAGCCGTAAGTATGCTCTAGATCGTCAGTTGTAATGAATCCGTGTTCAAGAATATGATCCACAACGATTCTTGAACGCCTGCCTTTAACGCGTTTGAGGCGCTCGAGAAACTCGGGTGGAAGTTCAGATGCGCTCATTCGAGAGTCAGTTCAAGTTGCATTGATGATGATTTCCACCTTGCCAGTTTCTCGATCTTCTCGGAAGCTGAATCGATACGTTCGATCAGCGGAGCCGAAAGGTAGAGCGACTCAAAGGTTACATCCCGTCGCCCCAGCAATGTTGACTGTGTAGAGCGTCCTGCTTCAATGATGACATGAACAAGATTCAACTCTACGGGTAGCATTCTCCCATAGGCTTTTGAACCCTTCCGCCCATCATAGCTCAGCACAAACATCGCGTCCCGCGCATTAAGTTCTTTCAGAAAACCAATGAGTGCGGCCAGATCAACACCGCTGCAATATCGCGAATCTCTTCCGCCTGATGTACCCTGGTATGGGGGATCCATATAAAGGAGATCGGTCGAAGGATTCAGGATACCGATTGTGGAGGTAAAGTCGCAACTAGTGATCCGAGTTCTGCCCTTAAGTAACCGGGAGACCGCAAAAATGTCTTCTCTCATGCTTTGGGGGCGTCTCCCTTTTCTCCGGTTGTCGGGACTCTGATTGAATTCCCCTTCCGTGTTGTACCGCACTGAAGCCTTTACGCAGCGCGCGAGCAGATAAAGCAGCAGATCAGGACGACTCGCCGCATTGAATCGGACGCGCACTTCATCATAGAAGTCTCTTTCGCGGCCTAATTGTTGATGCCATAGCCGTTCGTAATCGGTCGCAATCCTGTCCGGCTCATTTACGATCAGATTGAGCAGATCCATTAACGGACTGTTCAAGTCATTAAAGTGGAAAAACTGCGCGGCGCCCGCATAGGCCGCCCGAATCGAGACCGTCGCCGAGCCTGCAAAGGGCTCGATTAGGGTATCAATATCACTTGGCAGAATGGAAAGGATTTGCGCCGCGATATTCCTCTTGCTTCCCTGATATGGTATGGGCTGAGGCATCCGCTTCATAAGAACTCCGTATTGTTTCTCATCGAACAGGTGTTCATTTGAGGATACGACACTTCTCGCCTCTAGGCAACTGCCGCGCGCGTTTTACCCGTCTGCGTCTAGCTTTTTTTTGATGCGGGCCAGCCGGTGGCGCAGCTCCGCCTGGGTCTGCGGGGAACGGCCTTGGGCCGGTGTCTGTTCCTGCTCGTGCAAGGCCCATTGCGTCCACATGGCCGCCTGCGCCAGATCACCGCTCTGCCATTCGTAATACTTGGCCAGTTCCACATACGGGCGGCTGTCCGCAGTGTCGCCCGGCCCGCGCACGGTCGTCAACCACTGCTGCCAGACTTCCACCGCCTCATCCCAGCGGCGTTGACGTTTGAGGAGACGGCCTAAGCCGTCAAATGTCTCCGCAAGGGGCGCGCGTCCGTTGAGTTGATCCAGCGCGACGCGGAAGAGCGTCTCGGCTCTGTCCAGGCGCTCCAGTTCCATCTGCAGGCGCGCCATATTGATCAGATCGAGCGGCTGCAACGCGCCGAAGGGGGTGTCCGTGGGTTCGGCAAATGCGCGGTAGATCACCTCCGCCAGCACGGCCATCGAGACGATGTCTTCGCGGTTATGGTAGAAGACGCGTTGCATCTGGCTTCCGTCCCCGTCGCGCAGATAGTCGGCGTACAGCTGTGGGATGAGGCTGCCGGGCACGTCGTCCTCCGTGCGCGTACGGCCGATAACAGCCCGCTCCAGATTGTTGAGCGAGCAGCTGCCCAGCCGTTTGCGCCACAGCCTGCGTGCCGGGTGCAGCAGGTCCAGATGCGGCGCGCTGCTGTCCAGCACCGACGGCATCCGGACACCGGCGGGCAGGAAAGGTCCGCTGTAGCGGTATCGCCCGCGCAGCAGGGGGGCGTCGAAGGAACGGCCGTTGAATGTTACGAGGCTGCGGCAGTTGCGCAGAAGATGCGTCAGCGCCGTCAGCAATGCCGGCTCTTCACCCGGATCACGCATGAAAAACTGGCGTACAACGAATGCCGGGCGTTCGGCCGACCCGTCCGCGGCTCCTTCCTCCTGCTCGAAGGTGCCGACCCCGACCATGAAGGCGTAGATGCCGGCGCCGCCGCCCAAGCCGGTGCTTTCGATATCCAGAAACGCTGACGTGCGGAAATCGGGACAGCGGTCCAGCCCGTAGCCGGGATAGAGCGGCGCCAGAATCGACGGATCGCGTTGCAGCAGGTTGCCGAGCGCGGCCTGGCCCTGCTCGGGTCGCGCGCTGATCTCCCCTTGCTCGAATGCAGCAAAACGCCGGGTAACGAGATAACAGCTGCCGGCGCTGTTCTCGACAGTTTCGCCTGCCTCCAGCGCTTCGATCGGCGCGCGCTCGGTTGCCCGGTCGGTCGCCGGCGGTCCCGGTCTGCTCGATTCCGTCGGCCCGGTGGATGCGCGCCGGCTGCGCAATGCTTGCAGGCGCCGCAGGCGCTCATAAGTGGAGGACATCGGGTTCGCTTGAATTGGCATGCAACGCTGACTGAAACCCCATTCTAGCCCAGGCGGAGCAGGCCGGAAAATCTCCCTTTTTTTTGCGCCCCCTCTGCGCTCTCGACTATAATTGTCTTCTGGCCATCGTTTCCACCCAACTCTTGTGGAGAATCCCCTTTGTCGGCGACTGATAAACAGTGGAACTTCCACCCGCCCGCGCCGGAGAAGTTCCTGCAGAGCGGCCATGAGCATCCGGTGCTGCTACAGGTGTTGTACAATCGCGGGCTGTGCGACGCGGCGGCGGTGGCGTCGTTCCTGCAGGGTGAAGATGCTGTGCAGGAGAACCCCTTTCGTCTGACCGACATGTCGCTTGCGGTCACGCGCATCGTGCAGGCAATCGAAAAAGGCGAGGTCATCTGCGTCTACGGCGACTTCGACGCCGACGGCGTGACTGCCACCGTGCTGATGACGACGGCCTTGCAGCGCGCCGGCGCGCGCGTTGGCGCCTACATTCCCAACCGGGTGGACGAGGGGTACGGCCTCAACGTGGAGGCGCTGCGGTCGATTGCCGGGAACGGAGCTGACCTGCTGGTGACTGTCGATTGTGGGATTCGCAGCGTCGCGGCGGTGGCGGAAGCCGGTGAGCTGGGCATGGAGGTCATCGTCACCGACCACCACTCGATCGGCCCGGAGCTGCCGCAGGCGCTGGCGGTAATCAATCCTCGCCGTGATGATCATCCTGGTCACGCCCAGCAGCTGGCCGGTGTCGGCGTCGCCTATCGATTGGCGCAGGGCGTGCTGCGGGCAGTTTCCCGAAAGTCCGGGAACCGGCTCTCAGCCGAGGAAGCGGCCGCCGAGGAGCGGGCCCTTCTCGACCTGGTGGCAGTCGGAACCGTCGCCGATATGATGCCTTTGCGCGGCGAAAACCGCTCGCTGGTGCGCAGGGGGCTGTCGGAGCTGCGCCTGGGCGAGCGCGTGGGCCTGTACGCGCTGCTGGAGATGGCTTCGGTCTCGCTTGAAACGGTCGACAGCAGCGCGATCAGCTTTCAGATCGCGCCGCGCATCAACGCGGCCGGCCGCCTGGCCAGCGCAAAAATGGCGTACGATCTGTTGCGCTGCGACGAATATCCGACGGCCTATACGATGGCCGTGAACCTGGAAAGCCTGAACCGGCAGCGCCGGACGTTGACGAGCGAAGCGCATGCCGCGGCCGAAAAGAGACTGGCCGCAGTGGACACATCGAAGGCGCCGCTTCTGTTCATTGCCGGCGATGAGTTTCAGGCAGGAGTCGTAGGGCTGGCCGCGGGCCGACTGAGCGATCAGTTCTACCGCCCTGCGGTTGTCGTCGAACGCGGTGAGGAGTTCTGCCGCGGCAGCGCCCGCAGTATCGCCGAATTTGACATCATCGCCGCGCTCGACCGGGTCAGCCCGCTGCTGGTACGTCACGGCGGGCATAGCCGCGCGGCCGGTTTTACCGTGCGCACGGAGCATCTGCCCGCGCTGAAGGAGGCGCTCGAAGCGCAGGCCGCGCAGGAGCTCGACGCGTTCGCCGATTTGCGCCCGACCCTCGATATCGACGCCGAGCTGAAGGTTGATCAGATTGATTGGGCCTTGCAAGGGCAGCTTGAGCGGTTGGAGCCGGTCGGCCAGCAGAACGAGCCGGGCCTTTTTCTCTGCCGCGACTGCCGCGTGCGCAGTGTGCGCTGCGTCGGCGGCAGGAAGCACCTGAAAGTGGTTGTTGACAACCACGGCCAGCCGCCTGTACTCGACGGGATCGGCTTCGGCCTGGGCAAACGGGCAGCTGAACTGCAGAAGGACGACTTGGTCGATGTTGTCTTTCATCTCGAAGTCAACAGATGGATGGGGCAGCGCTCGCTGCAACTCAATATACAGGATCTGCGCAGCAGCCAGCGGTAAGCGCCGCGGCTGCCGGCCCACACAGCGCGTCGGGGCAGATTTCTGACGCACAGTCGAAAGGATCGCAAGAGTCCACCCATGGCGCAAAGTGCAAATCTGAAAGAGGTGCGTGCCGTTCTGTTGGACATGGACGGCGTCGTCTATATCGGCGATCAGCCGCTGCCCGGCGTACAGCAACTGCTGGACTATCTGGAGTCCACAGGGCGGGACTGGCTGTTCGTGACCAACAACTCATCGCGCACGCCGGCCCAGTTCGTGGAGAAGATCGCGCGCATGGAGATTCGCGCCGACGAACCGCACATTCTCAGCAGCGCGCTGGCGACTGCCAGCTGGCTGGCCGCGCAGTACCCGGACGGCGTGCGCGCCTTTATGATCGGCCAGGACGGTTTGCGCTGGGCGCTCGAGCGGGAGGGCATCACACTGGTCGAGGATGCGCCGACAGCCGACGTGATCGTCTGCGGCATCGATTTCAGCGTGCAATACGAACGCCTGGCGGATGCAACGCTGGCTGTGCGCGCCGGCGCCCGCTTTGTCGGCACCAATAGCGATACCTCTTTTCCCAGCGAGCGCGGCCAGATCCCCGGCACCGGCGCGCTGCTCGCCCTGCTGGAGGCGGCCACAGGAGTGAAGCCGACTGTCATCGGCAAACCCAACGCCGGCATGTTTGAACAGGCCATGCGCAAACTGGGCACAACCGCGGCCGCGACGCTGATGGTCGGGGACCGCTACGAGACCGACATCGCCGGCGCGGTCGAGCTGGGTATGCCCACCATCGCGGTATTGACCGGCATCACGCCGGAACATGAATTCCGCGCGGCCGCCGCACCGCCGGACCTGATTCTGCCCGGTCTGCCTGAGCTGCTGGACGCATTCCGACGAGCCGACCGCTGAGTGTGGCCGCCCCCCACCGCTACAGCTCGTGCCCATTGCGGAACGGCAGGGCAGCCCCTAATCCTTGACCGCCACGGAATATCTGCGCTACAATTGCCAGAATGAAGACCATTCAGCTGTCGTCGACCCGCGGTTCCCCAGTTGGTGGATCGCTATTGGATTGCTCGCTCAAAGAGCTGACCGAAACAGTGCAGGCCGCCGGCGCCCCCGCCTACCGCGCCCGCCAGATCCACGAGTGGATCTACCGCAAATACGCGCGCTCTTTTGAGGAGATGACGAATCTGCCCCAGGCGATGCGCGCCGAACTGGCCGCGCAGGCAACAATCATGCCGCTCGAGCCAATTGCCCGCCGCGTCTCAAAGGCGGGGGATACCCAGAAGGTGCTGTTTCAGCTGCCGGACGGGGAGACGGTTGAAGCTGTCCTGATGCTCTACAACAGGCGCCGCACGCTCTGCATCAGCAGCCAGGCCGGTTGCGCGATGGGCTGCACATTCTGCGCCACTGCACAGGGCGGCCTGCGCCGAAATCTGACCGGCGGCGAGATCGTAGCCCAGGTGCTGTTTTTCGCCCGCTACCTGCACGATGCCGGCGAAAAGCCGAAGATGCGCGTCAAGCGGCCAACCACAGTGACCAATATCGTGCTCATGGGGATGGGCGAGCCGCTGCACAACTACGATAGTGTGTGGCAGGCGATCCGCCAGCTGACGGCTGCCGACGGTTTCGGGCTGGGCGCGCGCCACATCACGCTTAGCACAGTGGGCCTGATTCCGATGATCGACCGTATGGCCGACGAGGGCATCCAGGTGAATCTGGCTGTCAGCCTGCACGCGCCAAACAACCCCCTGCGCAGCAAGCTCGTGCCGCTCAGTCGACGCTATCCGGTGGATGAGCTGCTGGCGTCGGTGCGCCGCTACATCGCCAAGACCAATCGGCGCGTGACCTTTGAATACGCGCTGATGCGGGGCGTCAACGACAGCCCGGCGCTGGCCGAGGACCTGGCCGACAAGCTGCGCGGCATCCTGTGCCACGTCAATCTAATCCCGCTCAATCCGATTCCAAACAGCCCTTTTCAGCCGACCAGCGACAGAGACACGGAACGGTTCGCCGAAATCCTGCGCGGCGGCGGTATCTCGACGACGGTTCGCATCCGCCGGGGCATTGAGATCGATGCCGGTTGCGGGCAGTTGCGCCACGCGGCAGCGGCATAGGAAAGGGGATTCGAAGCGGGCGCGGAGTTTACAAAAAAGAAAGCGCCGAGCGGGAAAGCTCAGCGCTTCAGATGACCTGCTTCGGTGCGGAATGAAGGATCAAGCCTTGGCAAGTGTGCTGATGCAGGAGGTGCACAGACGCCGCGACACCAGTCTGTCATTCTCCAAGACCTTGACCTTCTGTATGTTGATCTTCCATTTGTGACGTGTGGCTTTTCTGGACCAGGGGCGGTTGTTTCCAAACTGAGGCCCTTTGCCGCACTTCTGGCATTTCGCCATGATCTGTTCCCTCCGGTTCGTCGTATTCTTGTGGCTCGCGGCCGTCGAAGCGCTGCCTGCCCTGAGCCACTGATCTCTGGCCACTGAACTTTCTGAGATTAGCATACGGCTGTTCGGTTGTCAAAAGTTGGAGTGTTTTCTGTGAGCAAGGTTCGTATCGTAACCGATAGCGACGCCGGCATTCCGGCGCATATTCTGGAAAAGTATTCGATTGAAGTGATTCCGCATGTGCTGCGCGTCGGTCGTGAGCGCTACGAGGATGCCGATGACTTCAGCGCCGACCGCCTCTTTCAACTGACCCGCGAAAATGAGGCCGGCGGACGCAGGTCGCTGCCCAGAGTAGAGGCGCCGGACTTGAACAGCATCATGGATGTCTACCAACGGCTGGGACAGGATGCCGAGGAAATCGTAGCCATCCACATGAGCAGCACGCTCAGCCCGATGTGGAGCCAGTCGCGCAAGGCCGCCGACATGATCATGGGGCGCTACCGCATCCGTGTGATGGACAGCCAAACGACCGCGATGGGCCTGGGCATGCTGGCAGAGCTGGCTGCCGAGGCCGCCGAACAAGGTGCCGACCTCTATGAAGTTGCCCGCATTGTGAACGGAGCCATCCCGCACATCTACGTTACCTTCTTCGCCGAAACCCTCTACTACCTGGAACGCAGCGCCCGCCTCGGCGCGGCACAGAGCGTGCTGGGGACGATGCTGGGGATCAAGGCGATGGTTACGATGGAAGAAGGTCAGCTGATCCCGCTGGAGAAGGTGCAGACCCGAGAGGATGTCGCCGAGAAGTTGTACGACTATACAGCCGAGTTTGCGCAGAACGAACGTATCGGGCTGGTGCAGCACCGCTACGAGCAGACACAGGACCAGTTGCTGGGGCGGCTGGGGGAAGGCCTGCCCAACATTCCGACCAATGTGTGGCGCTATCCGCCCAGCCTGGCGGCCCATCTCGGGCCAAATGTCATGGGCGTCATCGTCTACGAAGGGTTTGGCTGAGCACCGTCTGAACGCCGATCGCCGTGCTTGCCGCTACTGACCGACACGCGTATCGTGAGGTCGATGCCGCGAACCGGCGCCGAGAGATGAACTGTACCGATGGCTGAGAAAGCTCTGACGCGTTTACGCAACCTGCTGAATCTCGAACTCCAGACCCAGTGGCGGGGGCGGGCCTTCCGCGGCGGCGTACCTGCCTTTTGCGAGCGCTGGACCGCAGACGCCGAGGCCGATGGCACGAATCCGGGATTGCTGCGGGAAGTCGTCGAGCGGCTGACCCAGTATGCCGAAGCCGCGCGTGATGAACGCGAAAGGCTGCTGCGTTCGCTGCTTGAACTGTTGGACGAGCCGCCCGCAGCCGATCCGGCCCTGGAGAACATCGATCGGATCGGCGCAAAACCAGCGGCGGCGCCTGCCGCCGCGCCAAAGGACCACGCGCCGCGAGTTGAGGCGCAGAAGCCGCCTGACGCGCTGGGAAAGCCGGTCACGGAGCTGAAGGGGATCGGCGCGAAGAAAGCAGAGCAGTACGCCCGTCTGGGCATCGAGACGGTCGGCGACCTGCTTTGGCATCTGCCCCACCGGTACGACGATTTCAGTCGTGTCCGCCCCATTGCCGACGTCGAGGCGGGGGAGACGCTTTCGGTCGTGGCCAGCTTGGACCGTTTCAGCGAGCGCAGATATGCCTACAAGAAGGAGATTCTGCTGGCCATGTTCAACGATGGCAGCGGCGCGATCCGCGTCACCTGGTGGAATCAATCGTGGCTGAAGAACCGTCTGACGGTCGGCAAAATCTACCGCCTGAGCGGGACTGTCGGCATGTACATGGGGCATAAGACGCTGGAAAATCCGCTCTTCGAGGAGATCAGCCCCAGCGCCATCAAGGGCGGCCCGATATTGCCCGTATATGGTCTGACGGCAGGGCTGCGCAATGGCGATGTCAGCCGGCACGCGCAGCAGGCCCTCCGAACAGGGCTGTCGTCGGTACACGATGCGCTGCCGGAGACACTCCGCCGCCGTTACAGTCTGATCCCCCTGTCCGACGCATTGCGGCAGCTCCACGCCCCGGCGTCGATGGAGCGGCTTGAGGAGGCCCGCCGCCGCGTCAACTTCGATGACTTCCTCCACCTCCAACTGGGCGTTCAGCGCCGGCGGCAGGAGATTCAGCAACTCAATGCCGCGCCAATGGCGGTTGACGAGACGTTGCTGGCGGTCTACAAGGCAGCCCTGCCCTTCGCCCTGACGGGCGCGCAGCAGCGGGTGCTGGACGAGGTGCGGGGGGATATGGCGCGGCGCGTGCCGATGAGCCGCCTGGTGCAGGGCGATGTCGGCAGCGGCAAGACCGTCGTGGCCGCCGCGGCCATGCTGATCGCCGCAGCCAACGGCTTTCAGTCGGCGCTGCTGGCGCCGACGCAGATCCTGGCAGAGCAACATTTCCGCGGCCTGCACAAGCTTCTGGAAGGCGTTACGCTCGCCGACGGCAACCATCCGAACGTCGCCCTCCTGACCGGACGCGTTACCGGAAAGGACCGGGATGCGGCGTTGACCGGGCTGGCGGACGGCGGCATCCGGATCGTGGTCGGCACAACTGCGCTCATCCAGGAAGGCGTGTCGTTCGCCAATCTCGGCTTTGTGGTGGTGGATGAGCAGCACCGTTTCGGCGTCGAGCAGCGGGCGGCCGTGCGCGACAAGGGCGGGGATTCGGCTGTGCCGCATCTGCTGGTGATGAGCGCGACCCCGATCCCGCGCAGTCTGGCGCTGACGATCTACGGCGATCTCGACGTAAGCGCGATCGACGAAATGCCGCCGGGACGGATGCCGATAAAGACAAGACGCTTTACGCCCACCGACCGCGAGCGTCTCTACAAATTCATGCGCAACCAGGCGCGCGAGGGCCGCCAGGGGTACATCATCTATCCCCTGGTCGAGGAGAGCGATGTGTTGGACGTGGGCGCGGCGGTGGATGCGCACGCGCACCTGCGCAGCGAGATCTTCCCCGATCTGCGCGTGGGGCTTCTGCACGGCCGCCTCAGTGGCGCGGAGAAGGATGAAGCGATGCGCTCATTTGCCGACGGCGACCTGGACGTTCTGGTCAGCACCAGCGTCGTGGAAGTGGGCGTCGATGTTCCCAACGCCACACTGATGCTGATCGAGGACGCCGAGCGTTTCGGCCTGGCGCAGCTGCACCAGTTCCGCGGCCGCGTGGGCCGGGGTGCGCATGAGAGCTACTGCGCGCTCATCAGCCGCGTCAACGGCGGCGCGCAGGCCGAGCGGCTCAGGGCCGTCACCGAGACGACGGATGGCTTCAAACTGGCGGAAAAGGATCTGGAGCTGCGCGGCCCCGGCGCCGTTCTGGGCACGCGTCAGAGCGGCCTGCCGGACATGAGGATGGCTGGCCTAAGCAGTATCGAGACCTTGAGCCAGACACAGGAGGCCGCGAAAGGGCTGCTGCGGGAAGACCCCGACCTGCACAACCATCCGCAGCTAATGGAGAAGATGGAACAGTTCTGGCGCGGCCACGGCGATATCTCGTGAACGAGGGCCGCGTCCGTCTCAGCCGCGTTCGCCGATCGGCACGTAGGCGCGCTGGGCCTCCTGGGCCTC
>CATOTS010000051.1 GCA_951813625.1 uncultured Caldilineaceae bacterium | reverse complement strand
GGTGCCCGCCGCGTCCTCGTTGACGACGCCCAGGTCGTGGCTGAGGAGCAGCCAGGTCGGTTCGACGAGTGCGGATGAGACGGGCACCCAGACTGGCTGCGGGATGGCGCCCGTCACCAGCCCCGCCCCGACCCGGCCCATCGCCGCACAGCTGAGAAACGCCGCGCCGGGATAGTTGACGCTGCCGACGACCGCCATTGCTTTGCCGAAGGTGCCCTTGTGGCTGTTGCGGCTGCGCGTCGGCAGAAAATCGGCGATCTGTTCGGGCGCAAGGAAAAACGTGCGCGTTTCGGCAGTCAACTCTGATGGGATGCCGATGTCCGCTACTGCCAGCTCGCCCAGGGCGGCCGCCCCGGGGAAGCGGAAATGACCCATCTTTGCGCAGCCGAACGTGACTGTCATGTCGGCCGCGACGGCGGCCGGGTCGAGCGCGCCGCTGTCGGCATTGAGACCGCTGGGAACATCAACCGCGACGACAGCAGGTCGCGATACAGCGCCCGGGCCGGCCTCCCCCGTGCCGGTCTCCGAAGCCCGCCGGCTGCCGCTGCGGACCTCGGTCAGTTGCTGGAGAATGCGGGCCAGTACGCCGTCGATTGGGCGATTTGCGCCTGTGCCCAATAGCGCATCCACGACCACCGCGGCTTCGTCGAGCCAGGCGCGCAGTTGCACCGCGTCGACATCCTCATCTGCGCTGTGGGTCGAAACGTTGCGTTCGAGCAGTTTGCCGAAGTGTCCCTCGTAGTCCTCCTTGGGCCCGGTCTTGCGCTTCCAGAGATAGACCCGCACGCGATAACCGGCGTCGCTGAGATGACGCGCACAGACCAGCCCGTCGCCGCCGTTGTTGCCCGGGCCCGCCAGCACAAGCACCGATCGGTCGGCGCTGCGCGGAAAGCCCTCCTGGATCGCCTCGGCCAGCGCCGTACCGGCCTGTTCCATCATGGCGGCATAGCTCCGGCCGGCCGCATCAGCCTCCTTCTCCAGGCGCTGCATCTCGACGACCGAGACGATTTTTATGTGGTCGGCGATATCTTTCATGAAATGCCTCGTGCAAGCGGGCAGCGGCGGCGGCAGCGCATCTATGCGACCCGAATCGGATGCGGTAAGGGCTGGTTAAAGAGATAGCCCTTTTGGTTGAAGGGAATCTTGTCCGGCTGTGAATTGCCGGCCGCGTCGGTGGCCCGCGTCATAATGGTGTGCTCGCCCGGCTGCGCATCCCAAATGAAACCGAAGCGCGCCCACGAGTACTGTATCTGCGGCGTTGTCATCTCCGCACTGCGCCAAGTTGCGCCGGCGTCGAGGCTCCACTCCACTTTGACGATCGGACCGTCCGGCGAGTGCGCGTAGCCATGGATGCGGGATTCGCCTGCCGGAAGTTGCGCCGGCCAGGGAAGCGCCAGCGCGCTCTTTATCGTCTGCGTCGTCGCCACCTTGCCCGGCGCCTCGCCTTCGGGCGGATAGGCATCGTCGATCAGCGTGTAGGAACTGGTGTTGTTGCGCGTCCAGAGCTGTTGGGACGAGACGACAATCCGGCCCAGCCACTTGATACTGGTGCTGCCCACCCATCCGGGCGCCAGCACCCGCAGCGGAAAGCCGTGATCTCTGGGCAGCAGCTCGCCGTTTAGCGCGTAGGCCAGCAGGGTATCCGCGTCCATCGCCTTGTCAACCGGTATGACGCGGCGAAACCCCTCCTCTGGCGAGTCCCTGTCCAGCCCAACCAAGAGGACGCTGACCGCCTGCTCGGTGATGCCGGCCAGCGTCAGCACCTCGCGCAGGGATACGCCGGTCCATTCGCCGTTGCCGACGGCGCCGGTCATCCACTGGGTGCCCTGCGCCGGTCGCCCCTTGACCAGATCGAACATGGCCCGGTGGTTGCCGGCGCACTCCAGGAAGGAGATGAGCGTGCGGCTGGGCAGGGTCCGTATGTCTTCGTAGGAGAGTTCAAGGGGTCTGGCAACGGCGTCGCCCTCGACCGCAAGCCGCCAGCCGGCCGCGTCCAGATCGAGGCTGGCCGAGTTGTTGCGCACGAAAAAGAACCGATTGGGCGTGATCAGCCCCTGCATGTTTTGCAGACGCGCTTCGAGATTCCCGCGGCCGTGATCGATGAACGGCGCAGCATCCTTAAAGTGAAGCGGCGCCGCGGCCTCCACGGCGGCTTGCGGCGGCGGCGCAGGCAGTTGCATGCCTGTACAAGCGGCCAGGACCGCTGCCGCGCCGCCGGCCGAAAACAGCTGCAGGAAACGGCGCCGACCGATGTCCCGCCCGCGCGCGAGCTGCCATAGTTTCGCTTGCTGTGGGCGATGCGTTGCCGGCCTGGATCTCCCCTGCTCCTCAATCATTCCGCTCTCCCTCGACTGAACGCCGCGGACTATCTTCCCCTCATCCCGGCTTGCCGAAGCGCAACAGATAACCGTTCAGGTCGCGGATGGCGAACTCCCTCATGCCCCAGGGCTCGTTCGTCGGCTCGCGCACGATGGTGACGCCGGCAGCCTTGTAGCGGGCGAAAAGTCCGTCAACGTCCTCGCCAATCGTAACATAGAAGGCGACGGTCTTCTTTTCGGGCAGCTCTTCGTCGCTTTGGGAAAGCTGAAAATGCGCGCCTTCCGGTGTCCACTCACCGCAGTGGATGCCGCCGTGCGTGGGCGGTTCACCGTAGAGAAAGCTGATCGAAAAGCCCAGTTTGCCGCAGTAGAACTCGGCCGCCGCCAATACATCCGGCACAGCCAGTATGGGGGCCAGCTGGTAAACCGCCTGGGCGCTGCCGGGCAGCTGACCTGTCCGCCACTGCTCTGCCGTGATGCCATACACGATTTTATCATGGCCGGTTGCGTCCTTGCTATACTTTTGGCGCAGACGCCCCCTGCGCCGGAAGCCGACTCTCTCGGCAAGGCGCAGAGAGGCGGTGTTCTGTTCGGCGATCCACAGTTCCACCCGGTCCACCCCCATCTCGTCAAAGCCGTAATCGAGGGCAGCGCGCACGGCCTCGCTCATATAGCCGTTGCCCCAGTGGTCCGGGTGAAGCATATAGCCCATGCCCGGCACGCCGATGTTTCCGACAAATTCTACGAATCCCAAGGCGGGGCCAGCGGCAGCGGTACGCAGCGCCCAGGTCGTGCTCGGACCGTTATACTTGTAGTCGACCAACTTCTGCGTCTCCTCCAGAGACGTATGGGGCGGTGTATCCATGTAGCGCATCGCGTCGGGGCGGCGGTAAAAGTCGAAAAAATCGTCCGCGTCTGCAGGCTCAATGGGCCGCAGAATCAGCCGCTCGCTGTTGAGTGTAGATGGCATCGAAAGGTCTCCTGAAATGGGTCTGATGTGCTACGCGGGCGCGGGCGCGTATAGTGCCCGCAGCGCCGATCTCAGCTCGGCCGCCTCGAGCAGCTCCGTGCTGTCGCTGAACTGGTCGATGCTGCCGATCGGCCGGCGCTGGGCGATCGGCGCCACCTCCGGGTCGCGGATGGTGCGCAGGAGCGCGTCGGCAAAGCCGTGCAGCGCGATGACGCGGAAAGGCCGCCCGAAAAAGCACTGCGTGTTTTCCGGCATCGACTCGGTGAGCGCCAGCCGGTTATGCTGCGCCGCAACGAGATGATAGGCGTCGCTCAGCCGCCGGTCGCGTTCCTGCCACGTTTGCGCCCGCTGCACGGCCAGCAAACTTCCGGTCAGCTGCTCCGCGGCCGCCAACCGGGCAAAGGCCGTGCCCAACCACTTGGCGTAGGGCGCGTACTGCCGTTCCATCAGGAAACAGAGCCGCATGAGATCGCGCACCAGCCGCGACGCGATCAGCGCCGAGCCAATCTCATCGCCCACCAGCCCGGCGCGCCCCATCAGGTGCTCCTCCTGCCCGATGCGCGCCCAGCCTGCGGCCAGCAGATAGCGCCACAGATCGGGCGGATACCAGGCGAAACGCGCCCGCATCGCTTCGAGGCCGATGCCGTCGTGGAAGACCGCCCCGGCGACAATCGAGCGTAGCTTCTGCTGCGGAAAGGTCAGCCAGTCCGCCGCCTCGATCGTCCTGTCCACGTCGAAATTCAGGTAGGAGAGGAAGAACGCGCCGGTGGTCAGCGTCTCGACCAGGTGATTGACCGGCCCGCTCTCCGTCGCCTGCATGAGCCGGGTGCCGTTGTCGGCTGGGTCCGGGTCGGTGAAGCTGGTCGGGTAGCCCAGAAAGCGATGGGGCAACTCCTGGCGCAACTCTGCGTCGATCCTGGCGCTGAGGGCTGCAAAATCCTGCGGACGCAGGAAGAGCTGCAGACGCGGTCCCCAGCTGTGGTCCGTGGACATCTCGTCGTCGAAGCCCAGCGTTTCCGACCCGGGTCCGATCAGGGCGGCGGTGTGCGCCAGGCCGGGAAACGACCGGTCCAGCACAGGCCGCACCGCCTCCCGATAGAAGCGTCTGCTCAGCTGCAGGCCGGGAATGAATCTCATGCTCTACATCGCCAGATCGAATGGAAGGCTGTCCGGCTCATTGCCAATGTGCGATGTGGGTAGAGGCCAGCCCATTTTCATTCGCCATACTCCCCCCACACGAACGCGCCGCCAAAGAGCGTGGCCTCCACGTCTGTCTCCAGGATCGCCATCGGATGGACCTTGAATATGTCCTGCGAGAGCACAACCAGGTCGGCCAGCTTGCCCTGGGTAATGCTGCCCTGGCTCTCCTCGCTGCCACCGGCGTAGGCCGCGCCCATCGTATAGGCCCAGACCGCCTCGGGCACAGTCAGGCGCTCTTCGGCATACCAGCCGTCGCCGCCGGGGCTGCCGTCGGCACGCATACGCGTCACCGCCGCGTGGATCCCCTGGATCACGTCCGGCGTCTCGACCGGCGCGTCGGAGCCGAACGCCAGCTTGGCGCCGCTGTCCCACAGACTGCGAAAGGCGTAGGCGTAGCGGCTGCGCGTCCCCCAATATTTGTCGGCGATACGCATATCCTGCGTGGCGTGAATCGGCTGCACCGACGCGATGATATCCAGCTGAGCGAAGCGGTCGATGTCGTCCGGATGCAGGAGTTGCGCGTGCTCGATGCGATGACGCAGATGCAGCCCCTGTTCCGCGCGGCGGCTTTCCGCCAGCGCATCCAGGACCATGCGGTTGGCCCGGTCGCCGATCGCGTGCGTCACCACGGCCAGCCCCGCCTGCGTGGCCCTGGCAACTATGTCCGCCATCTCCTCGGCCCCTGTGACGGCGATGCCGAGATTGTTTGGCTCGCCCTCGTAGGGGGCCAGCATCCAGGCGGTGCGGGGGCCGAGCGCTCCATCGCTGAAAACTTTCACGCCGCCAATGCGCAGAAACCTGTCACCAAGCCCCGTGCGCAGCCCCAGGCGGATGGCGCTGTCCAGTTCGTCCACGGGAATCTGGGCGACCGCGCGCAAGGTGAGCGCCCCGTCGGCGCGCAGCTGCTGAAAGGCGCGCAGCGAGGCCGCAGCCTCCTTCGTGTGGACGCCGACGATTCCCATGCGGTTGACAACCTTCTGCGCCTCCCGCACTGCGGCAACCGCCGCTTGCGGCGACGGCTCCGTCAGCAAACAGTTTGCCGGCCCCATCGCCCTTTCCAGCAGGATTCCGCTCGGGCGTCCGCCTCCGTCGCGCACGATCTCGCCGCCATCCGGGTCCGCCGTATCGGCCGAGATCCCCATCAACGCCAGTGCTTGGCTGTTCACCCAAGCGGCGTGGCCGCACTTGCGCGCCAGGAATACAGGGTGCTGCGGCGCGACCGCGTCCAACTGCTCCGCGGTAGGAAAGGCGCCTCCCTCCCAGACCGACTGGTCCCAGCCGCGTCCGGTCAGCCACTGACCGGCGGGCGTCTCCGCAGCCCGCCGTTGCACGCGTTCCAGCGCGAAAGCCAGTGTCGCCGCGCTGCTCAGATCGATCTCCTGCAGGCTCAGACCATAGGACAGAAAGTGGATATGGGCGTCAATGAAGCCGGGCACGACCGTCGCACCGCGCAGATCCACCGCTCTGCCGCCCCGGGCCAGCAGAGCCCGCATCTGCGCGTCGCTGCCTGCAGCCGCGAAGCGCTCGCCCGCGATCGCAACCGCCGATGCCCGCGGGCGCTGCCGGTCCATCGTATGAATATTGCCGTTGTATAGCACCAGGTCTGCCTGCACGGGGCCACTCCCGGTCTGGAAACTTGTAAAAGGCGCCCGCTCCGCCGTCCGCCTTCGACCGGCCAACACCTTTCATTCCCTCTTTTTCTGTTATACCATACAGCCGCCGCAACGCCACTCCGGTAACCACCACTGAAACGAGGCTGGCGCGTGGCCCTGAACCGCTGCGACATGGATGGCCTTCCTTTCAGGGGACCGCTCCGCCGGACGCACGCGGTCCCGAGATAGCATATGAGCGCAGGCACAGACCTTCTCCCCCTCGGCATCGTCATCCTTCTCATCCTGCTATGGGGCGGGATGGCCGCATGGCTGACAGTTCGGCGCGACAAGCGACGCTGGGACCTGCTTTACGCGACGCTGCTGGCGGCGATATTTCTGGCCTTCTTCTGGCGTACCGTCAGCGGCGCAGCCTTCCGGCCGGCCGACGGCGGCGATCTGGTCAGTTTCCTCTACCCCACGTACCGTTTCGCCGCGCATACGTTGAGCCAAGGCAGGCTGCCGCTCTGGAATCCGCATCTCTATGGCGGCGCGCCTTTCATCGGCGACATCCAGGCCGGCTTTCTCTATCCACCCAACCTGCTGCTCTTTCTTCTCAATCCCGCCTTCGACTACCGCTGGATGCAATGGCTCAGTGTCGCCCATCTCTGGTGGGCCGGACTGGGCGTATACGTTCTGGTGCGCACGCTCGGACAGAGCCGGCCGGCCGCGCTACTGGCCGCGATCGCGTTTGGGCTCTGCGATGTCCTGTTCATTCACCTGGGCAACCTCAATCTGATCGCCGTTCTGTCGTGGAGCGGCTGGATTCTGGCGGCCGGCCACCGGATGCTGACGCGCAGAAGCCTTCTGTGGGCAGGCGCCGCCGCTGCGCTGTTTGCGATTGCCAATTACGCCGGTCACGCGCAGAGCAGCTACTACCTCGGCATGGCCGTGGGCCTCTATTCTCTCGCACTGCTGGGAACCCGACATTGGGGCTCGTCCAACGAGACAGATGCGCCGCGACTTCGTGGGTTTCTCGTTTCTCTTCGGTACCCGCTGGCCGTCCTGGCGCTGACCGCGCTTCTCTCTGCGCCTATCCTTCTCCCTGCGATCGAGATGCTGCCCTATACCCAGCGGGCTGCGTTCGCCCCGCAGAACAGCGCGTCCTATTCGCTCCCGCCCGGCCCGGCATTGGTTGGGCTGCTGACGCCGGGCCTCTTCGGGCGGGGACCTCAAAACTACTGGGGCGCGTGGGACAGGGTCGAACTCCCCTACGCCGGGCTGGTGACGCTCCTACTCGCGGCCGGCGCACTCCTGTTGCCCATGGCGGAGAAGCGGCGCCGCCAACTGCCCTGGTTGGCGCTGGCCCTGTTTGGATTCGTAGCCGCGCTGGGCGGTTACACGCCGGTCCACGGCTGGCTGACAGCAGTTCTGCCCGAGTACGGCAGCTTGCGCGCGCCCGCCAGAACGATCGTGCTGTGGGCGCTGGCGCTGGCCGTGCTGGCGGCGATGGGGCTGGACGCGCTGCTTGGCAAGGGACAGAAAGAAGAGGAAGCCCTCGATTCCTCCAATGCGGCGCGTTTTTTCTCCGTCATTCAGTTCGGCGGCCCGGCTCTCCTCCTTGTCCTTGTCCCCTTGACCCTGGTCTCGACGCGCGTGCTGCAGGGAGGCGACGTCGCGTTGCCGCGCGCGATCATGGCGGGTCAGGCAGGCCTGCTGACGATTGGCGCGTGGCTGGCGACGTGGCTACTGGTGGGGCTCTACCGTCGCAATCGAATTACGGGCGCAGTTCTGGCCGGGCTGGCGCCCATCCTGCTGCTGGTGGAGCTGACCGTGGCCGGCGCGAACATCGACATCGGCAGGAAAGAGCCGACACACGGCTTTGTGCATCCGGAGATCTATGCGTTTCTGCGTGAGCAGGCCGGCGCGGACGAAGAAGAGCTGTTCCGGATTGACGCCCGCACCGGCATCTATGACCTGTGGCAGCCCGACACGGCCGCGCTGGCCGGACTGCAGGACGTATGGGGCGTTCACAATCCGCTGACGCTGACCCATTGGGAGACGCTGTGGGAGAACAACGGCGGACGCGGCACCCGCATCTACGATCTTCTCAACGTGCGCTTTGTGCTCGTGCGCGACGGCACGCCCCTGCCGGAACAGTATACGCTGGCCTACGACGCGCCCGGCCCGCTCGCCGTCTACGAGAACCCCGACCCGCTGCCGCGCGCCTGGCTCGTCGCCGGGGCTCAGATCGTCCCGGATGAAGAGTCGGCGCTGGCCGCGCTGCTGGCGAAGAGCTTCGAGCCGTCCGAGTCGGTGGTGCTGTTGCGCGCAAACGGCCGCTCGCCTGTAGAAGGGTCAGTTGCGCAGGGGATGGACGCGCCTATCTCGGTTCACGCTTACAGCGAGAACGAGATGGTGCTGACGGCGAGCGCCGAGAGGGCGGGCTATCTGGTCCTGAGCGAAGTCTGGTATCCGGGCTGGCGGGCGACGATCAACGGGGCGGCGGCGCCGATATTGCGGGCCAATTACACGCTGCGGGCGCTGCCGGTCCCTGCTGGGGAGTTGGAGATACGGATGTGGTACGCGCCGGAGAGCTGGCGTCGGGGGCTGATGCTGTTTGCGCTGGGTATCCTGGTGCTCGCCGGTCTGTGCCTGTGGCAGATTGTCGGCGGTCGAGCCGCCGGCGTACGCAAGGGTAGCAGCCAAAGAAACAGAGAGAAGTCGCGAGATTGAGAAACGCGCTTCTCTCCGGCCGCTGTCGCGCGGGGCGGCTATGGCAAGACGGCCTTCGGCATCTTGCAGATCATCGTGTAGGCGGGGTCAAAGATGTTGCCAAGATCGTACTCCACAGTCTGACCCATCAGAATGTGCGCGCCCACCGGATCAATCCCCAGATCATCTTCGAGCCAGCGGATCATCTCGGTGGTGGCGTGTTGCGTGGCTTGGTCCAAAGGACGCGCGTTGCCCGCCGTGAATATATACTCTTCGTTTTCCCCTCTGGGCCAAGAGATGCGCCGCCCTTTTTGCACGTCCAGAGTGAAGGCCGCGTCGAAGGAGATCTCGATGCCGGTGCCGACGATCTCGCCGTCGCCCTGCACCGCGTGGCCGTCGCCGATGTGGAAGAGGGCGCCGGGCACAAAGACTGGAAAGTAGACCGTCACACCCTCAACAAAGCCGCGATAGTCCATATTGCCGCCATGAGGGCCTGAGGTGGCGGTGGAGATTGCTTCGCCGCGGTCCGGCGCGACGCCGAAGCAGCCGGTCATCGGCGCCAGCGGCAGCGTCAGCGCGCCGAGACTGGTCTGCGGTTCGACCAGAGTGGCGGTGCCGGCCTCGTTGTCGACGCGCCAGTTGGCCAGTTCCTGCCCCGCCGCGGGCCAGGGCATATTTGGCACCTGTCCGGGGTCAACCACGTTGGGGGCGACCATGGTGCGAGTCCAGCCGTAAGGTCGATTGGGACGCAGCGTATCGAGATGGACGACGAGAGTGTCGCCCGGCTCAGCTCCCTCGACAAAGAAGGGGCCGGTCATCGGATTTCCCGCCGGCGTAATGGGCTGGTCTCCGCTGCCCTGTCCCCTGGCATCGACGGTCGTGGTCACGACGGTGTCGCCGGGCTGGACGCGCAGCACGGGCGCATGGGAACCGATCGTCACGTGGTAATGGTCCGGCTGGAACTGGTGGGTTGCCATACAGCTTTCCTTTCGCGGCTTGCTGCTTAAGAGAGTTGTGATGGGGTAGTCGGGATGATCGCCGTGGGAACTGCTCTGCGCGGCGCAGCGTTTTTGACGCCGCCATGGTTTCAGATAGCCGCGCCTGGTCTCAGTTGGCGAAGAGTTGCCCGGTGGGGCCGATCGTCATCGACGACAAAGCTTCCTGGCTCTCGATCATGTGCTCAAGCAGCTGGAGTTCCCGGCCCAGGTAGTAGTTGCCCAATTCAAGGAGTTGCGGCACACCGGGCAGGGCAAGCAGGCGCTGCTTGTCCTCCGGCCGCACCTGCAAGGTAATTGCGGTGAGAAAAGCCAAGCTGGTGGCGTCCTCCGGCAGACGGTCCAGCTTCAGCTGCACACCTGTGGCCTTGGTCAACAGTTCGACGTAACGCATGATCTTAGGTCGGACCTGGTGGGCGCGCTCGGTCGCCAGCTTGGTATCGCCGTCGGTAACCGGAAAATGACGCACGCGGCCGCTGAGGTAGGCGCGGTCGTGGTTCAACTCCTCGATGAGGAAACGACGCGTGCCAACGACCTGGATATTCATCCTGCCGTCCGGCTGGCGGTCGACCTTGACGATGCGTGCAGCCGTCCCTACGCGTCGCGGCTCGGCATCACCGCCGACTTCGGGGCCTTCCTTGATGAGCACAACGCCGAAGGCGAGATTCTCATCCAGACAGCGGTTGATCATCTCGCGGTAGCGGGGCTCGAAGATGTGAAGCGGCAGGGCCATGCCCGGAAACAGCACCACGTTCAGCGGGAAGAGCGGCATCTCCAGAGCGGAACTGCGATCGTGGGAGAGTTCGTCGTCGTGTTCAGGCGTTTCGTCGATCATGGTTCACTCCCCGTCATCCTCATCTTAAGCGCGGGCTTGCGCAGGTCAGGCAAGGTCAGCGGTATCGTCGGCCGACTGGGCAAGCAGATCGTCAGGCACTTTCATAAATTCGCGCAGGACGGTGGTGGCAAAAGCCCCTTTTGGCAACGAAAACTGGACGACGATGCCGGCCTCATGCTGGGCGAGGGTCAGATCGTCGGGCAGTATTCGTCCAAGCCGCCGCGTGCCCATCATCTTGGCCTTGGCCAGCGAGTCGATTTCGAGGCCGCTCATGGCCAGGACCTCCTGCTCCAGCTGGCCGGATTCAGCCTCGGCATCCCACATCTTCGGCCCATAGATGGGCGCGGTAAAGCTGATCTCTTTGCGTTCGTAACGGCCCTGTTCCGTGGGCTGATCGGCGACGACGAAGAGGCCGCCGGTGTCGTGCTTTTTGGCGATGTCGCCGGTCAACAGGGTTGAGAAGCGGCCGCGTTCCTGACGCAAGGCCAGGTAGCGGTTGCACAGGTGGCTCTGCACACTGGCGAGCAAGAGGCTCCGCAGCCAGCGGTTGGCCATTCTCTTTTCACCCCGGAGCAGCTCCCATCCGCGACGCACGTTGGCCCCGTTCTGTCCCAAACGCTGCGGGCCGTAGTAGTTGGGCAGGCCGTCGCGTCGCAGCTGCGCGGCCACCGCCTGCGCCCTGTCCATCGCCTCTGCGCCGTCCACGGCCGGCTGGCTTACCGTAATCGTGAAGCGGTTGCCGAGCAGATGACCCTTCTTGAGCTTGTTGCGATGAAGCCGCACCCAGTTGACCTCCACCGGCGCCTTGGCGGCGATGCGCGACGGCGCCGCGCGCAGATAATCGTCATCAACATGGCCGACGAGCAGGCTGAAGGTCTGGGTTGCGCGCGAGAGCTTGTCCTTCATGCCGGCAAAACCGACGGCATTGTAGGGCAGGTCGAAGGCTTCGGCGAGCGCCCGCTGCACCTCGCGGGTGGTCATCGACTCCTTGGTAATGTTGACATAGAGATGCTGGCCGGAGCCGCTCGCCTGGTAGAGCGGAATCTCCTCGACGATGAAGGCGTCCGGCGCTGCGCGCAGCTGCCCGCCGATGCCCGGCAGCTCCTGCGTTGCGTACGGCAGTGTCAGATCGAGTTCCACGAAAGCCCCGGTGGTCTATAGCTGGATGCCGCTGCGACGTACTGACACCGGCACTTCGCTGAATTATAGCAGATCAACGCCAACCAAATTGGAAGAAATGTTCCAAATCAGGTTGTTGCGGCTATCCGTCGTTGAAATAGAGCAGACTATAGCAGAAAGGGGTGCCGCGTAGTCCGCCGTAGCGGAAGCCTGCCTCGCGCAACCAGTTGCGGACGGTTCGCTGCGGCACATAGCCGCTGTGAGGCATCTCTTCGCTGACGGCGATACGCCCGCCCGCTTTGAGGACGCGACGCAACTCTTCAAGCGCGAAAAGGGGCTGAGGCATTTCGGAGAGCGCGGCAATAAGGACAGCAAGGTCGACGCTGTCGGTTTCAAGAGGCATTCGGTAGGCGCCGCAGTGGTGAAACTGAACGCGCTCGGAAAAGCCCGCCGCCGCGACGCGAGCACTTGCTGCCTCGATCATCGATGCCTGGATGTCGACAGCGTGTACGCTGCCCTCACCGCCGACCTGGCGCGCCATCTCGACGGTGAAGGTACCGGCGCCGCAGCCGACGTCCAACACAGTCTGGCCGGGACCCAGGCCGAAGGGGCCCAGGGTTGCGACAGGATCGCGGTATTGCATGCGCGCCGGGTGATCAAGGAGATCGCGCAGAGGAGCGGGATAGGGGCGCGGCCGGATGCGGTGGGCGACGCGCGCGCCGACCTGCGCGCCAATCGCAAGGCCCAGGCCCCGAACCAGCAGACTAACCAATCCCATGGATCGGATCCTCACCGGCTCGCGGCAGCGACTGAACGGTGTTCATCATTCACTGGCTGCCGCAAGGGAAGCGGATACTGAGAACGCCGCCGGCGAAGACAGCACCGCTGGCATCGCGCTGCGCCAGCACGGCGGGGAGCAGGTATTCACGCTTGAAGTTGCCGATGGTAATGAAGAGCTCATCGCCGCGCTTCTTGAGGCGGATCTTGTCCAGCTCGATGTGGGGCAGCGGCAGCTTGAGGACGAAATCGTCGCCTTGCTCCTCGATTTCCTGCGCCTGACCGACAAACATGACGTCGCCGGGATCGCGTTGCGCGTAAATCTCATCGGCCAGGGCGCGCAGCGGCGTAAGGCCGACCACCTCTTCGCTGCGCCAGCCGCTGTACAAAATCGGCAGGGGGTAGAAATCGCGCTCGATCTCGGTCAGATACCGGGCCTGTGTCTCCTGCAGCTGCCGCAAATAGGGATCGCTGCTGGGCGCGACGACGGTTGCCGCGGCGCGTTCACCGTCCTCAGCCGCATCAACAGCCTGCGTGCGGATGCCGGGCAGAATGCGGTTGACTACGACGCCATCCACGGCGCAATCGAAAAGCGAGAGATAGGTTACGGCGCGGGCGCCCTCCTTGATGACCATCTTTTCCGGGTTGACCACGACGCGATAGCTAGTGATTTGGGGGTCGCTGAGGACGCGTTGCAACTCCTTCACGTCGTCGACCAGTTTGGGCAGGCCCGCGAGCGCGTCCTGCTCGGGCATGAGGCGCCGCAGCAGACCGCCGGTGAGACGCATGGCCGTGTCGCCCCAGCCGAAGAAGCGGTCGACATACCATTGGAAGCTCTCGGGCATGGCGAGAAGACGCATCGATTCTCCGGTGGGCGCGGCGTCGACCACGATTCGGTCGAAATCTCGCGCGGCCGCATTGCGATAGATGTGCAGAAGGCTGAAAATCTCCTCCATACCGGGAATGATCGCCATCTCTTCGGCAACCGTTCGGCTCATGCCCTGCTTGCGAAGCATCTTGCCCATGTAACCCTGCAACTTGCCCCAGTTTTTGCGAAGTTCGTCGAGAACGTTGATCTCCTGGGCAAAGAGGTTGGGAGTCACCTCGATCGGTTCGCTCTGCAGCGGAGTATCGAGGCTGTCGGCCAGGCTGTGGGCGATGTCGGTGCTGACGACAAGCGTACGGTGGCCCATCTGGGCGCAGCGCAGGGCGGTGGCGGCGGCTACCGTCGTCTTGCCGACGCCTCCTTTGCCCAGGTAAAGAAGAATACGCACGAAGTTCACCTCGAAATGGCCTGAAGAGGCAGGCTATGGGAGCTCCGGGCGCGCGCGGCGGCGCGTACGCCGCAAAATGGCTGCGCCCGCCAGCAATGTGACCAGTCCCCCAGCCAGCAGATAGTAGGCCGCGGCGCGACTGAGACCGAACCAGCTGCGAATGCGCCACCAGTAGATCGGCAGCTGTGCCCAGTAGCTCCAGCGCAGGTGCCAGCGATGTCCAATCGAAATCACATATTTGCCGACCTGGTTGTGAGGGATCCAGACGACCAGATAGCAGCGGCCGCCGACAAGCGTGCGCGTGTCGATCAGCGGGCCGGGGTAGTAGTGGACATGCGTGAGAAGGTCTTTCACCGGCTGCAGAAGCTCTGTGGGCGGCGGCGCGACAATCGAGCGGTAGCCGTGGGGCAGCTCCAGGGGCACCTTTTGCGCGTCGGAACTGTAGGGCAGGCTGCGGGCGACGATGGCGAAAGTGGGCAGAACGGAGCCGCCGCGCGGGAGGACCGGAACGAAGAGCTGGGCGCGCAGACGGTCGCCGGCCTTGCAGTCGACGCGGTAGACGTGGGTCTGGCCGCGCCGGGTGAACTCACCGAAGATGAGGCGTTTGCGGCTGAAATCGGCGAAGGATACACCGTCAATCAGACGGCTGCCTGGCCGACTGCCGAATACAGGAACGCTGCCGGCGAGATCAACGCCGGGGACGGACCGAGGGCCCGCGCCGAGCTGCTTTTGGGTGAGTGCGCTGTTACCGATACCGTTGACGGCGGACACTACTCCTCCTGTAAAGCTGGGAATATCGCGGGCGCGCCGCAGGCCGTTGCCACGGGCAAGAGTCTAACACCGGCGCGCCGGATGCGTCAACCGAACGACTGCTTCCGATGGCGCCTTGCCGGCAGGCATAACAGCGCAATACAAAGCGCCAATCTGTTGGAAGACTCAAGAAATTTATGGTACGCTCTGCCTATGAATGCCAGAGTCATTGCGCAGCTTGCCCTCGTCCACGTGGCGGTGTCGATCACGGTTGTCCCGGTTACAAGCACACTCAATCGGGTGATGATCGCGGAAATGGAAATGCCGGTAACGCTGGTGGCGGTACTGATTGCACTGCCTTATCTTCTTTCGCCGCTGCAGATCCTGTTTGGCAACTGGTCGGACCGGAAACCTGCGGCCAACTATCACCGCACGCCGTGGATTCTCCTCGGAGGCCTGCTGGCAGCGACGGGAAGTTACTTCACCGTCCACGCGGCCTACCTCCTGGAAGACAATTTTGCGCTTGGTCTGGGGGCTGCGGTCATCGTTTTCAGTTTGTGGGGAATCGGGATCAACGCCGCATCGGTCAGCTACCTGTCGCTGGTGACCGACCTGGCCGACGAGGAAGGACGCAGCCGGGCGGTCAGCATCATGTGGACGGCGATGATCGCGGCGGTGATCGTAACGAGCCTCGGGCTATCGCGCATGTTGACCGAGTTTTCGCGGGAAACCCTGCACACGGCGTTCGGGGCGATCTGGCTTGTTTCGGTTCTGTTTGTGCTGGTAGGCAGCTACCGAATTGAGCCGCGGGCGTCGGCGCGTGCGGCTCAGCCGGCACATCGCGCGGATGATCCGATGCAGGTGCTGAGGCTGCTGGCGCTCAACTCGCAGGCACGGCGTTTTTTCGTCTATCTGATGATCGTGCTGATCAGCATCCACGCGCAGGACGTGTTGCTTGAGCCCTTCGGCGCCGAGGCAATGGGCATGTCGGTTGCAGTCACTTCGCGACTGACCTCGATCTGGGGGGCGGGCCTGTTCATTACGCTCTTAGGGGGGCTGCTGCTGGTAAAACGCTGGGGAAAGAAAACGGGCGCCAATCTGGGTGCTTATGTGACCGCCGCGGCCTTCGCGCTCATCATCGCCACCGGTCTGCTGGGGCAGTCGGGGCTGTTCATGGGGGCTGTGTTCCTGCTCGGGCTGGGCGGCGGGCTGATGACGGTGAGCAATCTGAGCTTTATGCTGGACATGACGGTTCCCCAGGCCGCCGGGCTCTACATTGGCGCGTGGAGCGTGGCCAATTTTGCCGGACAGGCCTTCGGGAATGTCATCAGCGGAATGCTCTGGGACATCTTCTCCGGGCTGACGGGCAATCCTCTGGCCGGCTACGCCGCAGTCTTTTCGCTGGAGATCTTCGGGCTGCTGCTGGCGGTGTGGCTTTTCCGCTCGATCTCTGTTGAGTCGTTCCGGCGCCAGGCCGAAGTTCGGCTTCATACCATTCTCTCCCTCGCCACCGATTGACGTCCATTTTGGCCTCCCGCTGCGAGCGGACAAACACTTTTGCGCGGGTGCAGTCCAATATTAGGGTGCAGATTCCTATACCTCGGGTAGCAATGGAGTCATCGCCAGTCCACTGTCAATTCTCGGGCGGAGTGGGGGAATACGCTGCCCTGATTCCTTTCGGACGGTCGGGCCTTCGGCCCTCCCTTGTGCGGGGGGACTCCCCCCGCAACGCCCCCCTGATGTACGCCCCGCGCCGAGTGTGGGGCAATGCAACCGAGCGCTGCCTGCGGCTCAACGCGCCGCCCCCAATGCAGCGAACGCCACGGCCACGGTAGGAGCAGGCCCCGTGCCTCTCCCAAGAGCCGGTAACGATTTTAGCCACCGCTGGCATGAATTCCACGGCAGACGAATCCCACCCCAACAGTGGGCTGCACCCTTTCCCGCTGCGGCTGTGCGCAGGGGCGTTCGTCTATGCTATACTGGAATGTGGAGTCGGATAGACGGGCCGGTCGTCGCGGAGTTTCTCCCCGCCCTGAGGACGGTAGCATGGTTAAAGTACTGCTGAGTTACGATATGCGGGAAGGACATGAAGAGGACTGTCAGCGGTATGTGGTTCAAACGCTGGCCCCAGGGCTGGCGCAAATGGGCCTGCGCATCACTGACGCCTGGTATACACTGTGGGGAGAGGCACCGCAGATTCTCGGCGGCGGGTTGCTTGAGGACAAGGAGGACGCCGCGCGCATCCTGCGTTCTCCGGAATGGAAGGAACTGATCGCCGGTCTGGAACCGTTTGTCGAAAACTTCAAGGTGCGGGTCGTTGACTCCAACGGCCGTCTGCAGTTCTGAGCGGGCCCGATTCCCGCCCCATGGCACGCTCGCGCATGGCATCCACAGAATATCGTCATACAGCATCTGCTGGAACAGGCTGCCGTCCACTGGCGCTGGTCGTCTTTCTCGAAAACGTAGGTCATATCCACGGGATCAATCTGCCGCGCTGGGCGACGGCGCTGATCGATTGGGCGACGGAAGAATACGCAAAGTTGCTGCTGCGCCTGCTGGGCGCGTACCGGCGCTATGACCGCGTGGTCATCCTGGAAGATGAGAGGGCAACGGCACAGTCGTTGACGGACACCCTGGTCCGTCTGAGCGCAACACACACGGTAGACCAGCTGCTCCTCGTGCATGGACAGGAGCGCGGCCTGGTCGGCTACCGGGGACGCGAATTTGTGGACGGCGCAGCCTTTGACCGGCTGGCCGCGCGCTACGATGAGGACAGGTCGCTGCTCGATCTGCGCGTGGTGTACGGAGTCAACTGTTTTGGCGCCACGCTTGCCTCAACTTGGCTGGGGCTGGGTGCGCACGCGGTCAACGGCGCCCACGCGGTCAACTGGCTGCCGGAGCCGAGTCTCAGTCTTTTTTTGCATCGGTGGCTGAATGGCGCGCGCTTCAGCGAAGCGGTCGTCTTCAGCGCTGAACGGGCGCGGGCGCTGGGGAGATGCGTGTGGCGGGACAGGGCCGACGGCGGCGAACATCCGCATATCGCCGGCAGCCGGCAGATTGTCTACGGGCTGCGTGACGTAACGATTGGGTCGGCGACGGAGAGAAACTGAAACGTAATAGCGCGCCTGCGCAAGCGGCGCGCGCAGAGGAGACAGGTGAGTAAAATGCCCCTTCCCGACCGAAGCGAAGCGCTTGAACTGCTGCACGAATGGGTGGATGCTGAGGGACTGCGCCGGCACATGCTAGCGGTCGAGGCGGCGATGCGCGTCTATGCACGCCACTACGGCGAGGACGAAGAGCTGTGGGGGCTGACGGGGCTGCTGCACGACCTGGACTACGACCGTTTTCCCGATATGGAAGATGGGGAGAACGGACATCCCCGTTCGGCCCTGCGCCTCTTCCGCGACCAGGAGTACCCGCCGGAATTCATCCACGCGATCGAAGCGCACGCTACTTTTCTGGGCGTGCCGCGTGCCTCCAGGCTGGACAAAGCGCTCCTGGCCTGCGATGA
>CATOTS010000050.1 GCA_951813625.1 uncultured Caldilineaceae bacterium | reverse complement strand
CAAATTCTGGCTGATCAATACCGACGAAGGCCCGCGCGCGCTCTATATGGTCTGCACGCATCTGGGCTGTCTCTACAAGTGGGAGCCATCGAACAACCGCTTCGAGTGCCCGTGTCACGGCTCCAAGTTCAACCTCGAGGGCCACTACATCGAAGGCCCCGCGCCCCGCTCTCTCGATCAATTCCTGATCGAGATCGTGCAGGGCGGCTCAGTCGTGGCGCAGACCGAAGATATGGGTGAATCAATCGCCGCCCCCGCACTTCCAGGGCCGGAAGCAGAAATCGTGGTCGACACCGGCAAGCGCATCCAGGGCAAGTCAAAAGCGTTGTCTCCCGCAATTGAAGTCGCGTTCGCGCCCGGGCCGGACGATGATGTAACTGCTTGAATCTGGACACGAGGAGTACTGGCATAGCGATTCCGTTCGAAGACAATGTCAAACGCCTCCTTTCCGAAAGGAAAACCCAATCCAAATGACTGTCCAACAGGATCTGCGGCAGCAGGTGCTTGGGCGTGAAGTCGATTTATCAGCGGCCGCCGAACGGGTGGTGCCGCTTGGCCGAGAAAAAGTACTTGAAACTCTAAACGTCGGTCGCGAAGGCACAAACCGACGCGAGTTCCTCTCCTACGCCTGGGCCTGCGCGCTCGGTCTCTTGACACTGGAAGGCGGCTTGGCTACCTACAGGTTTATGTCACCCCGCTTCAGTGCCGGGACCTTTGGCGGCGAGATCCATCTCGGGCCAGCCGCGCAACTGCCGACAACCGATTTCGACCCGCAGCCCAACACCACCGGCAAGTTCTGGCTGATAAATACGGAAGATGGTCCGCACGCGCTCTACATGGTCTGTACACATCTGGGCTGTCTTTACAAGTGGGAGCCTGCAAACAATCGCTTTAAGTGTCCCTGCCACGCTTCCATGTTCACCCGAGAGGGGCACTACATTGAAGGACCCGCGCCGCGCTCCCTGGATCAGTTTCGCATTAAGGTTATAGACGGCGACGCCAAACTATCGGAGACGGAAGGAGCCGGCGACCAGATTCTGGCCCCCGCAACCGGTTCGCCAGGATCAGAAGTTGTTGTCGACACCGGCGACCGCATCCGCGGCCTGCCAGCCGCTCTATCGCCGGCCCGAGCCAAGAACAAGACCGATTGAGTTAGCTCGAACGCCATTTCTGCATACTTTCTGACCAGGAGACGGTAGATCCAAATGGGTGTCCAACAAGACATTCGCGAGAAGGGAGTCTTAGGGGCTGTGGCCGCCCAGGCCGACAGCGTCTTCACCCGCATCACGGCCGGAATCGATTCCGGGGAATTCCGCCGCATGCTGCAGGGAGACCCGCCGGGCCGTCCCAATCCGCGCCTCAAGCCCCACGCAGAGTCCTTCCTGCTCCACATCAAGCCCACCTATTACCACGAAAGTGTCACCCGCTTTACCCACACCTTTCGCCTGGGCCTGATGTCAACCTATCTCTTCATCGTCGAAACGATTACCGGCATTTTGCTGATGATCTGGTACGCGCCTACGCCGGAACGCGCCTACCCCGACATGATCCTGCTGCTGACCAATATCCCGTTCGGCCAGTTCCTGCGCGATATGCACCGTCTGGGCGCCGAGGCGATGGTCGCGATCGTCACGCTGCATATGGTGCGCTGTTATCTGACCGGCAGCTATAAACCGCCGCGCCAGTTCACCTGGTTTACCGGCGTGCTTCTGCTGGTGTTTACCCTTTTCCTCAGCTTTTCAGGCTACCTGCTTCCCTGGGATCAGCTGGCATTCTGGGCCGTTACGATCGGCACTTCAATGGCAGAGGCAGTACCGCCTGCCGTCGTCGGCGAGGTCGTGAACCTGCTTGCCCGCGGCGCCCCGGATATCGGCGCCAATGGTCTGATGCGTTTCTACCTGCTGCATGTTCTCTTCCTGCCGCTGCTGCTGGTCCTCTTCTTCTTCGTCCACTACTACAAGGTCGTCCATTTCGGCATAAGCCTGCCCGCCGACGAAGAGGAGGTGGGAGAAGACACAGCCAACCGCGTGCCGGCCGACAAACGCGTCTACTATCTGCCCGATGTATTGGTCGACGAAACGAGTTTTATGACCGTCATCACGACGTTGCTGATCCTGCTGACGGTCTTCTTCTTCCAGGCGCCTCTTGAGCACATCGCCAATCCACAATCGACACCACTGCATACGGTCGCGCCCTGGTACTTCTATTGGCTGCAGGGCATGCTCAAGATCGCAGACAAGTTTGTCGCCGGTGTCCTGTTGCCAGGCGTGCTGCTGGTGCTACTGATGGCCATCCCCTACCTCGACTACAATCCCAGCCGTCGCGGCAAGGACCGCAAGGTTGCAATCGTGGCCGGCGTCGTCGCCGGTACTGTGATGATCATTCTTAGCTGGATGGGCACGCCCGAATACGCGGTCCAGGGTGCCCCATCCGTGGAAATCGTCCAGGATCTGATGCCCGAAGAAGGCTCGGGCATCTCGCGTGAGATCGGGTACAAGCATCTTCCGCTCGGCATCTGGCGCACCGATGAAGAGTACGACGTGCACGACCACGAGTTTAACGAGCTCCTGCACGAGTTCTATGCAGCCGTCGACTTCTACCGGCGTTCAGATCCCGACTTCAACGCGCCCGTCGGCCAGGTGTCGATCACCCAGGACCAACCCGGCCTCAAGAAGCTGAAATGGGAGATCTTCTGGTTTGACGCCCAGGGCACCGCAGGAAGCTACGAGAAGAGCTTCTGGCTGCATGAAGACTCCATCTACTGGGAGCAGTACGGCTGGAAGCATCTCTTCTTTGACTACGTAGCCGACGGTTGGAACGAGCTTTCCGGCGCAAACGCAGGGGAGTAGCTTAGCGATTATGCATCGTCTTTATACTAGGTCTCCGATTGCCAAACTGATGTGGGGCATCCTGTCATCGATTATTGGCATCGTTGCCCTGCTGCTGGTATTGGTGAGCGAAGTCCCCCGCATGGAGGCGCAGACCATAAACTGGCAAGGCCGGTCGGTCGAGAACGGCGCCACCCTGTTCGACAGCAACTGCGCCACCTGCCACGGACCGAACGGCCAGGGACTGCTGGGCAGAGCCCCAGGCTTGAACAGCTACTATTTCTTCACCCCAACCGGTCGGCTGGCCGATGTGGGTTGGGCCGGCTCGCTCGAAGACTACGTGAAATTGACCATCTCCGCCGGTCGACCCAGCAAGACCGACAGCCAGTGGCCCGAAATCATGCCCACCTGGGGCGGACAGTTCGGCGGACCGCTGCGGGGCGATCAGGTTGAAGACCTGACCGCGTATGTGATGAACTGGCAGGAGTCCGCACTGGAACAAACGCCCGAGGAAGATCTCTTCCAACCGTTTGACGATGTAATCAAGCCGGCTGAGTTTCAGAATACCGCCTTCCTCTTCCTGAGCGAAGAGGAGCAGACCGCCGCCCTCGAAGAGTACAAGGCGCGCAGCATACGCGCACCCGCAGAGCTTTGGCAGTCCGAGGCATGCTTCGCCTGCCACAATCTGGCGGTCAGACAAGAGGATGAACCCGGTCAGAACGGCCCCAATTTGGCCGACCTCTTCGAAAGGGCGGGCAGCCGTGTCGACGGTCTGACTGCCGAAGAGTACGTCTACCAAAGCATCGTAGATCCCGCCTCCTTCGTGGTCTTAACCTACGAAGATGTGGGGGAAATGCCCCAAAATTTCGCCGAAAAACTGAGCGAAGTTGAGATTCAGGGCTTGGTCGCGTGGCTGCTGGACCCCGAACGCGACCAGGATCAGGAGATCAACGAGTAAGGAACAAGGCGCAAGATTCCCGTTCTACACTCCTTGTCCTGGAGCTCCTTCCTTCCCACTTCACTGCCTCTTCCCTGTCTGAGACAGGAATATCGTCTGTAGAGCCTGCTTTTTGCTAAGTGGCAAACTGAAACGATTCCGCAATCGGCGGCAAGCCGGTGCGCTGCTCGGAGCACGTCTGGCTGAAGTCGAGTCAGTTGATCCACTGGTGCTGGGCCTGTTGAGAGGAGGAGTACCGGTCGCCTTCGAAGCCGCGCAGGCCCTTGGAGCCGATCTCGACCTGTTTCTGGTGCGAAAGCTGGGCGTGCCCGGTCAGAGCGAATTGGCATTCGGGGCTATCGCCGACGGCGGCGTTCAAGTCCTGAACGAGAAGGTCATCAGCCAGGCCGGTCTCGGCCAGGGTCTGATCGAGCGGATTGCGCGCAAGCAGGAACACGAATTGGCCCGGCGTGCTCGCTTCTACCGCGGCGAACGCCCGCCTGCTACTATCGCTGGGCGCACAGTATTTCTTGTTGACGACGGTATGGCCACCGGCGCGTCAATGCGTGCCGCGATCCTCGCCCTGAGTTACCAGAAGCCACACGCAATTGTGCCCGCGGTCCCTGTCGCGCCGCAGCAAGCAGTCGCGGACCTGCATTCCCTCTGTCCAACATCACCCAAAGATTTGCAGGGCGCGCCCCCCGCAGCCATTCACTACCCTGTAGCGCTGCTGACGCCCTCGCCGTTCTGGGGCGTGGGCGCGTGGTACGACGACTTCCGCCAGGTCAAAGACGCCGACGTGATAAGGCTCCTTGACGCGAGCGCACGGCCCGGGAGCGGAGCTCATTGAACTTCCCGGGAACCTTTGATCTCTTTCATCGCCTTGACCGGGCGCACAGCCCGCAGTAGTGCCCAATTCTTGCCGCCGGACACATTTCCTCTTTGGCATCGAAGCAGGGAGTCTTTCATGGACTACAGCCACATCCAAAAGCCTGAGTTGGGTTATCCTTACGAGTTCAACCTCGATGAGTTGGACGCCGCCCAGGCATGCGTTGAAGCCCACGGCTTTGCCGTCGTCAAGAATGTCCTCCCCGCTGCTCTTGTGGAGGAGCTCCAGGAGTCGGTAAAGGCAGTTCTCGATCCGGACGGCGCTCTGGGCGAGGGCAATAGTTTCACTCATACCTCCTTCATCGAACACTCACCCACCATGTGGAAAATGTTCGACCACGAGCCGTTCTTTAGAACGCAGCAGGTCTTCTGCCAGGCGCAAGAACTGACAATCAACCGCACTGCCGCAATTCTTCGCAATCCCGGTTCAGAACCGCTCCGCTGGCATTCCGACTGGCGCGGCTTCTCCCGACGACCTCCCAACGACTCAGGCGATGTGCTGAACCGCGGGCCCTGGCCGTCCGGCCTCTGGTTCTATATCACAGGCTCCCATCCCACGCACGGCGGTCTGGCGGTTATCGAAGATTCACACGTCGAAGACTGGGAAGGCCCGGAAGGATTCCAGCTTACCCCTGATCGAGGCTCCTTTCATCCCGTTGGCGCCGAGCCGCACGGCCACATTGGCTTTGACGTGCCGGGCCTCGTACCCCTGTTCACCGACCCTGGTGATGAAATCATTTTCGCCGCCCGTACCTATCACTCCGCCTTCCCCAACCGCGTTGACCGCGTGCGCCTCTCCTGCGGTGTCGGCTTCCGCCCGCGCGGCTACCCGGTAAACGCTCCCTGGCCGCTCTCCGAGACCGCGCAGGCGTTTATCAAGTCGTTTCCCGAACATCTGAAGCCGATGGTGGAGGACTATGTCGGAATCGATAATTCTTGGCGCGGCGACTCGCCGATGGGGTAGCAAACAGGACGGAATTTCAGGAACAGCTAGTACTACAACCGCATATTGATGAGAGAAAGTATCTTCGGCGACAATGAGAGCAAGCCAGCGTAGCCGGAGGAGCAATGGAACTGAGCGAATTGGATGAAAGGGCGGACGAATTTGAAGCGTTTCACAGTCGATTTGCCCCCTTGTTTGGGCGCAGAGAGGTACAGGAGCAGGCGGTCAAGTATCTGCAAGGGTTGATATCGCCGGTGGGACGGAAGAATGGCTGGCAGTTGGCCGAAGCGGTCGGCGACAAGAGGCCGGATGCGACGCAACGGTTGATGTACAGCACGAAATGGGACGCAGATGCTGTGCGGGATGCGCTGCAGCGATTTGTGATAGACAAGTTCGGCGCTGCGCATGGTGTCGGGGTTGTAGATGAGATGGGATTTCGCAAGAAGAGGGTGTAATCGGCGGGTGTACAGCGCCAGTATAGCGGGACGGCTGGCAGGATCGAGAACTGTCAACTGGGGGTCTTCCTGACCTAGGCAACGGCGCAGGGACATATCTTTCTGGATAGGCGGCTCTATCTGCCTGAGCAATGGTGTGCGGATAGAGAGCGCTGTAGGCAAGCCAAAGTGCCGGCCGCTATCGGTTTTGCCACCAAGCCTGAACTGGCGGTTGCGATGTTGCGTCATGCCTGGGGGCAGGGTGTGCCGATGCGCTGGGTGACGGCAGACGCGGTCTACGGTGAAGCGTCTGTCCTGCGAGATGTTGTGGCCGCTAGTGGTCGTTGGTATGTGTTGGCGGTGCGCGCCCATGGCAGTGTGTGGCCGGAGCGTCCAGAGGTCGCAGTCCCTGCTTGGCGGGGAAGGGGTCGCAAACCGACCAAGGAACGAGCCCGTGATGAGAACGCACGACCGACACCGATACCCGCGCTGGTCGCTTCCTGGTCTGACAGCTGCTGGCAGCGTCTGCAGGGAGCCGAAGGCGAAAAGGGAGTTTGCATCGACGACTGGGCCTGCCAACGGGTCGTGGAGAATCAAGACCGACTGCCAGGACGGGATGCCTGGCTCTTGGTGCGACGTACGCTGACCGAGCCGCACGAGTGCGCCTACTGTCGCCAAAGTGACAGAATCCTTCAAATGTCAACGAGCCCTAGTGTTCGATCCCAATACGCGCCGCGTCTCCGTCAAAAAATCGCCTACAATGAAATCTCAACCGCCAACTCGCGATAGCGGCAAAATGCATTGTCCAGTTGCATCTGACGCGGCGTGAGGCATTGGAGCGCAAGCAGCGCCGGCGAGCCGACCAGGACGCAAACGGAGCAACTGCCATCGAAAAAATCTGTCTGCTTCACTGAATGCGTCTTGCCGCGCGGGGCCGGGAAACCTCTTTCCCAAGGACTTCGGGGGACGCGGGGCAAGGCATTCAGATAACTCCCTCCCATCTGCGACATTCAACTGCCAGCCGGCCGCCACTCGTTCCACAGGTGCTAATGGCGTTCGCAACGCTATCTACCCGGGTGAACGCTTGCGCGCACAGAGGGCTGACCGGGCTTGCCCAAAGAGTTAGTCCACGTCTCCTCTGCAAGAGTCCACTGACAATGTCAAGAGCTGATATTGCTGTCTCTCGATTTCCACTTCGTCCTCTTGTTCATAGTCCACCTGGAACATGATGCCCATCATGAATGTTGACACGGTGTACATTACCAGGACCACCATCTCCTCGTCGGTAAACTCCTTCTCAAGTTCGTTCCCCTTGCTCTCCCAAGCCGACAAGATGCACTCCTCGAATTCGAGCAGACGAGCCAGGTACTCCGATGAATCGTCTTGATTGTCCATCTTGGCAAAGACGCTCGCAAGCTCCTCCAAACCGCCTTCGGCCCTCGGTTCCGGTGCCTGTGGATCGTCGGGCTGAATGGGGAGGCAGGCTGCGAGCGTGAAAATGGCGATCGGTATGGCAATCCGTTTCATCCACCCGTCCTCCGTGTCTTCGCTCAAAGACTATGTGTGAGTAATCATTGTGGTAGAAGACTCGGTCCCCAACATGAAGAACTCATCCATTCGCGATAAATCTACAGCCCGCTCAGCGAAGTTGCTGCAATCTTCATCCGCGGGCAAAGGTGTAGAGATGAACAATGGGAAGGTCGTGCCCGGTGAGCAGGCGGAGAGGAGAAGCGCAAGAAAAGTAGGCCTGCCGGGTGTTTCATCCGGCTTCTCTGAGGCGGGCCGGTCCAACCAGCAGCCTCCAGCCTTTGAGGGCCAGCAACAGGACAGCCAGCAATGTCGGGACCGCGAGTATACCCGCTTGAACGGCCCACTCAATACAGACCGAATCGGCGGCGTCAAAGTCATTCTCAGTGCAGCTTAAGAGAAAGAATTCTGCGATACGGAACAGGGCATTCGCAGCAACCGACGCCATGATGAGGGCGGCAACGAATGCAATCTGATTTCGCCTCTCTGCGAGGAACCTGAATGGGATGACGGCCAGCAGGAAAGCCGCCAGCATCAGTACGGGCATCACGAAGAAGCCCATGTCGCAAACGAATCCTCGGTTCCAGTAGATGTACGGGGCCGAGTAGCAGTCGAGCTTGTCAAGCTGCAAGACTAAGACCCTGAGGGCCGCGGCGAGAACGACGCTCAAGGCGATCTGCAGAGAAATCCGCTTTCCAAATGCGTTCGATCCCATCACCTGTACCTCCTGTTATGTGATGATTCCGTACCGCTTCAAGTCCGCGACCCTCTCCCATCGGGAACGGAAGAGCCAGGTACTCGGATGGGCCGTCTTGATTGTCCGTCGCGGCAAGGACGCGTGCAACCTCATCCAAGCCGCCTGCTGCCCCCCAAGACGCGGCAAAGCGCCGGTCCAGACTGAAATCGCCCGAATCCAGCGCTTTTGCCCCCTTTCCGCCCGATTAGAACAAATTGTCCCACCCAGGAAGCCCGTAGAGCCCCTGAAATCGCATAAGGGTACCTGCAGCACCTTGCGATTCGCAGCGTTCGAGCCGCTTTGGAAAACCTGCAGAGCGCCGGTTGCCTTACAGCGTACGTGGACGGAAGCTTCGTCTCCTCCAAGTCGATACCTGGTGACTTCGACTCGTGCTGAGAGGAGGCGGGCGTGGATCTCGACCGGCTCGACCCCGTCCTGCTGACATTTGCCGACGGCCGCGCGGCGCAGAAGGCCAAGTACGGTGGCGAACTTTTTCCGGCATCCGCGGTAGCCGGTTTGGGAGAAGGTGTCTTCTTGACCTTCTTCCAGACCGATAAGGATACGGGTGAGCGGAAAGGCATCGTAGCCCTGGACCTAGGAGGTCTCACATGATCAGGAATGAGCGGCAGTAACGAATCACCAAGGCGCAAGCAAAGCGGTTTGCCGAAGCGCGGCGCCGACTTGATGCCGGGGCCGCAGAACAATCTGAGATCCACCCGCGTTTGCTCACTGTGCAGAATGAGGCCCTGCAGAGCCAGCTATCCGACCTCGAGGCGGGCATTCAGGAATATGAGACCCTCAAGGCCGGACACTTTGCCTTTGAGCAACTGCAAGAGGTTGGGGAACTCCCCAGGCAGCTGATCCGGGCGCGCATCGCGCGCGGCCTCAGTCAACGCGAGCTGGCCGACCGCCTCGGGTTGAAAGAGCAACAGATCCAGCGCTATGAAGCGAGCGACTACGCGTCCGAGAGTATTAGCGGAATTCGAGAGGTGGTGTCTGCTTTAGGCGTAGAGGTGGACCGCACCTTGCTTGCCGATAAAGGCAACACACGGTAGCGGGCCCCAATGCCCGGGCCGCGACATGGGGGAAAGCAGGTGCATGCGGGCGCACCTTGTCCCCGGCCGCCGCAATCAGGCCTGCCACTTCGCGGCGCGTCCAGCCACTTCGGCGCCGGTGTAGACCTCGACCTTCCTCGCCGTTTTCCAGCGTCCCTGCGTCATGATTTCGTGCGCCGCTACGGCCTCACCATTCTGGGCGCAATACAACCGCACGACCATTCAGAACCATCCGCACAGGACGTAGCCGAAGTCATAGGGTTGCTGCGCGATATGGAACTGCCCGCCATCTTCGGCTCCTCCTTCACCCCCTCAACAGTCATGGAGCAGATCAGCCGCGAGGCGGATGTCCCGCTCTTCTACATTTCTGACGACGGCACCTTAATCGGCAAGGAAGGTGACCCTCACTACAGTTACATCTATAAGATGGTCCACAATGTGAAGATCATCTCTGAAGCCCTCGGCGGTGACCCCATACTTCTGGATGACGTCGACACGAGCAACGTGCCGGACGCGAATTAGCTCCGTCCAACAGGGGCCGCGCTTTGAGAAAAACAGCTCGCGGGGCATTTGCGGCGCGTCGGTCATGTCGGCCAGATAACCCTGCCGGTATGACCGACAATGCCCCCTCTCCCTGTTTTCCAGGGCCTGATATGTTTTCGACACATCCAGCACTTTCTACGGGATCGGCTGGAACAGGACCCGCGAAGGTTCCGGGTTCAGGACAGCGCAAACCGGGGAATGATCACCGATCGGGAAACCCGCGCAAGGCTCCGTGTGCTGGGTTCTGATCCCCGCCGGCTGCACGGTGCGGCCCCTCGTCTGATCCTGGCCGACGAAGTGGCACAGCGGCCAGGTTGTCCGTATGTTGGCCGAGCTTGAGACAAGCCGCGGCAAAATTCCTGGGTCGAAAATGCTTTGGCTGGGAACCCGCGCTGCCAGTCCCGACCGTCCTTTCGAGGCCGCCTTTCGGGCGGTCGGTTCTGCCCAGTTTCACGCGGCCGCCCGGAAAGACCCGCCGTTTCAGCCCAGGACCTGGCAGAAGGCCAACCCTGGATTGGATCGGTTGCCGGACTTAGAGCAGACCATCAGGCAGGAAGCCAAGCGGGCAAAGGTGGACCCGCAGGCCCTGGCCAGCTTTCGGGCTTTGTGACTGAACCAAGGTGTTTCCGATACGGTCGAATCGGTGCTGATAGACGCTGACCTGTGGCAACGAATTGAAACCGAAATACCGGACAGGCGCGGCCCGTACGTCCTGGGCCTGGATTTGGGACAGTCGGCCGCGATGTCGGCGGCGGCCGCCTACTGGCCGGAGTCGGGCAGCCTGGAGGCGTTTGCGGTGATTCCCGAACAGCCGAATCTGTACGAATGAGGGGAGCGGGACGGCGTGGAGCGGCTGTACGTGGAGTGCTGGAACCGTCAGGAACTGTTGCAGGCCGGCCTGATGGTGTCTGACTTGTCCGCACTGTTGAGCGAGACGTTAGACCGGTAGGGGCCGCCGGCGGCCATTGTGTGTGACCGGTGGAGGGAAGCCGAACTGCGACAGACTTTGGCATTTGAAGAGTACCCGCGGTGTCTGCTTGTCGTTCGTGGAATGGGCTACATGGATGGCGGGGCAGACGTTCGGGAGTTCAGGCGGGCCTGTCTGGATGGTCGAGTGCAGCCGGTCCGGTCCCTGTTGTTCCGGTCCGCCATGTCAGGGGAACGGGTTGCGACTGATCCAGCGGGGAATAGCAAGTTGGCGAAAGGCGGGGAGGGGCGCAGGACCCGATGCCGGGATGATGCGGCGGCGGCTATCCTGGCCGTTGCCGAGGGACGCAGAAGGGACGGCTTGAAGCCGTCCCCTGAGCAGTTTCGGTATGCGATTGTCTAGGGATCATCCAGGATCTGGGCAGGAGGACAGTGGTTCGGGATCGGTTGCCTGTACCTGATCATCCAGAATCGACCCGTCCAGTTTATAGGTGATCCGACGTTGCCGCCGGGCCTCGCAGTGGCTGCAATTTTCAAACCGGTTTTCCCACTTGCCGCCGGATGGCATAATGACGCCGTGTACCCGGCCTGGTGTCCAATGGTGAGATTTCATGGCTGATTTTCCCTTCTGTGTGTGGGAACCGCTACTTGTAAAGCATACCCGATAATGTGTCAATTATCCGTTGGAGGATTGTTAGCATTGCGTACAGATTGGACCGCAATCGTTGGGCAGCGGTCAGGCGGCGAGTCATTCACCGGGACCGGTACAGGTGCAGGGCCTGCGGACGGTCCGGCCGGCTGGAAGTGGATCACGTGCAGCCCATCTGCCGCGGCGGCCTGACCTACGACGTGGCCAACCTCCAGGCACTGTGCAGGGACTGCCACATACGGAAAACGAAAGCCCAGAACGATCAGGAGGCCGACAGTCAGTATCCCCAGCGGCGGGCCTGGGCAAAACTCTTGACAGATTCGCTGGCGGGAAGTAAACTGTAGGCAATCTCACAATGCGGATTCCGCATTAGGGGGAATTGATCAGCCAGGCGGGGTGAACGCGCCCCAACAGATGCCGAATCGACAAATCTGTCGGGGCGGCATTTTTTTTGCCCAAGGAGGGCGCACAGTGAACAGGACACAGAAACTGCAGCTGCGGCAGACACTGGGAGAGGAGCTTGACCTGCCCGAGGAGGATCGGACGGAGGGACGGGTCGGGGAACTGACCCGCGAACTGCGGTCTATGGAACAAGATTTGCAGGACGCCCTGCTGGTCCAAGGGCAGGACCTGCCGGCCGACCGGGTAGACAGCCCGAAGGATCACTGACCTGCCCCCGCTGTTTGTGCCACCCGTTATGTTAGTCCGACAAGCACGTGGACAGGGTCTGCAGGCAAGAGGGCCTCAGCCACTGTGCTGCCCTCGCCTATCCTTCGACATTGCAACGTCTCCTAGTACCACCCAGGTGTCTCAGAACGCTCTACCGGCCTCTCAGAGCTTTGTTTTCGCGACGATCGCCGCCAAAATTCCCAAAAGCGGGGAATTTCATGCTAACACCACGCAAACGCAAATCTGTTTACAAGTGGCGTTGCAGACACTATGCTGAAGTTGTCTACAAATGGCGCTACAAGCACACGAAGAGAGATATCGCGATGGACAAATGCCGAGTAGATGGTTGCCAGAACGATGTCAAGGTCAGGAAGGACAAACTTTGCAAGAAGCATAACCAGCGAAGGCGCAGAACCGGAACCGTAGTCAGCGTCAGGATACCACGCAAGTGTCGCATCACGGGATGCGGCAAACCACACCACGCTCAGGGCTACTGCATGGCGCATTTTCAGTCGTGCCGACGAGTGACCGAAAGGAGAGTGAAGCACGAACAACGTCCGCACATTGACTGCCCGCGATCTAATGTGCTGGTGGGACAACGCCGCCCGCATAGCGTTCGCCAGAGGAAGCACCAGATTGGAGGTTGAACACTATCTCAAGCGTATGGCTAAGCTGCAACTGGAGATGGACAGGCGAGACGCCGAAAGGAGAAAACAGCAGAGGCTGATAAACGGTCGACAACTGCAACAGCAAGGGATCATCAACTAACTATACAAAACTGACCGCTTTGTGGCTGGTTTTCGAAAGGAAAGGGGTGAGAGACGCGCTGAGAGCAATTCTAAGCGTGAAACACAAAGGGACGGCGGCGGCAATCGGTGTGAAAACGGGCTGAAAACGGCTGTTTTCGGGCGAAAGTGGGGTAAAACGGCGAAAAATGCCCCACGCGCTGGCCCTGAGAACCTCTGAGAGCGTTCTGCAGGCGGCGCAAAGTACTTACAACAGGTACCCTCATTTTCGGACCTGTGGTTGGTATAAATAACTTATTATACAAAGTAAAAATTGATAGTGGAAGATACCTTGAGAATGGATTGGTCGGATAAGTCTTTCTGGCAATGGCTGGGTGCTGCATTGACTTTGGTAGTTACCGTTATAGGCATAGGACTTGCCGCTACTCTTGACATAAACAGGTACTTGGAAGGACGACAGGAAAGTAGGGAAAAGAGACTGAAGGCCCTTTGTCCTCACGCTGAAAAAATGTTCGCAGAATCTTGTGGAGTTTGGGCTAATTCACAATTCAATAGCCTGACTGGGACCGCCGCCCGCTACTGTAATTGGTGTGGACTTATGGTGACCAATACAGATCTTCCCTTGGAAATTAGTAAGCACAGGCTAGCAATTAATGAATCTGCAGTTCTTGGGGCGAAAATGAGAGTGAGAAAGCACATCTTTAGCCACCATGGAGTTGCATTAACGACCCAAATACGGCCACTTCTGCGCTTCTATTGCCGCATTCACTCTTCGGCTAAGAAAAGTACGGTTGTAGTACTAGAAAATAAGTGGCCGGCCAATACTCACACTATAGGCAATGCCTGCAACGGAAATGCGCTGGCAACACATGAGACCCTGTCCAGTCGAGTCCCTCATTCGCGTTAGCTAAGTCGACCTCACCCCAACCCCAGACGCAACTGTCACCAGCCCTTTCTGTATGCGACGAGAGCCAGGAGGAACGCCCCGTCCTTCACCAGAAACGGAAGCAGGTGCGGAAGACTGTTGTAACCCACCAGCGGATGAACGCCAATCGCCGTCACAGCCCCAACCGGCCAAACCAGCAGCAACGGACGCAACGATGCCAGCCGGTCTTCGTCTTCCACGAACCAGACGATCGGCAGGATGGCTATTCCGCTCGCAACCAGCGCGCCCCCAAACCCGATTCGATCATGCGCGACGAAAGGGAGCACAGCCTCGTGAATCGCCGCGACTTCACCGATTGTCGCCTCAAGAAACTCCAGGTCCGTCGGCACAAAAACGGGTATCATACCCACACCCAGCACAGTCAGGCCGCCCAAAAGCGTACCGCCTCCCCACACCGTCAGTAACAGCCTGGAAAAAGGAAACCGCTGCCGCAACACCTTCTTTGGCCGAAAACGCAAAAGAGGGCCGTCCGTCAGCGACCAGGTCTGGAACAGCCCGATCGCCAACGCCGCGGCAATGACAACTGTGCCCAAGCCGTGAATGCGGTCCCAATACCCATGAGGATAGTAGGCGAAAAAGCTGGAAACACCCGCCCCCCCGGATAAGCAGAGCGCCCACCAGCTCCAACGCCGTCCGGCCCTGGAAATCTCCCGAGTCAACCACCAGTAAAGGAGACCATTCACGACCAGCAGACCACCGAACGAGACGCGATTGTGGACGATGAAGGGCACAAGCGTCTGGCGCGGATGAAACCCTTGCAGGACCGCCAATTCGAGACCGAGCGCCTGCGACTCATGCGGCAGCATTACGACCGAAAGAGCTGTCGCCAATGCAGCGATCCCGATCAATACCAGGAGCGCTGAGATAGCAAACAGTGTGAATCCCGTGGGCAGACAGAAGGCCCACGCCCGCATATAGGGTAAAGTTTGTGTTCGAATGCTCATGTTATGCAAGCTCCGCTAGGACCTCACGCGCGGTCCGACCCTGCTTCAAGACCGTCTCCTTCACAACCCTGCCGTCTCGCAGCGAAATGACCCGATCCGCCTGGCTGGCGATGCGAAGGTCGTGGGTCGCCATGAGTACGCCGTGATTGCCGCTGTCGGCGAGCCCCCGCAGCTGTGCCGTGATTCGCCTGGATGCAGCGCTGTCCAGATTGGCGGTCGGCTCGTCCGCCAAAATTAGCGGCGGCCGCGCAGCCAGCGCTCTGGCGATTGCCACAAGCTGGCGCTGGCCCCCCGAAAGCTCAGCCGGGAAACGCTCCGCCAGGCCGACCAGATCAAATTGGTTCAGCAGTTCCCTCGATCGCAGGTGCGCGTCGAAGGGAGGCCGAACCATCAACCGCAATGGCAGTCCCAGATTGTCCCGTACAGTGAAGCCGGAAAAGAGATTGATGGACTGATAGACCATGCCGACCGCTCGGCCTCTGAGATCCGCCATGGCATCTTCGCTCAAACTGTCCAGCTGCTGCCCAAGCAAAGTAACCGAACCGGAGTCCGGTGTTTCCAGGCCCGCCAGCAAGCTCAACAGCGAAGTCTTTCCGCTGCCCGTAGGGCCGACCAGCGCCACCAACTCACCTGACCTGACCAGCACATCTATGTTTTCCAGCGCAGTCACCGACCCGTAGCGCATTGTCAATTCTTCGGTCTGGACCAGGATTCCATCTGATTCAGTCATAGCACTCTCCTCAATTGCCCCGATTGCGATTCAGAAATGCGAGTCTCCATTCGACGCACCAGATGACAGTCAACTTTGAAGCTTGAACGGCAGGAGCACAGATGCACAGTTCTGCATTCTGTCCGCGCCCGCCCCGATCTCGGATAACCATTACTCGCTTGGGGTGCGGCGACCCAGCCGCCACAGCGCCGGAAGCGCACCCGCCCACGCCGCGATCACGGTTGCCAGCAGGTCTAATAATGCGATCAGGAGCGCCGTCAACCAGTTGCCCCCACCGGCCCAAGCCCAATTGATCAGCGCCAAAGACGCACCCAACGTCCCCCCGCAGACGGCCACAATGCCATATTCCAATAGCATCAGATGCCGGACTCTGCTCGGGCGTCCGCCCAGGGCCACCAAGAGGGTTAATTCCTGCCGTCGTTCCAATGCCGCAAGGGATGCGGCCGTCAAGACGAGCACGCCGCCCGCGACAAGAATGCCCCCGGCCACCCACGCCGGAAAAGACAAGACGGGAATCCCTTTGCCCGCAGCGAGAGCTGCAAGGCCAACCGCGTACGCGCCGGCGATCATCGCCAGCGTTAGGCCAGCTGTGTGTCTGGGATATCGCGCCAGACCTTGCAGAGCCAGACGCCAGCGCACCGCAGAAACGGGTGCCGGCAGTCGGTTGTAAAGCCAGGTCAACAGCCACCCGCTTGACGTGAGCAACAAGCCGAGCAGCGCCGTCAGTCCTGCGAGTAAGAACAGTGCGCTGGCAGGCAGCACCGGCAAACCGGCCTCCACGACCAGGGCTACCGCGTACACTGTGCCATAGACCGTGGTCTCTCTCCGGCGCCAAGAGCGGAGGAGCAATGGCTCGCTCCGGCCCCGCAAGGCCAGGACGGGTTCGATCTGCAGCGAGGCAATTGCGGTCGTCCCCATGAAAAGCAAAGCTGTCGTCAAGCCAGCCACCTGCGCCGTCGCAAATGCCAATAAATCCAGTCTGAATGGACTGTCGAATCCGAAATATTGCCCGGCAGCCATCCAGGATAGAGGACTCAGAATCAGCCCGCCGATAAGGCCCACCCCACTCCCCAACAGTCCGGCGCAGCCTGCCTCCAGGAGCAGCAACACCGACACCTCTCGCCGGTTCAGGCCGCTCGCCTGCAGCAGAGCCAATTGGGGCGTGCGCCGCTCTACGCTCGCAAGATATGCATTTGCAAGGCCAAGACCCCCGATGAGCAGCGTCACCACGCCGGCTCCTACGAGTACGCCGCCCAGTCCAAGCCTGCCCAGGACGACCTCCGGCAGCAGCCAGCCCGCATGTGAGGAATTCGATACGCCCGCTTCATGCAAGTGTAGGGCCAGGTTGAGCCATGCAGTCAGAATGGCGACGCCAGGTGCTAGACCCCCGAGGGCGAGCAAGACCAGCTGCCACTCACGGCGAACCACGCTTCGCAGATAGCCGGGTGCGAAGCGAGCCACCCGCCGCCAACGACGAAATGACCACGAAGAGCCGGCCGAATTTTCCCGCACACCCCGCCGATTCACACTTTACCTCCGCCCAATAGTCGTTCTTCGCAACGGTCCAGCCAGGCGAGATCCGCCTCAGTGTGGAGGATCGCGCCTTCCAGCAAGGCCGCATTCAGAGCTTCACCGCCTGCCTCTGCCTGCGCCAGAGCCGGCTCCAGCTCCCGCAGCCGCTGCAATACAACCTCGCGCTGCTGCCAGAGCAGATTCCAGAGACGGTCCTCGCTTCCGATTTCAACCAGTATCGACAGCTTGAGATAGAAGTCGTCCTTCAGCTTGCGACTTTCCTTTACCGGCGATTCCAGCCAATCGGTCAGCGCCGCGCGGCCGGCATCGGTTACACAGAAAGGTTTGCGGTCTGCCCCGCCTTTCTGCTCGTCCTGCTCATCGTGCACCACCAGCCCGTCGCGCTCCAGAATTCGGAGATTGTTGTAGATCTGCGCTTCACGCAATGGCCATAGGGGGCCGAGAGCGTCGCTGAAGCGGCCCTTCAGCTCGTATCCATGACTGGGCTTCTCGTCGAGTAGCGCCAATAGCGCGTGTTTCAGGCTCATTCTCTTTACTTACTCTAATTAGTAACTATGGTTAGTATAGCAGAAAAAAAACGGCTGTCAAGGGCCAATTTGAAACACGACGATTTTGCCTCGGCCTCAAGACAAATTAATGCCCGCTTCTGACTTTCCTCACAACTCGCTCCCCCGCTTTATCGCATCCTCGCCAAACCGCGTACGCAGCCTCTTCACCGCGTCTCGCAGCTGCGCAGCCTTCGCAACTGATTCTGTTTCGTCTGGGGAGTCGAAGATGCTCATCTGCCGCACCGCCGGCACGAGTCCGCTGCCGCCCACACCGATGAGTCGGACCGCCTCCCCCCTCTGCCGGAGCGCAGTCAGCAGATCAAGAGCGATTGTGCAGATCTCCCCGCCGTCATGCACAGGCCGCGCCACTGTGACCTGGCGCGTGCGCGTCGTGAAATCGGCCCAACGAACCTTAAGCGTGACCGTGCGCGCCGCCATTCCGCTGCGTTGAAGCCGCGCGCCCACCTCGGCCGCCTGCTGCCTAACCGCCCGCCGCAGCGTCTCCGTGTCCACGACATCCTGCGCAAATGTCGTCTCCTGGCTGATCGACTTCGCCTCGCGCTCGGTGATCACCGGCCGCAGGTCGATTCCCTGCGCCTGTCGGTGAAGGTCGTGGCCCAGTTTGCCAAACCGGCGCCCCAATTCATCCGGCGACGCGGCGACTAAGTCCCCGACGGTGAGGATGCCAACAGCCGCCAGCCGCTCGCGAGTTCGAGGGCCTACGCCCCAGAGCGCCTCCACCGGCAGCGGCGCCAAAAATTCCGCCTCGCGCTGCGGAGGCACCACCTGTATTGCCCTTGGGTAGTCGCCGGAACTGGAGGATGCCTTGCCCACATCGGTGGCGATCTTCGCCACAAGCTTGTTCGTCGCTACGCCCAAAGAGGAGGGCAGCCCCAAACCCTCCTCAACTTGTGACTGCAATCGGCGCGCCAGCACCGTAGCGTATTCGGAGCGCCCGCTGACGTCCAGAAAGGCCTCATCAATCGAGAGTTGCTCTACGAGGGGCGTCATCTCATGTAAAATCTCCATCACCCGCTTGGAAACCAGCGCGTACTCTCGCATGTCTGGCGGCAGGATCTGCAGTTGCGGGCACAGTCGCACCGCTTGCGCCATGCCCATCGCCGAGCGGACACCGAACCGGCGTGCCGCGTAGGAGCAGGAAGACACTACGCCGCGGCTTTCGGGCCGCCCGCCTACTGCGAAAGGCAGGCCCTTAAGCCCGCTGTGACGCTGCTCCTCCACTGCACAGTAGAACGCGTCCAGATCAAAGTGGATGATTTTGCGGACCATGGCCACCGACCGACTGAGCAACACCAGGCTGAAACTGCGAACCGAGCGACTGTCGGCAGCTCCTGGCGGGCATATACTGCCTACGCTCTTCAAATCAAGAGTGCCGTGTTCTCTACTCTGATTCTAGCACAGTCGGTGCAAGCATCTTTTGGCTTCGACTGGTGAAGGCAGATATGATGACCCAGGAAGCGCAAGAGAGGACGACACGTTTCGGCCTGCCTATCTTCCTCGATTAGCGGGAGCAGCGATGACCGAAAGACCGAACGGTGCCCCAGACGCCTCGCTGGGACCAGGTGGCGCCGGGGAGGAGTTGGGCAGCGCACGCGGCATGGCGTTGATGATCAGCCTGCTGATGATCGACAGCATGCACTTCGTCTTTGCACGCCTCTTGTTTCCATATATCGAGCCGGGTTTGGGCGCCTTCTATGTGATCAGTTTTGCCGCGCTTGAAGTCGGTTTCCTCGGGCTGGTTCTCGGCCGCCTGCGCCTTGCCCCTCTACTTCGCCTATGGCCGGCATTCATTGCTATCGGACTCTGCGTGGCGGCCAGCACCAACCTTAACTATGCCGCAATGGCATTTATCGAACCGGGCGTCGCCGCCATGGTCAGTAGAATGGCAGTGCTCTTCAGCCTCGGCCTTGGGATGCTGTGGCTGGGAGAGCGTTTCAATCTCGTGCAGGTCGCAGGTGCAATACTTGCCCTGATCGGGCTTGCCGCTATCTCATTTCAGCCAGGAGACTATTTCGGACTGGGTACCTTGATGGTGCTCGCCTCCACCTTCCTCTACGCCCTACACACCGCCTTGACCAAGCGATACACAGGCGAGGTGGATCTGCTCAGCTTCTTCTTTTACCGCCTGCTCCTGACAGCTGCGATCCTGGCGCTGGCTAACGGCGTGCGCGGCAACTTTGCCCTTCCTAGCGTTCAGGCTCTGCCCTTCCTCATTCTGGTTGCCACCGTCGACATCGTAATCAGCCGCTTTCTCTACTACTGGGCACTTCGCCAACTCGACATGAGCGTATTCACCGTCGCCCTGGCAGCCAGCCCGGTTGCGGCGATTCTATGGTCGCTCTTCCTGTTCGACGTATTTCCCAGCGGTCAGCAGCTTCTCGGCGGCGCTGGTATCCTTGTCGGCGTCGTCCTCGTAACCGCCGTGCCCGTCTTGCAGCGGCGGAAGCTGCGGACCGGCGCAACGACCTGACGTAGCGGCCAGATGACTGCGATTGCAAGTCCCGCAAACGACCCGCGACAACGGTCACCTGCCGGACTGTCTCTAACAGTTTCAGGAACTGTCTTGTCTCTGATTTGAGGCCTGCCTAGCGGTCTCCACCGACGACGACGATGTACTCCCCTCGGAGTTTCCTTTCCTCCACCGCCTCGACAAGAGTGGAAATGCTGCCTCGCTGCACCTGCTCGTAGAGTTTGGTCAGGTCATTGGCGAGCGCAGCGGGCCGGTCGCCGTAGACATCAAGTGCATCCTGAAGGAAGGCCGCCAGGCGATGAGGGCTCTCATAGAAAACAAGAGTGTGGGGTGATGCCGCGTCTACCTCCAGGAAGCGCCGCCGCGCCGCGGTCTTGCGCGGTGGAAAGCCGCGAAAAGTGAAACTGTGCAGAGGCAACCCTGATAGCACCAGCGCAACAATCAAACCGGTCGGCCCCGGAATCGCCGATACCTGAATCCCTTCTTCCAAGGCCCGCCGAACCGCAGAAAACCCCGGGTCGGAAATTCCAGGTGTACCCGCATTCGTAACAACCGCCGCCGAACTACCGCTGCGGAGCGCGGCTACGATCCGCTCCACCGCCCGGCGTTCGTTGTGTTCGTGGTAGGAAATCTGGGGCGTGTCTATATCGTAGTGGCGCAGCAGCCTGCCGGTCTTGCGCGTGTCCTCTGCCGCAATCAGGTCGACCGAACGCAAAGTCTCCAACGCCCGCAAACTGATGTCGGCGAGATTGCCGATAGGCGTGGCAACGAGGTAGAGCATGTTGGAATGTCTCGGATTGGGCAGAGGCGGGCCGCGAATCTCTGCGAGAAGATCGGGGCCTATTTGGCCGACGGACCTGCCCGGGCTTCGTATCGTTGCCTGTTCCCCTAACCGGCGCCCATGAACTCCCCTATTGCGGTGAGGAGACGTTCAAGATCAGTCGGCCACACCTCGCCCATGTGCCCGATGCGGAAAGCAATGCCCTTGTAAGGCCCGTAACCGTTGGCGATCTGCATTCCCTGTTTGCCCAGGAAGCGGTTGAGCGCGCCGATGTCCAGCCCCGGACCGTTCTCAACCGTCGTCACCGTGTCGGACTCATATCCGGTCTCGGCCATCAGGCCGAAGCCCGCGGCAATTGCCCAATCACGGGACATCCGCGCGCAGTACGCGTGGCGCGCATAGCGGGCTTCCAGTCCTTCGTCGAATATGCGGTCCAGCTGCACGCTCAACGCCCGTAGCAGCGAGATAGCCGGCGTTGCCGGAGTCGTGCTTCGCTCCAGGTACTTGTCGAGCTGCAAGAAGTCGAAGTACCACCCGCGATCTCTCAGTGAAGCTGCGCGCGCCATCAGACGGTCGCTTACTGCCGTGAAAGCCAACCCGGGCGGGACCGCCAGCGCCTTCTGCGAGGATGTCAGCAGCAGGTCCAGTCCCCAGGCGTCGAAGGGCAGATAGACCCCGCTGAATGATGAGACTGCATCCACGAGAATCAGGGTATCCGGACTCACCTTACGTACGCACTCGGCTATCGCCTGTACAGGACTGGCGACGCCCGTGCTCGTCTCGTTGTGAACGACGGTCACCGCGTCAACTGGTCCTTCGGCTTGCGCCGCGACCAGGGACTCTTCGACCTGCGCCGGTTTCACGGCCGTGCTCCAAGGCAGTTCGACCGCGATCGCCTCTTTTCCGCAGCCGGCCGCAACCTCATGCCAGCGCTTACTGAATGCGCCGTTTACAAAGTTGATCACCCGGCGGTCCACGGCGTTGCGGATGGCTGCTTCCTGCAGCCCGCTGCCGGAGGCGGCTACGGTGAAAACGCGCGCGCCAGTGTGATAGAGCTGCCTTAACTGCTCGCTGCACTTGCCGAACAACGACTCCAGTTCGTCGCTGCGGTGGCCGATCATCGGCGCGGCCTGCGCGGCCAGTACGGCGGGATGCACATCCGTTGGGCCGGGCACGAACAACCGCTGCGGCGGCTTATCCGCCGGCGTCTCGGTTCCGTCGAATTGACCGCGTTCCCTGGCGATTTCAGCCGCCGCCGCAGTTTCGTTTGCAGTCGTTGTCATATGTGTCGGTAGCCTCAATGGGTCTTCGATTGCCGGAACAGGCAGAATCTCTACAGACGAACCGCCAGGTCGGCAAATCTGCCTGTGATCTGCCTCTAACGGACGGTCGGCGCCGCGCTAACTCTTGAGTGGCTCCACACACATGGGCTCTTCGTTGCGCGGGTTGTTGACGACCTTGCTGACCGGGAAGGCGCACAGTTCCCCGCCACTAAGCGGCCGCATCAGGTGCAACAGCGGATCGGCCTTCTGCACCGTTGGGTCGAGCCATTCGTCGTAGTCCTGCGGCTCGAGGATGACGGGCATCCGGTGATGGAGAGGCGCCAACTGCTCGTTTGCGTCGGTTGTCAGTAGCGTGCATGATTCGATTACCGAGCCGTCCTGCTCCCAGTGCTCCCATAGGCCGGCAATGCCGAAAACCTCGCCCGATTCCATGCCGATCAAATAAGGCTGCTTCGCGTTGTTTTCCCTTTTCCACTCGTAGAACCCGTCGGCGGGGACGATGCAGCGGCGGTACTTGAACGCGGCACGGAAGGAGGGCTTCTCGGCGGCCGTCTCAGAGCGGGCGTTTATCATGCGACTCCCGATCTTGGGGTCTTTGGCCCAAAAGGGGACGAGACCCCAGTTCAAGTAGGTCGCTTCTCTCTGGCCCCCGTGTGGATTCGCCCGCACCGCCAGGACCGGTTGCGTGGGCGCTATATTGTACCGCGGTGCCGCCTGAGGCGCCGCGTCGAGGTCAAAAAGTGTCTGCAGCTGTTGCGGAGAGGCGCGCAAGACAAATCGACCGCACATAGCTTCCTCCAGGAATTGCTCCGAACTGTGAAGAACTCACCAGCAACGGCTTCCGATCTTAGCCACTGGCAGCCAGCTTGTCAACTGAAGTCGTCAGCAATCTGCCGTTCCAGCCGCCGCGTGTAGCAGCGTAGCAAATGGCATTCCCAAGCCGCTGTCGCTTGACGGTTTTGTGGCCAGCGGTTAGCATAGCGGCAGAAAGCCGCAGACCTACTGTGGCTCTAGGGCTTCAATCTTATGCGACTGGCTGTCCTTGCCGACATTCACGGAAACCTGCCCGCGCTGCAGGTGGTGCAGGCCGAGTTGGAACGGTTGCAACCCGACTTCGTCCTTCTCAACGGCGACCTGATCAACCCGATGCCATTCAATAACGACGTGGTCGATCAGGTGCGAGCGGCCGATATGGCGGTCGTACGCGGCAACCACGAGTTCTACCTGCTCGATTATGGTACGGAAAAGGCGCCCAAAGGAGCTCACGATGCCGAACGCTGGGGCATCCTTCATTGGCTGGTGAAACGTATCGGCGCCGTCCAGGCCAACTATCTCGCCGCTCTGCCCGACGAACTTCTGCTCCGTTTTCCAGGCTGCCAGCCAATTCGGGTCGCCCATGGCGTGCCCGGACGTAACAGGGTCGGCTTCTACCAGGAGATGCCGGCAGAAAAGGCGATTTCAGAAATCGAAGATATCGATGAACGTACCGTCATCTCCGCGCATACGCATGTGCAGGTGGACCGGCACCTCTACAAGACCGACATGGCCGATCCGATGACCGATCCGCACGAGGGCAATGCACTGCAACACCACGAAAACGCCGACGATAGGCTCCATCCGTTTGCAGTTCAGCCGGACGGCGCAGAGAGCCACTGGCACTTGGTTAACCCCGGCAGCATCGGGTTGCCCCTGAACGGCGATACGCACGCCCAGTTTGCCCTGCTCGAGTCCGTTCCCGACAGCGAGGAGCCGGGTGGCTGGAAAGTGCAACATCAACGCGTCCCATACGACCGCCGGCCTGTGCTCGACGCCTTTCACAGTGAAGGGCTGCTGGAGGCCGGCGGGGTCATCGCCCAACTGTTTTACTGGGAACTCGTCACCGCCGAGCCGGAAATTATCCAGTTCTTCCGCTGGTGCTGGTCGAACGGGCATGATCCGGACGCGGAAGACATCCGAGAGTCCTTCGCGGCCTACGACGAAGCCACTGCACGAAAAAGCTATGTGAATGAAAGAGACCCACTGAAGGCGGCGCTTTCAACATGAGCCGACCGCTGCGCCTTGCCATTCTCGGCGATATTCACGGCAACCTGCCCGCGTTCGAAGTCGTCATTGACGATATCGACCGGAATGCGCCGGACGCAGTCTTTCTCCTGGGCGACCTGATAAACCGCTGCCCCTGGACGCAGGACGTGCTGGACATCGTGCGCCGGCGCGGCTGGCTTTCAGTGCAGGGCAACCATGATCTTGTCATCTCCCTGCTGCACACGCCGGACTGCTGGCCAATTTTCAACGAACGCAACCGTTTTCCCATCGTCCACTGGACATGGGAGCAGTTGCGCCCAAAGGACATTCGCTACCTTCTCAATCTCCCCCATGACCTGCTGATTGAGATCGATGATGCGCCGCCGTTGCGTCTATTTCACGGCCTGCCTGGCGACCCGTTCTCCGGCATCACCCCGTCAACCGAAGACAGTTCAATCGCCGAATCCATCGCCCTCTACGACGAACCGGTCATCCTCTGCGGCCACACGCATCAGCCCTTGGATCGCACGATTGAAAGGCCGGTGGAGGCACCGGCGAATGAACCTGAAGCTAACGTCCGGCAACGAATTCTGAACCCCGGAAGTGTAGGCGTGCCCTATAACGGCGACCCGCGCGCGCACTATCTCCTTCTGGACCTTGTCGAGGAGAATGGAAACCGGAGTTGGCAGCCCCTTCTGCGACAACTGGAATACGACCGCGACCGTCTCGTGCGCGCCTTCCACACCAGCGGGCAATCGGCTGCAAGCGAGGCCGTGACCAAGCTGATGCTGCGCACGCTTGAGGACGGGTTGCCATGGATTAGCGATTTTCCGCAGTGGTTGCGCAATCAGCCTTCGAAGCTGTCCAGCAACCCCGAGTCGGCCGTTGACCTCTATCTGGAAACCCATGGACCTGGCCAATGGGCCTTTTCCGGCTGAGCGAGATCCCCGTCGGCGTAGTCAGCAGGACTCCGTCGGCGCGAAGTCACAACTACAAGGTGAGACAATCGAAATGAAACCTGACCTCAACGAAGTCAGAAATGAACTCCCGGCGGTAAAGACTGCGGCTTATCTGAACACCGGTTCCTACGGGCCGCTAAGTCGCGCGGCAGCCAGCGCGATTGAGGAGGCCAACAGCCAACAGCTCAATGATGGCCGCTTGAATTTCAGCGTTGGCGAAGCCAATCAGTCAACTGCTTCCTCGCTCCGAAGCAGTTTCGCCCGCGTGCTGGGCTGCGCAGACGACGAAGTGGCCTTGACCCATCACACCACCGACGGCATGAATATTGCCACTTGGGGGGTTCAGTACCGGCCCGGCGATGAAATCGTTACCAACTCGTGGGAGCATCCCGGCGGTCTGTTGCCGGTCTATGCTGCCGCGCGGCGTTTCAATCTGACTGTGCGCGTCGTGCCTCTCGGTTTGGACGACGACGAAAACGCAATCGTAGACAAATTTGATCGCGCGATTGGTCCTCGCACGAAACTTGTGTCAGTCACCCATGTCTCGTGGAAAACAGGCGTCATTCTGCCCATTGAGCGGCTCGCCGCTCTCGTTCACGCGCACGGCGGTCTGATCGCAGTCGACGGGGCGCAGTCGGGCGGCGCGATGCTGCTCGATATGCAGGCGCTGGACGCCGACTTCTATGCTATTCCAGGACAAAAGTGGCTTTGCGGGCCGGAGGGCATTGGCGCCCTCTACGTCAATCGCGCTCGGCTTGGCGAACTGCTTCAAACGTATGTGGGCTATCCCAGTCTGCGAAGCGGAGATGCCTTCGACGAGACCGGCATCTTCCTTCCGCCCGCCGGCGCCAAACGCTATGAAGTAGGCACGACATACCGTCCCGCGATTGCGGGGATGTCCAGCGGTATGCAATGGCTGGAATCCCTGGGCCTGAACTGGGTCTTCAAGCGAACCCAGACAATCACGCGTCAGATGCGGGAGGCGCTCGCCGCTCTGCCCTCGGTTCGTCTCGTCGACACACCAACGCACGCCGGCCTGACGAGCTTTACCATCGACGGCGTCGCGCCGGGCGCCGCGGTTGAAGGCCTGGCACAGGCAGGCGTCCTTATCCGTTCCGTACCGGACCCTACGCTCCTGCGCGTCTCCTCCCATTTTTTCAACGACGAGTCGGACATCCAGCGGCTGTGCGCCGCAATCGGGGAACTGGGCTAGGGAGTCGGCTAGTCGCTCTCCACTATCGTACTCAATCGAAGACAGGCGTCAGTTGCGCGGCTGTTCAAGCAAGTCGGTCGCCAGCAGCCGGTCGCGCAGGCTGGCGCGCGCCCGGCTCAGACGCGACTTTACCGTGCCCCGTGGCAGCCCGAGTATGGCCGCGGCCTCAGCGTAGTCGCACCCATGGATGTCAACCAGAATCACGACATCACGATACCAGGCCGGTAGCCGGTCGACCATGCCGCTGAGGGCCTCCAATCTCTCGCGACGTAAGGCGCACCGCACTGGATCCTGCTCGGCGCGTGTGTCGGGCGCCTCCAATTCCGAATCCTCCACCAACCGGTCCAGGCTTACTGCAGCCTGCCGCTTCTGACCTCGTAGGTGGTCGTAGCATGTGTTGGTGACGATCCGCATCAGCCATCCGCGAAAATTGCCGTCCTTGAAACGGGGCATGGCCTGGTGGACTTTGATCAGCGCCTCTTGTACCGCGTCGGCCGCGGCCTCCTCCGACCTCATAATGCTGCGCGCCAGGCGCGCAGCTTGGCCCCAGTGTGCCTCGACCAAGCCTTGAAATGCCCTTTCATCGCCGGCTCTGGCCGCAGGAATGAGAGTGTGTAGGGACGTCGCCTCGGCGTCGATTTCTCCTTGACCTGCCGCGGAGACGAACTCTACGCAGTCCAATGCGATTGCATCTTGAATTGGGGCCATGAGGTTATCCTTTCGCTAGCCGAGCTGATTGGCCGCCGAACAGAGACGGCAGAAGAAGCAACGGCTAAAGGATACGCCAACGGGCTGCCCGAATTCCGAACATTCTGAAACACAAACCGGACCGTTCGCCTACGATCCAAAGATAGAAGAGCGCAAAAGATGAGAATTGCGCACCACTCTCGCGCATAGGGCCTGCAAATAGTGGGTTACGTCGCGACTTCAGAGAGGATCGCGGCCCGGCTACTGCTCGTTAAGCTGGTAACCGTAGCCGCGTACAGTTTCGATAAACCGGGACTGCGACCCTTCTTCGGATCCCCGGACGGACTCGATGCGGTTGCGTACCCTGCTAACCATGCGGTCGATGCTGGCGTCATAAACGTCGCCGCTTACCTCCGACCATATCTGATTGGCCAATTCATCCTTTCTGACCACGCGACCGCGATTCTGGTAGAGATACCATAGTAAATCAAACTGCTTAACGCTCAGGGCCGGTACGAGAACTTTCCCATCGATGAAGACCTGACGGGTGGCCGGTTCTACCCTAAGGCCGAATTCCGGCAATGCCTCGAGGAAAGGGGCCGTAATCGTAGCCGATGGGTCGTGGAAGCGGAACCGTGTCGAGGCGAATTGGAGCGCGTCGCCGTCCTCAAGCCATGCCGTTGCGCCGGGAGCCATTCGGCCGCCGTTGACGAACACGCCGTTCTTGCTCTCAAGGTCCCGAAGGCGATACGCGTTTTCGATGAACTGCAGTTCCGCATGTCGGCGGCTGGCGAAACTGTCATTGATGTTGATGTCAGCCCCCGGAGAGCGCCCGATGGAAAAAGTTTCCTTGGTGAGTTCGTATTCGGTGCCCGCATCCGGTCCGCTCAGGCAGACCAACCTGGCAATCTGACTCACGCGTTTCAATGCCCCTCAATTTGACAAGCCGGGCAATGGAGACGCAGCCCTTTTCCCACCGACCGACAGTGCGCCAAAGACCAGGGTTGCAATCTGTTGCCCAGTCGATTCTTCGTCGCAAGAGTTGCTTGCATAAAGCAATGGCGGAGACCCTTCGACAACTTCAAATGGCGCGCCAGTTCCACCCCCGAATCTGCGAAGATGCGTCCCAACGCCTGTTTCCCTATTCCATATAGTCTGTTATTATATTACGCCATAGACTGATCATCAACTCTCTCCCCCAATTCGGTCTGCGTCAACGTTGACGCGCCAGTTCCGGCGGCAATGAGAAACCCGTTGCGCCGCCAATGTTGGGCAGCAGAGCCGGATCCGTTCTCAAATCCCAGTCTCCTTCCCCTGCCGCAACGCAGGTAAATCTGTGGCGCGGAGACATTGGCACGGAGCAAGAAGAGGGCGGAAGGCAATTGTAGGCGTAGACACCGAATCGAAATGGTCCCTGAACCGAAGGATTCTGCCGGCTTGGCCGAACCAAACGAAAGCCAGGAAACTGAATCCATAAGCGATGGACGACCTGGGGACTCCGCTGAAACGACCCCAGACGCCCCGGCTGACCGGGAGGCCCCCCCGGCCGACCAGCGAATCGGGCGCTACCTCCTGAGTGAACCACTCGGCAGCGGCGGCGCCGCCACCGTCTACCGGGCACACGACCAGATCCAGGAACGATTCGTCGCGCTGAAACTTCTGTCGGCCAATGCCGGTGACGCGCTGCGAAACCGTTTTCGCCAGGAAGCCCGTTTGGTCGCCGGCCTCAGGCATCCCCACATAGTCCAGACGCTGCAGGTTGGGGATGCAACTGGCGAGGACAGCGCCTACATCGCCATGGAGCTGGTCAATGGCGACAGCCTTGCCGAATTGCTCAACCGCCGCGAGCGCCTCAGCGTGGCGGAAAGTTGCAATCTCCTTGCCCCGATCGCACGTGCGCTGGACTACGCCCATAGCCAGGGAATCGTCCATCGAGATGTCAAACCCAGCAATATCCTGCTGCGACCGGTCAGCCCGGACGCCTTCGGCGCACTCCAACGAGACGAAATGGCTGTGTCTGCCGTCCACGAGGCCGAACAGCTGCTCGACGGCGATTCGGACGGTTTGGTGAGCGAATCGAGTCGGTTGGCCCCCGAACAACCGGTTGCGCCCCTGCTCTCCGATTTCGGCATCGCCCGCGCATTGGATACACCTGAACTGACCGGCGAGGGGCGAACAATTGGCACGCCGGCCTACATGGCGCCTGAACAGTGCGCAGGCACCCGCGCGGTGTCCGGCCGCGCCGACATCTACTCGCTCGGTGCAGTTCTGTTTCGCTGCCTGGTTGGGCGGCCGCCATTTTCGGGCTCGACTACCCAGATATTGCACGCGCATGTCTACGCGCCGCTCTCCCTGCCCAATGACCTGCTCGCCTCGCTCCCGCCCGAATTGGTCGATGTGTTGCGCCGCAGCCTCGCGAAGGAGCCGGAGGACCGCTACGCCAGCGCCGGCGAGATGGCCGACGCCCTGACAGCCGTCGCAAGTCGCATATTGTCGCAGGAAAACAGTCTCGCCGAGCAGACGTCCACCCTGACGCTTGTTTCGCTCACGTCGGTCGGCCTGCCTCCGCCGCGCCAGATTACCACCGACTCAGTGATCGTTCCCGCCGGCGATGATAAGAAAGACACCGCCCTCCCGCCGGCAGATCGCGAGGCCCCCCCTAGGGCTGCCCCACGCGGAAAAGTCCTGCCGCCCTCGTCGACGAGCTCTCGTCCGCCTCTAGCCATCGCCGTCGCGGGCAGCCTCCTTCTGGTGGCTATTGTCGCGCTGCTCGGACTCTTGGCCGCAAGGCTCCTGCCGCAGAGCTCTGCACCCGCCGGAACGTCCGAAGCTTCTGCCCCGGGCGCGCCTCCGACCTCCTCAGCTGCAGCCGAAACGGAAACCGATACGACTGCCCTTGCCCCCGCACCCGTCGCAGCCGTTGACACAAATTCCGATTCCGCTGCGCCGCTGCCCGACGAAGCCGAACCCCCCGCCACGCTGGATGAAAGTCTCCTCGACGCCTGTCCATATAAGATCGCTGCTGAGTTGGATACTTTTCTCAGCCAGAAGCAGGACGTCGCCGAGGCGTTGGGCTGTCCCAATGGCGTGCCAACCGACCCATCCAAGTCCCTCGATCCGAACGACCCTACGCTCCCTGACTTTGAAATCCAGCAATTCCAGTTCGGATTGGCCCTGGCTCGTCTAGATAGGCCCGCCGTCTATATTCATTTCGACAGCGGCGAATGGGAGCAGCGCGAACACAGCTGGCGCGGGGAAACGCGTCTACCCAATGATTTGGAGTTGCTCAAGGGGCCCGCGGATGGGCTTTTCGAACCCGTGCGCGGCATAGGCAAGATCTGGGCCGATAATCCCTACGTTCGGGAGGCTTTGGGCTGGGCGACCGGCCAACCAACTCAAGGACAAGGCGTACTTCAGTCATTTGATGGAGGCCTGCTTATTTGGCTCAGTAACAATAGTGGAGAAGAAGAAACACACATTTTCTTGAAGTCGCAGTTGCGGCTCTAACTATCCAAATGGAGGATTACGATGCAGAACTCGAAAGTTGAACGAACCAGCTGGTTGAGCCGCCTTGTACCCCGGCGCTCATCCTACTGGGTCGTTCTGATGGCATTGGTGATGGCCTTTGCACTCTCCAGCTGCAATTTATTTCGGCGGTCGGAGCCGACCGCCACGCCGGAGCCGCCGCCGCCTACCGATACACCGGTGCCGCCGACCGATACGCCCGTCCCGCCGACCGACACACCAACGCCCGTCCCGCCGACCGACACACCGACGCCCGAGCCGCCAACCGCGACGCCCGCGCCGCCAACCGCAACGCCCGCCCCCGAACCACAGGTATCGATTCCCAGTGGTTGGAGCCCGGTCGTCAACGAGCGCCTCGGCTTCTCCTACGCCGTCCCGCCAGGGTGGTTGAGCTTCGATCTGCAGAGCGGCCAGCTCAGCCAGATCATGCGCTTCGTCAGCCCGGCCGCCGCCCAGCAGGTCGATGACGCACTGTCCGGGGAGGGAGGCGAGTACGCCGGCCATCTTTCTGCACAGGTGGCAATCTTCTCCAGGCCGCCAATCGCCGCATTGGCCGGTGTCGGCATCTTCCCCAACCTTGACGATGACATCTCATCCGAGAGGCTGGTTGAATGGCTGACCGAACAGCTCGAAAGACTGCCGCTGCCGGTGCCCGTGGAAGTTCAAAGCCTTGAGGCCGGCACAACCAATAACCTGCCCTCGATCAACGGGGTGGCAACAGCCGATCTGGCATCCCAGGGTCTGTTCAGCGCTCATGTCGCGATTACCGCCTTGCGTGCCAACGACACAGCTTACATCCTGATCGTCGCCGTTCCGGAAAATCAGGTCCGGAATCGACAGCAGGAAATCAATCAGATTATCGGGACCTTCCGGCCCGAATAGTCGATAGCACAGACGTAAGCAAGCGAGGAGAGAGAATGGTGGCGCCCCTTTCTAAGGATGAAGCACGCCCCTTTCTCTCTCCTCCTCTTGTTGAAAATGATCCCAGCCGGCAACCCTTGCGTTGAAGCCCAAGACGCCCGGCGCAGCCAGGCCGCCAGCTAGTGCCCCTACGAAAGGTCACCGACTTGACGCACAAAACTATCGACCTGCGTTCCGATACCGTCACCCAGCCGACCGACGCAATGCGGAATGCAATGGCCGCAGCGCCCGTCGGCGATGACGTCTACGGTGAAGACCCCACGGTCAATCGCCTCGAAACGATGGCAGCCGAAATGCTGGGCAAAGAGGCTGCCGTCTTCGTGTCGAGCGGTACCATGGGCAACCTGGTTTCGGTGCTCAGCCATTGCGGACGCGGTGACGAGATGATCCTGGGCGACCAGGCCCACATCTTCCTGGCTGAACAGGGCGGCTCCGCGGCTCTGGGAGGCGTCCATCCCCACACTCTCCCCACCGAGCCCGACGGCACGCTGGACCTGGAATCGGTCGAGTCGTCGATCCGCAACGACGACGAACACTATCCCCGCACGCGACTGCTGGCAATCGAAAATACCCACAATCGCAGCGGCGGACGCTGCCTTCCCGTAACCTACATGGACGCAGCCGGAAATCTGGCGCACAAGCACGAACTGAATCTTCACGTCGACGGCGCCCGCCTCTGGAACGCGGCCGTGGCACTGAATGTTCCCCCTGCACGGGTGGTTCAGGAGGCCGACAGCGTCAGCGTCTGCCTCAGCAAGGGGCTCGGCGCGCCGGTTGGCTCCGTCGTAGCCGGCAGCGACAATTTCATTCGCCGCGCCCGGCGTATGCGCAAAATACTCGGCGGCGGCACGCGGCAGGCCGGCATAATCGCCGCCGCCGGCATCGTCGCCATCTCCGAGATGGTCGAACGCCTCGCCGACGACCACGCCAACGCGCGTAAGCTGGCCGAGGGACTCGCGCAGCTCGACGGCATCCTCGTCGATCCCGAAACGATCGAGACTGACATCGTCTACTTCGAATTGACCCGCGAAGATATGACGACCGCGCAACTCTCAGCCGGCCTGAAAGAAGTGGGCGTGCTCGTCAATCCCACCAACAACACCCACCTCCGGGCCGTTACCAATCTTTCCGTCACTTCGGATGACATCGAGCGTACACTCGACGCCTTCGCCCGCGTTCTCCAGTCGCAGGACCGCGGCAGCGGCGATGGCGCGCGAGTCTACGGATAGGTTTCACAGACGATGCGCGCATTGCCGTTGCGCTCGATCTGGCAGATCGTCAGCGAAATCAACCTGGCGGAAATTCAACGCGAGATCGGGTCCACCTTTCATCTGCTGATCGCAGCCGATGACGGATCAGTCGCCGAGCATGCCGCAAGTTCCCTCAGCGGCGCCGCCGCCGATTTCATCCATCCTTGGCTCACCGTCACCGACGGCTCCGGTTCCGGGCTCCGCTCCAACAGCACAGCCATCGTGCCCCGCGCCGCAGAAGCGCAAGAACGTCCCGCCAACGCGCCGCACACATTACCCGACTGCGCCCTGCTTGCTACCACCAATCTTGAGCTCAGCGCCGACTTGGCCAGTCTGCTGCAGGCCCTCAACGCCCAGTCGATTCCCTCTCTGATCGTGGTCATCGGCCCTGAGGGGCAGAACGCCGGGGCCGGCATTGCCCGCCGCGGCGAACGGGCGCGCGTCGCAGTCCCTGACTGGTCCGCGCAGGCGGTCGCGCTGGTGGCCGGAGCCTTGGTTGAAATCGCTCCCGCCGAGTTGCGCCTGCCGCTGGCCCGCCGACTGCCTCCCCTGCGCCCCCCTGCCTTCCATCTGCTCATTCAAGAGACTTCCCAGGCCAACGCCAGCTACTCTTTCACAACCGGCCTGGGCGAGGCAGTTCCAGGGTTAGGTTTTGTCCTGGGCGCCGGCGACGCAATTGTTCTCACCAAGAATCAACTGATTATGGCCTACAAGATCGCCCTTGTCTCAGGCAAGAAGGGCTCGCCCCAGCAGCTGCTGGGCGAAATAGCCGGCGTCCTTGGTGGAGGCTTCCTTTTCCGCCAGATCGCCCGGCAGATGAGCGGACTGATTCCAGTCGTGGGGATTGTGCCCAAAGTGGCCGTCTCCTACGCCGGCACCTGGGCCATTGGCAGAGCGGTCGTACTATGGGCAACCGAGGGCCGCAAAATTACGCCTGAGCTGATGAAGGGTTTTTACCATGAGGCCCTGACCCAGGGACGCCAAGCCGCACAACGGATCGCCCAAAACTCCCGCCGGCCCCGCCTGACCGACAAGAAAAAACCCTCCCCGCCCCGTAAGCCCGACGCCCCACCAAGCCTATTACGGCAGATCGGCAAACACATCGCCCGCCGCACCCCTCGCAGCGACTGAGGCGGTGCCGCAGACAGCCCGCCTCGCAGCCGCGATCCAAAAAAATCCTGCTCCCCTGCTACGGCCAATTGCCCCTCGTACGGAAGGCATGTCCCCCCTCCCTCCCACCTGTAGACTCTTGGTGTTTCTTCGTGTAGGTTCGTAATGCTTCGTGGCTCTCCTCCCTCCACCCTCCTTCCTCTCGCCATCAGCCCACAGATCGCACACATCTTGGACTGCACCCCAAGTTGACGGGTGCAGTCCAAAATTGGGGCACCAATTCCTATACCTCGGGTAGCCGCGGAGTCATGGTCACTCCACGGTCCATTCTTTGGCAGAGGGGAGGAACACGTTTTCCTGCATCCTTTTGGACGGTCGGGCCTGACGGCCCTCCCTTGTGCGGGGGGACTCCCCCCGCAACGCCCCCCTGACAAAACCCGCAGTTGCCGTTCTTCGTGGAGATTCGCGCAGATTCGTGGATTGAGCCCTTGACGTTGCCGGCAACTGGCCACTGACCACTGGCCACTGACCACTGGCCACTGCAGTTCTGGACGGTCGGGCCTGCGGCCCTCCCTTGTGCGGGGGAACTCCCCCGCAACGCCCCCCTGACGCAACCCGCAGTTGCCGTTCTTCGTGGAGATTTGTGCAAATTCGTGGATAGAGCCCTTGCCCTTGACGTTGCCGGCAACTGACCACTGGCCACTGCAGTTCTGGACGGTCGGGCCTGCGGCCCTCCCTTGTGCGGGGGGACTCCCCCCGCAACGCCCCCCTGACCCAACCCGTAGTTGACGTTCTTCGTGGAGATTTGTGCAAATTCGTGGATAAAGCCCTTGCCCTTGACGTTGCCGGCAACTGCCCACTGGCACCTGCAGTTCTGGACGGTCGGGCCTGACGGCCCTCCCTTGTGCGGGGGGACTCCCCCCGCAACGCCCCCCTGACACCGCTCCACCCGCCGAGTGTATGATCTGATGTAGCCCTTAGCAACCAGCGGCCCAACGCGCCGCCCCCAATTCAGCGAACGCCGCGGCCACCGTATGGGAAGGCCTTGCGCCTGCCCTCCGCCTCTCCCCAAAGCCGCTAAACAATTCCAGCCACCGCTGGCATGAAGTCCCCGACCTACGATTCCCACGCCAAGAGTGGGATACACCCAAGTTGACCCTTCATTTGACAATCGCGTGCCGCAATGCTATCCTTACCCTCACATGTCTCGAATTCCTGCTGGGGGCGTGGTGTAGCGGTTAGCATGTCGGCCTGTCAAGCCGGAGGTCGCGGGTTCAAATCCCGTCGCTCCCGCCACGGCAGAAGGTTCGGCCGCCGCCCAAGCAGCTGGTCCGTGTGGGTCGGCGGTCAAATTGCCAAACCAGAAGGGTTCCGGTGACGTGGGGTAGCAGACCGCAAACCCTCCTCTTAGAACGGAGGGCTCGTCTTCAAACCCCGTTGCTCCCGTATCAAGACATGAAAAACGGGTCAGCCCGCTCAAGGGCTGACCCGTTTTCTTTCTGCTGAAGTTGCCTCCGGCGGCTCAGGCCTCCGCGGCGTCAAGGTCCGGCGCGCCCATGATATTGTAGCCGCCGTCAACGTATACTACCTCCCCAGTAATCTTTTCCGCCCAGTCCCCCAGGAGAAAACGCGCGGCGTTCCCTACATCCCCCTGCGTAACGTTTCCCATCGGCGCAACCGCCCCAACATAACCGAGGCTCTTGCGAAAACCGCTCACGCCGGCCGAGGCAAGAGTCTTGATCGGCCCCGCGCTGATCGCGTTAACCCGGATCTGATCTCTGCCCAGGTCCCACGCCAGATAGCGAATCGTAGCTTCCAGAGCGGCCTTTGCAACGCCCATCACATTATAGTTGGGCGTCACCTTCTCCGCCCCGTAGTAGGTCATCGCCATGATGCTGCCGCCATCGGTCATCAGCGGCAGGGCCCGTCTGGCGAGCGCCACCAGGCTGTAACAGCTGATGTCGAGCGCAATTCGAAATCCGTCGCGGCTCGTTTCAACAAAACGGCCGCCGAGGTCCTCCCGCGGGGCGAATGCAATCGAGTGGACCAGAAAATCGATCTTGCCCATCCGCTCCTCGACCTTCGTGAACAGCTCGTCAATCGCATCGTCATCGGTAACATCGCACTCCTCGACGAAGCTGCTGCCGACGCTCTCCGCCAGCGGGATTACCCGCTTTTGCAGCATCTCACCCGCATAGCTGAAACCGAGGGTTGCGCCTTCCTCGGCCAGCGCCTGCGCTATCCCCCAGGCAATCGAGTTCTTGTTGGCAACGCCGAAAATCAGACCCCGCTTTCCGTCAAATGACCCCATCACTAACTCCTTACACTCTTCAATGTTTCAGGTTGATTTGGTCGAATGCCCAACGATGCTTCCTCCGCCCGTGCAGCGCTGGCTGTAATTGGTGTCAATTTCGTCACATTTCGAGAGGTGACTCTCCCCGGAACAGGGGAAACAGCCCCCAAACTGCCAATTTCGGTGATCACACGTCGCTTTTTTGGAAAACTGCAGGAAATTGCCCCTTTACAAATCAGAAGAAGTATGTTATTCTTTGTTGCATAGGGACCGAGTTGTCACGTTGTGGTTGGAAGCCACTATCGGGGGAAGCGTGGCATCCGGTTCCTTTCCTTTTCCCGCCGGATACCACCTGGCCGTCCCGCCTGTTCCCAGCCGCGTTACGAAGCCGATACAACTCGCAAAAACCTCTTTCTGCCAATCTGGACTACGTTTTCCTCTCCATTCGGTGCCAGCGACGTCGTTACGCCGTCCGCGACAGCCTCGCCGTTGAGACGCACACCGCCCTGTTGAATCAGTCGGCGCGCCTCTCCCTTGCTCCGCACCAGCCCGGAAGCGTTCATCAGGTCCAGCAAGTTCATCTTGTGCGAAAGTAGAAACTGCGGCGCATCGCTGGGTGCCGCGCCCTGGTGCATCCGGGCCGCGTCCACCGCCGCCTGCTCACCCGCCTCCTCGCCGTGGAAAATGCTGACAATCTCCTTCGCCAGGGCCCGTTTCGCCTCCTGCGGCTCCATCTCGCTGGCCTCAATCTTTGTCACCATCCGATCAATCTCGGCCTGGCTCCAACGGGTAACCAACTCGGCAAAGTTGGCAAACGTGTGATCGGGCAGATTTACGACCTTGGTGAAGATCACCCCCGGCGGCTCGTCGATGCCAATGTGATTGCCGGTCGACTTGCTCATGCGGCGCTGTCCGTCCGTACCGACCAGGATCGGAAACGTCAGCACCACCTGCGGACGCATTCCGTGAGCATTCATTAGCGTTCGCCCCGCCATTAGATTGAAAAGCTGGTCCGTGCCCCCGATCTGCACGTCAGTGTCAAGCATGATGGCGTCATACCCCTGCATCAGTGCGTAAAAGAACTCGTGCAGCCAGATCGGCTCGCCCTGGGCATGCCGCTTGCTGAAATTGTCCCTCGCCAGAAACTGCTGGACCGTGAAGTTGCTCGCCAACCGGATCACGTCGCCGAAGTCCAGCTTCCCCAGCCACTTGTGATTATAGTCGACAATCGTCTTCTCCTCGTCCAGCACGCGTTGCGCCTGCTGCGTAAAGCCGCGCGCCTTCTCAAGTGCCTCCTCAAGGCTCTGCTGCGTGCGTGCGCTCTCCTTATCGCTGGGGTCGCCTATCGTGCCGGTGAAAGTGCCGATCAGAAAAACGACCGTGTGGCCCAGTTCCTGAAACTGCCGTAGTTTGCGCAGCGGGACAGTATGGCCAAGATGGAGATCGCTGGACGTCGGGTCGAACCCGCAGTAGACGCGCAGGGGCTTCCTCTCTTCTCGGCTCTTTGCTACTCTTTCTCGCAGCTCCTTCTCCATATTGACGCGTGTCTGTTCGTCACCGAACTCGACGCCCCGCATCAATACCGCCATCTGATCCTCTACCGGTGGAAACTCCGCCATCGTTTCTGCTCCCTCTGATCGGTCCGACACCAAATCCGCTCCCTTGCCACAACCCATAACACTCCAGGGCCGGCAGCGTCGCGGCTTGTCAATATTTCGGTTGGGCCATAGTCTCGACCGGATCGCGACCCAGCAGGAAATCAAAGTCCAGGCCCTGTGGCGCCTGAAGCACGTGCTCCAGGAACAGCCTGCCGTAACCCCGCCCGTAAACAGGCTCAGGCGGACGCCACACCGCGCGGCGCCGACTGAGCTCCTCCTCGCTGACATTCAGATGCAGCCGTCTCCCCGGCACATCCAGCTCAATCTCGTCCCCGCTCCGGACCAGGGCAAGTGGCCCGCCTACAGCCGCCTCGGGCGCCACGTGAAGTACGATCGTGCCGAAAGCCGTGCCACTCATTCGTGCGTCGGAAATACGCACCATGTCCCGCACGCCCTGACGCAGCAGATTCCTGGGAATCGGCAGATTGCCGACTTCGGGCATGCCCGGCCCGCCCACCGGTCCCGCATTCTGCAGCACCATAATGTCTCCCGGCTCCACGTCGAGCGCGGGGTCGTCGATCCTGGCCTGAAGATCGGCGATGCCGTTGAAGACCAGCGCACGCCCCCTGTGCCGCATGAGTTCGGGCGATGCCGCCGCATGCTTGATCACCGCGCCCGACGGCGCCAGGTTCCCTCGCACAATCGCCAATCCGCCCTCCGCTTTGAGGGGGCTGTCGTGCGCACGGATGACATCCGCGTCTACGATCCCGCTTGCAGCCACATTCTCCGCCAGCGTTTTGCCCGTGACTGTCGCCGCATCGCCGTGGAGCAGAGGGAGCAGCTCGCGCAAAACCGCCGAGATGCCGCCCGCATAGAAAAGGTCCTCCATCTGGTACGCGCCACTGGGCCGTACATTCGCCAGCAACGGCGTGCGGCGGCTGATCTGGTCGAAAAGGTCAAGCGGCAAATCGATCCCCAGCCTTCCGGCCAGCGCAGGCAGATGTACCACCGCGTTCGTGCTGCCGCCCAATGCGCACAGCAGCGTAACCGCGTTTTCGAGCGCCTCCCGGGTCAGAATCCGCGACGGACGCACCCCTTCAGCGGCCAGTTCGACAATGCGGCGTCCGGCGTTCTCAGCCAGCAGGATGCGCCGCGAGTCTGCCGCCGGAACCGCTCCGTTGCCGGGCAGCGAGATGCCCAGCGCCTCCGTAAGTGAATTCATCGTCGAGGCGGTGCCCATCACCATGCAGTGGCCCCGGCTGCGCACGAGATTCTCCTCGACTTCCATGTATTCCCCGTCGTCGAGGTTGCCGGCGCGGTACTCCGTCGTTAGTCGCCGGCAGTCCGTGCACGCGCCCAGCGTCTGGCCGCGCCAGTGGCCGTTGAGCATCGGCCCCCCTGACACGAGAATCGCCGGCACATCGGCGCTGGCTATCCCCATCAGCGCGGCCGGCGTAGTCTTGTCGCAGCCGCATAGCGCCACGACGCCGTCCATCGGGTTTCCCCGAATCATCTCCTCGGTGTCCATCGCCGCCAGATTCCGCCACAGCATCGAAGTCGGCGTCAGGTAAATCTCCCCCAGGCTTATCGTGGGGAACTCGAGCGGAAAGCCCCCCGCCTGCCACACGCCCCGCTTGACCGCATCCACCAGCTCGGGGAAGTGGGCGTGGCAATTGTTCATCTCGCTGAAGGTGTTGAGAATGCCGATCATCGGCCGGTCCATGTCGGCCCTGTCAAAGCCCAGCGCGCGCGTGAACGCACGGTGCATCAGCCCAGCAGTGTCTGGTTCACTGAAGAACGCGCGCCCTCGGCCTTCGCCGTTGCCTGCGTTGTCAGTCACATTCCCTCCCCATCGGCTCATCTCTTCGCATCTTCCCCTCGCTGGCCCTAACCGTCAGTCGGATCCTGCTGCCCGGTCGGAATCCGATAGATGCTGCCGTTCTCGCTATCGGTTACCACCAGCGCCCCGTCTGGGCCCGCCGCAATGCCGACCAGCTTGCGAAGCGACGGCCCGGCCGGCAGCGCCCACGCCTGCAACGAGTCCAGATCGTCGCCGGCGATGCGTAGAAGCCTGCCCCGCTCAGGTTGCGTGACGTATATAACCCCGTCCTCGTCTACGGCTAAGTGCGGACCGTCCACGCTGTTCGCGTCAACTAGCGGCCATAGGCTTACCGGCTCTCCTGTGAGCGTAAAACGGATCACAGCCGTCAGACCTACTGTGGAAACGAAGACCGCGTCGTCGGCACTGTAAACGACGTCAACCGGCTGCAGATCTCTGCCCTCCAGGTCGGTCGCGATTCGGATCAGCTCCTGCCCGCCAGCGTCAAACGCGGCCACGTCCAACGCCGGAGTCAGCGCAACCCAGATGCGCCCTTGGTAGTCCACGTCGATTCCCCGGCTGCGATCGAGCGTGTTCTCCGCGATTGGGACCGCGAAGACGAAAGCGCCGTCCGCATCGTGGACGCTTATCTGTCCGCCTCCGCCCGCGTCCAAAACATAAACGTTTCCGGCCGCGTCCGCGGCGACGTCGACCGGCTCGACGAAGTCGCTGTCCGAGCGTCTGACCCGGCCCAACTCCACTCCGTCCGAATCCAGCACAAACAGCGCGCCCTGCTCCGGGTCCACGATGTATAGCCTGCCGTTCGCCGAGGCGGCGCCGCGAGGACGGCTGAAACTGTCATTTATGACCTCGAATTCCATCACCTTCTCGTCGCCGCCGGTCAGCGTCGTCCTGGTGATCGGCAAATCGAAGTTGGACCCCTCTTCCGCGCTGGCCTGTCCGCTAGCCTGACCCTCAGCGGCGGCAACATTGGGTGCTTCCCCTTCCCGGCCGGAGATGATCCCCTCAATGCCGAGGCTCTCTCTCGCAACCGCGGCCACCAGGATGGCGGCGAATAGGATGGGGCTGCCGCTCCAAAGGATAAGCGTACGCATCCGGATGGCGGTGATGCCCCGCAGCCGTTCCCTCCAACTCGCGCCGCTCCCTCCTTCCTCGGCCGCGGCAGAAGTCGGTTCGCCTTCCTCCAGGCCCTCTGCTTTGCCCTCCGGCGCGGCAGCCGTAAGCGCACCGCATGCCCAGCAGGCAAGCTGGCCTGGCAGGATTTCTGCCTCACATCTGGCACACTTTTGCGCGGCCGCCATCGGCTGCCCGCAATATGCGCAGAATTTGGCGTCGGCCCGGTTAGCGGAACCGCAGCCGGCACAACCAATATCCGACTCTCTCTCCGGCAATTCACCGCCGGGATTCCCAATTGTAGTCACGCGCCCATCTTCAGCTTCAGTTTTCGGCATTCAGACCGCGACACCATCCCCGCGCCGTAACGCAGGTCCATCTCCGGACGGGGGGCACTTTGGATCGCGTCTTTGCCTGCTCGCCAACCTTGATCGCGCGGCAGCCTGGCCTGGCTCGCCCGCCGCGCCCTCTTCCCAAATTACACCAGTCATTCGGGAGTCTATTATCCTGCATCCGAACAATGCGGCCAAACCATTCTGTCTCCCTGTCAGGCCGCAAATGCCGCCGCTCTGTGAATCTGAGCGCCCCCCTTACCGCGGTGCAGTCCAACATTGGGGTACAATTCCCTGTACCCTGGGTAGCCACGGAGTCATGGCCGCTCGCGCGCCAGCTTCTGGCCGAGCGGGGGAATGAGCATTCCTGATTCCTTTTGGACGGTCGGGCCTGCGGCCCTCCCTTGTGCGGGGGGACTCCCCCCGCAACGCCCCCCTAACCCAACCAGCAGTTGCCGTCCTTCGTGGAGATTCGCGCAAATTCGTGGATCAAGCCCTTGCCCTTGACGTCGCCGGCAACTGACCACCGACCACTGGCCACTGCCGTTCTGGACGGTCGGGCCTTCGGCCCTCCCTTGTGCGGGGGACTCCCCCCGCAACGCCCCCCTGATGTACTCCCCTCGCCGAGCGCGGGGTCAATGCAGCCCCCTGCTACCCGCGGCCCAACGCGCGGCCCCCAAAATCCGCGAACGCCGCGGAAACGGTGGGGGCAGGCCCAGGGCCCGCCCTGTGCCTCTCCCAAAAGCCGCTAAACAATATCAGCCACCGCTAGCATGAATTCCACGCCAAACGATTCCCACCCAAAGAGTGGGATGCACCCCCTTAGCGGGAAGGTTGCCCGATCACGGCCTCCGCGTTTAGCATGGATCGAGGCTGCGGGCACTTGGAACGCGGCGCCGACCCGCAGTTCAGCCCGCCGCGACGACCATTCAGGTAAGCCTGTACGGAGTACGCAATGAGCGAATTGCCCCGGCCCAATCTTCTCTATATACATTCCGATCAACACAGCCCCCATGTAACCGGCTGCTACGGCAACGACATCGTCGATACGCCCAATCTCGACCGCTTGGCGGCCCGCGGCGTGGTCTTCGATAACGCCTACTGCTGCTCGCCCATCTGCGTCCCATCGCGTATGTCGATGCTCAGCGGCCGCCACCCATTCCAGAACGAAGTCTGGACCAATGAGCACGCGTTGGACTCGACAATTCCTACCATCGCACACGCCATGGGCGCAGCAGGCTATAAGCCGGAGCTCGTTGGACGAATGCATGCCCTGGGCCCCGACCAGCTGCACGGCTACGCCGCGCGGTTTGTCGGCGACCACAGCGCCAACTACCCTGGCAACCCCGGGCCCGACCGCGGCATACTCGAAGGCACTGCCGGCCCCGAACGAATGAGCCTTATCCGCTCAGGCGCAGGCCAGAGTGGCTACCAGGTGCATGACGAAGAAGTTACCGCAGTCACCATCGCGCGCCTGAACCAGCTCGGCGTGCAGAAGCGGGCCGGCCTGCTCCACGAACCCTTCAGCATTTCCGTCGGGCTCATGCTGCCGCATCCCCCCTACGTCGCCCGCGCCGAAGACTTCGAGCGCTACGTCGGCGCAATTGCGCCCCCGCGCAAGCCCGCTCCCCCTGCCGGCGAAGAACATACCTTCTTGCACTGGTGGCGCAACGCCACCGGCATCGAAGAGTTGGACGACGCTGAGGCCCTGCGGGCGCGGGCTGCCTATGCCGGCCTCGTCTACCGGACCGACGCGCTGATCGGACAGATTCTGGACGCGCTCAAGGCCAACCAGCTCGACCGCAATACGTTGATCGTCTACACCTCCGATCACGGCGATATGCAGGGCGAGCACGGCCTCTTCTGGAAGCACGTCTTCTACGAAGAGTCGGTCCGAGTTCCCCTCATCATGAGTTGGCCCGGTCGCATCCCGCAAGGGCAGCGCTGCCAGCGTGTCGTCAGCGCCGTCGACGTGGCCGCAACAATGCTCGACGCCCTCGCCGCCCCGCCGCTGCCTAATGCAGCCGGCCGCAGCTTTCTCGCCCAAATCGACGGGCTTCCTGACTCCCCGCCCTGGGAGGACGTCGCCTTTTCCGAATACTGCACCGACAAGTTCGCCCCGCCCGAAGGCGCCTTTCAACGTATGGTCCGGCGCGAAGACTGGAAATACATATACTATCACCGGCAGCCGCCTCAGCTCTTCAATTTGAAGGAGGACCCGGACGAACAGGTTGACCGTTCGGACGACGCCGGATGCCAGTCCATCATGCAAGATCTGCACGCCGAAGCCCGGCGCGACTGGGACCCGGAATGGGTTCGGCGAAAGATGGAGTGCAAAAGGGCGGACGAACCGATTCTCCAGGCTTGGGCCCATCACACCGGGCCGCAAGAACGCTACCGCTGGCCGCTCCGAAACGAGATGAACCGGCTCGAGTAACATTGCCCTTCCTCTTACGGCATCCTTCTCTGCTTGGAGCCGGCCGGCCGCTGCCCCCCTGAACACCGATTCCCGTTCGCGCGCCTGCCCTGGCGCAGGCCGCCCATGGCCAAGCGTTCGATCTGAGCCGGGGTCTTTGCAGGCCCTCCCCAGCCTCCTCCAACGAGGTCCCTGCAACCGCAGACTCATAGACCTCTGGCGAAACGGCCGCGCATCGCCGGGCCGGCTTATCCCTCCCTTCTCCCGCCCTTTGACCAACTTCCTCTAAACGAATTCCTCAATTTCGGGAACATTTCCGGCACTCGCACAGTCTTAGGTGTGCATAGGCAGGACTCGGATTTTTTTCACTCTTATATCTCATTGGATAAAATAGAGCCATGGCTACTGTCACTCGACGGGTAAGACCTGATGTGACTGTCGCCCATCCCCCAGTCAGACGATGGCAGGGACGGCAGATTCGGCTGATGGTGCGGTTGTCACTGGTGGTGGCCGCTATCGTTGGCCTTTGGGCACTCTGGAACTTCACCGCAACTCCGGTTGAGATCGTGGTTGACGGTCACTCACTCACAATCAATACGCATCGTCGGGCTGTCGGCGCACTGCTGACAGACCTTGGCCTGTCGCTGGACCAATTGGGTGAGCTGCCAGGCGCGCAGACGGAGGTAGGCACCGTCGCGACCCTTGGCCTCCTTCGGCCTGGCAATGGCGCCGGCGAGGGTTCGACCGGGCAACTTGAAGAAGTGCGGATCTCCCACAGCCTCGACACGGAAATCGTGAACGGGATGCGCATAAGGGTTGACCTTCCGCGCCCCTTTCGCATCTACGCCGACGGCCGCGAAACCTTGATCTCAAGTTGGGCCTCAACGCCTGTCGAGCTCCTGCGCGATGCCGGCATCGCTTTCAATTCCTATGACCGCGTAACCATCAATGGCGAGCTCGCTAGCTGGGACCAGGAGATCCCCAGGGCCCCGCCCAAGCTGAACCCATCCCTCTTCGGCATCGGCAGCCTCTGGGGGCAGATAGGCAACGACCCGCTCCGCATCGAAATCGATCGGTCGGCACTGCTCGTGATCGACGAAGGCTCGATTCCATATACGATTCATACGATGTCCGAGACCGTCGGCGAAGCCCTGCTCGACGCCGAGATTACCATCTACCTGGGCGATAACGTCCAGCCGAGCCTTGGAACGCCTGTCAGCACCGGCATGAGGGTGCTCATTCAGCGCAGCACCCCCATCAGTCTGCTGGCCGACGGTCGCCTCTATAAGACGCGCACGCTGAGCCGGACCGTAGGCGATGCGCTCGCTGAAATCGGCATCGGACTGGCCGGTTTGGACGAAGTTTCGCCTTCGCTCGACGCGCTCATCTACCCGGAAATGCAAATCTCCATTGTCCGGATCGTGGAAGAGATCGACCTCGAAGAAGAGATCGCTCCTTTTGAGACCGTCTGGATCGGCGATCGCGACCTCCTCATCGATACCCGCAGAGTCGAACCGGGAGCCTACGGCATCACCAGGCGGCGCTATCGCACCCGCTTCGTTGACGGCGAGGAAGTCGAACGCGTGCTCGAAGACGTCTGGGTAGCCCAGGAACCGCGTGACCAGGTCATCGTCTACGGCCAGAAGATTGTCCCCCAAACGCTGACTACCGATGATGGACAGGAAATCGTCTACTGGCGCTCAATCCGCATGCGGGCTACCAGCTACAGCGCATCGACCGCCGGTGTACCCCGCAGCGTACCCTGGTACGGAATCACCCGTACCGGAGACCCGATGCGCAAGGGCGTTGTCGCCGTTGATCCCAGGTACATCCCTCTGCGCACCAAAGTATTTGTGCCCGGCTACGGCATCGGCGACGCACTCGATACCGGTGGCAACATCCAAATCCGGCGCATAGACCTCGGCTACGACGACCACAACCTGGAACTGTGGAGCAGCTGGGTTGACGTCTACCTTTTGTGGCCGCCGCCGCCCGAACATCAGATCGTTTGGGTCGTGCCAGACTGGCCGATCGAGCCATGACCGTTTTACATCGCGCACAGCGTATTCCGTTTTGCGTTCTGGGTCGGTGAAATGCCCAATACCTGATACCCAGCAGAAACGAGCACGATGCGCTCATACCTAACATATCTGATTCTCGGCGTAGTGGCGCTGGCCGGGTTGACCTTACGAACCTGGAACGTCAACTTCGACGGCGGGCTGAACGCCCACCCCGACGAACGCAGCACCACCTGCTTCTACGCGCCCTCAATCCAATGGCCCTCCTCGTCCGACGAGTTCCTTGACCCGCGACGCAGCCCACTCAACCCCCTCTGGGACCGACAAAACGACCGCCGCCGCTCCTTCACCTACGGCCACTTCCCGCTCTACCTCGGAATTCTGACCGGTGAGCTGCTGAGCGGCCTGGCAGAGCCGGCCTCGCTCCTCCCGCTATCTGACCGGATCCTCGGCCTCATGCAGCGGGCCAACCATGCTTGCAACGGCGTTGCCGTCGCCGGACGCCTCTTGATGGCCCTGCTGGATACGCTCACCATCCTTCTCCTTTTCCTCGTAGGGCGCAGACTCTATGGCAACGCCGCCGCCCTGCTGGCCGCAACGCTATACGCTTTCACTGCCCAGGCTGTCCAACTGAGCCACTTCTTCGCGATGGACCCCTCAAGTACGACCTTTGTCGTCCTGTCCGTCTACGGCGGCATCCTGATGGTCCAGGATCGTTCCTGGCGCGGCGTAATCTGGGCAGGCATCGGCGCAGGGCTGGCCATCTCCGCCAAGTTCAGCGCCTTGCCGGTCCTTGCCGTGCCAATTGTGGCCGCCCTGGCCGCAGGCTGGCGGTCTGCCGACACGCCACAAGCCTTCTCGGCTGACGGGCAGCCTGCTTCCGACCACAATAGTGCCGACCACAATAGTGCCAACCACAATAGTGCCGACCACAATAGTGCCGACCACGATAACGCCGACCGTAATAGTGCCAATCGTAATGGCGCCCGCCGCATGCTCCTCGGCGCACCGGTCGCCCTTCTTCTGGCCTTTATCGCCTTCTTGGTTACAAGCCCTTACGCCATCCTCGACTGGCAAAGTTTCATCCAGGCCACACTCGTCGAACAGGGCCGCATGGTGCGCGGAATTGCCGACTTTCCCTTCACTCGCCAATATCGCAACACAACACCGTATCTCTACTTCATTCGACAACAGGTCGTTTGGGGCATGGGCCTGCCGCTCGGGCTCATCGCGCTCGCAGGCAGCTTTTGGGCGCTGGCAAAATCGATCCTGCTCCGGTATAGGCTCGGGGAACTCGTTGTATGGGCCTGGGTCGTTCCCTACTTCGGGCTGACCGGAGCCTTTCTGGCCAAGTTCAACCGCTACATGAGCCCCATCCTCCCCTTCGTCCTCCTGTTTGCCGCCGGAATGATCATCTGGCTTTGGAAACTTGGCGAAAGCCGGCGACGGCGTTTGCCGGTCCAACTGCCGGCCGTGCTCCTCGCGCTGATCGCGGTCGGAGGCGCTCTATTCTGGTCCCTCTCCCTTATCAACGGCGTCTATGCGCGCGAGCACACCTGGATCACGGCCAGCCGCTGGGTCTACGCCAACGCCTCGCCCGGTTCAGTCATACTCTGGGAATCATGGGACGACCCCTTGCCCAAGAGCATACCCGGTGAACCAGGCATGGATATGGGCAGCCATGGGTTGCGTCACATCGACTGGTCGCCCTACGAGGAAGACACTGAGGAAAAGTACGCCATTCTGCGGCAGAAGCTGCAGGAAGCCGACTACGTCATCTACAGCTCCAAGCGCATCTATGAGAGCGTCGATGAGCTGCCGCAGCGCTACCCGATGACGATTCTCTACTACGAGCTGATGTTCGGCGAACGTCTGGGCTTCGTCCACGCCGCCGACTTTACTTCGCCCCCGCAACTGCTGGGATTAACCTTTCCCGACCACGAGGCCGACGAGAGTTGGAGCCTCTATGATCATCCGCGTGTGTCGATCTTCGCCAAGCAATCTGAGCTCAACGAAGCCGAATACGATGCGCTCCTGTTCGGCTCCTGGGAAGAGGCAATCCCTTGGCATCGCGGAGAAGACCCGCCCCTGTCACCCCTGCTAAACGCATTGGGGTTGGGCAGCGCGCCCGAAAACGAGCAACGCGGCCTGGTCAACATTGTATTTTCGCTGCTCCAAGGTAAGGAAATCCCCTCAGGAGAACGACAACCACCCGCGCGCCAGGAGGGAGACGGACAGCCTTCCTTGCTGTTGGAAACGCCCCTGGATCAGCTTCCGCTGGTCGACAACTACAGGTGGAACCAGGCTGCCAGCCAAAACACCTGGCTTGCCGTCGCCTGGTGGTGGCTGGTAGTCTCGCTACTTGGTTGGACCGCCTGGCCCCTGTCTTTCCTCCTCTTCCGCGCCCTGCGCGATCGCGGCTATCTGCTCGCCAAGACGCTCGGCTGGCTGCTGTGCGGCTGGCTGCTCTGGCTGTTCGCCAGCCTTGACCTCGTGCACAACACCGTACGAAATGCATGGCTGGCCGCAGCGCTCGTGGCCCTCATCAACGCGGCCGTGTTGGCTCGGAACTGGCGTCGCGTCTTTTCCTTCGTCCGCCGAATGTGGGGCATTCTGTTGGTTGGCGAAGCGCTTTTCGCGGCCGCCTTCGTCTTCTTCGTCCTCGTCCGCAGGGCCAACCCCGACCTGTGGCAACCCTGGTTCGGCGGCGAAAAATTCATGGAATTCGCCTTCCTCAACGGCATTCTGCGCAGCCCCACATTCCCGCCGGTCGACCCGCACTTTGCCGGCGGCTACATCAACTACTACTACTACGGCATCTACCTGGTCGGCTACCTGGTCAAGCTGACCGGTATCTACGCTGAGGTCGCGTTCAATCTGGCGATTCCCACGCTCTTCGCTCTTACCGTGCTCAACGCCTTCGCCGTGGCCTACTCGGTTTCCGCGCGGCGACGGCCCGGAGAGAACCTGTCGCGATCAGAAGATCCCCCTCTCCGCCCCCAGGAATCAGACACCGATCCCAATCCCGCCGTGATTCCTGAACAGTCGGATCCTCCTGCCCTTTCACGGCTGTCGCAGGAAGGACTCGCTGACACGTTCGACAGCGAGTCGGAGCCGCCGTCAACAGAAAAATGGGACGAGACACGGGACCTGCCCGACCCGCTCCTGTTTGAAGGCGAGGCCGCGCTCTACGCTGGACCCGCCCCTATCCCCGAGTATGCTCAGACCGGCGCTACCGAGGAGCCGGATCACCGTTCGCAGACGCCGTCCGACGACCCGCCACCAAACTCAGGCTCCGCCAACGCACGGCTTAGCCCCTGGTACGAAGGTATCGCCACGGCCCTGCTGGCGCCGCTCTTCGTAGCCGTTCTCGGCAACCTGGCCGGCTTCAAACAGCTCCTGCTTTCGCTGAGCAGGGCCAGCCACAGTCAGTTTGACTTCGGCATTCCTGCCGCAGAAACTCCGCTTCGCGCCGTCAGCGGACTATGGGGAACCGTGACGACCGGCGCCCCGCTGCCGAACTATGATTTCTGGGCGCCGAGCCGTGTCATTCCCGAAACAATTAACGAGTTTCCTTACTGGAGCTTCACCTACGCCGACCTGCACCCGCACATGATCGGCATCCCCTTTTCGCTCCTTTTCGTCGCACTGGCGTTGGCGCTCCTCAACAGCTTCAAACTGGACTGGAGGCGGCACTGGCCTTACTTCACGCTCCTCCTCGGCGGCTTCTCCTTCACGCTGGGAGTGCTGACCGCTGTCAACCTGTGGGAGCTGCCCACCTACTTTGGCCTCGGGGTCCTGGTGCTGGCGGTGACACTGCACCTCAAACGAGGCCGGCTACTCCTGGGGCGTGTCATTGTGCTGGGCGCAGTCCAGCTGGCGGGCGCCTACTTGCTGTTCCTGCCGTTCTTTCGCAGCTACACGAATGTGGCCGCCGGCGGCATCGGGCTCGTGCGGGCGCCGGACGAACTGGGGCACTGGACCCAAATCTGGGGATTCTTCGCCTTTGTCCTCTTCTCCTGGCTGCTGTTTGGGCGCAGCGAATCGAGCAGACTCCGCTTCCTCAGCTTGCACAGGCTGCTGGTGCGCAAAGGTACGCCGGTCTACTTTACCGGGACGGTGCTCAGCCCGATCCTTTTCCTTGCCTCAGCCCTGCTCCTGGTATTCAGCGACCAGGTCATACTTGCCATCTGCCTGCCGGCCTTGGGTATCTCGCTTCCCCTGCTCCTGCGGCGGGGCCGCGTATCCGATACCGGAACGGTCATTGCTGCCTTGCTGACTTCGGTTGGCCTGGCCGTTCTGGCTGGAACGCAATTGGTCTATCTGAAGGATTTCCTTCAGGGCGGCAACGCCTATCGCATGAATACCCTCTTCAAATTCTTCAGCCAGGTTTGGGTCCTGTGGGGCGTCGCGGCAGCGATAGTACTGCCCAGGATCCTTGCCCGGCTCACAGCAGCGCAAAGGAGAGAGTCTCATGCCGCAACAGTCATGGAGCCTCCGGCACGGAGAGAATCCGTGTGGCCGATCAAAGTTCCTCTGGCGCCGGCCGGACGCATCTGGAGCGTCGCCTTCGCCCTCCTCCTTGCCGCCAGCCTGGCCTTCCCGCTATGGGGCACACCCTCACGCTCGGCACAACGGTTCCCTGGCTGGCGGCCTCCGGTCGGAACCCTGGACGGAATGGCATTCATGGAAAACGGGGTCTATCGATGGCCCGATGGCGACAACGCCATCGAACTGCGCTACGATTGGGAGGCGATCCGCTGGATTCTGGAGAATGTGCCCGGCAACGCAGTTGTTGCCGAGTCGGCGCAGATCGACTACTACAGGGCCGGTGGCACGCGCGTAGCCAGCCTCACAGGCCTGAGCGGACTGCTGGGCATGCACGCAGGTGAGCAGCGCTTCGCACAAGACGTAGGCGCACGCCACGGCAAACTCAGCGAATTCTGGAAAACGAACGAAATCGGTCGCATCGAAGAAATCATCAGAGAGCTGGACATCGACCTCATCTACGTCGGGCAATTGGAGCGCCATCAACACCCGGCCGCGCCCGCAAGGCTGGAGCAACTGAAAGCAAGTGGCCTTTTGGAGACTGTCTTCCAGAATCAGAAGGTGACGATTTACGCCGTGCCTTCTCAGCCGCCAGCAGCTTCATCGGGCCGGTGAGGGCAGAAGTAATTATGAGACTGATGGCAAACGTCGTTCCCCTTCTGGCCCGCATTTGGCGCAATTCGCCGTCACCGGTTCGCACCGCGGTTACCTGGGCAATCAACGGCAAAGTCATTGTCGGTGTTAGCGGCGTACTCTTGACCGACTCCCAGCAAGTGTTGCTGCTGCGCCATCGCTTCCACCAGGCTGGAATCTGGGGCATGCCCGGCGGTTGGCTGGCCCCCGGCGAAACCATATTTGCCTGCTGGCGACGCGAGGTTCGCGAAGAGCTGGCGCTTGAGGTCGTTATCGAAGACATTGTCTGCCATCGGTCCACCTCCCGCACCCTGGAGTTCTTTCTGCTCGGCCGGATCGACGGCGGTCAACTGGCGATCGACCCGGTTGAGATTCTTGAAGCCCGCCTGTTTTCCCAACACGAGTTACCCCCTATGGAGCGGTTCCACAAGAAGGTAGTCGAGCAGGCCCTGAGCGCCAGGCCGGAATCACTGTCGGAAGTTGGGAAGCGCCCCCTCCCCAATTGTGCGCAAGCTGCCGCCCGCGGGAACAGGGACACCCGAAATGCGTGAAGTCGTTCTACCCTTTCTGACCTGGTACCTGGTCACCCAGCTGGTCGGCGCCGCAGCCTTACCACTGACCCTGCGCTATTTCCGCAATTTGCCCGACAATGGGTACGCATTTGCACGAATACTGGGCATCCTTCTCGTCAGCCTCCTTCTATGGCTCGGCACAAGCTACGGCCTCCTGCGAAATAACGTAGGCGGCGTCTGGCTTGCCCTCTTTCTCACCGCCCTCCTGTCCCTCTGGCTTGCCCGAAGAAAGGGAACAGCGCAGCCGAGCGAATCACAAGCGCCTTCGCGCAGCTCGAAAATTAAACTCCCCCGCTGGCCCTACGTGCTGACTGTCGAACTGCTCTTCCTTTTCGCCTTCGCCGCGTGGACTTGGGTGCGGGCCCGCGACCCCGCCATCAACCATACTGAACAGCCAATGGACCTGATGTTCATCAGCGGCATCTGGAGCAGCCCCACCTACCCGCCGCGCGATCCGTGGCTTTCGGGCTATGCCATTAGCTATTACTACCTTGGATACTGGATGATTGCCGCCTTGGCGCGACTCGCCGGCCAACCCCCGGAGATCGCGTACAACGTCGGCCAGGCCTGTTGGTTTGGGCTTCTCTTCACCGGCAGCTTCGGGATCGGCTACAACCTCTTGCGCCTGCGAGCAGAAGAAGCGGACAACGCCCCAGCCGACGAAGACGAAGTCGAAGACAGACTCTCAGTTGATGTTGCCGACGACGGCGAAAGCGAGGAAGCCGGCGAATATGCCGAAGAGGGAACCGACGCCGAAGCCGGCGAAGAGTCTGAAGATGAAGTAGACAATGAAGCCAATGATGCGGCCGTCGATCACGAGACCGCTGCCGATGACTGCCAACCAGAAAATGAAGCCCTGAAGCCCTCTCTCCATGGGGCGCTTCCTGTGGCTGCCGGGCTGCTGACGGCAGTCGCCGTCGCTTTGACCTCAAATCTGCATGTGCTCCTCGAATGGCTGTATGCCCAGGGCGCCCGCCTCGACGGATTGATCCGCCTGGTCGATGTCTACAACTTCCCCGAGAGAGCGCAGGTCTCGCGCCTCTGGTACATGGACAGCAACTGGAGCTGGTGGTGGCGCGCCAGCCGCGTCCTCGAAGACGTTGATCTGGCCGGCAACCACATCGAAATCATCGACGAGTTCCCAGTTTTCAGCTACATCCTTGGAGACAATCATCCCCACGTACTGGCCATGCCCTTCGTCATCCTTGTTATCGCAATCGCGCTAAACTGGTTCTGCGCCGACAACCGCGGAGAAGCCCGACCACAGACACCATTTCGTCACCTTCGTTCCCTGGCCGGCGACCTGCCGCTGGGCGCAGCTGGGCTGGGCCTGCTGATCGCGGCAACCGGTGCCCTCTTCTTCCTCAATACGTGGGACTTTCCTCCCTATCTGTTGCTGTTCGCTATGGCGGCGATGTTCACAGGCGCATGGCAGATCTCCGAGGGCAATGCGCCCTTGCGCGCCGCGTTGACGCGCGTCGGCATCTTGTGCTTCGCGCTCATCGCAGGGACCATAATTCTCTACTTGCCTTACCTCTTGACCGCACAGAGCCAGGCCGCCGGAATTATCCCCAATCTCTTCCACCCGACCCGCCTGCCCCAATTCCTGCTGATGTTCGGCCATTTCCTGCTCGCCGTCACCGCTCTCTTACTCGTCGCATGGCGCGAGCAGCCCCCGTCTGCGGTCGTCCTGGTTACCATCGCCATCTACGTCTTCGGCCTGCCTGTCGTCTACCTCTTCATAGCCGGGCTGCTGACTGTCAACGGTGCAGCCGCAGCGCCTCCCCTGCCCGAAGGTGCGGCCGGGTACGCGGAAATCATCACCCGGCGGCGCCTCGCACAACCACTTACCTTTATCCTATTGGGCTGCCTTCTCTCACTGACACTGGCGATGCTCTGGCAACGGCTTGTTGGCCCGGGAAAGTCGCCGCGCACGACAGCATTTGTACTTTGCCTTGCCGCGATCGGCATCCTCCTCGCCTATGCGCCCGAGTTCACCTATCTGCGGGACCACTTTGGCAATCGCATGAATACAATCTTCAAATTCTACTATCAGAGTTGGTTGCTGCTGGCCATCGCCTCTGCTTTCTCCATCGCCTGGTTCGCATCGGGCCGCGTGTCGCTCTCTTTTCCCGGATTCCTTCTTCCAGCCTTCTCACTCTTGCTTATCCTCTTGTGCCTGATCTATCCTGTGGCTGGCGTGTACGCCAAAATCAGCGGCTTTGGCACCCGCCAGCCAACACTCAACGGCCTTGCCTATATCGGCGCAGATGAAAAGGCAGCGATCGATTGGATACGGCGCAACACGCCTGAAAAAGCAGTCATACTCGAAGCAAAAGGCGCAAGCTATAGGGTCAATTCCGCTCGCATTAGCGCCGCTACGGGAAGGGCAACACTCTTGGGATGGGACGGCCATCAATCCCAGTGGCGCGGTCGAGCCTTCGGGGCGCAGGCGGCCGGCCGCGCCGAGTCGATTGAGGAGATCTACCAGCGGCCCATGCATTCGACCCTGCCGGCGTTGCTCGACCGCTGGCAGGTCGATTATCTGATCGTCGGCCCCGAGGAGCGAGCGCAATACGGCTTGACGCCGGCGGTGGAACTGCAATTGAGCGCCTTCCTGGAGCTAGTCTTCGAACAGGGCAACTTTCGCATCTTTCGAACCCAGGTCGCAGCAGAAAAAGGATATTAGCGGCCTCTATCAACCGCAGCCATTCGCGCGTCAGGAACAAACGCGACTGACCGCAAAACCAACAACAGGTACGGTAAGCAAGGAATCATAGGTTGCCGGTGTCAGAAGAGAATTCGACTGAAACACCTAACGCTCAAAAACCAGAATCGGAGGACGAACGACCGGCAAAGGAAAAGCTACCCGCGGTCTTCTCCGCTGCCGTCGGAAGCGGGCCCACCGTAGAGCAAGCACTGTACGCGCTCCTGTTCCTGTTTGCGCTGAGCCTTCGTCTTTACGGTCTTGGCATTTCGGAACCGATTTCACCCTGGGAAGCGGCGCAGATCTGGCCCGCCTGGCTGGCCCATTCTTACGGTCTGCTTGAAACGAGCCAGCTCCCCGATCAGGGCGCACCGGTGAGCCCGCTGCTCTTTTCGCTCCAACGCGGGCTCTTTTTTCTGACGGGCGGGGGCAACGCCTTTTGGGCACGCCTCGTGCCCGCCGCCGCAGGCGCGGGACTCGTATTGGCCGCATGGACGCTCCGCAGCAGCATGGGGCGAGGGGGAGCCTTGATGGCCGCCTTCCTCTTCGCCTTCGACCCCTGGCTGCTCTCCTTCAGTCGCATGGCAGACAGCGCCACACTCTCGCTCTTGACGGCCGTACCGCTGCTGGGGTGGCTGTTCGACGACAGTGATGCGGGAAGCAGAGCAACCTGGCTGCCTGCCGCCGCCGGGCTATTCCTGATCAGCGGGCCGTTGGCATGGTTGTTGCTGCCGACAATATTGTTCGCGCTTATGCTGAGATACGACAACACTCGCTATCTGTTTGAGGAAGGAATGCGGAGTCGAACGGCAGCTATTTTCTTGGGGACGATCGTCTTAGGTGCAACCGGTTTCTTCGCCCATTTCTCTGGCCTGTCCCTCATCGGCGAAAGCGTCGGCCTCGCCATCGAGCACCTGTTCGGCGGTTCCGAAGCTGCTCCACTTCTTCACGCGCTGCAAGACTACCCGTTGAATTGGGCCTTGCTCAGCCTACTTGTAGACGAACCGTTCTTGATTCTCTTTGGCGGAATCGGGCTGTTCATCTCGCTGGCGCAGATAAACTGGTCATCCAATGGAAGGGATGAGGATCAAAGCGAGCATATCCTGAATGCGAATGTCCCTTCACCGAATTCTACCCGGACGAAATGGTTGCGTGTCTTGGCTGCTGGTGTCGGCTGGGCGTTGATGCTGGTACTTTTGCCCGGCCGATCGCCCGTCAGTTTGCTCGTCCTCGGCCTTCCCTTGACGCTGCTGGCTGCAGGAACGGCAACGACGATCCTCCGCTTTGGGCTGACCCGAGGGCTGTACAAGAACGAAGCCGGTTTGCTGACCCTCGCGACCATGGGTATCCTGCTTGTTACGTCATACTTCTGGACAGGCATTTTGACCGAATCGTTGCGAAATGGCAGCTTTGACTGGCGTTTGACCGCTTTCTATCTGCTAATCCCGGCACTGGGCCTGTTTCTCTTAATGTGGGCAGGCGCCCGAGTGGGGGGGCAGGCATTCGGTTTGCTGTTTCTTGGGGCTATCTTTCTGGTACAGGCGAGCAGTAGTTGGAAGATGAATCTGCGCCCGGAAGCGAGTCAGGTACACAGCCTCTTTGCCGAAGTGGGAAACGATGGTATCGCTCTGTTGGCGGAGGATGTCACACGCCTCAGCTTTCTGCGCGCGGGCAAGAATACGGCCATTCCGGTCTACCTGCACGTGAAACCCAGTCATCTGCCGTTCTTCGCCTGGCATTTGCGCTCTATGCGCGTTCTGCGTTGGCAACCTGGTTCCCAGATGAGAGAATTGGAAGTTGATGCTTTGGTAGTGAGCCAGCCTGGCGCCGGCAGCGAAGGTGAGCGGCTCAACCTGCCCAGCGGCTATATTGGCAGCAGTTATGCAGTTGTTCAACGCTGGCTGCCGACAGACCTGGTCGGTGTCGGCCCCCGCTTGAGATGGATTCTCTTGCGAGAGAGGGGGCAAGTTTCTGGGGACGAATCCACCCTGGAAGAAGCCGAACTTTGGGTAAGACGGGAGTAGACGATGGCTGATGAAGAAAGAGCGGAAGGCCGGGCGCTGAACGCCGACGAGGCGCCTTCCGTTGCGGAAGGACACCAATCTGCTGATGCGAAGCAGAGCGCGCCCTCGGTGCTGCTCGACAGCAGCATCATTCAGTCCTGGCGCCTCGACTGGGAGGTGGTCGCGTGGGCAGCCATCCTGATTCTGGCCGTCGTAACTCGTTTCTACGAACTCGGGGCGCGCGGCATGAGCCACGACGAGAGCCTGCACGCCGTCTACTCGCACGAACTCTACCGCAGCGGCAGCTATCAACACAACCCGATGATGCACGGGCCCTTCCTGTTCCACGCCAACGCTCTCATCTACTATCTGTTCGGCGCTAGTGACGCCACATCACGCGTCATGCCCGCCTTGGCCGGTATTGCCGCGATCGGCATGGCCTGGTTCTACCGGCGCTGGCTCGGACGACTCGGCGCGCTGTTCGCCGGCTTGATGCTGCTCATCAGCCCCAGCCTCCTCTTCCACAGCCGCTACATTCGCAACGACATCTACATCGTTCTGATCGCGATGATTTGGGTGTACGGCATTTTTCGCTTCGTCGAAGATCGCAGGATGAAATGGCTCTATTTGACCGTCGCTGCAATGGCGCTCGGATTCGCAACCAAAGAGAACCAATTCATGTCCGGCGCGATTTTCGGCGCCTTCCTGATCGCAGCCGCGCTCTGGCGCCGTTTTCGCGCCCGCGAGCCGGTCCGCCTCAGCCCCTATTCCGATCTGGCAGTCCTATTCCTTACCCTCGTGCTTCCCTTCACCGCGCCGTTCGGGCACCTGCTCCTTGGGTGGGACGCGCTCGCCTACTCGACCACCGAGGACTTGGCAAAATCGGCGATTTTCGTCCTGCTGATGTCCGCGGTCAGCGTGATGATCGCGATGTTCTGGTTCATCATCCTTAAGAACAACAACAAGAATGACGCGCCAGCCGCTGAGATTGGACAGGAGCGAAGCCTCACATTCGGAAACTGGGCCGCCCTGATGGGACTGTTTTGGGCCATCGAGATAGTGCTGTTCACAACCTTCTTTACCAACGCCGTAAATGGACTGGCGACCGGCGTCGTCGGCAGCCTCGGCTACTGGCTGGCACAGCAGGAAGTGCAGCGCGGCAGCCAGCCCTGGTACTACTACCTGCTCCAATCGCTGCTGTACGAAATTCTCCCCCTCTTTCTCAGCCTGGGCGCCCTTTCACTGCTCGCTTGGCGGATTGCGGCCCGCAAGTGGCGTAAGGTGAAAGCGGTCGAGGAGGAAGAGGAGGAAGACGAGCAGTCTTCCTCTTTGGAGGAGCCCGTCTCTACCACACCTGCAAGCGCGACCGGAGCCGCCCAGCCGAGTGTTCTGGTCCGGCCGTACGTCATTGCCTTTTTCGCCTGGTGGATGGTGGCGGCCTGGCTGGCCTACTCCTACGCCGGCGAAAAGATGCCCTGGCTGATGACCCACATGGCCCAGCCGATGGCGTTGATTGGCGCGTGGTGGTGCGCCAGTATGGTACGGCGAATCAATTGGGAAGAGTTGCGAAAAACGAACGGCTGGTGGGTATTCGCGCTGCTGCCCGCACTTCTGTTTATCGTCGCTACGTTGTTCAGCTCCTTCCCCGAAGGCGGACGCGAACTCGATGCCCTGGCGCAGACCGCCCGCTTCGTCCCAGTGCTTGTCGCCAGCGTCGCAGTGATTGCGTTGGTCGTAGTCGCTTTCGTACGCTATGGCTGGCGGCAGATGCTCCGTCTGACCGCAGTCGTGACGGCTGCGCTCCTGTTTCTCCTCACAATACGTTTCTCCTATCTGCTTACCTACCTGAACTACGATATGGCGACCGAGTATCTGGTCTACGCGCACGCCTCCCCTGATGTGAAAGTCGCGCTGGAAGAGATTGAAAAAATCAGCGAGCGTACGGTCGGAGAACGTGAGATTCAGGTCGCCTACGACGATGACGTAGCATGGCCGATGACCTGGTACATGCGCTTCTACCCCAACGCCCTCTTCTACGGCGCCAACCCTTCCGGCGACTCTATGGAAGCGCCCATTATCCTCGTCGGCGACAAGAATTACGCCAAGGTGGAACCATACGTGGCGCGAGACTACGTCAGCCGTTCCTACCGTCTCATCTGGTGGCCCGAAGAGAGCTACAAGGGCGAGTGGGACGGCGACCAGCAGCAACATCGCGGGTTGGACTTTGTGAAAATCTGGAACGCATTGACCGATCCGGAGCGCCGCAATCGACTTTGGCAGATCTTCTTCTACCGCAACCACCCTGACCGCTCGCTAACGGCATGGCCCCACGTCGAAGAGTTTCGTATGTACGTTCGCAAGGACATCGCAAATCTCGTCTGGGATCTCGATGTCGTCCCCACGGCAGGCATCGACCCAACCTTCACCTACTCGGAGATCGAACGCACCGCCAGCGGCCTTTACAGCGGCGAATTCGCCGGCGTGCCGTTGACCGCCCCGCGGGCAATCACCGTGGGACCCGATTCCCGCCGCTATATCCTGGATACCGGCAACAATCGCGTGATCGTCCTCAACGCCGACGGCTCGCTTGCCCTCGCTTTCGGTAGCACCTGCTTCCTCTCCGACGAAGTCGGCACCGGCTGCCTCGATCCGGATGGCGCCGGCCCTCTGGAAACGGGCGACGGCCAATTCCGCGAACCGTGGGGCATTGCCGTCGCGGCCGACGGCACGATTTTCGTCTCCGATACTTGGAACGGGCGCATTCAGGCCTTCGACAGCACGGGCAACTTCCTGCGCAAGTGGGGCTTTTTCGGCACGGTCAGCGGCGAGAACGCCGACCCCTTCGTCCTCTTCGGGCCGCGCGGCCTGGCAATCCACCCGTCTGGCAATCTGCTTGTCGCCGACACCGGAAACAAGCGCATTCTTGAGTTTACCCCCACCGGGGAGTTCGTACGGCAGGTCGGTGGCGGCGGCATCCTGCTCGGGTACTTCGACGAACCCGTCGATGTCGCCGTTCACCCAACAACCGGCCTGGTCCTCGTCAGCGATGCCTGGAACCGCCGCATCCAGGTCCTGTCCTCCGACCTGCAAGCGCTCTCCGAGTGGCCAATGCCCACCTGGGATAGCGATCTCGTCTGGGACAAGCCCTATCTGGCCGCAGCAGGCGACGGCACGGTCTACGCCACCGATCCACAGTTCGCCCAGGTCTTCGTGATCTCCGCCGACGGCATCGTGCGCGCCAGCTTCGGCAGGTACGGCAGCGAACTCAATCGTTTCGCCAAGCCGACCGGCATCGCCATCGACCCCTTGACCGGCGAAATCCTTGTCGTCGACGCCGACAACAATCGCATTCTCATCTTCGGAAGCGGATAAGGAACATTTCCGGCAATGCCTCCAGGTGAACTTGTTGCAGACGGCGCAGTTCAAGAGTTACAGCGCTGTGCCGCCTGCGAACAGCCGAATCGCGCAGAAGCCACATTCTGTGGGCACTGCGGTCTGCGCATGGCTGCCGTATGCCCCAAGTGCAGCGCAGAAAACCCCCGCAGCCTCACGTTCTGTGATGCCTGCGGGACCGCCCTTCCTGCAACCTCCTCCTCCTCCGTTTCCAACCGCGCCCAACCCTCCATAACCTCGACTAAGCCCAATCTCCGTGGCTCCTTCAGCCTGCCCAAAGCTGACTTCTCATGGGTTTCCGCCCACCTGCGGCCGCTCGGCGTAACCTGGGACTCGCCCGCGATCGAATGGCGCTGGTCGGTGCCCTTTCTGAAAGAGTGGGCCTTCCGCTACCGCTGGGAACTATTGGCGGTCATCGTGCTCACCGCAATCGCCGCCTTCCTGCGCATCTACCGATTGGCCGACTATCCTTCCGGTTTCCACGGCGACGAAGCCTGGAGCGGGCTGGAGGCGCAACGCATCCTGCAGGAAGGGTGGATCGGCATCCACAGCGGCAGCGCACTGGGACAGGCGGCCGGCACCTTTTACGTCACAGCACTGCTCCTTCTGTTCCTTGACGCTTCCATCTTTACGGTCCGCCTTTCTATGGCAATCTTCGGTATCGCTACCATTCCCGTGACTTACCTGTTGTTCAGGATTGGCTTCGGTCGCTTGGCCGCGTCATTCGCCACAGCCGCGCTGGCAGTAAGTCACTGGCACCTGCATATGAGCAGAGTTACTTTTCCCGTGGTCGCTCTGCCCTTTGCCTGCACAGTGGCCGCGGCCGCTCTTATCATTGCGATGCGTTCACGCAGTCGCCTCGCATGGCCGGTTGCGGGAGGCCTGCTGGGCCTTGCCCCATACACCTACTTCGCCTATCCCAGCTTCTTTATCGCCACACTCGCTGTCCTGGCAGTCTACCTCTTTCTACAGAGGGACCAATTGAAACCCACTCTGCTATCGCTTGCCCTCTTTTCAATCGGTCTGTTTGTCGTGCTGATCCCGGTCATTTCCACAACTGTTTCCTCGCCGACCGTACAAACGGGACGCATGGGTCAAGTGTGGGTTTTCCGCTCGCACGAGTTTCCACAAGACGAGGCGCTTTCCGAGCAAGCCAGTTTTCTCGCGCAGCGCACATGGGACTCCCTGACGCTATTCATGCGCAACCCGAGGGTCGACGGAACCGACGGTTCCGGCGGCAAAGGCGCAGTAGATATGGGAATCGCAATCCTCGCATACGTCGGGCTTGCCGTCTCAGTCTGGAAGTGGCGCAGCCCTCCCTATCTTCTGGCCCTGCTCGCGGTCCTCGGCGCCCTGTCCGTACTGATCGTAACCGACCCCTCCACTGGCACGTTGAGGCGCAGCATCACCGCCATCCCCTGGGTGTTCGGGCTGGCTGGGGTCGGGGTCGTCAGCATCGTCAACGTCATTCGCGCCGCCTTCGGACAAAGCGGACGGTTTGCCGCCGTCGGTACCCTCACTCTTGTTCTGATTGCCGGCTCCTTCTGGAACCTGCAATACTACTTCGATGAACTGGCGCAAAGCCGCCAGTTGGATTGGGCCTTCGCCCCGGACCACGTCAAAGCCCTGGAATCGGCCCACGCCTTCGACGACCCGGGCACCATCTATTTCTATTCAAGTCGTTGGGCCTTCGACTATGAATCGATTCGTTTCCTTTACCCTGATAGTCCCGGAACCGACCGTTCGGAGGAGTTTGGCACCTTTGACCTCACAAAAGTGGATGACGGCCCTGTTACCTATGTGCTGATAGGGCACTATGCCCAGGAAATTGACCGGCTCCAGCAACTATATCCCGGCGGCGACGTCATCGTCGATAGCGATCCTCGCCCCCGCTTCATCGTCTATCACCTCAACTCCTGACCGAGTTCGCCACCACCTGGGTTGGCTTTCACGCTGAGACCAACCTGCAATTCAGAAAGCCGCGATGCAGTTTACCCTCTGTTTCAACTGCGAATACCGCAATCGTGATACGGCCGACTTCTGTGGTTCTTGTGGCCTTCCGCTGTCACGCACCTGCCCCGCGTGCAACGCCAAAAATCATGGCGCCTTTCAATTCTGCGACGACTGCGGCGGTCCCCTCGGGGAGCCCGCGCCGCCGGAATCTCCGCAACCGAGTGTCAGCCGCCCCGCCAGAGCAACCCGCCCCGCGACCGCTGTTCCTGGATCCCATGCGAAATCAGGAGCGCGCCGGAAACCCCGGGCAATCGGCGTTTTCTGGGACACCCCCGCGCCGCAATGGCAGTGGAACAGGGCCTTCCTGCGCACGTGGACGCGGCGCAACCGCTGGGAGCTGCTCGCAGTCCTTCTCCTGACCGTGCTTGCAGCCTTTTTGCGAATCTACCGCTTAGTCGACATACCAGACGGATTCAATGGGGATGAAGCCTGGAACGGGATGGACGCCCTGCGCATCCTCAATGATGGCTGGATTGGCGTTTACACGCCCGGTGCGCTGGGAAACATGACCGGGCCCATCTACCTGACTGCTCTCACTGTCTGGCTCCTCGACGCCTCCATCTTCTCCGTTCGTTTGTCAATGGCGCTCTTCGGGATCGCCGCTGTCCCCGCAACCCATCTGCTCCTCCGACTGGGCTTCGGGCGCTGGGTCGCCCTGATAGGGGCCTCCGTCCTGACGGTTAGCTACTGGCACCTGCACTTCAGCCGCATGGGCTATCAACTGGTGGCGCTTTCTCTTGTTGCCGCAGCCGCCGGTGCAGCCCTCTTGTGGGCGATGCGCACGCAGAGTCACTCGCGCTGGCTGGCTGCAGGTGCCGTTTTGGGTCTCGTACCCTACACTTACCTCGCTTTCCCCGCCTTCTTCGCCGCTGTTGCCGGGACTCTCGCGGTCTTCCTCTTTCTCAGGCGAGATAGGATCGCAGACACTCTTGTCTATTTGGCTTTCTACGCGTTAGGGACGCTGATTGTCTCGACTCCCTTCCTCCTCTTCCTGTCGGACAACTGGGATGTCTACATGCACCGCACGAGCATGGCGTCAGTCTTCCGCTCGAACCAGTACCCGCAGGCCGGAGATGCCGCGGACAAGGCCTACTTCTTCGCCACGCGCGTATGGGAGTCATTGACCATCCTCGCCAGGAAGCTGAAGTCGGATGGCGTCGACGGCTCCGGCGGCGCAAGCCCGCTTGACCTGGGAATCGCGGCGCTGGCCTACCTCGGGCTTGCCTTGTCGATCAGGAAGTGGAGAAGCCCGCCCTACCTGCTCGCCGCACTGGTTGTGATCCTGGCTATGCTGGCGCAGGTCTTTGCCCTTCCCGAGTCCGGGACCTTGAGGCGCAGCATCGCGGCTCTCCCATTTATTATCGGACTGGCCGCGATTGGCGCCACCGCTATCGTCGGTCTTGTCAAACGCAAATTTGGGATAGAAGGCCGCAATGTCGCATTGGCAGGCGTCGCCTTAACACTGATCGTCAGCAGCGTTTGGAACGTGAGATACTATTTTGGTGAGCTGGCGCAAAGTCCGACCGTCAGATTTGCCTTCGTCCCCGATCACGTCGACGCCCTGGCAGCTGCACACTCGTTTCAAAACCCGGGCACGATCTATTTCTACTCGGGCAGATGGAGCTTTAACTATGAAAGCGTCCGCTTTCTTCACCCCCGTAGTCAGGGGATGGATCGCTCGCGCGAATTCGGTACATTTGACCTCGAAAAGGTCCACGAAGGGCCGGTCACCTACCTGCTCGTCGGGGCTTATGCTGAAGAGATCAACCGCCTTAAGGACCTCTATCCCGGCGGCGAGACAATCATAGACGACGCCCCGCGGCCGCGTTTCATCGTGTACCACCTGCAGTCGTGACGCGCCAGCCAGGCCACCGGCCACTCGGAGACCTCCCTGTGCCCCCTCACCCAATCACGAAAACGCCCGTAGCGAAAGAAACCTTGTGGAGACCTTCCTTCGACGCCGTCATCGCCTCTCTAATGACAGTTTCGCCGGAAACAAACCTCCACCGGGCGCACATCAAGACCTCCCGCATTCGGGTCTGGAGACTACCGGAAAGGATGACGGCAGATGAGAATTATCAGATTATTGACAATCAGCCTGGTAGGCCTGTTCGCTGTCGCGGCCTGTACACTCACCCCCCGCCCCTTTTCACTAACTGCTGATTCCATTCTCACACAGCGCCTCGCCGAAATGCAGGCGGTGGCAGCGCCAGCGCCGGAATCGAGTCCGAATGTCGCCCCATCAGGCGCCGCACGCGCTTCCAACCACAACGAACTTGCCCACTTGGCATTCGACGGCGACGAGGAAACAATGTGGAGCGCCGGCGGCGCCCCGTCACATTGGATCCAAGTGCTCCTGGACGACACCTACACGGTCGATAGAATGGAGCTGGTTGTCACCCAGGCCCCTGCCGGCCCAACGACCCACGAAATTTGGCTCGAAAACGGATCGGGCGTCTGGACGTTTCACACCCGCTTCGCCGACATCTTCACCGAAGACGGACAGACCCTCGAACTGCCAATTCTTCCGCCGCGCGAGATCGAACAGGCGCTGGTCCTGACGCGTGACAGTCCCAGCTGGGTAGCTTGGCGCGATATCAGAGTCTTCGGCATACCCTCGCAAAGTGAATGAAGGCTGTTGTAAGGATTCCGGGACGAACGGCAGCGCAGCTGAAATGCGCTAACGCGACAATTAACGCAGAAGGAACGCAAATCGCAACTGTGACGGAGAGCCCGTTATGGCCCAAAACGGCCCCAACTTTCTATGGTTCTGTACCGATCAACAGCGCTTCGACACCGTGCAGGCCCTCGGCAATCCCCATATCCGTACACCCAACCTGGATCGTCTGGCCGCCGAAGGGGTCGCCTTTACCCACGCCTTCTGCCAGAGCCCAATCTGCACACCAAGCCGCGCCAGCTTCCTGACCGGCCGCTACCCCGGCAACGTGCGCGGCTGCATGAACGGCAACGAGGAATGGGGCGAAGGCGCGCCGCTGGTAACCAAACTCCTGGCCGACAAAGGCTATGACTGCGGCCTGAGTGGAAAGTTTCACCTCGCCGGCGCCCACGGGCGTGAAGAACCCCGCCCGCACGAAGATGGCTACCGCGTATTCCACTGGAGCCACGATCCGCAAGACCGCTACCCCTCCGGCCACGCCTACGCCGATTGGCTCGCTGCCCAGGGCTACGCACTGCGAGACCTGCGCGAAGACCCGGCCACTATCCCGCCCGACCTGCACCAGACTACCTGGTGCACAGACCGCGCCATCGACTTCATTTCGGAAAAGCGGCGCAAAGGCCCCTGGCTGATGAGCGTAAACGTCTTCGACCCGCACGCGCCCTTCGATCCCCCGCAGGAATATCTCGACCGCTACAATCCCGCCCAAATGCCGCCGCCGCTCTTCCGCGAATCCGACCTGACCGCGCAGAGGGCGATTCCCGGAGATTTTCAGAATACCGCCCGCCCGCCCGAAGAGTTCAGTGCCAGCGAGGTCATCGCCGCCTACTACGCCATGATCGAGCTGATCGACGAGAATGTCGGCCGCCTGCTCGATGCACTGGAAGAAACCGGGCAGCGAGAGAATACGGTCTTCATCTTCACCAGCGATCACGGCGAGATGCTCGGCGACCATGGCCTCCTCTTGAAAGGCTGCCGCTTCTATGAAGGCTTGGTGCGCGTGCCCCTCATCATCAGCTGGCCGGGCCGCTTCCCCGCCCCCGCTGAGACGGCGCCCGATGAGCCCGCGGGTGACAACGTGTCCCCCGCAGCCGGCGAGAAAGATCCCACGGGAGAGGATGTGTCATCCGCGATCGACGGGGAAGATCCCGCAGGCGACAACGAGTCCCCCGCTGCCGCAGAGAATGACCCCGAACCCACCCTGCCTCCAGCCCCCGAGGCAGAAGAATCCGAACCAGCTGTCGGCCTCGTCAGCAACGCACTGGTGGAGTTGATCGACATTGCGCCCACCATCCTCGAGCTGGCTGAGCTGCCCCTCCCGCACGGTATGCAGGGACGGTCGCTGCTACCCATACTGCAAGGGCAGGCTGACCTGCATCAACATCGTGACTTCGTCCGCTGCGAATACTACCGCGCCCTGAATCCCGACGCGCCCGGCCGCGACGACTACGAAGGCAGCTTCGCCACGATGTACCGCACCGAACGCTACAAAGTCGTCGTCTATCACGGTCACGAACAAGGGGAACTCTACGACCTGCAGGAGGATCCGGGCGAGTTCAAAAACCTGTGGGACGATCCCGAAAACGCCGGCCTGCGCTTCGACCTGGTGCGCCGAAACTTCGACGCCCTCGCTTTTTCCGTCGACACAGGGCCGCCGCAAACGAGACCGCACTGAGCTGTGAGTGGGAAATGCGACCGCCGCCGCCTGGCACGCGTCGCCGGCAGTCAGTCCTGGCTACGCAAGTTTGAGGTCGCTGAGAAGCTGGGCCAGCTGTGCCATCTCCTCATCGGTGAGCGAATGATACGGTGGCCGGCGCCAGCGTTGGGACACCCCAAGCAACTCATAGGTGCCGTGCAGGGCCGCGTCAAAGCCGCCCGGCATATCGAGGATAAAGTCAAAGTAGGGGATGTCGAAGTCGCGTATAACGCCGCCGGCGGCCTCCCAATCCTCGCCCTCGACAGCCTGCCAGTAGGCCTGTGTGATCTGAGGAGCAAACGCGATGAAAGTAGACAGATAGCCGTCGCAGCCGTAATGGACCAGGTCAAAATGGTTCTGCTTCTGACCGCCGGAGATGACCGACCACTCTCCCTGGAGAAGCAGCGTCATCTTACGCGCAAATGCGCCCACCAAGTCGTTCTTGACCGCTACGACGCCCGCCGCGTCGTCCCGCAGCCTGCCCAGCACCTCCAACCCCATCGCAGGCGAGCGGCTGAAGACATTCGTCACCACCATGACCGGGATCTCTGCAGCCACCGCCGCATAGTGGGCCACCAATGTCTCAGCAGTGCATGACTGCGCCCAATCCGGCGGCAGCACCATCAAGAGATCGGCGCCGGCATCGCGGGCATAGCGAGCGAACTCGACCGCCTTGCCTGTCCACCAAATGCGGTCAGCCGCCACAACTGCGGCCCGCCCCGCCGTCTGCTCCGCCACCACCCGCGTCACCTCACCCACTTCATCATCGGTGAGCAGAGAATACAGGCTGTCACCGTAGGTCAGCAGCATCGTTGTGCTGCCGGCCGCTATGCCCCGCTCCACCAGCCCGCGCAGTCCGGCAAAGTCGATCGCGCCGTCCGCGCAAAAAGGTGTATGCAGCGACATTACCGGGCCGGATAGCAGGCCGCGCAGTTCAAATGTTGATGGCATCGGTATGCAGAGCCGATCTGGGCAGGCCGGTACGCGTTACGCCACTCCCGTAATTCGGGTCATCCGTTCGTGCCACTGGTTCGGGCCACTGTTTCCGTCCCGTTCAGTCAAACACGAGCACGGTTCGCGCCACTTTGCCATTGGCCATGTCGGCGAACGCCTCGTTGATCTCGTCAAGCGGACGGTAGGCCGAAATCAGCTCGTCGATCATGATCTTTCCCTGTTTGTAAAGGTCAAGAATCCACAGAAAGTCGACACGCGGCCGCGCCGCGCCGTGAAACGCGCCTATCAGCGCCCGGTCCTCCAACAGATGAAATCCCTCGACCGTAACATCCTGCCCCTGCGGCTGCACGCCTACCACCACCGCCGTGCCCGTCATGCGCACACAGTCGATTGCCTGCCGTACAATCGAAGGAAATCCGACCACCTCGAATGCGTAGTCTGCCCCGCCGCCAGTTATCTCCATGATCCGCTGGACCGGGTCCTCCTGCGCGCTGTTTACGAAATGCGTCGCCCCCATCTGCTCGGCCAGTTCCAGCTTGTAAGGCACCGTATCGACCGCGATAATCTTGCCCGCAGAGGCCAGCACGCCCCCCTGTATCACATTCAAACCTACGCCCCCGCAGCCAAAAACGGCCATCGAGGAGCCCGTCTCCACCTTCGCCCGGTTGACCACCGCGCCGATTCCGGTGATGACCCCGCAGCTCACGAGACAGGCCGACTCCAGCGAAGTGTCGTCCGGCACTTTGACGCACGCATCCGCCTGCACGAGCGTCTGGTCGACAAATGTTGGCCGCCCATGATAGACCGGCTCCCCGTCAACCCTGATGCGGCTCACCGCCTCCGGGCGGTACGACTCACACAGCGCCGGACGGCCATTCGAACAATTGCGGCAACTGCCGCACATCGCATCCAACGAGAGTATGATCTTGTCGCCGGGCGCGAAATCCCGTACCTCCGGGCCGACCGCGCGCACCGTGCCCGCCCCTTCATGGCCAAGCACGGTCGGCGCCTTCCGCATCGTCCTGTGCCCGGTTACGTAGTGGTAATCACTGTGGCACACGCCTGCGCCCACAATATCCAGCAGGACCTCACCCTCCTGCGGCTCGTCAATCTCAGCTTCCTTGACAGCAACCGGCGTATGCGGCGCGTAGAGAATGGCGGCTTTCATCGCGTCACTCCTTATCTGAAGGCTGGCTCGCTCTTCGATACACTGTCTGCACAGCGCACATCATAAATGATTATCTGGATTTTCACTAAGCAAAAATACGCCCCCGCCGCCCGCCAGGCAAGAACGCCGGCGCCCTGGCGAAGGGCCTGAACGCGACCAGTTCCAACGGTTTCGGCCCCTCGCCGGTCGTGATAGAATTGCTCCAGTCCCGTTCCACGCACACTCGCTGCTGAAGGCGCTTCTGGCGCGCGCTATGGCGATCGAAGCCGTCGTCGCCTTGAACGCGGCGCACTTCCGCAACCGCTGTGAGGAGACACTATGGGCATTAGCCTTGGGCTGGTCGGGTTAGGGGAGTTTGGGTGTTCCTTTGCCGACATGTTTATGAGCCATCCGTTGGTTGACCGAATCGCCCTCTGCGACCGCGAGCCGGAACGAATCGCCGGGCTCGCCGAGCAGGAACACTGGCAGGCCAAGTTTCGCCCGCGCGACACTTACGCCTCCCTGGACGAAATCTGCAAGAGCGATCTCGACGCCATCGCCATTTTCACCCAGCACTGGCTTCACGCGCCCCAGGCAGTCCAGGCCATGGAGGCCGGCAAGCACGTCTACACCGCCGTGCCCATCATCACTGTCCCCGACGGCGACGAGATTCTGGACTGGTGCAACCGGCTGGTGGAGACCGCCGAACGCACCGGGCAACTCTACATGTTGGGCGAGACCACATTCTATCGCGCCGAGGCAATCTACTGTCGTCGCCGCGCCGCCGAGGGCGCCTTTGGCAGTTTTGTCTACTCCGAGGGCGAGTACATCCACGATGTCGACTCGATCGGCAGCAACCTGCGCGAGGTGCTGGCCCACAGGCATGCCGGCGCAGCAGGCGGGGAGTGGCTTCAGGCGCGCGCGGACTATAGGCAACGCGGCATCCGCGGCGGCCCCATGCACTATCCCACCCACTCAACCAGCGGGCCGATGAGCGTCATGAACGCACGCCCCCTCAAGGTCTGCGCCTGGGGCTACGCCAATCGTACCGAAGATCCCTATTTCGTCGACGAGAGCGATGCCTTCAGCAACGAGTCTGCGCTCTTCTATATGAGCAACGGCTCGACGATGCGCATCTGTGAACTGCGCGAGATCGGCATGCGCGGACGCGAGACCTTCCGCATCTACGGTACCCAGGGCAGTTTTGAGAACAACCAGTGGTGCGACAGAAAGGGAAGCACGCCCCTGACACCCGAGCAGATGCGAGTCCCCTTGCCGCAGGAAGTGGAGGACGCCTTTCGCGCCGTCAGCAGGACATCTGAGGTATACGGCGGACACGGCGGATCGCATCCCTACCTCGTGCATGAGTTTGTCGAGGCAGTCGCGCAGGAACGGCAGCCAGCCATTCACGTCTGGTCAGCCGTCCGCTATATGGTCGCAGGTGTCATGGCGCACAAGTCGGCCCTGCGCGAAGGCGAAGTCCTGTCGATTCCTGATTGGGGAGACGGACCTGGAGGATAACGCCCCGCATCCTGAAACGCGGGCGTCGACAACGGTCCGGGATTCGATTACACCGCGTTCAAAAGCCAGGCGCGATGCAGCTTCCAAGAGTCCTCGGCCGCATCCCAGCGCAACTCAAACGCGCTCAACGACGGCGTTCGCACCAGAAAGCAACGAATCTGCCTTCCATCGATGCGTTCACTCCACCGCCGCCCGTGCTCTGATACATAGTGCGTCTGGCCCTGCCAGACAAACGATTTCGGTACGATCTTCCCCGACCCCAGCGTCTTTACAGCCACACGCACCGGCTCGTCAACTGCGACCATGCCGTTCATGCGTCCGCCCTGCCCTCCGCATACGAACGCAGCATCTCCAGCGCGCACCGCGCGCTCAGCAGCTTGTTGCCCCGTCGGTCCGCCGGCCAGACCGCATCCTCCGCCCACTCGACTCCGTCCCGCGCCGCGAGGTGCAAATAGACCAGCCCCATCGGTTTCTCCGCAGTACCGCCGGGGCCCGCGATGCCCGTGATCGACACCGCCACGTCGGCTTTGTACGCCTCCAGAGCTCCCTTCGCCATCTGCGCCGCCACCGCCCCGTTGACCGCGCCCTCTCGCAGCAGCAGCCCACCGTCCACGCCAAGAAGCCTCTCCTTGGCCGCATAGCTGTAGACTCCCGCGCTGCCCAGAAACCAGTCCGAGCTGCCCGGTATCTCTGTGATCAAATGGCCCACCAGCCCACCGGTACAGCTCTCAGCCACCGCCGCCGCCAACCCCGCCCGCTTCAGCGCAAGGCCGGTCTCCTTCGCCAACGCCGTCAACGCCGATTCACTCTCCGGTATAGCTACCTTATTCGACATCGCCTCTCTCGACCTCTCTCATCTGTCCCCAGCGCTTTTGCGACCTCCGCGCCCTCGTCTCGCCGGGCTGCCATAGACCGGCATTATAGACCCGCCCAATCCCCCTGACAAACTCTTCCGTCTTTCCCAACCGGCCCCGCTCCACATCGACGGTTCCGGCGCCGCAGTTGACAGATTGCGCGTATTTCTGTATTGTCGAAGCAAAACCACGCCCAATCTGTCTTGTGGATGGCCCACAGACGTCCGCGCGTCGTTGCCTGCCGGGTTGTGAAAGGGATTAGGATGGAACTGCAGACAAAACAGCCTCCGGAACTTGAATTTAGCATGCCAGAGGTCGAAGAGTCCCTCACCGCCTATCTCTCAGCCATCGGCGGCGCCGTGATCGGCCTCCTGTTGACACTGCTCGTCTTGGCCATCTGGAACGGGGGCACGCTCAACTTCACTAACACCTCCAAGGTCAACGCCATCGAAGCCGGACTGACCGACGTCGCCCAGAACGTCGAGGCCGTGAACGCAAATCTTGCCAACCTCGGCGAGCGCCTCGTCGTGCTCGAACAGGAAGCCGGCGCCGTCGCCGAACTCGAGAAAAGTTTCGCCGCGCTCGACACCAGCCTCGCAGGTCTCGACCAGAGCCTCAGCGACCAGGGGATCCATGTCGCCGAACTCGATGCAGCTGTGGCCGACCTTGAAGCCACGCGCCGCAACTTCGAACTCTTTATTTCCGCCCTTTCGCAGGCGTTAACCCAGATGGATGACGCCGCCGCAAGCGCGCAAAGGAGTCGGCCTGCCCGCAACGCCAACTCCACCGACCGTTCCGACGCGCAGCAAATCGCTGAGCCCGATCGCGCGGCCGCCTCCTCAGCAGATTCCTCTGCGCAGCCGCCGCCGGCCGCGCAGCCGCCCACCGTTACTCTCCCGCCCGAAATCGTCGCCCGCCAAGACATCTCGCCCGATGCCCTGCTCGTATACCTCTTCGTCGACGCCGACGCCGACGGCCTCTACGACAGCGACGAAAACTTTATCGCCGGCGCTACCGTTACCCTCGTCGCACCCGATGGCGCCATGATCATGACCATCGCGCCCGTTGCCTCCGCCGGCACTCTGCTCGAGTCGCTACAGGACGGCGAATACACCGTCTCCGTCGAGGATGTGCACGGCTACTCCCTCGCCAGCCAGAATAACGTGACCGTCACCGTCGATTCAAGCGCCGAATCCGGGCAGGTCATCTATTTCGCCGTCATGACATCCGTTTCGGAGTAACGCGAAGGTCGCGCCGCTCCCCTTCCCCTCTTACGCCGCTGGCTCATAGAAGATAAGCTGCACCGATCCGTATCGGCGCCGATCGAACTCGCTAAGCCGTTCGAGCGCAACCGGCTCCTCTTCTCGCGGGTGAATCTGAACGATCACCACGCCCTCATCGTCCAACAGCTCCGGCCTGGCGTCGACCGCCAAGAGCGCGCTCCGCCACAGGCCCTCGTACTGCGGCGGCGCAATATAAATTAGTTCAAACGGTTCGCCCCGGAACTGCTCCACAAATCCAAAGCTGTCGCGTCGCTCCACCGTTGCCCGCTCCTCCAGCCGGCAATGCGCCAAATTGCGCTCCATCGTGCGCACCGCCGCCCGGCTCCGATCGATGAAGTGGACATGCGCCGCCCCCCGGCTCAGCGCCTCAATCCCCACCGCGCCCGTTCCCCCAAACAGATCGAGCGCCCGCCTTTCCGCGATCCAACGGCCCAATATCGAAAAGAGGGCCTCCTTCGCCTTATCCGTAATCGGCCGCGTCCCCTTCCCGGGGACCGACTGCAGCCTGTGACCTCTGGCGCTTCCGGCAATAACTCGCATCTCGAAAAGTCCCAATTCAGTCCGAACGGGCATGCGCTTCCCTGCCCTCTGCACGACCCAAACGCACGCCACCGAATTATAGATGCGCCGCCTCCAATCGCGGCAATTGCACGCGCCGCCGTCCTGCGCTACAATACCCCCGCTATCCAAGCATAGCGCAGATAACATGAAAGTTGGCTGACGCGCGACGAGAGAGACTTCGCAGCCGAAGCGCCGAAGGGGCAAGCCGCCAGGAAGACCCAACCTGGCCGGTGACACTCTCAGGCAAAAGGATCGTCGCGATACGGCACCTTTGGAAAGTGCCGCTTGGCAGCATCTGGCGGCCACCGACGGGGCAACCACTCGCTCGCTCACGCGTGTGGCAATCTCTCAGGTCAAAGACAGAGGCGACGGGCGTTCATTCTGAATGCCCGTTTTTTCTTTCTTGAAACACCGGTTCCGGCCCTTCGCCAAGGCTAATCAAGCCCGACCGGAACCGCAGACCAGAGGAGAGATTTATGAGCGCCCCTGTGCACGCTAAGCCCTCAACAACCGGCTCCAACGGCCGCAGTGCCGCCGTCAGCCATGGCCGTCCCAACCAATCCGACGGACTCGCCCCATCCCCCGGCGATCACGCCGCCCTGCTGCAGCGCACCGACTCCTTCGTCCAACGCCACCTCGGACCCGACCCCGGCGAAGTGCATGCGCTGCTGGATTCAATCGGCTTGAATTCGCTCGACAAGTTGATAGACCAAACGATCCCCCCGCAAATTCGCAGCCGGCGTTCGCTCGCACTCCCGGGGCCGCGTCCGGAATCCGACGTGCTCGCCGAAATGGCCGAAATCGCCTCGCACAACCAGCTCTTCCGCTCCTTCATCGGCATCGGCTACTACGACACCATCACCCCACCCGTCATCCTCCGCAATATCCTCGAAAATCCCGGCTGGTACACCCAATACACTCCCTACCAGGCCGAGATCGCACAGGGCCGGCTCGAAGCCCTCCTTAACTTCCAGACCATGGTCAGCGACCTCACCGCTCTCGACATCGCCAACGCTTCCCTGCTCGACGAAGCCACCGCCGCCGCCGAAGCCATGATGATGTGCAAACGCGCCCAGAAACGCAGCGCCTCCGCCAACGACTTCTTTGTCTCCGAGACCTGTCACCCGCAGACCATCGACACCGTCCGTACCCGCGCCGAACCGCTTGGTTATCGTATCGTCGTCGGCGACCACCGCCGCTTCAGCTGCGACGACCGGACCTTCGGCCTGCTCCTCCAATACCCCGACACCGAAGGCACAATCAGCGACTTCCGCCAGCTCGTCGAGCAGGCCCACGCCGCCGGCGCCCTCGTCGTCGTCGCCACCGACCTCCTCGCCCTCACCCTCCTCACGCCACCCGGCGACTGGGGCGCCGACATCGCCGTCGGCAGCGCCCAGCGTTTCGGCGTGCCCATGGGCTACGGCGGCCCCCACGCCGCCTTCATGGCCACCCGCGACGCCCTCAAACGCCAGATGCCCGGCAGGCTCGTCGGGGTCTCGCAGGACGCCCAGGGCAGCCCCGCGCTCCGCCTCGCCCTCCAAACTCGCGAGCAGCACATCCGCCGCGACAAGGCCACCAGCAATA
>CATOTS010000049.1 GCA_951813625.1 uncultured Caldilineaceae bacterium | reverse complement strand
CCATAAATTCGCCAGCTGGCCTAGCTCGGCTGGGATCTCTCCCTCAAGTTGGTTGCCCCTAAGGACCAACCACTGCAGGTTCGTCAACTGGCCCAACTCGGCCGGGATCGGTCCCTCCAGCTGGTTGTCTTTGAGTTGCAATGATCGCAGGTTCGTCAATTGGCCCAACTCTGCCGGGATGCGCCCCTCTAGTTGGTTGCCGCTGAGGGCCAAAGTCCGCAAATTCGCCAGCTGGCCTAGCTCGGCTGAGATCTCTCCCTCAAGTTGGTTGCCCATAAGGCCCAACCACTGCAGGTTCGTCAGCTGGCCCAACTTGGCTGGGATAGGCCCCTTCAGGTTCCCGAAGAGTTCCAACCTCTCCAGGTTGGTCAGCTGACCCAACTCAGCAGGAATGCCGGCGGTCAGTTGATTACCGGCGAGCCGCAGCATTTTCAGGTTGGACAACTGGCCCAACTCGGCTGGGATAGGCCCCTCTAGGTTCCCGAAGAGCTCCAACCACTCCAGGCTTGTCAGCTGACCCAACTCAGCAGGAATGCCCCCGCTCAGTTTGTTGCTAACGAGCACTAGCCTTTTCAGGTTGGACAATTGACCCAACTCAGCAGGAATGCCTCCGCTCGGTTGGTCGCTGGCGAGCCACAGCCGCCATTTGAGGATGTACAACTGGGCATACTCGGCTGGTGGGATACCCTCCTTCGGGTTTCCGCCGAGTTCCAGTCGCTCCAGGTTTGTCAACTGACCCAACTCAGCCGGGATGGTTCCGTTCAGTTGGCCGCTGCCGAGGCTCAATCCCGTCACACCGCCCTGCGAGACGGTGACTCCATGCCAGTCGGATAGGGGACGATTTACGCCCCAGTTCAAGGCGGCGGCGCCATCCAGTTTTTCTTTGATAATCAGCAGCGTTTCGCAATCTGCCACCAGGCCGGCCGGTTCCGGGTCCGGTATCGCCGCAGTGTTGGCGCATGACGCTGCCCCCGGCGTGTTCAGCTGTGTGGATGAGCAGGCGCCGAGGCTGCCTGTGGGGTAACCGGCGCCGTCCAGGTCGTTGACGTTTTCGATATAGCCGGGCTCAGGGTCAGGGGGGACGAAAGCGTGCAGAGCGGGCGGAATCGGGCCGCACAGGCCGGGGTTGCCGGCGGCGATGACCACGCTTTCCAGGTTGCCCGCCGGGAGCGCCAGGTTGTCCAGCGCCACGGGGATTCTGCCGGTCAGCCGGTTGTTATGGAGCCACAAGTGCGTCAGGTTGGAGAGCCGGCCCAGTTCTGCTGGGATGCTCCCGGTCAGCTTGTTGTCATGGAGGACCAAGTAGGTCAGGTTGGACAGACGGCCCAGCGCCGCGGGGATGTTGCCGGTCAGATCGTTGTCAAAGAGGACCAAGCGCGTCAGGTTGGAGAGCCGGCCCAACTCCGGCGGTATCGCGCCGGTCAGATTGTTGTCATCGAGAAGCAAATGCGTGACCCGCCCGCTCTCATCCGTCGTCACCCCGTGCCATTCGCCCAGCGGCTTCTCGCTCAGCCAGTTGTCGTTGTCCAGCCAGTTGCGACCGTCGGCGGCCTCGTAGAGCGCAACCAGCGCGTCTTTGTCGGCGCAGATCGGCAGGTCGGCGTCGTCGAGGTCATTCTCCTCAACATCGACCCAGACCTCGGGCACGCAGCCGTCGAGTTGGTTGTCGGCCAGATTGAGCCATTCAAGGCGGGTGAGGCTATCGAGCGCCGGCGGGATCGCGCCGGTCAGGCGATTTTCGGCCAGCGCCAGCATCTCCAGCTGGAAGAGATTGCCCAGCTGCGGGGGAATCTCGCCGCTTAGCCGGTTGCCGGAAAGCGCCAACAGCGCCAGATCGGCCAGGTCGCCCAGCTCGGCCGGAATCGTGCCACTCAGCCGGTTCCACGACAGCGTGAGCTGCTCCAGTTGGTTCAGCTTGCCCAGTTCGGTGGGTATCTTGCCGTCGAGTTGATTGGCGTGGAGAAAGAGAAATTTCAATTGGGGGAGGCTGCCAAGCTCGGGCGGAATGCTGCCGCGCAATCGATTGCGCCCAAGTATCAACTCCTCCAGCCTGGTGAGGTGGGCCAACTCTGGTGGAATTGTCCCGCGCAGTTCGTTTTCCAAGAGATCCAGCGCAATCACGCGCTCGTTCTCATCGGTGGTGACGCCGTACCAGGTTCCGAGCGGCGCGTCGCTGAGCCAGTTGTCATTTTCGAGCCAGTCGTCGCCGCCGGCGGCCTCATACAGCGCGACGAGCGCTTCCCGGTCCGAGCAGATGGCGATGTTTGCATCCTGCAGATCATTCTCTTCAACGTCGCGCCATATCTCGGGCACGCATCCGCTGAACCTGTTCTCTGAGAGAAACAGAAACTCGAGTTGGGTTAGACTTTCCAGGGCCGGCGGAATCGTTCCCTCCAAGTTGTTGTACGAAAGGGCGAGACGCTCCAGGTTTGTCAGGTTCCCCAACTCCGGCGGGATCTCGCCGCTCAGTTGGTTTCCGTGCAGGTAGAGCACCTCCAGCTTCTCAAGGCTGCCCAGTTGAGGCGGAATCGAACCGGTCAGTCCGTTTATCCCTAGCAGCATCCATCTAAGGTTTGCAAGCCCGCCCAGTTCTGGCGGTATTTCGCCGCGCAGATTGTTGCTGGCAAGAACCAGCCCCAACAGGTTGCCGAGGTTGCCCAGTTCGGGCGGGATGTCGCCTCTCAATTGATTCACGGAGAGATCCAGGGCTTCGAGGTATGTGAGGTTACCCAGCTCCGCTGGAATCGTGCCGCCCAATTCGTTTTCGGAGAGATCGAGTACGATAACGCGCCCGCTGCGATTGGTGGTGACGCCGTGCCATCTGTCGAGCGGCGCGTTGGTAAGCCAATTTCTGTTTTCGGTCCAGTCTTCGCCGTCGGCAGCCGCGTAAAGTGCCTGCAGCGCATCCCTGTCGGTCGTTTCGTCGGTGTCGGTGGGGGCTGACGCCCAGAGATGCGCGCTTTGCGGCCCAAAGAGCAGGATACAGACGGCCATCATAGCAAACACGACTTTGAGCGACGATTTCATGGTATCCCTCCACCTCGTTAGTCAACCTGAATTCGGAGAAAGCGGGCGCCTTATCAAGCTGGTCGAATGTAAGTTCTCTAACACCAGTTCGTCAGTAAACAAAGGCGCTCAGTGATGCGCATGCTCAATCTGTTCCGTCATGTCGATGATTTCGGCCAGTGGTTGGCTACATGGGAGAATGCCAAGCTGTTGGGCGTGACTCGCAAGCGCGGGTCGGCCCCCCGCTTGCGCTTGCGTGAAGCAATGACGATTCTGATTCACTTCCACCAGTCGCATTCGCGCGATTTCGAGGCTCACGATGCGCAGAACGTATGTCAGCATATGCGCAGTGAATTCCCCGCTCCGGTCAGCTACACACGCTTTGTGACGTTCATTCCATCAGCCTCGCCAGCAATGTGTCTCAATCTGCGTGGGCGCTCTGGCCAGGCGACAGGGGTGGCATTCATCGATTCGACCCCGTTGTCCGTCTGCCACAACCGGCGCATCGGCCGCCACCGAGTCTTTGCCGAGGTGGCCACGCGGGGCAAGAGCAGCATGGGATGGTTCTATGGCTTCAATCTCCATCTGATTGTCAATGACCAGGGTGAATTGCTGGCAGTTCAACCCACGCCCGGCAACATAGATGACCGCAAGCCGGTCCCACAAATGACCAAAAACCTATGGGGCAAGCTGGTCGGCGATCGCGGCTATCTCTCCCAAGCTCTCTTTGAGCAACTCTTCGCACGCGGACTGCAATTGATTACGCCCATCCGCAAAAACATGCAGAATCGACTCGTTGTTCTCGAAGACAAGCTGCTCACGCGTAAGCGCTTCGTCATTGAGACCATCGTTGACCAGCTCAAGAATATCTCACAAATTGAACATACCCGTCACCGGAGCCCAACCAACTTTATCGTCAATCTTATCGCCGGGCTGATTGCCTACACTTGGCAACCCAAGAAGCCATCTCTCCATTTCCCAGACAAAGACTTGGCTCTCTTGCCTGCCCTTATCTAACTCCGAACTCGGGTTTGCTAACATGCTGAGGTAGGGGGCGCAGATCGCTGACGTTAGAGAGCCGGTCCCGTTCCGTTGCCAATGCCAGGGCGCCAGCGGTGCCTTACTACGCGGATCTCCGCCGGGGCCACTTGTGGGAGTTACGACAACGGGCGGACGGTGTCAATGCGCCAATTGTCGACAAAACCTGGGTTCCACCGTCTACGGACGGCTAACTTTATAGAAATAGCGGGACAAAGCAATTGCAGCACCTGAAATCAGAAACGGGACATGGCAAAATACCTGTATGCCTACAGTATCGCAATATCCCTCGAAGTCTCCCCCACTTGTTGTTTGACAGGCGCCGTATGATTGATAGTAGTCGAAGATTCGCCACGTCGCATTGATCATCAGCACAGGCAGAAGAAAGAGGCTTCCCCGGGCAATCTTTTCTGTACGACCGGAGACGGGCAATAATACGGCGACTAGAGTCACGACCTCCAACAGGGGCAGGCCGAACAGCACGAAAACGCCGATGTCGAGGGGAACACTGAGGTCGAAGAAATGGATTCTGACGCGGTAGTACTCTTGCAAGCCAACTATCCCAAGCCGCAAAAGGATGGATAGCGCAATGACTGCTATAGGTGCAGTTGCGTTGTTCATGGTTTCCATCCTTTGTGTATGTTGAGGCAGTTCGATTGAACCTGAATTCGGAGTAAGTGAGCGCCATATCAAGTTGGTACAATAGAGGTTTCCCACAAAGAGTTCACCAGCAAGGAAGGGTGATCAGTAACGAGTATACGCCAACTGTTCTGTCATATCGATGATTTCTCATTCACGGCGCCCAAGTCAGCGGGCCAGGCCGCACAGACTGCATCGAGGTGGTCGCCGCATAGTTGAAACCTTTCGGAAAGGCCAGCGCGCCGGCAAGAGTTGACTACGTATTCCTCTATCATTGAACTGCACATCCTCCCCAATGATTTATAGCGACGAACGATTCCTCGTTGGGTAGGTCGTGATCCTCCAACTTGACGACGATGCAATACGCATCCCCACCTGCTGGCTCCCTCATTGACTCAGGCGACTCAACTACGAAATCTACGCACTACTTGCGGCGTCTCTTATTTCGCTTGCTCTTGACATTGTACTCCCCTTTCAGATTCTCAAAATATATGTTCCGAATGAATATCCTACCGTGTACGCAATGGCCGATTCCATTGCGCTCTCATCAAAGAAAAAAATGATTATTGCAGGAGCGGCAAGATATACCATAAATTCGATTAGACCTCTAGCTTTGAGAAGAAGTGGATCAATGTTGTTCAATGGTCTCAAGATAAATCTTCTAAAGATAAATGCAACAGCAAAGCCTAGTGCGGCTAGGCCGACAAGCAAGGTCGCATGTTCGATCAAATATGAAAGTAGTTGCATGTCTTAATCGTCCAGTATCCAGTACAAGAATTCAACCATTTCTTCTAGGAAGAAAAAGGAGCCGAAAAGTATTGCGGCCCAAATTGACGACCCGATGATGACCCCCAAGAGTTTGAATTTTTGAGAGTGGCCTAACAATCTCGTCAAAAGCCCTATCGTCAATTCCATTGCGTATCCGAGTATGAAGCAGAATGGAATAGTCAGCACAGAGAAAATGAACCCGCCCCAAAAATCTTCTACAGTCATGTGGGCGGTCCTATCATGTGACTCTACGATTGGCGAAGCGGTAAAGTGGCGACGTGGCATTCATCCGGACCGAACCGTGCCGTGCCTTGCTAGGACGGACCAAACAAAGCCACGCCTGGGTGACCAACGGGTCGAGGGTATCAGCCCCCATTATTGTCCCCTTTTTCATGACCTTCTTCAGGTGGACACGACACCTGGTCGAAACCCGACAACATATCCATAGTTAGAACACTTAGGCGCGAATCCGGCCTGATGCCTGGAATCTTGCCCTCGATGATAATGGCATTGGCCCCGAATTGAACCTCGTGACGATCATAAAGTTCGGGCAACAACGTAAATGTAAAGAGGTCGTCACCGTCGTCTTTCTCGTATTCCCAAACTCCGCTTCTAAAGACAGCTGAGAATGAGCGGTCAACAGGCCCAGAGCTTCCTTTGGCGATATACTTCATATCCAACACATAGTCGAAAAGACTTTGATTGGGATCAATCGCTATATCAATATGCCAGGAATACTCCACGTTGCCCGCCTCGACACCATCTCTTTCAGTTGGAATAATTTCAGGAAGTTTCCGAAGATACAAAATGACAGTTAGGACCTCGTCATCTAAGACAGAATCAATTGCCACGATGTCAATATATCCTGGAATGGAATCGGAAATAGGATCGTTGGCTCTTTGTCCAGGTCGAAAGCTCAGAGCGTCCGCATCAAAGCAATGCGCCGTGCTATCGGTAGGTGTAGGCGTGGGGGATTCGAGCGTAGGTGGCTCCGGAGTAATGGGAACGCAAGCAACTGCCAGCAAAACGAACATAACGACCAGGAGCTTGTTGATCATGATTCCGCCTGCCTATTCTTGTGTTTGATCCAAAAGACAAGCCAAGCGACGAGCAAGAATAATCCAAGTGGACCATAGAGCAAAACCGTAGCCGTAGAGTCGACGAGAGCGAGAATCAGAAATACAAGATAAGTAACTGTAAAGGAGATGAGAAACTGCCTAGCAACGCTCACTTAGACTCTCCCATTTTCTTGCGATCTGAACGCTTTGCAAAGCCCGCTGACCACATCAATTCTTCTTCTTGCATCTCTTCAAAAACTTGTGTCCATACTCGCGCATAACCTTTAGAGCTTCATCCAACGATATCAATTCCGAACAACGTGTAGCATGAACGGGTTTGTACGAAGTCGTAGGCGGTGGCAGCAAAGGGCAGCGGTTCAACAAGATTGCAAACGCGGCAGTCAATATAGCCTTCAGCACCACCTCCGCCTCGAATAGGCAGCATCTGGACCGATAGGCGGTCCCGCGTCTATCTAAGACTACCACCCTAAAATATCATCAGCATGTAATTCAGCAGGTCTTTTATGGCAATATCATGCCAATTTGCCTGGGACCGGTACAGTAGGGACGTTTGTGCCATGCGCGACTCCAATCAGGGCCCGGATCTGGCCGCGGCAGGAGTTGATAGGAGAGTTGCAGGGGGAATTGGTGCAGCAACATGGAGATGGGAGGTATGAATGAGGTTGTCTGTCCGGAGTGTGGGGAGAAGATGAAGTCAAGTGGTCGGCGGAGTCGGAAGGTGTTACACGCCGAAGGGGAGGTGAAAATCGAGCGGGGCTATCACCGTTGTCCGGAATGTGGGCGGGGGATTTTCCCCTAGATCGGAGGCTCCACCTGACGCGGCGTAGTTGGACGCCTGCGACGATTCTTCAAGCGCTGCGGATGAGCGTAGAAATACCCTCCTATGGGCGCGCTGCGGCCCAGTTTAGCGAATTGACGCATGTTGGTCTGTCCAAGAGCAGTCTCCAGGAGTTGGTCAAGTTCTAGGTCTATCGCGAACCTACTACATGGATCCCCAAATTTCCGACGCCACACAGACTGCAACGAAGAGGTTGCCACATAGCTGAAGCCTTCCGGAAATGCCGGCGCGCCGGCAAAAGTTGACTACGTACTCCTCAAGCCATTGCTGCCCGAAGAAGAGGCTTGAACCAGCCTGGCTCTTTCCACCCGCTCATACGGCTTCTCACCGCCGGGGCCGTCAAGCATCGCAATACTGGCCCTTGAAGCGCCCTTAAGCTGCTGCAAACGTCCAGACATATTGAAAGAGATACGAAGAAAGTCGTCTGGACTCTCCAACCAGTCAAACTGACTGCCGTAGAAACCATCTGTACGCCGCTCCGTTTCGGCTTGTGCGGCAGGGTTGTTTTCCAGTGGGCCTATGTCCACTTGGCAGCTTAGGGCAAGCCGGAACCAAGTCAAGGCATTCGCCAGCTCCTGCACAGTCTCGGATTCCTCGAGGTACTCCTGAATAACATTCAGAATCGCCTCGCTGAATGCTCTCTGCTCCTCGGCGTTCATAAGACGGCGAGCCATGGCCGTCACTTCCCCCCGCTCCCAATCAAACATGTCATCAACACTCACGAGAAAGGCCGGATGGCCGGCCCTCGTTTTCGCTCTTGGACGCTTGCCCTTACCCGTCAGGGCCGCCGACACGCTGTCAAAATCGACAAGTTGTCGTCTTTGAGGGTAGGTCTGTCGCAAACGGATGAACCTTTGGGCAGTCCGGGCCGGTATGCCGCGTTCCTCAAGTGCGGGTGTCCATGCCCCGTGCGGAAGTTGCTGTTTGATACGCAGCAGCGCATCACCTGCCAGCCAGGCCTCCTCAACAGTACGTCGCGCGAGTTGCTCAAATGCCCGGATGTGCTGCTCAGCTTCCTGCCACAATGCCGTTATCTCGCCCATTTCCTTCCCTTTCCCGCCTACTGCGCCCCTCTCAGTCACAACGGAAGTCTCCCCGATGCCGCCGCCGACAGTATTCCTAGCCGTCAGCAGAACGCCGTCGCGCTTACAAAAGTATCAAATACCGGACAATTCGCGCCTCTGTATTGCCTCGAATCTATGGGGAACCCCGCCTTGCATTTGGGCCATCCCTGCTCACGCCCAAGTCGGCCCTCTTAGAGGGCGTTTGAAAATTCGCCCCAGTTGCCATCCTGATCGATTGAGCGGCCGTATCCGTCTGAAATTCCGGCGAAATTCGCGTTTTCGTCACAGGAATCAAGCAGATGACACTGGGTCAGGCGCTGCTATCATGAAAAGTCTGAAGGTCTCAACCTGGATTTTCCGACCAAGCAGGAATTTTCAAACACCCTCTTTAGAGACAAAAATACCGGCATCTAGGACGCCGGCTTCCAAACCGATAAAATCGGCATGACACCGGAAAACGTTTTTGTCGACGCCGGCGTCGAGACTTTAACCGCACAGGAGCCGTTCTAAGCGTTTCTTTTGAGGCTTCAGTTCTTATCGTACCTCACCTGCCGTAAACGGCAAGGACGCCTTTTTCTAACGGGGAAAACGAGAATAGCCGACGCCGCGGCACTCCCAGGAGGACGAGGGTGGAAAGACGCTGTATTCCAGTCAGACAGTCCGCCGGCCCGCGCACCGATCATGAGACGAGCGGTCCAGCGTCATCGCTGCGCAGCCCAACAGGCCCTCCGCCCTGCCGCACGCTGCGCACCTAACCGGCCGGCGCTCTTATGTCTGAATGTGGATCGCCGTCGATGTCTGGTCCGGCCATGGTGCACTTCCGTTCTATGACCCGTTCGATCCCCGCGGGTCATCTCTGCCGCGGGATGACTCGCCATAGCTGCTATCTACAACGGCATCGCAGTACCCCTGATCGTAGGCCTCCTGATATTCCACCGCAGTGATTGCTCCGTAATCAGGATCGTTTCCCCTAAGGCCGTCACGGTATCCGTTTCGATAAGCGACAACCCAACCAGGGCTTGGTTCTTTAGGAAACCTGGTTCTCATGGCCTCTCTCCGCGTGTGTTCTCTCGTCCGGCGTTCAGGACGATGTCGGCGGCGTAAGGCGGCCCAGAATCAGGGCCACAACCGTTAGCGCAAGAGCCAGGAGGAAAACATCCATTCCTTCACTATATCACAACCGGCAGCCCGGGCGGACCTGCACGGAGAAAAGCGTCTACGACTGCGCCTCAATCCGCGCCATACCCGATTTGCTTAAGGGACAGCCCAGGCGCGCTTCGTGAAGGCTCTTGAATCCTTCAGCCCTGGATCTGCCGCTGACCTGCCGGGCGGAAAACGGCGCTTAGAGGCGCTCAGAGCCGTCCAGCACCCGGATCAGGTGTCTGATACCCCCAGAGCTCTGAGACCGCAGCCTTGCAGGCCCTCACGCCGAGAGAACCCTTTTATTTTGGAGATTGCCGCCGCAATATTGTCTTTTTGAAAATTTCAGAATCCCGCCGACACACGACTCGATGTAGCCAATCCCCCCGGAATCGATCCAAACGCGCAGCCCGCAGACCATCCTCCATCCGCTCAAGGAGGTGCGGCCAAGCACAAGAAAGCCTGGCCATGCCGGCAGACGCCAAGGCAGCGCCGGCCTGTCCCAACCCCGGGCCAGCGTCCAGCTCGAAGGCAGGCCCGCCATGCCCCCGGCCGGAGGCCCGCAATCCGAGTGGCGGCACATGCTCCCGCCCCACACGCCGTAGGCCGCACTTCCGACTGACAAGCCAGGCCCATCACCGCCCCCATCGAAACCGCCGCCGCCAGCTGAACGCAGTGCCCCCTGTCCTGGGCCGTGCCGCGTCCTCTGCATCCGACCCCGGTCCCGACATCATGCCCAAGATCATCCCCCACTCTTTGCGCGCGCGGCGTGCCCGGATTGCAAGGCCTCGCATGCAGATTGCACAGTCCGATACCGAACACCGCCTTCGGCAGACGCGCAAACGCCTGAGCAAGCCCGGCCGGCCCGGGGTCCGCCCGCCGCCCTCCCCGTGGCCGGTCCAAGCCGGGGCGGCGGGCGGACGAGAGGGGGGAACCCCTCTCGTGCTCTCCCCCGTAAAGCCGCCGCCACGCGCGGAGGCCGGCATCAGACGTTCGCGATCGGAACCGGCCCCGCACGCTGCAGCATCGCGATCAGCCGTCCGGATGGTCATGCGCTTGTCGACTTTTCGGCAGCGGCCGTGGCCGTTGTTCTGTCTGTTCGCCGGCCGCCCAACTTCTGCAGAAGGGCATTGCGCGAGTTCCAGTGGAGGTCAGCCGCCAGGCGCCTGCGCACTGCAAGACGCCTGGCGGCCGGTGTGCGTCACCGCCAGAGCCGGCGTGCCGGCATCAAGCCGGCTCCAAACCGGGGAAGTCAGCGTTTCCGCCTCGAGAGCGCATACAGAAAGGCCACAGGAAGCGCTCTGAGCGCCTTCCCCAGGCCTTCAGGCGCCATAAGACCTTACAATCCCAAAGCGCTTGCCCCTGCCCGCCGGCACCCCACTATCCTCGCCGGCACCCGACATCGTGCCAACTGCTCGGCAGCAAAGACAACCGGGCCGGCTTGGCTGCGCCCATGCGTTGATCCTGGCAGATGCGACCGTGCATCGCCGCGGTTGTGTACCTGCACTCGTGCGCCGGCGTCTGCTGGCGAGCAGAGTTCGTCTGCAGACGCCGGCGCGTGGACCTGCCGCCAGCTGTCGGCAAGGGGTGCGTTTCGCCGCCCCCTTGCATCCCCCCACAGGCCCTCCCGCCGCCGCTCCGCTCCGCTCTCCATGAGCCTGCGGGCGTGCACACACCACGCCCGCAACTAGGCCGGCCCTTCCGCCCATCGGGGGCGCTGCCCCCCGCCAGCGTTGCGCTGCTGGACCACGCAGGTCGAAGAGGCCCGCCCGCCCCGCTTCGCTCCCCCAACCGCCGGGGGACTGTCGCGAAAGTTTTGGAAATCCCGATAGAACGAGCGCCCGCGGCGGCCGCAGCCGGCACAGAAACCGTCACCGCGCGCGTAACGAATACAAACCCCGACCCCGACCCCCACCGGAACAAGGACCGACGGAAAAGCTCCGCAACCCGCCCACCCAACCCACACGCGACAGCCGAGACGACAGACCACCTACCACGCGCCCCAACGCCGGCCAGACACCTCACCACGCCCGCGCCGCCACAACAGGCACGCCCGCCGGCCAGACATCCAACCACGCACGCGCCACTACGACAAGCACAGTACGCCGGCACACACGCACGTCCGAACGCACGCCACGCACAACGCCGCCCACGCCCTGCAACCAGGAAAGGGCCGGCCTTCTCTTTTGGGAGAAGAGGATTCAGTCGATTCAGGCCATTCAGCGATTCAGGCCATGTTCGAAACGGCTGCCGGCTTCTCAATCGAATGTGGGCCGGCCGCCGCCAGGAACACCCCGGAAACTGCTCGGACAGGCTGCGCCTGGCTTCTGTTTTCGCTGCTATTCCGCCAAAGCGTCATCGCACGGAGTACCGTGCGCAGTGCCGCTATGCCGGGCAGCGAGCAAAGAGGGGAGGCGCGCGGCGCCCCCCCCTCTCTGCACTCTCCCCCCCCACGTCAAAGTCAAAAGAAACGTCAAGGTCAAAGGCGGGACGAACCAAAGAGGCCCGCCCGCCCCGCTCCGCTCCCCCAACCGCCGGGGGACTATCGCGAGCCTCCAGGACCAAAGAGTCAGACGCACAAAATTTCCAGAACGCGCCCGCAGCCGGCACGAAACCTTCACCCCACGCGTAACGAAACCCAACCCCGACACCACAGGAATACAGACACACACAGCAGCTCCGCAACCCGCCCACCCGACAATCAGGCGCTCCGAGACAACGCCGGACCAACCACGCGCCCCACGCCGAAATCGCAACGCGACGCACGCAAGCCCAACGCCGGCCAGACAACGCCACGCGCGCAAGACAACCACAAAATACAAGATCACGTGCGCACACATACGCACGCGCCCACACGCCCACATGCACACGCGCCGGCCACGCCATGCTCACAGCCAGGAGCCGGCCTTCTCTCTTGGGAAAGGGGATGTACACGATTCAGGCCATTCGGAAAACCGGATTTGAGTTTTGCAAAACCCGATCTGTGAACGACAACCGACTTTGCCTTCAACAGGCGATCGACAACCACGCTTCAGGACATGGGGCAGATGAGCGGCGCCTCACGGCTCGTTCCTCACACGCTCGGCGCCCGCAGACAGATCACGAGCGATGGATTGCCCCACGCAGAACAGGGCCGCACAGCCAAGCCGGGCGTCATCATTTTCCCTTCGCCTCGGCGCCGTCGCAGGCTCCGGCGCTCGAGTCTCCGGCCCTATAACGTTGACGTTATACAAAGTGCGCCGCCAAATCCAGACAAAGAACCGGGGCCACAAAAAGCGGCTGCACCAGGGGGCGCGAGATTCAGCGCCCCCTTCTTTGTATAACGCGGCATTATAGGGAATGATTCCGCCCGGGAAAGGCCGACGCCCAATACCCTTGCCGCCCAACTGCCGACCACCCAAAACGCCGGCGCCACACCACTGCGAACGCACCCGCACCGCAACCGCACAGCGACCGCGTACGCACCCGAAACCGGACCTGCGAACGCTTCCGCCGGCTGGCCATGCGATCCTGACTGGCATCGGCTCGGCGCCCGTGACTGTGCCGAAAGCAGCCCCGAAAACAAGCCAAATCCGCACGGCGACGAAGCCCCAACCAAACAACCAGCGTTGCGACGGCGGGCTATCGCCCGTGGGCCAGCGAGGAGTACCTCGCCGTCCCTGCGCCCTGGCGTGCGCCCGTCGCAACCCCGCGTCCGCGTCCGCCCATATGACTGGCCCGGCCCCTCTCCGTGCCTGCACCCTGGCCGGCTCGGTCCTTCGCTGCCGCGATCGGACTCGCGTGCGTGTGTGCGTCTGGCCCCGCCCTCATCCTGTGTCGTTCCCGTGTCCGGCG
>CATOTS010000048.1 GCA_951813625.1 uncultured Caldilineaceae bacterium | reverse complement strand
CTGGCGGGCTCGCATGCTTCAACATAGACCTTCTATCCAACGTCACGCCGAGATTTTGCGCCAAAAACGCAAGAAGCCCAGCAGAGGGGCAGGCAAAAGGGAAAGATCAGAGGAGTGGGAAGAGTTCGACAGATGGATCTCCGAGAGACGTAGTGACGCGAACGACAATGACCGGAGCGCTCCCGGCCCAAAAGCCGACCCTCTCGAATAGGCATCCCTTCTAACCAATATCCGGGCGCGCGGCGCGGCAGCACGACGGCCAGGAAGTTTCTGTCGTAACGACTAAGCCGCATACAGCGTCTGTCTTGACCAGTCCTTCATCGCTGTCGCCATGCAGACTATCTGATCGCGTATTCGGCTGGCCGCGGCCGCGTTGGTCGGGCCGCACTGCCGGGAATACGGCGTACTGTCGGTGAGCGCTGGTTTTGGAGGGGGGCGTTGCGGGGGGAGTCCCCCCGCACAAGGGAGGGCCGGAACTGCAGGGGGGCAGGGGTTAGGGGTTAGGGGTCAGGGGTCAGGAACTGCGGGGGGAGGCGCCTGGCGGTCGAGCGCGCGATCGGCGGGGGACGCGCATACACGGCCGTATAGGCGCGCGGCGCGTTGGCGACACGCTGGAATCGCGCAGGCACGGTGGCGGGGCGACGGGCTGCCGGTTGCACAGGGCTGCTTTAGAACCCACACCCGGCGGGAGGAGGGGTGTCAGGGGGGCGTTGCGGGGGGAGTCCCCCCGCACAAGGGAGGGCCGCAGGCCCGACCGTCCCAGAACTGCAGTGGCCAGTGGCCGGTGGCCAGGAACTGCCGGGCGTGGTGGACGGTGGAGCGGCCATGACGCCATCGCCACCTGGGGAATGGAAATTTGTGCCCCGATTCCAGACTGCACCCCGTTCGGCCCTGCGCCCGCCGGCCGGAGGCGGTGTGTGGTATAATGCGCCCGCGCAGAAGCCGGGCTGCCAAGCCGCCCAACCCGCTTTCACCACGCGCGGAATCCTGCCAGGAATAGAAAACCGCATACTCGAGACTTTCAAAATGCCCAACGCCGCCTTCTACCGCAACGACCCCACAGTCCGCATCGTGACCGGCGCCTGTCCGCACGACTGCCCGGACACCTGCAGCTGGCAGATCGCAGTCGACCGCGACAACGGGCGCGCGCTCGATATCTGGGGGCACGCCGACCACCCGGTGACGCAGGGAAAACTGTGCGGCAAGGTCGACCGCTACCTGGAGCGCGTCTACCACGCCGACAGGCTGCGTCATCCGCTGCGCCGCGTGGGGCCGAAGGGCAGCGGCCGCTTCGAGCGCATCGCGTGGGACGAGGCATTTTCCGGGATCGCGGCGCGGCTGCGGGAGACAATCGACGCCTGGGGGCCGGAGGCGGTGCTGCCCTATTCCTACGGCGGCACGATGGGCTGGCTGCAGCAGCATGGCATGTCGGACCGCTTCTTCCAGCAGATGGGCGCCAGCCGCCTGGCGCGCACGATCTGCTCGGAGGCCGGCTTCGAGGGCTACGTCTACACAATCGGCTCGACGATCGCGGTCGAGCCGGAGGACTTCGCGCACGCGCGGCTGATCCTCATCTGGGGCAGCAACACGCTGACGAGCAACCTGCACCTGTGGCCGTTCATCCAGGATGCGCGCAAGCAGGGCGGGCGCGTCATCGTCATCGACCCGGCGCGCACGCGCACCGCGCGTGCGGCCGACGAGTGGCTCCCGATCCGGCCCGGGACCGACGGCGCGCTGGCGCTGGCGATGATGCACGAAATCATCAACGCCGGGCTGCACGACAGCGACTACGTTTCGGCCTACACGGTCGGCTTCGAGCAGCTGGCGGAGCGGGTGCAGGAATGGACGCCGCAGCGGGCGGCGCAGATCACCGGCATCCCGGCCGCGCGCATCAGCCAGCTGGCGCGCGAATACGCGACCGTGAGACCGGCCGCGATCCGCGTCAACTACGGCATGCAGCGTCACTACGGCGGCGGTATGGCGATGCGCAACATCACCTGTCTGCCGGCGCTGGTGGGGGCGTGGCGCGAGCGCGGCGGCGGCATCCAGCTCAGCACGAGCGGGCAGCTGCGCCAGCTGGAGACGACCGGCCTGCAGCGGCCCGACCTGCAGAAGGGCCGCATCCCGCGCATGATCAACATGAACCGGCTGGGCGATGCGCTCAGCCTGGACCGGGCGCGCCTGGCCGCGGCCCACTACGCGCCGCGGCCGGTCGACCGTAAGCCTTCGCTTGCGGAAGCCGGTCCGCCGGTGAAGGCGCTGGTCGTCTACAACTGCAACCCGGCCGCTGTCGCGCCGGACCAGGGCGCGGTCCAGGCCGGGCTGGTGCGAGAGGACCTGTTCACGGTCGTGCTGGAGCATTTCCAGACCGACACGGCCGACTACGCCGATTACCTGCTGCCGGCGACGACGCAGGCCGAGCACTGGGACCTGCAGCGGATGTACGGCCATCATTACCTGGCGCTGAACCGGCCGGCGATCACGCCGGTGGGGGAGGCGCGACCCAACAGCGCCATCTTCCGCGGGCTGGCCCAGGCGATGGGCTATACCGACGACGCCTTCTACGAGGACGACGAGACGGTGCTGCGCAACTTCGTCGCGGCGCAGAGTCATCCGCTCTTCGAGCCGGTGACGTGGGAGGCGCTGCTGGAGAAGGGGTTCGTGCGCCTCAATCTGCCGCAGCCGTTTCTGCCGTTTGCGCAGGGCAACTTCCCGACGCCGAGCGGCAAGTGCGAGTTCTACAGTGAGCGCATGGCGCGCGACGGCTACGATCCGCTGCCAACCTACACGCCGCCGAGTTCGACGGCCGGCGGCCGGCGGCCTGTGGCCGGCGCGAACGGCGAGGAGAGGAAAAACGGCGCGGGCGGCCCCAAGTCCGTCGACGGTACGCTGGCCTGCATCTCGCCGCCGGCGCATTCATTTCTGAACTCGTCGTTTTCGCACGTGGAGCGGTTCCGCGGGCGGGAGAAGGAGCCGCTGCTGTGGATGCATCCGCAGGACGCGAGCGTGCGCCGCATCGACGACGGCGCGCGGCTGCGCGTCTGGAACGAGCTGGGCGAGGTGCGCCTGACCCGCGCGCGTGACCGATGACATCATGGCAGGGACGGTGCTGGCGCCGGGCATCTGGTGGAACAAGCACAGCGCCGACGGCCGCAACGTGAACCAGCTGACGCCGCAGGACGAGACCGACATGGGCGCGTCGGGCAGCTTTTATGATGTGCAGGTGCGCGTGGAGAGAGTTTAGTGAGTTTATAGTTCTTGGTTGCGAGTTTCTGGTTTCTGAAGTTGTTTGCTTACGGGGCGAAGAGCTTCGTTTCCTCAGCCTCTCGGATTTATCCACGAATTTACACGAAGAAGGCCCTTGGTGGGTTTTCCCTGCCGTAGGCGGCCAGGCGGCTGCCGGCCGCGGTTAGCGACGGACGGGGAAGGAGAGGCCGCGGAGACCCACCGGCAACCGGCCACTGTCCCCCGGCCACTGTCCCCCGGCCACCGGCAAACCGCTGTCAGTTCACGCAACGAAAAGAGGACCGAGTTATGTCTATCCGATACAGTGTAGCCCTGCTGCTGACCTTCATCATCGTCGCCGGCGCGTGTGCGGCGCCGCAGCCGGGGGGCGTGGACGGCGCCGACGGTGCTGCCGCCGCGCCGCAAGCGGTCGAGACGGTCGTTTTCGGCGACTACAACTGGCCCAGCGCGCAGGTCCAGAACCGCATTGCGCAGTACATCGTCGAGAAGGGTTACGGCCATCCGACCGATGTCGTTTTCGGCGCTACGCTGCCGCTGTTCCAGGGGTTGCGGCGGGGGGATATCAATGTCAGCATGGAGATCTGGCTGCCGAACCAGATTGAGGCCTGGTATGAGGCCGAGGCCAACGGCGAGGTGGTGGTCGTCGGCCTGAGCCTGGGAAATGACTGGCAGTCGGCCTTTGTCATCCCCGCCTACCTGCAGGATGAGTATCCCGAACTGGACAGTGTCGAGGACCTGAAGGATGAACGCTTCAAGGCGCTGTTTGCGACGCCGGAGACGGGCGGCAAGGCGCGCCTGGTGTCCTGCGTGATCGGCTGGGCCTGCGAGGAGGCGAACGCGGCCCAGGTCGAGGGCTACGGCCTGGAGGAGCACGTACACATTATCAATCCGGGCGACGGCGCGGCGCTGAACTCGGACCTGTACGGCGCGTATGCGAAGGGCGAGCCCTGGCTTGGCTACCAGTGGGGCTCGAACGAACCGGCGCTGTTCCTGGACCTGGTGCGGCTGGAGGAGCCGGCGTACAGCGACGAGTGCTGGGAGACGGACAAGGCCTGCGCTTACGAGGACGCCACGATCCTGGTCGCGGTCCATCCCGACCTGTTGGAGGCTGCGCCCGAGGTGGTCGAGATGCTGCGCGCCTGGGGATTCCGCCTCAGCATCTACCGCGAGGTCGCGGCGTGGCAGGAGGAGAACGACCAGGCCACGGCGAATGACGCCGCTCTGTGGTGGCTGAATGGAAACGCGGAGACGTGGCGCGCGTGGGTCAGCGACGAGGCGGCGGCGGGGATCGAGGCTGCGCTCGCAGCCGGCGAGATTCCTGATGGCTGGCCGGTTGAGTAGTTTTTTGAGTTTTCAGGTAACGACTAAGCCACATACAGCGTCTGTCTCGACCAGTGCTTCATCCCCGCCGCCATTCAGATTATCTGAACGCGTATTCGGTTGGCCGCCGCCACGTTGGATAAGCCGCACCGCAGGGAATAGGGCGTACCGTCGGTGAGCGCTGGTTTTGGAGGGGGGCGTTGCGGGGGGAGTCCCCCCGCACAAGGGAGGGCCGCAGGCCCGACCGTCCCAAAAGCAAGGAGAACGTAAAGCGGAGTGAGGAGAGAGAAAACACCTTCGCTCGCCTCATTCAGGGTCGCAGACTGACTGCGGCTGAGTAGTTACGTTTTGAGTTGTGAGTTTTGAGGGCTCGTTGACATTTGTCGGAGCTGTGATTCGTCTGATCTTTGTGATGGACACAGTTTGCGGCACGGGCACGGGGGGCGGGCGCGAAATGCTCCAGGATCAACGCGCGAAACGTCCAATCCTGGACTTGCCGGGCCCTCTGTTGGGAGCGGGTTCAGCCCTTGATGGCCCCCGCCATCAGGCCCTGCACAATCCACTTCTGCGCCGCAAAGAAGAATATTACCGGTGGAATCGCGGAAATGACCGAGGTGGCCATCAGCAGGCTGGGGTCTACTGCAAAGGGTGAAATCAGGGCGTAAACGGCCACCGTAATCGGCTGGAGCGATTGCGTGGTGATAAAGGTTACCGCGAACAGGTACTCCCCCCATCCAAGCATGAAGCAGAAGACCGCGGTCGCCACCACGCCCGGCCCTGAAACGGGCAGCAGGACGCGGTACAGCACGCTGAGAGGCGTGCAGCCGTCGATGAGAGCGGCATCGTCAAGGTCGCGCGCCACCGTGTCGAAAAACGCTTTGAGCATCCAGATCGAGAACGGCAGCGCGAAAGTTGTATCGGTGACGATGAGTGAAAAGAGGCTGTCCCTCACTCTGACAGCCGTCATCATCAGATAGAGTGGAATGATGAGCAGCATCGGTGGAAACATGTAGATCAACAGGACCGTGCGGGCGAAAAAGCTGCGGCCCCTGAACTTGAAACGGGAGAGGGCGTAGGCTGCAGGGCTGCCTACGAGCAGTCCAAGCAAGGTTGTGGCCCCGGCGACGATTACCGTGTTTCCCATGTAGCGGTACAGTTTCAGCGGGCCCAAAGCCTGTGCGTACTTCTCCATCGTGGGACTGGTCGTCAGAATACTGGTCGGGAACTTGCGCAGCTGGTTGGCCGGCTTGATCGAAGTGTCGACACCGACCCAGATCGGAAAGATAAAGACGATGATGACCGCGGCGATCAGGAGATGAAGGAGGCCTTTGCGCAAAGCCCACTGCAGACGCCAGCCGAAACCTCGCGCCCCGAATGGCGCACCCGGAGGCGCTCGATTTGTATCCGTCACAGCTCAATCTCCATTCGGTCCTGCAGATACAGATAGACCAGCGATGAGAAGAAGAGGATCGCAAGCATGACAACACCGATCGCCGATGCATAGGCATACTTGAAGGTCTTGAATCCCTGATAGTAGGCATAGGTGGCGAAGTTGTGGGTCGCGTCCGCGGGCCCTCCGCCGGTCATGATCCAGATGATGTCAAAGTGATTGAAAAGCCAGATGAACTCCAGGACGGTGACCAGCCCCAGGATTCCGCGCACCATCGGCAGCGTGATGTGCCAGAACCTCTGCCACATATTGGCCCCGTCGACCCCGGCCGCCGCGTACAGCTCCTGATCGATCGCTTGCAGCCCCGCCAGCAACATGAGCATTACAAACGGATAAAAGCGCCAGGTGACCGGCAGCGCCATCCAGAACTGCGCCATGCCCACGTTCGACATGAACGGCAGACGGCTCCCGCCGACCAGAAGTACAATCTGGTTGAAAATCCCAACGAGGGGATCGTAGAGCCAGACCCAGACAAAGGCCACGGCAACGGTCGGCACTGTCCAGGGGACCAGCAAAATGCCGCGCGCAAATCGCCGGCCCAGAAAATTCTGGTTGAGAATAAGAGCCAGCAAGAACCCCGATAACACCGAGCCGATTACCGTGTAGATCGGCCACAAGACGCTGTTGCCGGCCACGGTCAGAAAACGGTCGTCCTGCAGGAGCTTGCGGAAATTCTCCAGACCGATGAAATCCGCTTCGAACGAGTGAAGCGTGCGGTCCGTAAGAGAAAGGGTAATCCCATACACCATCGGATAGGCTACAACCGCAACGATGAGGACCGCGGCCGGCAGCAACAACAGATAGGGAAGAATCTTCGACTGGTGCAACTGATCAAGCCTCCTACTTTGCCGGGACCGGAATCTGAAACAGCGGTCAGGCCAAGCTCTGGGCAGCTTGACCTGACCGGATAACCCACTGACCCGGCTGCCGAGACAGCCGGTCCGTACCAGGCCTGCTCGCGGGCCTACTCGCAGCCCTCCACCAGCGGCGAGCATGGCTCACCATAGAGCTCTTCCACCACCTCCTGGTACTTGGCCAGCGCATCCTCGACACTCATCCCTTTCAGGACGACGTCCTGGACCATCAGCGCCGGCCAGAAGGCCTCATGCGCCACGAGGTTCTTGGGATGGGACTCCCAGAAACCGGGTCGCGCACCCCAGCTCTGCTCTTCCAGAATGAAAGGATACCAGTACCCGTCGGTAATGCCCGGCACATCGAGCCCCTTCAACAGGGGGATGATGCCGTCCACCTGCGCCCAACGGATCTGCCACTCCTCCCGGTAGAAGAACCGGATATACTCTTTGGCCAGTTCGGGGTTGTTGGCCTCCTTGAAAATATAGAGCGTCCCCGGCTGCGAGAACGTCCCGGTGTGGCCGGACGGCCCGGCCGGCATCATGCAGACCTGCGTAACCTCGCGGATGGGGTTCTGCGTGCGCTCCCAGACGATCGGAAGGTTCATGTTGCGGACCGTCATCGCGATCTGACCGGCGTTGTACCAGTCGTCGATCGGCGTCGCGGTCGAGGTGCCATAGGTCGTCACCGTGGTGACGCCCGGAGGCAGAAGGTCATGCACCAGCCACAGATCAGCGTAGAACTGCAGCGTCTTGGCATTCTCCGGCGTGTTCACCGCCACCTTCTTGTCCTTGTCCAGCGTCTGTCCCCCTCCGGCCGCCCAGAAGGTCGTGTAGAGCTGTGTTGTCCCGTTGCCGACGCTGTAGTCCAGGCCGATGCCGTAGACCTCATTCTCAGGATCGTGCATGGCAAGGGCCAGCTCCACGAGCGCGTCCCAATCGGCCGGGCAGGGGTCGCTGTAGCCGGCCTGCTCAGCCAGGTCCTTGCGCACATAGAGCAGGTAGCCGCCTTCCTGGTAGGGGACACCCCAGTAGTGGCCCTCGTCCGACCATGACGGCTGGAACCAGTGATACTTCAATCCGCCGCTGAATGCATCAGGGCCTCCCAGTTCCTCGACAAGGTCGTCAACGGGGATAACCGCATCCATCTCCGCGAACTCGACCTGCTGCTCCACACCCATGAAGCTCATGTCGGGCACTTCGCCGCTCTGGATCGCGTTGATCTTGCTGACGTACATCTGGTCCCAGGGGACCCACACCAACTCGACCTCCACGCCCTCATATTCAGCCTCAAATGCCGCGTTTAGGTCCTCCCAGAACTGCTGTTCCTCGACAGCTTCAAGAGCCGTCGGATGGTTCCAGAAGACGAGCTTGCCGGTGGGCGCCCCATCGGCCTCCTCGGCCATATCTGCAGCTGGAGGTGACGCAGGGGCAACGCAGGCAGACAGCAGCACGGCCCCAAGGATCAGCACGCTGAACAGAATCTTACGTTCCATCTGATTGTCTCCTTTGAAAAAGCCTACAACCCATTGACGCTACAGCAAACTGCCGCTATCCCATCCGGATTGACTCGATAGGCGCCTCCTTGGCCGCTCGACGACAACAACCGTTCCGACCTGGGCCCGGTATGACGCTTGGACTGCCGGAACCGGTTGTCAATGCCCATCCAATTCAGTCGGTGTGGACGAGCTCCTCCATGTCGGCCCACCATTCACCTTCAACGCAGCTCTCGAGCGGTTCCTGCATCGGCTGCATGAGCTCCCACCAAGCCTGGTTCCTGGGGTCGGCGGCCGCCACCGCCATGTCCGCTTCGTAGTCGTCGCCGCTGTACTCGAAATAGCGAAACAAAAGACCATCCCGGTGGAAGATGGTCTGGTTGCGAATGTTGCATTGGCGGCCCAGCTCGACGATTTCGGGCCACACGTTCCGGTGGTACTCCCTGTACTCCGCGTACCTTTCCGGCTTGACTCGGATAACCTGACCGTAGCGTCTCATAGCGACAGCTCCTCGCGGCTCTGAAATGACAGCATCAGCCAACCTCCGACGGCTGCAGCGAGCGGTTCTCCGCAGCTGAAACATAGGCCGCTTCAACGATGCCCAGCGTCTTGAGATGGTCGGCGCCATCGGTCTGCGGCGTTCCGTCCTCCTGGATCGCCTGCATCAGCGAGGCGACCGGCCCGATGAAGGCATCGGGAAACCACGCGCCCTCCAGCTTCACCTCAAAACGCGTACCCGCGTACAGTTTCGTGCTGTGCCAGGCAAGCGTGTCGGGCGCGCCCTGGGGATAGCTCAGCAGCCCGATTGTGCCGTGGGCCGCGCCCTCAGTGCCGCTGAAACGGAACGTGACAAACGGGTCGAAACTCGGGTTGGCCAGGTTGACGGCGCTCAACGCCTGCAACCCCGAGGCATAGTCCAGCACGGTGACGGTCTTGGTCTCGCCGCGAAAATTTTCAAGCAGCGGGGAGCGCGTGTGGCGGCTGGTGACCCACTCGGGCTCGCCGAACAGAAAACGGAAGCTGTCCAGGTAGTGGATGCTGTGAAGCATGACCTCGAAGCGCGGGCTTGCGGCCCCCCACGAGCCTTCCAGTTCGAAGCCGAGGCTGACCTGGATGCTGGCCTCGGTGGGTTGGCCGAGCCAGCCCTTGTCGAAAAGGTCATAGACGGCGCGCATGGCCGGGTCCCAGCGCATCTGCTGATTCACGGCCAACTTGACCCCGGCTGCACGCGCCAGGCGCACGGTCTCAACCGCCTGCGCGAAGCTGTCGGAGAGCGGTTTTTGGCAGAGCAGATGCTTGCCGGCCGCAATCGCCTGGCGCGCGACTTCAAACTGCTGCCAGGGATGGACCGCGATCTCTACGATCTCCACGGCCGGATCGGCCAGCAGGTCGTTCAGGGCGCCGTAGACTTTGGGGATGTTGAATTTACGGGCGCTGCTTTCGGCCTTCGCCCGGTCGAGGTCGTAACAGCCGACAACGTTCAGCTTGCGCTTCCCGTATGCGGGCAGGCTGGCATCGTTGATGATCCCTCCGCAGCCGACGATGCCGATTCCATAGTCGGTCTTGGGCGGCAGGTGCGGCTTGTAATCAAGCTCCAGACGTCGATCAGCCATCGCGTCATCCCCCGGAATGGAGCCGGCCGGTTCGCTCGATTCAGACCCCGCGCAGCTCTCAGGCACAGCGCAGCTCTCAGGCACAGCGCAGCTCTCAGGCACAGCGCGGATCGTCGTCCTTCCAACGGTTGAAAGCGGGCGTCCCGCCGCCGGCCAGCTCCGCCTGCGCGTCCTGCCAGAGGCGCGCCCACGCCGCCGGATCGGTCAGTTCGGTCTCCGGATGGGCGCGGCTGCGGGCGACAAAACCGGGAAACCAGGGCCGCCCCGAGTGCTGTCCGAGCGGATTGTAGCGCAGGTCGAAGCTCCAGCGGATGCCGTTGCTGACATTGGGCAACGAAGAATGCATGGTCATGCGGTGGAAAAAGAGAACATCGCCGGCGCGCATGGGAACGGGCGTCGGTTGATTGGGGCCGCGGTATTCCTGCGGGATCGTGAGCTGGGCGGACCCGGCAAATCCCTGTCTTTCGTAGGTGAGGCAGTGCAAGGCGACGTCGGCCCTGTGGCTGCCCGGAATCATGACCATGCAGCTGTTCTCGGTCGTGGCGTCGGTAATGGCAACCCAGGCCGAGAGCAGGTCGGTGTCGTCGGCATCGGCCTCGACGACGCCCGCGTCCTGGTGCCAGTCCACTGCCGCCACCAGCGAGTGGCGCATCGCTTCGGGGACCAGCCGCTCAGGCGGCTTGATGCGCACGTGCTGGACCGGGTTGCAGTAGATTTCCGGCCCGATGAAGCACTCGACCGCGTCGAGCAGACGCGGGTTGCGCAGGAGACGATTGAACACGGCCGCGCCGAGGTGGATCGGTGTCTCCTCGCCGGAATCGGCGGAAAGCGGCGGCAGGGAGATGTCAAAACCGGGGAATACGGGCATTCCCTCGGCCAGGACCTGGGTCAGCCGCTCGCCGAAAGGCAGCTCGCTGAAGGAGGAGGAGAGCCTGCCCTCGGCGTGCCACTGCTCGGCCATAGAATCCAGCAACGCCGCGTACTCTGCGACGATGGGCTCGATGTCCTCGACCGGGTCGAGGACTCGCTCAACCACGACGTAGCCCTGCTCTTCAAATCGATCGCTAACTGCTTCCGCAAGTAGTGACATGGTTGCTCCTCTGGCAGGGCGCAGCCCTACCGGCGCGCGCCGTCCGCTACAGCGAATAGAAACGCTTGGCGGTTGAATGAAAAATCGCCAGTTCGTCGTCTGCATCCAATGGCCCCAGCGCATCCCGCATCGCCTGCAGGCCGCCGGCGTAGTCGGCCTCCAGCAGAACGAGCGGCCAATCGCTCCCCCACGCCAGGCGCTCGGGCCCAAACTGTTCAACCAGGTACCGGATCGGCGGCTGGATCCAGTCCAGCTCCCATCCCTCGCCCTGATGCGCGTAGATCTCCTCCAGGTCGACCACGCGCGGCCCGATGGAGAGTTTGCAAAAGGCGTTCGTCTCTTCTGCAAGCGCCTTCATATGTTGACGCCACTGCGCACGGTCGCTGCCGCGCCGCAGGTCAGGCTTGCCCATGTGCTCGATCATGCCCTTGAGCTCCGGCGCCTGCGCAAAGACCCCCAAGATATCATGCAAATGGGTCGTATCAACCAAAAACTCGAGGATGAGGCCCCGCTCCGCCACCTTCGTGATGCCGTCGAGCACGCTGCGGCGGGAGAGGATATGCGGGTCGGGATGCCCCTCGAAGCGCATACGCACGCCCCTGAACTTCGGAATTTCGGCAAAGTTATCCAGCTCTTGCTCGAGCGTGGGGCTCTCCAGGTCGGCAAACGCGATCATGGCGCCGACGAAATCGGACGAGGCCGCGAAATCGGCCAGGGCCTGGTTGTCCTCGTCGGTCGTGCCGGCTTCGACCAGCACACAGCGGTTGACGCCGGCGGCGGCGGCATCGCCGATCAGGTCTTCCGGCGCAAAGGTGCGAAAAATGGCCGGCGGCGGCTGCCACACGCGGCGCAGCAGCTCGAACTGCCAGAAATGCACGTGCGTGTCCACGATTCCCAACGCAGAAAGACTTTGGCTGCTCAATTTGATTCTCCTTACGACACGGCCGCGAAGCTGGCTGGCTGCCGTCCTGTTACACCCTGATGTGCCCGGGCTAGAACTGTACGGGCAGACTCTTCAGCCCGCGCAGGCCGATGTGTTGATGCCATTCAAGCTCTTCAGTCGCCAGCTGCAGCCGCGGCAGACGGCGCAAAACTGTGTTGATGGCGATCCTGGTCTCGAGGCGGGCCAGCGGCGCGCCGACGCAGAAATGGATGCCATGACCAAAGGTGACGTGCCGGTTGTTGGACCGGGTGATGTCGAACCGGTCCGGCTCCGGAAATTGGGCCGGGTCGCGATTGGCCGCGCCGACCATGGGAAAGACAAGCTGATGTTTGCCGATCCGATGGCCGTCCAGCTCGACTTCCTGCACAGCCACGCGCATATGACGCTGGACCGTGCCGTCGTAGCGCAGCATCTCTTCGACCGCGCTCTCGATCAGGTCCGGCTGCTGCCGCAACCGCGCCAACATATCGGGGTGCCGCAGCAGCGCCACCAATCCGTTGCCGATCGTGTTGGTCGTCGTCTCGTGGCCGGCGCTCATCAGGACGGCAACGATGGCGTAAATCTCCTCTTCGCTCAGCCTGTCGCCCTCTTCTTCGACCTCGACCAGCTGGCTCAGCAGATCGGACGTGGGACGGCGGCGGCGTTGCTCGATCTTGCGGCGGACATACGCCTTCAGCTCGACAATGCTCTGCTGCGCGGCGGCGATGTAGTCCGGGTCCGGCGGCGTCACACCCAGAAAGCCCATTATGTTGGAGGACCACTCCTTGTACTTGTCGATATCTTGGGCGGGCATGCCGACGATTTCGCCGATCACCGCCGCCGGCAGCGGAAAGGCAAAATCCCAGATAACGTCCATCCGCCCCTTTTCCTCGACGCCATCCAGGAGCTCGTCCACCAGCTCCTGGATCCGGCCCTGCAGCGCCTGCACCATGCGCGCGGTGAACGCCTTGGTTATGAGCGTGCGCAAGCGTGTGTGGTAAGTCGGGTCGGTGTGGGGAATCTGCACGGCGAAATGGTCTTCGAGCAGCCCGAATTCGGCCCGTTCCGACGGCGGCAGCTGGTCCAGAAAGACCGGCACGCGCAATCCGTTGGAAAAGTTGCCCGGATCGCGCACGACGGCGAGAACATCGGCGTAGCGGGTCAACACCCACGCGTTCCAGCGCTCGCTCCAGAAGATGGGCGCCTCGGCGCGCAACATGTGATATACGGGATAGGGATCTTCGTAGAATTCGGTCGAGGACAGAAAATCGTCAAACCTGGCCTGCGCCGCTGGCTTTGACATTGCGCTCTCCCTCCGCGGTCAGACGGGTCAGGGTCAATCTGTCGCCGGCGGGCCGATCTGTCTCTTGGCAATGCTGCCCACTCGCCGCCGCACTGCTCCGGCCCTGTGCCCCGGCCCTGTGCCCCGGCCATCATCCCTTGACCGAGCCCGATGTCAGGCCCTGAATAAAGTACTGCATGCCGAAGGCAAAAAGGATCAGCTGGGGCACCACGGCGAAGGCAAAACCGGCCGCCTGCATGCCCAGCTCCGGCCGGCTGAAGAACTGGCTCAGGCGCGGGTCGTACCGTTCCAGCGCCAGCATCAGCGTCCACTGATCGCTGCGCAGCATCAGCCCCGGCCAGATGAAGTCCTGGTAGATGCCGATAAAATTCATCACCGCCACGGTCACCAGGATGGGCCGGGCCAGCGGCAGCGCAATTTGAAGCAGCGACTGCAGCTCGGACGCGCCGTCGACACGCGCCGACTCGAACATCTCGCTCGGCTGCGAACGGAAAAAGGTGGTGATCAGAAAGATGGCGAACGGCTGTCCGCCGGCGATATAGAAGATGATCAGACCGTGAAAGGTGCGCACCAGGTTCAGTTGCCGGGCCAGAACAAAATGCGGGACGAGCAGCACAATGCCCGGTATCATCATCACCGCCAGCACCAGCAGAAAGAGCTTATTCCGCCCGGGCGCGGGAATGCGCGCAAAGGCATACGAAGCCAGCACGGCAAACACCAGGATGCCCGCGATCGAGCCGAGTCCGACGCCAAGTGTGCGCACCATCGACGGGAAGAGATCGAATAGAGCGACCTTGAAATTCTGAAATGTCGGCGGAAACGGCATCCCCCAGTAATCGGCGTAGATCAACACGGTCGGCCGCAGAGCCATCGACAACATCATCAGAATCGGCACAAAGGCGAAGAACAGGATGATCGACAGGCACCCGAGCTGGAACCCGGAGCTCATGGACGCATGATACCGCTGCAGCCGCACCCAGAAACGGGGCAGCCTGCTCGCCGAAATACCTGGAACCCGCTGAAGGCCTGCCATTTTGAACTGTGCCTTTAGTCTTTAAACTCGGAACACCCGAAACTCGAACATCAACTGCTGACACCGGGAACTTCGTCCAGCACATGCAATGCGAGCTTCGAACTCCGAGTTACGGCCGTTCCGCTATGCGACTCGCTCTACCGTTTCGTCCCTGCGGTAGCGCAGGATCACCACTGTGGCGATGAAACTCATGATGAACAGGATTACGCCAATGGCCGAGCTGTAGCCGTACTCGGTGTCGATGAGCTGACGGTACATCTCCAACGCCGGCGTGTAGGTGGCGTAGCCGGGGCCGCCGCGCGTAAAGATCCAGATGTTGGCGAACCCTGCGATCGAGCCGGCAAAGGTGAAGAACAGCAGAAGACGAAACTGCGCTTCAAGCAGCGGTACGTCGATTCGCCAGAAGCGCGACCACCAGTTGGCGCCGTCGATATGGGCCGCATCATACAACTCCGGGTTGATGTCCATCAGCCCGCCCAGGTAGATGAGCAGGGCGAAGATCTCGACGTAGGGAAACCCGGCGCCGATGATGGCCCACAGCGCAGTGTTCTCATTCCCCAGCCAGGCCGTTTGCAGGTCGGACAGACCGACACTCGACAGGATCAGGTTCAGCAAGCCGATGTTGGGATCATAGATCATCCGCCACAGAAGGATTGTGACCAGGCCGGGGACGACGGCGGGAAAGACATAGAGCGTCCGAAACAGGTATCTCAGCTTGCTGCTGCGCAGCCAGTAGATGAGCTCAGCGACGAACAGGGGGACGGTAACGGTCTTGATGACGCCGGTGAGGGCGATGAGGAGGAGATTGATGAATCCGACCCGGAAATAGAAGTCCTCGGTGAAGATGGTGACGTAGTTGGTAACGCCGATGAATTCGGTGACCCGGCGCAGGCTCATATTGGTGAACGAGGTGTAGAAGGCCAGCGCGGCCGGGTAGTAGCTGAAGAGCAGGACCAGTACGAGCGAGGGGGCGACGAACAGGTAGAACATGTAGGCGCGGCGCATCCGCACGGCCAGGCCGCACAGCGCCGTCCACCAGCGCTCGACTGTGCGGAGCAGGACGATCAGGAGCAGAAACAGCAGACCGAGATCGGCGATGATCCAGCGAAAACGGAACAGATCCGCCAGGCCCGCGCCGCGCATCGCCCCCGCATTCAGACTGTGCCACGGTCCATCCTGCGGCACCACCGTCAACCGCCCGCCGCCGGCAGGAACGAGGGCCGTGATCCGCCCTTCGCCCGCTTCCGCGGTTGACAGGATATTGCCCGCTGCATCCAAAGCGACCAGCGTGCCCTGAACGTCAGCGGCAAGATAGGTGCCGGTTGAGGGATCGAAGCCCAGGCTCTGCAGGCGGAATTCGGTCGGGATCACGTGCCAGTACGTCCGCCCCTGCGTGTCGAGAAGGGTCAGGCCGCCGTTCTCATCGCTCACCAGAAGCTGCCCTACCTCGGGCAACACCTTCAAGCGGACGACGGGGAATGGCACCATCGTTCGCCAGCGCGTCTCGCCGTCGGCCCCGACCGCCACGACGCGGGCGTTGCCCGTCCCATAGTAGGCGGCGTCACCGGCGGCGTCCAGGCCGTAGATCGTGAACTCTGCCTTGTTGGTGAAAGCCGGCTCCGCGCCCGGCGTGGGAAAATAGGAGAGGTAAAACCTGTCGGTGCGGATGGCGACGCCGTGTGCGACGAAGAGTTCATCCTGCTCATTCACCCTTACGCCAACGACTCTGCCGGCAACTTTGGCCTCGTTCAGGACCTGAAATTGCCGGTCGAATGCCGTGACGCTGCCGTCGCCCAAGCCCACGTAGAACGCATCTCCGCCGGGCGCGATGTCTATGCTGCCGATCACCGCATCCAGCTGCAGCTCGCGAACCGGCGCACCCTCCTCCAGCAGCACGAGCCGGTCATCGACCGTCCCCGCTACCATCGTGCGCTCGTCGAGTGGGACGACAATCGCCATCTGCTGGCTCGACGCCGTCAGCGGCGTGAGCGCCTCTTCGTCGGCCGTGCGGACCAGGAAGAAGAAAGCGGCGTTGACCAGCAGGGTCAGCGCCAGCACACCAATCAGGACCTGCAGGCCACGACTGTGAAACCGAGGCGGGGCCCCAGCCGGAATCGGTACCATACGGCAGTGGATAGTGGCCAGTGGCTAGTGGATAGCGGATGGTGGATAGTGGATAGTTGCCAGTGGCCGGCGGCCAGCAACGTCAACTGCTGCGTACGCAGCTGGTGTTACTGGCAACCGGCGACCGGCAACTGGAAACTGATGTTACGTTCCGGGCTCGCGCGCGGGGTTGTCGAGGTCGGCGTGGGCCACGCCCTTCAACGCCAGAATGTCGTCAAAGTTGTCCATCCAGTACTGCTGATAGAACTGGGCGAACTCGGCGCCGGTTGTCTTGCGCTCCAGCGCCTCCTTGTACGCGTTCTTGACATTGACCACGTGCGTGTTGTCCCACGATTCGTAGCCGCTGAAGTACTCCCAGTTGTTCTGGTTCAGCTCGGCGTTCCCCATCTGCCTGACCAGATCGTTGAGCATCTGCCGCTCGGGCGGATAGGTGACCCCGTGCACGTCGACGGGACCCATGCCCGCCCAGCCCTCGTCCAGGCGTGCGTCGTAGTAGGTCTGCATGCCGGACTCGGAGTACCAGAACATGAGAAAATCGAGGCAGCGGTCGATCTGCTCCTGGTCCTTCTTGACGATGCTGACGTAGGCGTCGCCCTGCCCCGCCACGTCCTTAGCGCGGCACTGCACCAGCGGACCTTCCATCGTCGGGAAGGGGAAGACGGCCCACTCGAAGGTCTCGACTTCGGTGCTCTCGTCCAGGCCCAGCTGTTCGAGGCGCTCGGGTGTGATCTCCTTCAGGTCGCGGTCAACCGTGGGCAGCGCCCAGGTGCCGGAGGGCATGAAGGCCGCCTGCTGCTGCAGCCAGGTCGCGTAGCCGTCATCGCTGCGAACGAAGAAGTCCTCGGTCGCATACTTCGGCCACGCCATCGAAAGGTTGTCGATCATCTCGGCGAAGGCGTCGGTGTCGAAGCGCAGCTCGCCTTCGCGGATTGCCCGGAAGTAGCGCTGACCGTTGAAGGTGTACTTGGAATGAATGTCCTTGTCGTCCGGGTCGAAGACAAAGTTGCCGTCGAACTCGGGATCATAGTTCCAGTCACCTTCGTGGGCGCGCACCGTCTCCACCCAGTCCAGGTGATACTGGTCGAAGTAGACGCCGGAGACCCACTGATGGCCCTGCCAGGTGAAGTTGATCACGATCGGGCTGTCCACGACCGCGGTCAGCTTCTCGCAGGCGTCGATGAACTCGGTCCACGTGTCCGGCAGCTTGGCTCCGACTTCGTCCAGCATCGTCTTGTTCGCATACCAGAAGACTTCGGCGGCGGCCGCGGCCAGGCCATACCGTTCGCCCTTGGCGTTGGCCCATTTGAAGCGTTCAAAGTCGAAGGCTTCGTTCCATGGCTTGTCGGCGTACGGGTTGTGGGCGCTGACGTACCTGTCCAGATTGAGGTAATCGCGGAAGGTGCCGGCATCGACGCCGGAGACGATATCCAGGCGAATGTCGTCGGCGGCAAGCTGTGTCGTAAGCCAGGCGTGGTATCCACCCGTGATTCCACCGGGCGGCGCTTCAAAGACGACGTCTACGTCCGGCTGATGCGCCTGGTAGGCCGCCACAAGCGCGTCCTGCCCCGCCTTCTGATGGCCGTCGTCGGTGGTGTCGCGCAGCGAAACGATAACCGTGCCCGAGTGCATCGCCATCGCCGGCTCGGCTGGAGCCGCGGCCGTGGCCGGCGCCGCAACCTCCGCCGGAGCCGCCGGCGGCGCGCATGCAGCCAGAACCCCCGTACCCAAAGCGGCGCCGGTCAGGCCGAGAAAGCCCCGCCGGCTCATCCCCCTGTTCTGCCGATCCTTTCTCTGCATCGTTCTCCTCCCTTAAGGTGTAATTGGGAATCAACGGACGAAATGCATGCTTCAGTCGGTCCACACACGACGGATGGAGTGGGTTGCCGGCCAACCGGGCCGTCACATCGTGTCGGCCGCCTGACCCACCAGGAAACAGATTGTCTGAGAGGATGCCAACCAACCTCACCGGAACTGCAGCGCAACAGAGACGGGCAAGCAGACCGGGACCTCTATCCGGAAAGGAGGCCGCGCAGGCAAATCAATTAGGCAGGGTCCCCGCTCAAAGCAGATGGTATGCCGGCCTGGTCCACGCCCGGCTGAGTCTCGGGCACTATCGGCCAGCCCTGTCCGCCCACAAAGTCGAATTCGCCCAGGCCGCACAGCCAGCAAAACATCTCGGCCACATACGGCCTGTCGCGGAAACCCTCAAACAGAGGCGTTCCCGTGGCGAAATTGGCCCTGGAGAAATCGAACTGCGGGTCGGTTTTCCAGTCGCGCTGCGGCGGCGCAGTGCGCCAGAAGTTGTACTTGAGCATGTTGCGCAGTCCGTCCACGGTCGAGCGGCTGCGGCGGTGCCAGATCGAATAGACGGTGACCATGATCGAGCCGGCCGGCAACGCTGTCACCAGGCCGGGCTTGATCCTGTCGTAATGCGCCATATAGTTGGCCTTGGTGCGGGCGAAGTGCGAAGCCGGCACGACCTCGAGCGGGCCCAGTTCCTTCGGTGTGTCCTGGGGATAGTAGAAGACCTGCAGATAGTCCAGCCGCGGCGTGTAGATCGAGCCGCCGTCGGTATGCCACCCCTGCGCCGACTCCGGGGTCTCGACGCGGTGATTGCTCATGCCCAACGGCAGCCTGAAATCCTTGCCCAACAGCGACCGCACCGCGCCGGCCGCCTGCGGATTCTTGATGACCGCGTCCATAAACCACTCTTCAGACAGAATCTCATCGACGCGATTGTCGGGGTAAACGTCGAGAAACTCCATCGTGCGCCGGTTGATATCGTCGGGCACGACCCGTTCCAGGGTCAACATTCCCTGGCGGCAGAAATCGACGACCTGCTCGTCGCTCAGCGTCGGTTCGCAATCATAGAGTTGACCTAGCATGGCGGCTCTCTCATTTCTCCAATATGAACTCACAGCCGAGACCGTAGGTATGGGTTTCGTGCAGCATGAGCGCCAGTTCCGGGAACTTGATTACGCGCCAGCCGTCGTGGATGGCCTCCAGAACAGTCTGGTAGGGCCAGCGGTCCGGATCGTCCCAGACCTCCTCGCCGGCTTCGTCGCCGATGAAGGAAATGCCGATGACCGGCGAATGGACCGACGAGCCGGACGCGCTGAGGTAAAGCAGCTGCTGGCGCGCGGCTGCCCCATCGCGCAGAATATCGAGCATGCCCTGAAAGTCCGATTCCTGGAGACTACCTTCTCTGAACTTCCGCAGACAGCCGTGTAGCCGGTCCTCAAGGAGTGCCGCGTCCATAGGTCGGTCTCACAATAGGTCGTTTCCGGATATAAACCGGTTCGGAGGGGCATCTGTCAGCAGGACATCGGGTTGACTCCCGCTGTAACCAGGACATTTGAACAGTTTCACGGCGGCTTTCCCGTGCGAAGGCAGATGGCGCGGGGAAAGTCTTATCCGTATATGACATGTAATAACACATTCCCAAGAGGCAGTCAACTGCCAAAATTGGGGAGGGGGGGTGTTGCCCACTCTTGGGGTGGGAATCGTTTGGCGTGGAATTCATGCCAGCGGTGGCGAAGCTGTTTGGCGGCTCTTGGGAGAGGCGCAGGGCAGGCACAAGGCCTTCCCCTACGGTGGCTCCGGCGTTCGCTGAATTGGGGGCGGCGCGTTGGGCCGCAGTTAGCGCCCGGCTGCATTGACCCCACACTCGGCGCGGGGCGTACATCAGGGGGGCGTTGCGGGGGGAGTCCCCCCGCACAAGGGAGGGCCGCAGGCCCGACCGTCCAGAACTGCAGTTGCCGGTTGCGAGTTGCCGGTGGCCGGTTGCCAGTGGCCAGGAACTGCCGGGCGTGGTGGACAGTGGACCGGCCATGATTCCTTTGCTACCCGAGGTATAGGAATTTGTGCCCCAATTTTGGACTGCACCCAATTTGGGTGCGGTCATCCGCGAGCAGGCCTGCGCTGCGGGACAATTGGGACCCCCGTTTCTGACAGGCAGGGCCAGAGAGTCGGATGGGTAGTTTTGGGTTCTTGGTTCTTGGTTCTTGGTTGCTGGTTCTTGGGGCTTGTGGATGGAGGTCTGGCGTGCAGGTTGGGCGGGGCTTTTTGAGGCGCCGGTTTAGACGCGGCTGAAAGCGGACGACACCTTGCGCGCCGACGATGGAGACCGGACGTGACGGCGGTCGTAGAGGCCCCGGCGCGCGGCTCCCACGGCGTTGCCGTCAAGCCGCAATCGAAGACCCAACGGCGCTATTGACCGGCGGGATAGCCTGCGTTTGGCCCCAAGACCCGGACCGCGGGCTGGCGTGCGCATTGGACAAGTGGTGACGGCAACCAAAGCATCACACATCCCCATCCGGTTCGGTCGCGTGAAACAAGCTGAGATAGCTCTGATAGATGAACGCCCGGTTGCGCGCCTGGCCTGTAATTTCACGCAGTATGCCGTTCTTCACCAACCGTGTGACCAGGTTATTGGCTGTCGAGTAGGTTGTGCCGATCAGTTCCCGTACGTCGTCCACCGAGACGACCGGACGTGTGTAGAGATGTTCCAACACCCGGTAACCGTTGCCGGCGGTGAGGCCGAAGCGGTCTGTGATAGCGCGATGGTGCCGCTCGCGCAAGGCAAGAATCCGTCGCGCCGTGTCGGTTGCCTGGCCGCTAACTTCCGCCACGCCGCGCAGGAAAAAAGCAAGCCACTCTTCCCATGTTCCGCCATCCCGTACTGCCTGCAGTTCTTCGTAATACCGCTGCCGATGCCGTTTGAAGTAGTAGGACAGATAGAGAACAGGCTTGGTCAATACCTCTTGCTGGCAGAGGAGGAAAGTAATCAGCAACCGTCCTACACGACCGTTGCCGTCCAAAAACGGATGAATCGTCTCAAATTGGGCATGTACCAGCCCAATCTTGATCAGGAGCGGCAAATCCGAGTCAAAGTGGACAAATCGCTCCAGGTCCGACATTACATGGCCCAACTCGGAAGGTGGAGGGGGGACAAAGGCCGCTTCACCGATCGTGCAGCCGGCGGGGCCGATCCAGTTCTGCGTGGTTCGGAACTCTCCTGGAGTGAAGTGGGAGCCGCGCACTCCCTTTAGCAATATGGCGTGGATCTCGCGGATCAACCGGGATGATACCGATAGCGTAGATAGCCGCTCCAGGCCATAGTTCATGGCGTTGACATAGTTGACCACTTCGTTTACATCACTCCGTCGATTCGGCGCCAGAATTTCCGCCTCGGCTACAAGAAGGTCCTGCAAAGAGCTCTGCGTTCCCTCGATCTGGCTCGACAGCACGGCCTCGTTCCGCATATACATATAGATGAACATGTCGGCGTCGGGCAGGATCTGAATCGAGCCGTCCAGCCTGCCCAGCGCGCGGTCGGCTTCCGACAAGAGACGCTGGAGTTCGTCAGTTATGCGCACTGGCGGCTTTGGCGGCAACACCTGCGGAATGAAGGCTCTGTAACCGCTTGGTTGTCTGACATATCGACCGGCCCGTGTTGAGAACGTCCCGCCGTCATTCATAGCAACTCATCGCTTCCGTGAGGCCCACAGGCTAAAATTCCTATTGCAATTGCCTTCAAAATAACCGGCTTCCGCCCTCTATATTACGGGTACCGATAATATGAAAGCAAATTCGGCCCATATTATCGGTTAGCCATAATATAGAGCGCCCCACCCGATGACCCGTTCGCCCCGTCCTCTTACGTGAATAGCGATAGACGGCGGGCAGCTCGACGAAGTCTGTGACAGCGGGATCGGCATGCTGCCTGATCCCGGCGCGGCCGCTGTCGCAGTGGCCGAAGCTGTCGCAGGCGATGATGCCCTGGAACGGGGTCGTGTCGGCCAGGGCCTGCCGCAGGCGCGCGCGGTCAATGTAGAGCGCGTCAATGTTGAGCGCGGTCGATGTTGAGCGCGTCGCCGTGGAGCTCGGCCGCCTCTTCGATGGCGGGCAGGAGCGGGGCGGCGGCGTAGAAGTAAGCGTAGAAGTAGGCGTGGGCGAGGCAGGCGGAGGTGGGGCCCTCGCCGCGCTGTTCTTTGCAGGCGGCGAGCAGCTCTTCGCCGCTCTTGCCGGCGGCCTGGCTGATGTTGTTGCCGAAACCGAGTTCGGGGCCTGTCAGGTAGACGTTCACGACCTCGGGCGCGGCCGGCAGCGGTGAGTCGCGGCTGATGAGCGTCAGCTCATCGAGGCCTGAGTGGTTCCGTGCACAGCGCGAGCCTTCTCTGCGTGTCCTTCGCCGCGGCGGCGCCTGGCATGACATCCCAGGATTCACAGGATTTCGTCGTCGTCCAGGAGGCCGCTACGCGCCGCCCAGACTCCCATCTCCTGCCTGGTCCCCACGCCCAGCTTGCGCCGTATGGCATAGACCGCGTTCCGTACCGTCATTGGATTTCTGTTGCCGCGCGCTTCAGCGATCTCCGCGTACGACATTCCGCGGGCGAACATTCTGAGAATATCGCGCTCTCGGATCGACAACCGGTCCGATTCACTGGGAGGAATCGGACCGCCGTCGTCGTCGCCGCCCATTGCCGCGACCAGTCTCCTTGCCGCCTCGCCCTGCACTCGAAACTCGCCGCTGGCAACCTCCTGCACCGTGGACAGCAGCATCTCCTTGCCCGAAAACTTCTGCAGATATCCGGTGGCGCCGGCATTCACCGCCTGCACGATCGCGCCTTGTCGGTTTGACGCGGTCAGCATGAGGACGCGTGTGTCCGGCAGGGTTGCCGTTATCTCCCGGCAGGCTTCAATTCCGTTCTTTACCGGCATCAGAATGTCCATGATGACCACATCGGGCATCAGTTCCTCCACCATGCCCACTGCTTCATCGCCGTCGCCGGCCTGGCCGACGACCTCAAAATCGCCCGACTGCTCCAGCACTTCAGCAATCCCTTCCCGAACAATGGCGTGGTCGTCAACAATCATCACTCTGATTCTGTTTTCCGATGACACGCGCTGACCTCCTTAACTCTGCTCAATGGGCACGGTACATTTGACGGTCGTGCCGTTGCCGTTGGATTCAACGTTCAGACTGCCGCCCAGGCGCTCGGCGTCAGCCCTCATGTTTCTGAAGCCGTGGCCGCGCACGGCGTAATCATCAGGAAGCCCGGCCCCGTCGTCCGACACCGACAGCCGCAACATCTCCTCTCCGAACTCCAGGGAGACCGTCACACCATCGGCGTCCGAATGGCGAAAGGCATTGGTGAGCGCATTGTGGGCGATGGAGAACAGCAGGCTGCGGGTTACGGTAGACAGTTGCGGTTCGACACCGTGCAGGTCCAGCTCGGCCGGAATCGAGGTGATGACGGTGAAGGTGTCGGTGTGTGCTTCCAGGACTTCGCTCAGCGTGCTTCCGCTGAATATCTGCCCGCCGTCTATCGGGTGCCTGAGCGCCCACATGGTCGACTTGGTCAGGGACCACATCGCCTCCAGCTTGCCGACCAGCTCGGGGTCGGAACCGTCCGCCTTCTCAATGGCGTCCTCGAGACCGAGTCCCAGCGTGTAGGCCGATTGCGCGGTCGTGTCATGGATGGTCTGCGACATTTCGAGCCGCTGCCGCTGCAGCTCCCGCTCCCGCGCTACCGCTTCCAGCCTCCTGATCCTCTCCGACCTGGCGACCAGATTCACCGAAATCACGACTGCATACATGACGACGATCCTGGCAATCAAGGCCTTATCATCTTTGGCTTCCAAACTGAGTCCTTCCCCGACGGTCAGGCTGACGATAGTGAAGATGACGGCCACGAACGTCACCCATCCCAAACTCAGCTTGAACGAATTGAAGAAGACAGCGGACCAGGCCACGACGGGGTAGTAGAGCAGGTAGAAGAGGTAATGGCTGAAGCCGCCCGCGATCACCATCCCCAGCGTAATCAGGACCACGTCCGTCAAAGCGACAGCAAGCATCAGGAGCGTTGTTATCTCCCGGCCCGAAACGAGACGGTAATGGAGATATCCATTGGCCGCTATGAGAACGACGAGGCACAGGATGTAGCCCACATAAGTCGAGTAGGTGAATGTTGGGCGGTAGACCAACAGGAACACACAGGTGGCGAAAAGAATCCACCGTACATAGATGCCTATCGTCGCCGGGTAGCGAAGCTGCTCGGGACTGAATTCCCTAAACTCCCGGCCTATGCCAAGAAGAACATCGGTCACTTTGGTCGGAAGCCGCAATAACCCGGCTCCTGGGTTTGGGCTTGGACTTGGGCGCTGTCGAGTCATGACGTTACCCTTCGACCGGCCGTACCGCTGCATTCTTTTGCCTGAAACGTCATGCAGGCCGAGAGCAGGCGCCGGCCCCGCTCTTCCATCCCGTCAAGACCGGCTCTTGCTCTACACCATCCGCATTCGGCGTCAGATTTGTGGGACATTGGCTAAGCGGCCCCAATACGGTCCCAATGCGGTCCCCGCACAATCGTGCAAAATCTCTGCAATCGGATTATACCAGATAGCGTAACGACTCAGCCGCTATCAGTCTGCGACCATGTCAGCGACCATGAATGAGGCGGGCGAAGGTGTCCTCTTTCTCCTCACTCCTCATTACTCTCTCCTTGCTTTTTGGGCGGTCGGGCCTGCGGCCCTCCCTTGTGCGGGGGGACTCCCCCCGCAACGCCCCCCTCCAAAACCAGCGCTCACCGACAGTGCGGCGTATTCCCGGCAGTGCGGCCCGACCAACGCGGCGCCTGCCAACCGAATACACAATCCGATAATCTGAACGGGGGCGGGGATGGAAGACGGGTCGAGACCGATGCTGTATGCGGCTTTGTCGTTACCAGGTAGCCAAGACCGCTCCCTGCCCGGCAACAAGATGATGCATAGCAGCGGTCCTACGCCGCACTGGTATTGGCGGCGACGGCCGGAACTCGAAACTCGTACTGCGCGTGCCAGGCGAAATTCGGGGGGTTAGCGGTTGGTTTTCGAGTCTTGAGTTTCGAGTTTCGGGTGTTGATATTCGAGTTTCGGGTGTTCTTGTTTTCGAGTTCCGGGTCTTAACGAGTCCCGGGTTCAAAGCGATAGACGACGGGCAGCTCGGCGAAGTCTGTGACGGCAGGATCGGCATGATGCCTGATCTCGGCGCGGCCGGTGCCGCAGTCGCCGAAGCTGTCGCAGGCGATGACGCCGATGATGCCCTGGAAGCCGCTGGTACCGGTCAGGGCCTGCCGCAGGCGGGCGCGGTCGATGTAGAGCGCGTCGCCGTGGACCTCGGCCGCCTCTTCGATGGCGTGCAGGAGCAGGGTGGCGGCGTCGTAGGCGTGGGCGAGGTAGGCGGAGGTGGGGCCCTCGCCGTACCGTTCTTTGTAGGCGGCAAGCAGCTCTTCGCCGCTCTTGCCGGTGGCCTGGTTGATGTTGTTGCCGAAACCGAGTTCCGGGCCTGTCAGGTAGACGTTCACGATTTCGGGCGCGGCCAGCAGCAGTGAGTCGCTGCTGATGAGCGTCAGCGCCTCGAGGCCGTCGACCTGCTCGATCTGGCGGGCGACGCGGGCCGATTCATCGGGGAAGAGGAGGAAGAAGAGGCCCTCCGGGCTGGCGGCGGCGATGCGGGTGAGGGCGGGAAGCATGTCGGTCTCGCCCCTGCTGACTTCGGCGACGGCTGTGACCGCGCCGCCGAGTTCCTCGAACGCAACTGCGAATGCGCCGGTGAGCCCCGACGTGTAGGGGTCGCCGTCGTGTATGGTGGCCATGCGGCGCAGTCCGAGCTGGTTGTAGGCGAATTCGGCGACGGCGCGCCCGAGGTAGAGGTCGTTGCTGGCGGTGCGGTAGTAGCCGGGGTGGTGGTTGGCGCCGGCGTTGCCGCGCAGGTCGGAGGTGAGCGAGGGCGAGGTGTTGGAGGAGGAGATCATGACGAGGCCGGCCTCGCTGAGGATGGGGGAGGCGAGGGCGGCGGCGACCGAGCAGGAGGTGCCGATGAGCGCGACGATGCGCGGGTCGCCGACGACGGTCTGCGCGGCGCCGAGGCCGCCTTGGGCGGTGCAGAGTGAGTCGAGGCCGGCGCCCATGCTGACGGGATGGCCCTTAATGGGGCCGTAATCGGCCAAGGCCATGGCGACGGCGCGTTGCCTGGGGATGCCCAGCTCGCCGACACCGGTGAGGACCTCGGCCGAGCGGATTTGAATCGCGTCGCCGGGTCCGACGACGACGATGCCGAGGGGGCTGACGGCCGGGTTTTGGGGTATGCAGGCGGAGGTCAGCAGCAGGGGGAGGAGGAGGGCCAGGCAGCGCAGGAGGGCGGGCTGGATGCGGTGGGTTGTTGTCATTGTCGTTGCTCCTTGATCTGACGCCCTGGGTTGCTGAGAGCTGCCCTGGGCGACCGCTGCGTATTGCAGCGTTGTTGGGCGCCCACAAGGGGCGCCCCTACTTTTCGTACTGGCGGATGTGCTCGACGACCGTGTTCATCCAGCCCGTCAATTTTGCCAACTCGGTTTCGTCCCAAGTTCGGTCGGTGCGACACACAAGATTTATGCCACTGCCCGCAGGCTCAAACAGGCCAGTCTTGAGCGCATTTTCCTTCAGTGCTTCCACGTCGTCAGGTGGAACGTTTGATTTCCTCAGCACTGAGTCGAAATCAGTATAAATGTTTTGGTTGTACGCCGATGGCGGATAGCCGTAGGAGACCACGATCAGAGCCCCTTTGGATTCCACGTTTAGTGAAAAGCCTTTGATGCCCCATTTGATTCTCATGCCGCGCTTCTTCCCTAGTGCTAGCACACTATCGTAGACGGTTTTCCCGTTCTCGTTGAGAGCGTCTAGGAACTCCTCTTCGTTGGTCCGGCTCTGTTTCTTCTTGAACTCTGAAGAGGCCTCCCTGTCATCGGGTGTGAGACCGGCCGCCTGGTCGGTATCGGGCGGCGTTACATCCTTGCCCGGCATAACGCGCAACAGGACCTCGACCTGCTCTGTTTCCAACTGGAAGAACTCACGAGAGGGGTTTATACGGTAGGGACCGAAGGCGGTGTGCAATGCATTCTCAATCTCAGAAGCTTCCCTTCCCTCGATTTCGCGGGCGATGACGCACTCAAAGGGAAGCGGCACGCCCGTGGAGTACAGGTCACGCATCCTGTGCTGTACTTTCGCTTTATCGGTCATGCCGATTTTGACGATCCCCTGCATCGCCGGATTGGTCAGCACGTAGACAATATTGGGCATGGCTTCTTTTCCTCGTGGCGAGTGGCCTAACGGGCAGGTTCGGAAGGGGCGCTTACGCGGGGTCCTCCCTGTTGATTGCTGTCTCCTTTTTGGACATGGTATAGGCTAGGCACGGGAACGTACAAGGTGCCGCTGGTGTGCGGCGCACACCCGCTGCCGAAGTTGGGTACTGTCGACCAAATTGAACAGTTATGTCCATGGGGGGAGGGTTATCTGGGCCGGGATCTGGGGGATGTGCCTGTGCACGGCAATCAATTTCACGAGAGAGACCTAATCCATGTATGATTCCGGCAAAGTTCCACGTCGCTCTTGCTGTCGAGTAGACAATAAACCTGTAAAACTATGCCGTTTCCGATTACTGACCGAGTTAGTTACAGCCATAACCCGTTAAATCAGGTTGTGTGCCAGTTACGCTTTCCAAGCATTCTGAAAATTGAAGCAACTCTGCCTGTGGACTTTCAGGAGAGTATCCGTCATGAGTTTCCGATTTTCCAAGAAAGACAAAAGCAACCTAACGCTCAAATTCCCATAGAACTTGAGAACGCGCTACCCCCAGAACTCAGAGGCCTTCTGCCAAAAGGATCGTCGGGATATGACTTTGTTTCAGCAGATACGGAGTGGCTTCTTACGCTAACGAGAGAATTCTTGTCTCTCCGCACATCTGCCTATAGCAACTGAGAGGATTTCGCCAGCCGCATCAAAGGGCCGCTTGCCTCTCTCAAGGAGGTCTATGGACCTACATTCTTTACAAGAATCGGTTTACAATATGAAAACCTGATTCGACGTTCAGAAATTGGCCTGCCCGAACTGGCTTGGTCGGAACTTAATCCAACCGCATTTGCCGGGCATCTTATCTGATAGCGACATCGGTCCGAGAGTCGAAAACTGCACTCAGGTCACCACAGTTCGCTTGAAAGGAAACCTGGGGCAGATCCGTATTCAACATGGGCTGGTAATGATCGAAGAGACAAGGGAAACAGCCTACCTGATTAGCAGCGATTTCTTCACCGACCAACGCACGGAGGTAGGAGATGAAACAGCAATTCTCGATCAATACAATCAGAGAGCCGGGCACCTATTCCGCTGGTGCATCAAACCCCAACTCCACAGTGCGATGGGACCAAGCCCCATTTCGGGAAACAACGGCCCAGGGAGACGAACTTAGCAACTGGTTGGCGCCCGACTTAGCTGCGGAAAGTTATACATCTTCCTACATTGCCAGACCCGATATCGCAGGGTATCGGCCAGATGACAGAGAATGGGCAATGCTTCTATTCTGCCACTGGCTGATTGATCGTATACCGGAAGAGGGTTTAGTCGATCTTGTTCAATCTTTAGCGGACATTTATTCCTTTTATCAAACTCCCAGTCTGACAACGCGTCCTTCGTTGCCTAGCATGACACGTGTGAAAGCAGTTGTGCGGGACACGATTGAGAGACCATCATTTGAGCTTGAAATCAGCGAGGGATAGAGTTTGGCTGCGCCAGGGTCTATTTACGAGAAGGCGCCTTCGAGAGGCCCATTACGTCAAGGAGAGATCGTAGACAATCTCCTACAAATTACAGTGGCGGTTGATACAATAGGCTCTGACGAAATTGCTGTCACCCCTGTTGTGCATCCTTATGCAATTGTGGTTAGTCAGGACTGTGATCTCGAAGGGGATTGGCGAGAACGGGAGCGAGGGAGTGCCGGCAATAATGCCAAGCTCATGTCAAACGTTTTGTTCTGTGGTGTCTATACGGCAACGCATGTCAGACAGGCGCCTGGAGTAAACAGAATCGCTTGGAACTACATTCGCACCAACCGAGATATTCGATACCAGTTCTTGCAGAAAGTAGAACCAGAGCAGGATCTGACGGTCGAAGGGTTGCCTGAAATGGTCGTGGATTTCAAGCGATATTTCGCAATGCCGACCGATGAAGTATACGCTCGATTCAATACCGGTGAGTTGCAAAGGCGATGTTTTTTCCATCCTCCCTACCTCCAACATCTCGCTACTCGCTTCTACTACTACCAATATCGGGTCGCTCTCCCTGAACAGCACTTCAGCGATTAAAAGATTCACAAGTACAATACTTTGAACTTTATGTCTCTTGAGATGATCCTTGCCACGACTACCAAGCCTCTTTCCTTTCCACTGTCCCACAGTTAACTCCTGCAGTATTCCCGGCGACACCGATTTGGAGCTCGATACGGAGGCGGGGCGGGCGGCTCGGCCCAGGACTTGGCTATTCTTAGGGAAGTTCTCCGCATCGCCCACGATCTCGCCTCCAGCCAGCAAACGAATCGCCACCTCCTTCTCCTACCCATAGTCGTCCCCGCTTGACATAACTCTATCAACCCTTACACTCCCTCCGCCAGCCCCTATTCCAGAAAAAGGGGGCGGAGAGTGTCCATTTTGCAAACTCAGGATTGCGGAGAAGGAATAAGCGAGGAGGCCGGCCAGTCCAGATCGTCGAGACTTGCCTGCGGGACCTTGCCCTGGGCATCAAATCCCGCCTGTAGCCACTCGCTCAGCCAGGAGAGCCCCTCGGCAGAAGGCTCGACAAGCGGCTGTTGACTGTATGTGAGTCGCGGATTCGTACTACCTACACCGCGCGCGGCATTTCGCTGTGTGGGCACGAATGAATCGGCTCCGAGCGTGTCTGAGTCGGACCGTACTGAAAGGATGACGCACCTTGGAATGGCAGAGCGAAGAGAAGGACGGCCGTGAGCTACTTGTGTTCAATGTCGGTGGCAATCGGAGCTATCTGCAAGTCAGCGTGTACCCGAACGAGCGGGAAGAATGGGGATTTGACGCGAACCTTCGCGGCGCAAGCTTTACCGAACCGGTTCCGATTGTGTTCTGGAAAGCGTCAAGCACCAAAGTGAGAGCGCTGGCGGCGGCGGAGCGCTGGTATGAAGACGCCATCGTCTGCCTTGCGAGTGCGCTAGGCTGAGAGCCCTACAGCACCGCAACTGCATCGACTATTAAACCGCCACCTCGACATCCGTATCCCCGGCGTCGAGGGCATTGTAGTACGCGAGGACCATCTCCTTGGTGCGGTATGTGCCGAAGGCGGCCTCGTCGTGGCGGCGGACGATGGGGAAGGTATCGAGGATGTAGGCGGCGTCATCCTTGGAGAGGCCGTAGAGGTGGAAGTAGAGCGCGTCGAGGCGGGCGCGCAGGTGGCGGCGCTCCTCGTCGTTCCAGATGAAGGGCGGGCCGTCGTAGCCGAGGTCGCGGGCGAAGGGGGTCATGTCGTGGGCGGTGTATGTGAGCCGCAGAACGTGGTCGCGCACGAGTTCGCGGGCGGTGGTGTGGCCGAAGGTGCGGTCGTAGTCGTCGGGCGCGATGACGGGTATCTGCTCAAGAGTATAGAGCTTTATGTGTGTCCCCTGGACCTTTTGACGTGTAACAAAATCCAGTACAAAAGAGTTCAAGTTGGCCAACAATAGGTCCATCCATTTCTCGCCGGAGCAAACTCCTTTTGACATCAGGATTGGCAGCGTATCGCCACAACCAACACGAGGGATTGCGGCCGCGACCATTGTCCTCTCGTCAGTTGACCTTGCAATGTCCCTGTAGGCCAGCCACCAGCCATTCTCAACTGGAACTCGGGAATCCACAGAATTGGCTGGTACGAAATACTGTGAACTAGGAAGGAATAAGGGGTCTGCGTGGTGGGACTCTGAGACTACCTCACTCAGAAACGGATTGTGAAGGCTCTTAGGATTGACACGGACAGAGTTGGCGCGGTGGTCATAATGCCAGATCACACGTCCTTGATACAGGGGAACGTAAAGCTCCTCTCCTTTCTTCCAGCGATTACCCTGCACCGGATAGAAGCCATTTGTTCTTAGGTCTGTAGCCGACCTAAATAGATGAGAAGAATTTGCCATGTCAAACATACGCATGTAGGCGAAAGGCCATGTCCGTCGCACGTCCGTGCCAGAGTGGTCGACGAGAACAGGGTGATCTTCGTAGATGCGACGGGTAATGTCGGCGTCGCGGCGCGTGCGGAAGACAGGCGCGGTGCCAGTATTCGGGTTGACGCGGGAGAAATCGGCCGCGGCCAGGGGGAAGCAGCGTTCCCCGTCCTGGATGGCGGCGGTGTCGTGCAGGAAGAAGGCGCAGTCGGTCTGGTCGAAGCGCCGCTCCTCGCCGCCGAAGATGAGGGCGCAGAACTTGAACGAAGCGTGAACATCCTTGAAGAAGATTTTCTTGTTCTCGAAGTCAAACAGCCCACCGACGCGCCCTCTGGTGGAAACCGACTTGAAGAAACGCGCCGCGGTCTTGTCGGCGTAGATGCCGGAAGGGGTGAGCAGGCCGACGATGCCGTCCGGCTTGATCAGGCGCATGGAGCGCTCGACGAAGAGCGAGTAAAGGTTGATGTCGCCGCCGCCCAAAAGCGGGTAGTGCCCGCTGGCGCGAATCAGCTGGCCGAGGCGGTCGGCGCGCTGTTTGGCGGCGTCGAACTGGACGGCAAGGGGGTCGCCGTCGTCGCGCAACTCTTTGATCCCCCGGCGGCGGGCGGCCGCGGTCGGCGCCAGCGCCAGCTCGGGCGAGCGCGTGGCGAACCATTCGACCTCCTGCAGCTTGATGCGGTCCCAGGGCGGGTTGCCGATGACGGCGTCGAAGCCGCCCTTGGGCCGGTCGTCCTGCCAGCCCTGCCAGACGCCGGGAAAGGCGACCTGCCAGTGCAGAAAACGCTCGCGGCCGGCAATCGCCCGCGCTGAGCGCCACATTTCGCTGAATGCCGGCCAGAAGGTGCGCTGCCGGATCGGATCGGCGGGATCGACGCGCTCGGGGCCGTCGGTCAGCAGGGCAAAGGCCTGTTCCTCGCGCAACGCAAACGCGCCGACCAGCGGGGCTTCAAACTCGCCGCGCGCCTTCTTCTTCATGCCCGCGGCCAGCCAGTTCACACCGCACAGGGTGTCGAGCAGGCTGCGCAGCTCCGCGGTCGTCTTTTCAACCTCGTGGAACAGGGATGCCGACTCCTCGACCTCGGTGATGTCGGCGTCGGACATCTCTTCGATGCGCTGCATGCCGCCGGTGGCGTTTTCGGCGGCCTGGATGGCGCTGGGCGAGTACATCTTGCCCAGGCGCTTCATCTCCTCGGTTGCGTCGTGGACGCGCAGGCCGACGAGCGAGTCGCCGCAGCGCAGGTGGTGGTCGAGGAAGGAGAGCGGCGCGCCGACGGTGAAGCTGTGCAGCCAGAGCGAGACCTTGGCCAGCTCGACCGTGAGCGGATTCTTGTCGACGCCGTAGATACAGCGCTTGAGGACCATGCGGCGGATGATCGCCTGGTCCGTAAGCTGGGCCTCGTTGACGACCCAGGCGGCGGCGCGGGCGCGTTCCAGAATCTCGCGGCGGATCGCTTCGATGCGGTCGACCAGGGGCGAAACGTAGAGGCCGTCGAGCCAGGGGACGGAGGCGGGCACGCTTTCGACCAGCTCGGCGATGGCGTCCGAGAGGTAGTCGACCGCGGTGACAAGGAAGTGGCCGCTGCCCATGGCGGGGTCGAGGACTTTGAGCTCGAGGACGGCCTGCGCGGGGTCGTAGGGGCGGAGTTCGGCGGCGCGGGCGGCCTTGTCGCGGCTGCTCGACTTGAGCAGGGCCGCGTGGCGCTCGAAGCGGCGGCGGCGCTCGTCAATGAGAGGGCCGAGCGTGCGCTCGACGATCAGGTCGACGAGGGGCTGGGGCGTGTAGAAGCTGCCGCTGTCCTTGCGGGCGTAGCTGTTGGGTCGGACGACGATTTCGCCGTCCTCGCCGCGCACCGGTTCGCGCTCGAGCAGGCGCTCGTAGATCGAGCCGAGCTGCTGGACGGTCATGTCGCGGTAGTTGACGTAGCGGCGGCCGCTGTCGCTCCTGGCGTGGCTGAGGTCGTAGATGATGGGCGCCAGCAGGGCGTCCGATAGTCGACTGCTTTGCAGCAGCGGCGCGGCTGCGGGCGCGAAGAGGCCGCCGTTGTAGGGCGGCAGGCCGATCGACGGGTCGCCCTTGTCGATCTGGCGGCAGAGCGTGCTTATGTGGTCGTAGTAGCTGGTCGCGAAGTCCGAGAAGGCGTCGCCGGCGGCCATGCGTTGGGCGATATCGTCGCGCACCGACTTGCGCAGGCCGTAGTCGTCGTAGCGGCTGTCGTTGACCGGCAGCAGGTCGCGGTCTTCGGCGTAGAGCAGGAAGAGCAGGCGGTAGAGCAAGATCAGGGCGGCCTGGCGGACATCCCCCAGCTGTGCGCCGTTCCCGTCTGCGAGCGCGCGCACCAGGGCAGGGTAGATTTTTTCAAAAACGGTGCCGGAAAGATCGTTTGCGACCTGTTCTTCGTTGCGCAGGCCTTCGGCGATGGCGTCTTCGAGAAAGCTGGTCTGCGCGCCGTGGCGCGGGCTGAAGGAGGCGCGGCCGAAGAGCAGGCGGAAGGTGCGCAGGGCGCGGTCGTCGTCGGCCTTGGCGGCGGCTTCAAGGTCGGCTTCGTAGAAGCCGCTGGCGCGCGGGCGGGCGCGGCGGTCGTAGAGGCGCCAGATGCGGCCGTTGGTGAGGATGCCCCAACGGATGCGCCCGTCCGAGTTGATATCTGCCGTCGCCAGGTAGCGCAGGATTTGGGCGTGCGGCGAGCCGGGCTTGCCCTGCTCCTCTTTGTCGCGCGCGTCCAGCGGCCGCCCGAAGCGTTTGCTCTCGGTAACAGCGAGCGCGTCGCCGTAGCGCGCCGCGGCCGGCTTGTTCACCGCCCGCGCCTTGGCGTCGGCGTCGCCGAAGAGCAGATGGTCGGGGATGTCCTCGTTGCTGTCGCTGCCCTGCTGCGGCAGGTAGTCGCCCCAGCCGAGCAGTTCGAGCAGCGGGCGGATCAGCTCGTGCTCGGTCGAGGCCTCGTTGATCGAGTGAAAGCCGGCCGCATTGTCGAGAAGGGCGAGCGCCTCCGCGCGAAACGACTCGAGCTCAGTGGGCGCGGACAGGGACGCCTGCCAGGCGTCGGAGTGGAGGATGCCTTCTTCGAGAAAGTAGCTGGTGAAAAGTTGGCCGGGCATTGGTTAAGGTTGGTGGTGGGGTCGAGTTTCTGCCGTAGTGTACCCGCGCGGGGGCGGTTGTGCCAGTATCGGGCGGCCGGCGGCGGTGTTCACGGCGGGGCCGGATGCAGCATTGGGATTCCGTGTCCCGCAGTGTCCAGTGGGGGCTGCAAAGGATATGCGGGGGATGGTCAGTCAGGGGCCGCGGCGCACGCGAGGGTCGCGGTCGACCGATCGTTGCGACCAGATTGCGAAGGGTCGCGTCAGGGATGCAAGGGCGCGCGCCGCTTTGTGTCAGGGCAATCGCATCTAAATCTGGACGCCACAATAGCCCACAAAGGGCACCCACAAGGGGTGCCCCTACCAATTGGCTCGGCACTTTTTCGGAGTTGGGATCGAATCAGGTAGTGTCGCGGGGTCTTGACCCAATTCGATGCAATCGCCCTGCCTCGCAGCCGCCGCTCCCTGCTTACTCCTACAGCAGTTATTCTCTATCCTTTTCAGCTCTTGATGTGCCAACGGTACGATAGTGCAAGCGTCGCGCAGCTGAACAGCAGGATCTCCCGCCCCAACCGTCCGACCACGCTCGCAGCGGGCTTGGGCCTCACCCCGAAAATGCCGGCAGCACTTCCCACGCCAACAGGTCCACACACCGCTTCTGCTCATCATCGGTTGCATCCACGGACGGGCCCATCATCACTATCCTGTCTATCCCCAGGTCAATGATCTCCTGGATGCGTCTGATACACGTTTCCGGAGGACCGACGATCGCAAATTGGTCCACGAACTGCGCGGGGGGAACAACCGATACGTTGCGGTCCCGCATGTTGTACTCTTGGTGCAGATTCGCCAGGACTTCCTTGTCCGCCTGCGTTACCGGCCCAAACGTTTTCCCGTGCATCACTGAAAACCGGACGAATGTGTCCAGGAATTGGACCATCTCGCGGGCTGCCTCCGGCTGCGGATGGCAGACGATGTTCAGGTAGGCGCCGTACCGGATTCCGTCCGGTTCCAGCCCTGCCTCACGACGCGCGGTTCGTGCCTGCTCCAATCCCCAGCCCAGCCTCGCAAGGTCTGTCCCCAAGGCTAACATGACAATGTCGGCGTGTCTCGCCGCGGTTGCGATTACCCTCGGCCCGCTCGCTGCAACGGCCACGGGCACCTTCTTGTCCCGGGAGTCGATCCACCTGATCCTGCTGTCGGCGGGGGTTTCCGCCAGCTTGAGCGTATCAACGGGAGGGGCGATGCCGCGCAAGAATGTCAGGTCATCGAAGGGCACGCTATTGCCCTTCAGGTAGGCCTGCAGGGCTTTCAGGTAGCTGTCCAGTGATCTCACGTAGGCGGGAGCGTGTCCAACGAAGGCCAGCACCGAGTCCCCCCGCCCGATTCCCAGCACCGCACGCCCCTCCGACGCCTCTTGAATGCTTGCAATCGCCCCCGCAGTCACGGCCGGGTGGCGGGTCGCTGGGTTCGTCACATCGGTGCTCAGCTGGATCCGCTGCGTAGCACTGGCAGCCAGCGCCATAGAAACGTAAATGTCCCCGCACAGGTTCTGATTGTCAAGAAACCCGATGCCATGCCAGCCCGCTTCCTCCGCCCTCTTGGCGTATTCGGCTGCTTTTCGGGTACGGGGACGGACGGCCGTTATCATCTCCACCTGGCTATTTGTGACACTTTGCAAGGCTACTCTCCCTTGTCCACTCAACCTTTCGAATGCCGATGTTGCCCTGAAGGGCGGAGTTATGGGTACGGGGGACAGGTTGGTGGGCCTGCGTGGACGGTAGATGGCACCGTCTTCAAGATGTGGCT
>CATOTS010000047.1 GCA_951813625.1 uncultured Caldilineaceae bacterium | reverse complement strand
CCCTTTCCTCGCGCCTTTATGCTCAACTGGGCATTGAGCTAGGGTGCCTTCCATTCAAATTGACCCGGATTCGGGTCTGGCCTATCCTCCCAGCCCCAACCCCTTGAACGCCTCCACCTGCCCCCGAATCGCCCGCTCCGTCGGCAGCCGCTCGATGCTCGACGCGCCGAAAAAGCCCGCAATCCCCGGCATCATCCGCAGCGCCGTTCCCACGTTCTCAGGCTCGTCAAACGGGCCCCCGTGGCAGATCACCATCTGTTCCGCGTTCACCTTCCGCCCCGCCGCAGCCATCTCCTGCACCTTCTCCACCGCCTCCTCCAAGGTGAAGGCCACCGCCGCGCCGATGCTGCCCGCCGTGGTCAGCCCGACGTGCGCCACCAGCAGGTCCGCGCCTGCTTCAGCCATCGCTGCCGCCTCCTCTGGCGTAAAGACATAGGGCGCGGTGAACAGGTCCAGCTCGTGGGCGGCCGCGATCGTCTCGACCTCCTTGTCGTAGCCCATGCCGGTCCCTTCCAAATTGTCGCGGAAAACGCCGTCGATCAGGCCGACCGTCGGAAAGTTCTGCACGCCGCTGAAGCCAATCTCCTTGAGCTGCTTCAGAAAGACATGCTTCAGACGGAAAGGATCGGTCCCGCAGACGCCGGCCAGCACCGGCGTGTCCTGCACGACCGGCAGCACCTCAGCCGCCATTTCGACGACGATGCCGTTGGCGTCGCCGTAGGGCATCATCCCGGAGAGCGACCCGCGCCCCGCCATGCGGAAACGGCCCGAGTTGTAGATGATGATCAGGTCGGCGCCGCCCGCCTCGGCAAACTTGGCCGAGATGCCGGTGCCCGCGCCGCAGCCGACGATCGGCCGCCCGGCTGCATGTTGGGCCTGAAGCCGGTCCAGGATCTCTCGTCTTGGGATCGCCATAACGAAGGCTCCTTCCTGTCTGTTTGTGGGTGAATCGGGGTGGGACCGGCGATGTCGCTACTGCTCGTCGCGCAGCATCTCCAGCAGAAGAGTCACTGCCTGCTCGGCAAATTCAGGGTCGTTGATGTTGGCGTCCATCTCGATAAGCGGAATATCAGCGCGCAGGTCATTCTTGAGCGCGTCGAAACAGGCGCCGTCCGCGGCCGGGTCCCAGAAGCGGTCCCCTTCGCGGTCCAGCATCGAGACGCCTTTCAGCGGTATCAGCACCACGACCTTTCCCGGCGTGCCGCCGTTCGCCGCCGCCGCCAGCATCGCGCCCATCTGCCGGTTCTCCTCCTCATTCGTGCGCAGCAGCGTGACCTCCGGGTTCCACTCGTAGAGCGTGCGTTCACGGTAATGTTCCGGCACCGTCTCGATGCCGCCGAAGTTGGCCATATCGACACAGCCGGGCACGATCACGGTGGGGATGCCCTGCCGCGGCGCTGCCTGCACCCGCTCCGGGCCCGCGTTGAATACGCCGCCGCAAATCTCGTCCGCCAGCTCGGTCGTGGTCATGTCCAGGCATCCTGCGATGTAGTCGGCGCCGATCAGATCCTCCATCGTCCGCCCGCCGCTGCCGGTGGCGTGGAAGACCAGCACTTCGTACTCCTTTGCCTCGAGCAAACCGCGCGCATGGTCGACGGCCGCCGTCGTGTTCCCGAACATCGAGGCCGCGATCAGGGGCCGTTCGTGCGCGGCCGCTTCGGCCTCGGTCTGCACCATCCCCGCGATTGCTCCGGCCGCATTGGCGTAAATGGCCCTGCTGAGCCGGTTGATGCCGGCCACGTCGACGACCGAGGGCATGAAAGTGATGTCCTTGCTGCCCGCGTACGCGCTGACGTCCCCGCCGCCGACGGTCGAGACCATGATCTTGGGCACGCCGACGGGAAGCGTGCGCATCGCCGTGGTCGCGATCGAAGTGCCGCCGCTGCCGCCCATGCCCAGGATTCCGACAAACCGCCCCTTGCCGTAGAGGCGCTCGACGACAGAGGCCAGCCCCTCGGCCATCGTTCGCATCGCCTCGTCCTTGTGCGTACCGGAGGCCAGGTAGGCCAGGTCACCGCCGGCGGCCGCAGCCACCTCGGCGCGGCTGACATCGGGCGCAAAGGCCGGCTGGCCCATCACGCCGAAATCGACCACCAGGGTCCCAAGGCCGGCGGCTTCGATCAGGTCCTTGACAAACGCGTACTCGACGCCCTTCGTGTCCAGCGCGCCGACGAGAAGAACTGTTCCGGACATGACATACCTCCTGTAACGGTAACAACTCAGCCCGAAAGCCTATAGCGCCAACCGGCAACTAAGAACTCAAAACTGAGGTGAATCCCTGATGAAAACGGGAGCTTCGATTCCCGCATCCGCGCAGACATATCCACCATTTCACACGAAAAGCCGCAAAGAGATTACCTTCGTGCAAATTCGTGTCCCTTCGTGGATCTCATCCTCCCCTCGTGCCCCTTCCTGCCCTTTCGTGGATTCCTGCCATCCCCTCGCTCCTAACTCCTCTCCCCTTCCTCCCGCGCCCGCCGCAAAAACTCCTGCACCTTGACAGGCTGACCGCTGCGGTTGCTCTCGATCGCGGCAAAGATCAGAGCGACCGATTGGAGATTGTCCTCGACGTTCGTCGCCATCGGCGGGCCGCCGTCCAGCCAGTCGAGAAACTGGGCAATCAGCCACTCGTTCCTCCACTTGGACTGCTCCTGTAGCGAGATCTCCTCGCCCCGGCCCTCGCGGCTGTACTGTTTCGGCTGGTAAGGGAACCGCTCGATGCGCCGGTTGTCCATGATCAGCGTCTCGTGCTCGCATTCGGCGCGGATGTACTCTTTCGCCCAACCGTTGAAGCCGCTGGCGTTCGTCTTGGCCCCCTCATAGATGGCGCGCACACCGTTTTCGAATGTCATCATCACATGGCCCTGCGAGCCCGAACCATACTCGCCCCAGGACGGATTCCATGTCTGGGCGTAGAGCGTATCGCAGTTGGAGCCGGCCAGGTCGGCGACGATGTCCAGGTGATGCACGGCGCCTTCTATCATCAGCGCCTCCTCCATCGTGTGACGGAAGTGCGCGCCCCAATCGCCGAAATTCCGCAGTCCGCACGTGAAGCGGCAGACGAGGTAGTCGATCGCGCCGGCCTGCCCCGAGCGCAAGGCCTGGCGCAGCGTCGTCTTGTCCTGGTCAAAGCGATGGCTCATCGTCACGCCCATCTTTTTGCCGGCGCGCTTGACCTTGGCCGCGATACGCACCGAGCCTGCCATCGTATCGGCGATCGGCTTCTCGGAAATGATGTCCATATCGTGGGCCAGCGCAATGTCCACCACCACTTCATGGAAGGCCGGCGGAACGACAACCGAGCAGAAATCGGCGCGATTCTCGTCGAAGGCGCGTTCGATGTCGGTATAGCATCTGTCCGGGGGCAGCCCCAGATGCTGTTGGGCGTTGATGTGAACTTCGGGGTTGATATCGACCGCGGCCACAACTTCGATGCGGCCGTCGGCGATATTGGAAGGCAGGAAACGGGCGCACCAGGCATTGCCCTGTCCACCCGTACCCACCTGGATCATGCGGTACTTTCTTGTCATGGAGCGTATCCTGTCAGCGCGGCAGTTTCAGACCGGGGCCAGTGTCAACGCCTACCGCAGTGAACGCCACGGCTCCTCTTCGAAGACGTCGATCAATGCATAGCCTTCCTCGCCGATGCTGGGGCCGAGGATCGCCAGCAGTTTGGCCGGACTGCCCGAAACGTTGAACGAAGCATGGACCGCGTCGGCCCCGATAAAGACGGAGTCACCCGCCGAGAGCAGCTGATTCTCCTGTTCGATCCACTGCTCGATCGCTCCTTCGAGGACGTAGATCACCTCCTCCTGGTCGGGATGTTTGTGGAAATTATGGCCCTGGCCGTGCTCCAGCGTCACCTCGACCACAACCAGGTCGCGCGCTCCGGTTGTGGCCGGCCGGCTCGCCCAGGCCAAGACGCCCCAATCCCACTGTTCTCGCTCCATCGCGGCGGCAGTGATAAACTTACCCTTCATAGCGGTTACTCCTAACTGGTTGTCCCTGTTGAAATGATCGACTGCAGAGGTGCCTGTTGCCGCGACAGTATATCATAGCGGTGGCGCGTCTACACCAAGGCTCGCCTTCCACCAACCGCCCGAAACGCAGGCCCGCCGCACGACTATCGTAGTGCACGGCGCGCCGTCCCGAACAGCTGAAACCAGCCACTTGGAGAACGAACCATGTCCGCCGAACGCGCAGCCCATTGGACCCGCAAATTGAACGAGTCCCGCGCAGCCCTCTTTGCGCTTCTCGACCGCCTTTCGCCCCAACAGTGGCAGACCACCGTCTTCAGCGAGGGCGACGCCTGGACCGTCACCTCAGTCCTCGCCCATCTCGTCGAAAGCGAACTGGGAATGAGTATCCACGTTCACAAGATCCGCAAGGGTGAACCCACGATCCCCGATGATTTCGACCTGGAACGCTGGAACGCCGGCCTCAAGCGACGCACGGGAGACGTCGCGCCCGATGAGCTGTTCGCCCGCGCCGTCGCGACCCGCGCCAAGACGCTGGAGGTGATGGACTCGCTCAACGACGACGAATGGGATTTGACCGGCCGCCACCCCTCGCGCGGCGAAATCACCGTCGACCAGTACTACGAGACCATCCACGCCCACGAGGTTGCCCATCTCCAGGACCTGCGCGCCTCGCTGCGCTTGTAAGTGTAGAGCGTGACGCCACTTCTGCCTGGCACACTGATTCAGAACGACAACCGAGATTCAGAACGACAACCGACAAGCATAAGACCCAGAAAGCGGGTTCCGGCCTGCTGGTCCGATGGCTCACCAAGAGCGCGCTCCAATGAATCTCTATCTGTGAATGATTTCATGTGACTACCCAGCCGCCTGCAGCGTCTGTCTCGACCGGTCCTTCATCGATGTCGCCATGCAGACTATCCGATTGCGTATTCGGTTGGCAGCCCCCACGTTGGTCGGGCCGCACTGCTGGGAATACGACGCAATGTCGGTGAGCGCTGGTTTTGGAGGGGGGCGTTGCGGGGGGAGTCCCCCCGCACAAGGGAGGGCCGCAGGCCCGACCGCCCAAAGAGCAAGGAGAGGGTAAAGCCGAGTGAGGAGAGAGAAAACACCTTCGCTCGTCTCATTCAGGGTCGCAGACTGACTGCAGCTGAGAAATTACGATTATTTCGCTATGTGCTCTAGGCGTGAATCGCTATATTGATACAGAGCTTCAAGGATCGGAAGAGTCAGAGGTTTTTTCGCTGGACGGCGAGTTCGAGAGTTCCAGGGCGTCGCTGATCAAGCTGTTCGCCGGCCGACTGTATTGGACAACGCAGAGTCTCTTCAAGACTTGGCGCAACTGCCCAGCAACAGATTGGAGTCGCTGTCAGGCAATCGCGCCGGCGAGTACAGCATTCGGATCAATCGCCAGTGGAGGCCCTGCTTCCGCTGGGAAGAAGACGGGCCCTACGACGTGGAGATCGTAGACTACCACGGATAGGAGGGTTGGAGATGAATGTGACCAACGGTATGCGACCTGTGCATCCCGGCGAAGTACTCAGTGAAGAATTGGACGAGCTTGGCATGACGGCTGAGGCGCTAGCCAACGCGCTTGATGTTCCCTCAGATACCATCCTCAATGTTTTGAAGGGAGAACGCAGGCTAACTGCCGAAATGGCGTTGCGGTTGTCGCGCTATCTGGGGACAACTCCCCATCTCTGGCTCAACCTGCAAAAGACCTTTGAGTTGCGAAGTGCCGAGATTGAGAGCGGAAAAGAGATCGAAGAACGAGTACTTCCCAGGGAGATGGCCTAGGCCGGCACCACGACATCACCCCGGATTCTTGCGCGACCTGGCGCTAGCGCCAGCCAGCATGATCTCAGGCCGCCGCTGCCTCAGACAGCGAAGCGCGCCACCGCCGCCTCGTTGATTTCCACGCCCAGGCCCGGCTCATGCGGCGCGGCGAAACGCCCCTCTTGCGGCGCCGGATACGCTTCCGCGATGCTTCCCTTCCACGCGAGCGCGTCGTGGCTGTGCTCCATAATCTGAAAGTTGGGAATCGCCAGCGAGTAGTGGACCGTCGCCGCCACCGACAGTATGCCCCCACCCCCCACGTGCGGCGCGACCGGCGCCAAGACGCTGGAGGTGATGGTCTCGCTCAACGACGAGGAATGGGATTTGACCGGCCGCCACCCCTCGCGCGGCGAAATCACCGTCGACCGGTACTACGAGACCATCCACGCCCACGAGGTCGCCCATCTCCAGGACATGCGCGCCTCGCTGCACGTGTGAAGGAAAGCCCGCCACGTAAGGCATCGCTCCTCTTGGACGTGTGCTTTCCAATAAGGCGGGCGCTATGTTAAGTTACACTCGGTTTGACATTGCAAGTTTCTCTGGTGCATTTGCTACGCTTAGCCTGAGCAATCCTTTGCGTGAGTTTGCTCCAAAGGAACATCGCCTGGCGAAGCAAACGGTCACTCTCCCCGGCGCCAACCAGTGAATCCTGGAAAAAAGGTTGCCTATGATTAGGAATATCAAAGCCAGATTCTCCAAGGGTGTGCTCATACCGCAGCGAAGGCTCGATCTTGAGGAAGGTGAGGACGTACTCATTTCCATATCAGACCTGCAGGAAGATCGTTCGGTTGAGGCACTAAGAGCGACAGCAGGCGCGTGGAAAGGAACTCACGATCCTGAGGCGCTAAAACGGGCCATTTACTCCGACCGACATTCTGCTTCTCGACCCCAGCCGAAGTTGTAGCACATGCGCTACCTTGTGGACACTGACTGGGTAATCGACCACTTGCACGGGCGCGAGCCTGTAGTCAAACAACTGGAGTTGCTGGCTCCGCAGGGTCTAGGGCTGAGCATCGTCTCGCTTGCTGAGTTGTACGAAGGTGTTTTCTTTTCCACATCTCCACAAGAAAACGAGAGTGCGCTTCACAGCTTTCTGGAATGCGTGCAAGTATTGTATCTGGAAGACGGGGTCTGCCGGTTATTCGGCCAGGAAAGGGGTCGGCTTAGGGCTGCGGGAATGATAATCGGGGATTTCGACATTCTAATCGGTTCCACTGCGAAGTACCATGGCCTGACTTTGCTGACCAACAATCGTAGACACTTTGAACGCATTGACGGCTTGTCGATTATCTCCGTTTAGGGCAGATCTTCGCATTCCCTAAGTCAAGCTAGACGTACAAACCTACACATCCACTCAAGCTGATTTCCTCTCTTACTGCGCAACTGCTCGACAACCGGCCAGCCCCAATTTCAGACAGCGAAGCGGACCACCGCCGCCTCGTCGATCTCGACCCCAAGCCCCGGCTCCTGCGGCGCGGCGAAACGCCCTTCCTGCGGCGCCGGATACGCATGCGCGATGCTTCCCTTCCACGCGAGCGCGTCGTGGCTGTGCTCCATAATCTGAAAGTTTGGAATCGCCAGCGAGTAGTGGACCGTCGCCGCCACCGACAGTATGCCCCCACCCCCCACGTGCGGCGCGATCGGCAGATTGTAGCTGTCGCACAGCGCCGCAATCCGCTTGCCCTCCGATAGCCCCGTGCGCGCCACGTCCGGCATCGCCACGTCGAACCCCCGCTCCGCAATCCAGTCGCGCCACTCCCACACCGTCCGCAGCCACTCGCCCGTCGCTACCTGCAGCGACAGCGCCCGGGCGACCTCCGCCTGGCCCCGGCTGTCCTCCGGCTGGCAGGGCGCCTCCAGCCAGCGCACGCCCAACGCCTCCAGCCCCCTGCCCAGTTCGATCGCCCCCGACACGTCGCGCGTCCCGTGCACATCCACCAGCAGCTCGATCTCCGGCCCCACCGCCCGGCGCACCGCCTCCACGATCGCAAGCAGCGCCGCGTTGGGCATTCGCAGGTGCAGCTTAAGCGCACGATAGCCGGCTGAAAGCAGCGATTCGGCCTGGGTAACCGCCTCAGAAGGCTCCGCGCCCCCCATGCCTGCGTAGACCGGTACATTCGCCCGAAATTTCCCGCCCAGCAGCTTGTAGGCCGGCTTGCCTACGGCCTTGCCCAGCAGGTCGTACAGCGCCAGGTCCACCGCCGCCAGTGCGTCCACATAGAAACCGGTTACGTGCCCCCGCTCTCGCATCGCGCTGAATAGACGGTACCAGAGAAACTCCACGTCAAATGGGTCCCTGCCGAGCAGCAGCGGCGCGCACAGCTCATCCACGATCGCAGCTGTAACACGCGGCGCGACGGGCGCCTGCCCCTCGCCCCAGCCGACCAGCCCGTTGTCCGTCTCCAGGCGCACCAGGCATGTCTCATGGTTGCGCGAATAGATCGACGTCCAGGCATCGGCCGCGATCATATAGTCCCCGTAGCTCTCGACCTCTCCAGAACCCCCGCCGGAACCCTTCTCCGCCGGCGGAATCTTCACCGCAAAGGCCTCGATCGACGCGATTCGCATTCCTGCCTCCTCTGCTCACGCAGTGTAACCGGATACGGGCAGCACTATACGCGCATCCTTAAGAACGCACAAAAGGAACGCGCCCGCCCCGTCTTTTCACTTCGCCGCGAGAATAGACGCAAATGGCCCTCCTTTGGAGCAAATCGCCTTCCGACAAGCGCGCCCGCGACAGGCGTCAAGTGCGCGCGCTTGGTTATAATAAATATTATATAACCACTCAGCCGGAATCAGTTTGCGACCCTGAATGAGGCGAGCGAAGGTGTTTGCCCTCTCCTCACTCCGCTTTACTCTCTCCTCTCGCTTTTTGGACGGTCGGGCCTGCGGCCCTCCCTTGTGCGGGGGGACTCCCCCCGCAACGCCCCCCTCCAAAACCAGCGCTCACCGACGGTACGGCGTCATTCCTGCAGTGCGGGTCAACCAACGTGGTGGCGGCCAACCGAATACGCAATCAGACAATCTGAATGCCGACGGGGATGAAGCACTGGTCAAGATAGACGATGTATGTTGCTGTGTAGTTAAAATATTATTTAATTTTGAATCCGTCTTCGCGCCGACCCGCTCTGTGAAGGGGGCGCCCACCGCACGCCTCCCCATTGTCCGCATCGCCAGCCTCCGGCAGCCCCATAGCCCCTCTTGAGAGCCTGGAATGGCGGCGTCCCGGCCACCGATCGCCAGATCGAACGAACGCCACAATGTGCGTTTTGTGCGCCCGGCGGCGCCCTGCATCCCAGGACCTGCGACGCCCGCGCGCGCCGCGCCCCCTGTCGACGCTGTTTGCCCATAGTTTGGCGGTAAGCTATAATCCGGTGAATCATGTGAGGCACGGATTTTTTCGACCCCATTGCCAAGCCCTAGACCGGTTTGGCGGCGTGCCCGGCGGCATTCCATCACCGAGCCGCCGTTCGTCCGAAGACACCAGGCAAAGAGAGCGCCTTAAATGGTAAAACTGGCAGGTTCCCACGAATTCGACGCACCCAAAGAAGCCGTTTGGGAGGCGCTTTTGGATCCCGATGTGCTCTCGCGAATTCTGCCCGGTTGCAAGCAGCTGGACAGGTCCGGGGAAAACGAGTTCAAGGGCGAGATCAGTATCCGCGTCGGGCCGGTTCAGGGCAGCTTCAACGGGACAGTTAATCTCAAAGACCTCGACCCACCCAACAGTTACCGCATGGAGCTTGCCGGCCAGGGAAGGCCCGGATATGTCAAAGGCGTGGGAGCGCTGCGCCTGGAGGGAGACGCGCCTACAACGCTGCATTACGATGGCGACGCGCAGCTGAGCGGGCGCATCGCAAGCGTGGGGCAGCGCCTGGTCGACAGCACTGCGCGCTCGCTGACTCGCCAGGGGTTGCAATCGCTGGAAAATATCATCGCGTCACGCCTGCAGCCGCCGGCGCCTGAGCCTGCGGAGAGCGCGGCGCCTTCGCCTTCGAACGGCACCGCAGCAGCCTCCGGTCCGCCCCCGCCCGACCCACCGCGCCCGCCTGATCCGCCGCCCCCACCCGACGTGGCCGCGCCGTCGACTATGGAAGTCGGAATCAACGTGGCCAAAGACGTAGCAACCGACCTTGCCCAGGAGTTTAAGAACAACCCGAACAGTCGCAAGGTACTCTATGTTCTGGCTGGTTTCGCCGCGATCGTGTGGATGTGGCGTCAACTTTTCGGCAGAGCCAAATAGCCAACTGAATCATCAGCTTACAGGACCATCGAAGTTCCAACCGAGGAGGAAGCTCTATGGGTATATCCATCGAATTGGAGGTCAACGGCGCCAGCGTCAGCGACGAAGTTGAGCCCCGGCTGCTTCTTGCGCATTTTCTGCGCGAGAATGCGGGGCTGACGGGCACAAAGATCGGCTGTGACACAAGCCAGTGCGGCTCTTGTACAATCCTGCTGGACGGAAAGGCTGTCAAGTCCTGCACGGTGCTCGCAGTCCAGGCCGACGGAAGCGCGGTCACAACGATCGAGGGTCTGGCCAATGGGGATTACCATCCAGTGCAGCAGGCCTTCTGGGACAACCACGGCCTGCAGTGTGGTTTCTGCACACCCGGTATGATTATCTCCTGCGTTGACCTGCTGAGCACGAATCCCCAGCCGAGCGAAGACGAGATCCGCCACGGGCTGGAAGGAAATCTGTGCCGCTGTACCGGTTATCACAACATTGTGCGCGCGGTGCAGGATGCCGCCGAGACCATGAACGGCTAAAGGAGGAATTGAAATATGGCAGGTGAATCCAATGGCGCGGGGGTCTTCGGCAGCTCGATCCGCCGGCGAGAGGATCCCGAGCTGATCACAGGGCATGCCAAATACACGGATGATTTGCAGTTGCCGGGCACGGTCTACTGCACGATTCTGCGCAGCCCGTACGCGCACGCAAAGATAAACAGCATCGACAGCAGCGAGGCCGAGGCGTTGGACGGCGTGATCGGCGTTTATACGGCCGCGGATATCGAAGAGAGCGGTACGCCGGGCGCGATCCCTGTCGGCTGGCTGCTTCCCGACATGAAAATCCCCGACCATACAATGCTGGCCAAAGACACGGCCCGCCACGTGGGCGACGGCGTGGCCATAGTGGTTGCCGAGGACCAGTACACCGCGCACGACGCGCTCGAACTGATCTGGGTCGACTACGAAGCGCTCGACGGGATCGCCGACCCGAAGAAGGCGACTGCGGACGGCGCGCCGCTCGTGCATGATATGGCGCCCAATAACATCGCCTTCGACTGGGAAATCGGCGACAAAGAGAAGACCGACGCCGCCTTTGCCGGGGCCGCCCATGTCGCCAGCCTCGACATCGTCAACAACCGACTGATTCCGAACGCGATGGAACCGCGTGCCGCGCTGGCCGACTACAACAGCATCACCGGCGAGCTGACACTCTACATGACAACCCAGAACCCCCACATCCACCGCCTGCTCATGAGCCTGGCCTCCCTGGGCCTGCCGGAGCACAAGATCAGGGTGATCGCCCCCGAGGTCGGCGGAGGGTTCGGCAGCAAGATTCATCACTATCCCGATGAAGCGATCACGGCCTGGGCCTCGATGCAGGTCGGGCGTCCCGTGAAGTGGACGGCAACGCGCACCGAGACCTACATTACCGATGCTCATGGCCGCGACCATGTGACGCACGCCGAAATGGCGGTGGACGCCGACGGGAAGTTCCTCGGCCTCAGGGTAGACACGTACGCGGCAATGGGGGCCTATCTCTCGACCTTTGCGCCGGCAGTGCCAACCTATCTCTACGGCACGTTGATGTCCGGCGAGTACGACCTGCCCGCAATCCACTGCCATGTGTACGGCGTCTTCACGCATACCACTCCGGTTGACGCCTATCGCGGCGCCGGTCGGCCTGAAGCGACTTTCGTCGTCGAGCGGATCGTCGATGAGGCCGCGCGCGTCTCCGGCATCGACCCGGCAGAGATCCGGCGCCGGAACTTCGTATCGCCCGACAACTTCCCCTACCCGACGCAGGTCGCGCTCGAGTACGACAGCGGCAATTACGAAGGCGCTCTGGACAAGGCGCTGGCCGCGATCGGCTACGACGACTTTCGCCGCGACCAGGCCGCTGCCAGGAGCGACGGCAAATACCTGGGTATCGGCCTCTCCACCTACATCGAAGCCTGTGGTCTGGCGCCGTCGGCCGTGGTCGGCTCGCTCGGCGCGCAGGCCGGCCAGTGGGAGAGCGCAGTGGTGCGCGTCCACGCGACCGGCAAGGTGACGGTTTACAGCGGCTGCTCCGGACACGGTCAGGGCCACGAAACGACCTTCGCGCAGATCGTCGCCAGCGCCCTGGGCGTACCCTACGAAGATATCGACGTAATCGAGGGTGACTCGGGCGTCATGCCGCATGGATGGGGCACCTACGGCAGCCGCAGCGCCGCGACCGGCGGCAGCGCCATCGCGTCAGCCGCAGAGAAGGTCGTCGACAAGGCGCGCACGATTGCCGCGCATCTGCTGGAGGCCGCCGAGGAAGACCTGGAATTCGAAGACGGGAACTTCTTTGTCAAAGGCTCGCCCGACCAGGCGCAGTCGCTTCCCGACGTGGCATTGCAGGCCTATCTGGCCCACAATCTGCCCAAGGGAATCGAGCCGGCGCTGGAGGCAACCAGCTTCTACGACCCGGCCAACTTCGTCTTCCCGTTCGGCACGCACATCGCTATCGTCGAAGTCTGCGCCAGTACGGGTCACGTCGAGTTGCAACGCTACCTGGCGGTAGACGATGTGGGCAACGTGATCAACCCGATGATTGTGGATGGACAGGTACACGGTGGAATCGCGCAGGGCGTGGGACAGTCCTTGTTTGAAACGGCCGTCTACGACGAAGGCGCCAACCTGCTCAGCGGCACAATGTTGGACTACGCAGTGCCGAAGGCCCACTTCCTGCCCTCCTTCGAAACGGACCGCACGGTGACACCCTGCCCGCACAATCCACTGGGCGTCAAGGGTGTGGGCGAAGCGGGCACTATTGCGTCGCCTGCAGCGGTCGTCAATGCGGTGGTAGACGCACTGGCGCCATTCGGTATTGCACACATCGATATGCCGGTGACGTCGGAGAAGGTCTGGAACGCGATTAACGGCTAGTATCTGGTTTCTGGTTTTCGGTTTTTGGTGAATCCCTGCCCGCAGGGCAGTTGCTGAAAACTAAGAACTAAAAACTCAAAACTGGAGAGTGAGAATGTACCCATCCAAATTCGATTACCACCGACCGTCCTCCGTGCAGGAGGCAGTTCAGATACTCTCGGCCAACCCCGACGCCAAGGTGCTGGCGGGCGGTCACAGCCTGATTCCCGTGATGAAGTTGCGCCTGGCAACCCCGTCGGCGCTGGTCGACATCGGGCGTATCGACGCCTTGCAGGGCATCAGCCGGTCCAACGGCAGCCTGCGCATCGGCGCTTGCGTCACCTACGACGAGATTGCCAATTCGAGCACCGTACAGGAAGCGGCTCCGCTCCTGGCTGAAGCTGCCGGACAGATCGGTGACCGCCAGGTACGCTATCGCGGCACGATTGGCGGCAATCTCTCCCATGCGGACCCGGCGTCGGACCTGCCGGCCGCGGCGCTTGCCTTGGGCGCGACACTCCATGTAACCGGCACCGGCGGCAGCCGCTCAATCAGCGCGACCAGCTTCTTCGTCGATCTGATGATGACCGCGCTGCAAGCGGACGAAATCCTTACCGAAGTGGAGATCCCGGCGGCGGGGGCAGGAACGGGCTCGGCCTACGCCAAGTGGGAGCACCCGGCGTCCGGCTACGCCTTGTGCGGCGCGGCTGCGGTCGTGACGCGCAACGCCGATGGCAGCTGCGCCAGCGCGCGTCTCTGCTTCAACGGCGTCTCCTCGACCGCGGTGGACGCGTCGGCCGTGGGCGCAAGCCTGGCCGGTTCGGACCTGAGTGACGGGGCGATCGAGAGCGCGGTCAACGACAACCTTTCGATCCCCGATGCGACGGGCGATATGTTCGCCTCGGCCGGCTATCGCCAGGAACTGGCCAAGGTGATGGGCGCGAGCGCCCTGCGCACGGCCAGAGACAGAGCATAAACGGCAACGGCTCGCGGATTGTAGCTCGGCACATATTCGTTACAATCCGCGAGCCGAATACCAATATCCACAGATGTTTCGTCTTGTCGTGATCGGCGTCAGCGGCTGCGGCAAGACTGCGTTAGCGCGCCAGATTGCCTTGCGGTTCGACCTGCCGCATATCGAACTGGACGCGCTGTACTGGGAAGCAAACTGGCAGCCAGCTCCTGGAACAGTGTTTAGGGAGCGCGTGCAGGCGGCTACCGCCGACGAAGCCTGGGTCGTGGACGGCAACTACAGCCAGAGCCGCGACATCGTTTGGCCCAGGGCCACCCATGTTGTGTGGCTGGACTACGGCCTGTTTACCATCATGTGGCGCGTCTCGTTGCGCACGCTCCGCCGCCTGATCAGCCAGCAGGAGTTGTGGAACGGAAATCGCGAATCGCTGCGCGCCGTTTTCGGAGGCAACAGCATCGTCTGGTATGCTTTCACCAGTTTTCGCCGCCATCGCGGCAAGTATGCGGCGCTTCTTGCCAGCAGCGAGATCAAGCACCTGAAAGTTAATCGATTTGACAGCCCGAAGGAAGCGTCCGCCTGGCTGCAATCACCAACTCTCACAGGTTTTCACTAGCTACTATGCTGCCCTCCGTCGAATCGGTCGCCGAAGCCCTACGCACCAAGGCCTACATCGCCGACCACAGCCTGGCGACATCGATCTTCCTTGCGCTCAGGCTGAATCGTCCTCTCTTCCTGGAAGGGGAGGCGGGAGTCGGCAAGACCGAGGTAGCGAAGATCCTGTCGCAGATGCTAGACACGCGGCTGATTCGCCTCCAGTGTTACGAGGGCCTGGACGTCAGCACCGCGGTGTACGAGTGGAACTACGCCCGCCAGATGCTGCAAATCCGACTGATGGAGGCGACCGGCCAGGTTGCCGATTCCCGCGCGCCGGCGGATGCGCCGTCCGACGGGGAAACGCAGCAGTCTGCAATCCAGGACCTGTTCAGCGACACTTTTTTGCTGCGCAGGCCGCTGCTGCAGGCGATAGACAGCCGCGGGCAGCAGAATGGCAAGGCGCCTATCCTGCTGATCGATGAGTTGGACCGCGCGGATGAGGAGTTCGAAGCCTTCCTGCTCGAGGTGTTGAGCGACTTCCAGATCACGGTCCCGGAGATCGGCACAATCAGGGCCGCGGTGCCGCCGGTTGTGGTGATAACATCCAACCGGACGCGCGAGATTCACGACGCGTTGAAGCGGCGCTGTCTCTACCACTGGATCGACTATCCCGGCTTTGAGAAGGAGTATGAGATTCTGCGTGCCAAAGTGCCGGACGCGTCGGAGAGGCTATCGCGCGAGGTGGTCGGCTTTGTCCAGGAGTTGCGCCGCGGAGAACTGTACAAGTTTCCCGGCGTCGCCGAAACGCTGGACTGGATGAGCGCCCTCACCGCGCTGGACCAGGAGGAGCTCACCGAAAACGTAGTAGATGAAACGCTGGGCGTTCTCCTCAAGTACCGTGACGATATCGAGAAGGTTCAGGGGCAGACTGTCCGCGAGATCGTTCAAGTTCTGCGCAAGTCTGCGGCGGTAGCAGAGTAGTGCAGGTGCACTCCACAGTTCACCCGCCGCCGACCACGGCCACAGGCGGGAATTTCCTTCAAAATCTGCTGCTGTTCGCCCGTCTCCTGCGCGGTCTGAACATCCCGGTGACGCCAACACAGATTCTCGATCTTGTGGAAGCGCTGACGCAGATCGACCTGCGGGTGAGAGCGCAGGCGCGCGACGCGGCGCGAGCCGTTCTCGTCAACCGCCAGGAACATCTGGAGCTGTTCGACGAGGCCTTCGATCTGTTCTGGCGGGCCCGGGAAAGACAGGAGCTTGCCCGCTTCAATCTGGGTGAGCTGCTGCAGCAGACACCCCAGGGCGAGATACAATACCGGCTGGTCCAGGCGAACCGCGAGCAAAAGGACGACCGACAGTACCTCGAGCAAGAGCCGCACGTCGAGAAGATCTATACCTACAGCAGCGCCGAGGCCCTGCGGAGCAGGGACTTTGCCACGATGACCGAGTACGAATTGCAGCAGGTGAAGGAGTTCATGCAGCAGTTGCTGTGGTCGCCGGCTGAACGAAAGACGCGGCGTCGCGTACCGGCGGCGAACGGCGATCTGTTGGATCTGCGGCGATCGATGCGCCAGAATGTCCGTTACGGTGGGGAACCGCTGGTGCTCGCGCGGCGCCGAAGAAAGACCGAACGGCGCCCGATCATCGCCCTGGCCGACATCAGCGGGTCGATGGATCGCTACAGTCGCGTTCTACTGCAGTTTCTTTTCTCGATTACGCACGCGCTGGACCGCGTGGAGGCCTTCGTGTTCAGCACGCGTTTGACGCGAATTACGCGCCATCTGCGCCGGCGAGACATCGACAAGGCGTTGGAGCGAACTGCCGGCGCAGTCGATGATTGGGCGGGGGGCACGCGCATCGGCGAGGCGGTACGCACGTTCAATTTCGATTGGGCGCGCCGCGTTTGCGGCCAGGGCGCGATCGTCCTGGTTATAAGCGATGGCTGGGACAGAGGGGACCCACAGATGCTGGAGCAGGAGATGGACCGTCTGCATCGCAGTTGCCATAGGCTGATCTGGCTCAATCCACTGCTCGGCTCGCCCAGTTACGAACCACTGACACGCGGGATAAAGGCCGCGCTGCCCCATACCGACGATTTCTTGCCGGTCCACAATCTGATCAGTCTGGAGCAGTTGGCGAATGTCCTGGCGGAGGCTCAGTCGTAAGCGAACGCGAAACAACACCAAGAGAGGGTCGCCTTGAAAGAGCTACTGACCGACATCAACCAATGGCAGGGAGAGGGCAAGCGTGTCGCGTTGGCGACTGTCGTGCAGGTCTACGGATCGGCGCCCCGTCCTCTGGGCGCCAAGCTGGCGGTATCTGAAGACGGCGCGATGGTCGGCTCGGTGAGCGGCGGCTGCGTCGAGAGCGCCGCGGTACAGGAAGCGCTGGACGTGTTGTCAACCGGCAAGCCGCGTCTGGTCTCCTACGGGATCGCGGATGAGACCGCCTGGGAAGTCGGCCTGGCCTGCGGCGGCACGATTGAAGTCTTTATTGAGCCATTGGATTGGTAGCGGCGGCGACAGGAAGAGAAAAGTGGCTGAACTATTCGACGCGCTCGCGCAAGCGATACGGCAAGATGAATTGTGCGCGGTCGTCACAACGCTGGGCGGACCCGAAATCGGCAGCAAGCTACTGGTGCAGCGGGCAAACACGCCGGACGAGTGCGGCTCCGCGCTCAATTCAGTGGGGACACTGGGCAGCCCGGCGTTGGATCAAGCGGCCATCGCCCATGCCGAAGCCGCGCTGGAAGCGCGCAAGCCTACACGCGTTTCGCTTTCGATCGAAGCGTCGGATTGGGATCTCCTGATCGATGTTCACGCGCCGCAGGAGGTGCTGGTGATCGTGGGCGCAGTGCACATCGCCATTCCTCTCGTCACCTTTGCCCGCGAACTCGGGCTGCGCACTGTCGTCGTCGACGCCCGCACAATCTTCGCCACCCAAGATCGCTTTGGCCACGTGGATGAACTGATTCAAAGCTGGCCCGAGGACGCTTTGCGGGAGATGACACTGAACGAATCGACCTACGTCGTCACCCTGACGCACGACGAAAAGCTGGATACGCCCGCGCTGATCTGCGCGCTGAATCATTCTGTCGGCTACGTCGGCGCGCTTGGCTCGCGGCGCACGCACGCCAAGCGCGTCACAGCACTACAGGCGGCAGGTGTCAGCGAAGAGCAGATCGCTCGCATCCACGCGCCGATCGGGCTGGACCTGGGCGCCCGCAGCCCCGGTGAGATCGCGCTCTCGATCATCGCCGAGATCATGCAGGTCCGCAACCGTAAGGGGGAGAGTAAGTGAGCGTTCATCCCCTGATGCAGGAGCTGGCGGGCCTCTATTCGGAAGAGCGCCTTTTGACCCGCCCAGGTCAACTGATGGCGTACGAGTCGGACGCGCTGACGGCATTTCAACAGAGGCCGGCAGCAGTGGTCCTCGCCGAAAGTAGCGAAGAGGTGATCGAGACCATCCGCCTCTGTCACGCCTACGACGTTCCCTTTGTGGCCAGGGGCAGCGGCACCAGTCTGTCCGGCGGTTCGCTGCCGATCGCCGACGGCATCGTGATTGCGCTCAACCGCCTGGACCGGATCCTGCGGCTCGACCCGGAGGAACGCATCGCGGTCGTCGAACCGGGCGTCGTCAATCTCAAGGTATCTGACGCTGCCAAGCCCCACGGCCTCTACTACGCCCCGGACCCTTCGAGCCAGTCGATTTGCACGATTGGAGGCAACGTCGCATTCAACTCGGGCGGCGCGCACTGCCTGAAGTATGGCATGACCAGCAACCATGTGCTGGGAATGACCGTTGTGCTTCCTGACGGCGAGATCGCTGAACTGGGCAGCGAAAGCCTGGAGGGCATCGGCCCAGACCTGCCCGGATTTTTCGTCGGCAGCGAAGGGCTGTTCGGCGTGGCCTTGGAGATCACACTGCGCTTGCTGCCGATCCCGCAGTCATATCGCACCGTGCTGGCCGCGTATAACTCGCTGCACGCGGCCGGCGACGCGGTCACCGCGGTGGTTGCTTCCGGCCTGCTTCCGGGCGCGATCGAGATCATGGATGCGCTTGCAATCAAAGCAGCCGAAGTGGGCGCCAAAGCCGGGTATCCGACCACGCCGGCGCTGCTGATCGTCGAGCTGGAAGGCGAAGACAGCGCGGTCGATGCCGAATTCGCCCAACTGATGCAGATCATCGAAGAGACCGCCCCGGTAGAGGTACGCATCGCGCAGACCGCGGACGAGCGCGCCCGCATCTGGAAGGGTCGCAAGGCGGCTTTTTCGGCGGTGGGACGGCTGGCCCCCGACTACATCGTTCAGGATGGTGTCGTGCCGCGCAGCCGGCTGGGTGACGCGCTGGCTGAGATCGACCGGCTCAGCGACAGCTACGGCATCGAGGTGGCCAACGTTTTCCACGCCGGCGATGGGAATCTACACCCCCTGATCCTGTTCGACGGACGCGAGGAGGGTGCGCTGGAACGTGCCGAGGAGCTGGCCGGAGAAATCCTCGAACTGTGCGTAGATTTGGGCGGTTCAATCACGGGCGAGCACGGTGTTGGCATGGAAAAGCTCGCCTTTCTGCCCAAAATGTACGGGCCCACCGAGATGCAGGCGATGGAGGATGTGCGTCGCAGTGTGGACGGCAAGTCCCTGGCCAATCGGGGCAAGATGCTGCCGTCGGGCGAAGCCGAATCGCTGGCGCATGTCGGCCCGCATCCGCTGGAGAAGGCCGGCCTAATTTTTCGGGATTAGGGACGTCAATTGCGGCGTGTTGCTATTGTTCGAAGGAATCGACTTGGCGTACAACCGGTAATGGCTGTTCGGTTGCAGCCGGGTCGGGGATCGTAGGCCCGTGGTGGAAGCAGTCTCGACGGTTGCTGAAATTCAGGAAGGTGTGCGGACGGCGGGGCGCGTGCACGTGCTAGGCGGCGGCTCCAAGCCGGCCTTGTCGACCAACTGTCCCGCAAGTGACGCACTGGCACTGAATCTGTCCGGGTTGAGCGGAGTGGTCGAATATCAGGCGGATGAGTACACGTTTACGGCCCGCGCCGGAACCCCGGTTGCCGATGTCGAGGCGATGCTGGCGGAACGGGGCCAGTACCTTCCCTTTGACCCACCGTTCGCGGCGCGAGGGGCGACGCTGGGGGGAACGGTTGCCGCCGGCCTGAGCGGTTCGGGCCGCTACCGCTACGGCGGCGTGCGCGACTTTCTGATCGGCATGCGCTTCGTCGACGGACGGGGGCAGGAGGTGCGGGGCGGCGGCGCAGTTGTAAAGAACGCGGCCGGTTTCGATTTCCCCAAGCTTTTCGTGGGCAGCTTGGGCCGCCTGGGCGTTCTTACGGAACTCACCTTCAAGGTCTTTCCGCAGCCCCCCGCTTTTGCAACGGTCACCGCTGATTTTGACTCGCTCACCGATCTGCTTTCTTCGCTGCACGCGGTGACCGGAGGCCAGATCGATCTTCATGCGGTCGACTTTGGGCCATCGGACGGTGGCTGGACGCTCTGGGTACGCATCGGCGGGCTGGACGCAACGCTGGAACAGCGGGTTCAGGCCTTGCGGGCTTTGGTGTCTGCGGGCGAGAACGCGCCGCGCAGTATTGATGCGCTGCTTGGCCGGGATGAGGACGACCTGTGGCAGCAGACGCGCGCAATGGCTTGGTTGCCGGAAGACGTTGGGTTGGTGAGAGTGCCGTTGACCCCGCGGCGGATCACCGCGCTGGAGGAGGCGCTCTCCACCGGCGAAGGGGCAGCGCGGCGTTACAGTGTGGGCGGTAATCTGCTGTGGCTCGGCTGGCCCAATGGTGACGCGACCGCTGGCACGCCAAACCTGAATGACCTCCTGTTAAGCCAGGATTTGCGCGGCATTCAGCTTATCAGCCCGGCGCAGAAACACTCGCCTGACGACGGCAAAGGGCCCGTCTTGGGCAAACCGCTGCAGAATCCATTCTTGCGGCGCGTCGCCGCCTCACTGGATCCGGCGGGCAAGTTCGGTGGCTACTAACTACAGCTTCCATCAACTTCACCGATACGAAGGGAATGAGTTCCCGCAATCATCCGCAATTGCAAGACTGCAGTTTCGAGGAGAAATCAGATGAAAGCGATTCGCGTGCACGAAGTCGGCGCACCCGAGGTACTTCAGAGCGTTGACCTGCCGGTTCCAGAGCCAGGCGCGGGCGAGGCTCGCGTGAGATTAGAGGTCGCCGGCGTCAACTTTATCGACACCTACCACCGCAGGGGCTGGTATCCCATGCCGCTGCCGTTCACGCCGGGCGTTGAGGGCGCGGGCATCGTCGATGCCGTCGGAGAAGGTGTGACCGAGGTGGCGGAGGGCGATGCGGTGGCCTACGGGATGACGGCCGGCTCGTATGCCGAATACGCCATCGTGCCGTCCAGCGTGCTTGTCAAGCGGGCCGACGGCGTGGATGCGCAAAGAGGCGCGGCCGCGATGATACAGGGGTTGACGGCCCATTACCTGGCGTGCAGCACCTACCCGCTCAAACCAGGGGACACATGTCTCGTCCATGCCGCGGCGGGCGGGACCGGCGCACTGCTCGTGCAGATTGCCAAGTTGCGCGGGGCTCGCGTAATCGGTACGGTCTCGACGGAAGAGAAGGCGCGCATCGCTAAGGCGGCCGGCGCTGACGAGACGGTCCGCTATACCGAAGTCGACTTTTCCGAGGCTGTGCGCGACCTGACCGACGGCGCCGGCGTCGAGGTAGTGTACGATTCGGTCGGCATCGACACATTCGATAAGAGCCTGGACTGCCTCAAGCCGCGCGGATATATGGTCCTGTTTGGCCAGGCCAGCGGCGTCGTGCCGACGTTCGACCTGCAGACCCTCAACCAGAAAGGCTCGCTCTATGTGACCCGGCCCAGCCTCGCATCCTACATGCTGACGCGTGGGGAACTGGAGGGCCGCGCCAACGACGTCTTCAACTGGATCGCTGAAGGGAAACTCACGATTCGTATTGACCGCACCTTTCCCCTGGAGGACGCAAGCGGCGCACATAGCTACCTGGAGGCACGCCAGACTAAGGGCAAGGTCCTGCTGACAACGTGACCCGCACACACTCTTCTACTGACAGCCTATGCGTCACTCGATTCCGGTAGATTCTCTCGGCCCACAGGCGGCCTCCATGGCGGAAGCCGTTGCCAGCTGCGTGCATTGCGGCTTCTGCCTGCCAGCCTGCCCTACATACCTCGAGCTGGGTGAGGAGATGGACTCGCCGCGCGGGCGCATTGTGCTGATGAAAGGGGCCTTGGAAGGAGAACTGGCACAGGAGGAGGTGCTCCCCCACGTGGACCGCTGCCTGGGCTGCCTTGCCTGCGTGACGGCCTGCCCCTCGGGCGTTGCCTATGGCGATCTGCTCACACCTTTCCGCGAGATGGCCGAAAAACAGCGCAGCCGGCCATTCGTGCAGGAGTTGACGCGCACGCTGACCAACCAGACGCTGCCCTACCCGGGACGCTTCCGCGCAGCAGCGGCGACGGGACGCTTTACAAAAGTGTTCAGGCGCTTCCTCCCGCCGGCGCTGCGTACGATGCTCGATCTGCTTCCGGACCGGCTGCCGCCGCGCGTGGACCTGCCGCCCGTCTCGCCGGCGAGGGGAAAGCGCCGGGCGCGTGTGGCGTTGTTGAGCGGCTGCGTACAACAGGTGTTGACACCCGGCATCAACCGCGCCACAGTCGACGTTCTGACTCGCAACGGAGTCGAAGTTGTCATTCCACCGCGACAGGGTTGCTGCGGCGCGTTGTCGATGCACACCGGCGCCGCAGCGCAGGCGCGGACGCTGGCAAGGCGGAATCTCACCGCTTTCGATCTGAACGAGTGCGACGCCGTTGTCACAAACGCGGCCGGCTGTGGATCCGGGATGCACGAGTACCCGTTGTTATTCGCAGGTGAAGCCGAGGAGCAGACTGCGGCGAAGTTTGCAGCCAAAGTGCAGGACATTACCGTCTTTTTGGACCAACTGGGAATCGAAGCGCCGCCCGCGCTCGAACAGCCGGTCACGGTGGCCTATCACGACGCCTGCCATCTGGCCCACGCCCAGGGGGTAACGAACGCGCCGCGCAGGTTGCTTTCAACGATCCCCAATTTGACCCTGGCGCCGGTCCCCGAAGGGGAAATCTGTTGTGGTTCGGCGGGGAGTTATAACATCGAACAGCCGGAAATCGCCGCGCAGTTGGGTCGGCGCAAGGCCGAAGCGATACTTGGTACCGGCGCGCAGGCGGTCGTGACCGGCAACATTGGCTGCATGACCCAAATAGACAACCACCTTCGCCGCCTGGGAAATCCTCTGCCCATCTACCACACGGTAGAACTGCTGAACGGACTGACCAACTCCTAACCAGTCGTCTACGTCCTCTTCGCTGCAGCTTAACCCGCTCCGCATATTCTCAAGGTCGAAATAACCAGCCTCTCTACCTCAGGGCACGCAGCTTTCCGCGGCTCCGTCGCAGGCCTTCCTCCCAGGAATCTGCCGGTAGTCCGGGCCGCTGCCGAGTGCACGGGGAAACGGTCGGCAGCGACTCCACGGTGTGGTCCTCTCGGGGGGACGGGCCGCGCCATCGGCGTTTTGTTACGCCTGCAGAATCGGGAATCCGGAGCTGCTGGTAAGGTCGGCATAGAGTTGGCTGAGTTGCCGGGAGACGGGGCCGCTCTCGCCGTTGCCGATGACCCGCCCATCCAACTCGATTACCGGCGACAGTTCGCCCAACGTGCCGGTGCAAAACAGCTCGTCGGCATGATAGAGTTCGGGTAAGGAGATATCGCGCACATCCGCGCGGATGCCGTGCTCTCGACACAGATCGAGCACGGTGGCGCGAGTAATCCCCTCAGGGCAGGCATGCGTATGGGGGGTAGCGAGAGTACTGTCACAGACCATGAAGAGGTGGGTTGCGTTCGTTTCGGCGACGAACCCGTTCAGATCGAGCATGACGGCATCGTCCACGCCGGCGGCGTTGGCCTGAATCTTTGCCAGAATCGAGTTGAGCATGTTGCTGGAGTGAATCTTCTGATCGAGGCATTCCGGGGGGATGCGGCGAATGGCAGAGGTGATCAGACGAATCCCGCTGCGTGAATAGACGGGCGGCTTGTGCTCGGCCAGGACTATGAGCGTCGTTCCGCTGCTATTGAGACGGGGGTCCATGCCGCTGGTGTACTTGACGCCGCGGCTGAGCGTAAGGCGAATATGGACGTTGTCGCGCATGTCGTTGGCCGTGAGCGTCCGCCGCAGCTGCTCGACAATCTCGTCGCTTGTGGGAACCCCTTGATAAGCAAGGGCTTTGGCCCCCTTTTGCAGGCGGGTCAGGTGCTCTGTCAGCTTAAAGATGCGCCCGTTGTAAAGACGCAGACCCTCCCAGACGGCATCTCCGTTCTGCACGGCCGAATCGAACGGGCTGATTCCGGCCTCATCGCGATGGACAAGCCGGCCATTGATGTTGACGAGAAGATCGCGGTTTGCTTCGTAGAATTTCTGCAACATGGTCGCAACTGTGGAAGGCGCGCGGCGCGCTCGATTCAGGGCGCCTCCGCGGCCTCAGAGACGGAAGCGATGGAGTTCCCCGTATATCTCCTGTGCCTCGACATGGAGGTTCTGAAGGTTGGGCGGCACAGGCTCGTCTTTGGGGCGATACGGGGAGAATCCGGTTGATTTTTCGACAGCCCCGTACCAGTAGGGCGCCCAAACGCCATCGCTGTCGCGGCGTCCGGAAGGCCATGAGAGCATGCGTTCACTGAAGGGCACCGACACGGCCCGGCACAATCGGGAAAGCGTGTCTCGGGGGTCGCGCAGCACGTCCTGGCTGTCGAAGACCGGCGGAACGGAGCCGGTGCGCAAGCGGACGGCCTCAAACAGGCGCAAGAGCTGGGGGAATCCAAGGTCCCGCAGTGTAGGTTCAGGCCGGACCTTGATGTAGGAGGTGATGACCTCGGCCGGGGCGCGCAGCAGAAAGCAGTTCGTCACTTTGCCGACCCAGTCCAACTCAATGTGGTCCAGGATGTGGTGTGCCATCTGCTTCTGATAGCTGATGGTAGACCCGTGAGGCAGGGGATCCTCCGTCAGACCGCGCGCGACAGCGCGCCATTCAGTTTCGTAGGTGGCGATTATCTCGTCGCGGCCCGGGTGATCGATGCCGGTTGCTTGCAGGTAGTGGGCGTAGAACGGCTCATCGATGACGACCGTGTCCGGCCGGTTTTCCCAGGCGCGCATCAGCGCGGTTGAGATGGTGCGCGGCGCGCACCACATGGCAATTCGCGTCATGGCTAGAGTACAAGCGAATGGCGATTTGGAGGGCTAGGAGCCCCTGCTCACTTTTCTCTGCTCACGAAGCACTGACAATCTCGATTTTGGTCCCCATCCAGCCGGCTATCGCCTCGGCCAGGAGACGGAATCGCCCCACAAGAGCCAGGCTGTAGGTGTCGGCGCTCAGTATGGTATGCGGCTCCGAAGATCCAGGTTCCAGGATGGCAAGAAGGACGTAACCGTGACCTGACTGGCCGTTCTGGCCGTTCTCGCCGTTCTCGCCGTTCCTGACCGACTCATCTAAGGGTGGCTGGAAGGCGATCTTGGACTCGGGCGGGCCATGAAAATCTCCATTGTCATTGAGTTCATTGGCGCCGCCGCCCCGAAGCGCTGGATGCGCAATCGCAGCATGCTCAAGCCGCCTTTCTGCCTGTTGTCCGTTTGTGCCCCGTCCAGATTGCCAGTCGTCGGAAGCAGCCAGGGTCGCGTCCAGAGCAGTCTGGCCGGTAGGCTGCAGGTTCAGCCGAGGATGCAAGAAGCCTGTGGGGGAGTGCCTGAGCTGCAGGCAGCAGTCTGCGGTTGCGTCCCATGCTATTGCGCCGCTCCGTGTATGGATGCTGGCGACGCGGCTCTGCAGGAAGAATCTCAGAAAGACAAGGTCACTCGGTTCATCCTCTATCGCCGGCACCTCACGGCGCAGTCTCGGCGGCAAGGATGACGCCACCTGGGGCAAGCGCGAGTCCGCCGGGAAAGCATACGAACGTTCGCGCACAATTTCTCTATCGATTATCCGAATCATCGTTCGCTTCCCCGGTGATTGGACGTACCGACGTCAAGGGTGTCAAGAATGAAAGCATATTCGAGCGCAATCTCCTCCAAATAGTCGTAGCGACCGGACTTGCTGAAGTGTCCGGCCCCCATTTCAGTCTTGAGCAGGAGTGGGTTGTCATCGGTCTTGCACGCTCTCAGCCTGGCAACCCACTTGGCCGGCTCCCAGTATTGAACTCGAGGATCGTTCAGCCCTGCCGTTGCCAGAATGGCCGGGTAAGGCTTGACCTCAATATTATCGTAGGGCGAATAACTCTTCATATAACGATAGTACTCCGCATCGGCGGGATTGCCCCATTCTTCCCACTCGATGACCGTTAAAGGAATGCTGGGATCGAGCATTGTGTTGACGACGTCGACGAAAGGAACACCGGCCACAACGCCGGCGAAAAGGTCCGGGCGCATGTTGGCAACTGCGCCCATAAGCAGACCACCGGCGCTGCGGCCGCTTATGACAAGTTGCTGCGGCGAAGTATACCGCCGGGAGATCAATGCTTCGGCGCAGGCGATGAAGTCGGTAAATGTGTTCTTCTTCTTCAGGTACTTGCCATCTTCCTTCCACTGCCGCCCCATCTCACCGCCGCCGCGGATGTGGGCGTAGGCGACGGTGAATCCGCGCTGCAGGAGGCTCACATGGTTGCTGCTGAAGGACGGATCATAGCTCATACCGTAGGATCCGTAACCGATGAGCAGGCAGGGACTGCCTCCATCTCTCTTCGCTTCAACCGGATAGACGAGCGAGACCGGCACCCGCACACCGTCTGGCGCGACCGCCCAAATACGCTCCGAGCTGTATGCAGCCTGATCGTAGCCCTTAACCTCGTCCTGTTTGCGAAGCACGCGCGTTCGGTCATGCATGTCGTAGTCGAAGACGGTCGGCGGGGAGACGAGCGACGTGTATTGAAAGCGGAGCGTGCTGCTGCTAAATTCGGGATTTTGGCCGTGTGAAACTGAATAAACGGGCTCCGGTTGCTCGAGGCGGTGAGAAGCGGCAGACCGTCCCGCGAGAAAGGTCCCATCGCGCAGGTCATATGTGCTGATCTGTGCCAAGCCGCTTTCGCGCTCCCAGACCACGAGGAAATCCTGGAAGGGCTCGATCCGGTCCAGCATGACTTCGGCGGAATGAGGAATGAGCTCCTGCCAGTTCTCGCGGGCGGGCGTGCAAACCGGCACAGCCATTACGCGAAAGTTTTCTGCCTCCCAGTTCGTCAGAATGAGAAAACGATCCTGGCCGGACCGGTCCCGATGATGGGTAACGTAATACTCCACATCCTGGACACGCGGCTGGACGAGAAATGCCCGGCTGTCGGAAGCGTCGGCGTCAACTGCATGGACCTCGGAGGTTACGGCGCTGCCCAGGGCGAAGAAGATATACTTGTCGCTCCTGGCCTTATAGAGCCGCAGAAAGAAGCGTTCGTCCTCCTCATGGTAGACAATCTCATCTTCGGTTGGAGCTTCGCCCAGACGGTGACGGTGCAGTTTGTGCGGTCTCAGGGCCGGATCGAGCGTGGTGTAATAGAGGGTGCGATTGTCATTGCCCCACTCCAGCCCGTAATAGGTATTCTCGATGCGGTCGTGCAATAGTTCGCCGCTCTCCAGCTCCTTGATCCGCAAAGTATAGGTTTCGGAGCCGTCGGTGTCCAGCGCAAAGGCGAGCAGGGAGTGATCGGGGCTGACGGCAAAATTGCCCATCTGCAGGAAGTCGTGTCCCTCTGCCTCAACGTTGAGATCGAGCAGCACCTGCTCAGCGGCGTCCATACTGCCTTTCTTACGGCAGTAAATGCGGTACTGCATACCCTCTTCTTCACGGTGATAGTAGTAGTAGCCACCGTGGGCGACGGGCACCGATTCATCGGTCTCCTTGATGCGGCTCTTCATCTCTTCGTACAGAGTGCCTTGCAAGGGCTCGGTGTGTGCCAGCATCGCAGCCGTGTAGGTGTTCTCGGCTTCGAGATAATCCAGCACGGCGAGGTTGTCACGCTCCCGCAGCCAATAGTAGGGGTCGACCCGTTCGTCGCCGTGATTCTGATGGGTAACCGGGTCCTTTTGTGCCACCGGCGGGCTCGAGACCGCCTTCTTCTCGCGGACCTCTTCTCCGTTCTTCACTGCCATGAAATCTCCTCACTTGCCCTTGAAATGGACCACAGGGCGTGCTGGCCGTCTATTATAATGTATCTATCTTGGATGCCCTATTCTTTTTGGTGATAGTGAAAAACTTGACAAAGGAACGGTCGTCATGTAGCCTAGCACCGGATCCTCCAGCCAGGCGGCCAACCGTGCTGAAACGGGGGCCGCGGGCCCACTTACCAGTTCTGCCAGCAGGTTACGATCCCGTCCTTTGCGGCTGTCGCAGATGGCCGTTGAAAAAGTATACCCCGATGTCTGTAGGAAAGACTTGAGTGATCAACAAGAAGCAGTTGGACGGACAGGCCTCCCCGTCGCCCAAACCGCGCCACTCGAAACAGCCGGCGTCAACACCTGAGCGTTTTTTGCACCGACTATTTGGAAACGAGCGCGAGCTCAAGACGAATCTTTCGTTGCTCTCGATGTCGCTTCCTGGTATCGTCCTGCTCTTCATTTTCGCCTACCTGCCGATGTTAGGCATTGTCATCGCCTTCAAGGATTATCGCTTCAATCTGGGAATCCTCGGCAGCGAATGGGTCGGCTTTCAGAACTTCCGCTTCCTTTTCGGAACTGACGCCGCGTTCCGGATTACCCGCAATACGCTGTTGATGAATCTGCTATTCATCAGCACAACTACGGTCTGCGCGCTAACCGTTGCCATCCTGATGAACGAAGCCTACCGCAGCCGTTTGAGCAAGTACTATCAGACGATGCTCTTCTTCCCCTACTTCATCTCCTGGGTAATTGTCAGCTATTTCGTTTTTGCCTTTCTCAATGGCCAGACCGGGATGATCAACCGGTGGATAGACGCACTGAATCTGGATCGAATCGCCTGGTATCGCTCGCCGGAGTATTGGCCGGCCATTCTGGTGCTTGCCAATCTGTGGAATGGCATCGGCTTCAGCAGCATCATCTATCTGGCTGGCATTCTTGGTATTTCCCCCGAACTGTTCGAGGCGGCCAAAATCGATGGCGCGGGCAAGCTGCAACAGATCCGCTATGTCACCTTGCCAATGCTCTACCCGATGATCATCATTCTCGCGCTGCTGGCGATCGGACGCATCTTTCACGCCGACTTCGGTCTGTTTTTCTTTCTGCCCCGCGACAATCCTCTGCTCTACTCGACCACCGACGTCATCGATACCTTTGTCTATCGCTCATTGGTAGAGCTGGGCGAAATCAGCATGGCTGCAGCTGCCGGCTTCTATCAGTCATTTGTAGGATTTCTGCTGGTAGTAGGTGCAAATTGGGTCGTCCGCCGGGTGAACGAAGACTATGCCTTGTACTAGGATTCGGCTGCCATGACCGTAACGACCACCCCGCGTCCATTTCCTCTGAATCGGTATCGGGTACAGGCAATCCTCGGCAGGGTCGCGGTCCACGCCGTACTGTCGCTGGTGGGTCTGACTTGCCTGATTCCGCTCATCCTTGTGGTCAGCATTTCTCTTTCTGACGAAATTCGCCTCGCCAAAGAGGGCTACCAGCTTTTGCCCGTCGGCCTTACAACATTCGCGTACGAATACATCCTGCAGGAACCGGGGCAGATTTTGCGCTCGTACGCGGTGACGGCATTTGTGACGGCGGCAGGTACCATCGCCGGCCTCCTGGTCTGTTCACTTCTGGCGTGGCCGCTGGCGCGCAAAGATTTCCGCCTGCGCGGACCGCTTTCGTTCTATGTCTTCTTTACGCTGCTCTTCAACGGCGGCATGGTTCCTTTCTACATACTGGTTACCCGTTACCTGGGCCTGAAGGACAACATTTTTATACTGATCTTGCCGTACCTGGTGACAGCTTGGTACGTGCTGATCATTCGGACCTCTTTTTCCCAGCTGCCGACCGAGCTGCTGGACGCGGCCAGAATCGACGGCGCCGGCGAGTGGCGTATCTTTTTCCAGATTGTCGTGCCGCTCTCCAAACCGGTACTGGCTACGATCGGTCTCTTCTTTGTATTGCGCTACTGGAATGACTGGTTTCTGGCGCTGTTGTTTATCGACGACAGCTCGATGTATCCGCTCCAATACCTGCTGTACGTTCTGATGGCTAACATCAATATCATGGCCGCCAATCCGCAGACGACCGGGATGCCGATCCCGACGCTCTCTGCGCGCATGGCGATGGCCGTATTGGCATTTGGCCCGGCCCTGTTTACGTTCTTGCTGCTGCAGAAATACTTCGTCCGCGGCATTACCATTGGCGGCTTGAAAGGATAGTGTCAATCACGTCTCCAATGATGCATCGCGCAGACGGTAGAACCTTCCCAACATAGGTGGCTGATGGAATGAATGCTATCCGTCGTCCCTAATCCATAACTCAATGTAGTTCGATCAACAACCAACCATCCAGGAGGAGTAGACACAAATGATCCGACACCGTGTTTTGACCATTCTCAGCGTACTACTGTTAGCCTCAATGGTCCTGACAGCCTGCCCGGCCACCGCCCCTGCAGATTCCATGGGGGCCGAAAGTCAGCAGGAAGCGGCCGCGCCATCACCGGCCGAGGGACTGGTGAATATCACTTACACTTACGGCAGCCGCGGTATCCCGGCTGACCTGCAGATGGTGGAGGACGCGATGAATGAAGTCCTCCACGACAAGATCGGCGTGAACCTGACCCTGGAACCGATCGACTTCGGCGCGTTCAACGACAAGATGCAGTTGCGTCTGTCTGCGGGCGAAGAGTGTGACATCATATTCACCGCGCCCTGGATCAACAGCTACGCAAACAATGTCGCCAATGGCGTTCTTGCGCCGCTGGACGATCTGTTGCTCAATCATGCGCCGGGCCTGTGGGGCAGCATGCCGCCCACGACCTGGGACGCTGCGCGCGTCAACGGCGTCATCTACGGCGTCATCAACCAGCAGATTTTCCCCAAGCCATGGGGTGTCCATCCACGCAAGGACCTGGCCGACAAATACGGCCTTGATCTGAATTCCGTGACGAAGTGGGAAGATATGGAGCCCTGGCTAGCCGCCGTTCGCGACGGCGAAGGCATTACACCCGTATTCGTTGCTGCGCCGGGACGGGGCCTCTGGCTGCCCCAGTATTACGGGTTCGACCCACTGGATGACGGCATCAGTTTTCTCGGAATGAAAGCCGATGACGACTCGCTGACCGCTGTTAATATGGCGGAATCGGTGGAATTTCAGATGGCGGCCGAATCGACCAAACGCTGGGTAGATGAAGGCTTTATGCCCCTGGAACCGCTGCCCAATGACGAGGCCCAATCCGCATTCCGCGCCGGCCAATATGCCATGGGCTATCACGTGGAAAAGCCGGGCAACGACGTTGAAGCACAGAACGCCTACGGCTTCGAGTTCCTGAGCAAAAGCCTGACAGTCCCCCTGATTCTGGATACTGCCGGCGCTACCGCAACGATGAACGCCATCTGCGCCACCTCCCAGAATCCGGGCAAAGCGATGGAGGTGTTGGAGGAGTTCAACACAAACGCCTTTATCTACAACCTGCTTTCGCGCGGCATTGAAGGCGTGCACTGGGTCTGGGACGATGAGGTCAACCAGGTGATGCGCTTCCCTGAAGGCGTGGACGGCAACACCAGCTCCTACAATCCAAACACCGACTGGATGTTCGGCAATCAGTTCAACGCATACTACAGGGACGCCAAGCAGGTCGGCGCGTGGGAAGCAACCAAGAAGATGAACGATACGGCCTTCCCCTCGGAGGCGTTGGGCTTCGTGGTTGACCGCGAACCGATTAAGACGGAGATTGCCCAGACGTCGGCCGTTTACAATGAGTTGGTTCTGCCGATCCAGTACGGCTGGGTCGCCTACGAGGATGGCGCGGCCGAGGCCATCGAGAAGCTGAACGAGGCCGGCGCCCAAACCATAATCAACGAAGTAAACCGGCAGCTGCAGGATTGGCGGGCAAGGAATCCACGCTAGAAGCTAGGGTTTCACCGTTGAAGAGTTTGTAGATGTGCCTTTTGCGTTCTGCCGCTGCGCCTGGTTCTGGCTCGGCCCTGGCGCAGCGGTGAACGCAAACCTGTCGCCGGTGGAAAGTGGGACGGCGGCATCCCAATTCCCAATAACCCTCTGAAAAGTGAGGTGAGTCCGGTCATTACACTCACTGCCAGCGTACCTCTCGATGCACCCCCCGCCTGGGCCGTGTTGGAGCGGGCGCTTTTTGATCTGATGGACCGGTCGGTACATCCTTATTTGGAGAAGTACACGCGCCCCGATGGGACACTGATCTGGGCCGATGAGTGGAAAAACTCACGCGACGGTGCAGACGATCTCTACGAAAGCTTTTACAACTGGCCCCTCTTCTATCTCCTCGGCGGCGGCGATCATCTGCTCACACTGGGACAACGCCAGTGGGACGCCATCACCAAACAGCTGACGGAACTCGGCCCGGTCCTGGACGAATATGAGCGTGGCTACGATCAGTTCCACCAGGGCGAAAGCTACATCTACTTCTACTTCCTCTGTTTGGCCGACCCAACGAACGAGCGCAACCGCGAACGCGCAGTACGGTTCGCCGGCCTGTACCTGAACGAGAACCCAGACGCGCTCAACTACGACCCCGATCGCAAACTGATTCGCGCACCGCACAACGGCAGCGGCGGCCCCCGCTGGGGACAGTCGGACAACCCGGAGCCGAGGTACGGCTGGAGTGCAGGCATGCGCACCTACGGTCTCCCGTATACCGACATTCCGGGCGTGCGCGAATATGACGACCTGAAAAATTCCGACGCGGCGCGGCGCATGGGCGAGGCGATGCAGGAGCGCATGGGCAAAGGGGACGTGGTCGGCAACCTGATGGTGACAAGTCTCATTGCCAACGCCTTCTTGCTCACCGGCCAGGAGAAGTACCGGCGCTGGATCGTCGAGTACGTCGACGGATGGCGGAAACGGGCCGCCGGCAGCACGCCCGCGACGGCGCCGCCAGGACAACAGGAACGGCCAAAGCCTGATGGCCTGCTGCCGGACAACGTTGGGCTCTCCGGGGAAGTTGGCGAGTATTTGGGCGGGCGCTGGTACGGCGGCCTATACGGCTGGAGCTGGCCCCACGGCTACTATAACATCGGCATGGCCGCGATCGTCGGCGGCGCCAACGCATTCCTACTCTCAGGCGATAAGACATTTCTCCAACTGGCTCGCGAACAGTATGACGCCGTCTGGAAATTGGGAGAATTGCGCCATCCCCGCGGCCAGGCGATGAGCCTGGAAAGCCACTGGGTGGATCAACTGTACGACCTAGACCAGAAGATCTTCGTCGTTCCTTACCGACACAATGACAACGGCTGGTTCGACTATCAGCCGCTCTCGCCGGTGTTCCCCGCGGCCGTCTGGAACCTGTCGATGGATCCCGCCGACTGGGAGCGGCTCGAAGCGCTGCGACGAGTGGAGAAATATGACTGGCGCCGGGTTCAGGGTTTCCGCAACAAGGAGGACAATGGGCGCGAACAGCCCTGGCTGCGCTTCCTGGCAGGAGACAATCCCGAATATCCAGAGCAGATGCTTGCCTCCACCTACGGGCAGGTTTGCCGCCGCCTTGAGTTGATCCGACAAGACGCGGAAGACCTGACGAAGGTAAATATCCACCACTGGCAGCAGCTCAACCCCGTGATCACCGAGGCGCTCGTGCAGCTCACGCTCGGCGCGCCCCAGATCATATACAACGGCGGGCTGCTCCACTGCCGGCTGCGGTATTTCGACGCCGAGCGTAAACGGCCGGGGCTCCCGCCCGACGTCGCAGCGCTGGTATCGCGGCTGGAGGCTGACCGCACAGTGGTGGAGCTTGTCAACCTGAGCCCTTTCGAGTCGCGCATCGTGCTCCTACAGGCGGGAGGCTTCGGCGAGCATCGATTCGGGACCGTCCGCTACTCACAGCGGACAAGCGTCTACCCGGGAGACCCGCAGGCCTATCGGTCGCCTGCAATCGAACAGATAACTGAGGAGGAGACCGTCGACGACGTACACTTGCAGGTCGAACTTCCCCCAGCAACGAGGATCAAACTGGACATTAAGACGGCCCGTTATGTCAACGAGCCTTCATACAAGCCGCCCTGGTGAAAGGCAACCAAATGAGAATTACTGCACTCGAAACAGTATGCCTCTCGCGCATGCACGAGCCGGGACGCCAGTGGATCACTGCCAGCTATCGCACCATTAAGGCCGATTGCGCCGTTGTCAGAGTCCACACCGACGAGGGGATTGTCGGGATCGGAGAGGCCAGCGCGTACGGTGTGCCAACGCTTATCGCCGAGTGGGTCGACTGGCTTGCGCCTTCAATTGTCGGAAAAGATCCGACTGACGCCGCGGCCGCGCCCCATCCAAATGGCACGAATCGCGCCCACGACGCGGCGGCCGCGGGAATCGACTGCGCACTGTGGGACCTGCGCGGGCAGATCGAGGACAAGCGGGTGAGCCAATTGCTCGGCGGCAGCCCGGCTGACTCGGTGCCGATGTACGCGTCGAGCGGCTGCCGCTATGACTGGCGCGAGCGCCCGGAACAACTGATTGAAGAGGCTCTGGGGTATGTCGAACAGGGCTTTCCAGCGATGAAGTTTCGCATTGGCACGCGGTGGGATTGGGACGGCGTGACGGTCGACCGCTTCCTCGGGCTGGTTCGCGAACTGCATCAGGCGGTTGCGGGTCGCATGAAGCTGGCGTTGGACGGCAACTGCCGTTTGACGCTGGAGGATGCGCTGCCGATTGCAAAGGAGCTGGACCGTCTGGAATTCGCCTGGTTGGAGGAGCCGATCCCGTGGAGCGACATCGACGGCTATGCCGCGCTTGCGGCGGCGGTGGAGATGCCAGTGACGGGCGGTGAGAGCTTCACGACGCTGGAGCAGTTTCGCCCCTACATCGAAAGGCGCGCCTATGACATAGTGCAGCCCGACGCCGGCACCTGTGGACTGACGGAACTGGTGCGGATCGCAGAATTGGCGGCACACCACGGACTGAAACTCTATCCCCACTCCTGGCACAACGGACTGATGGCGATGGCCCACGCACATGCGATTGCGGCCTTGCCAAACCTGGAAATACTCGAGGTCTGTCAGATTCAGGGGCCGCTGCAATGGGCCATCGCGGCCGAGGCGCCGCAGATGGTCGATGGGCGGCTGCACCTGCCGGATCGAGCGGGGCTGGGAATCGAACTGGCCGAGGATGTCTCCGAGCGCTACCCGCACATCGAAGGGCACTATGCAATCACAGTTGAGCGGTAGCGAGGGGAGCCAGACAGGATCAGGGGTCCTACGATGAAGACGCTGCGTGTCGCCATCGTCGGCATGGGCATCGGCAGGCCCAACGGGCTTGCGCTGGCCAACAACCCGCGGGCAGATGTGGTGGCGCTGTGCGACCTGGTCGACGAGCGCATGGCCGAGTTCGCCCAGCTTCTTCCGCACCCCAAGCAGATCCGCCTGTTCAACGACTTCGAAAAGTTGTGCCGCTGGCGGGAAGTCGACGCGATCTTTGTCGGTACACCCAATCAGCTGCACGTTCCAATGGGTCTACAGGCTGTTTCCCACGACAAGCATGTGCTCATGACCAAACCGCTAGCCGATTCGGTGGAGGGGGCCGCACGGCTGGTGGAGGCGGCGGAGGCGTCCGGCGTAGTGAATATGATGTCCCTCTCGACTCGCTTTTCACCGGATGTGCAGTTCATGGGCGCGCTGACGCAGAAAGGGACGTTCGGCGAGCTATATTATGCCCGCGCCCGCAGCGTCCGACGCAATGGCATACCTGCATGGAATCCAGGCTTCATTCGCAAGGGCGGCGGCGCGTTCCGCGATATGGGCGTGCACGTCCTCGACGCAGCTTGGTGGCTGCTGGGGATGCCGAAGCCGTTGAGCGTAACTGGCGTGGCCGGTGCGAAGTTCGGACCGCGCGGGCTCGGCTACTTTGGACGCAAAACGCCCGGTGAGGCCCAGGCCGCGCCTGAGAGCTATTACAGCCAGTTCGCCGCCGACGACTACGCCGGCGGCTTCATCCGTTTCGAGGATGGAAGCGGCCTGCAGGTGGAGAGCTTTTGGGCCTCACATCAGCCGGGCGACCTACAAATCGAACTGTTTGGCACGGAAGCTGGCGCGCGCGTGCGGCCGCCGACACTGTATGCAAACGGCCCGCTAGCGCCGGCCGTTTTGGCGACCGCACGCGAGTTTGACGCCGAACCGCCAGCAGGTCCTCGTCCCGCCGCGAAAGACCTCCCGCTCGACATCACTTTCGAGGGTCTTGCAGACGTAAAGAGCAGGTCGTGGAATGCCATCGCCGATCATTTCATTGCCTGCATTCTGGACGGGGTCCCCTGCAGGGCGCCACTGCGCCACGGTTTGATAGTGCAGGAGATGATGGAGGGGCTGCTGCGCAGCGCGGAGGTCGGCCATGAGATACGATTTGACAAAGCTTGAGCAGGGAGGGAGCGATGCCGGTACTGGGTGAGCTGGACTGGGCATTTTGGGAAGAACATGGCTATGTCGTGATCCCGAATGCCGTGCCGCAGGCGAATCTGGATGCCCTGATTGAACGGATCTGGAAGTTCCTGGAGATGGACGCAAGCGATCGGGAGTCGTGGTACAAGTACAGGCCCTATACACGCGCGGACCACTGCTCGCCGATCTCGGAAGCGGGCATGGTGGAGATGTACCAGCATCAGACGCTGTGGGACAACCGCCAATTTCCGCGCGTGCACCAGGCATTCGGTGAGATCTTGGGCACCGAGAAGCTGTGGGTGTCGCTGGACCGGGCCAATATGAAGCCGCCGGCGCGTCGGGACAAGCCGGCGTGGGGCCACAAGGGGATGATCCACTGGGACCTCGACACAAGCGCGATTCACCCGTTGGATGGTGACGAAGTGGCGGCGACCTGGCGGCCGAATCCGGCCACGCATCTGGGTGTTCAAGGCGTCCTCTACCTGACCGATACCGAGGCCGACCAGGGCGGCTTTCAATGCATCCCCGGCTTCCACCGGACATACCACGAGTGGGTGAAGGCCCAGCCGGAAGACCGCAATCCACGTTTCCCCGACCTTAACGGGCTGGAGATCAAGGCCGTGGATGGCAAGGCCGGCGATCTCGTCATCTGGCACCGGCTGCTGGCGCACGGAAATGGGCACAACCGATCGACGCGGCCGCGGCTGGCCCAATACATCACGATGTCACCCTCGCGTGAGGAAGATGAATCCGAACGTGTGGCGCGCATCCGCTCCTGGCAGGAGTGCCGCCCGATGCCCAACTGGCAGGGCGACCCGCGCGATTGGGAGCATCGACATCAAACGCCTGCCAGATTGACCCAGCTCGGGAGAAAGCTGTTAGGGGTGGACTCCTGGAACGAAGCCACAGCGTGAGGGCTACTAATCTGCCGGCTTGGTCAGGACGGTCAGCAGATAGAGTTTTAGACAGGTGAAGGGCGGGGTGTCGGTGAACTTCTCGAAGACAAGCGCGCAGCAAAAGAGAAAAGGCGAAAAGGCCAGGTAGAAAGGATTGCCGACGTAGACAGTGGCTTTCGGGCAGAGTCCGGTATCCCGACAAATGCTCCCGATTTGGGCGGCGGTATTGGCGCGATAGTAGGTGGGGAAGGACTCGTGTGAGGGCCGCTGCAGCAGGCGTGCAATCAGTCCGCTCTGGCTCTGCCCACTGAGAAGCCGGCTCAGCAAGGGGACGTAGTTGTGCGCATTGGTAGTAAACAGCACACAGCTTCCCCCAGGTCGCAAAACACGGGCGATTTGGGCAAAAACAAGCCCAGGGTGCTCGAAGTGTTCCACGGTCCACTGGCTGACGATGAGGTCGAACGAATTGTCAGCGAACGGGAGCGCTTCCCCATCGGCAAGGATAACGTCGTTGAGCGCATGGTTCTGCTGCAGATCGGCGAGGCTGAGGTCCACGCCCACGGAGCGCTTGGCCCGTTGTATCGGTTCGGCGGCAAGGCTTGTACGACCGCAACCCAGGTCGAGGAGCAGTGCCTCAGGGGTGACCAGGTCGGCGACGATGTCCCGAAACTGCTCGCCCGCATTGAGGAAACCAGGATACCAACGCGCAAAGATCTCCTGGCAGCGACGGTATTGGCTGGTTGAGGTAAAGTCATCCACGGCTAATGTTTCCGAGCGCCCCAAGCCCTCAAGCACAAATGGGCATACCCATTGGGATTCGTTGACATTTCGTTCAAGCCATATGAGAGAAGTGGCGAAGTACAGGAAAGCCATGAAGGGTCGAGCTAGTTTTTCATAGCGGGGTAACTACTCAGCCGCAATCAGTCTGCGACCCTGAATGAGGCGAACGAAGGTCTTTTCTCTCTCCTCACTCCGCTTTGCTCTCTTCTTAGCCCTTTGGACGGTCGGGCCTTCGGCCCTCCCTTGTGCGGGGGGACTCCCCCCGCAACGCCCCCCTCCAAAACCATCGCTCACCGACAGTACGCCCTATTCCCAGCAGTGCGGCTCAACCAACGCGGCGGCGGCCAACCGAATACGCAACCAGATATCCTGAATGGCGACAGCGATGAAGGACCGGTCAAGACAGACGCTGTATGTGGCTTAGTAGTTACATAGCGGGTTTAAATGCGTCGGAACCACTTGATTCTGTTGATGAAGCGTTCGACCATGTTCCTCTTGCGGTAGCGGAGACGGTCATAGTCATGCGGTTGCTTGCGATAGCGGCGAGAAGGGATGACCGCCTCGACCTGTTTGGCTGTGAGCAGCTCTCTTGACGGGTCAGAATCATAGCCTTTATCGGCAATGACAGCGTCAAAATGGAAAGGTGCGAGCAACGATTCAGCTTGGGTAAGGTCATGGCGCTCACCGCCAGTCAAGATGAACTGTAAGGGGAAGCCAACCGCATCGACGAGGCGATGGATCCTGCTGCTGAAGCCTCCCCGGCTCCGACCTGGGCTCTGTTCGTGCTGGCGCCCCCCTTTTTAGAACCGCCCGCTGCGTACATATGGGCGCGTACAGCCGTGCTGTCGGGCATAACCGCTGCCTTGTCCGGGTCTTGGGCAAACTGTTCGAACATTTCGGCCCAAACACCGTTCAGTCCCTCGACTGACCCATCAAGATTCTTCCAGGACTCGTAAATGAATAGGACAAGCCTGTCAGGCATCCACACCATAACTCCAGGGTCAGTTCAAGAGACAGGGCATTCGATTTTGTCCAGTGGAGTTGACCCCGATAAAGAAGTCAGTTGGTTAAGTCTCAGTTCCGTAACCAGGAATTGTCAAGGGCCGCCGAAGAACCTATCGCCAATCCGCCGTTTTGAAGTTTCGATCCGAGTTCTGGCAGCCACAATCTGAACCCCAACATGAAGGTTCATATCCCTACGCCCCCATTCTTCCACATCGTTTGTCTGAAACCGAAACGGTTTGGGAGCGAATGCAGCTGACGGTCCGATGACGACACAGCCGCCCACCACATAAGGAAGCCGATCTACAAGCGTCTGTCAGTTCCCGTTTCCCATTACTCTGTGACAGATTGGGTCTCCATATCTGGAGTGTAATTGCCCAGCTGGGCGGCGCTGGTCAGCCTAGCCCTCAACTTGAAAGCAGCTTGGGCCGCAGGGGCGTGTTCGGCTTTTCCGCCCCATGCCTTCAAGGGGGCGCTCTGAAGGCCCCGGCCGAACGAGAAGCTGAGCGCCCACGGAACGCCCACCTTGGCAGCCTCCAAGTTGATTGCGTTTAGGTTTACCGTCGCTTCGTTGTCGGTCTGTCCTCCAGAGAGAAACACGACGCCCGGCATCGTTGCCGGTATGGTCTGTTTGAAACATTCGACAGTCATCGCAGCGACCGTTGCCGGATCCGCTCGATTCGACGCGGACGAACCGGAGACTACCATATTGGGCTTCAGCAGCATTCCTCCCAGCGCAACTCTCTGCCGGGACAATTGAGCGAATGTCTCCTGCAAGGTGGCTTTAGTGGCGGCATAGCAGTCGTCGATGCCGTGGTCGCCGTCCATCAACACCTCCGGCTCTACAATGGGCACAAGACCCGCGTGTTGGCTGACAGCTGCGTACCTGGCCAGCGCATGGGCGTTCGCCTCAATGCAGTAGTGCGTGGGAATGCCCTCTCCGACGGTTATTACCGCTCGCCACTTGGCGAATCTAAGTCCCATCTCATAGTATTCCGCCAGCCGCTGCCCCAGACCGTCCAGACCTTCAGTAATCAGTTCACCGGGAGAACCGGACAAGGGTTGCGTTCCTTTGTCCACCTTGATTCCCGGAACGATTCCGCGGTCGGAGAGGACCCTCACAAGCGGGATGCCGTCCTCTCCCTTCTGCCTGGCGGTCTCGTCGTAGAGGATCACCCCGCTGATCCAGGCTTCAACATCATCCGTGCGAAAAAGCATCTCCCGATAGTTTCGCCTAATGTCTTCTGTGCTCTCAACATTGATCGAATCGAAACGACGCTTGATGGTGCCGGAACTCTCGTCCGCAGCTAAGATTCCCTTGCCCGGTGTGACCAAGGCTCGGGCGGCGGCAGCCAGCTTTTTAGTGTCCATAATCAGTCTCCTTTACCCTCCATAAGGTTCGATCAGGGATTTGCAGCGGCGCAGTCGCATATTGTCCGGGCGCCGTGTAGGACGCAACAGGACTCTTATCCAGGCGCCTGCCTTGACCGTATTCTGTTGAAGCGTCCATGAAGCTCCACGACTCGAATCCGTAGCGGGAACATTGGTCTGGCGCACATTGGTCTGGCGCACATTGGTCTGCAAAGGCTCTCCTCCATCATGCAGCGGGGTCATCAAAGGCCTCCAAAGCGCCTGTCATCCAGACGACCAGTAGATACCTTGGTGCGACTCTCCCAAATTGTAAAAGGAGTCTATCCAACGGACCGTACCCGAACGGTTGCACATCACCAACGATTGAGTGGATGCGCCGTCCGTCGTGAGTGTCACTCCTTTAAGCAACTCACCGGAACTCGCCCCAGTGGCGGCGAAATACACATCTTCTCCGCCCACCAGTTCTTCCGTACAGTAGACCTTTTCGACATCCACTCCTGCCGCCTCCGCAGCCGTCCGCTCCTTGAAATCTCGAGGCCAAGCCTTACACTGAATCGCTCCACCGAGGCATCTAAGTGCCGGAGGCGGCCAGCACCCCTTCAGGAGCGCCGCCGATGCCCATGAGTATGTCCACTCCGCTTCCCGGCAACGCCGCTTGAATTCCAGCTGCAACATCTCCGTCGGTAATGAGTTTGATTCTGGCCCCGGCGGCGCGGACTGATTCCAACAGTTGCTCGTGCCTGGGCCTGTCCAAGACGACGACGGTCATTGTCTCCGCCTTTCGTCCCTTGGCATCCGCGACGTTCTTGATGTTAACGTCCACCGATGCGTTGATGTCTATCGCGTCCCTCGCATCTGCGCCGACGGCGATCTTATTCACATAGACGACGTGTTTGGGCACGTTCATGTTCCCCGACCCGAGAGGGCAATGGCCGAGATGGCCCCAGGAAGCCCCTTGGACAACAGAGTGGTGCCGTCGATGGGATCGACGGCTATGTCGACCTGGGGCGGCGAGCCGGCTCCGACGCATTCGCCTATGTACAGCATGGGTGCCTCATCCTTTTCGCCCTCGCCGATCACCACGACCCCATCCATGGAGATGGAGTCCAAGGTCAATCGCATGGCGTCCACCGCAGATTGGTCCACTGATTCTATATCACCCATGCCCATAAAACGCGCGCCGCCTATGGCAGCCGCCTCGGTCACACGCACTAGGTCCATGGCCATGTTGAGCTCAATCCCATGTGGGCCTTTTGTAGTTGACATGACTTCGCCTCCTTAAAGACGGTTGACGGCGGCATTAGGGAAATCGGCTGCTGTTGGACTAAGAGGGCGTTTGAAAATCCTCCTTGGTAGAATTGGGAGTAGGAACCAACCTAATCAGACCACGCAGGTGAGTATATTGTCGCACGAGATTCGTGGGTACGCCAGTGATCTGACTCAACAAGAATGGGAAGTCATCAAGCCGTTCTTGTGTTGTGAACGGAAAGGGGCGGGACGGCCGATGGAATTGGAAATGAGGCAAGTGATGAATGCGATTTTCTACGTACTGCGCACCGGCTGTCCCTGGAGATACTTGCCGCATCATTTCCCCAATTTCAACAGTGTCTCCTATCATTTTCGCAAGCTGTGCCACAATGGACCTTGGCAACGGATGAACAGCTCCTTGTACCGGTCGAGCCGCCAGCTACAGGGACGGCATCCTGAGCCGAGTGCCGCAGCTGTCGACAGCAAGAGTGTGAAAACAACCGAAACGGGTGGTATAAGCGGCTACGCTGCCGGCAAAAGGTTTCAACGGACGCAAACGTCATATCGCAACCGACACCTGGGAAACATGGTGGCTGTCGTTGTCCATGCAGCCAATATTCGGGACTATCATGGCGCCAGACAGCTCCTGCTCCTGCCAAATCAAATCGTGCCTTCTTCACAACGGATC
>CATOTS010000046.1 GCA_951813625.1 uncultured Caldilineaceae bacterium | reverse complement strand
CGCCCCCCAATGGCTTGCCATCCGATACGACGAACCCTACCTGGTCAATAGGGTCGAATTCTCTGTATCCCAAGTGAATGAAGGCACGTCAACTCATGAAGTCTGGCTGAAGAGTGAGTCAGGGGTTTCTATCCTCGCCAAAGGTTTCATCAAAGTGCACACCGCCGACCGCGACCACTTTGCAGTCGATATCGATCCTCCGCAGCGTGTTGCCGAAGTCCGCATTATCACCCGCCAGGGGCAAGGCTGGGTTGCATTGCGTGAGGTGCGGGTTATTACTTCTCCTTTGAAATCCTCCTTACACTTGGAATCGGACTTGGGCATAGCTGCGGAGATAGCGCAGACTTCTCTCTTGCACGTGAAAGCAGACTTGGTCAATCCTGTACAGCTAACGCACGCTGGGGATGGCAGCGGCCGCTTGTTGGTTGTCGAAAAAGCTGGACGGATCCGCATCTTCAAGAACGACGTGCTTGTCGAAACCCCTTTCCTGGATATTGCGGGAAAAGTCCTGGAAACACATGGTGAGCAGGGGCTCTTCAATATCGCCTTTCCGCCTTCCTATCCGAACAGTCAGCGCTTCTACGTGAGTTATACCGACACGCAGGGAGATACGGTTATCAGCCGATTTGCCACCAGTGCCAACCCGGACAGAGCTGACCCGGACAGCGAGGAAATTATTCTGATCCTTAAACAGATGGGAGCCAGTCACAATGGTGGCACACTCAGATTCGGCCCGCAGGATGGCTATCTCTACATTGCCAGCGGGGACGGCCTTGAAACCAACCCCTCACAGATGCCGCAACATGTACAGGATCCGGGCTCGTTGCTCGGCAAATTACTACGCATCGATGTTGAGTCGGGCGCCAGCCCTTATGCTATTCCACCTGACAATCCCTTTGCGTCAACTCCCGGCTACGCCCCCGAAATCTGGGCGCTGGGGCTTCGTAACTCCTGGGGTATGACCTTTGACGAACAGACCGGCGCTCTCTATATCCCTGATACGGGATGGATCACAAGCGAAGAGATCAACTTTCAGCCAGTCAACAGTCCTGGGGGCGAAAACTACGGTTGGCCCATGTGGGAAGGAATTCTGCCCGCTGCAGATGTAGAAGACGCGGTTGATGTTCTTGTCTGGCCGGTGGCCGTCTACGGCAGAGACCAGGGCTGCGCCGTTGTTGGCGGCGCGATGCACGAAGGCGCGTATGTCTATGCCGACTTATGCACCGGAAGAGTATGGGCTTTGCGGCGGCAAGGAGAACACAAATGGGAAAACGAGTATCTGGTGACTATCGGCGTTCCCATAAGCAGCATTGGCTCAGACGAGTCAGGCAATCTCTACGCGATAGGCTTCGCGGATGGGAAGATCTACAAACTCGATTTCCGGTGGTAAGTAACAGCGCGTACCCTTTTGTCGGTCAAAACACGGATATAGTAACCAACGTCTCTAACAGCCTGCGCCGCGCCTTCGCCATCCACTTCATGAATCCCGGCACCAAGTCGCTGCTCGAAAACGCCTACCTCGACGTATCCTTCGAACGCCCGGTCCTGCGCATGCGCGTGTGAACCGCAGCAGTTGGTTTTCAGTCGTCATCTGTTGGTAAACTGTACTCGTACGCATTGACGCACTGAAAAACGAAAACCAAAAGGGGCAAAATCTGTGCAGAACGCAAACGGAAACAGTAGGCCCGCGCAACGCAAGGCCCTGACCGAGGAACAGATCAACCGCTTCTGGATCGACGGCTATCTGACCGTTGGCAAAATCCTGCAGGATGACGAGATCGAGTTGCTGCGCCGCGAGTATGACCGCGAGCTCGAACGCGCGCGCAGCGGTCAAACCAGGTTCCGCAACCTCTCGATCGACGATACCGACGACCTCGACGCCAAGAACGAGGCCGGCACACAGATGCTCCAGATCGGGCAGATGTGCGAACGTAACATCAACTATCGCCGCCTGCTCTACGACGACCGCATCCTCGACGCGGTCGAAGACCTGATCGGACCCAACATCCAACTCTTCCACGACCAGGCCCTCTTCAAACCGGCCCACCACGGCGGCCCCGTTCACTGGCACCAGGACAACGCCTACTGGCGCTGCTCTCCGCCCAACCTCGTCAGCTGCTGGCTCACGCTCGACGACGTCGACATCGACAACGGCGCCATGCAGTTCATCCCCGGCTCCCACTTCCGCTCGGTGGAACACGAGCGCGCGGCCGACACCAACGCCCTGCTCGACATGGGGACACGGTCGACGAATCGAAGGCCGCCGTTATCGCCTTGCCCGCCGGCGGCGTGACCCTGCACCACTGCCAGACCCTGCACTATACCGCGCCCAACGTCACCGACCGCCAGCGCCGCGCCTTCGTCATCCACCTGATGACGCCCGGCACCAAGTCGCTGCGCGAAAGCGCCTACATGGACGTATCGTTCGAACGCCCGGTCCTGCGCATGCGGGTGTGAACACGGTCCGGCCACAGGATCGATGGCGGAGCTGCGGAGCAGAACAGCTTGATGCCGCCCGCCAGGATGATCGAGTAGCTGGGGAAAACCAAAGAATATGACCGCTGCAACAACCGCACAGACGCAAACCGTCGTCGACGGCTTCAACATCGACGAACTGATCACCGCCGACGTGCGCGCCGAGTACTGGACGCGCGGCTACTGGGTCAGCCCCAAGCTATTCGGCGACGAAGAGATCGCCGAAATGAGGGAAGCGCAGGAACGCATGTGGCGCGGCGAGCGCGATTCGGAGGTCCTGCCCCAGTACGGCGCAACCAGGGTCGAGCCGGGTTCGCCCGCCGTGCGCCAGCAGTGCGACGCCTTCTGGATCAGCGACGCCATCCGCAAGGTCACGACCAGTCCGCTATTGGGCGCGATCGGCGCTCGCATGATGGGGGTCGACACCGTGCGCCTCTGGCACGACCAGGCCGTCTACAAACCGGGCATCGGCCCCGACGGCGGCGACGAGACGGCAGGCAACATCGGCTGGCGCCAGGACTACGGCCACTGGAAGGCCTCCAGCACCTCCAACATGTGCACCGCCTGGATCGCGCTGCAGGACACCGACCTCCGCAACGGCGGCATGCGCACCATCGTCGGCTCGCACAAATGGGGGCTGCTTGAAGACAGCAACACCTTCGGCCACAAGGACCTCGACGGCCTCCAGGCCCGCTTCGCCAACCAGGAGATCAGCGGCGACTGGCTCGACGAGCCCTGCATCATGCAGGCCGGCCAGGTCAGCTTCCACCACGCGCTCACGCTGCACGGCTCCGGCCCCAACCTCACCTGGGAGCCGCGCATGTGCCTCATCTCGCACATGATGCCCGGCGACACGACCTACGTTCCGGGCCGCCAGTTTCATCCCAACCTGGTCTACTTGGGCCCCAACGCGCAGGCGGGGCAGCCCTTCGCTGGCTCCTACTGGCCCCAGATGTGGCCGCCAACCGGATGAGCTGCCCCGCGAGAAGAACAAAAAAAGGGTAACTACTCAGCCGCAATCAGTCTGTGACCCTGAATGAGGTGAGCGAAGGTGTTTTCTCTCTCCTCACTCCGCTTTACTTTCTCCTTGCTTTTTGGACGGTCGGGCCTGCGGCCCTCCCTTGTGCGGGGGGACTCCCCCCGCAACGCCCCCCTCCAAAACCATCGCTCACCGACGGTACGTCGTCATTCCTGCAGTGCGGCTTATCCAACGCGGTGGCGGCCAACTGTATACGCAGTCAGATAATCTGAATGGCGGCGGGGATGGAAGACTGGTCGAGACAGATGCTGTATGTGGCTTAGTATTTACAAAAAAGGGAGAAAGGCATACTCTCTCCCCGCTATCCACCATCCACTATCTCCCCGGTGGCGCGCAGCAGCGTCTCCTGCATCAACAGTTCGTGCGCCGGCGACCGCGCCGCCGCCTGCCGCCCCTGGATCGTCTCCAGAAAATCGGCAAGCTCGAGGTCATACAGCGACTGGCGCGTCTGCGTCTGCACCGGTACCATCGTTTCGCCCGCGTCGTAGCCGCCCTGCGCCTCGCTCAGACAGAGCCGGATATGCGTCGCCGGTTCCAGCGGCTCCATGATCGCGCTGCCGCGGCTGCCGTAGACTTCAAACCGCCGCGCTGGCGGCGGCGTCTCCATCGCCGACGTGTCCACCAGCGCCATCGCCCGCTCGTACTCGAAAACGCCCAACGTGTTGTCGGCAAACGCGGGCACCTCGCCGGTCTCGTTGCGCAGAAACCCCGTCACCTTCTGCGGCCGGCCCAGCAGCCACACGACCTGGTCCAGCATGTGACAACCCAACTCGTAGAAGACGCCGCCGCGATGACGGCTGATCGCCCGGCGGCCCGCTTGGTTGACGACCGTGCCGATGCGCGTCCGCAGCGCGTAGACGTCACCCAGAAAACCGGACTTCACCCACGCCTCAATCTGCCGGAAACCGGCGTGATAGCGGAACATATAGCCCATCTGGACCGTCAGCCCGCGCTCCTCTGCCAGCGCGATCGTGCGCTGCCACTGCGGCCAGTCGTCCCCGGCCGGCTTGTCGTACCAGACATGCTTGCCGGCCTGCACGCAGGCCTCGGTCTGATCGAGGCTCTCATGGGTGGCGCCCTCCGACGCGATCGCCGCAATGCTGGCGTCCGCCAACATCTCGCTTTCGCTGCCGAACCAGTGCACATCGCGGAAAGGGCCATCCGCCGCGGCCGCCGCAGCCCGCCGTTCCGCGTCCGGCTCGAAGACGCCCGCCACTTCCACGTCCGGACTGTCCAGCAAGGCGCGCAGCTTGCCCGCGGCATGGGCGTGCCTGGTCCCGTATTGGGCGACGCGTATTGCGGTCATGGCTGGCTCCTCAGAACGTCCGGCAGTTCGATCTCCTGCGGCCGTCCGCTGTGAATCGACTCGATGATATTCTCCACAACCAGCGTGGCCAGAATGCCGGTGCGGGCCGGCGTGTACGTCTCGGTATCGTTGCGGATCGCATCCAGCAGCAGCGGCATGCGGTCGATGAAGGGCGGTGTAAAGGTCTCTGTGCTCAGCTCGCCGCTGACCGGGTCCGGCGCGGTGATCGTGGCGCGGCGGAAATGTCTGTCCAGCACCGCGCTCTGCTGACCGTCGTTGAACACGAAAAACCACTTGCTCAGCGCCTCGCTGAAACCGGCATCGCTCATCAGATAGTTCGCCACCGACCCATTGGCAAAACGGATCGTGGCCGACGCCGTATCGATGATTTCGTCGGAAGCCAGCTCGCCGGGATGCGTAACCTGCCCGCCCGTCCCCGAGACCCACACCGGCGGCGAATCGTGCATCCAGCATAGCGTGTCGGCCAGGTGGACGCCGACGTCAAAGAGCGGGGCCGCCGCCGAGCACCGGGTCCCACTGCCAGCGGGTGAGGTCGGCCGGGCTCAGCATGCACTGGGCATTGCTCACCTTGGCCGGTTGCAGGCGGCTCTTGATCGCCCGCGTTGCGCCCGAAAAACGGATCGAGAAGTTGATCATCAGCTTTCTGTTCGCGACCTGCATCGCCTCGTAGATGCGCAGGCAGTCGGCGGTCGACATCGCCATCGGCTTTTCCAGGTAGACGTGCTTGCCGGCCTCGAACGCGGCGATCGCCAGTTCGGCGTGCGTGGCGTGCGTCGTGGCGATCGTCACAATCTCGATTTCGGGGTCGGCGAAGACGCGCGCCGGGTCGGTCGTGTAATACCTGCCTTCATGCTGCTCATAGTAGCGGCTGGCGGCCTCCTCGTTGATGTCGCAGAAGGCGCACACGTCTATATCCGGCGACTCCACCGCCCAGCGCGAGTGACTCCTGCCGACGTTGCCGCAGCCAATCAGCGCCCAGCCAAACGGCCTTGCAGTTGAACCCGCCATCTACTCTTCCTCCTTCTGCCCTTGCGTGGGAACTCAGCTGTCCTGCCTGCGGGGATGGGCTGACAAGCTGCCAGACCCTGAAATGTCGTACAGGAGCAATTGTGCGCCATCACCTGCCTGAACACAAGTCGCGGGGAAAAGGGGCGCTGTGTTGGCGCACATGCAGTTCAAAATAAGTGACGCGCCGTCGCTGTGTAGATTTACGGCCAAATTTGCTGCGCAAGAAGCAAACAGTTACAGTGCGTACGGCTGACAGTTGTGAAGTGAATGCCTCAGTCGGAGATCAAGAGATGGCAAACCAGACCCGTCTGCATAACTTCTCGCTCGAAGGCGACCAGGTCGCGCTGCCCAAGGGGGCCTGGGCGCAGTCGCACCGGCTCAACGTGGGCTGGCGCGGCAGAGACCTCACAGCCCTCAGCCAGGGCCGCTTCCGCGCCTACCTCTTCCCCGTCTACACGCCCGCCGGCTTCGCCCTCACCAGCGAATCGCCGCTCGATCACCCGCACCACAACTCGCTCTGGGTTGGCGCCGACCACGTCAACTGCTACCTGCCCTTCGCCAACAACAGCTTCGAAGAGGCCAACTACAACTTTTATGTCAACGACATATTCCAGGGCCGCGCGCCGGGTCGCATCTTCAGCGTCGACGTCGAGGCCGAAGAGCTCGCGCCCGACCACCTGCGCCTCACCCAGACCCTCCACTGGCAGGGCCCCGTCGAATGGGGCGCGCCTGAGCGCCGCACGCTCGCCGTCGAGACCAGGACCATCGACATGCGCCCCGGCGAGACCGCCAACCTCTTCGACATCCGCTCCCAGCTGCGCGCCGCCGAATGGGAGCTGCGCATTGGCCCGACCCGCCACGCCTACTTCGGCCTGCGCATGACCGAATCCCTGCGCGTCACCGCCGGCGCCGCCCTGGTCGATTCCGCGGGCCGTTCAGGCGGCCGCGCCATCAGCGGCCAGGTCTCCGACTGGGTCGACTGCTCGGGTGAAGTTGCGGCCGGCCGCGGCGCCGGCGCCGCTCTTTTCCCCTTCCCCGGCGCGCACGGCTTCCCCTGGTTCGTCTCCGACTGGGGCACCCTCACGGTCAACCCGATGGCGCGCAAACAGTACCGGCTGCAGCCGGGCGACCTGCTTGACTTCGCCATCCGCGTCGTCGCCCACGACGGTGACGCCGAACAGGCTGATGTCGCCGGGCTCTATCACTCATTTGCCAGCAAGAATCGCGCTGATATCGTGAAGCAGTCGCACGATTGATACCGAGATGCCCTTGGCTTAGTTTTCGCGGTCGTGCACTCAAGTCCTGACTGAAGGGGATTGGCCCTCTTCCAATACCGGATGAAGGGACCGTTACAATGAACGCACACCTTTCGATACCAAAGACGGAGCTTGCCGCCATCTGTCAGCAGCACGGCATCAAACGGCTTTCCGTCTTTGGCTCAGCGCTACGCGATGACTTCGGACCCGACAGCGATATCGACCTGCTCGTTGAGTTCGAGCCGGACCGAGTCCCCGGACTGCTGGGCATCGCCGGCATGGAGATGTCGCTCTCTGAATTTTTCTCAGGGCGCAAAGTCGACCTGAGGACGGCCGAGGACCTGAGCCCCTACTTCCGCCAGGAGGTCCTGGACAGGGCCGAAGTTCAATATGCACGAACATGATGCCATCCGTCTGCGCCACATGATCGACGCGGCGCCGGGAGCGCGGGCCTCCTCGTCCTCTCCCGCCCCGTCTCTCGGTTGCGGCGACCGGTGGCCGGTTGACCGCCCAGGGTAGAAAAAGCCGCGAAAGGCTTTCTTCGGGGATCTTTGTGTAACTTCGTGGACGAAACTGGGGGGTTGGGAGAAACGAAGCTCTCGGTTGATCGAAGCGAAGCGCTCGGCGCACTGGCAGCTATTCACCGACGAGTTCGATATGCTCTGCGTAGCGGCGGAAATCAGCCTTGTTGAAGGTCAAAAGCCTGTGCTCCCCATGCGCCAGCATCGTGGCTACTATGTTGGCGTCGTGAATCTGCCTTCCACCCACGGAAACTTGCCGACACAGCGACACCAGCCGGTCGGTGACAACGGACCCGTCCTCCAACACTTCGAAGGCGGCCGCGAGGCGCTCCACGTCGTCGAGGGCCTCCGCGCGGTCAATGGCGACCGGCCACGTCTGCGGACGCGTCACGACCGCCAGGTACTCCCGCAGGACCTGGCGGCTGATGCGAACCGGTTCAGGATCCCCGAAGGCGCTCGCCAACCCGGCCCTGGCTGCTTCGTGCTCCGGGGCCTCCAGGATGCGCGCATATACCAGCACGTTGGTGTCCACGAACATTGGGCCGGCTAGCTCCTCTCCTCGTAGCTCTCCTCGCGCTTGAGACTGAGACCCTCCGGCCAGCCGCCGGCGGAATGTACGGGCCACGCTTCGTCCAGGGCCGGTCTGCGAGGCGCCGCCGCCGGTCTGCGCCGCAGCAACAGCGTCTCTGCCTGCATGTCCACCTCCGCCGTCTCCCATCCGGCCGCGCCCCAGGAAAGCGCCTGACTATGGCCGTTGCCCCCGCGCTGGTTGGCCCACCAGGGCCGGTGAAGCCGGGCCGACGCCGGCAATCCGAAACCGATGATCGACTCGATCTCGCTGAAGGTCGTTCTCCACTCCCGCGTTCCAAGCCTGCAAAGGTGCGTGTAAAGCCTCTGGTACTTCCCGCGCGCCGCCATCTGCCGGTACTGCAATTCTCTCTCCATCGTCATGCCTTGCCTCCTCCGCGACGCCAAGGGTACGAGTTGACAGTTCCTAACCATTATAGTTAGTTAGTAACTGCTGTCCAAGCCTGCTCCCGCAGCAGACCAGGGCGATTGCATCTAATTGGGTTAAGACCCCGCGACACTACCTGATTCGAGCCCAACTCCGAAAAAACGCCGAGAATAGTGCCAATCATAGTGCGCGGTCGCGAATTCTTAAGGTTGTCGGCGACTGGAGACCGGTTTTTTCAGCCGAAAACGAATGACCATTGGTAGGGGCACCCCTTGTGGGTGCCCTTTGTGGGTTATTTTGGCGTCCTGATTTAGGTGCGATTGCCCTGCAAGCCACCCGCCCATCTCTTGACCGTTCCAACCATTCACTTTATAATCGACCCACAGAGTACCGGCAGATAACTTGCTTTTCCGCACGCCGTAGGGTATATTTGTACTACAATGCACAAATAGACGTACGGAGCGTTTTCTCTTTCTCTGAACGCAACAGGAACCCTGGCATGGCTTCACTCCCGCCCGACTTCCAACAGCTGAAACAGGACCAGCTCACACCCTTCCTGCACGATGAAATCGCGGTGCCCGACGAGTTGCAGGCCAACGTCCTCATCACCACCGTGGACAAGATCTACAACTGGAGCCGCCGCTCGAGCATGTGGCCGCTCCTCTTCGGCCTCGCCTGCTGCGCCATCGAAATGATCGCCACCGCGGCCAGCCGCTACGACCTCGCCCGCTTCGGCATGGAGGTCATGCGCCCCAGCCCGCGCCAGAGCGACCTCATGATCGTCTCCGGCACCGTCACCAAAAAGATGGTGCCCGCCATCGTCCGCATCTACAACCAGATGGCCGAGCCCCGTTACGTGCTCAGCATGGGCGCCTGCGCCACCGGCGGCGGCCCCTTCAAAGAGGGCTACAACGTCGTCAGCGGCATCGACAAATATATCCCGGTCGACGTCTACGTGCCCGGCTGCCCGCCGACGCCCGAAGCGCTCATCTACGGCCTGCTCAAAATGCACGAAAAGGTCGACCGCCAAAGCGTAACCTCGGTGCCCTGGTACCGCAAAGACACGTCCCAGTTCGTGCCGGTCCCCCGGCTCGGCCCGGACGTCTTCGACCCCCGCCAGGTAGACCTGATCAAGGACACGACGCTCAAAGCCGCGGCCGCGACGACCGCCGCAGCCGCCAACGGGGCCTCAGCCGGCGCCACCGAACATGCACGCGGGCCGGCGCAGCTCTCCGACAAGGCCATTGCCCGCATGGAAGAGGCCAAACGCCGCTGGCGCGAGAAAAAAGGACTCCCGGAATAAAACGGTGGCCAGTTTTCAGTGGCCAGCGACTTCACTTCACTGACCACCGGCAACTGGAAACTGAAATCTAGAAACTGAAAACTCCCATGTCTCAAGCAACCGTCGTAGCAGAAGCACCCGCCGATGAACTGGACCTTGGCCCCGAACTGGCAGACGCCGTCGAGGGCGCCTGGGCCGAAGATACCGAAAAAACCTACGTCATCGCGCCCGACAGGATCCTCGACGTTCTGCGCCATTTGCGCGACGTCCAGGGCTACGACTTTCTCTCGAACCTGACCTGCGTCGACTACAAGGGCTACGGCGGCAAACTGCGCGCCGACGTCGATGCGCGCCTCGAGATCGTCTACAACCTCTACAACACGCGGCGCGGCGGCGGCTCGATCGGCCTGCACGTGCGCGTGCCCGAGGATGAGACCGTCCCCAGCGCCACCTCCCTCTACGCCGGCGCCAATCTGCAGGAGCGCGAGGTCTACGACCTCTTCGGCGTCAAGTTTGAAGGTCACCCGAACCTGCGCCGCATCCTGCTCTGGGACGGCTTCAACGGCCACCCCATGCGCAAAGACTGGCAGGAGGCCTACTTCGAGGAGGACGTCAAGCCTTTCCGCAGCCGCCACCCCAAGGGCGAATACGCCTTCCACGAGGACAAGATCCCCTGGGCCAAGAACACCACATATCCGGCCGGATGGGACCCCGACTCCTGGCAGGAACCGGTCGCCTACGTGCCGGTCAGCCAGGCGCCCCACCACGAGAACGAGCCGCACCTCGATACCGAAAGCATCGTCGTCAACCTGGGACCGCATCACCCGAGTACGCACGGCGTCTTCCGCATGCTCACGCGTGTCGAAGGCGAGACCATCCTTGCGCTCGAGCCGGAGATGGGCTACCTCCACCGCAATCACGAAAAGATCGGTGAGCGCAACACCTGGCTGATGAACATGCCCTTCACCGACCGGCTCGACTATCTGAACTCGATGAGCAACAACTGGAGCTACGCCCTGGCCGTCGAAAAGCTGGCCGGCATCGAGGTGCCCGAGCGGGCCGAATACCTGCGCGTCATCATGGCCGAGTTCACGCGCATCGTCAACCACACCTGGTCGATCGGCTTTATCCTCAACGACCTCGGCGCGCTGCAGACGCCGGCCCTCTACGCCATCGAAGAGCGCGAGATGATCCTCGACCTGTTCGAGGCCGTCTCCGGCGCGCGCATGATGTGCAACTACATGCGATTCGGCGGCGTCGTGCGCGACCTGCCCGAGGGCTGGCACGAACAGGCCGCCTACCTGGCCAACGAACGCCTCCCGCGCGCGCTCGACGAGCTCGACACACTGCTGACCGAGAACGAAATCCTCAAGGCGCGCGGCCGCGGCGTCGGCTACCTGCCCGTCGAGGACCTGATCGCGCTCAGCGTGAGCGGACCGATGATCCGCGCCGGCGGCCTGGCCTACGACATCCGCAAGGCCGAGCCCTACGGCATCTACGACCGCTTCGATTTCGACGTTCCGACCCTGCCCAACAGCGACATCTACGATCGCTACTACATCCGTCTGCTGGAAGCGATGGAAAGCGTACGCATCCTGCAGCAGGCGCTGCGCGACATTCCGGAGGGCGAGACGCTCGGCGGCAGGGGCGGCTACACCTTGCGGGCGCCCGAAGGCGAGGTCTACAGCCGTATCGAGGCGCCCAAAGGCGAGCTCGGCTTCTATCTGGCCAGCGACGGCAAGGTCGCGCCCTGGCGCTATCACGTGCGCTCCCCGAGCTACATCAACCTGAACGCGCTCGGCCCGATGAGCATCGGTTACAAAGTCGCTGACGCCATCGTGATCCTGGGCGCCATCGACATCGTCCTGGGCGAAGTCGACCGATAAAGCTAGTTTCGAGTTTCTAGTTTTTGGTTTCCAGTAACTGCCTGCACGTCAGCCCCGGCGCCGTTACTAAGACCTGAAAACTGACTACTGAAAACCGCCGTTAGGAGACCGCATGTTTGGAACAGGACTTCTCAAAGGTCTCGGCGTGACGTTGAAGCACGCCTTGGATACATTCGACGATGACCGCGAGAGTGTGCCCGACCGCTACCGCGGCAGCCTCGATCTCGGCAACAACCGCCGCGTCATCAAGCAGCCGATTGATCAGGAAGGGCTGCTGACCATCCAGTACCCGGAAGAGAAACGGCTGCTGCCCGAACGCTTCCGCTACATTCCGATGCTGATCTGGGACTCGGAAAAGGATGAGGACCGCTGTACCGCCTGCGGCATCTGCGCCAAGGTCTGTCCGCCGCAGTGTATCTGGATCGTGCGCGACAGCGACGAGGACGGCAAGCCGCTGACCCGTGCATCGGAGTTCTACATTGACGCCGCAGTCTGTATGAGCTGCAGCTTCTGCGTCGAGTTCTGTCCCTTCGACGCCATCAAAATGAACCATGACTACGAGCTTGCGGTCTACGATCGCTACCCGCAGCTCGTCTACGATATGGCTGAGCTGACAGTTCCCCTGGAGTATTACGCCGCGCTATGGCCGACCCAGTTCGAGGAAGAGGAGACCCGGCGCCGCGAGGAAGAGGAGAAGAAACGCCGCCAGGAGGAGGAGAAGGCTGCCAGGCTGGCGGCCAAGCAGGCCGAAGCCGCCGAGAAGCCGGCTGACGCCCCCGCCGCGCCAAAACGCTCCGCCGCAGAGCTGCAGCAGCTGGCCCGCGAACGGGCCGCCCAGCGGCAGGCGCAAGCAGCGGACGGCGGTAGCAGCGAGGACGACGCCGCCGCGGCCAAAAAGACGCGCATGGAGGAGTTGAAACGCAAGGCGCAGGAGCGGGCGCGCCAGCGCAAACTCGAATCCGGCGAATGATCCAGCACGGGCGGACCGCTTCTTTCCCTTGACTTGAACCGCCCATCCTGATATGCTTTCGATCCGTCTCTCTTAACCGCAGTTTCTGGTTTTCAATTTCTGGTTTCGAGTAACTGCCCAGCACGACCGGCTATGTTGTTGTTGAAAACCAGGAACTGACTACGAAAAACTAGAGGCCAAAACAATGGCAGTTACACTCACCTACTACGGTCACGCCACCTTCGCCGTTGACGCCGACGGCACCAAGCTGCTCATCGACCCGTTTCTGGCGCCCAACAACCCGGTCGCCCCGGCCGACGTGACCGCCGACTCGGTCGAGGCCGACGTGATCATCCTCACCCACGGCCACGCCGACCACATAGCCGACGCCATCCCCGTCGCCAAGCGCACCGGCTGCCTCGTGATCTGCAACTTCGAGATCGGGGACTGGCTGACGGCCCAGGGCATCGAAAACGTTCACCAGATGCACATCGGCGGCGGTTACAACTTCGACTTCGGACGGGTCAAGCTGACGATCGCCCACCACGGCAGCGGCCTGCCCGACGGCAGCTACGGCGGCAACCCGTCCGGCATCCTGATCCACTTCAACGATGGCACCGACGTCTACTTCGCCGGCGACACCGCCCTGACCTACGATATGCGCCTGATCGGAGATGTCGGAGGCGTGGATCTAGCAGCCCTGCCCATCGGCGACAATTTCACCATGGGCCCGGACGACGCCATCCTTGCCGCGCAGTTCGTCAAAGCGAAAAAGGTGCTCCCCCACCACTACAATACCTTTCCGCCGATTGAACAGGATGTCGAAGCCTTTGCTCAGAAACTGCAGGATGAGACCGACATTGAATGCGCAATTTTGGATCCCGGAGAAACGTTGACCGTATAGAGATTGGACGTGCGCAGCAGCAAGCGTCTCTCTTGGGTTGATGACCCCGCGGTGGTTCTTGCGCCCGTGTGTGGAGATTGACGAGTGAAGGGAGGAGGTATGGTTGACATAAGTGACGCGGTGCTCGACGGAAAGGCGGAGCTGTTCTTTCCTGCCTACCTGATTCCGTCGCTGCGGGACCTGCGCGGAGACAGTTGGCGCGAACTGGTCGATCGAGTCTCGATGTTGCCCGATACGCACCCCGACAGTCTGGCATTCGTCCTGATGATGATCAACCTGGGCGACTGCATGAAGTGCCATAGCAACTACTATAAGTTTCTGCGCGGCTGCGCCTTCTGCTCGCTGCAGACGATTCGCACCTTCAAGGGAAGCGACGCCGATCTGCTGCGGCTCTACAGCAACGCTCAGGAGGAGATCGACCGCCAGTTGAGCGGCATAGGAACGCTCTCCCTGGCCGCCTGAGGCGCGCCTTCCCGGCCCCGCTGGTCGGTAACGGCAGCGTTCTGCATCTTTGCATAAACCAGCGCCTTGTGTGCGCTGGTTTTTTCTTTCCGCCTGCTCCACCGTGACGCAGGCCAATCCCATGCGCCGGCCGCGGCAGACGGTAAAACAACGAGAGAAACGCGCCCCAATGGCACATAACAGTCCGGCAGGAAGGCAATGAGCGCACAGACGGACCGGCCCCTTCGCATCGGCATCATCGGAGGCGGGGTCGCCGGGCTTGCTGCGGCCTACGAACTCGCCGGCGGCGGCGATGTCGAGATCCACCTGTTCGAGAACGGGCCGGTCCTCGGCGGGCTGGCAGCCGGTTTCAGGGGGCGGGCAAGCTGGGACTGGCCGCTGGAAAAGTTCTACCACCATCTCTTCACCAACGACGATGAGATCATCGGTCTGACAAAAACGCTCGGCGCCGACGAACTGTTGCAGATCCACCGCCCCTCGACCGTCATCCACCACCGGGGCGCGAACTACCCACTCGACAGCGCGCTGAACCTGCTTCAGTTTCCCCACCTGTCGCTGGCCCAAAAGCTGCGCATGGGCCTGGTCCTGGCCTATCTGAAATACCACCCCCGCCCGCCCTGGCGCGCCTTCGACCGGATTCTGGCCGACGAATGGCTGGCGCGCAAAATGGGTCCTACCGCCTACGGCAAGATCTGGCAACCGATGCTGGAGGGCAAATTCGGCCCCCATTTCCGGGATGTCAATCTGGCCTGGTTCTGGGCCAGGGTTTACAAGCGCACACCCCGCCTCGGCTACTACCGCGGCGGATTCCAGGCCTTCATCGACCGGCTCGGCGACGCCGTGCGGCAGCGGGGCGTAACCATCGAGACCGATACCGCTGTCCACTCGCTGACGCCCCTGCAGACAGGCGGCTTCAACGTAGAGAGTGGGGAGCACGGCGAGCAGAACGGGGCGCGCCGCAGCTCCCGCAGTTTCGATGCCGTCCTCGCCACGGTCAGTCCCGGCCTCCTGCAGCGGCTTGCCCCGCAGCTGCCCGAAGGCTATCTCTCACAGTTGGCCTCGCTGCGCCACATGGGCGCGGTCGTCATGACCGTCGCGCTCGACCGCCCGCTGCTAAAAAATACCTATTGGGTGAACGTGCCCAAGGCGGAAGGGCTGCCGTTCCTCGTGCTGGTCGAACACACCAATATGATCGACCCGGGCCGCTACGACGGCGACCATCTCCTTTACCTGGGCGACTACCTGGAGCCGTCGCACCGCTACTTTTCGATGTCGCAGGAGGAGCTGCTGGCCGAATTTCTACCGGCTCTGCCGCGCTTCAACCGCGACTTTCGCCCGGACTGGGTGACGGGCGCGTGGCTGCATCGCGCCTCCTATGCGCAGCCGGTCCCGATCAGAGGCTACGCCGACACGATTCCGCAGCTGCGGACGCCGCTGGCGGGCCTCTACTTCGCTTCGATGAGCCAGGTCTACCCGTGGGACCGCGGCACCAACTATGCCGTCGAAATCGGAAGAAAGGCGGCCAGGATGATCACCGAGGACTATCTGTAGCCCTCGATACGCTTCCCCGGCAGCAGTCGCCGACCCCTTTACCGCAAACAGCGCGCCGATCGCGAAAAGTCCGCTTTTTGACAGACGCGCCGCGGGCAAGTAAGGTGTCGAACAGACATTCAATCTCAAACTGCAGTTTTTGGTTTCTGGTTTTTCGTTTCGGGTTGCCAGTTGCCGTTGTGTTCCTGTATATGTTCGCAGCACACAAAAACTGAAAACTGACTACCAAGAACTGAAAACATAAGGAAAAGGCCATGGCCTCCCACAACACCGACGATCAGTCGCAATCGCCCCCGTTCGATCCCCGTATCGAGGCCAAGCTGGGCGTGCCGATCAAAAATATCATAGCCGTGGCCAGCGGCAAGGGCGGCGTCGGCAAGAGCACCGTCAGCGCAAATCTGGCCGTGAGCCTGGCGCGGACCGGTGCCCAGGTCGGCCTGCTCGACGCCGACATCTACGGGCCCAATATCCCGATCATGATGGGCGTGGACGAGATGCCGCCCGTGGAGGAGGGCAAGCTGATTCCGGCTGAAGCGCACGGCGTCCGTTTTATGAGCATGGGCTTTCTGCTGCCGCCGGAGCAGGCGCTGATCTGGCGCGGGCCGATGCTGCACAAGGCGATCCAGCAGTTGTTCACCGACGTGCGCTGGGGCGAGCTCGACTACCTGGTCGTTGATCTGCCCCCGGGCACGGGTGACGCACAGCTGTCGCTGGCCCAGATCGCGCCGCTGAGCGGCGGGCTGATCGTCACAATGCCGCAGATGGTCTCGGTGGCCGATGCCCGGCGCGGCGCGGCCGCCTTTGAACAGCTCGAAGTGCCGATACTGGGTGTTATCGAAAATATGAGCGGCGAAATCTTCGGCAGCGGCGGCGGTGAGACCGCGGCCCGCGAACTGGGCACAACCCTATTGGGAGTAATCGGGTTGGACGCCGATGTCAGCGCCTCCGGAGATCTGGGCGTCCCGATCGTCGCGGCCAGGCCGGAGAGCGAAGCCGCCGGCACATTCCACTCGCTCGCACAGAAAACCGTCGCGCAACTGCGCGCGATTTCAGGGGGCAGCCAGCCGCAACTGAAAATCGTTTGACGAAAGCGGAAGGAAAGAAAGAGAAACCGGCGGCCGTCGCGAGGATGTGACGGCCGCCGGCTGCGTTACGGGGATATGTGAAGGGCAGTTCGAACGCTACTCCAGGGCGTTCACCTTTTGCAGAAGCTGCAGCGTCCCTGGCAGGTCGTCCAGGTCCGACAGGTCCAGCTCCGGTGTACGCACGTCGGCCAGCGGCAGCAGCCCCTCGGCCGTCGCCGCCAAACCCGCCGCCAAGGGGTATTCGTTCGTCTCTTCGGAGAAATAGGTCTGCGCCTCTTCCGAAAGCAGGAACGCGACGAACGCCTCGGCCGCGGCCTGGTCCTTGGCGGTATCCAGAATACCCACACCGGCCACGTTGATCATCGCGCCGGCATCCCCGGACGCCGGGTGGTGGTTCTTAGCCTGGAAATCGGGGGCCTCGGCCAGGAATCTATACAGATAGTAGTGGTTCACCAGGCCCAGAACGACCTCGCCGCGGCCCGTGGCCTCGACGATCGGCGTATTCTTGGGATAGACCTGCACATCATTCGCAATCATCGCCTCCAGCCACTCCTGCGCCCGTTCCTCTCCCTCCAGACGGCGCACGGCGGTGACAAAGGCCTGGAAACTTCCATTGGTCGGCGCCCACCCGATCTTCCCCTTCCACTTCGGATCGGTCAGTTCCCAGATGTCGTTGGGCAGATCGCCTTCGCTTAGCATCTCAGTGTTGTAGACAAAGACGCGCGCGCGTCCGCTCGCGCCGACCCAGTCGCCGTTCCCGCTGCGGAAACGAGGATCAACCCTATCCAGGATCGCCGCCGGCAGCTGTACAAAGCGCCCCTCCTGCGCCAGCGCGCCCAGCGCGCCGGCATCCTGGCCGAAAAAGACGTCAGCCGGTGAGTTCTGCCCTTCCTCCAGAATTGTAGCCGCCAGTTCGGCCGTGCCGCCATAGCGCACATTGACAGTGACGCCGCTCAACTCCTGGTAGCGCTCAAGTAGCGGGCCCACCAGATTTTCATTGCGGCCCGAATAGATCGTCAACTCGGTCGCGCCCTCCGCGCTTCCCATCTCCGCCGGCGCTTGAATCGGCACACAGGCTGCCAGCAGCGCACCGACCAGAACAACCAGAACCGCCTGCGCAACCCTGTTTGTAACCTTCACAGTCATGCCAGAGCTCCTTCGGGTGTGTGAATACGAATCGACCCCAATCCCAAGTTGTCAGCCGGGCCTATCCGCGCTCTGTCCGGATCAGAGCGACGGACGGCCCTGCCAAAAGAGGTGCGCCGACGTTGCTCTATGGGTTTGCCGCGCGCCACGAAAGTGTAGCACAGCGATTGGCAAGAAAATTGGCAAAATTTGGGGCAGATTTGTGCGGTATCCGTAAACGAGTAAGTTAATGTAGGTTCACAGAAGAATTAACGACCGTTGCGCGCATCGAGCCGCGTGCATACGAATGTGATATGCTCAAGCCTGAAAGCGGAACGGCTATCCGATGTGTAGAATCTGACAGGAAGCAGATACCTTTCATGCAGACTGAATTGAAACAGGCGCTTTCTGGATTGGCAGCCCTGGCGCTGGTTCTCGCGGCTGCGGCGGGCTGTGTTTCAATGCCAGAGTCCAATCCGCCCGTTGCCTCCAGTACAGAGACGAAGCAGGTGCAGCGAGAGAACCTCGCCGTCCGGGGAATGGCGGACGCTTCCGTAGAGAAGCCGTTTGTTGGCAGAGCAATCGACGGCGACCTGGAAACGGCGTGGAATTCGCAACACATGGCGCCGCACTGGTTCGCAGTCACCCTTGACGGTTTCTATCCGGTAGACAGAATCGAACTGGTCGTTACGCAGCATACTCCTGGGCCAACAAGCCATGACGTCTGGCTCGAAAACGACTCCGGCAACATGGTGCTGCACAAACGGCTGGACGGTGTGCACAGCGAAGAAAACCAAGTTTTGGAAATCGCGGTTGAACCGCCGCAACGCATTACACAGGTGTATATCCTGACCCGTCAGGGACAGGGCTGGGTTGCATGGCGAGAAATCCGCGTATTGAAAGCCGATGTCACGAACGACTGGCGACCCGCGAAAACCGACATGGACAACTGGCAGGTCGAAGAAGCGGCCAGCGGCCTGGAGTTGCCTGTGCAGGTCACGCATGCAGGCGACGGAAGCGGCCGCCTCTTTGTGGTCGAACGCGGGGGACGCATCCGCATCGTAGAGGAAGGCCGCGTCAGGAACGAGCCCTTTCTGGACGTCTCCGATCGTGTACGATGTTGCCAGGCGGAGGAGGGGCTCTTCAATATCGCTTTCCCGCCAGAATATCCGCAGCACAGACAGTTCTATCTGAGTTATACCAATCTTGAAGGCAACACCGTTATCAGTCGCATGACGACGACCGCCGACCCCGACAAAGCTGATCCTGACAGCGAGGAGGTCCTCCTTGTTATCCCGCAGCCCTCCGGGGTCCACAATGGCGGCAGCATGGTTTTCGGCCCGAAGGATGGTTACCTCTACATTGGAAGCGGGGATGGTGGTTTTCCCCCACACTCCTGGAATGCACAGGAACCCGGCTCGCTGCTAGGCAAGCTCCTGCGGATCGATGTTGAGGCAGGTGCGAAGCCTTATGCCATTCCGGCAGACAATCCATTCGCTCAAGCCGACGGCTACCGGCCTGAGACTTGGGCGCTTGGTATACGAAATTCCTGGGGCTTCGCTTTTGACAGGCAGACAGGCGATCTTTACATCCCCGATGCTGGCCGCGGCCAGCGTGACGAGGTGAACTTTCAGCCCGCATCCAGCGTCGGAGGCGAAAACTATGGATGGCCGGTCTGGGAAGGAAACCTCTGTGTGGAGTCTCCCGGCCTGTCCTGTGGTTCGGTCGAGGCTGTCTTCCCTATCGCCGCGTACGATCATTCACAGGGTTGTGTCGTCGTTGGCGGCGCGGTCTACCGGGATATCTTCCTATATGCCGACTTCTGCCGCGGTCACATCTGGGGGTTGCAGAGCAAAGAGGAGGGATGGGCAGTAACACGGCTCATCGACGGATTCACCCCGATCAGCGGCATTGGCGCCGACGAAGCCGGCAATCTGTATGCCGCCGGCTATGCGGCAGGTGTTATCTACCTTCTCACACCCCCAAGCCTGCAAAAAGCTGAATGAAACGGGCTTCCGGGCGGAACGGCAATGATCCCTCTGCACCGCAGACGCGATTGACCGGCTGACTAGAGAAGCCTGTCGCAGGCCGGTACTCCTGCCAGCCCCGCCTTTACGTATCCATTTGTATGCAACTGCTTTCAGCGGCGCAACTCAGGCCGGGACGGCCGCGCGCACCGCGTAGGAGAGCAGCCGGAATTGGGGCACCCGCTCCGTATCCGGTTTGCGGCAACTCAGTGGATTGGCGAACTCCGACTCATGCATCTGCACGAAAAGCTCATGCACGAGACCGTCGCCGTTTGAGCTGAAGCGGCACGCCCATACGTCCTCCTCCTGCTCGGCCCCGAGCAGCGTAAAGGCGTCAAACGCCTGCTGTTGCGTCTCAGCGCGCAGATAGTATTCCGCCGCCTGCACCGGCTGCTGAAAGCAGGAGCGTCCCCGGTAGCGGTCCAGTTCATACACATTGCCGGCCGCGTAGGAGTCCACAATCGAGGTGACGTCCTCCACCCCCACCCGCCCGTAGAAGAGACCGTGCGGCAGACAGATCATGGTGGGTGCGAAGCGGTGGCCGCCGGTATGGGTCGTCTGCCACACCTGTTCACCCGCGTACGCGGCCATCGAGAGGTAAACCGGCACACCGAACGTCGCGCAGCAACGATCGCGGCTCCCATTGGTGCAGACGAGAAAGAGCGGCTCGTCGTACCTGTTGGCCGCGTAGCGCTCCGGCGCGGCGCGCATCTCCGCGACCATCGCCGGCAGCTCCATCGCCGCCAGGTCAGTGAAATCGGCCAGCGCGAAGCGGTAGAGCGCGGCCTCTTCCTCCCCGGAGAGGCAGATGAAGAAGCTCAGGCTGCCGTTACGCTGTTCCCCGCGCTTGATCAGTTGCAGGCGTGAACCGGGCGTCTCCGCGACCGCCTTCTGCAGGTGGGCTTTCAGAGCATCGTCCAGCCTGCTCTCCTCCATCGCTTTGGCCCCCCACATGCCGGGGTATTCGAGCACGAACCAGACATCGGTGCCGTTGCCGGCGGTGCCGAAGATCTGCTCGCCGGCGCCGCGCGAAAGGTGTGAACAGAACTCTGTTTGGGTCATCGTTTCTCTCCCTGGAGTAAGCGCTTTCCCAATAACTACCACGTTCAGGCAGAGGGCGCAAGTTGGCCTTCGCCACCGGCATGGCGCGGATCAGCGACCCACAGCCACATCAGCAGCGCCGAAAGCAGTGCGGCCGCGGCGCTGATCACGAAAAGATAGTCGTAGCTGATGGTCGCCAGACCGCCGCCGACCAATGGAATGACCACATTGACCGCGCCGATGATCGTATTGGTGATGCCGGCGTAGGTGGGGCGCTGCTCCGACCCGACGAACTCCAGCACGATCATCAACCCGGAAACGATCATGGCGCTGACGTAGGCGCCGAGAAGCAGAAAAACGACATAGTAGAGAACCGGTGACGCGGCAATACCGGCCATGGCGTAAGCCAGGGTGGCGGCCAGTGTGCCGATAACCAGCGACAGTTTGTGCCCCTTGCGGTCGGCCAGGAACCCAAACAGCAGATTGCCGGCCGCCTGGCCGACCAGCAGCGCGACCGTGTAGTTGCCGACCGTCCCGCCCGACACGTCCCAGCGGCTGACCGCGGCCGCGGTGACGAACGCCATCCCCATCCCGCTGACCGCCATCAACCCGCGCGCGATCAGGAAGCGGCGAAAATTGCGGTCCCGCCGCACAATCCGTCCCAGCCTGGTCCAGATACGCAGACGGTTCTCCTCTGAGCGGCGCACCTGCCGCACCGGCTCGCGCGTAAGCGTCAGGACAACCCAGCCCAAAAGCATGACAAGCGCGGCCAGCCCGAACAGGATCATGAAATTGAGGGGGAAGGGCTGCGCTTCCAGAATCCGGCTGCTGCCGCTGGCGCCGAGCGCGCCCGCAACCGTGCCGGTAAACATGGCGATGCCCATCAGACGCCCGCGGCGCGTGGGCGGAAAACAGACCGCGATCAGGTCCTGCCAGGCCGGGGCGATGATGCCCGCGCCCAGGTTATAGATCGCAAAAATGAGGAAAAAGAGGGTCAACGCCCAGCCCGGGGCGCGGACGGCGAGGAGCGCGGTGGCCGGCAGCAGCATCAACGGCAGCCGCTCGACGAAAAAACCGAGATTGATCAGCCAGGGCTTCTTGCGCGACGTCCGTTCGATCGGCCCGGCGCTGAACAGCTGCGGAAAGAACCATCCGCCATGGGCAATGACCGCGAGCAGGCCAATGTAGAAGGGATTATCGGTCAGCCTGCTGACGAAGAATGGCAGGATCGTCGTGGCCGAAATGAAGGTCTGCGCCAGCATGAAGAGGGCGCCGTCCGCCAGATTGACGCCGAAGTTCCAGCGGTAGTTCTGCGACGCCTCGGCCTCGACATCCTCATCGCTGCGCTCGGACGCGGGCAGATCGACCTGCAGCATGCGGCGCAACAGGGCAACGGCGAATCTGCGGGTTGCTATTGTCGTCCCGATCATCGGGGATTCCGTGCAATCTTATTCTTGGCGCCGGCGGCAACCTGCCCGGCTGCCGGGGGAAGCCTGGGGCTGTCCGAAAAATTACCCGAACAGAAAAAGTATAGGATGATTCACGCTCCTGCGCTACTTTATCGGCCCGTGTATAATTGTGCAGTACGCCCCTGCTCGAACGGGGCGCCGGACGCGAAACCGACCTCCACATCCATGCACCGGATCGGGCGCAAAAGCTATGTTGACCCTTGCCGAAAAACTGCTCTTTCTGATCGCGGCTGCCGCCTCCTTCTACCTGAGCTACCTCCGCTTCAGGCAGCTCTATCTGGTCGTGCGCCGGGGCGAGGGTGATCTCCCATCGCGCAGCGAGATCTTCGGCCGGCTGGCGCAGGCCGCGGTCCGCTGGCTGACCTTCGGCAGCCTGTGGAAGAGCCGCACGCGCGCCGGCCTCTTCCACGCCCTGATCGCGTGGGGGTTCGTCTTCTACCTGCTCGTCAACTTCGGCGATCTGTTACAGGGCTATCTGCCGGTCCGCTTTTTGGGTGAAAACGCCGTCGGCGCCGCCTACCGCTTCCTGGCCGACATCGCCACGGTCGCGATCCTGGCCGGCATGGTCTACTTCCTGCTGCGCCGCTTTCTGTTCCGTTCGCCGGCCCTGGACTTTCACGACAATGTCATGCTCGCAGACGAGGTGAAGGCCGGGGCCATCCGCCGCGACTCACTCATCGTCGGCCTTTTCATTCTCCTCCACGTCGGTTTTCGCCTGCTGGGCGAGAGCTTCACCATCGCCCTGACGCGGCAGCTGACCGGCCATGGCGACGCGGCCCAGCCCTTCGCCGGCGCCGTCAGCCTGTTGTGGAGAGGCATGAACGCGTCGACGCTGGTCGCGGGGCAGCATCTGGGCTGGTGGGTCGCGCTTGGGCTGGTGCTGGCCTTTCTGCCCTACTTCCCGCGCACCAAACATCTGCACCTGATCATGTCCGGCGTCAATTTTCTGGCGCGGCCGCCGCGCACCTCGCCGGGGGAGCTGCCGCCGCTCGATTTCGAGGACGAAAGCATCGAAGAGTTCGGCGCGGCCAGCCTGGAGCAGCTGCCGTGGCCCCACCTGGTCGACGCCTACGCCTGCATCATGTGCAACCGCTGCCAGGACGTCTGCCCCGCCTATGTCACCGGCAAGGAGCTGTCACCCGCCGCGCTCGAGGTCAACAAGCGCTACGCCATCAACGCCCAGGCCGCCGCGATCGCTGCCGGCGCCGATACGCCGTCGCTGCTCGACTTCGCCATCAGCGAATCAGCCGTGTGGGCCTGCACCGCCTGCGGCGCCTGCATCGACATCTGCCCGGTCGACAACGAGCCGATGTTCGACATCATGCACCTGCGCCGCTACCAGGCGCTCACGGCAAACAGCTTCCCCCAGGAGCTGCAACAGGCCTACCGCGGCATCGAACGGCAGGGCAACCCGTGGAACCAGAGCGCGCGCGAACGGCTGGCGTGGGCCGAAGGGCTGGCGGTGCCGACGGTCGACGAAAAGCCGGACGCCGAGATTCTGTGGTGGGTGGGCTGCGCGCCCAGCTATGACCCGCGCGCCCGGCAGACCGCACGCGCCTTCGCAAAGGTGCTGAACCACGCCGGCGTCGATTTCGCAGTGCTGGGCGAAATGGAGCAGTGCAGCGGCGACGCCGCGCGGCGTTCGGGCCGCGAGGACCTCTTCTGGGGCATGGCCGAAGCCAATAGCGAGCTCTTGCACGAGGTCGGGCCGCGGCGAATTGTCACCACCTGCCCGCACTGCCTGCACGCCATCGCCAACGAATATCACCAGTACAGCCCCAACGATGACCGCTTCGAGGTTGTCCACCATACGCAGCTGCTGTCGGAGCTGGTCGCGGCGCGCAAGCTGGAATACAACCTGCGGCAGGACGGTACCGTCACCTTCCACGACCCCTGCTATCTGGGCCGCCACAACGGCATCGTCGACGCGCCGCGTTCGCTGCTGCAGGCCGGCAACATCCAGCTGGAGGAGATGCCCCGCCACGGTCAGCAGAGCTTCTGCTGCGGCGCGGGCGGCGCCCAGTTCTGGAAGGAGGAGGAGCCGGGCGAGCGGGCCGTCAGCAGCGAGCGCTACGCCGAAGCGCGCGCCACCGGCGCCGACACGGTAGCGGTCGGGTGCCCCTTCTGCCTGACGATGATGTCGGATGCGGCCAGCGCCGCGCAGGAGGGCGTGGCGGTAAAGGACCTGGTCGAGCTGATCGCCGAAAGCCTCGAGCCGGACGAAACGAACGAGGGCGGTTAAGGCATAGGCGGGCCGGCGAACGAGACCGCTTCGAAAGCCGCGTAGAGGAGAAGAGCGCATACCAGCGTCCAGGCCAGCGTGCGGGCGATGCGCGCCTCGCGTATGAGCGGCTGTGCGCCCGAACGCACGACCGCCGGCGAACGGTAGCGCGGCAACAGGCCCGCGGCAACGATGACTCCGCCGGCAAGCCCGCCTAGGTGCCCCCAATTGTCCACGTTGGCAACCGAAAAGCCGAGCGCAAGGTTGATGACCAGAATCGCCAGCGCCGACTGCAGCATCGACTGCCCCTGCCGGCCCATATTGTCCCGAAAACGATAGAAATAGACGATCGTCGCACCCAGCAGCGCAAAGACCGCGCCCGACGCGCCCGCCGAAAGCGCCGGCGAAAAGGCGTAGCTGGCGATGCTGCCCAGGAGGCCGCCCAGCAGATAGATGGCCGCGAAACGCAGGTGGCCGAAATGGCCTTCGATGATCGGGCCGAGCCAGAAGAGGCCGATCAGATTGGAAATAAGATGGATCGGGCCGATGTGCAGAAACATGGCCGTGAAGAGCCGCCAGCTCTGCCCGTAGAAGATATGCAGGTTCGATTTCATGCCCATGTCAAAGAGCACGCGCAGGTTGTTGGGGCCGTTCCAGACCCCGTACTCCAGCAGCCCGTAGACGAAGGTGGCGGCAAAAACGAGAAGATTGATGCCGATCAGCGCACGGCTGACCAGCGGGGGCACGAGTGGAATATAGAAGGTGGGCGGCGGCGGGCTTGCGAATGGGCCGCGGGCGCCAAAGAGGTTCATGGACGCGTCGTTACAGCTCTACAGGCGACCAGTCGACGCGACACTTTTCGGCCTGGATGATGCTGATCACCTTGTCCACCGTCTCTTCCTGGCGGTCGTCGCGGTTGACGACCACGTAATGAAAGTTCTGCAGCTGCTGCATCTCCTTGCGCGCCGTGGCGATGCGCATCTTAAGCCTGTCGCAGTTCTCCGTCTTGCGTTCCCGCAGCCGGCTCATCTGCTCCTCCTCGTTTTCCGCTACGAGGAAGATCGTCACCGCCTCCGGTATCAGACGGCGGATCGTGGCCGCGCCCTGCACGTCGATGCGCAGGATGACGTCCTTGCCGCTCGCCAGCGCCTCGCGCACGTGCCCCTTGGGAATCCCCTTGTAATCGCCGTAGACGACCGCGTATTCCAACAGCTCATCGGCGTCGATCATCTCGGCGAATTCGCCCACCGAAACGAAATGGTAGTCGACGCCGTCGACCTCATCGGGCCGCCGCGGCCGCGTGGTCGCGGTAACGACAAAGTGAAAGGGGAGTTTGCGCCGCTTCATCAGGGACAGGGTCGTGTCCTTGCCGACGCCGCTCGGCCCGGACAGCACGACCAGGATTGGGTGCGGCCTGTTCAGCTCGTCGTAGATACCGGTCACATCTTCCTGCGTTTCTGTCATACCGTACCCGTCCTGGCTGCGGTGGTTGGCGCTCTTTGCTGAAACCTCTTTCATCACCATAGCTTTGATAGGGACTCCTGACTGGATATAATAGCGCGCAGCGAAAGGCTACATGCTGCCGGCTGGCTGTTCGGTCAGTATAGATCAACAGACTTAGCGGGAAAAAATTGGGCGGGAACAGGCGCGACAGCGGAGCGGGAGGCGCGCAGGGGAGCCAATGCCGATCTACGAATACTACTGTTATGACTGCAAAAGACGCGTGAGCGTGCTCTTCCGCACGATGGCGGAGGCCGACGCGGGCGCGGGCGCCTGCCCGGAGTGCGCGGGGGAGCGGCTGCAGCGGCTCATGAGCCGGCTGCGCGTGCTGCGTTCCGAAGAAAGCGACATCGAGTCGATGGCCGACGATCCCTCGCTCATGGCCGGACTCCAGCAGGAGGACCCACGCGCGCTGGCCCATTTCATGCGCAAAATGAGCGACGAGGCCGGCGAGCCGCTCGACGAGGAGATGAACGAGGTGATCGACCGCCTGGATGCGGGCGAAAGCCCCGAATCGATCGAAGAGTCGATGCCGCAGCCGCCGGACGGGGACGAGGACGGCATGTCAGGGCTGGGGGGGCTGGGGGAGTTGTAGCGGCCGGCCGCGCCGGGAGGCGCGCCTATATCTTCTCGAAGTGGTCCACCGGCACAACGAAGATCGTCGCGCCGCCGACCTGTTTCTCGACCGGCGCGGGGATGTGCATCTCGCCCGGCTCCATCACCGGCGGCAGGGGCGTGACGTACTGGATGCGGCTGGTGCAGCTTTCTCGGAAAACGGTCAACACATCCTCGACCTGCTCATCCTCCACCCCGCAGAAAATCGTCGCATTGCCGATGCGCAGAAAGCCGCCGCGCGTGCCGGTGACCGTCGCCGCGTAGCCGCGCCGGCCCAGACGGTCCAGCAGATTGGGGCTGTCTTCCTCGTTTACGATCGCGATGACCAGTTTCATACACAGCTCCGGACGGCAGTCGCTCGTGTCATGCAGTGCCTCTTCATGGGGCGGGCGCAAACACGGCCAGCCTCTTTTCCACCGCGCGCACGATGTCCTCGTGGACCTGCTCGCGCGGCTGCGACGCGTCTATGACGACCCAACGCTGCGGCTCGCGCATGATCAGTTTCCGATATCCCGCCACGACGCGCTGATGGAACGACAGCTCCTGCGCGTCGAGCCGGTTCCATTTGCCGTCCCCCTGGCTGCGGTTGCGCCTGATCCCCTCCCATGGCGGCAGGTCCAGGTAAACAGTCATATCGGGCCGCAACCCTCCGGTCGCGTACTCGATCATGCGCGCCATTTCGGCAATCTCCTGCTGATGGCCGTAACCCTGGTAGGCGATCGTGCTGTCGGCGAAACGGTCGCAAAGGACGATCCCGCCCTCCGCCAGCGCCGGGCGGATCACCTCGGCTACAAGCTGCGCGCGCGCAGCGTTGAAGAGCAGCGTCTCGGCGCGGGCGTGCATCTCGGTGTGGGCCAGATCGAGCAGCAGCTGACGGATGCCATCGCTGATGCGCGTGCCGCCCGGCTCGCGGGTCGTCAGAACCGACCTGCCGGTCTGGCGCAGATATTCCGCCAGCAGATGGACTTGCGTTGTCTTGCCGCTGCCGTCTGAACCTTCTAAGGTAATAAACATAGGCTTTGCGCCACCGGCGCCTAGGGCGGGCTGAAGATGCGCACGCGGCGTTGCGGTTCCCGCCCGTAGCTGTGGCTGATCAAGTTTGCCGTGCGCGCTAGCTGGTGCTGCTGGCTGCGAATCGACGCCGTCTGCGGACTCAGCTCGACCGATTTTTCGCCCTTCTGCAGCCGCTGAATCGCGTTCTGCGTCTCGCGCATCGCCGTATCAAACACGACATCGGGATCGTCGCGGCGCAGATGGAAAACGTCGAGCAGATACTGCTCCATCTGCGTGACCGTGTTGCTGCGTAGAACGTAGACCGGCACGTTGCGGCGCTCGGCGTCGGCGATCGGCTGCGGCTTCTGGCGGAAATAGTTCTTCAAGGTCATGACGATGTCGGCGTCGCGCAGCTCTTTGACCACCTCGACCGATACGTTCAGGTTCTGGGCGGCGGTGCGCAGCCGGTTCTGGCCGATGCCGTAGGGGAAGACGCGCACGGCCCTCGGTTTGGCCTCGCCGTTGCCGCTCTGCGCGCTGCCGTCGAGCGTCTCCGCCAGCGCCGCGGCGCGCTCGTCGCGTCTGCGGCCGGTCTGACGGCGGCGGTTCCCGTCCTGCCCCTGGCTGCTCTGGCCGATGCGCCCGGGCCGCTCCCTGTCCTCGACCGATTCGATGTGGACTTCGTTTTCGCTGTTGACGTAGCGGATCTCAGGCGAGAGCGTCCAGCCGCGCAGCAGCGAATCGACCGCCTCGGCCACCTTGTGGTGAACGATCATGCGCTGCCGGTCCTGGATCTCGATCAGCACGTCGAAGGTGGGCGGGGCCTTGCGCTCCAGGACCGTCTTCTGCGTGCCGCGGCGCCGCGCCTCCTCGTCGGAGAGCGTGACCGTGTCGATGCCGCCCACAAGGTCGGAAAGGGTCGGGTTCATCAGCAGGTTTTCGAGCGTATTGCCGTGTGCGGTGCCGATCAGCTGCACGCCGCGTTCGGCGATCGTGCGTGCGGCCACCGCCTCCAGCTCGCGCCCGATCTCGTCGATGATGATCGCCTCGGGCATATGGTTCTCGACCGCCTCGATCATCACTTCGTGCTGTAGAGCCGGCGTGGCCACCTGCATGCGCCGGGCGCGGCCGATCGACGGGTGGGGAATGTCGCCG
>CATOTS010000045.1 GCA_951813625.1 uncultured Caldilineaceae bacterium | reverse complement strand
GACTGCAAACACCGCGTCGCCACCCAGGCCATGATGCTCGTCCTCGCCAAACGCCGTGGTCTCAAACTCAAACGCGACCTCGTCCTGGCAGCCTGCGCCGACGAGGAGACCGGCGGCCAGAACGGGATGGGGCTGCTGGCCGAAAACCGCAGCCAGAAGGTCGATGCTGAGTACGTTCTCGGCGAAGGCGGGGGCGGTGAGGTGCCCGCGCCGCAGGGCGACTACTGCGCAGTCGCCACCGCCGAAAAGGGCGCCTTCGAGCTGACAATCACCCTGCGCGCCCCGGGCGGCCACTCCCTCCGCATCATCCCCAACGGCGCCATGAGCAGGCTGGGACAGGTCCTGGCCCGGCTGGAAGAGATGCGCCTCTCATCTACCCTGACCGAGACCGTCGTCTCCTCCATCGAGACGATCGCGCCCGGCCAGACCGCGCCCGTGCAGGAGGCGCTATACGCCCTGCTCAAGGACGACACGCGCGAAGAAGGCATGGCCGGCCTCCGCCGCTCCGCCCCGGGACTGGCCGGCTGGTTCCAACCGTCGCTGTATAACTCCATCGTGCCGACAATGGTACAGGGCGGCGAGAGCCAGCACGCCTACCCCACCGAGGTCAAGCTCCACTGCAACGTCCGCTTCCTCCCTGGCGAGAGCGTCGAAAGTGTGCTCGACCTTATACGCGCCCGGCTCGCCGGGATCGATGATCTGGAGATCGGCGAAGTCGAGGAAAGCTTCTTCGCCTGGGAGTCGCCCAGCGACACACCTCTTTTCCGCAGCATCAGCGATCTCTATCAGGAACTCTCGCCAGGCACGGTGGTCGTTCCCTTGCTTCTGGGCGGCGCAACCGATGTGCGCTTCCTGCGCGCGCCGGACCGGGCGGTCTACGGCTTCTTCCCCTCAATCAGCATGACGCCCGACGGGCGCAACAGCGGCGGCCATTGCACCAACGAACGCGTCGCCCTCTACAGCATCAACCGCGCCCTGCACATCCTCTACGAGCTGGTCACGAGACTCTGCCTGTGACGAACTGCCGCGCTGGACTCCCTATTGAGAATGAGGAAGATGCTCATGTTTCCGTTGAGCTTTAACACCCAATGTTTGCGGAATCTCCCCCTCGATAGAGCGATCGAAGAGACCGCCAAAGCTGGCTATGAGGGGATCGACCTGGCCTATCGCGCCGAACACCTGCTCCCTTTCGATGTCACCCAGAAGCAGTTGGACGAGCTGAAAGACCTGTTTGCCAGGCTGCCGCTCAAGCCGGCAGCTTTGTCTTCCGGTGGGCCGCTTATATTCAGCGATGATGCCTTCGAGCCCTCGTTGATTTCTCCCGACCAAAAAGCACGCGACGAGAGAATCAACTTCATCGGCGCCGCGCTGGAAATGGCTGACGAACTCTCCATTCCGGTCGTTCAGTTCGTTAGCGGCATTCGGCAGGCAGGTGTTTCGGCTGAAGAAGCAACAGAGATGTTGACGGAAGGAATCCGCGCCTGTCTTGAGAACGACGGTGAGGCGGTCCTGGTACTCGAGCCGGAGGCGCAGCTGCCGGACTCCATGGGCGGCGGCCGCTGCTTCATTGAAAACGACGAGTCAAGCAGTTCCCTTTGTCAAGGAGATCGATTCTCCCCGATTCAGACTGAATATGGACATTACCCATGTTCAGTGTTGTGAAGACGACCTGTTGCAGCGTGTCGCAGATGCGGCGCCCTATACCAGGCACATCCACATCGCCGACATAAAGGGGAAAGTGCATCATCACGAGATTCCGGGAGAGGGCGACATAGACCTTCGATCTGTGTTGCAAGTGCTCAAAGACGCGAACTATGAGCATTATGTGAGCGTCGAATTGCATGACCACGCGGATGAATGGGAACGGGCCCTCTACCAGAGCCGCGAATATCTACTGGAACAGATGCAGGCCCTTGAAGCATAAGGGGGCAGTTTGGCAAGCGCACCTGTGCCGTCACGACGAAAGAAATTCAATCTTATTGCACTTCTTTTTGATACAGTCAGAACCAAGGGAATGTGGCGTCCTCGCGCCGACGCACGGTGTTGCAGTACGGGGAAGGGCCGCATTTCAGAATGAACGCATTTTAGCTGCCCTCCATTGTCACTGATCAACGCGTGCAGGCTCCTCATGGAAGGCATCCTACACGTCCATTCGCCAACCCGGTTCGCTGTACGCGCATAGGAGAGCATTCCGGCGCGCGTTGACGCAAGGTCAAACGCCTTGTTTCCAATGGGCCGATTGAACGATGGGCCAGGTGGACATGAACATGAATCTCAAACTTGGAAGTGCGCCCGCCTCCTGGGGCATTTCGTTCCCCAGCGATCCCAAACAGACGCCCTGGACACGCTATCTCGATGAGGTTGCCGAGGCCGGCTATACGTGGACGGAACTCGGCCCATACGGCTATCTTCCAACCGACCGCAGCAGGCTGGAGCGCGAACTGGGCCAGCGCAATCTCAAATTGACCGGCGCAGCTTTCATGCCCGTACTGGAAAACCGCGCGGCGTGGCCTGAAATCGAGCAGGCGGTTCTCGACCTGGGTGAGTTGCTTGCCGGCCTGGGCGCCAAGTATCTCGTGCTGATCGATGACCCTCTATACCGATCAGCACACCGGCGAACCTGTAGCCGCGCCCGTACTCGACGAGGAATCCTGGAATACCCCTGATCGACACGAGCCACGCCATCGCGCGCCTCGCCAAGCAGAATTTCGGTCTGCGCACCGTCTTCCATCCTCACGCCGACTCACACGTCGAGCGCGAGGAGCAGATCGAGAAGCTCCTGGACGAAACGGACCCAACGCTCATTGGTCTGGCGCTGGATACCGGCCATCACGCCTACCACGGCAGCGATCCGGTGGCTTTTATCCAAAAACACCATGAGAGGCTAGAGTACCTTCACTTCAAGAGTGTCGATCCGGCGATGCAGCGCGAGGTAGAGCGCCACGGCGCTCCCATCGCAGTCACGACCGTACAGGGCTACTTCTGCGAGCCGTGGCGGGGCGCCGTCGACTTTCCGGCACTGCGCGACCTGTTGGCCGAGTTGCGTTACGACAGCTTTGCGATCGTGGAACAGGACATGTACCCGACAGCGTTCGACAGACCATTGCCTATCGCCAAGCAGACACGCGCCTACTTCCGGCAAATCGGTCTCGGTTAGGCGCCGCCGTCTGAGTGGCAACCGTAAACGGCCGGAACTCGAACTGCAACGTCAAGGGCTTGATCCACGAATTTGCACGAATATCCACGAAGAACGTCAACTGCGGGTTGTGCCAGGGGGGCGTTGCGGGGGGAGTCCCCCCGCACAAGGGAGGGCCGCAGGCCCGACCGCCCAGAACGGCAGTGGCCAGTTGCCAGTGACCAGTTGCCAGAAACTGCCGGGGGCGGGGGACTGGGGGCGGAGACGGGCGCCATGTTTCGAGCAGGGCGCGGCATGGGTGGAGTGGTGTCAGGGGGGCGTTGCGGGGGGAGTCCCCCCGCACAAGGGAGGGCCGCAGGCCCGACCGCCCAGAACGGCAGTTGCCAGTGACCAGTTGCCAGAAAACTGCCGGGGGCGGGGGACTGTGGGCGGAGACGGGCGCCATGTTTCGAGCAGGGCGCGGCGTGGGTGGAGTGGTGTCAGGGGGGCGTTGCGGGGGGTGTCCCCCCGCACAAGGGAGGGCCGCAGGCCCGACCGCCCAGAACGGCAGTTGCCAGTGACCAGTTGCCAGAAACTGCCGGGGGCGGGGGACAATGGGCGGAGACGGGCGCCATGTTTCGAGCAGGGCGCGGCGTGGGTGGAGTGGTTGTCAGGGGGGCGTTGCGGGGGGAGTCCCCCCGCACAAGGGAGGGCCGCAGGCCCGACCGCCCAAAAGGATTCAGGAAAACGTATTGCTCCACTCTGGCAGAGCATGGAGCGTGGACCGGCCATGACTTCGATGCTACATGAGGTTTAGGGATTTGCACCCCAATTCTGGACTGCACCTTTGCCCACTCTTCAGTTGCCAGTCAGCGCAACCTGGTCAATCAGCAGCTGCTTTGGAGACAAAGGAGCAGATGGATGGAAACGATGACATTCCAGCGTATGTCGCCTGAACAGAGACAGCAGTGGGATGAAGACGGCTACCTGGTTATCAAGAACGCTCTGTCAGCAGAGGAGGTAAGCGAGCTGGCCGCCGAAGTAGACCGTCTGGATGAAGCGTCTCAGCGCCTGGGCCGCGATCCCAACTCGCAGTTCCACGCAGTCAACATCATCAACGCCGCGACCGAGGACCTTTTCCAATCGGAGCCAGGAAGTAGCGGCACCATACTGCGCCATGAACCTTGCGATGCTTTTCTGAAACTGATCGACCATCCCAGCCATCTGGGAATCGTGTGCGAGCTGATTGGCGCGGCGATTCAGTTGTCTTGGGCGGAGGCGATGGTGCGGCCCCCGAGTCCAACGCCGGGCAACCGCTGGCACAAGGATGGCTCCAAACCGTACTATTTCGCCAGCGTTGACGGACTGACGCCGCTGCAATGGGCGCGGGTCGGCTTCTTTCTGACCGACGTGGACAAGGCCGATATGGGCAACTTTACGGTCGTTCCCGGCAGCCATCGTAACGGCTTCCCCAAGCTGCCGCAGAGCTTGGAGCACGCCCTGACGATCACCTCGTATACAAGATTCAAACAGGTCGAACAGATCGACGCCGGCGTTCCGGGGGCGCGACAGGTGCGGGTAAGCGCCGGCGATGCAGTCCTGTTTCACAACGCGCTGTGGCACTGTGTCACGCGCAACACCTCGAGGGTGCGACGCAAGAATCTGTGGTTTGTCTACACGCCGGTATGGCAACGGCTGGGGGATCGGACTGGGAATTCGCCCGAACTGCTGGCAAGGTGCAGCCCGGTACGCCGGCAGTTACTTGGGGCAATGGTGGACCCAACCACGAACGGTGGAATCCACCCCTCTGATGAAGACGTGCCGCTGGTCCGGCTGTTCGAAGAAAAGAGCTTCCAGGAGACGATGGATGCCGTGGATCAGGAATACATCCGCGCGACGCAGAGGTAGAGGGACTGGAGAGAAACTGTGAATGAAGCGGCTGCCAGATTTCTGCGTCTCAGCCGTACCCGGTGAGAACGGCCCCACTACAACCCCGTCGCGTACAGCTTCGCGATCTTCCCCTTGCGCCGCGGCCGCGCCGTCTCCATCAGCCGGTCGGTGAACGGGCGCTTTCCGTACCGCTGGTTGACCCGCATCCGATAGCCGTACGGCCTCGTCTAACCCTTGAGTAGACCACCACACCCCCAATTGCAATCACAGCTGCAACGACCGCCAGAGCGATGACCCACGCCCGGCTCACAACAGAGCTCTGCGGTAGTGCGGGCACGAGTCCGGCCATTCCGGCCCGAGGGGCGTGTCCATGCCCTAACGCGTCGAGATCGCTTCGAGCATTCCTGAGGAGGGCTGTCCGACTGCACCAGCCCGTGCCGTAGCCCCCGTAAGTATAGGAGCTTCCGTAGGCATAGACGATGTACTCTCTTCTTTTCTTGAAAGCGAATCCACAGCTAGAGGAATACCGAGATGTAGCGATGTACTTCTCCTCGTGGACGGTGCCCTTCCACACAGTGCTGACCTCAAAGCCAACGTAGACGGCGGAGAAAGCCGTCATACCACTGCCGTTGGGGTATTGAATCGAGACGACTCGCCCTGCGAAAACGGCATCGGCCTCCTCTAGCTCTTCGGTAGGAGAACCGGGTTCCGGGCACGAGCAGGCGTGAACTTGCCAAGGGGCGCCGAAAGACCATAGGAAGGTCATCATGACCGCGAGGCTCATCGCGATTAGGGGAATCTTCGTGAATCCTATCCCTCGTCGCTTGGCGATCCCTGTCAGCACGACTTGCTACCTCCCAGCTCGTCCTGTTGAGGACTACCTGTCGAGTCCTATCGCTTGGTCTCGGCATGGTGAATCGTAGCATTGGAACAGGGGACGTCCCCAACGATCGTCCATTTCCCCTCTGACAGCATCACGCCCGCCGGGCAAAACAGGTGCGGCCACTGCACCAACGAACGCGGCGCCCTCTACAGCATTAACCGCGCCTCGCCAATCCTCCAAGGGCTGATCACAAGACTCTGCCTGTGACGAGTCTCCGCGCATTCCCCTTCAACGGGCGGTCGTATCCTCTAAAGACTTATTTGCGCCTTTGTCGACCGCCGATGACCTGCTCTCCCACGCCGTACTCTATGTTGAACTGTTCGCAGTACGAAGCAGAGACAGTTTTGCCAACCATTTCCCTCCGAGAATTACCAATAATCGTTGCTTTTTCGAAATTCGCGATTGCGCTGGCTTTCCTTTTGGTTCAAGTGTAGAATTAGGAGGCCGCTCTACGTCCGCAGTAGATGGAACGCCAAACAGGACCGAGCAACTCTCATTTCCAGATAGTCATTCATGGCGGGAAGCCGATGTCGCGGCCTGGCTGGATGATGTGACATACAAGGAGGGATGCAATGAAAGTTGTGGAACACAGCGTTGGCGCCATCTTGGGGGAAGAGGAAATCGAGTCTCTGTATCCTTTTGGACGGTCGGGCCTGCGGCCCTCCCTTGTGCGGGGGGACACCCCCCGCAACGCCCCCCTGATGTACGCCCGCCGCCGCGTTTGGGGTCAATGCGACCCTATGCGACCTGCGGCCCGACGCGCCGCCCCCAATGCGGCGAACGCCGCGGCCGACGTAGTGGCCTGCCCTGCGCCTGCTCCGTGCCCCTCGCATAAGCCGGTAAACAGATTCATCCGCCGCCGGCATGAATTCCACGCCAAACGATGCCCACCCTACGAATGGGCTGCACCCTCCGCTAACCGCCTCGCGGCTCCTGCTACAGAGTCCCGGCGCCCGGTGCCGAAATCCACCGTCGCTAAGAGCGAAAAACCACGAACTGGAAACTGCCGCTAAAGCCCCATCTCATACAACTTCGCGATCTTCTCCTTGCGCCGCGGCCCCGCCGTCTCCATCAGCCGGTCGGTGAACGTGCGCTTCCCGTACCGCTGGTTCACCCGCATCAAATAGCCGTACAGCCACGTCTCCTCCCAGCCCATCCTGGGATAGGCCGCCCAGTTGAAGGTGAACATCCGGCGGCCCACCGCGCCGCCCCACGACGAATGCCACAGACGGTGGTCGAACGCCACGACGTCGCCCGGCGACGATTCCAACGGCTTCCGCCCCGGCACGTCCGCCGATTGTGTGTCGAAGATGCCGTCCGCCACCGACTGGTGCAGCTGCCGCGAATACTCCGGGTGGTGGCTGCCGGGGATCACACTCAGGCAGCCCTCCCCTTCACCCACCGGGTCGCAGTAGAAGGCCGTCTTCATTGTCGCAAACGTGTGCAGCCCGCCGCCGTCCGCGTGCCAGCGCGTGTCGCCCACGTAGAGGTTGCCGTCGTTGCCGCCCATATACAGGCTGCCCTCGCCCAACAGCCCGTCGACGACATCCAGCAGCCGCCCATCGTCCAGCAGCGGGTAGAACGACTCCGGGTCCTCCTCGATGATCGGCATCACCTCCTGGCGCTCCTTGCCGTCAAAGTCCTCGCCGCCACGCACTTTTCGCAACGCGCGTTCGAGAGCCTGGCCGTAGAACTCGATCTCATCCACGGTGAAGAGTTGCCGGAACACGACATAGCCAAACGTTCGAAAATGCTGGCGCTGCTCATCCGTAACAGTGATTCCCTGCTGTTTCATCTCTTGCCTCCAGACTTCATTTGCTCCGCGGTAGATGTATAGAGATTGCCGGGGCCTTATTTCCTTGGCACGCACAACTCCAGGGCCAATGAAACCTGCCCCTTTAGTCGAATAATACCATGTCAGTTTCTGGGCTTGTAAGTCAAAAAGAGAGGGACCAACTGCGGCAACTCGGCCGCAAGGCGGGGAAACGTCCTGCCGCCGCTCAACCCTTCACGCCGGTGACGACCACGCCCTGAATGAAGTATCGCTGCAGGAAGAAAAACACGAGTACCGGCGGGATCGTCAGAATCGTCGACATCACCATCAGCTCCGGCCAGGTGGCCGCCTGGTAGGTCAGATTCGTGTCGAACTGCCACGTCCGGATGGCCACCGCCAGCGTCATCTTCTCCTCGGTGTTCAGGTAGATCAGCGGCGCGAAGAAGTCGTTCCACTCGCCCATAAAAGTAAAGATCGACAGCGCCCCCACCGCCGGCAGCGACTGCGGCAGGATCACCCGCCAGAATGTGCCGAAGAAACCGCATCCGTCAATGCGCGCCGCCTCGTCGATCTCACTGTTCAGGCTCAAAAAGAACTGCCGCATCATGAAAATGAAGAACGCGCCTCCGCCGAACCAGTTGGGCACGATGATCGGCAGCGGCGTATCCAGCCAGCCCAGGTCGCGGAAGATCAGATACTGCGGAATCAAAACGACGTGGTACGGGATCATCATCGTGCTCAACACGATCACGAACATCGCGTTGCGGCCGGGAAAACGCAGGCGCGCGAAACTGTAGGCCACCAGCGAGGCCGTCAACACGCGGCCGACCAGCACGCCGATTACGATCGTCATCGTGTTCTTCAGCGAAACCCAGAAAGGAAACTTGTTCAGCGCCGTCGGGTAGTTTTCCCACAGCACCGGGCGCGGGATGAACGTGGGCGGGATCGTAAACACCTGGCCGTCCGGCTTCAGCGAACCGCTCACCAGCCACACCATCGGCAGCAGGAACGTCGCCAGCCCCAGCGCCAGCACACAATAGAGAACAGTCCGCCAGAAAATGCGGCTGACTTGATGTGAATTCAGGTCGAATACCGTCGAAAGTTGCACAGTGTCCCAACCTCACTTGTCCAGCGCGTGGCCTGCCATCCCGAACGCCTGCTGCCGGCGGCGTCTATTCGCCCTCGTAGTGGACAAAACGCGCCGAGGTCCGCAGCACCAGGATCGTCAGGGCAAAGATGATGATAAAAAGGATCCACGCCAAGCCCGCCGCGTAGCCCATCTCAAGCTGCTGCCAGCCCTTGCGGTACAGGTAAAGGACATAGAACAGCGTCGAATTGACCGGGCCGCCGGAGGTGATGATAAACGCACTCGTGAAGACCTGGAACGAGTTGATAATGCCCATAATAAAAGTGAACAAGATCACCGGCGAGGTCATCGGAATCGTGACGTTCCAGAACTGCCCCCACGCGTTGGCGCCGTCCACCTTGGCCGCATCGTAGAGCGCCGTCGGCACCCCTTGCAGCGACGCCAAATAGAGGATCAGGCCGCCCCCCGCGCCCCACAGGCTCAGCACCATCAGCGACGGCAGCGCCCATTTCGTCGAACCGAACCAGTTCGGCGGATCCTCGATTCCGATCGTCTGCAGCACGCTGTCGGCAAGCCCGTACTCGTTCGCGAAGACGTAAGCGAAAAGATAGGCTGTGGCTACCCCCGGCACAACCGCCGGCAGATAGAAGCCGGTGCGCCAGTAGGAAAGACCCCTCGCCTTCTGGTTCAGCAGCAGCGCCAGCCCGTAGCCCACAATCACGCCCAGCGGCACCGTTACGATCGCGTACACCCCCGTCACTCGCAGCGCCTGCGCAAAAAGCTTGTCGCGCGTGAACATCCTCTCGAAGTTGTCCAGCCCGCGGAAGACCGGATCCGACAGGATGCTGTACTCCGTCAGCGAATAGTAGGCCGAAAGCAGCATCGGCCCCACGCCCCACATCAGAAACCCCAGCAGCCAGGGCGAGATTCCGATGTAGCCGGCCAGTGCTTCCCGCCCCTTGAGCGTCTGCCACCAGTGGAGTTTCTGCGCTGTCGCTGTCCCTGTCGCTGTCGCTGCCGTTGCCATGGCTGCCCTCTGCTCCGGAAATGAGGAGTGAGGCAATGCCTCTCCTCACTCCTCATTCGTCTCAACTCGATATCGCCTAGCTCTTAGCTTCCAGCTCCGCATTGATGTCGGCTACGGCCTCGGTGACCGCTTCGGCGGCCTCCCTCTCGCCGATAATTGCCGCCTGGAAGGCCGCCCTCAGCGTATCGCGCAGGAAGGCCGGCACCTTGAATCCGTCGTGGCCCGGATAGTGGATCGACGCCTCGGCCTGCTCAGGATAGGCTGAGAAACCCTCCCAGCGCGAGAGATGAATCCCCACGACCTCCTTGGCTTCGCTGCCCTCCTCCAGACCTTCATAGTAATGAAGACCATTGTAGGATGGCGCCAGACCCATCGTGCGGATGAACTGCGTCCCCACATCTTCATCCGTGATCTGGGTGATGGCGTAAGCCATCGCCGAGTCCAGCACCTCTGAGGACTTGTTCACCGTCAGGAAATCGCCGGTGGTGTGGATCGCGCGCTGCTGGAACCACGGCGTGTGGATGTAGACCTTCTCGAAATCGAGCGACTCAGAGGTCCACAGGGTGAGTCCCACCGGGCCCATTGAAAACACGGCGCGCCCCGCGCGGTAGGTGCCGCCCTCGATCGGGCCTGCAATCGATTCGAGGTAGGTATGGCCCTGGTGCGTGAGGTCGATGACCTTGGTAATGGCATCGAGCGACTCCTCTGAATCGAGCAGACACTTGGTCTCGTCGCCTTCATACCACCATGTGTCGAACTGCTGACCGCCGTTGCCGTAGACCCAGTGCTTGCTGCCATAGCCCCAGCTGCCAATCAGCGGACCGCCGAGGGTCCAGATCTGGTCTTCCATGCCGGCGCTGGCTTCGGCCACCGTTTCGCAGAAGGCGACAAGGTCGTCAAACTGCCAGGTGTCGTAGTCGTCCTGACCGAACTGCGGCAACATATCGGTGACGCCCAGTTCGTCGGTCAGCGTCTTGTTGCCGTGGAAGACGACCGGATGGGCGACATACTGGTCGAGGCCGAGGACCTCGCCCTTGTAGCCGCCGACCTCGACCGGGTCCCAGTAATAGTTGTCGGGATTGAAGTCGTAGACCGGAAGGTAGTCGTCTAAGGGATGCAGCTGGCCGGATGTCCAGAAATCGCCCTGGAAGACATTGGCGATCATCATGACGTCGGCCGCAGTCCCTCCCGCCAGCTGGAGCTTCAGCTTGTCGTGATACTCGCTCCAGGGCGTGCTCTCAAGTGTCGCCTGCGTGTCGGTTTTCTCTTCAATGATCGGGGCATAGTCATTCCAGAACGTCCCCCACCACGTGCTGAAGCGGATCGGTGTCGCCTCGGAAGCCACCGCGCCCGAGTCAGCCGCCGCCTCTTCCGCTGGCGGTTCGGCCGCCGGCGCCGGCGCGCAGCTGGCGATCATAGCACCCGTGCCTGCCAGCGCCGACCACTTCAGGAACTCACGCCGCGAGACATCGACTCGTTTCGTCGTATCCATAACGTTTCTCCCCTGTGTTAGTCTCGGCGTTGCCGATACGTCTTTCCGCTGTCGCGTCGAAGTCTGACTCTCACCCAATCTCTCCCCAGACATCACCTCCTCTCGCGGCAATCGGCCGTAGCGTCAGTCGGGACATGCTGACCTGCAGTCGCCCGCGCATCTGCAGTCGCCGTTCGGTAACCTGTATGAGTCCGGTTTCGCAAGAAGCCGTCCAAGGAAAGTAAATCCTGGTCGGCGGAGTCGGGTGACTCCAGTCAAATTGAAGATTGCACTGAGGATTGGCAGGGCAGCCATGAATTGCTGTCAAAATAACACCACGCACCTGCCCTGTCAAACATGACAAAAATATCTTCTATCGCTGTAGTCTGCTGGCGCCTTGCCACCAGCGGCCCGACCTTGGCGCGTCTTCCGCCGCCCTGCTGTTCTCGCCTTGACGGTTCTCAGAAATTCGAAGAGAGGAGTGAGGCCCTGTCTCTTCACTCCTCTCTTCTCTCTCCTCGATCCCTGCTAGCTCCTGGCTGCCAACTCCGCATTGATGTCGGCCACGGCCTCAGCGACCGCCTCACCGGCGTCCCTCTCGCCGATCAAAGCCGCCTCAAACGCCGTCCGCAGCGTATCGCGCAGGTACGCCGCCGCCTTGAAGCCGTCGTGGCCCGGATAGTGGATCGACGCCTCGGCCTGCTCCGGATAGGCCGAAAAACCCTCCCAGCGCGAGAGATGAATCCCCGCCACCGCCTGGATCTCGCTGCCTTCCTCCAGCTCACCGTAGTACAGCCCGCTGTTGTAGGCCGGCGAAAGCCCCGAAGTCTGGACGAACTGGCGGCCCACATCCTCGTCAATGATCTGGGTGATGGCATAGTCCATCGCCGCGTCCAGCACCTCTGACGACTTGTTCACCGTCAGGAAGTCGCCCGTCGTGTGAATCGCCCGCTGCTTGAACCACGGCGCATGGATGTACGACTTCTCGAAATCCAACGAGGACGACGGGAACAGCGTCAACCCCACCGGCGCCAACACCAGCGCAGCCCGCCCCGCTCGGTAGGTGCCGCCCTCGATCGGACCCGCGACCGCCTCCAGGTACGTATGCCCCTGCAGCGTCAGGTCGATCACCTTCGTGATCGCCTCGATCGACGCCTCCGAGTCCAGCAGACACGTCGTCTCGTCACCCTCGTACCACCACGTGTCGAACTGCTGGCCGCCGTTGCCGTAGACAAAGTGCTTGGTGCAGTAGCTCCAGCCACTCATCAGAGGCCCGGCGATCGGCCAGACCTGGTCCTCCATCCCCGCGCCGGCCTCCGACGCCGCCTCGCAGAACGCCACAAGGTCGTCGATCTGCCACTCGTCGAAGTTGTCGTCGCCGAACTCAGGCAGCGAGTCGGTCAGACCCATCTCGTCGGTCAGCGTCGTGTTTACGTGGAAAATACACGGGTGCGCCACATACTGGTCCAGGCCCAGGATCTCGCCCTTGTAGCCGCCCACCTCGACCGCGTCCCAGTAATACTTGCTTTCATCGAAATTGTGGATCACCAGGTAGTCGTCAAAGGGATGCAGCTGGCCGGATGTCCAGAAATCGCCCTGGAAGACATTGGCGACCATGATGACATCGGCCGCGGTTCCGCCTGCCAGCTGCAGCTTCAGCTTGTCGTGATATTCGCTCCAGGGCGTGCTCTCGAGCGTCGCCTTGGTATTCGTCTTCTCCTCGATGATCGGGGCATAGTCGTTCCAGAACGTCCCCCACCACGTGCTGAACCGGATCGGTGTCGCCTCGGAAGCCGCCGCGCCTGAATCAGCCGCCGCCTCTTCCGCCGGTTCGGCTGCCGGCGCCGGCGCGCAGCTGGCGATGACAGCGCCCGTGCCTGCCAGCGCCGACCATTTCAGGAAATCACGTCGCGAGACATCGACTCTTTTCGTCGTCTTCATGAGCATTCTTCTCCTGTGCTAGTCCTGATGATTCCGATACGTCTGCTGCCGTTGCATTGAAGTCAGACTTTGACCCAATCTCCCCCCGGACATCACCCCCTCTCGGCGACCGGCAACTGCGTCAGTCGGGACGTGCTGATCCACGCCGGTCGGCGCACTCGCTGACACTGACTTACGGCCTGTTTCAGCCCGGTTTCGCAATAAGCCGTCCAATGTACGATAGTCCTGGTCGGCGGCGTCGCGCGCCTCCGGACGGATCGAAGATTGCGCTGTAGATTGGCAGGCCAGCCATAGGATATCCGGCAGAATATCACTTCGGACTTGCCCTGTCAATGATGACAAAAATGTCTCATATTTCTGAAAGAGCCCGGCAGGAATGGAGGCGCGGAGGTGTTGCCGGCGGACACAGCTTGCAGCGGCTCGACGCCCAGCTGGAACGCATCCGCAGCCTGTCTTGTCGTAGCGGTCAAAGAGCCTTGCGCACGAGCCAAACTACTGCGAAGCCCGCGCCCGCAGCTATCGCGGCAATGACAGTCAAAATGGCAATTGCGTCAATCCAATCGCTCATTTTATGCCCGCTCTGATCTTCTTACGGTACCAATCAATTGCCGAAGCTGGCGAGAAAGCCTTCCACACTCAACGCTGCCGGGACCTCTTCGAAGTAGTAGCGCGTCGCCTCGCCCTGAAAGCCCGGCGTCCACTGCTCCTCCTCGGCCTGCACCAAGTCATCCACATACTTGAATCGCGCCCAAAGCGCGTCCGACTCCTCTGCCGTGAAACGGTCGGCCAGCGGCCTGCCCCACTGCAGCGTTATCGGATGAATACTCGTCGCCCAGCCCTGCTCCAACGCCGGCAGGCGGTCAAAATGCGGGCTCTTGAGTTGATGGATGCGCTTGGCGCTCTTGCTCAGGAAGATGGTGGAGAGCAGCATGCCCTTTTCCCCGCGCCCCGGGTGCAGCCCCTCCAAGGCAGCCTGGTAGCCCGCGCCATCCTTCCCGATCACCGCCCGCAGCGCCGCCTCGATCTGCGCCAACGTCTTGTCGCTGCGCCCGTTCCAGCGGCTGAAGGTCGCCTGGGCGGCCGGTGACAGGTGCTCGAGATAGGAGAGGTCCTCGTAATGGTTGAACTCGGAAAAACCGCCGTGGATCGTGCGCCGCATTTGGGCGTTGTAGCGGCTGCCCCAGTGCAGCAGCGGCAGAATGTAGGGCACGCCATCGCCCGCCTTCAGGTGGACCTGGACCGCGCCGGGCAGAGGTCGGCGCGGGTCGGCGTTCAGCGCCGCGTTCTCCTCCGCCGTGTTGAACCGGTTGTGGCTGCCCGGCACCACCCACAGAACGCTGTCGTCGTAGAGCGGCAGATTCCACTGTATGTACCGCGGCCCGCTCTCCAGGATGTCGTCGGTGTAGCCCTGCAGCGGCGCCGCGTGCGGCGGGTAGAAATCGCGGTGCCAGCCGCGGTGTCCGCCCGTGTCGTGGTCCCGCACCGGGCTGCACATCAGCATCATCTCGGTGACGCCGGCGTCCTCCACCCCCAGCAGCTGGCTGCTGACCCCCTGCACGTTCTCGTGCAGCCAGATCTCGACCGCCGCCGCCGTCTGCGCGTCGATCTCGTCAGCCATGCCGCTCAGCATGAGGCGCGGCTGGGCGTTGGTCTCCCACTGGCCCCCGGGCGGGTCGTCCGGCCCCCGCTCCCGCGCCCAGATCGCCTTCTGCCGCTCAACCAGCAACTCATACGCCTGCCGCATCCCCTCCAGCTCTTCGGGGGGAATGACCTGGCGCAAGATCACAAAGCCGTCTTCCAGAAACTGATCACGGTCGATTTTCATGGTCTTTTTTTCCTCTTGTCGCGTTCTTGGGCTATCTCCGCTCTGCCTGCATCGCCGCCTGGCCGCCCCTCGCGCCCCGCGGTTACATGATTTGACTCTCCGCGCAGTTACTTAGCCTGAATGTAAGAAGCTTCTTATGACCTGGCCGAACGCCATCCAAACGGGATCCTTCGTGTGAATTCGTATTCTTCGTGGATCGTTGATCGTTCACAGGCTCCATCTGTCAGGACTGTTGGCGACCGAAGAACGCCAACTTTGACGTATTCCTTAGTACCTGCACGGGAACGAAAAACTGAAAACGAAGAGCTAAGAATGTTTACAAATCAATAGCGGAAATGCGGGTCCAGGCTGTCCCGCACCGCGTCGCCCAGCAAGGCGATTACCATCACCGTCACCGCCAGGAACAGGCCCGGAAAAGTGGACACCCACCAGGCGTTGAACAGGTAGCTGCGCCCATCAGCGATCATACTGCCCCAACTCGGCGTGGGAGGCTGGATCCCCAGACCCAAAAAACTCAGTGAAGACTCCGCCAGGATCATCCGGCCCAGGTCGAGCGCGGCCACGATGACAACCGGGCTGATCACGTTCGGAAGCACGTGCCGCAACACAATGCGGGTGTTGCTGGCGCCGAGCGCTCGCGCACTCTCCACAAACTCCCGCTCCTTCACCGAAAGGACAACCCCACGTACCAGGCGCGCGTAGAGCACCCACCCAGTGACGGTCAGGGCAACGATCAAATTGCGTACGCTCGGGCCCAGAGCCGCTGTCAGCGCCAGCGCCATCAGAATGCCCGGAAAAGCCAGCTGGATATCCGCCAGGCGCATAATCGCCATGTCCCACGGACCGCCGAAATAACCCGCAATCAGCCCCAGCCCGACGCCCAACAGGCCGGCCAGCAGCACACCGCTGATCCCCACAAACAGAGAGGCGCGTATGCCAAAGATGGCGCGGCTCAGTACGTCGCGGCCAAGCTGGTCCGTCCCGAGAACGGCAACTGTGCCCTCTTCGAATACAAGGCCGGGATCCTCCAGACGGACGTCAGTCTTCTGCTTCGCCGGGTCACGCGGCACCAGCAGCGGCGCGAAGACGCCCGCCAATACGACCGCCAGCAAGGCGCAACTCCAGACCAACACCCGGCGTTGACTGCGCGACAGCACCAACCTTTGCATGATCTCCCAATTCACAATCCTACTCTTCCCAGACCTGCTCGTCCGCTTCCTAGTTCCTTGCCGCCGCGATGGCGGCGCTGCCGCACGAGGAACTCCCGCCGCTGCAACCTCCGCTCCCCCCGGTCATCCTCGTCACCCTCCAAAAAAATCAACCTCTCGACGGCAGGTGGCAACCTGGCATCACGTCAGGCGAAGCGGATTCTGGGATCGAGAAAAATATAGAGCAGATCGATGACCAGGTTGATCGCCACGAAACTGATCGCCACAACCAGCGTCGCCGCCTGGACGACTGCATAGTCCCGCGAACTGATGGCAAAGATGATCGTGTTGCCCACCCCCGGCCAGCTGAACACCGTCTCCACAATCACCGAACCGCCCAGAAGATAGCCCAACCGCAGGCCGAAGACGGTTACCACCGGAATCAGCATGTTCTTCAGGGCGTGCCGCCGCACCACGACCGACGGCTTCAGGCCCTTGGCTCGGGCCGTACGTATATAGTCCTGGCCCAGAATCTCCAGCATACCCGAACGCACCAGGCGGGTGGTCGCGCCCATCAGGGGCAGCGCCAGCGTCACCGCCGGTAAGATCAGATGTTGCAGCTTGTCGCTTCCGAACGTCGGTAACAGACGCAGTATGCCCGAGAAGACTAGGATCAACATCAGCCCGATCCAGAAATCCGGCAGACTCTGGCCCATGACCGTTACGACGCTGATCAGCTGGTCCAACGCCGAATTGGCGCGCAACGCTGCCGCCACCCCCAACACAAAAGCAGTTACCAACGCGAGCACTAGAGCCGCAGCCGCCAGCCTGATCGTTGCCGGCAGCCGCTCAATGACCATTTCAAGCGCCGGCTGCCCGAAGTAGGTCGACCTGCCCAAGTCACCTCCGGCAGCCTGGCGCAGAAATATCACGTACTGTTCCAGAATGGAACGGTCAAGACCAAGCCGCTCTCGAAGCTGCTCAACCTCCTCCTGGGTCGCGTCCACCCCCAGGAACGCATTCGCCGGGTCTCCGGGAACCAGGCGCATGACGACGAACACCATCGTCACCACGCCCCATACCACGAAGACGGCCAGCGCCAGTCGCCTGACAAGATAAGCAGCCATTCCCTTTGGCCGAATGTTGACGACCGATCAATCGAATCGGCCGGCGATACTCCCCTAGCTGGACACCCACATGTCGGCGAAGCGGGGCGGTTCGTCCGGCCACGGCTCGAATCCCTGCACCCGCGCGTTCAGACCGTAGGTCGCAATGTCCTCGAACAGCATCACGTTTGGACCGTCGTCCCAAGCGATCTTCTGCGCCTGGGCATACAACTCCTTGCGCTCCTCCAGGTCCGTTGTGCGCGCCGCCTGCGTCACCAGATCGTCATAGGTCTCGTTGGCCCAGCCGGTGCGGTTGTTGCCCGAGAAATAGATGCGGCGTAACGTGTAGTCGGCGTCGCCCGTCGACGTGGCCCCCGAGACCAGCTGTACGTCCCAGTCGAGCGCCAGCAGGTCTTCCAGCCAGACCGTATGCTCCTGCTCGATGCTCTTGCCACGGATGCCCACCTCTTCCAGCTGCGCGATCGAAAACTCCACCAGCTCCTTGGCCTTCACATCGCGCGGCGTCCACTTCAGCTCCATGTCGACACCGTCAGCAAGGCCGGCATCGGCCAGTATCTCTCTCGCCCGGTCCGGATCATACGGGTAGGGTGTCTGCGCCGCGAAGCCCCAAACGTTCGCATTGATGTACGACGTGGCCCGCTCCACTGTCCCGCCCATAATGTCGTTGACCATGGCATCCACGTCAATCGCATGATAGACCGCCTGGCGCACCAGAGGATCGTTGAAGGGCGGCCGTCCGCCGTTCATCAGAAACTGTCGGAAAGTATACGTCGGACCCCGCACGAGGTTGACGTCCGCGTTCGCCTCCAGCCTCTCCATGTCTTCCGGCTGAATCCCATGCACGAAGTCAAGCTCGCCACGCTCCAATGCAACGAGGCGCGTGGCCGGTTCAGGTACCTCAACGATGGTCACTCTCTCTAGTTTCGGCTTCCCCTCTTGCCAGTAATTGGGATTGGCCTCGACCACAAACTTGTTGCCCTTCACCCACTCCTCGAGTTGGAACGGGCCGGTGCCCACCGGCTTCTCCAGGTACTCATCGGTCTGCGCATACTCCGGCGGCAACATCATCAACATCGACAGATTGTTCAGCATCGGCCCAAAGGGCTCATTGGTCCTGATCACCGCCGTCATCGCGTCCGGCGTCTCCACCGTGTCAATATCGACCAACAGCGGCTTCAGTGCTGGCGTCGTGCTCTCCGGATCAAGGATTCGATTGATGGTGAAAGCCACCGACTCGGATGTGAACTCTTCGCCGTTGTGAAAACTCACGCCCTCCCGCAGCGAAAAGATCCAAGTCAACGGGTCTGGGTTCTCCCACGATGTTGCCAGACCGGGTACGAAGTTGCCCGCCAGGTCACGCTTGACCATAGCGTCAAACATCGTGTGCGCGACCACCCGCGTGGCATAGCCGATATTGTTGGCCGCGTCCGCGATGTTGATAACCTGCCTGATGACGGCCGTAATCTCACCGCTGGGGCCTGTCGGCGCAACTGCCGGCGCTGCCCCCGAAGCCGGCGCCTGAACGCCCGGCGCACAGCCCGCAAGCACGACAACGCCCGCCGCACTCCCGGCATACTTGAAAAAATCTCGCCGCGACACCCTTCCCTTCCGCAATTCAGACATTGTGATCCTCCTTTGTGAGATCCCAAGAAATCTGGCGGCTTATCCTACAGGGCGACTGCAACTATCTTCTGCCGGAAACGGAACCTCCCCCCGCTTCCGCTCAGAATTCAACCGGCAAGGATTTCAACAGCCGAAGCTGGTAACTTGGCAGCCACTCGGGACTGTCCTGGGCGAGCCGCAAATCAGGAAAGCGGCGCAGCAGCGCGCTGAACGCGACTTCCGCCTCCAGCCGCGCCAGCGGGGCGCCGATGCAGAAATGCGGGCCGAGGCCGAACGCGATGTGCCGGTTCGGCGCGCGGCAGACATCGAGCCGGTCCGGCTCGGAAAAGTGGGCCGGATCCCGGTTGGCCGCGCCCAGCAGAAACATGACCCGCTGACCCAGCCTGATCTGCCGTCCTTCTAACTCAAAATCCTCCTTGACCAGACGGATGATGCGCTGGTTGGGACTCTCGTAGCGCAAGAACTCCTCAACCGCGCTTTTGGCTGCATCCGGCTTCTCCCGCAGCCTGTCAAGCTGATCGGGGTTCCGCAACAACGCCAACAGCCCGCTGCCAATCAGCGCCGTCGTCGTCTCATGGCCGCCCACCATGAATGTCACACAGGTGGAGAGGAGCTCCCTTCGCCCGGCCTCTCCTTCCCATCCCCGGTATCGACGAGCCGGCTGATGAGATCGTCGGCGCGGCTGCTCGCGCCGCTGCGTCGCAATCTCCCGCAGATAGCCGCGAACCGCCAGCACACTGCTCTGCGCCCGCTCGGCGACCTCGACCGTCATGCGGTTGCTGGCCGAAAAGGAGGCGATGTCATCCGACCAGGCCTTGAACTGGTGGCGGTCCTCCGGCGGCATCCCGACCACCTCGGCCGTGATAATCGCAGGGAGATGAAAGGAAAAGTCCTTGATAATGTCCATCTCGCCCTCACCCAGGACCGCATCGAGCAGTGCGTTCACCGTCGCTTCGATCCGGCCCCGCATCCGCTCGACGACGCGCGGCGTAAACGCCTGGTTTATCAGGCCTCTCAGCCGCGTATGGTCGGGCGGGTCGGAGTGGAGCAGTCCGATGGAGAAATGCTGTTTGAGGGGCTCAAACCGGGGCCGGTCCGTCTCGGGCAGCGCGTTGAGGTAGGAGCCGAACTGGCCGACAACCGAGAATTGCCGCCCGTCCTGCCGCAGGCCGGCCGTCACATCGTCGTAGCGGGAGATGATCCAGCAGTTCCACGGCTCGCACCAGTGCACCGGATCTTCGTTGCGCAGCCGCCGGTAGACTGAGTACGGGTCGGCGAAAAACTTGGGAGTAAGAAGCTGCTGGTCTAGCTGTGCGCTGTTTGGTCCCGACACCGGCGCCTCCCCCCGGTTGAGTGCTCGACGATCAGATTCGGACCAAGACTGTGCGAAGCGGACCTGGCTATCTGTCACGACGAGATAACGCCGCGGCCACGGTAGGCGCAGGCCCCGCGCCTGCCCTGCGCCTCTCCCAAAACCGACAAACAGTTTCAGCCACCGCTGGCATGAAGTCCCCGCCGGACGATTCCCAATCCAAAGCGGGATGCCCCTCTACTATCCAGGCTTGACCAACTGATAAATGCCGGACTTGCCCCAGACTAGCCAACCACCTTGTAGTTGGCGACCATCTGCCTGGCCCGCTCCGAAAAACTGTCGTACTCGGCCTGTGTCATCTGTATCGCACCCATCTGCCCAAACCACGGCAGCGAATAGCAGATCACCAGCTCTGGACGCACGTGGTCGGCGCGATTGGGCGTGCCGCGGTGGAGGCGTGCGCGGATCCTGAATCCAAAGCGTCCCCTTCTTCAGGTTCAGCCGGCGCCGGCTCGGAAAATCCCCCGATTCCAGGATCTCGTCGTAGCTGTCCTCCATCGCCGGATCGGCAAGATACTGCGTCGAGGGCATGATCTCGAAGCTCCCGTTCTCCTCGTACGTATCCACCAGCGGGAACTTCACGCCGAAATGGGGGCAGACCTCAAGGCCTACGTGCGGGACCATCCTCGAGATGCCCGCGTCCCGGTGCCAGCGCTGATACTCACTGCCCGGGTAGGGACTGTTCGAGTGGTAGCAGGTGATCCTGTAGTCCTCTGTCCCCCAGTAGCGATCAAGAAAACTGAGCAAAACCGGATTCTCGTAGATTTCGGGGTCGGCAAAGGGCTGCTCCCATGGCACATACACAGTGTATCGGTTGACAACTTGCAGTCGCCTTCGACGACGATGCGGCCGTCGCTACGCGCCTGCAGATCGACGCCGCCCGCCGGATCGCTGTGGGTGCGCACCGCCTCCAGATAGGGCAGAAAGGCCTCACGAATGCGGTCGATCTTCTCGACCGGAATCAGATCCTCAAAGACCGCATAGCCGTTGATCCGCAATTCAGCCAACTTCATGTCGATGTCGTACTGTTGTGAGGCTGCCACAGCTGTTTCCTCCTTGCCGCCAGAAAATCGTTTTGTTTCTGTGTGTAGCGAAGGCGGGTCGTTCCTCCGTATTTCCCCAAAGACAGTTTCTCAGACTTCAGAGTCCGACCGTCGATGCAGGAACCGGACCAGGCCCTGACCCTGGACCCCGGCAGCAGAACTCGTCCGGCCCCGCAATCGGTCTCGGCCAGACACCAGACCGCGGCCATCTCATCCGCGCTCAAGCTTTGCCAACTCCTCCCGCAATCGCCGGAAACCAGGATGCCGTGCTCCGTCGTGCCAGCATAGACCGTTCCTTCCCGCGCGCGACCCGGCGAGAACGCCAGGCAATTGATGCTCGTTCCTTCACTGCCGCCCGCCGGCTGCCACTCTTTTCCCCGTTGCGCGAGCACCACACGCCCTCTCCCGCAGTGCCAAGATAAACTGTCCCGTCCTCGCCGAAGTCGGGCGAAATCGCAACCACCTGCGGCAGGGTCTCGCCCAGCTCGTCTATCTCGACCGTCTGCCACGCGCGTGCGCCGATCGTCGAGTGGAACAGACCGTCTCCCACGACCGCAAATGCTGTCTGGTCCGCCTGCCAACGCCGGCGATATGCTCAGGCTCCAGACTCTCAAATCGTACAGCCCGAAGTTGGCCGTCTCCCAGTACCGGCCCCCGCGTCGTGCTGCGATAGATGCCGTCATCCGCAGTGCCAGCCAGAATGACGCCTTCTGCATAGGCCGAAGGCGTGGTGACCAGACCGGTAACGACCACATCTGGATAGTCCAGGCCGCACGCTTCCCAGCTCTCGCCATCGTCGAACGAACGCAGGACCGCCCCCGGCGCGCCGCCGCGAAGATGGCGGGAGAGCTGGGTAGTCCGGACTGAACGCGGGTCGCCATCACCGGAAAGGCGCCAAGCGCGCCGCTCATCAGACGCCATTCCCGCCCGGCGTCGTCGGAGCCATGCAGCCCCTGGCGCGATCCAGCCAGAATCCTCCGGCCGGCGCAGCCGTTGGCGCCTGCCGCAGCGGCGGCGGAAACGGCCAGCGAAAACAGCTCTTCACCCTCCAGCGCGGGCCCCAAACATTCCAGGCAGTCGTCTTCATCATCACATCTTTCAACGTTCGCAGCCGGCGGCTGAACAGCGCCTGAAGGACGCCGGCTAGCCTTTGAGTTACATCCTCTCTCGCTGCTTGAACACGACGGCCTCGGTTGTCAGCACCATCCCCGCGGTGCTGGCCGCCATCTCCAGCGCCAACCGCAGCACCTTCACAGAGTCCACAATGCCGGCCTGCCACATGCTTACAACCCGGCCCGAGGTGACATCAAACCCGACGCCATCACTCGCTGCCGCCTGGATCCGGCGCAACCCGGCAGCCGCCGCGCCCGCCTCCGCGCCCGCCTCCGCGCCATTGTAGTGGGAGCCAACCCGGAATGCGACCGTCGAAGCCGCATACCCCGCGTTGTCGGCGATCTGAGCCAGCGGCGCTCTCAACGCATCGGCGACCACCTGCACGCCCATCGCCTCTTCATCGCTGCCGGCAGCCGTCTCCAGCGCGTTCACCGCCGGCACACAGGCCATGTACGCCGCGCCGCCGCCGGCCGCAACACCCTCCTGCAGCGCGGCCCGCACGGCTCGGATCGCGTCCTCTGCCATCTCACGTCTCAACGTCCGCTCCGCCTCGGTCGCGGCCCCGACCTTGAGCGTGGCCACGCCTCCCGACAGGTTGGCCACCCGCTTGCGCAGCGTGTCCGCCTGCTCCCGCGGGCCCTCTCGCTCCAGCTCGGCCTGCAACTCGGCGATGCGCCCCCGAATCGACCGCTGGCGACCGCGCGCGCCGACGATTGTAAGACCGCGGCGCGTCGCGATCACCCGCCGCGCACGCCCAAAATCCTCGCGCCGCAACTCCGCCAGCTGGCCGCCCGCCCCCTCCTCGATCAGCCTCGCACCTGTCAGAATCGCCAGGTCCTGCAGTATCTTCGGCTGGCTCACCATCAACCCGGCCCCTTGACCGGCATGACGTCCAGCTTCCCCTTGTTGAGCTGCAGAACACCCAGCGCCTCACCCTCGATCTTGCGCGCGATAATGACCAGGCCTTCGTACTTCTCCTGCAGCGCCCGCTCGAGCAAGCGGCACGACCTGCGCCGAGCTGTTCACCTCCAGATCCGCTACCGCGATCATCGGCCCGACCAGCACCGTCTCCTGCCGCGCCGCATCCGTCACAAAGTTCGCCGCGGCCAGCCCGCCGCTGTCCCAGTGAATGCCCTCGACATAGTCGCGCTCCAGAAAGCCGCTCACATGCTCCTGGACGACGATCGTCCCTTCTACGCCGACAATGCTGAAGATCTCGGCGATCATCTCAGGCAAGGTCAGCTTCGCAGAGGACGTACCATTGGCGGAGGCGGAATACTTCTCGCCCGTGACCGCCTGCGCCAGCGCACCGACCATCGCCGACGATTCGAGCGGCTGCGCCAAGTCCTGCAACTCGGCCACCGCCGCCTGCACCGCCTTCTCCATCCCCTGCTTCAACAGCTGCGAATTGGCGCCGCCCGCGACCATCGCATCCCGCCGCGCACCATCTCACGCGACAGCACAGCCGCGGTCGCGCTGCCGTCGCCCACGCGGTCGCGCATCTCCATCGCCAGCTCGCGCACCAGCATCGCGCAACGTTGGCATGGCGATCGGACAGCTTCACCATCCGGTGCGCGATAGTCGCCGAGTCGCCCAACACTTCCGGCGGGTCATTTGTGCTGCGGAGAGATTCGAGGAGGATCGTCCGCCCCACCGGCCCCAGCGTGGAGGCCAGCAGCGCGGTCATCGACTCAACGCCCTGCCCAAGAGCCAGATGGACTTCCGGGTTGAATAAGCAGTGCGGCTGGCCGCTTGGCGCCAAAATATTCACCCGCTCCGATATCCTGTTATCCTTTGAGAGAGCCTGAAATCAGCCCTTCCACAATCTGACGCTGCCCGATCACGACGATGATCGCAATCGGAAAGAGACAGAGCATGCCGCCCACCGCCATCAGATTGTAGGGGGTGCCGTGAATCGTGGGGATCTCCATCATTCTGACCGTGAGCACGCGCGTGGCCTCGCTCATCGTCAGCACGTTGGCGAAAACAAACTCATTCCAACCGCCGATGAAGGAGATGATGAAGGTGATGACCACGCCGGGGGCGCTCAGCGGCAATATGATGAAATACAGAGTCTGGACCCACGTGCAGCCCGTCGATACGGGCCGCGTCGTCCAATTCCCTTGGGATTGACTGGTAAAAAGCATACAGAAAGATGATCGCGAACGGGAGCGCGGCGGAGAGATCGATCAGAATCAGCCGGTCTTGGTGTCCAGCAGGCCGAGATTCTTGTAGGCCATGAAGACCGGCCCGATAGTCACCATTCCCGGCAGCGCAATGCTGACGATCATAAAGCCGAAAAAGAGCCCTTTGCCCGGGAAGTCGAAACGGTTGAAGCCGAACGCCGCCATCGCGCCTAAGGCCGTCCCCCCGAGTGCCGACAGGCCGGCGATGATCGCCGTGTTGATGAACGTCGACCCGAAGCGCCAGCGTTCAAACAGCTCGACATAGTTCTGCAGAGTGAACGTCTTGGGAAAGTAGGTTTGGGGCAAGGACCGTACCTCGCCGACCTCCTTGAACGAGGTGTTGATCATCCAGTAGATCGGAAAGAGCAGCAGGAACAGCATGAGGGCCAGCATAGCGTATTGAAATGCCCGAAGATATGCGGCCTTCCTATTCCTGCCCATTTCACACGACCCCTTCCCTCAATCCTGCCCTCTGCGGTAGAGCAGCAGGGCGAAAAACCCGCCAATCAAAAATGTCAGCAGAACAGTACCATCACCAGCGCCGAGCCGTATCCATACCTGGCCTGCTGGAAGAAGCGGTCATACGCATAAAGCGAGATTATCTCGGTTGCGTTGCCCGGCCCGCCCCGCGTCAGGCCGAGAATCTGGTCGAACGTGCCCACTTCGCCCATGCCGCGGAACAAAAAGACGACCAGGATGATCGGCGTCAGCAGCGGCAAAGTGATGTAGATGAACCGTTCCCACACGCTGGCGCCATCCACCTGCGCCGCCTCCATCAGTTCGCTGGGGATCGTCTTCAGCCCGGCCAGCAGAACGAGCGCGCACCACGGTGAATTCTTCCACAGCGTGGTCACAATCACCGACATCCTTGCCAACTTGCCGTCGCTCAGCCACATGACACGCTCGGAGTGCAGGTCAAATCGCAAAACGAGGTCATTCAGAACGCCGCCACCCTCGAAGAACATCAGCCGCCACATGATGCCGGCAACGATCGGCGCGGCCGCCCACGGCAACAGATTCGCAACGCGCGAAAACCACTGGGCCTTCAGATTCTGATTGAGCAGCAAGGCCATTCCCAGGCCAAGAACAACCTGCAGCACGGTCGCCGTTACCGTGTACATGACCGTGAAATCGAGCGAATCATGTACGTAGAAGTCCTTGAACATGTAGGCATAGTTCTCCAGCCCGATGAACTTGCCATCCCGCTGCAACGACTTATCGGTGAAGCTCAACCACGTCGTGCGCAGCAGGGGACCGACCGTGAACGCGAAGCGGAACAGCACCGCCGGCAGCACCAGTGCGTACACGACCCAGTACTTCTTGATGAACATGAGGACGAGTCCAACCGGTCCCGTCCCTGAATTGCGTTCAGCCAGCGCCCCTTGCGTCACGATCACTGTCTCCCACTGGGGAAATTGGAGATTGACGCCGGACCTGGTGTCGCCGCCGCCAATCTCCAACTGTCCGGGGACTACTTGACTCTTCTGCTGCCTTGGCCGAATCTGCTGCCTTGGCCGAATCTGCTGCCTTGGCCGAACTCAGGCCTCCAACGCAATCGCAATCTCGTTCGCGTAAATGTCCCGCACCTCTTCCGGCGAGCGCTCGCCCGACATCACGAGCAGACCGGCATCCTGGAAGATCAACGACAGCGCACCCCGCGTTGGGATGACACACGACCGGACAGCGGAACTTCGCGCCGCGCGTAAGCTCCTCCCAGCCCGGTCCGGCGTTCAAGATCGGGATCTTGTCCTGGATCTCCGGGTCGCCGTACATCGATTTCTTGGGCGGCGTGATCTGCACGTTCGTGATTAGGTGCTTGATGTTGTCATACTGGGCCATCCACGAAATGTACTCCTCGGCGATCTCCCGCCTTGGCGTGTAAATCGGGATCATCCAGCCCCAGGCATGCACCATCATTTCGTCACTGCTCGGCCCCATCGGCCAGCGCGCGACACCGAGGGTCTCCGGTGTCAACATGCCGCCCTCGACCGCCAGCAGCGGACCGTAGTTGCCCTCGTAGAGCCACCACATGCCGGCCTTGCCCGCCGGCGCCAGCGCCATGATCTCCTCGGCCGCTTCCGAAACAACCGTCGGCGGCGTGATCTCGTACTCGAAGACCCAGTCGCGCATGAACTGCAGCGCAGTCAAAGTCCCTTCGTCGTCGAGCGTCTCGTTGTTGCCGCCGGCGTGGTTGACCATCATCAGCGTCAGGTTCATGTTGTGGCTGCCCGCGTTCGGGCGCCAACCCCAGACGTCGTTTTCGGGGTCGGTCACTTCCTTCGCCACATCGACCATCTCTTCCCAGGTAGCAGGCGCCTCGGGGATCAGCTCCTTGTTGTAGTAGAAGGGTTCCCCGCCGACAAAGTAGAAGATGCGGGCCTGGAAGCCGCCGACCTGCTCGGTGAGCCCGAGCACCGCGTCCGCCTGGTCTGCCCGTTCTTCATCGGTCATCAGGTACGAGAGGTCAAAGCACCACTCCTTGAAGGAGTAGAGCGACGCGATCTGATCGTCCTGCGCCTCTACGTCGATGCCGTCGTAGCCGCTCTCGCCCCACAACGTGAACTTGGCCAGGATCTCCTCCCACTTCGGCGGGTGGAACTCCATCGCTACCGCGATCCCGGTGTCCTCCGTGAACATGTCGTTCAGCTCTGAATAGGTCGGATGGTTGTGCCAGGTGACCCTGACCTCCTTCTGTACTTCGTCCGGCTCCGCCATCTCGCCGCCCGGCGCCGCCGCGGGCATCTGTGCACACCCGGCTACGACAGCACCCGCGGCCGCAGTCGCGCCAATGCGGAGAAAATCGCGTCGATTCAACATTCCATTTCCCATGATCCTGCCTCCTTATCATGGTACAGATTGTCTGCAGACATTACGTTCTGAATTGTATACAACGAGGAATGGAACAGACAGCTCTCAAACTGAGATCAAGAGTCGTTCGTCGCCTGGCGCCCTCCCTTCGACCCGATTCTGATGGGACCGCGTGCGGAAGAATGGGGTATCCGCGACATCCGGCCCATCTCGGCGTCAACTACCGGGGCAGTATGCACGACTGCGTGTTTCGAGAGACTTTGTCGGTGTTTGGAAACCGGCTACTGCCGCTTTCGCCAGCTTCCAGTAGTGGCTACCGTACCACAAGACTCAGCGTTCGTCAATCAACAAAAAAGTATATTATTGAGGCCTCTCGCAGGCTCCCAGGTTCGGCTCTAATCCCGAATCCGCTGCCAGCGCAGTACCTGCTTGCCGTGCTCCGAAAGGCTCTCCCACAACTCGCGCGGTAAGTGGCCCTCCGTATACTCGTGCTGCCACCCGCTGAACAGCCACGGCTTGCACATCGCCATGCACAACTCATCGCGCACCTCATCCGACCGGTTGGGCGTGCCCCGGTGAAACGCCCGCCCATCCTGTACCCACAGCGAGCCCTTCTTCAGATTCAGACGCGTCGGATAGTAGTTGCCGATGCGGTTCTCGCCCGCGCCAAAAACGTCGTCCAGGTCGCTCAGCAGGTCCTCGTCGGTGATATACTGCGTGCCCGGCAACACCTCGAAACTGCCATTCTCCACGTTCGTGTCAACCAGCGGAAACTTCACCCCGACCCCGAGCGCAGGCGTCTTGACTCCGGGATATAGCGCCACCGTGCCGTCGCGGTGCCAGGTCTGATAGTCCGTCCCCGGCAGCGGAATGTTCGAATCAAAGTGAGACCAGACGTAGTCCGGCCCCAGCGCCCGCTCCATAAACGCAACCAGCGCCGGATGCTCGAAGATCTCCGCGTCCACGAATGGGCGCGTGAACGGAACACGCACGTTGTACCGCCGGAAGCCCCGAAACGGTTGCTCCCCCTGCCGCTCGATATCGCGGTCTCGAACCGGGATCCACGCCTCGCGAATGCGGTCAATCGTCTCGTGCGCGATCATATCCTCGAAAACCACGAATCCGTTGATGCGCCACTCCTGCATCTTCTGATCGATGTCGTAGCCGGCCGTCACGCCCATCGCAGCCCTCCTTTGCTTGTTCGGCTCACGGTCCTACCGGGATATGTTTATTCATCTCTGGTAGCTACATAGCCGCAATCAGTCAATGACCCTGAATGAGGCGAGAGAAAGTCCTTCCTCTCCTCACTCCGCTTTACTTTCTCCTTGCTTTTGGGACGGTCGGGCCTGCGGCCCTCCCTTGTGCGGGGGGACTCCCCCCGCAACGCCCCCCTCCAAAACCAGCGCTCACCGACGATACGGTGTCATTCCTGCAGTCCGGCTTATCCAACGTGGCGGCGGCCAACCGAATACGCAATCAGATGATCTGAATGGCGGCGGGGATGAAGCACTGGTCGAGACAGACGCTGTATGTGGCTTAGTAGTTACCATCTCTGCATCGCCCGTCCGCCCCTTCCCAAACACGCCTCAGTCCCACTCGACCGGCCTGCGCCGCAGCAGCATCTTCTGACCCTTGTCCGAAAGCGCGTGATAGGTCGAACACGGCATCTCGACGGTCTGCCCGATGCTGAACCAGGAGCGGCAGTAGCAAAGCACCAGCTCCGGCCGCACCGTGTCCGAAAGGTTGGGCGTGCCCCGGTGCAGCATGCGCACGTCCTGTACCCACATCGAGCCTTTCTTCAGGTTCAGCCGCTGCGACGACGGAAAACTGCCGCGCAGCAGTACCTCGTTGTAACGCCCTTCCATGCTCGGGTCCGCCAGGTACTGCGTGCTGGGCAACACCTCAATGCTCCCGTTCTCCTCCGACGTGTCCTCGAGAGGAAACTTCACCCCCACCACCGGACAGTTCTCCAGGCCCACGTGCGGAATGTACTTTGCAAGCCCCGTGTCCCGGTGCCACGGCTGCATCTCGCTGCCGGGATACGGATTGTTCGAGTGGTAGCACGAAATGACGTACTCGTCCGTCTCCCAGTAGCGGTCCAGAAACTCCAACATCACCGGATGCTCGTAGATCTCCGGGTCCGCGAAAGGC
>CATOTS010000044.1 GCA_951813625.1 uncultured Caldilineaceae bacterium | reverse complement strand
TCGGCGTATGCCTGGGCATCGTGCAAACGGAAGTCGGCGCTCAGGTCGACGATGCGTCCGGCCAGCGCCCTGAACTCGGCGATGCGGCCCATCGCCCCGCCGTGCGGCAGGCCCAGCACGAGCAGGTCGCACGCTTCGAGCTCGGCCGCGCTGACAAACTTCAGCTTCGTCCGCCCGCGCAGATTCGGGTGCGTGAAATGGACGAACGACCCGGCGTTCCGTTCGCTGGTTACCTGGCCGATCTCCACGTGAGGATGGTCCAGCAACAGGCGCAGCAACTCGCCGCCGGCATAGCCGCTGGCGCCCAGGATCGAAACCGTGCTCGCGCCTTCGCCTCCGGACCGCAGGTTGGATTCGCCCATTCTTAGCTACTCGTTGGCCGCCTGCCAGCCGTCATGCCCGACGCGTAGACAGAAATCGGCGATGTTGCCGGGGATATCGACGCCGGTCGGCTGCACGCTGTTGCGAAACTCCATTGTGTAGTTGACCTCGTTTACCAGCAGGCCCCGCTCCGGGTCCTCGAGCACGTCGATCGCAACACATCCGCCCCCGACCGCCTTGGCCGCGCGCACACACAGATCGTTCAACTCCGCCGAAACCGGGCAGACCGAGGCCTGTCCGCCCCGCGCCGTGTTCGTGATCCAGTGCGGAGAGTCTCGGTAGATCGCACCGATCGTTTCGTTTCCGACAACGAAGGCGCGGATGTCTCTCATCGGCTTTTCGACATATTCCTGGATGTAGAAGATGCTGTGGTGGTAGGTGCCCAGGACCTCTTTGTGCTCCAGGACCGTCTCCGCCGCTTCGCGGTCGTTGATCTTGCTCAGAAGGCGACCCCACGATCCAATCGAGGGCTTCATCACCACCGGGTAGCCCAGCGCCTCGATCGCTTCGAGCGCGCTCTCCGCGGTGAACGCGACCATGGTGCGCGGCGATGGGATGCCGGCCGCGGTCAGCGCGCTGGTCGTCTGCAGTTTGTCGCCGCATACTTCCGCCACCTGGGCCGAGTTGACAGTCGGGATCCCCCGGTCATTGAGAATGCGCAGGCTCACCAGCGCACGCCCGTGATGAATGCAGCGTTCGACGATGACGTCATAGCTGTCGTAAGCCGCCCCCGACCCTTCACCGCCGGAGATGTCGAAAACCAGTTTGCGGTCGTCAAGCAGGTCGAACTCGGCCCCCCGCTGTGTAAACGCCTCGAAAAGAAGCTTCTCCTCCGCCCGCACGCGACTGTAGAGGATGCCAACCCGCATTTTCCTATTCTCCCCAGTCTTCGTCCTCTTCCGGAGCCAGCTCCATCGACACCGGATCGACCTCGACCACCTCCAGGTCGGCGCCGCACTCGCCGCACTGGATAATCTCATTCTGCATCACGTCCTTGAGTTCGACTTCGCCAAAGCACTCGGGGCACTCCGCCACGGCGGTTATCGTCTGCATTGTCATTGCGCTACTCCTGAAATGTAGTCAGTTCGCCTATCGTAACTCGCCTGTCGTAAATTGAACCCCCCGCCAAGAAACCCTTACCACGGCGCCGCGATTGCCGTTGCACCGGCGGCAAATTCGGCGATCCGCCTGCGCCTGCCAGGCGAGATCCCTTCCGCAAGCTGGTCGAGCCCAAAACAGTCTACTTCCTCGATCTCCCGGTTACGGCCCGCTCGCCATGTAAAGTCTTCGCAAAAAAAGACGACGATGTGGTCGCTCTTCTCTTCATGAAAGCTGCTGTAGACGCCAAACAGCCTTGGATCGCGCAGCACCGCCCCGGCCTCCTCTGCAGCCTCTCGGCTTAGGGCCTCCCCCAGAGATTCGCCCTCGTTCAAACCGCCGCCGGGAAGATACCAGCCGTCCATGTAACTATGTCTGACAAGCAGGACCCTCCCCTCCTCCACGGCCAGCAGCCGGACGCCAACAGTGAGCGGTCTGGACAGTCGCCACTGCAGCCGCTTAACCGAATACAGAAATCTTGCTAACTTCCTCCCCAACATAACGACGAGCCAGCCCCCGGGCCCTTTAGCAGCCTTCCAGCTGCTTCAAGAAGCCGGGCCGGTCAACGCGAGCCGCCGCTTCACCTGTTCCACAAGCCCGCCCGCGTCCAGGATCTCCTGCACGGTCGCGCTCAACGCCGGAAAGCTATAGCAGCCCGCGGCACATGCAACTGTTCGTTGCTCGATGCGAACCGTGACCGTCTCCCCCGCACGTATCGCCTGCGCAGCCTCCCTGCAGACGATCGCCAGCAGGCCGTTGTTTATGGCGTTGCGATAGAAAATGCGGGCAAAGCTTTCGGCAATCACCGCGCCCACGCCGTTGTAGACCAGACAGGTTGCTGCCTGCTCACGGCTGGAGCCGCAACCAAAGTTCCGCCCGCCGACGACCAGATCGCCGACGCGAACATTTGCCGCAAATGCCGGGTCTAAGTCTTCCAATGCATGACCGGCAATCTCCTCGCGCCCCTTGGCCGTGTACGTGTACTTGCCGGGAAAGAGCACGTCGGTATTGATGTTGTCGCCGTATTTCCACGCCCTGCCCTCGATTTCCACCGTCGCTCCTCAGTCCAGACTCCTCGGGTCGGCGATCCGTCCCGCGACCGCGGAGGCCGCCACCACCGCCGGATTTGCCAAGTAGATCTCCGCCTCCTTGGTGCCCATGCGGCCGCGAAAATTGCGGTTGGCGCTGGAGATCGTGACCTCGCCCGTCGCCGGCACGCCCATGTGATTGCCCATGCACGGGCCGCAGCCCGGCGTTCCGATCGCCGCGCCGGCAGCGACCAGCGCCTCGATGTGTCCCTCGCGCAGCGCTTCCTGCAGCACCATGCTCGATGCCGGGATGACCAGCAATCGCGTGCCCTCCGCCACGCGCCGGCCCTGCACGACCTCGGCCGCGGCTGCGATATCCTCCAGCCGTCCGTTCGTGCAGGTGCCGATGAACGCCTGCTGCACGCGCACACCGGCAACCTCCGAGAGCGGCACGACATTGTCGACCGTATGCGGGCAGGCAATCACCGGCTCAAGTTCGGCCGCGCCGTAGCGATAGGTTGCACTGTACTCGGCGCCCTCGTCTGGCAACAATCGCCATTGCCCAGCATCGCCGACAGTTCCTTCTGACGCCCTTAGTTCCAGTCCGGCTTCAAGATAGGCCAGCGTCTTGCCGTCCGCGGCGATGTAGGCAGACTTTGCCCCGAACTCCGCCATCATGTTCGCCAGCGCCATGCGCGCATCAATGCTCAGGGCCTCGATGCCGCTGCCGCCGAACTCGACCGAGGCGTAGAGCCCGCCGTCGGCGCCCCAATCGCCGATGATGCGCAACGCGAAGTCCTTGGCCGTAACGCCCGGCGGCAGGTCGCCCTCCAGGTCGATGCGGATCGACTCCGGCACGCGCAGCCACAGTTCGCCCGTCGCCCACAACGCCGCGACCTCGCTGCGGCCGATGCCGGCGCCGAACGCGCCCAGCCAGCCGAAATGGGGCGTATGGCTGTCGGCGCCGAGAATCATCTGCCCCGGCAACACCAGCGCCTCCTCGCTCAGGACCTGGTGACAGATGCCGCGCCCCACCTCAAAAAAATTGCGAATACCCTGCTCCTGAACGAAGCGGCGGATGTCGGCGTGGTTCTGCGCGTGTCGTGTCGTCGGCGCCGGCGCCGCGTGGTCGAGCGTGATCGCCAGCCTTTTCGCAATCGCGACCCTCTCCTGCCCAAACTGCCGCCAAATCTCGCCAATGGCCGCGCTGTTGTCGTGGCTGAGCACGACGTCCGGTCGAACGTCCACCACTTCGCCAATCTCGACCGAGTCGACGCCGGCCGCGCGCGCGATCGCCTTTTGCGCAAAGGTACGCGGCGGACCGTTCCCTTCACCGCCTATCCTGTTACCTTGCCGGAAATGAGACAGTCGCTCCATTGCTGAGCCCCTAGGCAGGAGAACTTTCCCGCGTCACTGCGCGACTGTGGTACTCGCGCAACAGCACGTCGACGTCGTCCAGGCTGAGTTTGCGCTGGTCGGCCGCGGTCTTGATGTGCGCGGTCACCTCTTTCACCTGCGGGTCGGTCAGGTCCAGCTGCAGCTGCTCGGCACGCTGCTTGACCGCGTTCCAGCCGGTGAGGCGGTGGGCGATGTGCAGATAGCGCGTCAGTCCGAAGTCAGCCGGGTCAAGGATCTCGTAAGTATCGGGGTTGTTGAGAATCGCCTTGGCGTGGATGCCCGCCTTGTGCGTAAACGCGGTGTAGCCGGTGATGTAATTGTTGAACGGCACGTCGACGCCGACGATTTCAGCCACGTAGTTTTCGACCTCGCGCAGCATCGGCAGATTGTACTTGCTGCGGATCTGCTGCGGGTCCTGTGCGTACATACGCGCCACCAGGCCGCCCAGCGGCGTGATGCCGTTGCGTTCACCGATGCCGAGCACCGACGTATCCACGTGCGTGGCGCCAGCCGCAAGCGCGCAGTAGGAATTGGCGATCGCGCAGCCGGTGTCGTTGTGGCCGTGGAACTCGATGTCGCACGAGACAACGCCGCGCAGCGTGCGCACGAGGTCATGCACCTGGAGCGGCGTCGCAATGCCTACCGTGTCGGCGATCCCCACCCGGTTGACACCGATCTGGTCGACTTCGCGGTAGACGGTCAGCAGGTCGACCAGGTCGCTGCGGAACGAGTCCTCGCTGCTGAAGCGCACCTCCAGCCCCTGGCTCTTGATGAACTCGATTACCTGTACCGCGCTATCGATGATCTCCCGGATCGACTTGCCATGAGAGAACTCGCGCAGGTAGCTGCTCGTGCCGAAGAGGACGTCGATGCCGTCAACGCCGGTGTCCACCGCCAGGCGCGCGTCGTCCATATGGCAGCGCGTATGGGTCAGCAGCTTTGTGCGCAGCCCGAGCCCGGCGATGCGCGTGCAGTCGGCGCGGCTCTGCGGGCTGGCCGCCGGCGAGGTCAGCTCAAGGTATTCGACGCCGAACGCGTCGAGCAGGCGGGCAATCTCGTCCTTCTGCCCGCTGTCGAAAAAAGCGTTGGCGAACTGCTCGCCCTCACGCAACGTCGATTCTATAATTGCGAAATTTTCAAGACCCATACGCACGCCCCCCGCCAAAGGATACAGATAACAAAAAACCGGTCCATCCTGTCTGGAATGGCCGGTTGCTACCGAAAAAGCTACTGAGCAGGCGCAAACAACAGACAGGTCAGTCTGGGATTCGCTTCTTGCTCTTTATGCAGTGAAACCTTTGCAAAGCTTGTATTCCGCTCGTGCTTCCCATCTGCCCCACTTCTCCAAGTCGTCAAACCAAAACGTCTGCCACCGGCATCTGTGACCAGTCGGTCCGGCGATTCTGTCGATTATGCACGCCCTGGCGGCAGATGTCAAATTCGTCGACTCCTCAAGTACAGTCCAAAACTGGGCCACACATTCCAATACCTCCGGCAACAATGGAGTCATAGCGGTCCCGTTGTCTACCGCCCCCAGCAGTTCCCGGCAACCGACCACTGGCAACTGACCACTGACCACTGGCCCCTGCAGTTTGGACGGTCGGGCCTGCGGCCCTCCCTTGTGCGGGGGGACTCCCCCCGCAACGCCCCCCTGACACCATGCCGACCGTGGCCGCGCGCAACCAGGTTGCCGCCACTGCGCCGCGTGCCTACTCGGCCGTGTCTGCGCGTCGCCAGCCGATCGCGCGTTCGACCGCAGAGCATCGCCCCCTGCAGTTCCTGAACCCTGCCCCCTGCCCCCCGACCCCTGCAGTTTGACGTTCGGGCCTGCGGCCCTCCCTTGTGCGGGGGGACGCCCCCCGCAACGCCCCCCTGACACCATGCCGGCCGTGGCCGCGCGCAACCAGCTTGCCGCCACTGCGCCGCGTGCCTACTCGGCCGTGTCTGCGCGTCGCCAGCCGATCGCGCGTTCGACCGCAGAGCATCGCCCCCTGCAGTTCCTGAACCCTGCCCCCTGCCCCCTGCAGTTTGACGTTCGGGCCTACGGCCCTCCCTTGTGCGGAGGGACTCCCCCCGCAACGCCCCCCCGACCCAACCCGCTGTTGACGTTCTTCGTGGAGATTCGTGCAATTTCGTGGATTGTGCCCTTGCCCTTGACGTTGCAGTTCGAGTTCCGGCCCTTCCGAAACCGGCAACCCCACTCGCCCGAACTGGTCAAAAATCGCAGGACAATCAACTCCAGAGCAACCTATACTTCATCGATACTGCAAAAGGTTCGGCCAACCTGAACGCGGCCCTTTCCACAACAAACTGAATCAAAACTCTTGCTCTTCTGCCAATCTCTTTTCGCAAGCGCTTACTCCGCATCTGAAATAATTGTCAGTGCGAATTCCGCGCTGTGGCGGCGGACTCGATTACGCACCCCCAATGCACTCTAGACTTTTTCCCTACGACACTTCTACGCCCGCGAATCGTCTACTTCTGTCCACCCGCAGAACTGCTGCGCGAAGCAATGCCGCCGTAGAGGGGTCTGCCTGTAAGTCGGCACCCAATTACTCTGGTAGAGGCGGCGCCACCGGAGCGAAATTTAAGCGATATTTTGTTGGATTAGTGCGTCAGTGGAGAAGACGATATCGCTTGACACAGCAACCTTGCATCCTATAAATTTGGACTAAGACCTTTGCGTTTTCCTCGGTTTTTCCCGGGAATCACCGGGGGAGGAACCGATCCGATTGAGGAAAAGGATACCGTGATGCGACAGCGCCAAGGAACGCTGCTTTGTATAGCGATTGGGCTGGCATTCGTGCTGGCTGTCTCGTTGATCTCATTGCTCGCGCCGCGCCAGAGCACGGCATATGCCCAATCCTCTCAATCTGTTACGGTATCCATAGGCGAGAGCACGTTGCCCCAGGGCGGAGCAACCTGGATTGTGGCCCAGTTCAGAAATATGCCGCAAGATCCCAATGACAACGCCGAATTCCACCCGGATCTCGTCTTCCGTTTAGACCTGCATCGGAATTCAGATGGCTCGTGGATCGAGGAGAACGACTGCGACTCGGGCCTGTTCGGCAAGAACTACCACTTCAACACCTGGTGGAGATCAGACATAACGTTCTGGGGCGGGATTGACAACCTCAACATCGCGCGCAACTGTCCCGCCGGTACCTACCGGATCTCGACGACCGCGAAGTACAACTCCACCAACACTGTAATCGTCACAACCACAAACAGTTTGACGATCAAAGATGGGCCGGATGTAGAGATCGGGTTGGGGGCCTCACCCTACTACCGCGGCAATGAAATCGACGTAACCTTGGAGTTTTCCCACCTGAACAACCTGATGGACCGTTCAGGTCTTGGCTATCGCGCCGACATCATGCGAATCATATCCGCCAACGCCCGCAACTACGCTGATATGTGCGAAGGAACGGGGCTTGGCAACACCGACAAGAGCGGCGACTCCAACAACTCTTTCAGCAATAACCAGGGTTCGCCCAGCGGCTCTGTCGATGGTAACGACGCCGACGGCACCGTAGAGAAGAACGCAAAAGTCGCCGTCACCTGCCCGACAGGCTCCTACAGCCTGACAGTCGAACTTTGGGATTCATCCCAGAACGAACTGGCAACCGACAGGATAGGATTTGTCGTCATAACAGATCCCAACGCAACGCCCTTCGCGACGATGGAACTGTCCGCCAGTACGGTAACACCGGGTACCGAAATCGACTATGAGGCTAAGTTCTACGACCTCGCTGCTTATGAAGACCAAACTATCCAAATTCGCGAGGAATTGACCAAAGACGGCGCAGACGCCCCGGACACTTGCAAAGAGGGCCTGTTCGACATCGACGTCCAAGCCAGGCTCCACGGCAACCCATACCGCATGAGCGGCAGGATCCCGACAACCTGCCCGGCCGGCCGTTACACCATAAAGGCCATAATCAAAGACAGTTCCGGTACAGAAATCCTCTCCACGTCAGCCAACTTCACCATCGGCAACCCCGTAGACCTGAAACCGTCGCCGCCAACGAATGTGCCGTCCTACACCACGAGACAGAATGACCCGTTCAGCCAGCAGCTGCCGGAGGGCTCAGGCGGCGACGGCACGCTCGCCTACACCGCCACCGGCCTGCCGGCAGGCCTTGATTTTAACCAATCAACTCGTACCATCCACGGCACACCCACCGTCCACGGGAACTTCACCGTCAAATACACGGTGACCGACAGCGACGGCGACTCGGCCCACGTCAACATCAATCTGACCGTGGAACAAGATCACCAGCCAACCTTCGGTTCGACTACGATTCCGGACTACACTGGTCTGGAAAACTCTCTCTTTAACCAGCAGCTGCCGGCCGCGTCCAGCGGCAACGGCACACTAACTTATGACGCAACCGGTCTGCCAGCCGGACTCCTCTTCATCACTTCCACGCGCACGATCACCGGCACGCCCCCGACCCCAGGCATCGGCCACGTCGATTACACCGCCACCGACACGGACGGTGACGTGGCCGGGCGATCCTTTGTGATCACGATAACGACCGATCTGCAACCAGAGTTTGATCCACAAAATCCACAAAACGACCTTACGGGAAGAGTCGGCTCCCCTTTCGCAGAATTTCTGACGCAGGCAACAGGCGGGAACGGGACGCTCACATACGAAACGTCGACTCTCCCCCCCGGACTCGTCTTTGATGAAGCCCTGGTCAAGATCAAGGGGGAACCGACGACCGACGGGACAACGACAGTTACATTGACCGTCAGAGATAGCGACGGTGACGAAGACAGTACCAGCTTTCAGATCGTCATCGAGCCCGACAATCAGCCCACGCTGGCTGCCGTCACCGATATGACAGGCCGCGTCGGATCACCGTTCAACGAATCGCTGCCCCAGGGCAGCGGCGGCGACGGCGACCTCGACCACGACGTTACGACGACGCTCCCGGACGGGCTCGTCTATAGCGAGGCGTTGTTCAAAATCTCCGGGGTCCCGACAGCGCACGGCAACACGGATGTCACTTACATCGTTACCGATGAAGACGGCGACCAGGTAACCCAATCATTCAGGATTACCATCAATCAGGACAGTCAGCCCGCCCTGGTGACCATCTCAGATTTCAATGCCAAGGTAGGGACCCTGTTCACCGAGGAGTTGCCCGCGGCTACCGGCGGGGACGGTGACCCGGAATACGCGGCGGACCCTCTGCCCCCAGGCCTCACCTTCATCGAGAGTACCCGCACGATTACAGGAACCCCTACGACAGAAGGCACGACGACTGTCGAATATACAGCGACCGATGAGGACGACACCTCGACCGATACCGACGACGATGTCGCCCGGCAGACCTTCAACATTGTCGTTTACTTGAAGCCTACGCTGCGAGCTGTCGACAACGTCATGGCGACCAAGGACGCTGCCTTTACCCTGGTGCTTCCGACCGTCGAAGGCGGCCGAGGACCGTTCAGGTACACCGCCAGCCCAAGGCCCGCAGGCCTCAACTTTGATGAGACAGACCTCACGATCGAGGGCATTCCCACGACAATAGAGGACGTCGACGTCACCTATACCGTGACCGACGCCGACGGCGACACCGCCAGCGTCGAGTTCAAGATCTCCGTCAGCGAAGGCGACACCTCGCCTACGCTGCAACCGATCGACGACCAGTACGCCCGCGTGGACTCCCCCTACAGCTTCACACTGCCACTTCCCGCCGGCGGCAACGCACCCTATACCTTCACGGCTGCGCCCCTGCCTACCGGACTCAGCTTCGTCACAACGACACGCACCATCGAAGGCACCCCCACAGCGGTAGAAAGTGTGGTTGTGACCTATTCCGTCACGGACGTGGACACCGATGTCGCGACCCAGCCCTTTACCATACACGTCAGATCCGACTTGATGCCGAGCTTCAATCCCATCGACGACTTCAATGCCAGGGTCGGCTCGCCCTTCAGCGAGAAGCTGCCGGAGGCAATCAGCGGCGATCCGCCAATCACCTACACCGCGACAAATCTGCCCGACGGCTTCACCTTCGATCCAGATTCGCGCACGATTTCCGCAACACCGACTGCGCCGGTCACAAAGACCGTCACCTACGGCGCCGAAGACGAAGACGGCGACACTGCCAGCGAGACGTTCGACATAATAGTCAGCCCCGACAGCCAGCCCGCGCTGCAGGACGTCGAAGACTTCAGGGCCAGGCGCGGCGACCCCATGGAGAGACAACTGCCCGCCGCCACAGGTGGCGATGGATTGCTAGTCTACTCTGCGCAAGGGCTGCCTACCGGGCTGGATTTCATCACCGCAACCCACACCATCACGGGAACGCCGTCCCGCGACGGCAACTATACGGTCACGTACGCTGTCGTCGACGAGGACAATGATCGGAGCAGCATCACATTCAAGATCGACGTGGCCGAAAACTGGCATTCCAACAACAACAACAACAGCAACAATAACAACAACAATAACAACAACAATAACAACAACAATAACAATAACAACAACAATAATAATAATAACAACAATAATAATAATAACAACAATAATAACAACAACAACAATAATAATAACAATAATAACAACAACAATAACAACGGCGGCAACAGCGGCGGCAACAGCGGCGGCAACAACGGCGGCAATAACGGCGGCAACAATGGCGGCAACAATGGCGGCAACAATGGCGGCAATAACGGCGGCAACAATGGCGGCAACAATGGCGGCAATAACGGCGGCACCACCACCAATTACGGCATTGGCAACAACAACGGCGGCGGCACAGGCAACAAATTCGTATCGTCCAACCCCTGTCTGACGCCGATCAACAGCGCACCGACGCAGGTGCCTCTAGCCATTACCACCCCCAACCTGCTGAACGTGCGCCAGGGCCCCGGCCTTCATTACCAGGTCATCTCCACGGTCCCGCAAGGAACGCACGCAAACATTTACGGGCGGGACACAGCCGATGAATGGTTCCAGGTCGAGATCGCGGGCATCACCGGCAGGGTCTGGATCTACCAGGATCTGACGACCGTTCAAGGCAACCTGAACACGGTCCCCTTCCTGACCCAGTCCGAAGTCGACTCGAACGGCAGTCCGACCGACGGCCCGCTGGCCATCACCAAGCCCAGCGTCCTCAATGTCCGCTCCGGTCCCGGCCTCAACTACAACGTCCTGACAACCGTCCCCAGCGGGACCCAAGGCACCATCATTGGCGTCAGCCCGGACTATCAATGGTACAGAGTTGTTCTGGGCGTGCTCAACCAGCCCGCCTGGGTCTATGCCAGTCTGACAACCGTGACCGGGTCGCTCGCTTCCGTAAAAATCTACACGCTGGCGGAGATCGGTGGTGGTCTATCAGTCATCTGCGACAAGCCCTTTGCACTCACGACCCCGTACATCCTGAACGTGCGCGGAGGGCCGGGGCTTGAGTATGACATCCTGACGACCATACCCAGGGATACGCGGGCAGAGATCGTGGGAATCGGCCCGCAGAACCAGTGGTTGTATGTCGAGCTGGGAGCCCTGACCGAGCCGGCCTGGATCTTCAAGGACCTGACAACGGTGTTCGGTTCGCTCGCGGGTGTGCGGCAGATCGCGTCGTGGCAGGTCGGCCAACCTGGCCTGCCCGGCCAGCCTGGCCGGCCCGAACAGCCCGGCACCGCCAATGAGGGCGACCGGCCGCTGGCAATTACCTATTCGTCGATCGTCAACGTGCGCGAGGGGCCGGGGGAAAACTACAACGTGCTGATCGCAGTCGGTCAGGGAACGCGCGCCCGTATCCTCGGCATCGACCCCGCCGAGGCCTGGTACCTGGTTGAAATCGACGGGCTCGACCAGCTCGGCTGGATGTTCGAAGACCTGACCGTCCTTGTTGGCTCATTGAATAATGTGCAACGCATTACGGCCGAAGAGATCGCCATGATCCCAGTCGCGATTCCTCAGATACCGGTTCTTAACGTGCGCTCAGGGCCGAGCACGAGCTACGGCATCGTCACCACGATCTCCCAGGGCGTGTGGTACCAAATCCTTGGAATCAGCGCCAGCTCCGACTGGTTCAGCATCAAGATGGACGGGATTGACGGCCAGGCCTGGATATACCGCGACCTGACCCGCCAAATCGGCCCGCTGGCCGGCCTCACCCGGATAGCCGCCGGCGACGGCTCCCCGCCGGCAACTGCCGCCTCACCGCCGCAAAGTGAGCAGCAGGCAGCGCCGCAACAGCCGAGTTCGCAGCAGCCAGCTTCACCGCCGCCCGCTTCGCCGGCGCCGGCCGTAAGTTCGATAACCATCGAACTGTCGCTGCCCGATGATGGCCGCATCAATCTCGATGTGACCTGGACCGACACCAGCGCCTGCGCCCAGGTCTATAGTCTCTACTACCGCGCCAGCGCCGATTCGTCGGTCTACTTCTCGCTTGAAACAGCCGTTACTTCGTCAACGGCCGGCTCCAAGAGCCTGAGCTTCGAGACGCTTCCCTCAAACAGTTTCATATCCGCCTGGTGCGGCCAGAGCGGCGCCGGACGACAGGTCGCCGAAGTCCAAATCGATCCAACGCAGGCCGGCACCTACAGTTCCCAGCCCGAACAGCCTTCGTCCGACGCGCTGGCGCTGGAACGGCCCGCGAATGCCGAAGATTGATCCAATGCGAGGAGGTAACACCGACAAACAGGGGCACTGAAGACCCCCTTCTCATATCAATGCACAAGTGCCGCAGAATAAGGCCTCCCTGTCCACCTCGACAGCGGAGGCCTGTCGTTTTCGCTAGCCCCTGCTGGGCGCCGATCTGTTTTCCGAGCGCAACGACTCCTTATGTATAATGGCTCCGTGACGAATCCGTCTCCGGGCGAATTAGCTTCCACCATGTCAGGAGCAAGAAGAGTTGGGATGATTCAAGTACACGCTCTTTCCAAGTCCTATGGTACCGTCGAGGCACTGCGCGCCGTTTCATTCGACGTCGCTGACGGTGAGATAGTCGGCCTTCTTGGTCCCAATGGCGCTGGGAAGACCACATTGATCAAGGCGCTGACGGGCTATCTGGAACCGGACGGCGGTTATGCCAGTGTAGGCGGGATCGACGTGATCGCAGACCCCCGCCGCGTGCAAGCCGACATCGGCTACCTCCCCGAAAACACGCCCCTCTATCCCGAACTCACAGTGCAAGCCTACCTAAAACTGATGGCCGACCTGCGCCTTGTCCCTCCGGACCGGCAGTCGCAGCAGATCGCACAGGCCGCCGAAGCCACCGGGCTCACCGACCGGCTGACGCAACCGATAGGTCAGCTCAGCAAGGGCTTCCGGCAGCGGGTTGGCCTCGCCCAAGCCATCCTGCATAGACCGCGCCTGCTGATCCTCGACGAGCCGACCATCGGCCTCGACCCCACCCAGATCGTAACGATTCGCGACCTGATTCGGCGGCTTTCCAGAAACAGCACCGTCCTGTTTTCAACACATATACTTTCAGAAGTCGAGGCGCTCTGCGACCGCGCCATCATCCTGATCAACGGACAATTGCGCGCCGACGCACGTATCGCCGACCTCGCCCAGTCCCGCGGCGTCCTGCTGACGCTTGATCAAGAGATTGACGACGGAGAGGCGGCCCTGCTTCAGCTTCCCGGCGTGGAGGCCGTCGAGACTGAAGCCAGCGCCGGTGGGCGCGCCCTCTATCGAATTTCCGCGGCGGAAAACAAGGAGCTGGCGCCGGCTGTCTTCCGCCTGGCCAAAGTGCGGGACTGGCCGGTCCGTGAACTGCGAAACGACACGCGCGCGCTGGAATCCGTCTTCAATGAGTTGGCTCTGGCGCCGTCCCAGTCGGCCGCAACCAGCGACGACACTGCTGCAGATTCCCAACCACCCCACGCAACCGCCTCCGAAGAATGAGACGGCAGGCTCAAGAAAAAGGCATGGACGCGCCTACAGTACGCCCGCCAGTCGGCGCACGCTGACTGGAGCATCACGCCGGAGACTTTCCACATGGGGCAAGTTCGCTCCCTAATCCGCAAAGAGCTGGACATCTACTTCGGCTCGCCGGTCGCAATCATCTTTGTAGGGACATTCCTCGCTGTAACTCTCTACCTCTTCTTCTGGCTGGACAGCTTCTGGCTCCGCGGCCTGGCCGACGTGCGCCCCCTGTTTCGCTGGATGCCACTCCTGCTCATCTTCCTCATGGCCGCGCTGACGATGCGGCAATGGAGCGAGGAGCAGCGCGCCGGCACGCTTGAGCTTCTCCTCACGCTGCCGGTCGCGACATCGCAGCTGGTCCTGGCCAAGTTCCTCTCCGTCCTCTTCATGGCGCTCGCAGCGCTGGCGCTGACCTTGCCGCTGCCGCTCACAGTTTCCCTCCTCGGCGATCTCGACTGGGGTCCCGTCTGGGCCGGCTACCTGGCCGCGCTCCTGCTGGCCTCCGCCTACGCCGCAATCGGTCTCTTCCTCTCCTCACGTACCGACAATCAGCTGGTCGCTCTCATCTTGACCCTACTGCTGGGCGGGGCCTTCTACCTGGTCGGCACTCGCGGCCTGACCGACTTCACCGGCAATCAGCTCGGCAATCTACTGCGCGCCTTCGGAACCGGCAGCCGTTTTGAAAGCATCGAGCGCGGCGTCATCGATCTGCGCGACCTCGTCTACTATCTGTCGCTGACGCTGACTTTCCTGATGCTGAACGTGCTCTCCCTCCAAGCCAAACGCTGGAGCCGCAGCGTCCCGGCCCGGCCACGACGGATGCGAAAGCTCCTGCTCGCAAGCCTGATTGCAGTCAACCTTGTCCTCACCAATATCTGGCTCCATCCGCTGCACGTACTGCGCGCCGATACGACCGCCTCTCGCGCCTTCACCCTCTCTTCAGCCACCACCGACCTGTTGGGCACGCTGCACGAGCCGCTGCTGGTTCGAGCCTACATCAGCGCCAGGACACATCCGCTGCTGGCGCCGCTCGCGCCCCAACTCGCCGACACGCTGCGCGAGTACGAAATCGCAGCCCGCGGCCGTCTCAGCGCCGAAGTCGTAGACCCGGCCTTCGATCCCGAGATCGAGGCCGAAGCCAACCAGACCTACGGCATTCAACCGACGCCCTTTCGGGTCGCCGATCGCTACGAATCATCGGTTATCAACTCCTACTTCGATATTCTGGTCCGCTACGGCGACCAAAGCGTCACGCTCGGCGCCAATGACCTGATCGCACTCACCGCCCATCGCGACGGCGCCGTTGACGTTGGCTTTCGCAATCTCGAATACGATCTCACGAGCGCAATCAAGCGCGTCGTCTACGGCTTCCAAAGCGTGGAGGCGATTCTCTCGTCGCTGGACGAGCCGGCCCATCTACGCCTGATCGCCACGCCCTCCTTGTTGCCCGAGGTCATAAGGGACGCGCCTTCCCTCATCGAGTCGGCGGCCAGCCAGGTCGCCGCCGAGGCAGGCGGCAAATTCAGCTTCGAAATAATCGATCCCGACGCGGCCGGCGCAGCTTTGGACCGGCAGATGCTGCTGGATGCCTATGGACTGCAGCCCTATCCGGTCTCCTTTTTCTCCGCTGACACCTACTTTCTGCACATGCTGTTGCAGGTCGGCGACCGCATCGAGCTCCTCTTTCCCACCGGCGACCTGAACGAAGGCAGCGTTCGCACTGCAATCGAAGTGGGACTGCGCCGCGGCGCGCCCGGTTTTCTCAAAGTTGTCGGCCTGTGGACACCTCAGCCGGTCCCGGCCACCGATATGTTCGGTCAGCCCCAACAGCAGCTCTCTTCCTGGCAACTCGTCGAAGAACAGCTGCGCAGCGAATACGCCCTGCAAAGACCCGATCTGGAAACGGGGCAGGTTCCCGCCGACATCGACGTACTCTTGCTCGTCGCCCCCCAGGGAATGAGCGACAAAGCGCGTTTCGCTGTCGACCAGTATCTGATGCGCGGCGGCTCAGTCGTGGTCGCGCACGGAAACTATGCGGTCACCCCGGACCCTTTCAGCGGCGAACTGCGCCTCTCGCCGGTCGAAGACGGACTGGGCGGTATGCTGGCGCACTACGGCATCGACCTGACAGAAACGTTGGTGATGGATCCCCAGAATGAACCGTTCCCCATCGCTATCGACCGCCAGGCCAACGGCGCTACTGTACGCGAGATCCAGACCGTCCCCTATCCCTACTTTGTGGACGTGCGCAGCGACGGCATGGAGCGCGGCCATCCCCTGCTGGCCGGTCTCAATGCGGCAACGCTCAACTGGACCTCACCGGTCACGCTCGACGCCGCCAAAAACGTCGGACGAGAAACGACTGAGTTGCTAAGGTCGACCGCGTTTTCCTGGCTGCGCGCCGACACCAATATCCAGCCCGACTTTTCGCTCTATCCCGACTTCGGATTCCCGGCCGAAGGTGAAACCGGGTCCCACACGTTGGCTGTCGCCGTCCAGGGGACCTTCGAGAGCTTCTTCCGCGACAGGCCATCCCCCTGGGCAGCGGAAACACAAGCGTCAACCTCGGACGATGCGCCCGCTTCAGCCCCAGGCGTCTTTCTCGATAAGAGTGTCGCCGACGCCCGCCTGGTCGTCTTTGGCAGCGCCCACTTCGTTGACGACTTCGTGCTCGAGCTTTCACGCAGCCTCTTGGGAAGCGATCGCTTCCTCAACAACCTTTTCTTGATGCAAAACGCGCTGGACTGGAGCGTAGAAGATCTCGAACTCCTCTCGATTCGCGCCCGCGGCAGCGGTGCGCCTCTTCTCGTTCCCCTCACGCCGGAGCAGCAGTCCGCTTGGGAGTTTGTCAACTACGTTCTTGCTCTTGCGGCCCTGCTGGCGCTGGCCTTCCTGTGGCGCTGGCGCAAGCGGCAGGAGCATCCGATTGCACCGCAGCCGGCGTCGGGCCAGGTCGCCGCGCCAGGCGAAACAGATAGTGAACAAGACTGAACAACGGACGAGAACGTGACTAGCGATTCAGAGACTTCCAAGCAGCCATTGGGACTGGGCGAAATCTCAGCAATACTCCGAGGGACCAGCCCTCGCGAAGGTTCTGCACTCATCTGGCTGACAGTTCTGATGCTCCTGCAATCCGGTCTCCTTGCCTGGGTATACTGGCCGCGCGCGGGCGCAGAATCACAGCCTGCGCCCATTCTTGGCGACATGAGTGTCGACCAGGTCGCCGGCCTTTCGATCACTGACCAGGAAGGAGAGCAGATTCAGTTGCTGAAGAACGGAGACCAGTGGTGGGTTCTGCTGAACGCTGGCGGGGAGGAAGAACCGGCAACTCCTTCACAGTGCAGTGAAGAGGAGTCTCGTTCCTGCTATCCGGCCGTCAACCATAGGGTTGAGACATTCCTGAACGCGCTCGCCGACCTGAACACCTCCCGCCTCGTTGCCAGGAGTGAGTCCAGCCGCAGCCGGCTGCGCGTTGCCGCAGACAGTTTTGTTCACCGTGTGCAAATCGAGCAGGCGGACGGCGGGAGCAGCACGCTCTATGTCGGCACTTCTCCCCATTTCAGCGCAACCCATGTCAGAGCAGCCGCAAACACGGATATATACCTCTCGGACAGCCTGAGCAGCGCCGACGCCGATACCGCCGTCTACAACTGGATCGATACGATCTACTTCCAGGCAACCGAGGCGGAGATTCGATCTCTTGAAATTGCCAATGCCAACGGCGCCCTGACGTTTACCCGCGACGAGACCGGCCAGTGGCAGATGGATGGCCTGAACGATGGCGAAGCGTTCAATGCAGGTGCATTGTTTGCCATCCTCCCCTCGGTGACAAACTTGAACATGGTCGAGCCATTGGGCGCGACGCAACTGCCCGCATACGGCATCGACCGGCCGAATGCTGTGTTGACCCTTGTATCCGACACTGACGGTGAGAACAGCTTGACGCGCACACTTACCATCGGCGCCAAGGACGAGGAAGGTTCCGGCTACGTGGTTAAGTCTTCCGAATCACCCTACTACGTGCTTGCTTCAGGTTTCAATGTGGGGCGCCTCGTCGAGAGCGCACGCGCAGATTTCCTCGCGGCAGACGATCCTCTGCCCACCCAGGCAGCGGAAGGCCAGGAACCCTGAGCGTAACCGCTTGTTGCCCCCTCTCTTCGGTGGCATAGGAATCCTATCCCGCAACTACTCAGCCGCAATCAGTCTGCGACCCTGAATGAGGCGAGCAAAGGTGTTTTCTTTCTCCTCACCCCGCTTTACGTTTTCCTTGCTTTTTGGACGGTCGGGCCTTCGGCCCTCCCTTGTGCGGGGGGACTCCCCCCGCAACGCCCCCCTTCAAAACCATCGCTCACCGACGGTACGTCGTCATTTCTACAGTGCGGCTTATCCAACGCGGTGGCGGCCAACCGAATACGCAATCAGATAATCTGAATGGCGGCGAGGATGAAGCACTGGTCGAGACAGACGCTGTATGTGGCTTAGTAGTTACCCTATCCCGATACCTCGCCAAGACGCGTCCCTTCCGGCGCGTCGGTATCGCTCTCAAAGTCAAGCCGGTAACCGTCCGGGTCGGTCAGCGACGTGACCCACATGCGGTTCCCCACAAACGGTTCGGACGCTTCAACGCCGCGCGCTATAGCCTCGCGGTAGAATTGCAGGGCGTCATCGCAAATGAAGCAAATCGTCACGCCCTCCCCAACAGGCCCGCTCGGCTTCCACGAGTCGTGCCCCGCCGTTGGAAACTCCTGAAGCATCAACGCAGCCCCGTCCAGCGCGAGCCAGCACCATCGGAGCTTTCCGTCAGGTTCCCACTTTTGCCTGATTTGGCAGCCTAATCCGTCCACATAATATCGGACCGACTCCTCCATGTTCGAAACCTTGAAGAAAGGTACTGCCTGTTTAACATTCATCGCCGCTTTTGTCTCCATTCCTTCGCCTTTTCGTCCTTAAGTGCACGCTCGCCGCGCGCCCTGGCGAAAGTGCAGTACCGCTGAACGTTACCAGTTCGTATACGACCCATCGCGGCGGCTCAGGTGCGGCGCCTCCCAGAAGCGAAAATCCTCGGCCTGCGCGCGCTCCTCGTTGAACTCGACGCCAAGTCCGGGTCCGTCCGGCACAATGTAGCGGTAGCCGTCCAGCTCCGGCTGTATGGGAAACCAGTCCGTATCGTAGAATCGGCCCTCCTCGGTCGGAGAAACACGCACTTCGAGCCAGGCAAAGTTGGCAACCGCCGCGGCGAGATGGACCGTAGCCGCGCTGCAGATCGGGCCCAGCGGATTGTGCGGCATCAGGTCGATGTAATGCGCCTCAGCCATAGCCGCCACCTTGATCGCCTCGGTCAGGCCGCCGACATTACAGACGTCAACGCGCGCGAACTGCGTAATGCCGCCTTCGATATAGGGCAGAAACTGCCACTTGCTCGAAAACTCCTCCCCTATCGCAAACGGGACGTCAGTCATGCTGCGCAGCGCTTCGTACGCAGCCGGGGTCTCGTCACGAATCGGCTCCTCCAGGAAGTCAAGCGTTCCCGCAGGCATCCGCTGGCAGAAAGAGGCGGCTTCAGCCACGCTCAAGCGGTGGTGATAGTCGATACCAAGCACCGGTGTTGGGCCGATGGCAGCGCGTGCCGCGGTCAGCCATTGCGCCGTCACGCTCAACGACTCGCGCGGCTCATAGACGGTCTCCGGCTCATCCTCGGCCCGGCCGCCGACCATGCCAGTCCGAATCGCAGGCCACCCGAGATCGGCCAGCAGCTTGACGTTCTCCACGAATTCCCGCTCCGAGTCGCCGCCCGTGGTTGCGAAGCAGGGGACCCACTCCCGCTGCTTGCCTCCCAACAGCTGGTAGACCGGCACATTCAGGGCCTTGCCCGCTATGTCGTAGAGCGCGATGTCGATCGCCGAGATCGCGCCCGTCAATACGCGGCCGCCTTCGAAATACTGGCTGCGATACATCTCCTGCCACAGCGCCCCGGTCCGCAAAGGGTCCCGCCCTATCAGAAACTCGCGGTAATGTCTGACCGCGCCAGCCACGGCCTGCTCGCGCCCGGAGACGCCGGCCTCACCCCAGCCATGCAGACCCTCATCAGTCTCCACCTTCACAATCATCTGATTCCGCTGGCCGACCCAGACCGGATACGTCTTGATATCGGTTATTTTCATAATCAGTTCCTATGTCGGCTCTCCGAAAGTCCCGAATGTCTGAAACTGTCCGGACTATCTATCAACCCTCCGAGTCGGGGAATCGCGGCGAACCCCTACTTCAGTCGGCAACAGCCTCCCGCAACCTTGCCAATTCCTCTCTCGACAAATGTCGACTGCCGGCGGCAGCATTCATGCGCGCCTGCGCCGCCGACTTGGCGCCAGGGATCGCAACCGAGACCGCTTCATGGCTGAACGTGTAACGGATTGCGGCCTGCACCATCTCTTCGCCCGGCGAAACAATCTCCGACAGCCGGCGCACGCTTGCGACCCGCGACCTGAATTGGGCCTGCTGCCCTCCGCCCGCGTTCCAACCGGCCCGGACCGAGTCGGTAAAGACGGCATCATCTCCGTAGCGGCCCGAAAGCAGTCCCTTCGCCAACGGCCCGCGTACCATCACGGCAATGTCGTGCTCCCGACAGTACGGCAGGAACTCATCTTCGGCAACCCGGTTCAGCAGCGAGTAGTCAACCTGAACCACACTGCATGTCCCCTCCCGATTGAATCGCTTGAGCACCTCGAGGTCGTTGGTCGAAATCCCATACGCGCGCAAGCAGCCCTCATCCTTCAGCGCCTCAAACCCGTCGAGATAGACGGTCGGGTCGGCCAGATCACCCTTGTGGCAAAGGATTACGTCGACCCAATCGGTTCGCAGGCGGCCGAGGATCGCATGCCCGGAGATGCGGATCGAGTCCACGCCGGTTTTGGGAATCTCGCCGCCGCTGCGCAGGCCCCAATTGCCGATCTTGCTGACCAGGATGACCTTGTGCCGGATGCCGCTGAGCGCCCGGCCGACCCGCGACTCGGAAAGCCCGTTCGGGATGCCGTAGGACTCAGCCACATCGAACAAAGTCATGCCGGCTTCATAGGCCGCTCGCACCGTGCTCCAGGCCGTGGCCTCGTCAACCTCGCCCCACTGGTTCCCAATGTTCCAGGCGCCCAACCCTACCGCCGACACTTCCCAACCGAGTCCGCCGAACCGTTTCGTTAGCACAGTAAAGCTCCAATCGCATAAATCGCACTTGTAAGAGGGAAACCCCGCTTATACGTGAAGTCGTGCAAAGATTGTCTTCCATCGCACCTGTTTTCGCAAGAATGGGCCGCAAAAGTGTTGAGGGCCTCCAGCTGGATAGGAGACCTGGTCCGCCAGGCGAAACTGTTTCCCCAACGGAATCCAGAGCATCTGCCCAACGAATGTGGCGGCGAACGCCCATGAGTCCAGCCTGCCCCTCTTCTGACAGCCCGTCGATCGAAGAGGGACCCCCCTTGAGAAACCACGACGAACAACAAGAATTGGCCAAATGGGTGAAGTCCCGTGCAAGAGCCAGCGGCACGAGCTATAGTAGGACCATGACCGGCGCGACATGCGCCGGCAATGACACAAGAAACAACATGGCAGGCGCCGCGCAACCCAATTTCCCGCAACGCCGGGCAAGAGAACTGTAACTGTGCTACGCTGTCACTAACATGCCAATTCAACCGAGGGATCCCAGCCAGGACCGGCCCGATAAAACTCGATCGACCCGACCTGACCGGACTTAACCGGACCTGACCGGACTTGACCGGACTTCGCTCGACTTCGGCCGCCCAAGACAATCGCAAGAGACACCTGACAACCTTGACTGACCTCACATCACAAACACCCAGTCGCCGCCAACCCGGCGGCACACACGTATGAACTGCCAGAACGACGCGCTCATGCAGCAAAAAGGCAAAACAAGACGAAATCCAGTGCAAGAGCGCTCAGACCATGCTACGCTGTCAACATCATGCAAAACTGTCCACCCGAGCCGGCCCAATTCGAGCCAAAAGGCAGGCGCCCCAGATTCCTCCTACAATTCCCGCTACGCTGCAAATGACATGCAATTCAAACCACCATATTCTGCCCGAAATACGCCCGATTTACCGCCAATGCCGGCGCTTGACACCCCTTCCCAAAGAAAAAAAAGTGGACTACATTGGGCTATATTGGTCAACAATGGTCGACATGAGTCGACCTATCCCGCCAAAACGAGAGGCCTTTGGTCCCATTTCGGACAACCGCCGCGCCAGCTTCACAAACACCTAAATCCTGGGACCAACGACCGCACCAACCAGGGCGGTTCTGAGATGTTGAGAACGTCGAATCAACCGGTCCAAAAAGGGACACTGCTTGGAAACTGGAAATCACCCTGCCGAAGCCAAGAACTCTCAAATTCCGCTTCTAAGCGTGAAACATTGAAGTCCCAGGATGCGACCCTTGCCAGAAGTCGTGGTATCAAAAAGGATCTATGTTAGACACTCACTCTCATAAGGGAGCGACGCGCAGTTGGCTTCTCTCTCCCACAATTGCCTCTGCCTCTGATTTGGAGGTTCCGTCCCTCAAGCACAGGGCCTATGTCGTTGAAAAGTCTATCGAATCGCGCGCTGAAACCGCAGTCCCCTGGGATTTGCGCGTCAACGAGATGCTACTATAAAGTTCACGCGCTGCCCGCAGTGGCCGGGAGATTGCCGAACAGGAATTATGTACGCATGAAGGCGTTCTTGCGGTCTGGACAACCTGCCTTTCCCTGGTCGCCCCAGGTTACAGGCCAGCGCGCAAGTCCATGCCTTCTGAGGGCTTGAATCCGTCACTTTTCACCTGGAGTTATGCATGACAACCCCGCCCAACATTCTCGTCATCCTGACCGATCAACAGACCCAACAGG
>CATOTS010000043.1 GCA_951813625.1 uncultured Caldilineaceae bacterium | reverse complement strand
AAGAACCAACACTTCAGGCAGACTTTCTACCTCGACCCCATCCAGCCATAGTTCCTTTCATCCGGCCGGCTGAGGCAGGGTGCTCCGACGCGTAGAGCAGCGGGAAGACTCTTCTTGCGTCGTAGGATATCGTTGCCTGCCGCTTTCCCCCGTCAGCGCCGGGTCGCCCCCAGATGCCGAGAATGTCATCCTGAATCTGAAATGCCAGCCCCAGGTTGCGGCCAAAACTGCCCAAGAGTCGCTCCTGGCGCAGATCCGCCCCGCCGAAGCGCGCGCCGAGGGATGCGGAGCCTGCGATCAGCGCCGCTGTCTTGCCCTCTATCATTTGCAGGTATTCGGAGGCGGAAACGTCTAACCGCTCCTCAAAGCTCAGATCGAGATGCTGCCCCTCCGTCAGTTTGATGCAAGCTTGCGAGAACAGCTCGGTGGCCGCGAGGGCGGCGTGCGCGGCAGGCGATGGGGCGTCGCTGGCGGCGCGGCGGCCCGCGCGCAGCAAGGCTGTGTAGGCGAGGGCAAACATTCCGTCACCGACATTGATCGCCTGCGGAACGCCCCATAGGGCCCACAGCGTTGGGCGGTGGCGGCGCGTTTCGTCGCCGTCTTCGATATCGTCGTGGACAAGCGAGAAGTTGTGTAGGATTTCGACCGCGGCCGCGGCTGGGACGGCGTCGACCGGGTTGCCGCCCACCGCCTCACAGGCCATCAGACAAAGCAGAGGCCGTATGCGCTTGCCGGAGGTGACGGTGGACGGCTGCAAGGCTTCGTCGGCCCAGCCCAGGTGATAGTGCATCATAGCGTAGTGGGCTGCGTGGGCCGCGTGCGGCGCAGTCAGAACATCCTGCATCTCCTCTTCGACGCGCGGAAGCCAGCGCGAGGCGAAGGCAGCGAGCTTTTGGCCGTCCGACCGCGAGGAAGGCGCCGGCTCGACCCCTTGTTCGCTTTTCGGGGAGATGAGAGTCCGCTCTGGCAATGCGGGCCGGCGGGGCCCTAAATTCTCGTCTTTGACGCGGCCGGAGACCTCAATCAGTACGCCAGGCTTGTGCAAGGCCTTGATATTCCGGGCCCCGCAGGCGAACATGGCAATGCGGAGCTCATCAGTGATGAGGTCGATTTCGTCGATGACCGCCTGCGTGGACTCGACGGCGCGTTTGAGAAATGGGGATGCCAGACCCGTCAGCTCGGCGCCGAGGGCGGCGGCCTTGGCTACATCCTGTCCGCTGCGCATGCCTCCGCTGGCGAAAATGGGCACGTCGGATCTCCCGGCTTCGTCGCGGGCGGCATCAACGTAGGCCAGGCTTGTGGCGGTTGGGATTCCCCACTCACGAAAAGAGGCAGCCAGCCGGCGTTGGCGCTCGGTGGCGGCGCGGTGCTTTTCGACTTCGCTCCAGGAGGTGCCGCCGGCGCCGGCTACGTCAATTGCGCTGACGCCGGCATCGATCAACCGCACTGCGGCCTGTTTGCTAATGCCCCAGCCGACTTCCTTGACGATGACAGGGACGTCCAGACTGGTGCAGACTGCCTTGATGCGGAGCAGAAGCCCTGCCCAGCGCACGTCGCCTTCCGGTTGCACCACCTCTTGCAAAGGGTTGAGATGCAGGATCAGGGCATCGGCCTCCACCATCTCGACGGCGCGGCGGCACTGGTCAACAGTGTAGCCGTAGTTAAGCTGGACTGCGCCGAGGTTGGCGAAGACGAGCGCATTGGGCGCGAAATCGCGTACGGCGAACGAACTGGCTGAATCACCATCTTCGAGCGCGGTCCGCTGGCTGCCGACACCCATTGCCAAACTTCTGCACTGCACGGCCTCGGCCAGGCGCCTGTTAAACTGGCCTGCTTGTTCGGTGCCCCCGGTCATTGAACTGACCAGAATGGGCGCGGAAAGCCGCTTGCCGAAGAGGACGACGCTGGTATCGACGGCGTCGAGATCGAGCTCTGGCAACGCCTGATGGACGAAACGGTAGCGCTCGAACCCTGTCGTCAGATCGTGGAAACCGACGTCCTCTTCCAGGTTGATGCGAATGTGGTCATCTTTGCGTCCGGCGTTCGACAAGCGGCTCCTCCGATGCGCTTATCAAGTTGGGCTTATATCAGGCGGCCGCCCAGGCACGCTATGTTTCTGACCTGAGGCCACGCCGACTCCGTGTTGGAGAGACGCCCAGTCAAACCCTTCGGTTAACCCTGATAAAATATTAGCATGATTTGCCGCGTGAATTCGTAACTATGCTTCGATTCTAGTGTTCTATGGTTTAGAATGCAAAGTAGTAGCATTTGGCACAGTTTCAGAAGGTCGAACAAGGGGGCAAAGAATGGCAACAACCTTTGAGCAGGTCCGAGACATTATTGTGGATCAGTTGGATGTTGATCCTGACGAGGTGACAGAAAACGCCAAGTTCAAGGAAGACCTGGATGCAGACAGTTTGGACTTGGTTGAACTGATAATGTCGTTTGAAGAGGAGTTCGGCGGCGAGATCAGCGATGAACAGGCGCAGGAGATTGAGACCGTCGGCGACGTCGTGAAACATCTTGAGGCCCAGGCTGCTTGAGTGTTCGCTGCACCGAACGTCGGTTTGCTCGATGCGAGTTGTGTATGCAACTCGCATTTTTTTATTGGTGCTGGGCACTAACCGGGGGTCTGCTACCTGATGGCAATTGTAACTCCAAAATGTAGAGCGACGCTCCTGGTTATGGCCGGAGGGGAGAGTCGTCGCATGGGAAGAGATAAGCTGTTGCTCCCTGTGCCTCCGAACGGAGTCCCATTGATTCTTCACGTGGTCGAGCGGTTGCTACCCGTCGTTGACCACGCGATCGTGCTTGCCAACGACGCGAAAATTTGCGCGGCCTTGCGCGATACAGGGGATGGTGGACTCAATCCGAAAGTGGCAGGTGATGGCCCGGGGACGCGGGTCGACTGCATGGCGGACGACGAATCGAAACAAGGTCCGCTGGGCGGGCTGGCGACCGGTCTGCGGCGTGTGGAGGGCTGGGCGTTGGCGGTAGCGGGGGATATGCCGCTTGTTTCGCCGGTCGTTTGCAAGTACCTGATTGGTCTTGCCGACTGCGACTACGACGCGGTTGTAGCGACTGTAGACGGAAGGGCTCAGCCTCTGCTTGCGCTCTATCACCGGCGCTGCCTGCCTGCGGTAGAGAAAACTCTGGCCGAGGGATCGCGTCGAATGGACAGCTTTTGGCATGCCATCCGCGTCCGCGAAGTCCCGGAAGAAACAGTTCGCCCTTTAGACTCCGAACTACGTTCGTTTTTCAATGCGAATACGCCGGCAGAGTGGAGCGAGGCGCTTGCTCTGCTTGGGTGCAGCCCACATTCGGGGTGGGAATCGTAGGGCGTTGAATTCATGCCGGCGGCGGCGGGAATTGTTTAGCGGCTTTTGGGAAGCGGCACATTGCAGGCACGTGGCAGGCCCCGTGCCTGCCCCAACCAGGGCCGCGGCGTTCGCTGAGTTGGGGGGGCGCGTTGCGCCGCAGGCAGCGCAGGGCTACATTAGAGCCCACACCCGGCGGGAGGAGGGGTGTCCGGGGGGAGGGGGGCGTTGCGGGGGGAGTCCCCCCGCATTAGGGAGGGCAGAAGGGCCGGAACTGCGGTTCTTGGATTTGAGTTTTCAGTTCTTGTTGGGAGGAACTGCAGTGGCCAGTGGCCGGTGGTCAGGAACTTGGGGGGGGCGGTGCCTGACGGTCGAGCGCGCGAACGGTTGGCGACGCACGCACTTGGCCGTGTAGGCACGGGCCGCGTTGGGGACAGGCTGGAATCGCGCAGGCACGATGGCGGGGCGAAGGGCCGCCGGTTACAAAGGGCTGCATTAGAACCCTCACCTGGCGGCGGGCGGAGTGGTGTCAGGGAAGAGGGAATATCAAAACGATCAGCAATCTGGAAATATGGGCGACGTCAACAATCCCAACTTTCAACAAGGGCTTGCTGCTATGAACAGTGTTTCAAGGAATCCAGAACGCATTTGGGCTGGATTCTTTAGAAAGCTGGATAGCGGCGGCCACTACACACATGGGTATGGATCAGGCACACATGGTGTTATGCGTGATCGAACCACGGGTGCATTGGTTTCATATTTTCAACGCCCTGCTCTAGCCTATCCTGAAGGGTTTGTTCGGGACGGCGAAGCCGCGTGGCTGAAGTGAGGTCGTCGATGCCTAACCTTGTACGCGCGAATTTCTGCTGCCAGCCACTTACAAGCGCCGAGAGCAACTATAATCTGCTTCTGCACTTGCATAAACTTGGTTTCTTATATGGGGGCACTATGTCTGGCTGGGCTGCCCCTACTGAAACCGACTACTCTTCTACAGGACACCTGTACGATCATTGGGATGAAGAAAAGGGAAGAGAGGTGGCAGAAAAATTGACGATTCCCGGATCCCAATCTATTGATTTGCAGTGGAAAACCGAGCAGAGAACTTATATGGCTCAGATTCTCAAGTTTGTTTGGCCGGAATGCAGGCTCTGGAGGATTTTCTTGGACGTCGATGAGACCGCTTTCTTCCCCAAACCTGGTGACACTCGGTTCTACTCACTCGCTACCGCTACTTTCCTGAGTCTCGAATCTGCTATCATCGAAATGGTGAAACACCTGAAGCCTGCAATAGGTGTCGTGGATTATGAAGTAGATGTGCTCTGCGAAAAAACAACTGGTCCCTTGGCCCTGGTTTACTGGGGAAACTACCTGCCATGGTCTGTCCTCAATACTTGGCGCCCTCAAGATGTGTCGACTCTGTTAGAAACGGTTGATTACGTCACAAGGCTGGATGATCTGGGTTTGCTTTTCTTCATTCGGCCACTCAAGTTAAATCAAGCACATAAGGAAAAGCATGAGAGAAACCAACAGCTTTATGACGACTATGGTGTACACAATCAGTTGTATTGACTCTCTTGGCATATGGTTGGCAGTGTACGGAGAACGTTGGGGGGCATACGATGAACAATGATCCACGGTCAGTGGGAGAGAGTGAATCTGACGACAGTCGTCCATTTACGATTTCTTTGACTGCGCTTACCGGATCGACATTTATTGTTCTTTTGAGTTGGGGGCTTTTTCTCGATCTTGGCTGGGAATTAGTATTATTTTTTGGAATTCTGCTGCTAATCATCACTCTGCTAATAGCGGTCGTGGTTTGGCTACTCAAGCGGATTGGATTCAGGCCATGGGGTCTAAGGACAGGTCGACGCGGTTTGGCTGCATTTGTCGCAGTGGTTCTTATCGGTGTCACCGCAGCACCAATATACGGATATATCTATGGAGTCTTAGCGGCTCGAAGCTTCATTAATCAACTTTCACTCGACGCAAAAGTAGTAAGTCAGGAGATACTTCTTGTCGTTCCGCTCTCCTACGGAATGGCGCCCGATCGTGGCGTAACGACTGTCTATGCTTTACTCGAGCCCACTGATGGCGTCATTTCTAAGTTGAGAGACCGACTCCAGAACGAAGACGATTGGCAAACATCGAACAATGGATCCTTTCGAGCATATTGCATTAACTACAACCAACTCAGAGGCTTCACACAATTGCCACTCACAGGCTCCACACAATTGGAATTCACGACTGAAGGCACCTTGCGGGTTACAATTGATTATTTCCCTCCTGCGAGTTGCCTTCTGAGATAGCTGCGTCTGGAAGTGAGCACCCAAGACTGGACTCCGAGTCAATGTGTACTGAGTAACGCATCGTCACTCAGCAGGGGAAGCAGCAAGAATGTTATCAAGAGGCAACATGCGGCAGTATCCGAGTTCATATTCGCGTCGAAAGCAAGTAAAGTAATTCCCTAATGAAACCAAGAGCATAGCTTTGGGTTGGCAAGATGTGATTGATGGATCGGACCGACTTCCATATCAAATGATAGAGGGGAACGATGGTTCGACCGGATTTGACGAAATGGAGCCAGTCGCTGTCCGATTTGCGCATCTTGTCGGTGGAACCTGAACATGCGCGCAGTCGCGAGCGTTTTCTGGCATTGTTTATGATCGCAAGTGGACAGACGACGGCCTGTAGCTGGGCGCGAGAGATCGGACGCACGAAGGAAACGGTCCTCAAATGGGTGCATGACTATAATCGGTTGGGTCCGGAGGCAGTGCGCTATCGTCATACGGGAGGGCGTCGCCCTTTTTTAGCTTCAAGCAGGTCAGGCAACTCGTAAGCGTTGTCGTGGAAAGCGAGCCTGTCGACCACGGCTTGCCCGGCCACAATTGGACGTTGAAAAAGCTGCGACTCTGGCTCAAACAAGCGCTGGATTGCGACTTGGCCCGCAGTTCGCTGCACCGCATCTTGTGTGCGGGCATTTGGGTTGGAAGCGATGCCAAAAACTTCCCAAGAAAGCCGACCCGCACAAACGAGCTGACTTTGTGCAACGGTTCCACGAACTGTATGAACAGGTATGGCGGTCGCAGACACGTCTGATCTATATCGATGAAGCACACATCCATCGCGACATGGACATCGGCTACACCTGGGCGGTAAAAGGCAAACCGGCTTGGCGACTGAGTGACTCGGCGCCGCTCGCCCACTGCATCAACTGGTATGGCGCCTACGACTTCGCCGAGGGCCGCTGCTTCATTTGGAATGAAGGCACCTGCAACAAAGAACATACGATTCAGTTCTTGCAGCGCCTGGCTGCATGGCTGGACGATGGGCCAGCGAAGTCGTGATCATTGGGGACGGCGCCCCTTGGCATCGGGCCAAATGCGTATAGAAGGCCGCTGCCAAACTCGGCTTCACGCTCATGGCTTTGCCCGCTTACAGTCCCGACCTGAACCCGATCGAAGGTCTGTGGAAATGGATGCGAGAAGAGGTGACTCGCAACCACTGCCACGATTCGATGCGCCAACTCTTCGACGCTTGCAAAAAGTTCATCGACCGCATCAATGACGACACAATCACCCTTGTATATCGCCTTTGGCCCAAATTCGAACTCGACCCAGACTACGAAAAACTCTTAGTCTCAAATTGAATTCACTTTAGTTGCACGGAAGACGCGCAAGAACGAGAATGTTGTTCTTCTTTTATTCTTATCCTGGACAAATCACCTGCTGGGTTAGTACCGCTCTATAACATCTATATCTCACCGCCCACTCCCTCTCCCGTCCCGCCAGCACGCGCGCGCCCAACGGCAGCGTCACGACCTACCACTACAACGGTCTGACCTCGTCATTGATTGCCGGCGGCGAAGGAGAGGACGCGCGGCGCATGCTCATCTGGCAGCAGCAGGACCAGCTCGGCCGCACCACGCTTCTGCGCGGTTACGTCCCCGGCAGCGACGAATGGACGCTCGAATCGGAGATCTCACTCGCCTACGACGCGTCCGACCGTTTGACGCAGACCTACCGCCGCGACGGCGACCAGGGCCGCTGGCAGCGCTTGAGCAGCATCGACTACGACTTCCTCGGCCGCAAGACCGGCATGTCCGACGCCGACCTCGGCAGCTGGAGCTACGCCTACAACACGCTCGGCCAGTTGACGCGCCAGACCGACGCCCGCGCCAGGACCAGCTGCCTCTACTACGACAGCTTGGGGCGTATGCGCGGGCGCGTGCAGCGTACAGACGAGAACTGCGCGGCCACGGCGGCCGACGGCGACCTCGACTCATTCTACGTCTATGACGCGCAGGGCCGCATGCAGAGCGATTCGAACGACAACGTATCTCGCACCTTCACCTACGACAACTACAGCAGGGTAAGCGGAGTGAGCGTCACCGTCGACAGCCTGACGCGCGCGAGCGGCTTCAGCTTCGACGACCACCACCGCCCCACCGCGGTCATCTACCCCGGCGGCGAGGTGATCACCACAACCTACGGCAGCCCGGGCGTTCCCGTGGGCCTGAGCAGCTCAATCCACGGCGACCTGGTCGACAGTGTGAACTACGACGAGGCCGGGCGCATGACCGCAATGCGCTTCCCGGCCGGCGGCAACCTCTGGCGCACGCAGAGCTACTACCCGTGGACCGAGCCGAAAAACGGCGGCATGTTGTCGAGCCTCAAGGTGGGGTTGAGCGAGGGCGGCGGCGAGCGTCTCAGCCGCGGCTACGCCTACAACCAGTTCGGCGACATCACTTCACTGACCGAGGGTACGACCAGCAACAGCTTCAACTACGACGGGCTGGGACGGCTGACCGGCGCCTACGGCAGAACGTACGCCTACGACGGCGCCAGCCGGCTGACCGCGTTCAACGGCCAGAGCTACGGTTACGGCGATAGCGGCCCCTACCACGCGGTCGACCGCATCGGCAACGCCGACCGCTTCGACTACGACCGAAGCCTGCGCGCACTCAATCTGGCGGACACTGCGCGAAGGCTGAGCAAACGGCAACATGACCGTGCGCAACAAGGGGCTGAGTATTCAGCAGACGCTCGTCTGGGATGCCGAGAACCGGCTGTCGCAGGTGCAGGACGGCAACGGCGACCTGCTCGAGCAGTACTGGTACGACCTCGACAGCGCGCGCGTCAAGAAGGTCAGCGGCACGACCACGACCAACACCTTTTTCGCCCACTACGAGGAGGAGGTCGCCAACGGCGTAACGACGGCCATCAGCTTTTACACCTTCGGCAGCATGCGCATCGCGGTCAAGCGCGGCGACACCCTCTACTACCTACACGGCGACCACCTCGGCAGCACCTCGCTAACCACGCGCGGGTCGGCCGAGACCGCCAGCCGCACGTACTTCGCCTATGGCGCAGAACGCAGTTCATCCGGCGATCTCAAGACTGACCACACCTTCACGGGCCAGAAACGCGACTCAACGGGCCTGATGTACTACAACGCACGCTACTACGACCCCGCGCTCGGCAACTTCGTCTCGCCCGATTCTCTCGTGCCCAACGCAAGTCACATGGTCGACTACAACCGCTTCCTCTATGCACGGGGCAACCCGCTCAGTTTCAATGATCCAAGCGGGTACGAATCCCAGTGGATAGCGGATTGGAACTGGAAAAACCGCTACTATGAGGCTCACGGATTTGCATTCAATTCAAAAACAAATCATTGGGACATACCGATTCGGCCTATTTACGCAGATGACGAAATTCTTCACGCTGTAATGAGAGAAGATTTGGTTGGTTGGCTGATCCGCGAAATGAAGGGCAATATACAGGACACGAGACTCATAGAAATCGCCATTCTTAATCATGTTCATGAGGACCTGAGCGAGAGAGGCTATGGGTTGAATCGTTGGGCTCTTCTCGCCAAAGGGGGAGCATTTGTGCGGTGGGCAATGCTGGTAAGGCCAGGAGCCCCTTGGGATTACAAAGGGCCAATAGAGAAAGCATTCTATAACTCTGGAGGTTTTGCACCATACGGGTACTTTTTCGAAGGCAAGGTTTATTTCTATGACATATGGGCGACTATCAACTACGGATACGCCGGACGCGCCGCTGGCTTCACACGCGATGAACTACTCAAAGGCGCTGGAGCAGGGCAAGTCCTAGGTGACAAATTCAGATTGCATTAAACGAAGAGTTAACTACTAAGCCACATACAGCGTCTGTCTCGACCAGTGCTTCATCCCTGCCGCCATTCAGATCATCTGATTGCATATTCGGTTGGCAGACGTCGCGTTGGTCGGGCCGCACTGCTGCGAATACGACGCAATGTCGGTGAGCGCTGGTTTTGGAGGGGGGCGTTGCCGGGGGAGTCCCCCCGCACAAGGGAGGGCCGAAGGCCCGACCGTCCAAAAAGCAACGAGAAAGTAAAGCGGAGTGAGGAAAGAGAAAGCACCTTCGCTCGCCTCATTCAGGGTCACAGACTGATTAAGCTGAGTAGTTACACGAAGAGTAGTAATTGGGATGACCGAGCCGAGCAGGCGTTGATCACACTCGGAGTGGACTTGTATGACGATTACGGATTGAGGGTAGATGAAAATGCGTTCAGACAGGTATTCCAAGATTATGACGAAGATCTAGCGCTATGGCCATTTGCTAGGAGGAGCGAAGGTAGTAACCAAGTAAGGTGAAGCCAAAAAGCTTGTTGAACCTTTCGTTTCTTTTGGACTTCACGCTAAGAGACCATATCGGTCTATTCACAGTTGCATTGCGCAACAAGAGCGCTCCAGAAAGAAGAGCCATTCCTACTGCGGTGATGGCGTCAAAACTGATGGCTTGAACAGGAGACGCCATGAGAAAAGTTGGAATTCAGTTCTTGGGGAATCTAAGCATCTGGGAAAGACTCTCATGTCTCTTGATCACTGCAGTTTGTGGGATCTTGGTTGCCTGCCTGCTCGCCGTACTTGTTGCCTTCTGGGCAATTCAATCCTGGGAAAGTCCTTCCAAGGAGACTCGAATTCGGGTTGAATCAGCCATGCGTGCTTGTTTACCTGCGGAATCGACAGCGACGTTACCTGATGGATGGCGCAGAGGCGCAACGTATCCCTACCCGCCATACAATAAATTTACCCCTCCCGGAGCGATTGGTAGCATTTCAACTATCTTTTCGCAACAGAGATCCGACGGGAAGGATGGCGCCGTTCACAAACTGCGGTTCTACGGAACTACTTACCAAGCCATTTATAACTACAAGTTGTCACGAATTGCCTTCACTTCAAGATGGTACCCCGTCTTGGAACCACTTGACTTAACCGAGGTCAATCTTTCCGCCGATGAATACCGTGCTGCGTGCTCTTACTTTGTGCCAGACCAAGGCCCCAGACGAGATGACAGGGCCTGTGAGGTCCAGACCCGTCACGGTCGACTAACTTCAGAACTAAGAACGGATGTCTCTCCCCAAGGTTTGTCATTGGAGGACATGATCCGGTTACTGGAGGCCCTTGATGAACAAATGGAGCGGTGTGTCGAATCGGTCGTAGAAAGGAGGTGGGAAGAGGAATGAAGAAATCACACTGGTTGGCCTGAATTGTCAGGTCGCGAAATAGGACTTGTCTCCACCGCTGTCAAATGCGGGCCAATGACAGGCTACTGGCAGTCCGCGTTACTCCATGGTAACAGGGTCTGAGCAGCCAGCAGACGCTCGTCTGGGACGCAGAGAGCCGGCTGTCGCAGGTGCAGGACGACAACGGCGACCTGCTTGAGCAATACTGGTACGGCGTGAAGGGGACGCGCGTCAAGAAGACCAGTGGCACCACCACCACCTACAGCTTCTTCGGCCACTACGAGGAGGAAGTGACGGGCGCTATTACGACGACCTTCATTCATTACCGTTTCGGTGGGCTTCGCTTCGCGGTCAAGCGGGGCGGCGACCTCTACCACCTGCACGGCGACCACCTGGGCGGCACCTCGCTGACCACCGACGCCGCGGGAGCCGATACAGCCAGCCGCACATACTACGCTTACGGCGCCGAGCGCAGCTCGTCCGGCACACTCCAGACCGACCGCACCTTCACTGGGCAAGAGTCCGACGTCAGCGGTCTCCTTTACTGCAACGCCCGCTACTACGACCCCGCGCTGGGCACCTCTATCTCGCCGGATTCGATTGTGCTGGATGCCGAAGCGGTGATCGACTACAACCGCTTCATGTATGCGCGTAACAGCCCCCTACGCTACACCGATCCAACAGGACACTGCATTTTTGAAATCGCTACCCTAGCGTGCGTAGTCCGGGCAGCCGCCCTTGTCGGAGGTCTTACAAATGCAGCGGCCAATGCTGCCTGGCAAGTTGGAGGAAATTGGGATCGTGACCGGACTATATGGAAAAATGTTTCCGACATCAATGCAAAGGAGATAGGGATTGCCATCGCCGCCGGTGCCACGGCCGGCGCACTAGTGCCGTTCGTTGGGGGAGCCGCCACAATAGCGGAAGGTGCAGTCATAGGTGCGGGTCAGCAAATCGCAACGGATATGGCAGTTCATGGCGAAACTTTCGTTGAAGCATTCGATGAGTCGACTGCCCGGGCAGCGGTAATTGGCGGCACCCGAGCACTTTCCGTTAAGGTTATTCCAACATAGCCACCCCTCAAAAGAATGTCGCGAATTACACGAAATTGGCACGAGAATCCTCGTATGAGAGGCATCGGTTCTTCGGGGAGTTACGATTTCCCAGTTTCTGAACGCATATTCAGGAGACTCCAATTAAAAGAATCAAAGTCGATCTCTAAATTCCAATTGTTTGCCTCGAGTTTCATCTCAAACATACCTGTGGCAGAGCATGTGTTGCAGTCTAGAGTTCAACATAGTTCTGGCCTTCCAAGTCCATCAAAAGGATCATGCTCGGAAGTGCAACAAAGGGAAGAGATGTTACGAAACGAAATAATGCGAAAAATAATGATTGAATGAAGAAAGCTCCGTTAAATTGGCGTTGCTCTCGGCAAATAGATGGGCATGACGCCTTGCAGAATGACCCAATGGGCATTCGACCCATTCCCACCCTCATCAACAAAGAAGTATGACTCAGATCACATGTACGTGATCGAGCAATGCAGGTCTAGCGACTCAGTCCTGCCCGAGACCTAGTTCCTCACCTGTTGCTATCCACTCATATGGAAGACAGAACCTTTTATCTGTCTGATCTTGTTGGATGTTTCTTTGGCTGGCTTGGACAGCTTGTGGTCGTGTGCATTGCATTCAATGGCTTTTTCGTGCTACTACGAACATTCAATGTTCCATTTGCCGCACTGTTCGTTTTAGTGCCTTTGCTGGGGCTGTTGATGAAATACGGTCTTGTAGAAGACAAGGGAGGTCTAATAGGTCTATTAGCAAAAGTGACCTTCGTCTCCTTTGCAATTGTCGGGAGTATCGAACTGATCCTGAAAATTTGGCCTTGGTGATGCCGTGCACGGTGCACTAGGGAGAAGGTCGACAAACTGGCATAGGACTTAGGCTGGGAGACTAAGACCCATGAAGGAGGCCTGCTTTTTGGGGACCGCAGGCAAATGTGAATTGCTGAAGAAAACGCCAAAAAAATATGAAGTCAGGACTATTGCCAGGGGCCGGCGCGGCGATACACGGAATCTTGCAAGGTTCGATCGATGTAGAAAATAGTTGAAATAGAAGCATTGGCTTTTCGAGAACGGGAATCGAGCGGCGACTACGGGGATATGCGTAGGAACGACAACAATATCTGGTGAATCGCCGTCCGTTAAGGACCACCTTTTGATTGTACAGTGGTCGAAGCCGCTCCTTTGTCTCTGACTATGCCCTCTCAACTTTCCCGCCCCGCAAGCAAGCGCGCCCAACGGCACTACCAGCAAATACCACTACAGCGGTTTCACCTCCTCGGTCATCGCCGGATGCGACGGCGACGGCGCGCGCCGCATGCTCAGCTGGCAGCAGCAGGACCAGCTCGGCCGCACCGCGCTCCTGCGCAGCTACGTCCCCGGCGGCGACGAATGGACGCTCGAATCGGAGATCTCGCTCGTCTACGACGCGTCCGACCGTTTGACGCAGACCTACCGCCGCGACGGTGGCGAGGGCCGCTGGCAGCGCTTGAGCAGCATCGACTACGACTTCCTCGGCCGCAAGACCGGCATGTCCGACGCCGATATGGGCAGCTGGAGCTATGCCTACAACGCGCTCGGCCTGCTGACGCGCCAGACCGACGCCCGCGCCCAGACAAGGTGCCTCTACTACGACAGCTTGGGCCGCATGAGCGGGCGCGTGCAGCGCACCGACGAAAACTGCGCCGCGACGGCGTCCGACGGCGACCTCGACTCATCCTACGTATACGACGCGCAGGGCCGCGTGCAGCGCGTCTCCAACGACAACGTCAGCCGCAGCTTCACCTACGACAGCTACAGCAGGGTCAGCGGAGTGAGCGTCACCATCGACAGCCTGACGCGCACGAGCGGCTTCAGCTTCGACGACCACCACAGGCCCACCGCGGTCACCTACCCCGGCGGCGAGGTGATCACCACAAGCTACGGCAGCCCGGGCGTGCCCGTGGGGCTGAACAGTTCGATCCACGGCGCGCTGGTCGACAGTGTGAACTACGACGAGGCCGGGCGTATGACCGCGCTGCGCTTCCCCGCGGGCGGCAATCTCTGGCGCACGCAGAGCTACCACCCCTGGACCGAGCCGAAAAACGGCGGCATGTTGTCGAGCCTGAAGGTGGGGCTGAGCGAGGGCGGCGGCGAGCGTCTCAGCCGCGGCTACGCCTACAACAGCTTCGGCGACATCACCACACTGACCGAGGGTACGACCAGCAACAGCTTCGCGTACGACGGGCTGGGGCGTCTGACCAGCGCCTACGGCAGGACGTACGCCTACGACGGCGCCAGCCGCCTGACCGCGTTCAACGGCCAGAGCTACGGCTACGGCGACAGCGGGCCCTTCCACGCGGTCGACCGCATCGGCAACGCCGACCGCTTCGACTACGATGCCAACGGCAATATGACCGTGCGCAACAAGGGGCTCGCCGGCCAGCAGACGCTCGTCTGGGACGACGAGAACCGGCTGTCGCAGGTGCAGGACAACAACGGCGACCTGCTGGAGCAGTACTGGTACGGCGTAAAGGGCACGCGCGTCAAGAAGACCAGCGGCACGACCACCACCTACACATTCTTCGCCCACTACGAGGAGGAGGTGACGGACGGCGTAACGACGACCGTCAGCCACTATAGCTTCGGCGGGCTGCGCATTGCGGTCAAGCGCGGCAGCGACCTCTTCCACCTGCACGGCGACCATCTCGGCAGTACCTCGCTGACGACCGACAGCGCGGGGGCCGCGACAGCCAGCCGCGCCTACTACGCGTACGGCGGGGTGCGCAGCTCATCAGGCGACCACCAGACTGACCGCACCTTCACCGGCCAGAAACGCGACGCAACAGGGCTGATGTACTACAACGCCCGCTACTACGACCCGGCGCTCGGTACCTTCATCTCTCCCGACTCCATGGTCCCCAACCCAGCCAGCATCATCGACCACAACCGCTTCCTCTATGCCCGTGGCAACCCGCTCAGATATACAGACCCAACAGGACACGAGGGATATGATATGCTTGGTCCGGCTTGGGTACAGGAGTTTACTGGAATACATGGTCGTGCGCCAGTTGGAACCGACTATTTTAGCAGCTTTCTTTCGCTCAAGATCCCCGGGCCTGCTACCGGAAGTCGAACCTGGACGGACCGGGATTGGATCCAGAACGCGATCAGTCCGGCATTACAGGGGCCATCAGGATCCTCGGCACCATCAACACTCAGCCCTGAACAAGTGCGGAAGGAGGCTGGAATAGTCCTCGATAATTCATGGAACCTTTCAGATCCGGCTCAAGCTAGAGGGTTGCAGCTACTCACAGAAGGCGTTCAAAATTTGGTGAAGTGATCGGCATAATCATGGGTAAGACTTTGAAAGACGGCCTTCAGCACCTCAAGGTCTTAATCGGCGGTGGCGTCACTTGGTACTTCGGCAGGAAAAACTTGAAGGAGGCCCAATGGTTCTGTCTTGCAGGCTCAGCCTGCGCGCTGGAGCCTGGTTTCATCGGTTTCTACAGTGAACTATTTCAGGCCCAAGAATCCTTTGTACGCGGCATCGCGGTTCATGAGTTGGCGCATAAGATACACTTCACGCAATTGTGTCCAACTCCAAATGATCGTTATTGCTACGCGGAGCCAACAGGCTTGCAGGGTTGGTCTTGGCATTTTTTGACAAAGAACGCGTGGGCTGAACATGAATACTGGGCAGAAGCTGTTGCAATTTATGTGTATGAGACCGAGTATATGTCCGGCCCTGGCCGAGGCGATCTATTCCAAGCTCAGCGCAATTTCATCAAAGGAGTATTGGAGAAGCCATGAATCAGCGCACATGCAGTTGTTGTCGAACAGCAATTGTAATCGGATTGCTCTTCATGCTATTGGGATGCCATGCCCCGCAGCCAGCAATTATCGCCGGAACGCCTCCCCCCTTTTCGTGCGCCAACTTTACAGGGTCTCGCTGGGCGGAGTTCAGATTTGGCATCGATTCACCCGATGACGTCACCGCTGCCGCAGTCAGACTATGGGAAATTGACAGTGACCAAGTTCGTCGTGTCGAATTAGTGAATGAGGGACTTCTTGTATCGTGGCCAATCGACAGAATTTCTGGAATTAACGCGCGGTATTCAGCTCTGTTTCGAGAGAAACGGCAACTCACCAAGATCGACGTCCGGTGGCAGCCGTTCCTCGTACCACCAACATTGGCCCAGACAATCGACTGCTTGGGCTTTCCTCAACTCTATGAAGCCGTCTATACATCAGGGGGAGGAGAGGCACCCTTCACTCTCAGGCTAATCCTTTGGTATCTGGGAAAGGGGATCGTTGTCGTTCATGAGTCACCTCACACTCAAGTTCAACAGCCAGCGACTCACCCTCATTTGATAATGGACAGTTTCATCGTTGTCGCTCCGGGTTCTCCTGAGCAAATGGTACCCAATGTGTATACCCACGGTGATCTGTCGGAAATTCAGGCGTATGGACTGTGTGTACTAACCTGAATTCGGAGTAAGTGAGCACCTTCACAAGCTGGTAGAATTGAAGTTCTGCAACCGAAATTCTCCAGCAAGGAAAGGTGCTCAGTGATGAGTATACTCAAACTGTACTGTCATGTCGATGATTTCTGTCAGTGGTTGGCTACACAAGAAAATGCCAAACTGTTGGGCGTGACTCGCAAACGAGGGCCGGCCCCGCGGCTGAGCTTGAGTGAAGTAATGACGATTCTGATTCACTTTCACCAGTCGCATTATCGCGATTTCAAGGCCTACTATATGCAGCACGTATGTGAGCATATGCGCAGTGAATTCCCTACACTGGTCAGTTACACGCGCTTTGTGGAGTTAATGCCATCAGCCCTGCCAGCCATGTGTCTCTATCTGCGTGGGCGCTTTGGCCGGGCGACAGGGGTGGCATTCATCGATTCGACCCCGTTGTCCGTCTGCCACAACCGGCGCATCGCCCGCCACCGAGTCTTTGCCGAGGTGGCCATGCGGGGCAAGAGCAGTATGGGATGGTTCTATGGCTTCAAGCTCCATCTGATTGTCAATGACCAGGGTGAATTGCTGGCGGTTCAACTCACACCTGGCAACACAGATGACCGCAAACCGGTCCCACAGATGACCAAAAACCTATGGGGTAAGTTGGTCGGCGACCGCGGCTATCTCTCCCAAGCTCTCTTTGAGCAACTCTTCGCACGCGGACTGCAATTGATCACGCCCATCCGCAAAAACATGCAGAATCGACTTGTTGTTCTCGAAGACAAGCTGCTCACGCGTAAGCGCTTCGTCATTGAGACCATCGTTGACCAGCTCAAGAATATCTCACAAATTGAACATACCCGTCACCGGAGCCCAACCAACTTTATCGTCAATCTTATCGCCGGGCTGATTGCCTACTCTTGGCAACCCAAGAAGCCATCTCTCCATCTCTCTGACAAAGACTTGGCTCTCTTGCCTGCCCTTATCTAACTCCGAACTCGGGTTACTAAGGCCGTGGCCCGGAACGATCGATGCACTTGACCTCGAGTCGTTCATAGGGCAAGAACCTCGCTGCGATGCGTAGGCTAGAATTGTTCTGCCACTGTACCGATTGGGACGCCGGCGAGGACGCACGCCGCATGTTCAGCTGGCAGCAGCAGGACCAGCTCGGGCGCACCACGCTTCTGCGCAGCTACGTCCCCGGCGGCGATGAGTGGACGCTCGAGTCGGAGATCTCACTCGCCTACGACTTTGGCCATTGCCGACTCCATCTGGTGGACACTTGGCAATGGCCAAATAGCCGACCGTTTGACGCAGACCTACCGCCGCGACGGCGGCGAGGGCCGCTGGCAGCGCTTGAGCAGCATCGACTACGACTTCCTCGGCCGCAAGACCGGCATGTCCGACGCTGATTTGGGCAGCTGGAGCTACGCCTACAACGCGCTCGGCCAGCTGACGCGCCAGACCGACGCCCGCGACCGGACCATTTGCCTCTACTACGACAGCTAGGTGCGTATGCGCGGCCACATGCAGCGAACGGACGAGAACTGCGCGTCCATCGTAACCGACGCCGAGCTCGACGCCTCCTACGTATACGACGCGCAGGGCCGCATGCAGAGCGAGTCGAACGATAACGTATCTCGCAGCTTCACCTACGACAGCTACAGCAGGGTCAGCGGAGTGAGCGTCACCATCGACAGCCTGACGCGCGCGAGCGGCTTCAGCTTCGACGAACACCACCGGCCGACCGCGGTCACCTACCCCGGCGGCGAGGTGTGAGCTTGGCCCCAAAAACTGGACCACAAGCTAAGGTGTATAATGGAGCAATTCACCGAGCCTGTGGAGGGGCAGAACGATGGTCAAGAAACGGCGGCGACACTCAGCGGCCTACAAGTTTCGGATTGCGCTGGAAGCGCTTGAAGGCAGCAAGACGATTGGCCAGTTATCGAGTGAGCACGAGGTTCATCCCAACATGATACGGGCCTGGAAACGGCAACTGCTGGAAGGCGGGCCCAGCGTTTTCGCCAGCAATGGCGAGCGCAAGCAACGGGAGCAGGAGGCACAGGAAGCAGAACTTTATGAACAGATCGGGCGGCTCAAGATGGAACTTGAGTGGCTGAAAAAAAAAGTTGCCCGCTTCGGTTCGTGAGAGACGGAGCATGGTTGATAGCCAGCCTGCGACCCTGAGTGTACGGCGGCAGTGCGAGTTGCTGGGGCTTAATCGTGCCTCCTTCTACTATCAGACGGCTTCCGAATCGGCATTGAACCTGGACCTGATGCGGCTGATTGACGAGCAGTACTTGCGCACACCCTTCTATGGCTGGCCCAAGATGACCGCGTATCTGCGTCGCCTGGGCTATGCTGTCAACGGCAAGCGGGTCAGACGGTTGATGCGTCTGATGGGCATTCAAGCCATCTACCCCAGGAGAAGCAGCAGTTCTCCGGGCAAAGGGCACAGGCGCTATCCCTATCTGTTACGCAATCTGCCGATTACGCATGTCAACCAGGTCTGGAGTGCAGACATCACCTATGTGCCGCTGCTGCGTGGCTTCATGTACCTGGTCGCTGTCATCGACTGGCACAGCCGCTACGTGCTCCCCTGGCAGCTTTCCAACACCCTGGACGGCATCTTCTGTCTCGATGCCCTGCGTCAGGCGCTCGTCAAGGGTCGACCCAAGATCTTCAACACCGACCAGGGTGCGCAGTTCACGGCCGATGCCTTCACCGCCTGCCTGCTCGCAGCCGACATACAAGTCAGCATGGATGGCCGCGGCCGCGCCCTCGACAACGTCTTCTGCGAACGCCTATGGCGCAGCGTCAAGTACGAAGATATCTATCTCAACCAGTATGACACCGCGCGTCAGCTGCACGCTGGGCTGACTGCCTATTTCGACTTCTACAACCATGAGAGACCACATCAAAGTCTCAACTATCGCACGCCGGCGGAAGAGCACTTCGTGCTCTGTTCAGACCCGGCCGCATTCACCTAAATGCACCTTATTTTTCCCATTTCGTGGTCTAACGATTGGGGCCAACCATATAGTCCTGCAGTGGGAGACAACGGCCGAATCAGATGTAGGGCTTTCGACTTCGCTGCGCCTGATCAACTCTGAGAATGAGCGCGTTTACCAGAAGGATGCTCCGTTGTCGAGGACGACAACTCGTTCGCTAAACGGCACATTGCTTCCAGGCGAGAATTTCTATTCACTGCATTATTTTGACGTTCCTGCCGACTTCCCCTCCGATGCCTACGATCTTCGTCTGGTTGTTTACGCCTCCGCATCACTGACACCGATGGTTGAATTAGGCGTCTGGGAGCCAGAGAAGGTTGTGGCTCGCTTTCGATTGACAGGCTGGTGAAACCCAATTCTTGGATCGCAAATGGGGAACAGTAGGTACATCCAGACGCGTGTGGTCGCTTCCTGTCTAACCATACCCATGGATCAATGCCTGTTGCCCAGCCACCTGCTGACGCAACGCTTCGATCAACGCAAGGCTCTCTTGATTCTCTTGATATAGCTGCTCTATTTGCTCACGACTTGGTCTAATGCAATCACTCATACCATTTGCTCTACTACATCCAAGACAGATGGCTAAGTAGTTACGTCAAGGGCTCAATCCACGAAGAACTGCAAATGCAGTGACCCGTTGCCAGGAACTGCCGGGGGCGATGCTCTCCGGTCGAACGCGCGAACGGCTGGCGAGACACACAGACGGCCGTATCGCCCACGCTCGCGCTGGCGACACGCTGGAAACGCGCACGCACGGTGGCGGGGGGCTGGCCGCTGGGTACGCAGGGCTGCATTAGAACCCACACCCGGCGGCGGGAGGAGGGGTGTCAGGGGGGCGTTGCGGGGGGAGTCCCCCCGCACAAGGGAGGGCCGCAGGCCCGACCGCCCAAATGGAAACAGGAGGAAGTATTCCCACACTCTGCGAGAGAATAGAGCGTGGGCTGGCCATGACTCAATTGCTACCCGATGTATAGGATATTGCGCTCCAGTTTTGGACTACATTCCTTTGCTTTCGCGAGGGTGACCTGAGAGTGGTAAAATGGCAGCAGGAAGCGTGTGTTCCGCAAGCGGCGCGGCGACGTATCGCTTCTTGCTGTTCGCAACAGTGAGCATGCTCTTTGGGACCGAGCGATTCGGTCTAGTCGAGAGTGGGAAAGGCCAACTACTTCGAAATGGCAAAGCATCGTAGACGCGCATCGCGGCAGAGAAGTGCGCCTCAGGGCAGGAACGCCGGCGGGCAACAGCAAGAGGAGGGAGCGGTCGTCAAGGATTGGGGCGGCCGGCTGCCGATCGCGCTGACTTTTCCGAATAGCTACTATGTTGGCATGAGCAGCCTGGCTTTTCAGCTGCTCTATCGCTGGCTCAATGATGAGCCGGACGTTGTGTGCGAGCGCATCTTCTGGCAGAAGGGCGGGGCGGCCGCAGGGGAGCCGCTTCTCTCGCACGAAAGCGGACGCCGCGCCGATGAGTTCGACATCTGGGCCTTTACGATCTCGTGGGAGATGGACTACTTCAACGTAGTGGAGATGCTGCGCCAGGCCGGCATACCTCCGCTGGCCGCGGACCGCAGCAGCGGTGGTCGTTGGGACGGTTCGCCCTGGCCGCTGATCATTGCCGGAGGACCCGGAATCACAATGAATCCGGAGCCGATGGCTCCATTCTTCGATGCCGTACTGATCGGCGAGGGCGAAGAGGCCGTGCCGGAATTCCTGTCGCTTTGTCGTGAAGGACTATACGAAGACCGCGAGGGCCTTCTGGAGAGGCTGGACCGGCAGCCGGGCTTCTACGTTCCCCACCTGCGCCCTTCTAACCGTGATCACGTAGATTTTCGTCCTGTGGAGCGGCTCTGGGTGCGGGAGCTGCACAAATACCCCACGCATTCTGTCCTCTACACGCCGGACACCGAGTTCAGCGGCATGCATCTGATGGAGATCGCGCGCGGGTGTGGGCGCGGCTGCCGTTTTTGCCTGGCCGGATACGTATACCGCCCGCCGCGCGAGCAGCCGCTCGAGACGCTGCTGGGTTGGGCGGAGGCGGCGATGCGCAGAGGCCACGACCGCATTGGGTTGGTGAGCGCGGCGGTGAGCGACCATACGCAGATCGATGAACTGGCGACGGCGCTGGCGGGCATGGGCGCGTCGATCAGCGCCAGCTCGATGCGGATGGACCCGATCAGCGTGCCGCTGATCAGGGCGATGGCGCAGGGCGGCAGCCAGACCTTGACGGTGGCCCCGGAGGCGGGCAGCGAACGTCTGCGGAATGTGATCAACAAGACGCAGACCGAAGAGCAGATGATGCAAGCGGTGCGGCTGGCGAGCGAGCTGGATTTTCCGCATCTGAAACTCTACTTCATGACGGGCCATCCAACCGAGACGGATGACGACATCCAGGCGCTGATCGACTTCACGCTCAAGGCGAGACAGCTTTACAAGCGGCGGCTGTCGATCAACGCCACGCCGTTTGTACCCAAAGCGCATACTCCATTTCAATGGGAAGGAATGACGCCGGCCAAGGAGCTCAAGCGCCGCCAGCGGACCGTAAATCGAGCGCTGGCAAGGTATGGCGTAGAGGTGCGGGCGGATTCGCCCGATTGGGCCGAGGTACAGGCCGTATTGAGCCGCGGCGACAGGGCGTTGGCGAATGTGCTGCTGGAGATTCCGCCCGGGCAGCTGAACACGCGCATGTTCTTCCGCACAATGGAAAGGCAGGGGCTGGACAAAGAGCACTACCTGGGCCAATGGGAAACCGGCGCGCCACTGCCGTGGGACGTCGTCGAGAGCGGCGTTACCGAGAGTTATTTCAACTACGAACTACGCCTGGCAACACAGGAGCGCACCGGTCTCTCTTGCCCGCCGGACAGCGCCGGCTGTCTCACCTGCCAGGCATGCGACGACGATTGGGCCTTCCGCTACGGCGCCAATGAGAACAGGCCCATCCCCGCGGCAAAAGGCGGCGCCTGGCGCGCCCAGGACTGGCTGCCCTGGACCAAACTCAAGGCGCAGCGGCACGAGACCGGTTTGGGAAACGTCACGATTGAGCCGGTCCCGCTTGAGTAGGTCCGCCCTCACCGTCAGCAGCACATGGGAGTCGTGCTCCCGGCCTAAGCGGTCGATAGAGCAGGCTGCCTGAAGAAACAGTTTTGACCAATGAAACGCACCTCGTACGAGAATGGCATAGCTGCCTATGCTTTCGAGAGCTTCGCCTTCCTTCCCGTTCAGGCACACGTCAGCACGCGCCGAGGCGGTGTTTCGCCGGACCCGTGGCGCAGCCTGAATTTCAGCCGCAGCCGGGGCGACAAGTGGGAACGGGTGCAGGAAAACTTTGCCCGCTTCTGTGACGCGCTGCAAAGGGAGCCGTCCGATGCTGTCCGCACGCACCAGGTCCATGGAACCGGCGTTGCAAGGGTCGACTGGGTGGATGCCGGTAGCCGGCAACCGCAGTGCGATGCCCTGATCACGGATGCTGTCGGGCTCCCGCTTTTTCTTGTTTTCGCCGACTGCGTGCCGCTGGTCCTGTATGATGCTGCGCGCCATGCATTGGGCGCGTGCCATGCCGGCTGGCGGGGCACGGTGAACGGCGTAGCTGGGGCAACCCTGCGGGCGATGCAGGCTGCCTTTGGGACAGTTGCCGAGGATGTGCGCGTCGGAATCGGACCCTCCATCGGGCCGGAGAGCTACGAGGTAGGCGAGGATGTGCGACAGGATGTTGAGGAAAAGATGTCCCGGGGAATGAGGTACCTGCACTACCGAAATGGTAAAGAGTCCAATCCCTATTTCGACCTGTGGCAGGCGAATGCCGAGCAACTCGTCGCGGCCGGAGTACCGGCCGAATACGTGGAGGTTGCGGGGATCGACACGGCGTGCAACACCAGCGAATTCTTCAGCCACCGGGCGGAAGGGGGCAACTGCGGACTGTTCGGGCTGCTGGCCTGGCTTGAGTCAAACGAGGCGGAGGGTAAAACCCACCTCGGATGTGATACAATTGCTTAGAGGCGGGATCTTCCGATGTCATTTTCCGATTGGGCCAGGGAGCACGGCGGCGGCGCGGGCGTTGCAGGCGACATTGGAGGAAGGCGGCGCGGCCGCGCATTCTCGCAACTGCTTGTGCGCAGTCCAGCCCCTGTTTCGATTCGAGTCGACTCCGCATGTCCGAAAGCGAAAGCCAACTAGAGGAGATACTGGGTCGGCTTGGCCTGGACAGTCTGCCAACCCTCCAGCAGATCCTGGACTCAATGGATCCTCTCCTGTGGACGCTGGTTGTGCTCCTGACCGGGGCACTGATACTTGGCGTCTTTTTTACGTTCAACACTCGTTACCGATTTCGCGACGGGCAGGAGGTGGAGGCAGCGCCTGAGGTCCTTTTGGCCCGGTTAAAGCAGGACCCGACCTACCTTACGCCGGCGTCGATCATCAACCGGCTCGGGGCTGACACGACGCTAAAGCTGCTGGAATACGGCGACCAGATCACTGCGGCGGCGTGGCGTTCGCGGTGGAATCGCGTTCGCGAGGAGATCCTGGGCCTGCTTTCGGCACAAAACGCATTCGGCCCGGTCTACGCTCTGGCCAACTACTATCTTTGCGTCGATACGCAGGAACCGGACAGCATGCGTATACGCCGCACCGCGCTGATCCACAAACTTGGGCAACGCCGCCAACTGGAGCCAGGGGAAGACGGCCTGCTGGCCCAACTGCGCCTGGTGCGCCATCCGGCTGAGCAACTGGGCGAACTGGGCTTTGACGGACCAACGATCTGGCTGGAAAGCGGCGCCGAAAGCATGGCGGTGGAGGGACCGATCATCCAGATGGATACGGTGCGGTTTGATACGGTCGACCGGGCCGGTGTGCGGTTGCTCATTCAGCGGACGCCAACGGTTGCGGGGGACTTCTTCCTGCAGATGGAAAAGCGGCACGACATGTGGGTCGTTGTCGGCGAACGAATCAACTGGGGGATGTAGAGTTACCTGGCTGCCAGCAGCCGGCCGTCAAGCCATTTCGCGTGTTGGCCAGCCGTTGGTGGAAGACTGCGGGAACGAAATTTCGCTTATTGCCGTTTTTGAATTGCGCACAGGACTCAAAAGCAGAGCTAGAAACGAATGAACGAATTGACGCTGACTTTCGCCGACGTGCTGGGCTTTCTGAATGCCCTAAGCTCGTCGGTGGTAGTGATTCTGGCATTCTCGCTGCTGGCATATACCCTGACGTACAACTTCCGCCATCCGGTTGCGCGATGGTTTGCCTTCCTGCTCGGGCTGGTCATGGTGACCTACGCTTCGGAGGTCGCTTTGCGGTGGGTGGTGAGCGCGGACTCGGCCCGGTTGTGGCTGCGCTTCCAGTGGTTGGGCATCGCGCTGCTGCCCTGGGCCTACTACACATTCTCCTACTCGATTCTGCGAACGACGAACTACCGTACCGACAGGCGCCGGTTGGTCAACGTTGCCATCGTCATTCTTTCGCTGGTCAGCGCGCTGCTGGCGTTCTTTTCGACGTTGCTGGTGGGGCCGGTCGAGTTTGACCCCTTGTTCAGTTTCCTGCAACCGGGCCTGCTCTTCTGGCCTTTCGCTGTTTTCTTCGCCGCGGTTGTGATCCTCTCACATTCCAACATCTGGAAGGCGCGTCAGCGCTGTCTGACCGCGGAGAGCCGCAAGCGAATGACCTATCTCCTGGTCGCTTCGGCTGCACCGGGCATCGGCTCCTTTCCCTATTTGATCGCCCTGGGCAAGTCCTCGGTGGGCCTGCTTTCGCCGGAATGGATCCTTGGGTTCGCCATTTTGGGCAACTTCGCGATCGGCATGATGCTGGTCATATTGAGTTACTCGGTGGCTTTTTTCGGCGTTTACACGCCGGACAGGGTCGTGCGCTACCGTTTGATCCGCTACTTCGCCCGCGGCCCGGTCGTTGCCATTCTGGTGATTCTGGCAGTGCAGACGCTGCCGACTGTGGAGCACATGCTCGGGCTGCCGCGCAATATCGTATTGTTCAGCGTCATCACTGGTGTGATTGTTGCCGCGCAGGTTGCCCTCAGCGTTACAAAGGCGCTGACGGACCGGCTTGTGTACGGGGAGGACCATGAGGAGATCGCCTGGCTGCGGGAACTCGACAGGCGCCTGCTGACGACTTCCGACCTGCGCCAGTTTCTGGAGAACCACCTCACGATCCTGTGTGAAATGTTGCGTGTCCGGTCTGGATTTGTGGCCGCAGCCATCGGTACGGACCTAATTCTGGAGGCGATGGTGGGACCGGAAGGGACGCGGCAGGAGATTCTCGAGGACAGGGACTGGAGCGAAGCCCTCAGCGACGCGCTCACACGCGTGCGCAAGAATGGAAGGCCCCTGCGGACCGAGCTCGCCTCGGATGTCAACGGCCAGAAGTCGCCGGCGGCAGGCGGCGGGACGGAGCGGACGGCGGAGCAGGCTTTACAGCCGACGGAATATGGCGGGTACTGGCTGTGGCCGGTGCTGGAACCGTCGGAAGAGCGCGAAGGTGATATGGTGTTGGGCATGTTGGGCGTGCGCGCGCGCAGCGATCCGCGCGGAATCAACGACGAGGAGCGGGCTCTGCTGGCGCAGCAGCTCGAAAGCGTAGGCATGGCCCTTCTCGACCGCAAGTTGCAGATGCAGGTTATGGTGGCATTGAGGCGCATCATTCCCGGCATCGACCGCATCCAACAGATTCGCGGAATCGTGCCCTATGTTTCCGAGAACACGGAGGTGCCGCCGGCCGAACTGCTGGAGCCGAGCCCGATCCACAGCCCGGAGTTCGAGAGCTGGGTCAAGGATGCCCTCAGCCACTACTGGGGCGGGCCGAAGCTGACCCGCAGCCCGTTGATGCAACTGCGGCTGGTCGATAGCGTGATCGAAGAGGCGGACGGCAATCCCGGCAAGGCCCTGCGGCTGGTTTTGGGCCGGGCCATTCAGAATCTGCGTCCGGGAGGGAAACAGGATCTGAGCACGCCTGAGTGGCTGCTCTACAACATCCTGGAAATGCGTTTCATCCAGGGCCGCAAGGTGCGCGACATCGCCAACCGGCTGGCGATCAGTGAAAGCGACCTCTACCGTAAGCAGCGGGCTGCCATCGGGGAGGTGGCACAGGTGCTGACCGACATGGAACAAGGGGACTGGGAAGAACTCTTCAGCTTTCCAGAAGAGGAAGCGGTGGCGCTGACCGGTCAGGACGGGTAGTACAGGCGAACGGACCGCGCCCGAATTTGGCGCGGCGCCAAAGCCAAAGGGGGAGGCTGACGATGGCTGCCAGGCGGCGCAGGCGGCGGCGAAACTATCAGACAATCGGACCGATGGCCGACACGAAAGCGGCCTTGAACGCGCTATTCCAGAGATTTGGCAGGGAAACGCTGGGGTTTGCCGTCTTCGTGCTGGGTGGCTACCTGGGTTACAACCTCTTCGCATTTGGCCCCGACTCGTGGTGTGCGCTGCTGGCGGGCAGGATGGCCTGGCCTCTCGCCCTGAGCTTGCTGATTGCGGGCGGGGTGATGATGTTGGGACAGCAGGCCGGCTACTGGAATCCTGAAGCGCTCGTGGGCGGAGAGTTGCTGCTTCTTGCGCTGGCGTCTTGGCACTACATCAGCGGCCAAGAGATTGCTGATTGGGCGTGGCCTAAGGGGGGCGTTCCTGGGGGTCTGATGGGCTGGGTCGCCGGAAACGTTCTGATCGGCCTGCTCGGGCAGGTTCCCGCTACTCTGGCGACGATTCTGGCAGGCCTCCTCGGCGTCTATCTGCTGGTCCGCCATACCCCATTAGTCTACGCGGCCGGAACCCTTTTCTTGTTGCCGAGGTTGATTGCAGGGTCCCCGGATAGAAATACAGACAGTTCGGTCTTCGACAAGAGGGATGATTCATCCCCGTTTGAGGAGGCGTACGGGCCGGTCCCAACTGTTGAGGACCTCGGAGGCGAGGCCCAGGCCGACGAGAGCGGAGCGGCTCCCTTGGAAGCGGAACTGCCCGCGCCTGAGCCGAACGCTGAGTCCTTGAAAGCTGAAAATATCCAGGCTGAAATGCAGATGCCGGCGGCGGTGCCGGCACGGCGGAAGTCCAGGAATGGCGCGCCAGGGGGCAACGCTCTCAAACTGGCGCGGAAGGCAGATTTCTTGCCGCCGATCGAGCTGCTGAACGACGACGCCGAACAGCGTCGGTGGGACATCGAAGGAATGGCCGAGATAATCCGCCAGACGCTGTGGGACTTCGACATCCCGGTGGAGATTGTGAACATCGACTGCGGGCCGACGATCACCCAGTTCGGCGTTCAGCCTCTATACGTCGAACGCGGCGGCCAGAAGCGCAAAATCCGCGTCAGCCGGATCGCGTCGGCGGCCGACGATCTCGCGCTCGCCCTGGCCGCGCCGGCGGTGCGCATCGAAGCCCCGGTGCCGGGCCAGCCCTATGTCGGCATCGAAGTGCCGAACCCGGAAAAGTCGATCGTGGGGGTAAAGGGAATTTTGCAGAGCAAGCAGATGGCCAGACGGGGCGGAATGCTGCCGCTTGCGCTGGGCCGCGACACGTCGGGGCAGCCCATCGTCGCCGACCTCGCGCGCGCGCCGCACCTCCTCATCGCCGGCGCAACCGGCTCGGGCAAGTCAGCCTGTATCAACGGGCTGATTGTCAGCCTGCTGATGCACCACGGGCCGGAAAGTTTGCGTTTCATCATGGTTGACCCAAAGCTAGTCGAGCTGCCCGGCTACAATCGCATTCCGCACATGATCGGCAAGGTTGTCACCGACGTGGAGGATGTTCACGGCGCGCTGACCTGGCTGCTGCTGCAGATGGACGACCGCTACAACCTCTTTCGCACCAACAAGGTGAAAGACATCGCGTCCTACAACGCGCTCGCCCGCAGGCGAAAGAAGCTGGATGCGCTTCCGCACCTCGTCCTGGTTGTGGATGAGCTGGCCGACCTGATGATGACGGCGCCGGAGGAGATCGAGAAGCAGCTAGTGCGCCTGGCGCAGATGGCGCGGGCGACCGGCATTCATCTCGTCCTGGCGACGCAGCGGCCCAGTACCGATGTCGTAACCGGCTTGATCAAGGCCAACTTTCCCTCGCGCATTGCCTTTGCCGTCACGAGCCAGGTCGATAGCCGCGTCATTCTGGACGCGCCGGGCGCGGAAAAGCTGCTTGGTCAGGGTGATATGCTGTTCATGCTACCAGACAAAGCGATGATCCAGCGGGTCCAGGGCAGCTACGTCAACGACGGGGAGATCGGGCGCGTCGTTGACTGGTGGGAAGCGCGCGATCGCGAGGAAAGCCCGGACCGGCCGGCCGCGCGAGTCGCGCCGTGGGTCGGTGTGCTGGACCGGCTGGACGACGAGGAGGAGCTGCTGGCCGATGCGATTGACGCCATTCGCGGCGAAAAGTCGATCAGTACCACTCTTGTGCAGCGGGCGCTGCGGATATCGTATCCCCGGGCGGCGCGCCTTGTCTCGGCGATGGAGTCGAAGGGACTGGTGGGCGCGGACCGCGGCGAAGGGCAGGGCCGTAAGGTACTGCTTAAAGAGGATGCTCGGGTGGAAGAGGACGAAGCGTTGGAGCAGTTCTGAGCTGGGAGAGTGTGCAGGCCGGCACTTGCAATTGCTAGTTTCAGTTGACTCACATGACCCCTTTCCGGAGTACAAGTGATGCCTTACACTTTTGAACCAGATGCGATGTACCGGATGCCGACCCATTTTGGTCCACGGACGGGGCCGCGCCGCGGGCCTGACGGCCGCGGCTTCGACTGCGTCGAGAGCCCCAAGAGCCGCTCGCATGCCGTCAGCTATCTCACACGCGCATCGGCTCTGGAGAATCTGCTGCCGCCTGGTTTTGCCTTGTACGGTGAGCCGGTGGTGACCATTGCCGCTACTTACATGAAAGAGATCGACTGGCTGGCCGGGCGGGGCTACAACACGTTGGGGGCATCGTTTCCGGTTACTTACCAGGGACGGGATGACAGGGTAAGCGGCAGCCTGCTGCTCGTCCTGTGGGAGAATCTGACCGACCCGATCCTGACCGGGAGAGAGGAGTTGGGCTTTTCCAAGATCTACTGTGAGCTGCCGGAACCGGTCGTCTACGGCGGCGCGGCACACTGCGTTGCAAGCTGGCTCGGCTTTCGCTTCATGGACATGAAGCTAGACGGCATGGAGGCGTTGACGGAGGATGAGATAGGCGCTCAGGCTGCCGGCGCGACCAGCGACGGCACGCTCCACTACAAGTACGTGCCGCGCACGGGCGAATGGGGGACGGCAGATGTCGAATACGCCGTGCTGACGCCCGCGCATACGCCGAATCGTCGCGTTCTGGGGATGTGGCGCGGTCAGGGGACGGTACAATGGCATCGCGCCCGGTGGGAGGATATGCCGACGCAGTATAACATTGTCAACGGGCTGGCCGACCTCGAGGTCCTGGCGTATCGCGGGGCAACGATCACGCAGACCATCGGCGGCAAGGACCTGAGCGATCAGCGCATACTGCGGTAGCCGGCAGCCGCGCAGGACTCAACAGAGAAGGTCTCGCCGCGCTGCCGGCTTTATTGCCTACCGGTAACTTCTAGGCCACATACAGCATCGGTCTCGACCAGTCTTCCATCCTCGCCGCCATTCAGATTATCTGATTGCGTATTCGGTTGGCCGCCTCCACGTTGGATAAGCCGCACTGCAGGAATGACGACGTACCGTCGGTGAGCGATGGTTTTGGAGGGGGGCGTTGCGGGGGGAGTCCCCCCGCACAAGGGAGGGCCGCAGGCCCGACCGTCCAACAAGCAGGGAGAAAGTAAAGGGGAATGAGGAGAGAGAAAACTCCTTCGCACGCCTCATTCAGGGTCGCAGACTGAATGCGGCTGAGTAGAAACACCTACCGCATAAACGACCCACCTGTGACAGGAAGAGAGAGCCCGGTGAGAAAATCAGCGCCGTCAGATGCCAGAAACGAGACGGCGTGGGCAAGGTCGTCGGTCTGCGCGAGGCGGCCAATCGGCGTACTCCCGGCGGCCCCGGACAGAAGTGCGTCCGTCGCTTCCTTCACTTCGAGCTGAGGGTTTTCGAACAGGTTGACCATGTGGCCGACCCGCTCGGTGGGGGTCAGGCTGGGGCAGATGGCGTTGACAGTGATCCCGTGCGGAGCCAACTCCTGGGCGAGCGCCTGTGTCAGTCCTACGATACCGAATTTGGAAGAGCAGTAGGCGGCGAAGCGGGCAATTCCGCGCAGTCCCAAAACCGACGAAACGCTGATGATGCGGCCGCCGCCGCCGCGGGCCATCATGTGACGCGCCGCTCCCCGGCTGCAGACAAAGGTCCCCTTCAGATTGACGGCCATGACGCGGTCCCACTCGTAGTCCGGCAGGTCGACGACGGGCACACGGTCTCCGCCGCCGCGCGCCGCCGCGTTGTTGACCAGGATATCGACCTGTCCAAAGGCCTCTGCGGTACGTTGCATGGCGGCCTCAACCGAAGAGGCATTGGTCACGTCGCAGGTCAACGCCAGAGAGCGGCGCCCCATTGCTTCGATCTCCGCCTTTAGGGCCGGCAGACCGCTCCATTCGGCTTCAGGATACGGTTTCTCGACGATATCAGTCACAGCGACGTCCGCTCCATCTTCTGCGAGCCGGAGTGCGATTGCACGTCCAATGCCGTGTTCACCCCCTGCCCCGGTGACGAACACAGTTTTTCCCTGCAGGTTATACATTTCACACTCCTCCAAGAGGTAGTATATACTATGCCCGCACCCGGGCGGTTAGCTCAGCTGGTTAGAGCGATTCCCTTACAAGGAATAGGCCGGCGGTTCGAGTCCGTCACCGCCCACTTACAGTTTTTTTTCCCATTACCAGGATTACAATCGAGCTTACGTCACGGCAGCAGTGGGACAGAGCGCTTCTCCTTCGCGCTCAACATTGCAGAATCGACGATCTGTTGGCCGATGCGGCAGATCGCGGGCGAAAGCGGGCCTTCAGGCGACTGACCTGTCTGCAGGCAGTTGATGAAGTACTGGACCACGTTCTGATTGGGCGGTACCAGCAGGTCGACCGGCTGGTCGTAGCCCTCGGGGCGGGCGCGAGTCTGAACGCGCACGGTCTCCTCGTAGTCGTAGCTGCTGATGGTGCCTTCGCTGCCCTTTAGAACGAAACCGCACTTGGGCTGCGGTTGCAGCGTCCACGGGTCGGTAAAGGTGCCCCAGCGCGTCTCGAACTTGGAGAGGCCGAATGGGTACTTGCAGATGGTGATGCTGTGCTCGTCCACCTCCAGGCCAACCGGCTCGTCGACGACGGCTGTGACTTCAAGCGGCGCGAGCCCATCCAGGAACCACGTCCCCAGGGTCACGCCGTAGCCCAGATAGTCGAGCAGCGAGCCGCCGCCCTCGGCCTGCTGGTAGAACCAGCTCTCGCCCTTGCGCAGGCGGAATTCTGCGTCCGTCTCCACCTTGTCGGCTACGTGGAAGAGCGGGCCTCGATTGCCATCGTAGTAGTGCACCTCGTTCAACTCGCCGATCAGCCCTTCCTCGACCAAGCGCTTGGCCGTCACATGGCAGGGATACCAGCGCAGCGGCCAGTTGATGATGAACTGCCTGCCCGTTTTTGCCATCGCCTCGATCATGCTGTCGGCTGCTGCCAGGTCGGCCGCAAACGGCTTCTCCAGCAGAACGTGCACATCATACGGGGCAACTTTGCAAACCCATTCGGCGTGGCTTGCCGTTGACGGACAGAGGATCACGATGTCGGGCTGGGTCTTCTCCAGGCACTCCCTGTAGTCGGTAAAGACCTGCTGCGCTGGAATGGCGAAGTTGGCAATGCCCGGCGCCATTCTTTCCATGTGCCTGTCGCAGATGCCTGCGATTTCGACGTCCGGATGCTCATGGCACTGCCGCAGTAGATCGCCCATGTGGGAATGAGCAAAGTTTATGCCTGCAACTTTCCAGCTCATGTTAGCGTCTCTAATTCAACTGGGCACTCTATTGTAGGGACCCGGTAAAACGCGTCCGATTCTTGTGGCCCTCCGCATCTCCCGAAGCGGTCAGGCGAAAGAATTGTTTTTGGGACAGCCGAAGTTGCGATGGGCAGTGTCCACACTGCTTGCCCGCCGCGCGTCGCCTGATCTGACCGTTCGGCTCCCCTAAGATTATCGCAAAATCTGGGAGTCCGTGTCAATGGCGCCTTGCTTTGGCTGTCGCTTTCCAAGATAATAGGCCGCAGATAAGGTTATCAATCTGTGTCGGCAGTCAGGGGGACTCGCGCTTACCAAGATGATAGACTCGTTCTACTCAATGTATCGTCATGGCTTTGTCCGCGTAGCGGTCTGCGTTCCGCACGTGCGCGTGGCCGACCCGGAGTTCAATACGGCGCATACTCTAGGGCTGGCCGCACAGGCTTCTGACGCCGGCGCCGCGGTCGCCCTTTTCCCTGAACTGGGCATCTCCTCCTACGCTATCGACGACCTCCTGCAACAGGATGCTCTCCTCGACGGCGTTATTTCAGGTATCGGGAAGATCTTGGAAGCCAGCGAGGAGTTGACGCCGGTTCTCCTTGTCGGCGCCCCGCTGCGCTTCGAGCACCGTTTATTCAACTGCGGGATCGTTGTCTACAGGGGCCGTGTTTTGGGAATTGTCCCGAAGACCTATCTGCCGAATTACCGCGAGTTCTACGAACGCCGCCAGTTCAGCGCGGCGGGCCACGCGGTCGGCAAGGAGGTGCGCTTCCTGGGCGAGACCGTTCCCTTCGGCAACGACCTGATATTTCGGGCCGAGAATCTCGCTGGAGAGCCCACCGGCGACCAGAACGAGCCGCCGGTTTGCGGGACGGGAGGTTTCGCTCTGCACGTGGAGATCTGCGAGGATGTCTGGACGCCGGTCCCGCCGAGTTCATACGCGGCGCTGGCGGGCGCTACCATTCTCGCCAATCTGTCTGCCTCGAACATCACCATCGGCAAGGCCAACTACCGCAAGAACCTCTGCGCCAGCCAGTCCGGCAAGTGTATCGCCGCATACCTCTATTCGGCGGCCGGCCCGGGAGAATCGACCACAGACCTGGCGTGGGACGGCCACGCGCTCATCTACGAGGACGGAGACCTGCTGGCCGAGTCGGAACGCTTTGCCGACCACGAGCAGGTCATCACCGCCGACATCGACACCGAGCGCCTGGCCCAAGGCCGCATGCGGCAGACCAGCTTCAACGATGCCGCGGCACTGCACCGCGAGCAGCTGGAAAAGATTCGCACAGTAGACTTCGCTTTCCAGACGCCGCTGCTGGCAACGGGGGAAGGTTGTACAGACCAGTCGCAGCCTATTGGACGCCTGCAGCGCAGGGTAGAACGCTTTCCCTTCGTGCCCAGCGATGCCGTGCGCCGCGACGAACAGGCCTACGAGGCCTACAACATCCAGGTGCACGGGCTGATGCAACGGCTGCGCGCCACCGGCATCGAAAAGGTCGTCGTCGGCATCTCGGGCGGTCTTGACTCGACGCAGGCCCTGATCGTGGCCTCGCACACGATGGATCGTCTGAAGCTGCCCCGCGCCAACATTCTTGCGTACACGATGCCTGGATTCGCCACCAGCCCGGGTACGCGTACAAACGCGCACCGCCTTATGGAGGCGTTCGGCGTCGGCGCCCACGAGATCGACATCCGCCCTGCGGCGATGCAGATGTTTCGCGACATTGGACACCCGTTCGCCGAGGAGGACCCCGAGTACGACATTACGTTTGAAAATGTCCAGGCGGGCGAGCGCACAAGCCACCTCTTCCGGCTTGCGAACTACAACGACGCCCTCGTGCTGGGGACGGGTGACCTGAGCGAACTGGCGCTGGGCTGGGCCACTTACGGCGTCGGCGACCAGATGAGCCACTACAACGTAAACGCCTCGGTACCGAAGACGCTCATCCAGCACCTGATCCGCTGGATCATCGCCACCTCTCAGTTTGACAAGGCCGCAAGCAGCGTTCTGCAGTCGGTCCTGGACACGGAGATTTCCCCGGAGTTGGTGCCGGGAGACGGGACGTCAGACGGACCGGCGCAGTCGACCGAGGCCAAAATCGGGCCCTATGAGCTGCAGGACTTTTTTCTGTACCACATTTCGCGCTACGGCCTGCGGCCCAGCAAGGTCGCATTCATGGCACTGCAGGCGTGGGGCGACCGCAGCCGCGGCCCGTGGCCTGAATTTCTGCCGGACAGCAGGCGCAACGAGTACGACCTCACGGCGATAAAGAAGTGGCTGGAACTCTTCCTCTTCCGCTTCTTCCAGATCAGCCAGTTCAAGCGCACAGCCGTTCCCAACGGGCCCAAGGTCGGCAGCGGCGGTTCACTCAGCCCGCGCGGGGACTGGCGCGCGCCGAGCGACTCCTCGGCTGCCGCCTGGCTCGACGAACTACGGAAGAATGTGCCGTAGAGAAGATATAATCTGGGGACTGCGTGTGGGGATCAGGAGTCGCGGCGGCGGTTGCGCGGCCGTCGATTGCGGCGGCGGCGGGTCTGTTGCTGCTGCTGCTGCTGCTGCCTGCCTTGCGTGGCAGGCTCTTCGGCCGGCAAGACCGGCGGCGCGTGCAGGGAGCCCTGGTAGAAGTCGTCGACCAGCATAGCCAGCAGCGTTTGCCCCTCCTCCGATTCCAGCCATTCATCAACCAGCGGCCGGAAACGGCGCATCCGCTCGCTCTGCAGATTGTCGCGGCCGCGCAGCTTGGCCTCGAGAAGGGCGGTGACACGCTCTGAAACGGTAGCCGCGACCTCTTCATCGGTGGGAAGCTTCCGCTCCTCAAGCGGAATACCGAATCGCTTGGCGATTCGCTCCATCTGCATTCGTTCATCGAAAGATGCTGTCAGCGAGATCGCAGTGCCCGTAGACCCTGCGCGCGCAGTCCGCCCGGCGCGGTGGATGTAGGATTCGGGATCCTCGGGCGGCTCGAACTGGATGATGTGAGACAACTCTGGGATATCGATGCCGCGTGCGGCCACGTCGGTCGCTACGAGCAGCCGCAGCTTCCCTTCGCGCAGCCGGCGCAGGACCCGCTCGCGCTCCTGCTGACTGAGATCGGATGTCAGCTTGTCGGCGTCATACCCGAAGCGCTGCAAAACGATCGTAATATAGTCGACCGTGCGCCGCGTCGTGCCGAAGACGATGGCGGCGGCCGGATTCTCGACCTCGATCAGCCGGACCAGGGCGCGGTCCTTTTTCATGCCCGGCTCTGCATACAAGACGTGCTCGGCCTCTGCCACGTGTACCCGGTCGCGGCTGAGGCTGAGAAAGTCGGGCTGGGTGAGGAACTGCTGCGCCAGTCGCATCACGTGGGCCGGAAAGGTGGCCGAGAACATCGAGCCTCTGATCCGGTGTGAGGGCAGATAGGTCTGCACCTGCAGCATGTCGGGATAGAAACCCATAGACAACATACGGTCAGCCTCGTCGAAGACCAGCAGCTGCAGGTTATCCAGCCGCAGCGTGCGCTGCAGCAGATGATCGAGGATACGTCCCGGTGTGCCTATGACCAGCTGGGCGCCGGCGCGCATTGCTTCGATTTGAGGGCCGTACCCGACGCCGCCGTACACGGCGACGCTGCGCACACCGGCGGCGCGTCCCAGCAGCTCGGCTTCCTTTGACACCTGCAGTGCGAGCTCGCGCGTCGGCGCAAGGATCAGTGCCTGGCAGGCCTTCTTGCGCGTCTCGATGTGGTGCAGCATGGGCAGGAGGAAAGCGCCGGTCTTGCCGCTGCCCGTGCGCGCCTGCACCATCAGGTCCCTCCCGGCGAGCAGATAGGGGATCGCCCTCGCCTGGACGGGCATAAGTCGCGTCCAACCGGCGGTGGCCGCAGCCGCCTGCGCCGCTTGCGGCAGATCTGCCAAGCTGATGGCGGGCAGGGCGTCTTCCGGCTCGACAAGGTCGGCGGGATCTACGTTCTCGTCGAATGAGACCGGTCCGGGTGCAGGAGGAGAGTCCGTGCTGTTATCGGGATGGCCTGGAGCGATATCTTCTGACATGAATGCCTTTCTCGCGTGAAATCAAAGTCACCAGGTACATGAATGATCCTGAAAAGTTGACTTCATTCTACTCTGCTACCCGGTCAGCGCATAGAATTCAACGGCGCCGCGCCATTATCAGACGGCCAGGTGACCGCGCAGGAGTCGTTTCAGTTGCTGGGAATGGAAGCCGGCGCCGGCGGGTTGGCTTGATCAGACGGGTACGGTGAACCCCGATCCGGGCGGCAAGGGAGGAAAAAACTGGTCCGCCCAGGAGGGCGTTTGACAGGATGAGCGAGATGTCGCCGATTGCACGAAGACCGGCGGCCGCCACTTGAACTACTCGTCATAGTCGACGACGATGTCATTGCCGACCACGCGCACGGGGTAGGTCTTTACGCGCACTTTGGGATCGACCAGGCAGCGGCCGGTGGCGATCTCAAACGGCCATTGATGCCAGGGACAGCGCAATACCTCGCCGTCGCCGTCGACGGTCATTTCGGCAGCATGGCCGGAAGGGGGCGCAGCCGCTTCGATGCGCCCGGTCAGCTCGCCCGTGCAGAGGGGGCCCCGTTTGTGCGGGCAGATGTTACGCAGCGCGAAGAAATCGCCGTTTACATTGAAGACGCCGATGCCGGCGCGGCCGCGGAACGGGACGACGATTTTGCGCTCCCCCGGCGGGATCTCCCACACTTTGGCGATGACTACGTGTGTCACTGCAGAAGGTCCCCCATTCGCAGCATTTCGAGTGCGTTGCCGGCAAAGATGCGTTGATGCGCTTTGGGATTCAGTTTTGGAAAGGTGGTGACCGGATCGTTCCAGTCGAAGTGGGGAAAGTCTGAACAGTAGACAAGCGTTTCGTCGGCGTGCATCATCTCCAGGAACTGGTAGAACTGCTCCGTGCTCTCGGTCTCGTGCATTGGCTGCGAACCGACGCGTATGTGCTCGCGGAAATACTCACTGGGCAGGCGTTTCAGCCAAGGCGTTTGATCGCGTATGGCTTTCCAGTCGGAATCCATGTGCCACATCACGGCGACGGCCCACAGCTGCTGGACTTCGGTCAGCGCGAACATCAAGTTGGGGAACTTTTCGAAAACGCCTTCGCAGATCAGCGAGGCCGCGTGTGTGCTCGCCACATAGGGGCGGCTCATACGCGACTCCATGTAGTAGGTCGGAAAGCCGAGCGGGGTGGGGGTCGTACGCGCGGCTCCGCCGCCGCCGCCGATGTGGGCGACAACCGGCAGCCCGTGCTCTTCGCAAGCCTCCCAGATGGGGTGATAGAAGCGGTTGCCGAAGGGCATGCTGGTGCCCATCGGGATCATGACGGCGACCGTGTCCTTGCGGTCGGCGAGCCGCCTGATTTCGGCGACAGCCTGGGCAGGGTCGGAAGGCGAGACCAGGATCGCGTTGACGACGCGGTCATCCCTGCCTAGCCAGTATTCGATGGTCCAGTCGTTGAAGGCGCGGCAGAGGGCCGCGGCCCAGTCCGGATCGGGCAACCCCGTGTAGCCGTAGAACGGGGGCGGCCCGGTCAACAGCGCGTAGTCCACATTCCAGGGGTCAAGGTGCTCGCGTTGCAGAAACTCGAGCGAAAAATTGAAATCCCGCTCTTTCAGATTGGGGTCCTTCAGATCGGGTCGATTGGTGCGGTGAGGGATGTTAGAGTAGCCGCCGCTAGGCAGGTGCAGCCCCTGGTCGAGCAGATGATTCTGCCAGAACTTTGACAGATAGGGCAGCAGCTGTTCGGGCCGCTCAAAGTTGTGATGGACGTCGCAGTCGACGATCTTGACACCTTCGCTGTGCTGGGCCGTCCAGCCCGGCGCTGTGATAGGGGTTGCTCCTAGCTTGCTCATCGAACTGTCTCCTTGAAGACTCGCGGCCGCGCCCGTTCGTGGTAACGAACACGGGTTGCATGAAACCTATCCAGTGGCGGCGCCGGCAAGACTCGATCCCGCGGGCTCCTGCCTTAGCCATACATCGCGCTGCGGGAACGGAATGACAATGCCCTGTTCGTTCAAATCCTGGTAGATCCCCTCGAGTATTTCGCTGAGAGAGGAAAGGCGCTGGGTTGGGTCATCGATCCAGTATTGGATGCGGAAAAGCAGTGCGGAGTCGGCGAACTCTACCAGAAATGTACGCGGTTCCGGATCGGAAATCACTGCCGCGTGGCCTATGATATTCGAGTGCAAAATCTCGTGTACCTTGCCGATGTCAGAGCCGTAGGCGACGCCAATATGCGACTCGATGCGCAGGACGCGGTCCGACTTCGTCCAGTTGTCGAGGCGCTGCGAAACCATCAACGAATTGGGAACGATCACCTCGGTGTTGCTGAAGGTCTGGACGACCGTGGTGCGCAGGCCGACCTCGATTACCGTGCCGCGTATGCCGTCGACTTCGATTACGTCACCGTCGCGGATTGTTCCCTCCATCATCAGCACCAGCCCGGCGATATAGTTGCTGGCCAGCGTCTGCAGGCCGAGGCCCAGGCCGATGCTGAGCGCGCCGAGCGGCACCAGGAATATCGAAAGGTCGACGCTTAGAAACGACAGTGACGTATAGATGCCGGCCAGGAGGATGGTCAGATAGATGGTGGAGCGAAGGAGATGCTTGTTCGTCGCCGTCAGATTGAGGCGAGGCTCCACCTTGCGCCTGAACTGCCCGGCCGCCACCCGCGCGAGCAGGTAGAAGAACAGTACCGACGCGACTGTAAGCAGGAGGTCCGCCAGGGTTAGTGGCTCCCCTTGCACAGTTGCCAGAGGCGAGGTCAGAAAGCGGCCGATTCCGCCCATCTCGTGCGTCCAGTTCGCCGGCTACGGCAGTTTGTAGAAGGCGCGGGCGTTCTCCGCCATGATGTTTCGCCTCGTCTCGAACGGGAGCGTCGCCGGCAGGGCTCGACCGGGCGAGTCGAAGTCCCAGTGCGGGTAGTCGGTCGCGAACATGAGGTGGCTGCCGCCGTCCATCTGCTCAAGCAACTGTTCAAAGTGGCGCTGATGGCGAGGCTCCTCCATTGGCTGGGTGGACAACCAGAAATGTTCCTGCATATACTCTGACGGCGCCCGTTTGAGATAGGGCGCCTCTGCGCGCAAACGCTTCCAGCTCTGGTCCAGGCGCCATGCCAGCGAAGGAAACCAGGCAAAGCCGCCTTCGATGATGACCACTCGCAGGCCGGGAAATTGCTCGAAAACGCCCTCGCAGACCAAGCTGGCGACCTGCGCCTGGAATGACTGCGCCATGCCGCAGTGGTCTTCAATATAGTAGGACGGCCATCCGCCGGCGGTCAGCGGATGGCTGCCGCCGCCGCCGAAGTGGATGCCAACCGGCAGGTCGTATTCGAGTGCGGCCTCGTACATCTTCCAATACTTGCGCCGTCCGAGGGGCTCCTCGGTGCGCGTTACGAGCAGGATCTGTACAAAGCCGTCGTAATCGCCCAACCTGTGGATTTCCGCGGCCGCCAGTTCGGCGTCCTCGTAGTTGACGACCATCGAGGCGCGCAAGCGCGGCTCGAGCTCCAGCCACTCGGCGATCTGGTAGTCGTTGACGGCGCGCGCCAGCTGTGCCCCGTACTCCCTGTTCACCTGGCTGCCGGCGCCGACGAGAGGATTCAGGATCCCGTAGTCCATGTCCCAGGTGTCGAGCAGCTGCTCGCGCATGAAATCCAAGTCTGTTCCCGGTGGGCGGCCGCTGGGAGGCCAGGAATCGGTGCGGGCGGCGTTCGGTTGGGCGCGCGGATAGCCGCCGCCGAAATAGCTGCGCATCCCGATCATCTTGTGATGGTCGAGCCATTCGGGCGCGAGGTATTTGCGAAAAATCTGGTCGAAAATGGGGTCGTCGTAAACGTCGAAGTTGTGAATGTCGGTGTCGATTATCTTCAGTCGCGTCTTCTCGTCGGCGGCCGGCTTTGCTTCCAGCTCCAGTTCCAGCGTCATGGTGGATCTCCTCAAAGGCGATAGAAGGCGCGGGCGTTTTCGGACCAGATGTTGCCGTTGAGCGGTTCGGGCAGCGCGACCGGCCAGGCTTCATCCTGGTCATCGTAGTGCCAGTGCGGGTAGTCGGTGGCAAACATCAACATCGAGTCCGACTCCATCTGCTCGATCGTTTGGAGAATATAGCGTGGGTCGGGCGGGGCGCCGACGGGCTGAACGGTCAGGCGAATATGCTCGCGAATGTAGTCCGACGGCGGACGCCTGACCCAGGGTGTGTTGGAACGCAGGCCCTTCCACTCTTTGTCCAGCCGCCACATCAGCGAGGGCATCCAGATGAAACCTCCTTCAATCAGGGCCATGCGCAGGTCGGGAAAGCGGTCAAAGACGCCCTCGGCTATGATGCTGATGACCTGCGACTGGAAGACCTGCGCCATGCCCGCATGTTCTTCGAGATAGGTTGAGGGCCACCCCACCGGCGTCGGTGGATGGCCGGGCGCGCCGCCAAAGTGGATGCCGACGACAAGATCGCGTTCGACCGCGGCCGCGTAGAGAGGATCGTAGAATCGACTGCCGTAGGGAATGTAGGAGCGAACCGGCAGAATGACCTGCACAAACTGCGGATGCTCACCGAAACGCTGGATTTCCTCAGCCGCGCGCGCAGGCACCTGGCTTGGCACGACGAGCGAGCCACGCAGGCGCGGCTCGGGCGTCAGCCACTCGTCAATCTGCCAGCGGTTGGCTGCCGTGGCGAGGTCTACCGCCAGGTCCTCCTGCTTGACGCTTTGGACGCGGTAGGCGCAGTTCAGGACGCCAATCTCGGTGTCAAACGGGGCCAGCGCCTGCTCTTGCACGAACTGCAAACTGGAACCCGCGGCCCGGCCGCCGGGCGGAACGCTGCCCGGTCTCGCCGAGGTGGGCGCGCCGCGCGGATAATCATCGGCGCTCGGGCCAGTGAAGGCCGAGTTGTTGATGTAGTCGCGCCAATAGTCGGCCAGATAGGGCATCAGATCTTCTTTCGAGGACACCTCGTTGTGGATGTCGCAGTCGATTACGCGCTGGGGCGAAGATGGATGCTGCGTGCCGGGCCGGTCAAGGACGGAAACCTGCTGACGCGGGCTCTGTCCGTTGCCTGATACTGCCGCCGGCCCGGTTGACGGGGCCGGTTGGGAGGTTGGCATTTTGGGTTCTGAAGTCATTGTCGGTGCGTCGAACTGCGGCCTTGCCCAGGGTGCTTTTGTCCTTATTCCCGGGTGGGTGAATTCTAGCGCGAAGCCGGTTGGCAGTCAAGAGTCGCCCAGGAACGGGTGCAGCCCACGTTCTGTGTGGGAATCGTTTGGCGGGGGGTTCATGCCGGCGGTGGCTGAGG
>CATOTS010000042.1 GCA_951813625.1 uncultured Caldilineaceae bacterium | reverse complement strand
TATACGCATGAACGGATGGGGCTGGATGCCAAATCGTTCAAGATCCTGAAATTCCGCTCGATGCGCCAGGATGCCGAACAGTCCGGGCCGGGCTGGACGGTCGAGAACGACCCGCGGCGCACAAAGTTGGGCGCATTCATCCGGCGCACCAATATCGATGAACTTCCTCAGTTGATCAATATCCTTTTCGGCGAGATGAGCCTGGTGGGGCCGCGACCGGAGCGGCCAGTCTACGTAGAGCAGTTTCGGCAGATGATTCCGCGCTATATGGACCGCCACCGCGAAAAGGCGGGAATGACCGGCTGGGCCGCGGTCAACGGGCTGCGCGGGGACACATCCATCGAGGAGCGCACGAAGTACGACCTCTGGTATATCGAGAACTGGTCGCTGGCTCTGGACATCAAGATTCTGCTGCGGACACTTGGACAATGGCTGCTGGGCTCAAACAAGAATGCCTACTGAACCGCCCCAATCCCTTGACAACTCGCGACCCGTTTTGTTACACTTCCTGCTTGATTGGCACCCCCATAGCAGGAGTGCTAATGCCCGCAACCATATAGTATTTCCGTGAATCCATGAAGGAACTTCAGCTGAGCCAGCGGCGTAAACAGGTGCTGCGCGTCGTCATTCAGGAATATGTGAAGAGCGCCCAACCGGTGGGCAGCAAATCGATCGCGCAGAAATACGACATGGGCGTCAGCGCTTCAACGATTCGCAACGATCTGGCGGCGCTGGAGAAGGCCGGGCTGCTGACACATCCACATACCAGCGCCGGCCGCATCCCGACCGATGACGGCTACCGCTATTTCGTGACACATCTGATGGCGCACACCGATCTGCCCTCGCGCGAGCGGCAGATGATCCGCCATCAGTTCCATCAGGCGCGGCGGGAGATCGATCAGTGGCTCCGTCTCAGCACGGCCGTATTGGCGAAGGCTTCCACGGGCGCGGCGCTGGCGACTTCGCCCCGCTCGATGTCCAGCCGGGTCAAACACCTGGAGCTGATCGGCATTCAGGATACCGTTGTGCTGCTGGTGCTTGTGCTGGCTACAGGCACATTGAAACAGCAGTTGATCACGCTGGAGCAACCGATTTTTCAGGAGGAGTTGAGCCGCGCCAGCAACCAGCTCAATGAAGAGATTTCGGGCGCCAACATAGCCGATCTGCCGGAGAAACTGGAGGGATTCAACGGCTTCGCGCGCGAGGTGGGCGAGTTGGTGCTCAATTCGTTGCACCAATCCAAGGAGCAAATCGGCGAACGCGTCTATCGACACGGGCTGGCCCAGGTGCTGGCCGAGCCCGAGTTTGCCGACGGGCCGCAGGTGCGGCGGATCGTGCAGGTATTCGAGCAGCGCTCCCTGCTGCAAGAGATATATCATGATGTCATGGAGTTGAACGACGTGCAGGTGATGATCGCCGGGGAAGGCCGATTCGGCGACATGCAGGACATCAGCCTGGTGCTGAGCCGCTACGGCGTACCCGACCGCGTCAGCGGGCTGCTGGGCGTGGTCGGCCCGATGCGCATGCCCTACGGCCGCACAATCGGGGCTGTACGCTATGTCGCCACCCTCCTGGACGAACTGATGCACCAGATCTACGGTTAGATCACAGGAGAACATTTCCGGATAACGGGATCATTCATGAATCAAGAGGAAGAGCGGAATAACGGGTCGGTGGAAACTGGAAACGGGCAGTTGCCTGAAGAGGCCATTCTTGATACTGAAGGCCCCGAGGCGGACGCTGCTCGTGAGACTGAAGAGGCCGACGAGAGACAGGAGACACCCGAAGAGAGCATCGCCCGGCTTGAATCGGAGTTGGCCGAGGCCCAGGAGCAGGCGGCCAGCGCGGTCGACACGATGCAGCGTACGGTCGCCGAGTATGAGAACGCAGGCAAACGCCGCGAACGCCAGCACCAGGAGCGCATCAAACGCGACAAAGAAAACATGATGCGCCAGCTGCTGCCGGTTCTCGATGACCTGGAGCTGGCCTTCCAGAACGTTCCCGCCGGCGTTCCGGGTGAGGAGCGGGCCTGGCTTGAAGGTTTTGAGCAGATTCAGCAGAAACTGCTGGACGTTCTCGCCAACGCGGAGGTCGAGCCGCTGGACACATGCGGTGAATTCGACCCTACCCGGCATGAGGCAATCTCGAACGAACCGAACGCTGATGTCCCCAGCGGACATATCATCCAGACTTTACGCACCGGCTATCGCATCCAGGACCGGATCCTGCGTCCTGCGCTCGTGCGCGTTTCGCAGTGAATTGCTGGACACGCTACGAACTTCGCTAAATGGTTGCCCTGATACGTTCCGCCGCCGGGCGCCTGACCGGCCCCCAGCGCGGCATCCGACCGTTTGACGTTGCGTGCGATCTGCGCGCCGTTTCCAGATTGATAGCCGACGCCTTCTCCGACGAATTGGACGAGCAGGGCGAGGCCGCGCTGCGTGAGCTGCGGATGCTCAGCTACATGAGCGGCCTGGTGGGCATTCTTGCTCGCAGCACCGGGGAGTTCCGCAATGTCTTCAGCGGATTTGTCTGGGTCGAGAACAACCGGGTGGTGGGCAATGTGACCGTGCAGCGCGCGTCGAGCGGAAGCGGGCGCTGGCAAATCGCGAATGTGGCGGTCTCGCCGGTTTGGCGCGGGCGCGGGATCAGCCGCGCGCTGATGGAGCATGCGCTGGAGTACATCCGCGATATGGGCGGCTCTTGGGCAGTGCTGCAGGTGCGCGGGGAAAACGAGATCGCCCGCGGCCTCTACGAACGGATGCATTTCGAGAGTATGGGAGGCGCCTCGGAACTGTACGCGCCGGTCGTGCCCAAGCCGGTTACACGGCCGACGCTGACCAATCTGCAGCCGTTTTCTGTCTCCGAAGGCAATCTGCTCTATGAGCTGGCTGCCAGCCGGCCGAGCGCGGAGTCCCAGTGGTGGCGGGCGGCACGTCGCGAAGATTTCCAACTCCCGCTGGAGAAGCGCATCGGTGAGCTGTTCAGCAGGTTGGCCGGCCGCCAGCGCGTCCATCGCTATGCGATCCGCGACTACGGCAGCCGTTTTGAAGGCGCGATCCAGGTCGTTGCACGCTGCTGGCGAGGCGAGCACCATATCCGGCTTTGGCTGCGGCGCGAAGCCCAGGAACGGTATGCCCAGCCACTGATCCTGAGCGCGCTGGCGCTGCTGCAGGAAGCGCCGCGCTGGCCGCTGCGGGCGTCTGTCAGCACAGAGGACGAAATCGCGGCGCAGACCCTGCTGGACCACGGCTTCTCCGTACGCAGCACCCTCTACACGATGCGCCGGCGCGTGTAACCTGCGATGACCCTTCTTTTACGGATAATCGGCAACGCCATCGCCCTCTACGCGGCGGCAGCCCTGGTCGACGGCATTGAATTCGCTGGCGACGGTCAGGTGGATATCGTCAGCCTGCTGGCGGTTGCCCTGATTTTCGGCATTGTCAACGCGGTCATCAAGCCGGTTGCCAAAGCGGCGACCTGTCCGGTCTATATCGTAACGCTCGGCCTGTTCACCCTTGTCGTCAATGCGCTGATGCTGCTCCTGACCGGCTGGCTGGCCGGACTGTTCAACGTCGGCTTCCGCGTAGATGGCTTTGGGGCCGCCTTCTGGGGCGCCATCGTCATCAGCATCGTCAGCTTTTTCCTCAGCCTGTTCATCTCTTCCGAGCGCGACAACAAAGACTGACTCCGCTCGACGGCGCCCACCGCCCGGTGAACAATCGCCCATCACCTCATCACATCCAAAAATCTTGCCCGGGAATACCATGCGCGCCACCTTCCTCCACATGGCCGACTGTCACCTCGGCTATCGCCAGTACAACAGCAGAGACCGACAACAGGACTTCACCCGCGCCTTTCTCAACATCTTAGACACGGCTATCAGCCAGAACGTCGATTTCGTTCTGCTGGCCGGCGATCTCTTTGAGAAACGGGCCATCGATCCTCTCACGCTCGTCCATGCCATCACCGGACTGGAACGCCTGCGAGAAGCCGCAATCCCCTGTCTGGCGGTGGAAGGAAACCATGAACTGGCCTACTACCGCGACAACATGGGTTGGATGGAGTTTCTCGCCGAACGGGATTTGCTGACGCTGCTCAACCCGAAGATTGACGGCGAGCGGGCTACGCTTTCGCCCTACGCGAATCGCCGGGGCGCCTATGTAGAGCCGTTGCCAGGCCTGCGCGTCTACGGTATGCGTTATCACGGCAGCGCCACGGCTCATGCCATGTGCAGCGTGGCCGACGCCCTGGCTGCCAGCGACAGACAGGGGGTCGAATACACCATCTTTATGGCACACACCGGGGTCGAGAGTGTTGTCGCTGAAGGCGCCGGCGGCCTCAGCCGGCGTGAATTGGCGCCTCTGCGGCCCCACGTAGACTATCTGGCGTTGGGCCACCTCCACAAACCTTACGAGATCGACAGCTGGATCTACAATCCCGGCAGCACGGAGACCAATTCCATTGACGAGGCTGCCTGGCCGGAACGGGGCTACTATCTTGTGGAGGTGGACACGGAGACAGTGCCAAAACACCGTCCTGTCCTGCATGCCAACCTCCGGCGTCCGTTTGAACGCCTCTTCTTCAGGGTCGACGGTTGCAAGACGCCTGTCGAACTGGTCGATCAATGTCGAAGCCATGTCGAGCGCCAGCGCCATCTATTCAAGGATAGGGAGCCGGTCGTCGAGTTGCGGCTTTCCGGCGTACCTCCCTTCGACCGCACCGCGCTCCCGCTGGAACCGCTCAGGCAGATGATCGAAGAGCTCTACCGACCGCTGATCTGCTTCGTGCGCAACGACACGCGCGCGGCCGAATTCGCGGTGGGGGACGATCAACAACTCAGCCGGCCGGCGCTGGAACGGCAGATCATCGCCAGTCTCCTCGAACGGGACAGCCGTTTCCGCGCCCGCAGCGAGGAATGGACCGAGCTGGCCCTTGCCATCAAGCAGATGGCCGTCAGCGGCGCATCCGCTGAAGCAGTTTTGGAAGAGTTTACGGGTGGTGAGGAACGGATCAGGAAGAGCGGGCAGAGGATTCGCAGGGAGAAGAGTTGAAATGCTGATCCACTCGCTGACCTTGGAAAACATCAAGAGCTACACGCAGGAAACGGTCGAATTCAGCCCCGGCGCGAACGCAATCATCGGCGCCAATGGAGCAGGCAAAACGACGATTCTCGAAGCGATCGGCTTCGCGCTTTTCGATCACCGCCCTGGTAAGCTGTCCTCTTTCGTGCGCGAAGGTCAGAAATCGGCGAGCGTCACTATCGACTTTCTAAGCGACCACGACGAGCGCACCTATCAGGTGAAACGGCGTTGTGGCAACAACGACCTATACAGAGTCCTCGACCCGCAGCTCTCCTTGAACATCTGCGAGGGCAAAGCCGACGTCATCCAGTTTTTGCGCCAGCATCTCGGCATCGATGCGGAGTCCAATCCGGCAGACCTGTTCAGCAATGCGGTAGGCGTCCCCCAGGGCAGCTTTACGGCCTCCTTTCTGGCGACTCCCAGCGCTCGCAAAGCAGTTTTCGATCCTCTCCTCAAGGTGGCCGAATACCGCCGGGCGTACGAGCAGATGCGCGAGCCGCTCAACCTGCTCACCCGGCGTCAAAACGCGCAAGCGGTCGAAATGAGCAGACTGGAGGGTGAACTGAAACGGCTGCCGCCTGCACAGACCGACGTCAGTGAGTTGACCACCCAAATAAACAGCGCAGAGACCGCCCTGCGTGCCGTCCAGACGGAGTTGGCCGCAGCCGAATCGGACCGACGGACGATGGAGGCAAAACAGAAGCGGCTGCTTGAACTGCATCGTCTGACACAGATGCAACATAAGGATGTCACCGAACAGGAACGGATCTTGGACTCAGCCCGGCGACGGCTGTCAGAGAGCGAAGGGGCCGCGGCGGTCACAGAGGCCAACCGGGCTGACCATGAAGCCTACCGCGCCGCGCAGCGGGAACAACGCACTGTGAACGAGAGAAGCATCCAACGCCGGAAGTTGCAGGATGAGCGAATCATCGTCCAGACGCGCCTGACCCAAGCACAAACACAGACCGATGCGCACAGTCGCTCCCTCGCTGACATCGCAGAAGCGGAGAAAACAGCCGCAGGGCTGGCGGAAGCGGCGAAAAGACAGGAAGAGCTGGAGGCTGACCTGCGCCTTGCCCAGCGCCAAGCGGACCGGCTGCGCGATGCCGGTGCCCGCATACGAAAGGATCAGGCCGCCGCGGATGCGGCGAAGAAGCGCCTGGATAGTCTGCGCGCGGAGGCAGAACAGGCAAAGAAGATCGAGTTCTCGCTCAATCCATTGCAGGCGCACGTGGAATCCTTCCAGAATGAGATATCTGCGGCGCAGGCCAGCGCAGCCCGACTGCTCGCGGAAAAGGAGACAACCCAGGAGCAGGGTCAGCAACTAAAGGCTTTGAAATCGTCCGCGATCTGCCCGCTCTGCGAGCAGCCCCTGTCCGCAGAGCATCGGCGGCAACTCCTCGAAAGTCTCCGCAAACGTTGGAGCAAATTGAATAAGGATGCCCAGGCCGTCGAGCAGAAGATCCGACAGTTTGAGGCGAAACGGGAGGAGGCCCGCTCGACGCTCACACGGAATGAACAGACCCTGCGCGAGCTCCCGCGCCAGAACGCGGTCGAAACAGCCGAAGAGGAACTGGCCGAGCGACGTGCCCAGCTGGCCGAAGACCGCGACGCGGCCGAAACCCTGGAGGAAGCGCCGCAGCGCGTGGAGCAGCTGCAACAGGAGCTGGACGCGCTGGGCAATCCACGACGGCGGCGCGATGTGGCGATCCAACAGGCACGCGAACGCAAGGGGGTTGAACAGGCCCTCAAGCGACAACAAGCGCTGGCCGAACAGCAACGGCGCAAGCTTACGGAGCTCGACGAGCGCATGGCGCCCTTTGCTAGTGTGGAGGACGAGGCAGCTCGTATCAGCTCCCAGCTGGAGGAGCATCAGGTAGCCGACGACCTCTACAGCCGTCATCAGGCCGCAGCTGAGGCTCTCCCTCAGCGCCGGCAGGAGGTCGCCGAAACCGAAAAGGTGTTGAAGACCGCGCTGGAAAGCTACGAAAGCGGACTGGCCCAACTGGCAGACTATACGGACGAGTTCGACGAGAAGCGTTTCCGGGAGATTGTGACGCTGGTGGACGACACCCGCAGCCGCATGGTGCGCCTGGAGACGGATCTGGGCCATTGGCGCGCAGATCTGCGCCAGGCGAAGGAGGAGCTTGCCCAATTGCAGGTCCAGCAAAAGCGGCTCGCTGCCGCCCAATCCCGACATGAACTGCTGATCAAACAAGAGGAGCTCTTGCGGTTCCTCCGCTCGGTCATGCAGGAGGCCGGCCCGTTCGTGACAAAAGCGCTGGTCCAGCAGATCAGCTACGCGGCAAATCAACTCTTCGGCCAGATTATGGAGGACGACACGCGCACACTCCGCTGGCAGGAGGACTACGGGATTGTCCTGGAGGTGGATGGCCGCGAACGGGCATTTGCCCAGCTATCCGGCGGCGAGCAGATGAGCGCTGCGCTGGCGGTACGCCTGGCCCTCCTCCAGGAGATGAGCGATATCGCCGTCGCCTTCTTCGACGAGCCGACCACAAATCTTGACGACACCCGCCGCGGCGCGCTGGCCCGCCAGATTGTGGGCGTACGCGGCTTCCAGCAACTCTTCATCATCAGTCATGACGACTCGTTCGAACAGGCTACGGAGCGACTGATCCGGGTAGAAAAGAGGAACGGCGTAAGCGAAGTTCTCTATCAATGAAACCGCTTGGATGCCGGATGCCCTGTGCCGGATCCCTATACCGACGCAACCAGAATCTGCGCGGCCCTGGGCACGCCTCCCAACGAGGCGAACTCATCCCGCAGGCCGGCGGCGTTGCGGCGGGCAGGGGAATCGAGCGGCAGGATCTTTTGCAGCGCTTCCGCAAGCAGCGCGGCAGTCATCTGCGCGGCCGAGATGTGATAGCCGACGCCGCTGCGCATCACCCCGCTGGCCTGCCGCGCCTGGTCGGCCGCCTTTGGCACGACGATTTGGGGAATTCCGTAAGTAACCAAAGCGTGTGTCGTGCCGGCGCCGCCATGATGGATCGCGGCCGCGGAATGCGGCAGCACCTCCGCAAAACGAATCCTCTCCACCAACGCCGACGGCTGCGGCAGTCTGCTCCGTAGGGCAGCCATCTCACGGGCAGTCCAAGCCCCCTCTGGGCCACCGGAGTCGATGCCCTTTCCGACCGCCAGAATCGGCACGCCGCCGGCCTGAACGACCGCATTGGCTGCGATTACAAAGAAGTTGATGTCTTTGGTGAAAGCGGTGCCGAGCGTGACGAAAATCCACAGACGGTCCGCCGGAAGTTGGGCAAGCCATGCCGATTCGCGCGGCTGGGGCGGCGCCGCGATCCCGCCGACCATGCGCGTCTGAGGCAGGAGGCGCGTGCCGGCGTACCAGCGGGGACTCCAGAAGGTCAGGTGGAGCGAGGGCGAACGCAGCGCTACGGGTCCGTCCAACGCCCAATTGACCCCGCTCACATCGAATTCGTCGAGCAGGGCGGTCACCCGTTCGCGGGCCAGCTCGCCGATGGGGCCGGGCGAGTCCCCTGTAGACTCCGCCTGCGGCTCTACCGCAGGCCAGCCGACGACCGCGAACGGCACATCCAGAATTTCGGCAGCGATGGCCGCAGCCGCGGTGAACATTTCGCTGGCGATCAGATGCGGGCGAAAACGGCTGCCCGCCTCGACCAGCGCGTGCGTCGCCGCGCGCACGCGCGCCACGTTCAGCCACTGGTCGAGCGAGCGGGTCATGCGCAAGCGCTGGAACGCCTCCTCTGTGGCCGCGCCCCTCTGGATTGGCGGCGGCGGCGGCCAGCGCCAACCGGTCTCCGGCAGGACGTGGACGGGAATATTCTGTTCAACCAGTTCACTGTGCAGTTCACGGCCGGTCGCCCACAGGAGATCATGGCCCGCACGCATCAGTTCGACAGCCGTCGGGAGATAGCCGCCCCAGTCCAAATGGCTCTTGAGTTGGGAGGATACACAGAGGAAGCGCAAACAGCTCTCCTCAGCCGGGGCAGCCGGGAACCAGCCGGAAAAGCCCGCCGGTGCCGGTGCCGATCCAGACTGCTCCGTCGGGCGCGGTTGCGACCGCCTGCACCGGCCAGTTATGCATGATACGTTCGGCGATGATGCTGCCGCCGGCGTTCGCCATCCTGTAGAGGCCAGGATCACGGCCGTAAAGAGCGAAGAAAATCGTGTCGTAGGCCCATGAGAGGCCCGTGGGCGCGGTGGAGTTGGGCAGGATCAGCACCGGGGCGGCCCACCAATCTTTGTTGATCCCGCCCAGCGCCAGCGGGAAGCCGTAAAAGGGAGTGGCATTGACGTCTCCGGCGACTGCGCCAGCGGAGAGGGCGCCGGGGTCGAGCAGTTCGACCTCATCACCGGCGTTGTAATCGCCAGGCACATTGGTGGCGCCATTGTCGGTGAACCAGATGCGCCCGCGCGGGTCTACTGTAATGCCGTAGGGATTGCGCACACCGCGCGCCGCCGTCTGAAAGACGCCGATCGTGCGTTCAGCCAGCAGCCGGTCCAGCCGGGCGCGTATGATGCGTGCCCCGTATTGATTGCCGCCCGCGGCCATATTCGTTGCCAGCGTCTCCGCCGGCTGATCGCCGTCTTCGGGAACGATTATGCCGTCCGAATAGCCGTCCCGAACACCGCCGGCAGAAATGTAGACCCAGCCGTCGCTGATGACGAGACCATTGTTGGCGTGGTAGAGGTGACCGGCTACAGCGAAGCCGTGAGCCAGGAGCTCATAGCCTCCGCCATCGGGAATCCGTCCCAATTCTCCGGCCCGATTCAGGTAGAGCGCGCCCTCATGCCATGCCATTCCGGTGATGCGGCTGGAGTCGCGCAATATCTCATAGTAGCTGTCTTTGGAGACGCTATGCCAGATGACGATCGAGCGGACAGCACTATAGGGATCGAACTGGATGTTCGGATCGAAGTCACCGGTGGCCGGAATGTCGAGAGCGATGAACAGCCTGCCGTCAGGGGCAAAGGTCAGGGCGGTGATGCTGTGGCGGTCCTGCAATTCCAGAGCCAGGACCTGTTCGGCGCAGAAGCCGCCCAGGGGAACCAGCCACGGATCGGACTCGGAAGGCGCGGCCAGATTGAGGGGAGCGGCGTGAATGCCTATGTTGCCGGCTGCGACGGAGCTTGGACGTACCACGTCGGATTCGCCCGAGTTGCCGCCCGAGTTGCCGCCCGCGCTGCCGGCCGTGGCGTTGCTTCCATTTTCCGGGGCCTGGGCAGGTGTCGGTGTTGAAGCTGGGGTAGGTGCCGCCGTCGGCGTCGGCTCGACTGGCAGATAGGCGGCGAGCTGTCCGGCATCGGGCGCTGCGGCACAGCTCGCGGGCAGGACAAGTTGCGCGCTGATGTAGGGCACAGTTCCACCGTTCTCCGCGCAGTTGTGCGACGCCCAGGTGATTTCGCCGTCCTCCAGACGCAGCCACATAGAAGACGGCGGAATCGGCTCGCTGCCCTGCCTGTCCGCCCCAGCCGCGATCCAATTGTAAATCAGCGCCTTATCGTCGTCGTTGAGTTCACCCACCAGAGGCATTGCGTCGGAGCGGATCTGCGTCCAGAGTTTGGACGCCTCCGGGTCGCCGGGCGTCACCACCGACCCGCTTTGACCGCCGGTCATCAGGGGATCAAACTCGGTGACTTGCAGTTCTGCCTGCTTTACAACACTGCTATGACAGGCGCCGCAATTCTCTTCGAAGATCGGTAGAACGTCCTCTTCAAATCCGGGCGTGGAAATTGGAATCCAAGGAGTTGAACGGTTGAGGGCGGCGTATGGAAACTCCTCGCCCTGACCGAAGATGGCATCCACGCGCACCAGGGCGCCCGCGGGGACGCGGCCCAGGTGACAGCCTTCCCGCTGGGGGCGATTGCGCACATTAGCGTTTTGCTGCACCACGGCAAATACAGGGTGGCCGCCGGCCAGACAGGCCAGCGCATCATCCATCCCGCTCAGCAATGCAATGTCGGCGACACCTCCCATCGCATCCGGTCGGGCAGCGGGCGGGCGCGGCGGTTCGCTTTCGGGGCTGTCGGGGCGAATCGGTTGCAGCACACATGCGCCGAGGAACAGAACGGCGCAGATAGGCAGCAGAATACCGAAAAAGAGCTTTGAAAAACAGCGATAACGCATTGAATGAGAACCTGTTCGCAAGACAACTGGGGCGGCCTCTCCTTAGATAATGTTGCGCCCTGACAGATGTCTACCCCCCCGAGATAAAATTGGGAATCGCCGGCTCCTCTCTTAACACGCGGCGCGCGACGGAGATATCCCGCTGGATCTGTGCGACCAGTGCATCCAGACCATCAAAGCGTTGCTCGTCGCGCAGGCGTGCAACGAAGGAGACAGTCATTTTCTGTTCGTACAGGTCGCCGGACTCACCCGCGTCCGGGAAATCCAGCAGGTGTGTTTCAATGCGGCGTTGGCGTCCATCTACGGTAGGCCTCACGCCAATGTTGGTGACGCTGGCGCGGGGCTGATCCGTACAACTGTCCGGCAAAAATACCCACGTTGCATAGACGCCGTCGGCGGGGATCAGGCGCTGCGAATCAGGCTGGAGGTTGGCGGTGGGCACGCCGATGATGCGGCCGCGCCGCGCGCCCTCTTCAACGATTCCGACGATCGAATAGGGCCGGCCCAGCATCTGCCCTGCATCGGTCACCGCGCCGCGCAACAGGCCCTGACGAATCTGATGGCTGCGTATCTCGCCGCCATCGCCTGCGTACGGCTCGATCACCGAAACGTCATAGCCGAGCTCCGCTCCCAGCGCCCGCAGTACGTCGATATTGCCGCTGCGGCCCCGCCCCAACGCAAAATCCGGTCCCGTAACCAAGCGGGCGAGCTCTAGATGTTCCACGAGAACGGCCATAAACTGATGGGGGCGCAGGCTGGCGAGCTCCATGTCGAACGGCTGAATCACCCCGAGATCGAAGCCGAACGGTTCGAGCAGCCGCAGACGTTCCTGCGGCGAGGTCAGCAGACGCAGAGGAAGATGCGGTTGCAGCACCGCCAGCGGGTGGGGGTCGAACGTGAGCAGGGCTGTCCTGGCCATAGGCGAGTGCGCCGCGGCTTTCTCCTGCAAAACGCGCAAAAGAGCCTGATGGCCGAGATGGACACCGTCGAAATTCCCAATCGTCAGGAAAGTTGGACCGGAAAACCGGAGGGAGCGCAGATCACCGTGCCAGATTTTCATGTCGAATCGGTTTCTGGTTCCTGGTTTCCAGTGGAAATGGGCAAGACGAAAACTGTCTACTCAATACGCACCAACTGTTGGGCAAGCCACTTTTCGGCTTTCCACAGCGTGCCGTTATCGCTTCCGTCAGCCGCAAGGGCGCGCGTGATGCCCAGAAAACGGCCGCGGCGGTCGTAGGCGGCGGCGAGCGAGGCCGCGGAGGCACAGTCCTGATAGATCTTCTGCCCGTGGCCGAGGCGGACCTGCTCCTCCTCGTTGACGGTCAAACGAGGCATTCCCAAACCGGCATCCGGCGCTGTCAGCAGGTCGGCCAGACGTCTGGAAGCGGCGGCATCTTCGATGTCCGGCAAGGCTGACGCATCAGCGACCGAAAAGGGGCCGGCGCCCAAGCGGCGCAGATAGCTCAGGTGGGCCACGGTGCCCAATGCCTCCCCCAGCGCCAGCGCCAGGCTGCGAACGTAGGTACCGGCAGAACAGCGCACCCTGAGAGAAATCCCGTCCGGCGGGTCAAAGGAAAGCAGATTGATCTCGTGGACCGTAACCGGCCTCGGCGCAATCTCCACCGCCTCGCCGCGGCGGGCCTTTCGGTGCAGGCTTTCTCCGCCTTGCTTCAATGCCGAATAGACCGGCGGTTGCTGCATAATCTGACCCCGGAACGCGTCCAGGGCCTCTTCCACATTGGCCGCGGTCAGAGACGGGATCGGGCCGAGCGCCACGGTCCGGCCGATGGCGTCGTAGGTATCGGTGGCGCGCCCGAGCGTCACTTGGGCCTCGTATTTCTTTTCGTGCCCCTGATAGTACTCCACCAGGCGCGTGGCAACGCCGAGGCACAACACCAGCAGGCCGCTCGCCATCGGGTCGAGCGTGCCGGTGTGGCCGATGCGCCTTTGGCCGCTCCATCGCCGCACGCGCTGAACAATGTCATGGCTGGTCGGAAGCGTCGGGGACCCGGCGTCATCGGCGCCCACCGGAGGGACTGGACGTCCTGGTTTATCGACGAGAAGAATTCCGTGCAGATCGGCATTCATCGTATTGCGTCGCGCACCGGCAGGAAGACAGATACTGAGAACTCAGGACGCGGGCAAACTCTGGCGGCGCAATTCGTGCAAGGCGGCCACAACCCGGGCCGACACCTCCGCCAACGTACCCGCAACCGTGCAGCCGGCTGCCGGCGGATGCCCGCCGCCTCCAAACGCAAACGCAACCTGGCTCACGTTGAAGCCGGGCTTGGCCCGAAAGCTGCACTCGACTAATTCCTGGCCGCTTTGGGCGAAACGCTGCGCAAATGTAGCGCTGATGTCGGCCTCGCGCACCGTCACGAGGAAGTTGGCAAGACCATCGCTCTGGTGAAGCTCGACGCCGCTCTGCCGGCGGCCCTCGGCGCTGAGGGTGGCCCAGACGATTCCGTCCTCCATCTGCACGGTCGCCAGGCCGGCCCCCCACAGTTTAACGAGGCTGAACGAGCGGCTGTCCAGCGTGTTGCGGACGATATGGTCCAGCTCCGCGCCGGCGCGCAACAGCCGCAGGGTTACTTGCAGCACGTTCGCATCTGTATTGGCCGTACGAAAGCAGAGTGTATCGGTCACGAGGCCGGTCAGCAGAGGAACGGCGATCTCCTCGGTGATCGGCACGTTCAAGGCATCGGCCATGGCCACAAGCATCTGGCATGTCGCGGCGCAACTTGGTTCCACCCAGTTCTCGGTGCCGAAGAAGGTGTTGGTGATGTGGTGATCGATCACAACCAACGGGATGCGGTCGTGGGCTTCGGAGCAATAGACGTTGCCCATCCGGTCGATACTGGAGGTGTCCAGGCAGACGATCAGATCGTAGCTGCGGGCGACTTGCGACGGTCCGATGATTGTCTCGACGCCGGGCAGGAACTGGAATTCGGACGTCAACTCATCCTGGAGAGCGAGGACGGGCCGCTTGGCCATTGCGCGCAGAATCGCGCCGAGGCCGAGCAGACTGCCGACCGCGTCCCCGTCCGGGGTAACGTGGCTTATACAGAGGATATGATGGCTGGTTTCCAGGAGGTCAAGCAGGCGAGGGGGAGGCGAAACGGGGGCGCCCTCCTGGACGTACGCGGCACTCTGCTTCAACAAGGACGCATCAAGGTTCATGCATCCTCTTTCTGCGCATCGGCGGAGGAAAAATCAGGGGAAGAGAACGGCCCGGAGAGAGGCGCGGGCCCGCTCTCCACATCCTGCTGGCTCGTATCTCGTTCCTCGGCAATGCTCTGCAAAAGTGCATCCACGCGGGCGGCTTGGTCGGGGGTGTCGTCATAGTAGAAGAGCAGTTCCGGCACGGCGCGGAGGCTTACGTTTTGGGCCAATTGCCGCCGCAGGAAAGGCGCGGCGTGCTTCAATCTGGCGAGCATTGCGCTGCGTTGCACATCGCTGTCCTGGTAAACATAGACTTTGGCCACGCGCAGATCGCGACTGACCACCACATTCGTGACAGCCAGCAGTTCCAGCGCCGGGTCATCCAATTCGCTGGCGATCAAGATCGAAAGTTCCTGATAGAGCAGCTCTGCCGCCCGCTCCTGACGGATAGTAGACATGGGACTTTTCGGCAGCCGGATCTCATGGTTTCGTCGCGCCCACTATAAACGAAAACCGGGAAACCAGAAACTCACCGCACCTGTTGTTTTTCGAAGACCTCGATGATGTCGCCTTCCTGCAGATCGGAGTTGACGCCGGCAAGATTGATGCCGCACTCGTACCCGGCCCGCACCTCGTTGACATCTTCGGTAAAGCGCTTGAGGTTCTCAATCGTTGTCGTGATGATCGTCGAATCGTTGCGGATCAGGCGCGCCTGGCTATTGCGCTTGACCACGCCGTCCAGCACCATGCAGCCGGCGATCAGCCCGCCGCGGCGTACGCGGAACATCTGCCGCACCTCCGCATGGCCGCTGACCACCTCCTCAAAGATCGGGTCCAGCATCCCGGTAAGCGCCAGCTCCACGTCCTCGATCATATTGTAAATAATCCGATAATGGCGAATCTCGACGCCGGACTGTTCGGCGCGCACCAACGCGGACTTGTCTATGTTCACGCCGAATCCAATGATGATCGCCTGGCTGGCCTCCGCCAACATGACGTCGGATTCGGTGATGTCGCCGACGGCCGACTGCATAATCTTGACACCGATTTCGTCGTTGGCGAGCTGTTCGAGGCTGTGTACAACAGGGGCCAGCGTTCCCTGCGTGTCGGCCCGCACGATAATATTGAGTGTTTCGGCCTCCCCGCCTTCCACGCGGGCGAACATATCCTCCAGCGTCATCGGCGCCGGCGCGGCGGTCCGCACCTGCCGCGCAGCCTGATTCTGCCGTTCGGAGACCAGCGCGCGGGCGGCCTTGTCGTTCTTGGTGACAGTAAAGACCTCGCCGGCATCGGGAACGCCGTTGAGACCCAGAACAATGGTCGGCGTACTCGGCCCGGCCGCCTTGAGTGGATTGCCTTCGTGGTCGGTCATCGCCTTGACGCGTCCCCAGTTATCGCCGACAACCAGCGAATCCCCGCGTTTCAGCGTCCCGTTCTGCACGAGCAGCGTCGCGGTGATGCCGCGTTGCTTGTCCAGCTCAGCCTCAATGACCGTGCCAACGCACTGGCCTTTGGGATTGGCCTGGTGCTGGTCCAGTTCGGCGACAACGAGAATGTTGTCCAACAGATCGTCGACGCCGTTGCCATTGAGCGCGCTGATCGGCACTGTGACCGTATCGCCTCCCCACTCCTCCGGCGTCAGCTCCACAGTCGACAGGTCTTCCATCACCCGGTTTATGTTGGCGTTAGGCTGGTCAATCTTGTTGATGGCAACGATGATCGTCACGTCGGCTGCCCTGGCATGGCTGATCGCCTCACGCGTCTGCGGCATGAGGCCGTCGTCTGCGGCAACGACGAGAATTACAATGTCGGTGACCTGCGCGCCGCGCGCACGCATCGCCGTGAACGCTTCGTGGCCGGGCGTATCCAGAAAGGTGATCTTTTTGCCTTCAACCTCTACCTGGTACGCGCCGGTATGCTGGGTGATGCCGCCGGCTTCCGTATCCACCACGTTGGTGCGGCGGATCCGATCGAGGAGAGTCGTCTTGCCATGATCGACGTGCCCGAGCACCGCCACGACCGGGGACCTTTCGACAAGATTCCCTTCCGCCTCTCTGGCCACAATCTCCTGGATCAACACCCGCTGTTTGGGTCTCAGATCCTCGGCGGGCGCCTCTTCGGGCTGCTCCTCCTCCACGACCGGCCACAGCACCTCAATGCCGAGCTCCTCGCCGACAATCGCGGCGGTGTCGTGATCGAGAGTCTGATCGATCGGCGCCATGATGCCGAACTGCATCAGCACTTTGATGAGGTCGATCGGGCTGCGATCCATGCTCTCGGCCAGAGCGCGCACGGTGACGTACTCCTCGACGACGATGGAAGAAGGCAGACCGGCGGCTTCACCGATTGCAGCGTCGTCAGCCTGCCCGTCATCCTGGATCTGCGTCGGTTCCTTCGTTGTGGTTGTCATCTTTCCTATCCTCCCCCAACTTGCCTGTCCAACGTTCTTGCGCTGCGCGCCGCATAAAACCCTGTCTGGATTTCTCCTGTGGCTGCGCTGCGGAATGCGGACAGTTGAAAAGGGTCAGGCGCCCGATTGCGCGACTCTTCTCCAGCTTCACATAGATTTTTGATCGGGATGTAGACGTACGAAACGTATGCGGGGAGGGTCAGTTACGGAGAGCCAAGAGGAACTGCCGGTGGCCGGACAAGCTGTTACACAACCTCTCGCTTTCCTATTCCCTTCCCCCTCTCCATCCCAATGCGGCCTGCTCGGCCAAATTTCCTAGCTGCCGGCGTCAACGGCGGCCAAAACCGTTGTACAGCCAGAGTTAGCCCACTGTGCCGGTACATATCAGGGAGCGGACAATCGGCTTCTGTGCATCGGAAAACTCCTCTCCATCGGCTGGGCGGCGAGTAGAGACCCCTTACGGTCCGGCGGCCGCCCCGCTTCTCCTTCATCTGCCCTATGGCGACAGGCGCTAAACAGCGGACGCGAGCAGTTCGGACACGGATGCAGAAAGCGACTCCTGGTTCTCGGCGCTGATTTTCGTTCGCAACGCCTTCTGCAGCATCGAACCGGAAATTGCTCTCTCCCAACAGCCAGCCTGCGGGTGGATATATGCACCGCGGCCAGCCCTCTTGCCGGTCTCATCCAACTCGACCCCATCGGCAACGCGTACCAGGCGAAGCAATGTGCGCTTTCCTTCCGACTCGCGGCAGGCGATGCACATCCGCTGGGGAACGCGTCGTGGTTTCGGTCCTTTTTCCCGTTTTGCCATCTCTCGATGTTGCGCTGTCGGCACAGGCACGGCCTCGGCTATGCGTGGGCCGCGCTATGCGTCAAACTCTTCCTCTTCAAAGCCGCCTAAGTCAAGCGAGCGTCGCGTCCGCTGGCGTTTTGGCTGCTTCTTTGCCGTAGTCTGGCCGCCGCGGCGCGCCTTGCCGCGCTTGCCTCCCTGTTCGTTGAGCTCGTCAGCGTTCTCTTCTGCGGCTTCAAGAGATTCGAGCAGTTCAGCCGGCACCTCCAGATCATCCACAGAACCAAAATCGGCATCCGCCGGCCCCCCTTGCCGGCGAGCGGCCATCCGCTGGCGCAGCATATCCGCCGTAATCACCTGCGGAAGGTCCTCAGCCTGCAGAATGCTCGCTGCCGCCGTTTCTTCCTCCGCTTCCGCGGCCTCAGGAGCCGATGGTTCGCTCTCCGTGCTCGCATCAAGCGCAGCTTCTTTCTCCTCTTCTTTCTCTGCGCGAGAGTCGTCCTCATCGTCAGCTTTCTCGCCGAAGCCCAGCGGCTCCGGCTCGGCAGTCGCGAAGTCGTCGAGCGGAACTATCGGCGGCTCTTCGCCGCGTACAGCCGCGGCCGCCCGCTCGAACGCGCTCAACGCCTCCTCGGCGTCTACGCCGATGCCGCGCTCCTCATCCTGCGCCGGCAAGGAATCGGGCAACTCGGTCGCCGCGCCCGGATCGGGCAAACGGCTGCCAGCATCCTGTTGCTGCAGCAGCGCTGCGGCCTGGCGGAAGGTATCTTCGCTTGCCGTCGATTCGTCCTTTTCGCGCAGGATTTGCTCTGCCATGCTGAGCAGATCCTGTTCTCCTGCCGCCATCTGTGCCTGCTCGGCCGCCAGCAGGTCCAGCCCTTCTTCGCGGGCTTCGCTTTCGCTCTTGATGTCGATGCGCCATCCCGTAAGTTTGGCTGCCAAGCGGGCATTCTGCCCCGCCTTGCCAATCGCCAGGCTGAGCTGTCGATCCGGCACAATGACAATTGCGGTCTTGATGTTGGTGTCTTCTTCCAGGATAACGCTCTGCACTTTGGCGGGACCGAGCGCATTGGAGATATAGGAGCGCAGATTGCCGCTCCACTCGACAACATCGATCTTTTCACCGGCCAACTCAGTCACGATATTCTGAATACGCAGGCCGCGCATCCCCACACAGCTGCCGACCGGGTCCACGCCGGGCAGCGTCGCCATCACTGCCACCTTGCTGCGCGCGCCCGGCTCGCGCGATATGCCCTTGATCTCGACCGTGCCGTCGCGCACTTCGGGAATCTCCTGCTCCATGAGGCGGCGGAGGAGATCGCGATGGGTGCGGCTCAGCTTGATCATCGGGCCGCGACTGCTGCGGTGAACGTCCACCACGTACAGACTGATGTAGTCCCCGCGGCGCAGATTCTCGGTTGGAATCTGCTCCTCGCGCGGCAGTAGATTCTCATGTCTGTCATCGATCAGAATCGTGACCGCGCCGGAGACGAGATCGATGCTGCGTACCTGCGCGGTGATCGTCTCACCCACTCTGTGGACAAAGTTCTCGTAAACAGTATCCCGTTCGGCCTCGCGAATGCGCTGCAGGATCACCTGTTTGGCCGTCTGCGCCGCTATGCGGCCAAAATTGTCGGGCGTATTCTGCACCAGGACGACATCGCCCAATGCAGAAGACGGCTCCACCATTTTGGCATCGTCAAGCAGAATCTCGGTGTTCGGGTTGATAATGTCTTCGACGACCTCCTTTTCCGCAAACACCTTCATCTCGCCCGACGCCCGGTCCACTTCGGCGGATACATTGGCGACCGAACCGTAATTGCGCTTGTAGGCAGAGATAAGCGCAGCCTCGATTGCATCGAAAATCACCTCGTTGTCGAGGTCCTTATCAATGGCAACCTGATTGATACCGGCGATGAGTGCTTTAGACATTTTTGTTCAACCACTCCTGAAAATGTGACAGCGCAGCAACATGGCCACCGCAAAACCGAAACACAGATGCTAAACAGACAACCGCTCCATATCGATATTGCCGGCAACGACTCCGTAGAACAAGAAAAGTGGGCGGAACCCACTTCCAGAGACACGATTCTATCGAATCATTCAAGCCAATGATGACTACGCACCAGTATAACAGACTGCAGGCAGGAGATCAACTTCGCCGGAGAAGGGGGGTGCAGTCCATACCTGGGATACAAATTCCTATACCTCGGGTAGCCACGGAGTCGTGGCCAGTCCATTGTCCACTACTCCCGGCAGCTCCTGGCCACTGGCCACTGCAGTTCTGGACGGTCGGGCCTTCGGCCCTCCCTTGTGCGGGGGGACTCCCCCCGCAACGCCCCCCTGATGTACGCCCGCGCCGGGTTTGGGGTCAATGCAGCCCAGTGCTACCTGCGGCCCAACGCGACGTCCTTAACTCAGCGAACGCCACGGCCGCGGTAGGGGCAGGCCTTGTGCCTGCCCATCGCCTCCCATAAGCTGGTAGACATTTCCAGCCGCCGCTGCCATGTAGTCCCCGCCAGACGATTCTCGCCCCAAAAGTGGCCTGCACTTGGAGCAGGGCGTGTATCCCCGTCCTAACGCAGGCGATCAGACAAACGCACGCAGCCCCACTCTGACAATCCACTCGATTCAGCACAAATGCTTTCACGGCTTGCGGGCGATGAAGATCAGGCGTTCACTGTCAGGATGAAACGGGCTGCCGTCGAAGTCGCCCAGCAGATCATCGACCTTGAACCCGGTCTTCTTGAGCAGCCGGCTGCCCTCGTCGGGCCACCAGAAGCGGAGCGGGAAGGAGATCCGTGTCTGCGCGCTGCGCCCGTCAGGGAATAACTCCTCGTAGACGAAGAGCGTATGCTGGAGTTGGCGGGCCGCGTCCAGTGTACGGGTCGTCCACTTCAGCACCTGGGTGTTGCGGTCAGCGTCCTCCCAGCGATCAGCCAGCTCTTGCACGCCTGAAATCGACTCCAGATAGGCCGTGTCCGGGTTGAAGAGATCGATCAGAAGCAGGCCGCCGGCGCGCAGATGTCTGTACGCGCATTCCAGCGCCTGCAACTGCTCCGCCTGGGTCGTCAGATGCATCAGCGTATTGCTTACGACGCAGACGAAATCAAACGCGGTCTGAGCCAGTTGGAATCCCGCCATATCCGCCTGTACCAATCCGATACGCGACGCGTGGCCGTGTTGCGCGGTTTTGGCGCGGGCGAGCGCCAGCAGCGCGCCGCTCCTGTCTATCCCGACCGGGTCACAGCCGGCTTCGGCCAGCGGGATCAGCACGCGACCGGTCCCGCAGCCAAGCTCCAGCGCGGCGCGGCCGGCTCTGCGGGCCGTCTGAACGACCAGCGGAATGTCGTCGCTAAAGTCGCGGTAGTCGCCGTCATAGAATCGGGCAAAGGCATCGAAGTCAACACGCCCGGACATCGGTCACAACCTCCACAAAACCGGCGGCGGTATCGGATGGTCCGCCGTATACGGCGCCGCGGTCGCCACTGTTCACCACGCCCCCTTGCTTTTGCAGTGTTCAGACAATTGGTCTATAATCGTACCGGATAAAGAGTTACAAGTGCCCCTGCTCAAGGGGCGGTGCCGACCCGATTCACCGGGTCGGCGTTTACTTTCATGGGGCCGCGTCGACGGCCGCGGCCCGACAATAGGCGCGTAAAACGCCGCGCGCAATCAGCGAGCGAAAACCATGAGTGAAAGCCCAGTTTACCTGACCCAAACCGGCCTGGATGCTCTGCAGGAGGAGTTGGATTATCTTGTCGGTGAACGACGTCAGGAGATAGCCCAACAGATCGCCGAAGCCAAGGCTGAAGGCGATTTGAGAGAAAACGCCGGCTACGACGAGGCCAAAAACGCACAGGCATTTGTCGAGGGGCGTATCCGCGAGTTGAAGGTCAAGATCCATAATGCGCAGATTATCGATGAAACTGAGTCTCCGGACAACCTGGTTGCTCTGGGGCGCCGGGTTGTCGTGCGCGAAAACGGCTACGACGACGAAGAGGTCTACACGATCGTGGGCTCGACCGAAACCGATCCGACCAATGGCCGCATCAGCAATGAAAGCCCGATCGGCAAGGCATTGATTGGCCGCACTACGGGCGACGTCGTGCGCGTCGAGGCGCCGGCAGGAGAGATTGAGTTCGAGATCGTCCGCGTTGAAGGCTGAATGCCTCCCCGTTCTATAACAGCCGTCAACGAACGGCGCGCCGGCCAGGAGCAGGTATTGTGAACGATGCCAGCCAGCTTTTCGACCCTGAAAACGTGAGCGACCAGGAGCAGAGCCGCCTGCAGAAGCTGGACGCATTGCGGGCGCGTGGGATCGATCCCTATCCGGCGCGCGTCAAGCGAACCCATTCGATCTCTGCTGCCCGCGCGCTCTATAACGAAGAGGCTGCGCAGCAGCCGACCGTGAGTGTGGCCGGCCGGCTCAAGCGCATCCGCGTGATGGGCAAGGTAAGTTTCGCCGATCTGGATGATGGCACCGCCCAGATCCAGCTCTTCGTCCAGCGGGACAACCTGCCTGACGGCTGGTACAACGAGGTGTGGAAGCGGCTTGTCGACCTGGGTGACTTCGTCAGCGCAACCGGGGCGCTGTCGGTAACCCGCAGCGGCGAGCTGAGCGTCACCGTGGACGAGATCGACTTCCTGGCCAAAGCGCTCAAGCCAATGCCGGACAAATGGCATGGCGTGCGCGATCCGGAGGTCCGCTATCGCCGGCGCTACGTCGACCTGCTGGCCAACGAAGAGGCGCGCGGCCTCTTCCGCGCCCGGGCCGCGGTCGTGCGCGCGCTGCGCGCCTATTTGGACGACGCCGGCTTCCTCGAGGTCGAGACACCGATCCTGCAACCGCTCTACGGCGGCGCGGCTGCACAGCCCTTCATCACCCACCACAATCAGCTCCACCAGGACCTTTATCTGCGCATCAGCTTCGAGCTGTATCTGAAGCGTCTGATCGTCGGCGGCTTTCCCGCGGTCTACGAGATCGGGCGCGACTTCCGCAACGAGGGCGTCAGCTTCAAACACAATCCCGAATTCACACAGCTCGAGTTTTACGAAGCATATGCCGACTATGAAGATGTGATGCGGCGCACCGAAGAGATGGTCGCCTTCACTGCTGAACAGGTGACCGGCAGTCCGATTGTCGACTGGCAGGGGCATACGATCGACTTCTCGCCTCCCTGGCCGCGCCTTCCCCTGCGCCAGGCGATTCTGGATGCATCCGGGATCGACTACGAGCAGTTTGCCGACGCCGACAGCCTGCGCGCGCAGATGCGCAGCCGCGGAATCGAAGCCGCGTCCGAGGCGAATTGGGGCAAACTGGTGGACCAGCTGCTCACGAAATTCTGCGAGCATGCGCTCATACAGCCCACTTTTCTGGTCGATTACCCGCGCGATCTCAGTCCACTGGCGAAGGGGATGCCGGATGATGAACGCCTGGTTGAGCGGTTCGAAGGCTTTGCCGCGGGGATGGAGCTCTGCAACGCATTCACCGAGCTGAACGATCCCGTCGACCAGTTGCAGCGCTTTCTCGACGAAAGCTACCGGGCGGCGCACGGCGATGAGGAGGCGCATCCGGTCGATGTCGATTACGTCGAGGCGCTCAGCTACGGGATGCCTCCCACCGGCGGCTTCGGCATGGGCATAGACCGTCTGACGATGCTGCTCACCGACCGTGACACGATTCGCGAGGTGATCCTGTTCCCCCACCTGCGCGAGATCGACGACATCCCCGGCGACGCCGCCGACGCGCCGCAGGCCTCTGACGAAGTGGCGGTACACGCCGGCAGCGGCGCCGAATAGACTGGACGCGGCGGCAAGCCTGCCGCGCAACGGAGGTATATCGCACTGTAGTTGGATGATTCGACCTGTTCGGAAATCGGTATTCGTATTTGCCGCCTTCCCAAATCATGGTATAATGCAGCGGCTGAGAAGGAAAGACCAACACTGACGATGCGCTCCGCATTTTGTGAGCTAAGGAGCTTAGCACATGCTATCTTTAGGAACGTCTGAGTTGTCCCTGTTTCTGCTTGGCCCTACGCTGGGGCCGACAGAGTTGATCCTAATCCTGGTAATTGTCGTTATCTTCTTTGGCGTTGGACGGCTGCCGGAAGTGTTCGGTGGCCTGGGCAAAGGCATTCGCGAGTTCCGCCGGGCCGCCAAGGATGGAGAGGAAGAGGAAGACTCTGAGCAGACAGATGCACCCCCCGCTGAGGAGAGCGCTGAGCCTGCAGTGGCTTCGGAGGCCAATCCGCCGGAAAAGGCATAACAATGGCTGCGCTGACAACGCGGCCTTTCCCGTTCTGCCACACCCTTTGAATCTGATCTTCGTGCGTAGCGGCCCGGTACCTTCGCTCGGTGTTCGGGCTTTTTTGTCTGCGCATGGCTAGCGCAGCCGCGGCGGCGACTGAACTGCAACCGGCTCCCGGGACGTGTAGCGAACCGCTGCACGCTGAAATCTCCGAGGTGAACGATGGATGTTTTCTTAATGATCGCAACGGTTATTATTGCCATCACCTTGATCGGCATCGTCCTGTTGCAAGGTCAGGGTAGCGGCCTCGGTACCGCCTTCGGCGGCGATGCCGGGATTCATCGCACGCGCCGCGGCGTGGAAAAGACGATGTTCAATTTGACGCTGACGCTGGCGTCTCTCTTTCTCCTGCTTAGCCTGGTGACCGTAGCCCTTCATTAGCGGTCCTTAGTCGTCAGTTTTTAATTTTCAGTAACGGCCCAAGGCAGGTTTCCGGGCAGTTGCTGGAAACTAGAAACTTTCCCATGACGGATCAACAATCCTTCGATAGGTCGGCCAATCCGGGGCCGCAGAGCGCGCCCCCTCCGCCTCGCCTGCACTCGACGCCATCAGGATATCTGCCGGGCCCGGTCGCGCTGCCGGAGTCGTCCCCGCCATTGGGCCGCTATATCCGCTGGCAGCTGCTGCTGGCGGTCGTTGGCATCGCCCTGTTGACCCTCCTGATGGGCGTTACGGCATACAACGTCTCGACCGCCCTGGTCCCGGAGCGGGGTGGCGTCTTCCGCGAAGGCGTCGCCGGCAACCCTCAATACATCAACCCGCTTCTGTGCCACACACACGACATCGACCGCGACCTGTGCAGACTCCTCTTCCGCGGTCTGACCCGCCTCGATCAACAGGGGCAAGTGGTGCCGGACCTGGCCGAGTCCTGGTCCGCCCCTGATGGGCTCGCCTATACCTTTCGCTTGAAAGAAAATCAGTACTGGCACGACGGCAATCCGGTAACGATCGACGATGTGCTGTTTACGATCGAGATGATGCAAAGCCCGGATTCGCCGATTCTGCCCGACCTGGCCGAGCTGTGGCGTTCCGTCACGGTCGAACGGGTCGATGACCGCGCCGTACGCCTCCTGCTCGACGAACCGTTCGCGCCGTTCCTCCAATTCACGACGGTCGGGCTGCTGCCGAAACATATCTGGCAAAACGTTCCCCCGGCAGAGTTGCGCGAGAGCCCCTACAACCTGCACCCGGTGGGCAACGGCCCGATGCGGGTGACCTTTGCCTCCGCCCAGCTATTGCGCCTCGAACGCAATCCATACTCCGGTGAAGACATGCCCATGATCTCCGCCCTGGAGTTTCACTTCTATCCCGATTACCCTTCGATTTATGCCGCCTACGCCGATGGCGAACTCGACGGCGTGAGCCAGGTGATGCAGGGCGATATCCCGCTGATCCAGGACCGGACCGATCTGCAGCTTTTCTCGGCGCCGTTGTCGACCTATGTCGGCGTAACCTTGAACCTGCAGAACCCGGATGTCCCCTTCTTGCAGGATGCCCGGGTACGCCGCGCGCTCTATCACGCGCTCGATCGCGAACGGCTTCTCGAAGATGTGGTCGGCGGAAACGGTCTGCTGGCGCCGTCTCCGATTCCATCGAACAAATGGGGCCACGCGCCGGACACGCTCTCCTACGACTATGACCCGGACGAGGCGCGGCGCCTCCTGGATGAGAGCGGCTGGGTCGATAGCGACGGCGACGGCACGCGCGACAAGGATGGGCGGCCGATGCAGCTCATCCTGCTCACAAACGATGATGCCGCACGCATCGCCCTCATCGAGCAGATCGCGGCGGACTGGCAGGCTGTCGGCGTCAAAGCCATCGCGCAGAGCGTCACTTTCGTCGGGCTGGTAAATGACTTTCTGGTGCCGCGCCGCTTTGACGCCGTACTCGTCAGCTGGGACATTACCGGCGACCCCGACCCCTTCCCGCTCTACCACAGCAGCCAGATCGATGTTGGCCAGAACTACGGCGGGTGGTCCAACGATGAAGCCGATGCGTTGATGACCCTGGCCAGAAGCACGGTGGACCAGGAGAAGCGCCGCGCGCTCTATGTCCAGTTTCAGCATCTTTTTGCCGCCGACATTCCCGCCATCCCCCTCTACTACCCGGCCTATACCTATGGCGTCAGCGAGCGCGTCAAGGCGGTTCAGATTGGGCCGCTGAACACACCGGCCGACCGCTTCGCAACATTCCCCGATTGGTATATTCTCACGCGCCGGGTCCCGGTTAACCAGCAGCTCAGCGAGAGATGAACCGCGCAAAGGCGCGGCGCGGCAGACTGCGCGCTGAAGCGGCAAATACCGGTTTGCAGGCTACCGGCTAAATTTAATTTGACAGGAAAAAGGCCTGCATGATATAAGAATCGTTACGGATTCGCAGCGTTTGAGATGGTACTGCTGCCCGTATGTGAAGCGTCGGGGCGCCGACCCTCGCGAACGATATATCGCCGCAGTGGCGGAATAGGAAGACGCGCTACGTTCAGGGCGTAGTGGGCATTAGCTCGTGGGGGTTCAAATCCCTCCTGCGGCACCAAAGGACCCAGGCCAACCCCCGGGTTCCTTTTCTGTCTTTATCCGAATCGCGAGTGGCACGCAGCACGTCCGTGTCCGGCAAGGAAAGCGTTATGGGCCTTACCCGCGTTGCAATCAACCCAGGACCGGCTGACGCAAGACGGCAGCGCCACCCTGCGTTCCCGGCGCTGATGCTGCTCGCGGCTGTCGTTGGCCTCTATTTCATCTTTCAGCATGTCGACCAGCTGCGCGAGTTGACCGTGGTGCAGGCGCAGATCGCAGAGATGCGGCGCAACATTACACTCGGCCAACAGAGTACACTGGACCTGCAGGGCGAGTTGCGCTACGCGACGAGCGACGAATACGTGGTTCAGATGGCGCGCGGTGAGTTAGGGTACATCAAGGACGGGGACGAGGTCTATATCCTGCTTGGTGTGCCCGCCGCGGCGGTGGAGAGTGCGCCGCCGGCAGCGCCCGCGGCGGCGGCGGAAGACGCCTTCCGCCCGCTGGATTGGAGCTGGTGGCAATCCCTGCTGCAGCGGTTCCGGGAATAGATGGCAGGCGCACCCGCCGGAAACAGGGGCGGCTCGCATCGGCAAAGGCGCTAATTTGACGCACAGCGGCTACTATGTTAGACTGTCCTGTACTGTGTTGCGGGGTGGAGCAGTGGCAGCTCGTCGGGCTCATAACCCGAAGGTCGCAGGTTCGAATCCTGCCCCCGCTACCTCAGAATCAAAGAGCCGCCGAACCGAAATCGGTCGGCGGTTCGTTTTGCAGTCAGGCGACGTAGCTCAGGCGGTTAGAGCGAGGGCTTCATAATCCCTAGGTCGGTGGTTCAAGTCCACCCGTCGCCACTTCCCACCTTGTGCTGAAATCCGAAAGCCATAGCGCGTGCCCGCCGAGGTCGCCGAGGTCGCCGAGGTCGCCGAGGTCGCCGAGGTCGCCGAGGTCGCGTCCCTGTCCCCCTGCCGGTTCAACGCCGCCGCGCTCAGTCCGGGAGCCGGTATGAACTGGCCTGGATACAGGTCACGCTCTCTTCGTCTTGGCCGTAGTAGGCGGTGCAGATCGAGCCGTCGGCCCGCTGCACCGAGGTCGGATAGCCCAGGTCGCCGTTGGGGAAGTCGTCGCGCAGGACCAACTCGTTCTCGATGTCCCAGCTGGCGCCATTGTCGCTGCTCAGGCAGGCGCGAACCCCGAAAGGGGCAAAGCGACGGCCGTAGACGCACAGCAAGCGTCCATCCTGCAGACGCAGCATGTGGGGCGGCAGACCGCGCATCGGCGTCGGCTGCGCGCGGCTCCAGGTACGCCCGCCGTCGTCCGAGTGGCACTGGTAGAGATGAATGTTTCCCTCCTGATGCGTACGCAGCATCGCCAGCACGCGCCCGCCCGGCAGCGCCAGCAGAGCAGGTTCGTAAAAGCCGATCCTGTCGTCGAGCGCGATCAAAGACGCGCCCGTCCAGGTGCGGCCCTGGTCGTAGGAGGGCACGACGAATGACGGGCACGGGACCTGGCTCTCATCGTAGCAGGGCAGCAGCAGGCTCCCGTCCTCCAGCTCGGTGATGGGGCGCAGCGTGTAGCCGGAGGCAAAAGGGGAGATATCGACGCGTGCGCTCCCGCTCCACGTGCGCCCGCCGTCCTCCGAGCGGTGCACGTAGGTGCCCTCCGCGATCGGGTAGGAGCTGGCCCAGGCGAAACCCTCGCGCCGGTCATAACCGGCGTAGGCCGCGTCGCCGTCGGCTGTGTCAAGCGAGACATGGCTGTTGCGCGCCGTGTTGACCAGCAGTACTCCGCTCGAAAGCTGCACCATGCCGGGGTCGTCCATGCCGGCGAAATCGTAGCCGGCGATCACCTGCGGCCCCTGCCAGCTCTGCCCGCCGTCCTCGGAGCGCAGCAGCATGTTGAGCAGGCTCGGGTCGAGATGCGTGATGCTCGGCCGGCGCATCGCCTCACAGAAGGCCAGCACCCAGTCGCCGTCCTGCAGGATCTTGATGTCCGGCCACGCGCAGTAGGCGTGCGGATTCTGGTAGATCAGCTGGTGCGTCAGGTCCGGCGGGCGCATGGGGATTCCTCCGCTATATCTGCCCTCTGCTGAGCATATCTCCGAACGGATTGTCGCGAATCTCCAGCGGGAAGTCGACGCGGGCCAGCCCGCGACGCTGCGACTCGTAGACCGCCATGATCATCTCGAGCGCGGCGCGGCCCTGCCTCCCGCTCGAAACGCTCTCGCGGTCCTGCTCGATACAATCGACCAGGTCGCTCACCGCGTTGATCCACGCGTGTTGCCGCTCCGTGGGGACCGGCTCCCAGTCGACCGGCTCGGTGCGGCCGCGCCAGCGGTGCAGATAGGGTTCCCAGCCGTAGCCGGCAGACCGTTCCAGGCTGTTGAACGCGCCGTGCTGGATCGCCAGCCGGCCTTCATCCCCTTCGATCAGGATCTCGTAGGTGCCGTAGCGGCGTCGCCCACCCGACTCGAAGAAGAAGAGAGTGCCGCTGTCCATGCGGAACAGCCCTGCCCCCAGGTCTTCGATCGTGACCGCCTTGTTGCCGCGTTCGACCGTCGCGAAAACCCACTCCGGGTCGCCGGCATAGAAACGGATGAGATCGAAAATATGCGTGGCGTCGTGCATCAGTTGACCGCCGCCGGCCGTCTCGTAATGCGAGTGCCAGCTGGCGAGATTGAACTGATCGGTCGTGAGCAGATTGGCGCGGATGGTGCGCAGATTGCCGATTTCGCCCTGCTCGATCATCTTCTTCACATTGATGTAGTTCTGCTCGAAGCGCATCGAGTGGTTGACGATCAATTTGGCGCCGGCGCGGTCGCAGGCCGCAATCATCCGGTCGGCCTCTTCGAGGTGGAAGGCCATCGGCTTCTCGCACAGGATGCCGCGCACGCCCGCCTCGGCCGCGGCGATTGTCACCGGCCCCTTCAGATTGTCGAGCGTGCAAACGCTGATGATTTCGACGTCGGCCTGCGCCAGCATCTCCTCGTAGCTGCTGTAGCGCTGCGGGATCGACCACTGTTCGCAGAAGCTATCGAGCCTATCCGGGTCGATGTCGGCCGCGGCCACCAGCTGCGTACCGGGCACAGTCTCATGCGCCTTCGCGTGCATCGCCGCCACCCGGCCGCAGCCAACGATGCCCACCCTGAATTGCTTGCCATCCGTCATTTGCTAGCTCCTTCCGGGAGGACGCCCGCATTGATGCGTATCATCAGGAGAACGATGGTCGCGGTCGGACGCACGGAGATTCCTGCGTCATATCTGTCCTCTGTCAAGCATATCTCCGAACGGGTTGTCCTGGATTCCCAGCGGGAAGTCGACGCGGGCCAGCCCGCGCCGCTGCGACTCGTAGACCGCCATGATCATCTCCAGAGCGGCGCGGCCCTGCCGCCCGCTCGAAATGCTCTCGCGGTCGTTCTCGATGCAGTCAACCAGGTCGGCCACCACGTTGATGACGGCGTTGTCCCGCTGCGTCGCGACCGGCTCCCATTCGACTGGCTCGGTGCGCCCGCGCCAGCGGTGCAGATAGGGTTCCCAGGCCCAACCGCCCCTATTCTCCAGGGCGTTGCGCGCGCCGTGCTGGATGGCGAGGCGGCCTTCGTCGCCTTCGATCAGGATTTCGAAGCAGCCGTAGCGCCGCCGCCCGCCCGACTCGAAAAAGAAGAGGCTGCCGCTGTCCATGCGGAACAGACCGGCCGACAGGTCCTCGATCGTGATCGCCTTGTTGCCGCGCTCCACCGTGGCGAAGACCCACTCCGGGTCGCCGGCATAGAAGCGGATCAGATCGAACAGGTGCGTGCCGTTGTGCATCAGCTCGCCGCCGCCGGCCGTCACGAACTGCGAATGCCAGCTGCTCGGATCGCGCTGGTCGGTCGAGAGCAGGTTGCCGCGGATGGTGCGTAGATTGCCGATGTCGCCGCGCTCGATCATCGTCTTCACTTCGATGAAATTCTTCTCGAAGCGCATCGAGTGATCGATTACCAGCTTGGCGCCGGCGCGGTCGCAGGCCGCGATCATCCGGTCGGCCTCCTCGAGGTCGAAGGCCATCGGTTTTTCGCAGAGGATGCCGCGCGCGCCGGCCTCGGCCGCGGCGATCGTCGCCGAGCCGTGCAGGCTGTCCAGCGTGACGACGCTCACGATGTCCAGGTCGGCCTTTGCCAGCATCTCTTCATAGCTGCCGTAGCGCTGCGGGATCGACCACTGTTCGCAGAAGAGGTCCAGCTTGTCGGGGTCGATGTCGGCGGCGGCGACCAGCTGGGTATCGGGCACAAGCGTATGAGCCTCCGCGTGCAGCCCAGCCATCCGGCCGCAGCCGACGATTCCCACCCTGTATATATTGCCGTCGGTCATTTGAAGGCCCCCAGCAAGGCGGCGCCGGCGAAGGTGCGCATCATCAGGATAATAATAATTGCGGTCGGGATCGACGCGATCACGTAGCCGGCCATCAGCGGCCCGAACATGACCTGGTTGTTGCCGGTGAACCTCGCCAGCCCCAGCATCAGCGTGAACTTCTCCGGCGAGCGCAGCACCAGCAGCGGCCACACATAGTCGCCCCAGGACGAGAGGAAGGTGAGCAGGCCGACGATCGCCATGATCGGCCGCGAAAGGGGCAGCGCGATCATGCGGTACATCTGCAGTTCGGTGCCGCCGTCCATCCTGGCCGCTTCGAACAGCTCCTCCGGCAGGTCGGAGAAGAAGCCGGTCAGCAGAAAGACGGCGAAGGCAAGCCCCCCCGCGATGTAGGGCAGAATCAGCCCCCAGAGCGAGTTCATCAGCCCGAACTCGACGATCAGCAGGTAGCGGCCGATCAGGGTCAGGACGCTGGGGATCATCAGCAGCGACAGCACCAGGTAGTAGGCCGCGTCGCGCCAGGCGAAGTCGATGCGCGCAAACGCGTACGCGGCCAGAGACGCGCACAGCAGCACGCCGGTGACCGCGCCGAGGCTGACGAGGCTGCTGTTGATGATGGAGCGGTAGATCTCGTTCCACGCCATCACATAGTTGTTCAGCTGCAGCGGGAAGGCCGGCAGCCAGAAGTTTACAAGCAGCTGCTGGAAGCTCTTGAGCGAGGTGAAGATTGCAATGATGAAGGGGAAGAAGGTCAGAAAGAGGAGAAAGACCAGCAACGCATGATGCAGCAAGCTTTTTAGCTGCGTGCCAAGCTCCGACTGCGCATCGTCATGCGTCGACGAGAAAGGCTGGTCGACTGTTTGCTCGGTCATCAGGTCTCCCTCGTTCGTCGGGTGCGGGCGAAGGGCGACGTCGTGTAGCGGAAGCTCAGCAGCGTCAGAATAAAGATAGCGATGAACATGGTTACGCCGATCGTTGCGCCGTACCCCATATTGTCGCCGCGGAAGGCGGACATGAAGAGCAGCAGGCCGGGCACCAGCGACGCCTTGGCCGGCCCGCCCGCCGTCATGATCAGCACAAAGGCGAAATCCTGGATGATGCCGATCATCGTCTGGATCGCCACCAGCTGGATCGAGGTGACCACGAGCGGGATGTCGATGCGCACCATGCGCTGCCAGACATTGCAGCCGTCCATCACGGAGGCGTCAAGCACTTCACTAGGGATCTGCTGCAGCCCGGCGTAGAAGATCATGAACGGCCAGCCCGAAATCCAGGGGAAACTGACCATCAGTAGCGCCAGAATCACCAGGCTCGGCTCCGACAGCCACGCCGTCTGCCACTCTTCCAGGCCGAAACTCCCCAGCATGCGATTGAGGACGCCAATCGCCGGCAGCGGATTGTAGATGAACTTCCAGATCATGATCGTGACCAGGAAGGGGACGACCATCGGCAGGACGAAGAGCGTGCGGTACCAGTATTTGGTGCGTTCCCGCCTCAGGTTGAAAACCAGCTCCGCCACCAGGAAGGGCGAGATGCGCTGCAACATCCAACCGAGGAAAAACCAGCCGAGATTGCGCGTGGCGATGTGCATGTTGGGGTCGGAAACCATCTTTGTGAAGTTCCCGAACCCAATGAACCGTTCCACCGTGAAGCCGTCCCAACGGAAAAAGGTATGATAGATTACGTTGATGGTCGGCTGGTACATGAAGATGGCCAGAAAGAGGAAGGTGGGCAACAGAAAGAGGAGCGCGGTCAGGTTGCGGCGCATCGTACGGCGGCGGCCGCTCCACAGTCTACTGTCGAGACTCGCGTCGGCAGTCTGTACTGACATGGGGTTCGCAAGGGCCAGGGGGTCAGTGATCCAGCTGATCACTGACCCCCTGGCCGCTTTCCATCGCAGTTAGGCGTTGAACGGCATCACGAACGGTTCTGTCGGGACCGTGTAATCGCCCCAGGGCGGCGGCGTGTAGTCGGCCCTCATCTTCTCCCACTCCTTGGCCTCTTCCTGCAGCTCCTTATCGACGAGGAAGTTCTCGATGAAGGTCGGCAGTACGTCGATCTGTGCCTGGATCATCTCTTCCAGTGTCATAGTGTCGGCAAAGTAGGCCTGAAGCACCGAGAACCACTCGAACCAGAAATGCCAGTCGCCGATGCGGTCGGAGGAGAATCCGGGCTTGGCCGTCTTCTTTTCATAGTCGCTGACCAGGGCCTTGACATCGTCGTCGAGCTCAATTCCTTCGAGGCCCCTGATCGTCGGCATCACCAGGTTCGTGCCAAACCGCTCCTGGATCAGCCGCTCAGAATTAGCCGGCGTCGTCATGAACTTGAGAAAATCGATCGCCAGGTCGACGTGCCCGCGTTCGCGCGCAGTCTTGGTCACCGTCTTGCTCTCGGTCGAGCGCGCGATCAGCCAGGTCGGGTCCTCTTCGCCCCACGGTGTCAGCTTATTTGTCAGGCGCGGCAGATTGAAGACGCCGAACTTGTCGGTGCCGCCCAGCTCCATCAACTGCGGCCAGATGCGGACGGCGTGCCACACCATCGCCGACTGCTCCGTCATAAAGATCTCGCCATAGCCGATCGCATTGGTCGTCTGCGCCATCTGCAGGTAGCCGGGCTGGAAGTAGTTCGTAACCTCTTTCCAGATGCGGGTCGGCTCGACCCAGTAGGGCGAGTCGAAGCGCACGATGCCGGCAATCGCGGCGCGGGTCTGCTCGACATCGGTGCAGAAGCCGTCGCCGTTGATGTCGATCAGGTCGAACAGCCCCATCGACCGGACCAGGTAGTCGACCATCCGGTCCCACTCCCAGCTGAGCAGCGTGCTCTCCAGCGGGATCATGCCCGCATCGAGGATCTGCTGGCACGACTGATAGTAGTCGTAATAGGTCTTTTCGGGGGGTCCGGAGAGGCCGGCCTCGGCGTACATCTCCTTGTTGTAGGCGATCACCAGTCCCGGGTTGCCCCAACCCATGGGAATGTCATAGTTGTTGCCGTCGGCCAGCACCAGCGGCTGCACATCATCGTACCACTGGTCGACCCAGCGCTCGTAGCCGGGCTGGTCCGAGGGCATGTAGTGATTGGGCTGGTTCAGGTACTCGGTCGTCGCGATAATCGCGTCCTTGTCGTAGATGAAGGAGAGGCCGTACATGAAGGTGATGTCCGGCAGCGTTCCTGCCGCCGCGCCGGCCTTGAAGTAGGTCGGCTGGGTCATCGCCTCCGTCGCCTTCCACGGCTCCTCGAAGGTCACCTCGACGCCGGGGTGCATCTCCGCGTACTCTGCCGCGATGTGGAGGATCTCGTGCAGCGCCACCGGCGTGTCCGCGGTCACCTTGCCCGGAACGTACTGCATGTCGATGGTCAGTTCGCCGGTCATGCCTGAGCCTTCGGCGCCATCTTCATCCATAGTCGCCGGCGCCGTCGGCGACGCGCAAGCGGCGATAAGCCCGGCAGCGGCGAGACCGCCGGTCCCGATCAGGAATTGGCGGCGAGACAGTACTCTGTTCATTTTAGACTCCTTTTTGGTTCAGTAAAGCCGAAAACGACGAAGTGATGAGTGAGGAAATATTGGCGGGAAGAGGAGTTCACTCTGCACTATAGCATCCCACACTCAAGCGGGCAAACAGCTTTTTCGGGCCGGCCATGCGACGTGGACACCGCGGGTGCAGTCCAAAATTTGGGGGCAGATTCCCATGCCTCGCGTTGCAACCAAGTCATGGCCGGTCCGCGGTCCGTTCTCAGTCAGAGTGGCGAAATACGCTTTCCTGTCTCCTTTTGGGCGGTCGGGCCTTCGGCCCTCCCTTGTGCGGGGGGACTCCCCCCGCAACGCCCCCCTGATGTACGCCCCCCGCCAAGTGTGGGGTCAATGCAGCCCTGTGCTACCTGCGGCCCATCGCGCCGCCCCCAATTCAGCGAACGTCGCGGCCACGGTAGGGGCAGGCCTTGTGCCTGCCCTGCGCCCGCCCAAAGCTGGCAGACAATTCCAGCCACCGCTGGCATGAACGCCCCGCCAGACGATTCCCACCCCAAAATCGGGATGTACCCGACGCCGCAAAAGCATTGACGCTCACTCTGGTTTATAATACAGTCAGCCTCTGACAAATACAGTCAGCCGGCGGCCGCTCACGCGCCGTCGCCCAAGAATCTGCCAACGAAAGTGACAAACGATGAGCGCAACACCTTTGGCCGGCACGCTCGAAACCGGGAACAACCTCCCCTCCCCCCGCAGCGAGGAGGAGCTCGACCTGCTGCTCTCCGAACCCTCGCCCGCGACGCTGGCCGCGCTGGAAAAGCTGGACTCCGACCTGGTCGTCCTCGGCGTCAGCGGCAAGATGGGCCCCACGCTGGCGCGCATGGCAGTGCGCGCCCTGGACCAACTGAACTCCCCCCATCGCGTCTACGGCGTCGCCCGCTTCAGTCAGCCGGATGTCCGCGACCGGCTGGAGGGCTGGGGCGTGCAGACGGTCACCTGCGACCTGTTGGACCGCAGCGAACTCGCCGGGTTGCCGGACAGCCGCAGCGTCATCTACATGGCCGGCCAGAAATTCGGCACGACCGGCAACCAGCACATGACCTGGGCGATCAACGCCCACCTGCCGGCGTTGGTCTGCGAGCGCTATCTCGACGCCCGCATCGTCGCCTTTTCCACCGGCAACGTCTATCCACTCGTGCCGGTCGTCGCCGGAGGCCCCCGCGAAGAGGACCCGCTCGACCCCGTCGGCGAATACGCCATGTCCTGTCTCGGTCGCGAACGCATCTTCGAATACTTCGCGCGCGCGTATGGCCTGCGCTGCGCCATCGTCCGCCTCAACTACGCGGTCGAGATGCGCTACGGCGTCCTGGTCGACATTGCCCGCAGGGTGTACGCGGAGCAGCCGGTCGCGCTCGACATGGGCGCGGCCAACGTCATCTGGCAAGGCGACGCCAACGCGCAGGCGCTCGCGCTGCTCGACAACTGCGCCGCGCCCCCTTTCGTGCTCAATGTCACCGGCCCCGAGACGGTCTCGGTGCGCCGCGTGGCCGAGACATTGGGCGACCTGTTCGGCAAAAGGCCCCGTTTCAGCGGCGAGGAGGCCCCGACCGCGCTCCTTAACAACGCCGCTAAAGCGGCGCAGATCTTCGGATACCCACGCGTCTCGCTGCAGCAGATGCTCGAATGGATCGCGGCCTGGGTCGAGAGCGATGGCGCCAGCCTCGACAAGCCAACCCATTTCGAGTCCCGCGACGGGAGTTTCTGATGGCGCAAACCCAGTCTGAGGTAAGACGACATCTGGCCGCCGGGCAGGTGATACCGGCGCACCCGCTGGCGTTGACCGCCGACCTCAAGCTGGATGAGCGGCGCCAGCGCGCGCTGACCCGCTACTACTGCGCGGCCGGCGCGGGCGGCGTCGCGGTGGGCGTGCATACGACCCAGTTCGAGCTGCATCAGCCTGAATACGGATTGTTGGAGCCGGTGTTGGAGCTGGCGTCCGAGACTGTGGACGAGCAGTTGCAGCAGAACCCCCGCCCTTTCGTCAAGGTAGCGGGTATCCTGGGCGACACACGGCAGGCGGTGCGCGAAGCCGAGACTGCCCTGGCGCACGGCTACGACGCGGGACTGCTGAGCCTGCGAGCGCTAGCAGAGGCATCGCCATCGGAGCTTATCGAACACTGCCGTCGCGTGGCGGAGGTGATCCCGGTATTCGGATTTTATTTGCAGACCGCTGTGGGCGGACAGGTGCTGCCCTACCGCTTCTGGCGCGAGTTCGTGGAGATTGAGAACGTCGTCGCCATCAAGATCGCGCCGTTTGACCGCTACAAGACGCTGGATGTGGTGCGGGCGGTGGCGGAGTCGTGCCGCGGCGGCGAGATCGCGCTCTACACGGGCAACGACGACAACATCGTCGCCGACCTGGTTACAGAGTTCAGCTTTGGTGGGCGGGAGACGGATGCGCCCGCGCTGCGCATCGTCGGTGGGCTGCTCGGCCAGTGGGCGGTGTGGACGCAGGAAGCCGTCTCCATGTTGCGCGCCATCCACGAACAGGCGGCCGCCGGCACGCTCGACTACCGGCGCTGGCTCACCTACAACGCCCAGATGACCGACGCCAACGCAGCGGTGTTCGACAGCGCCAACGATTTCCACGGCTGCATCTCAGGCGTCCACGAGGTGCTGCGGCGCCAGGGCCTCCTTGAAGGAATCTGGTGCCTCAACCCCCGCGAAAGCCTATCGCCCGGTCAGTGCGAGGAGCTTGACCGCGTCCGCCGTGCCTATCCCCACCTGACCGATGACGGATTTGTGGCCGAGCATTTGGACGACTGGCTGCGCTGACCGCGCGGCTTCGACGGCCATAGCTTCATCGCCGCCTGCCGCGCCAGCGCGGGTTGAGCCGGCCCAGTCAGGGACGAATACCCCAGACGCTGAGTTTTTTCTCGACAAAAGCAGGGATTCCGAGACGTTCCCGGATCTCGCTGACGGCCGCGTCGGCATAGGGCACGCCATCGCGCAAGGCCAGCGTCGAGGCCACGCCGGCACAGCGCCGCCCGGCTCGATGAACAGCTCCATGATGCCGCCATACACGACCCAGGACAGAAAATGCGGGAAATGAGTGACCGTCTGGATCGTGCGCTTGAAGAGCAGATGGCGCACCTCATTGAGCAGCAGTGCGAAGATTATGGGGACAGGGAAGCCGATGAAAAGCTTATAGAGGCTGATGATGACCGGATTGCGAAAGACCTCCAGGAATTTGGGCAGCGCAAACAGCGTCTCAAAATGCTGAAAGCCCACCCAAGGGCTGCCCAGAAATCCCCGCACCGGTGAATAGTTCTGGAAACCCATCACCAGCCCGCCCATCGGAATGTAGCGGAATATGACCAAGAAGAGGATGGCGGGAAGGAGGAGGTAGAGCTCGCGGTATTTCCAGGCGCGCCCCAGGTCGCGTCGGAAGTGGCTGCGCCGGCCGGCGCGTGCCAGGCGGCCGGTTGGTTCCTGGCTGAATCCTTCTGTCGATTGCTCTTCGACTCTCGCTGTTGCCATGATTCCTACACCGGTTCAGGTCAACAGGAACTTCGGTTCGATCTTGTTGGAACAGATTGTCGATGGAATTTCTGAAGCGGTTAACCATAGGCCGCGCGGCGGTGTCAAGACAGAAGCGTCCCCTTTTGGACGCTTTCGCCCGCTCCGCCGCGGAACGAACAGGCCACCCGACCTCGCAAATGCGGGAACGGACGGCTTCTGTGTCACGCCAGGGCACTGACCGTTGACCGTGCGGCAAACGGAGCGTTTCCGCGGCACCTTGCACTCCGTTTCGCGGGGTCTGGGGCAGGCGACCGGTCAGCTGATTTTTGGCCGGCTTCAGGCGGGCCAGCGCGGTCGGGCGCGCTCTTCGGTTCCTAACTCGAACGAACAGCGCTAGAACCCTCTGTCCGCTCAAAGTTCCTGAACGGCTGCATGGCCGGCAGGTGTAAGTTCATGCACACCGGGCGTGTTAGGGCCGGGATGTTGGACTTTCCTGAGCAGACCCTGTCGCGTGAGCTGGCTTCGGTAACTGGAAAGTCGATGGTGAAGGCTTTCCCAGCTGCCTTCCCAAACGACTGTCCCCAATATATGATCGGTGATTGCGTCGTTCCTGGCGGGTCCACCAAGCGCCTCGTAAGCAAGAAGCAAGGCAATTCTGAGGTTCACAGGAGTCTCCTTTTGGAGTACCACAGGCCAGTTATGTGCTGATCTATGCGCGGCTCCGGAGGCCGAACCGCGAATTAAGACGCAGGATGGCGCAGCGACGCGAGCAGATGGAGAAAGGGTCAGACGCTATGCCGTAGCCTGATGGTTTGACGTCCGTCGCCCTGGGGACGGCATGCCAGCGACCCAGGATCCGGCGTCACTTTGCCGGAGCGGCCCTTTCATTCGAGGGCTATCGAAGTACGGGGAAATCGTATCAGTTGTCTTCGCTCCATTCGGAGTGGCCCAGATAGTCGCAGTGCGACCATTTTTCGACAACGGTTCGCCCCAATATGTGGTACTTGAGATATACGTTGCTGCTGCCAACGGCAAAGGAGATGCTTGCCAAGTCTGCATTTGCAGGATCGATGGAGACGCCGTATTCACTGCGGTAAGCATCTGCCGTCTCCTGGTGGATTTTTGGCCGAATTGATTTGGCCCATTCATGCGGGGCGTGCAAAGGGCTCTGGCAGATCCCGTCGTCCGTGTAGATCACCTCGGGCGACCACGGGTCGGCGGACTGAGCCTCGAGATTGGTTAAGCGCTCCTCGAGTCTCGCAAAACGACCCTCGAGCCCAACGAGACGATCCCGCAGCGATTCCAATGTCGGTTCGTCCTGCGCAAGAGCGATTCCCGCGCAGCAGAAGGAAAATGCCAGTACCAATAGAGTGAGTTTGGAGGTTCGGCGCAGGGCCATTTTTCTCTCCGCTGAAGCGAACTGAAAGGGGGATGATGGTTTGGAGTCTTAAGCCTTTCTGTGCCGACACACTGCTGGAAGAAAGTCGGAACTGTCCGGCTGCCATTCCATATAGGCCTCCAGAGAGACACGGCCCAGCCCCGAAGCAACCGGGGCCGGGCGCCTTGTGCAGGGCGCCGTCGCGCCGACGATTGACTATTGACAGTTCGACAGGCCCAGAAACTCCAGGTCGTTGTTCTCCACGCTCTGCAGGGCCTGCGGGATGCAACCGGTCAGCTGATTTCCTGACAGCTGCAGCCAGGTGAGATTGGTCAGATTGCCCAGCTGCGACGGGATGCTCCCGCTCAGCTCATTGGACCTAAGGAAGAGCTGCGTCAGGTTTGTGAGACTGCCCAACTCCGACGGGATTGCTCCTGTCAAGTCGTTGCTTGAAAGGTACAGGTATTTCAGGTTGGAAAGGCTGCCCAGCTGCGACGGGATGCTTCCGCTCAGATCATTTGACTGCAGGAAAAGCCCCTTCAGTTTTGTGAGACTGCCCAGCTGCGACGGAATGCTACCGGTCAGATCGTTGTTTGAAAGGTACAGGGTTTCCAGGTTGGAAAGGCTCCCCAACTGGGTTGGGATGGTACCGTCCAACTCGTTTCCACTAAGGGAAAGGTGCTTCAGTTTTGTCAGGCTGGTCAACTGCGATGGAATGCCACCGGTCAGGTCGTTGTTCAAAAGGGTCAGGGTTTCCAGGTTGGAAAGGCCGCCCAGTTGCGACGGGATGCTTCCGCTCAGCTTGTTTTGACTAAGGACAAGCGACTTCAGATTTGTCAGGCTGCCCAGCTGAGACGGGATTGCTCCAGTCAGGTCATTCGTTGAGAAATTCAGATGTTGCAATGCAGAGAGATTCCCCAGCTGCGTTGGAATCGTCCCGCTCAGGTCATTGCCGAGGAGATTGAGGTTTTTGAGGCTGGAGAGATTCCCCAGCTGGGAAGGAATGGACCCACTCAGACTGTTAACGGCCAGAGAGAGAGCCTCCAGGCTTGCGAGTTGACCCAGTTCGGTTGGAATTGTACCAGTCAGATTATTGCCGTTAAGGATGAGCTTTGTGACACGGCCGGCCTCGTTGGTGGTAACTCCATACCAGGCGCTGAGGGGCTGGGTGCTCAGCCAGTTGTATTCTCGGGTCCAGCTGATCCCGCCTGTGGCGTTGTAAAGCGCTACAAGCGCCGCCCTGTCGGAACTGACAGAACCTGGTACAGACGTGGCTGTAGCCGTAGGTGTGGGCGTCGCGGTAGCGTTGGGATCAGACGTCGGGGTAATCGTTGGGGTCGCGGTGGAAGTCGGTGTCGCGGTTGCCGTTGGGGTCGCGGTGGGCGTATGCGTAGGGTCCCCGCAGTATATGAGACCCGTTCCAACCAGGTCATTTATGCGAATGTCTCTGAGACCGGCAGGCAGGCATCCAGTCAGCGCGTTACCTGCGAGGTGTAGGCCACTCAGGTTGGTCAGGTCTTCCAGCGTTGACGGCACCTCTCCACTCAGCTGATTGTTGGCGAGATGCAGCACGACTAGTGAGGAGAGGTCACCAATCTCTGAAGGGATGGAGCCGGTGAGCTGGTTGTTGGAGAGAGCCAGCCAAGTGAGTGAAGAGAGGTCGCCCAGCGATGAAGGGATAGACCCAGTAAACCGATTGTCGTCAAGGAACAGGTGCTTCAGCGTGGAGAGGCCGCTCAGATGCGAAGGAATCGTCCCGCTCAACCGGTTGTCTGTCAGGACCAGATGCGTCAGTTTAGGGAGGTTGGATATCTCTGATGGGATTGACCCGTTCAGAATGTTGTAATAGAGGGTCAGAGAACGCAGATTGGACAGGCTGCCCAGCGCCGATGGGATTGACCCAGTCAGCCGATTAATGCCGAGGTCCAGAGTCTGCAGATTGGACAGGCTGCCCAACCCCGATGGGATTGATCCGCTCAATCGGTTGGCCTCAAGACTCAAAAACTTCAGGTTGGAAAGGTTGCCCAGTTGTGACGGTATCGCCCCACTCAGCATGTTGCTGTTGAGATACATTTCCTCAACGCTGGCGAGGTTTCCCAACTCGGATGGGATCGCTCCCGTCAACTCGTTGTATGAGATGAACAGCCTTTTCACACTGATGAGGTTGCCCAGGGTGGAAGGTATCGAACCGTTCAGCTTGTTGTTCGACAGAAAAAAGTGTTCGAGATTGGTGAGATCTCCCAACGATGATGGGATTGATCCGGTTAGTTCGTTCTTTTCCAGGTAGAGGCTTTCCAGACTGGAAAGGTTGCCTAGCGCCGACGGTATCGATCCGCTGAGATCATTGCCTCTAAGGTGCAATATTTTGAGCCTGGAGAGTTGACCGATCTCTGCAGGAATCGAACCGTACAGCCTGTTCCCTCTGATGTTCAGATCGACGAGCCTGGAGAGTTGACCGATCTCGGGAGGAATTGGACCATGCAGATTGTTTCCTTTGTCCGGATCAGTTCCTCTGAGATCGATACGAACTACGAAGCCATCGTCGTCGGTGTCAACGCCATACCAATGGCCAACGGGATTGTCGCTCAGCCAGTTGCCATTCGCTAACCAGTTGTCGCCGTCGGTTGCGTTATAGAGTGCGATCAGCGCGTCTCTTTCCGAAATGGTTGAAGAGGAAGCAACTGAAGCGTCCGCCATCGGCGTATGGGTTGGCGTATGCGTTGCCGTGGCCGTGTGGGTCGGCGTGTGCGTTGCCGTGGCCGTATGTGTTGCCGTCGCAGTTGGGGTATGCGTTGCCGTCGCTGTGGGTGTAGATGTCGCAGTTGCCGTGGGTGTGGACGTCGGCGCAGTCGCGACAACAGCCTCTACCTGTGCGCTCCAGCCGCCGTTGCGCTCCCCCGCATAGCGGGCTCGCACCTTCACCTTGTAGCGGACCCCTTCGTCCAAACCTGTGATCGTGTAGGAAGGACTCGACGGGAAGGCATTGGCCGAGTTGTTTCTCCACGTCTTGAAGTTCTCGCCCACCCGCGCCCAGGCGACTCTGTAATCGCGCGGCGTTCTGCTCGGAACATCCCAGGACACCGCAAGTTCGCCCGGCTGGTTGCTCTCCAGCCGCACCGAGGCGACCGCCTTCGGGTCGTCCTGCGCGAATGCCGGCCGGCGCCCGGACAGCGCAATCACGGCAGCTGCCAGCATGAGCGTCGACACCAGGGCCAGAACTTTGCGTAAGTTTCCGGGGGAGAAAAACGTACGTCCTCTCAACGACTGCATCTTACATGCTCCTTCGCGATTCGTTCCTCGGATTGGTATGCCGAAGCAGCGCATCCATCCTGATGAGTGGCCAGAATGCGGCCGACCGACCGCTGGTTACACTTGCAATACAGTTCGCAAGCGCGAACTGACGGTTCCTTCCTCTGAGAAACTGTCCAGAATAGGACCTATTTGCAGGCAAAGAAGCATCAGCGACTTCCTCGCCCTTTCTGCATGCTTCAGGGGTATGAATGAACAGCCCGCGGCTCCGTCTGCAGGGCGGCTGCAAAAACTGTGCTGAAATAAAATAGTTGAATTTTAACACTATGTCTCGTTGAACCATACCTATTTCGGTACTTTTCTTTCCCGATTATGGTGTTTCAGAGATGAAGACGGCGGTGAGGCGTGTCGACCCGTAAGCCGCGGCGGTGCGCGGCAGAGCCCGCAGGCTGCGTCTGAAAAAATTTGACTCACACTGCGCCGTTTGCGTGTCATTCGGACCGTGCTAAGATGGCCGAATCCGCACAAGGACGCGGAATAGGAATTCGAGGATGCAGATAAAGAAATCGAGGATGCAGATGGAACAGAAGCAGGATCAGTGGACAGCGCTCAAAGACGCGATCGATGGCGAGTGGATCGCCCAAATGGCCCATGCGCTGGTGGAGATCCCCAGTGTCACCTTGCAGGAGGCCGAAGTCTGCCGCTACTACGCGGTGCAACTGGACAAACTCGGTTTCGCTGTTGACCGGCGCGAGGTGAGCGAAGGCCGCTACAACCTGTACGCCCGCCTGCCCGGCAGCGGCAACGGCCCCAGCCTGATGCTCAACGGCCACCTGGACACGATCCCGATCGGCGACTGTGTACCCTGCCGCCGCGAGGGGGACCGTCTCTACGGGCGCGGGTCAACCGACATGAAGGGGGCAATGGCGGCAAAGCTCGGCGCGCTGCGCGCGCTGAAAACGGCCGGCATCACTCTGAACGGCGACCTGTGGCTCGCGGCGATCGTCGGCCACGAGCAGCCGGAGGCCGGCAAGGACGGACCCCTAGCCTTGGTCGAGGACTACAAGAGCGGGCGCGTCGGGGGAGACAGGATCCTGATCGGCGAAGGCTGGAATGAGCTGTGGGTGATGAGCATGGGCACCATGGTTTTCACAATCGAGTTGACATCCCCGCGCGGGGGGACGCATACCACCTACGTGCCTTTCGAGGAGAACCCGATCCGCTTCGTCGGCGATCTGATCCAGCGTATTACAGCCTACCAGGAGGAGCTGGACGCGGGCGCGTCGCACCCCTTGGCAGGGACCGAGCGTATCGATCTGGGGACAGTGGAAGCGGGCGACTACTTCAACCGCACGCCCGTACAGTGCCGCCTGACCGGCACGGTGCGCTGGGGGCCGCGCGCCCGCGCGGAGGAGGTCCTGGCCGAGTTACGCGACCTGGCCGCGCCCATCGCCGAGGCGGGTCAGCTCGAGCTGGAGGTAAGCATGGACCACGAGCGCGAACCGTTCGAAACGCCCGCCGAGGATCCCGCGGTGCAGGCGGTCGCGCAGGCCCACCGCTTCGTACACGGGGACGAATCCGCGGTCACCGGCAAACGCATCGTCGGCGACGCCAACCTCTTCGTCAACCTGGGCGGCGTGCCCTCCTTCTACTACGGCCCCTCCAACGAAACGGCCCATTCGGACGGCGAGTGGGTGTCGCTTTCGCGGCTGGAACAGGCCGCGCAGGTCTATGCGCTCTCGGCGGCCGCCTACTGTGGTTTGAACGGCAGCAGAAAGTGAAAGCAGCTGCCCGCGCAGTTGCTGGCCGCCGACCGCGTTGCACCGCGGTTAAACGCTAGAAAGGGCGATGCTGGCCGTCAATCATCTCTTCGACATAGCGCCGTGTCGCATTCACGGCCGCGTCAACCAGCTTCTGCCCCTGTTCCGCGCTCGCGCCCAGCGGCGATCTGTCTTCCTGGTCCTGCATCGCGTCCAGGCGCACGTTGTGCGGACTGACCGCCAGCGCCATCGCGGTCTCGTACTCCTGAGCATGGCCCGGCACACCCGTCTTGCACAGCTTCTCGGCTTCCGGCCGGCTCAGATCCCAGTAGGAGTGGAACTGCACATTGGCCTGCGGCGCCTGCGCCCTGAAATAGAGGTGCCACTGACCGATGATGCCGTTGACCGGCGCCTCGTTGCCGCCGTGCCCGTTCAGGACCAGAACATTATTGATGCCGTGGCGCACCAGGCTTTCGACCGCGTCGAAGATTACGCTGAGCCACGGGCCCGGTTTGGCCGAGACCGTGCCCTGGTGCATCATGTGGTGCTCGGAGATGCCGGCCCTTATCGGCAGCGTGACGATGACCTGCGGATATAGCTGGCGCGCCACCTGTTCAGCGACATGCGTGGCCATGCGGATGTCGTGCTCCATCGCCAGATGTTCAAGATGCTGCTCGATGCTGCCGGTGGGAATGATCGCCGTCTGAAACTTTCCGTCTGCCAGCGCTTCGCGAAATTCGCGCCGCGTGAGATCGCCGATGAAGACATGTTGCTCTTGCATGATTCCATTCTCCGAACTGCAGTGGTCTGTGGATTCTGTTTCGCGGCCGGTACAGGTCAGCGGAAAGCAGCGACTGGCCGCCGCTGCCTGTTACCGGCTACTATAAACCAATCACCACAATCGTAGAACTGGAACGAAAAAGATGAAAACAACCGACATCCGCGTGGAAACGGTCGAGGTCGCCTTCGACGATGAACGCCTGAGCGTCCCCCTACACCTCAGCAAAGGTGTGATCGAAGTTATCACCTATGTGACCGTCACGCTACAGGCGCGCACGCGCGCCGGCGCGGGCCTACAGGGCGTGGGCGCGATCCTGCTCTCCGACGTGTGGGCCTTCCCCGCGCCGGAGCTGACCCACGAGGAGAAGGACCGGCTGATGCGCCGCCTGTGCAGGGACATCGCCGCCTGGTTGCGGGACGATACGTTCGAAGACCCAATCGAAAAGGGCATCAGGTTGGAGCGGGCCGCGGTCGAGTTGGCTGACCGGCTGGCAGGCGAAGAACCTCTTCTGCAACGGACGCCGATGCCGCGGCTGGCCGTGCTCAACTGCATGGCGCCCTTCGACGCAGCGGTTCACGACGCCTGGGGCGCGGGTCTGCGCTCACAGAAATCGCCGGCCTCCCTGTACGCGGCATACACGGCAGACTACCTGAACCGCGACCTGGGAGCCAACCTCGGCGCCGACTTTGCCGGCCGCTACCCGGCGGACTACCTCGCCCCCAGGCGGCGCGCGCTGGCCGTCCAACACGTGGTCGGTTTTACCGACGCGCTCACCCCGGCCGACGCCGCGCCCCAGGCGGCTGACCTCCCCGCCGACCTGACGACCTGGATCGAGCGCGACCGGCTGCGCAGCTTTAAGCTCAAGCTGCGCGGGCAGTCGCCGGCCGAGGACGCCGAACGCCTGATAGAAGTACATCTCGCGGCATCCATGGCCATGGATGCCGCGGGCGTGCGTGGCGGTCCCCGCCTCTCAGTTGACCCCAACGAGGGCTGCCGCGAGCCGGATATGATGCTCGAAATGCTGGACAGGGTGGCGGCCGAAAGGCCGCAGGCGCTGGCGGCGCTGGACTATATCGAGCAGCCCACGCCGCGCGATCTGGGCTCCTACACGACTACCCTCCACGCTGTGGCCGCCCGCGCGCCCGTCATCGTCGATGAAAGCCTGGACAACCTCGACAACCTCGAATGGATCCGCCGCCTGGGCTGGTCCGGGCTGGCGGTGAAGACCTGCAAGGGACATACCCACTCGCTGCTGGCCTACTGCTGGGGCCGCCATCACCGGCTCTATCTCACGCTGCAGGATCTGACCAACCCCGGCCTTGCGCTCGTCCACAGCGCCAACTTCTGCGCCCACCTCCATCTGAATGTCGACTGTTTCGAGGGCAACTACCGACAGTTCATGCCCCTGGCGCGACCGCAGGAACAGGCCGCGTACCCGGCCTATTTTCGAGTCGAAGAAGGCCGGTTGACCCTGCCCGCGGAAATGGGGCCTGGACTGTATTGAGGATTCACTCTGTACTGTGAGTACGCCAGCTCTGCATCTGCAGACTATGTTTCTGTTCGATGGCGACGGACGTATCCGCTCGACGCGGGAGCCGGCGCCAATGCCAGGACCGATGTTCGCGCTTATTCGAGGAACGTCGAGCTGCGTCTGGGCTGTGCGGGCGGACCTTCCGCAGGAACTAGCCGATGAGCTTGAGCGTCTCGCCCGCGCGGAGCCGCCGGCTGCAGACCTCCGGACGGATCCTGTGCACGCGGAGCGGTACAGGGCCCTGGCAGGAGGCGAACTCTATGCAGGGCCGGCCTTCACCTTCCCCGAGGAGATCGCCCCGCCCCCTGCCACGGTACTCGTGGGACCTTTACAGTTGCTTGCGCGAAACTTTCCCGGTTGGACGTCTGCCGAAATTGAGGGGCGGTCGCCTGTTGTGGCGGTGGTGGAGGATGGACACGCCGTGAGCGTCTGCTTCTGTGCCCGCCGTTCCGATGCGGCGGCGGAAGCAGGGCTGGAGACGGCAGCGGCGTTCCGCGGACGCGGGCTCGGCCCGCACGTTGCTGCTGCGTGGGCACTGGCTGTGCGCGCGTCTGGCCGCATTCCGCTTTACAGTACATCGTGGTTGAACGGCGCCTCTTTGTCGGTTGCCCGCAAACTGAGTCTAGTGGCCTATGCGAACACGTGGAGCCTGTCGTAGGAAGCAGGTCGACGATCGAGGGCATCCTTGTTCTTTTGCCGCTGTCCTCATCCGGCTGAGGCGCAACGTCAACGGCACCTGATGAAGTAACCGGCCACTAGCCACTGCCGCTCATCGGTAGACGATGTCGAGGATGTTGTCGCTGCGGAAGCGTACGCCCTGCGCATCCACCCGTTCGGCGCCCGCCTTGTTCATCTCCGCGTCGGCCCTGTCGGTGTGGAAAAAGCGTTTCTCCAACAGATAGGGGCCGGGCCAGACCAGGGCCGCAACCGGCTTCTGGCGATGCCGTGCGATGGCTGCGGCGGTCCCCTCGCGGATGCGCTGCCGCGCTGCCTGCGCGGAGAGCGAGATGGCGGAACCGCGCCCCAACCCCTCCTTCACCGCCACCGTCGTAATTTCCGGCACGAGTTCCTCAGCCTCGCTGCAGGCGTCGCGTTCACCGCTGAGAAAGAGCAGCGGCAGGCCCAGTCCGCCCATGAAGAGGGCAAGCTGCCCAATCTCGCCAATCAGCTTGCCGTTGAGCCGGTAAGCGTCCACCGTGCGGCTGTCCTGGGTGTGGTTCTGGTTGCTAGTGACGACGCCGGCCATCGCATGTTGGCCGACGATGACAAAGGCATCGTAACGCAGAATCACCTCCTGCAAGCGGCTCCAGGGCGGGGAAGGTCGGCCATGCAGCAGGAGCGCCTCGGGATGCAGCGCCTCGAAGTCGATGCCGCCGGCCCCGTGGCCTTCCCAGACGAGCACCTCCTCCACGCCGGCCTCCAGTAGACCGTCTACCGCGGCGTTGACCTCGCCGGTCACCAGCCGTTTGCCGGCATCGTAGTAGCGCCCATCGGGATAGGACTGGTCTGTGAAGGAGACGACCCCGGCCACGCCCTCCATATCGGTTACCATAAAGACCTTCATGCCCGTCGCTCCTTTATCAAGCTGCGGCAGGTGAAAAGAGGCCAGCTAACCTCTTCCTTCTTGATTCAGCCGCTGTCAACCGGCGGAAACTGCGTACAGAGAGCTGACTGGTACCCTGCGCCCCCCGTCGGCGGCGGAGCGGTAGGCCGCGTCGAGAAGCTCGACGGTACGCCAGCCGGTCTCCGGCGGCGACATGCTGGGCGCGCCGCGAACGATGACATCGACCAGGTTGTCCGCCGGCGCCGACGCCTGGTAACTCTGCCCCTCTGTCAGGGGCGGCAGCGCCTCCGCCGAACCGCCTGCATAGTAGATCGTACAGCTTTCCCGGCTGATGTTGACGTCGACCCAGCCGCGGTCACAGTAGACCTGCACCACCAGCTCCTGTTCCGGGCCGTGCGCATGGAGCGTGCCCGTGCTGCCGACATTGGCCAGCGCGCCGTTGTCCATCTGCACAATCATCGCGTCGACGACATCCACGCGCGTGTCGAGGTTGTCCATCAACGCCAGCACGCTGACCGGCTTCAGGCCGGTCAGATGCAGCATCAGCGCGGCCGAATGGGTCACCTGCAGATGGCCCTGGCCGCCGCCCGAGCGCTCCGGGTCGCTGTAGACGTCGCCAGGTCCGGTGACCGGGTATTGGTACAGGTCGCCGTGGACATTGTCATCGCCGCGGTAGAGATCGATGACGCAGGAGGCGAACATGTTGTTGATATAACGAATCTCGCCCAGCCGTCCCGAGCTGAGCGCCTCCTTTGCCCGCAGCACATGGGGGTTGTAGTTCCACGGGTAACCGATAATCAACTGGCAACCACGTTCGCGGCTGAGCTCGGTCAGGTGGCGGCCGTGCGCGGCGGTCAAGACCATCGGCTTTTCCAGCAGCACGTGCAGGCCATGTTCGAGGCAGGCGCGCGCCACCTCGTAATGGGCGGCGTGCCAGACCGCGATCACGACGCCGTCCAGTTGCTCCTGCTCCAGCATGGCGTGGTAGTCGGTATATGTCTTGTCAACGCCATAGTGCCGCGCCGCATTCTCCAGCGCGTCGGAACGCATATCAGAGAGTGCGACGAGGTTGGCGCCCGGATTGGCCTGCAGGGCGGGTATATGTGCGGTCGTGGCCCACCATCCGGTTCCGATGACGGCGATTCGGGCTGAATTGGACATGGTCCGCGTGTTCACTTCCTCTTTTGAGTTCGAGCTTCCTTTTCCATAGTGCAGACGGGGCCGGGACGCCTTTCGCACCAGCCCGCCGTCAGGGCATCTGTCTACCCAGTATTGTGATGCGCAGCGCCTTGTCTATTCGCCTGCCGCAACCAGTCCTACGGCAACGTAATCGTGTCCAACATGAGATGGTCGGTCGCGGGCATCCCCTCACGCGCGACCGTCGACAGTCGTTCCCAGCCACCCTCCCGATGCGTATACCATCCGATGAAGACCCGGTACTCGCCAGCGGGAACAGCGGGGAAAAACCGCTCAACGACGAAGAGATCGTTCGACGACCAAAGCGAAGTTGGGTAGCGGCCGAAATAGGGTTCTCCATCCTGCTGAGCAACTATCTGATCATTTGAATTGACGACATGAACAAACAAGGTGTAGTCCGAGTCGGGGCTCTCTATCGCGCGCCAGAAGAAGGTCAACTCGAGGCCTTCGCCGGTCGGGCTCAACGTATAGCCTTCAAGGCTGATGAGATTTCCATAGTTGATGTCTGCAGGAATCTGCGGCACACGCCTGTCTTCCGGGACCTCAAATGTACTGACAACAGCCGCTGGTTGACCGCTGGCCAGAAGAATCCGTTGGCGAGAAAGCTGGTCAACGAGGCCAACTTGCAGCTGGTACTGGCCGCCAGGGAGGTTGGGGCGAACTGCAAGTGAATAGCTCAGCGGCATTATCTGCTCAGGCTGCCAGGCGCGAATGCGATAGACGCCTCTCAGGGGCCAGTCCCGTTTGGAAATGACAGTCTCATTCCGAGTGCGGTTGTAGAGTTCCAGGACGAGCTCGACATCTCTCTCAATCTTCTTCACCGGCCGCAAGAAAAGGGTTACAGTGAGGTCCGATCCACGTTCAAGCTCGTTGCTTCGAAATCCGACCAGTTCCAAATGGTTGACATATGACAGAGCCTGCAAGGGGATGTATGACGGAGTACCGCCTTGCCAGCGCGCCTCAAGGGCTTTGGCCGCCGGGACACCTGTTTTCGTCAGGATTGTCGTTTCCTTCCCATTCAGCAAATCAATGATTTCAGGCATTGGCGGAAAGAAATGAGCTGTGCCCTCTTTGAGCAAGACCCATCTCTCAGGCAGCCCTTTTTCGATTGACCAACTGGGGTCTGGCAGGATGACTGTGACTCTCTCCCCCTCACGCAAAGTCTCTTCCTCCCCGCTTTGTCGCTGCGGGAACTGTTCTGTGAGCGCGAAAGCCAGCCGTGGGTCGGCGTAATGGTCGGTAGGCAATAATACCGGCGTGTCAAGATGATTGCCGATAAACTCTGTGACCGTCCTGTATACGGCACCGGATCCAAGTGTAGACAATATATTCGATTGCACTCGCGTGGCGTAGTCCCACTGTCGAAAAAGGCCGAAAACCAGCACCAGCGGCAAAACGAAGTAACCCGTCCAAGGAGGGAATCGCGTTCTACTTTCCAACCAGGCCCAAACTGTTGCGGCTCCCAAACCGGCCAGAATATAGATGTAAGGAAGACCTTGTAGCAGTCGCGAAAAATCGATAGCTGCATGATCTTCCCATTCGTACGTCAGTAGGTCGGGCAACAGCATCAGCGCCATCATCACAAACGCGAACAGTTGTCCGTCCCGCCTCTGGCGGATGACGACAGCTATCCCTACTGCCAATCCAACCACAAGGACGGGTGTAAGAATCGCTCTGAACCCGCCAGGGAACCCTTCGTACCAGGGGCTGCACAAGGTCGCGAGCAGGACCATCAGTTTTGCAGCAATAACGGCGGCAGGATCGGGCAGCTCAAAAACCAGACTACCCCCAGCCGTCCTTTGCGCCTCGGTGAAGCGAGCGAAAAATGTATAGGGATAGGCGGCAAACAGTGACAATTGGGGCAGAGTGACAAGGGCGGAAGCGGCCGCGGCCCATAGCACCTTGCGCCAGTGCGCCAGCAGCTGGCGGTTGGCCAAAACAGCGCCGGCGCATGCAATGGCCAGAGCGAGAGGAATGAGGCGCGCGACGAGATAGGCATATTGGCCTACTCCAACCAAAAAGCCGGCCAGAACAAAGTCCAGCCTGCTTCCACTTCGAAAACCACGCCACAGCAATGCTACCGCAAGCATTACCATTACAGGCAACAGAGCGGGGGTAGTTCCCAGGTGGGCGCGCGAAGCAAATAGAGTTGAAAGCGCCAGACCCAGGGCTGCAATCAGTCCTGCTCTGCGAGCAAAAACTATGCCCTGATCTGCAAAGAGCCAGCGAGAGGTCAAGTAGACTGCCGGAGCGGTCAGGGAGCCGGCCACAATTGTGACGCCTTGCAGAACGGAGATGCTGTATCCAAATACAGCAAATGCGAGAGCCTGCAGGTAGATGATCAGGGGACTTGGCGCAAAGAGATGATAGGCGTAGAAGGGCAAGATATTCTTTTGTAAGAGATCGTGCGCGTGCAGTCCAAGCTGGGAGGCATCGATATGAATGTCCGACAGTCGCGCGACCCAGTGAACAGAGTATGTAGAGAGACTGATCGCGAACAAGGCGATGGCAAGCCAGGCATCAATGTGACTGGTTACATCGACCTGCCTTCCAAAGAGCCGAAGACTGTCAGACAGCATTCGCTTCTCTTCAGTGCCTGGCTTGGCCACAGAACTGTTTCTCATCCGCTTCCTGTCATGGGATCCGAATGCATAGCCCAGTTGAACAGTATAACACCGTGTATGTGAAAGAGTCAGGAATCGCGCGATTCCCCAATGCGAGGAACCGCCCGTGCAGAACAACGCTGTAAACGGGGAATCAATTCAGATTTTCACTTGCAGTTGCTTCACCCGGCTCGAACAAGCAACGTCGCGCCCGCCGGTCCGCCGGCGCTGTCAGCAGGGGCCCGACCATGCGGGGAGCCCGTCGCCGGTCTTGACGGGAGCATAGATCGGGTTCGTCTAAAGGAGGTGGAATCGATGAAGCCGCCGGTCGAAGAACCGCTGAACGGCTTCGACGGCGGCCTCAGTCTTCAGATAAGCAAGCTGCAACTCTTCATCGCCTGCCAGTAGCGAAAACCGGCGAATCGCAACTGGCGGCGTTTCTAACCACTGGCCATTAACCACTGCCGTTCAACACTCGCTGTAGCCGCAGACGTGGCATTTGCGGCAGCCCTCGATGTTGAGGAAAGACGCCTCGCCGCAGTCCGGGCACAAGTCGCCGATCGGCAGCGCCAGCTGCTCGCCGGCCACCGCCTCCCGGTTTTCCGGCAGTTCGCTCAAGTAGTCGGTCAGCACCTGGGCCACGCCGTCCGGCAGGCTGCGCACGCGGTCGACGCCAAAGCCCAACGGCCGCCCGCCGCCGATACCCGCCATCTCGTCGATCACCCAGCGCAGCCGTTCCGACGGCGGCAGCACCGACGGCATCCGCAGCACCAGGCTGATCAGGCGCCCGATCGACTCGCTGACCGCGGTGACGTCGCTGCCGGCCTTGCCGATATTCAGGAACACCTCGAACGGCTCATCCCGCTCATCGCTGTTGATCGTGATGTATGCGCTGCCCAGCGGCGTCTCTTTGCGATAGCTCTTGCCCTGCAGCAGATAGGGACGCGGCCGCTTGGTGAAAATGGCCGGATACTCGTCCCCCGGGATCGGGCCGCCCTCTGCCTCTGCCGCAGTCTGTGTACCGTTGCTTGACATTGTGCCGTGCAGATTCTCCGCTTCCGGGCCGGCCTCGTCCTTGCTCTCTCTGACCGCCTTGGTCTCCAACACCACCTCCTGGCGGCTGCCGGTGACATAGACGGTGAGCCCCTTGCAACCCAGCTCCCAGGCCTGCATGTAGGCCTGCGCCACTTCTTCTTCGGTCGCGCCCTCGGGGAAGTTACAGGTCTTGCTGATGCTGTTGTCGACAAAGGCCTGGATCGCCGCCTGCATCCTGACATGCTCGTCCGCGGTGATGTCGCCGCTGACCACAAAGGTGTCGCGAACGCGCGGCGGCAGATCTTCGATCTGCTGACAGGAACCGGTCTCGGCCACCTGCTGCCGGATCTCATCCGCCTGCGCGGCGCTGAGATCCAGCCGCCCGAGCGCCTCCTCAAAGAGAGGGCTCGTATAGAGCAGCTCCACATCCTCATCGCCGTCCTTGAAGTGGCGCACGTACCCCAGCGCAAAGACCGGCTCGCAGCCGTAGCCCTCGCAGCCGCTCACCGTCGCAATCGTGCCGGTCGGCGCGACCGTCGTCTGCGCGGCATTGCGGATCCCGCTGCGGCGGATGCCGTCGCTGATTCGATCCCAATCGAGCGCGGGGCGGCCCCAATCGCGGCGGTACGGCGCGATTGGCTGCGGATGCTGCCAGCGCATCCCGCCTTCCAGCGTGTTGTCGTAGATACTGCCTTCGAATGCCTCGAACGGCGCGCGCGCGTCCGCCAGCTCGATGCTCTTCTGCATGCAGTGATAGCGCACGAACTCCATCACCTGCGCCGCGAACTCCTGCCCCGTTTCGCTGCCGTAGCCGATGCCCAGCTTGTACATCAGATCGCCCAGGCCCATGATGCCCAGCCCGATGCGCCGCGCCCTGAGCGCCGCCTCTTTCACCACCGGAACCGCCGGCAGATAGGCGTTGGCGCTGACCACGTTGTCGAGGAAATGCGTGCTCTCTCGCACCGTACGCCGCAGCGCGTTCCAGTCGACCGCGGCCGCGCCGGCGGCATCCGTCGTAACGTGCGCGCCCAGGTTGATCGAGCCGAGGCAGCAGTTCTCATACGGCCCCAGCCACTGTTCGCCGCACGGGTTGGTCGCCTCCAGGTCGTACAGATTCGGGACGGGGTTGCTGCGATTGGCGGCGTCGATAAAGAGCGCGCCCGGTTCGCCGTTGTGGTGGGCGTATCTGATGATCGTTGCGAACAGTTCACGCGCCCGGACCGTCTTGGACACCGAGCCATCGCGCGGGTTGCGCAGGTCGAAGTCGCTGTCATCCTTGACCGCCTGCATGAACTCGTCGGTGAGCGCGACCGAAATGTTGAAATTGGTAATCGTGCCCTCTTCGGCCTTGCAGCGGATGAATTCGTCAATATCGGGGTGATCGACCCGCAGCACGCCCATATTGGCGCCGCGGCGCGTTCCTCCCTGCGCGATTTCGCCGAAAGCCTGGTCGTAGACGCGCAAAAAGCCGACCGGCCCGGTCGCGCGACCGGCCGAAGTGTGGACGATATCCTTCTGCGGGCGCAGCCGGCTGAAGCTGAAACCGTTGCCCCCGCCCGTCTGTTGGATCAGCGCCGCCACCCGCAGCGTGCTGAAGATGCCGTCGTCCGCCCGCCCCATGTCGTCTTCGATTGGCAGCACGAAGCAGGCGGCCAGCTGGCCGAGCGGCGTGCCCGCGCCGGTGAAGGTGGGGCTGTTGGGGAAGAAACGCAGCTCGGTCAGCAGATCGTAGAAAACCTTCGTTGTTCCCGCCACGTCGCCGCCGTGCTCCTCTTCAACCCCCGCGATGTGGCGGGCGATGCGGTAGAACATGCCCGCCGGCGTCTCCAGAAGCTCCCCGTGGATATCCCGCCGCAAATAGCGGCGCTCCAGCACCTTCAGACTGTTCTCGCTGAGCTGGATTTCCTTGTCATTCACATAGGCCGGACCGGAGACCCTTTGCTTCTCACCCTTGACGACTTCGAAGGTGGTGTAGGCCTCCTGTGAATTGGCGCCATTGCGGGTGACGGTGGATTCGCGGGCGGACATGGGGAGCTTCTCCTTGCAAAGTTAACAATCTTGGTGGTTCAATATTCGTCCGAAACGGCCGGACAGCGGCCGTCGGTCTTGCAGCTCCTGCAATCGTACCGGCCGTGCCATGCCATGCAGGATTTCACGCGCCGGCTGGCCATAGGCGGTCACTCTGCGTTTCGAGAGGCTTGTCAGCGTTCAGCCTCCTGGCTGCTGCGCCCCATCAGCCGGTCGATCTCCGATCGGATTTCACTCAAATCGCCAAAATCAAGACAGACACTGGCGAAACGGATATAGGCAACCTGATCGACATCCGCCAGTTGGTCCAGCACCAGGTTTCCGATCAGTTCGCTTGACACTTCGGCACGCCCCAACCGCTGGATCCTGTCTTCGACGTGGTTGGCGATGCTCTCCATACGTTCGCTGCTGACCGGGCGCTTCACCGCGGCGACACGGATACCGGCGAGAAGCTTTTGCCGGTCAAAAGGCTCGCGGTGGCCGTCCCGTTTGGTGACGAGCAGGCTGGGAGCAACGTGCTCGTAGGTCGTGAAACGCTGTCCGCAACTCGTGCACTGGCGGCGGCGGCGGATGGCATCCTCTCGCTCGCGTGAGTCGATCACCTTGTGGTGATTGTATCCGCAATGGGGGCATTGCATCTACCGTCTCCTGATCGGTCAACTTGACTCGCATCCTGTCAAACAGGAGTCGCAGTCGAGCCGGTCTGTATTGATGAACTGCGGAGCGGTTCAGACTGGTGGTCCGCGCTACAGTTGGGCAAGTGAATTCTGCTACACCGGAGTATTCCCGTCTACATACTGTATTCAAACCAGCAAGGGGGTACAATATGTAGTATATCGCGCTTGCGGTTTTGCCCAAAGGCAATTTGCAGGTATCGGCCACCAATCTACCACACCCGAGATCGATCTCCAAACGCGTTTTCGCAAGTTGGGCAGTGGTTTCGTGTATCAGTGAGGACCCAAATAACGACGCGAAGATTGCCCGGTGGCGACCGCTGATCCTACCAGTGGCGGCAGCGTTTCACCCGCCAGGCGGAAGGATTTACCAACGCAAAAGAAAAAGCCCGGCGGCGCAAGATTGTCCGCACGGGCTTTATTTGATTCGTTGCGTAAATTGGGGCTACTGCCCGTTGTTGTTCCTCGCCCGGCGCAGAAAGGCCGGAATGTCCAGGTCTTCGCGGTCGAAGGAGCGCACCGGGAAATCGATCGGCTCTTTTGGCTTCGGCGGCGGCTGCGACGGCTGTTGAGATGGCTGTGACATGCCGGTCGGTCGCGTGCTGCTTTGCGCAGGCTGCCTGGTCGAAGTGGAGGGCTGCTCGGGCCGCCGGTCCTTGTCGAAACCGGTTGCGATCACCGTCATGTGGATTTCGTCCTTCATGTTTTCGTCGATGACCGCGCCGAAGATGATATTCGCTTCCGGATGCGCGTTGGCCCGGATCAGCTCCGCAGCTTCACTGACCTCATTCAAGCCCAGATTGTCGCCGCCCTTCACGTTGAAAAGAATGCCCTGCGCGCCCTCGATCGAAATATCCAGCAACGAACTCTGGATCGCCTGCTGCGCGGCCTCCTGCGCCCGGTTCTCGCCGCTGGCGCGACCGATCGACATCAGCGCCGCGCCGCCGTCGAGCATAATCGCCCGCACGTCGGCGAAGTCCAGATTGATCAGGCCCGGCACCGTGATCAGTTCGCTGATGCCCTGAATGCCCTGCCGCAGTACATCATCGGCGACCACGAATGAATCGCGGATCGACATTTTGCTGTCCGCAATTTGCAGCAGCCGGTCGTTGGGAACGGTGATAAGCGTATCCACCGAATCGCCCAGACGGCCTATCGTGCTCTCGGCGATTCGACGGCGCTGCGTACCCTCGAACGTGAACGGTTTTGTGACCACGCCGATCGTCAGCGCGCCTGAATCGCGCGCGATCGAGGAGATGATCGGGGTAGCGCCGGATCCCGTGCCGCCGCCCAGACCGGCAGTCACGAAAACCATATCCGCGCCCTCGAACAACTGCTCGATCTCTTCGCGGCTCTCCTCCGCCGCGCGCAGGCCAACCTCCGGCTTTCCCCCCGAACCCAATCCTTTTGTCAGCTTCTCTCCGATCCGTATGCGTTGCGGCGCGTTGGATAGTATCAAGGCCTGCGAATCAGTATTGACCGCGATAAACTCTACGCCCTGAACGTCTGCCTCAATCATGCGATTGACTGCATTCTGTCCGCCGCCACCGACTCCGACAACCTTTATCTGGGCAAAGTTGTCTACGAACTGTGACGTGCTGCTCCGTCTCGTCATCGATAGATTCTCCTTATGACCGCCGGCAGACATGCTATAGAGTCGCTATCAGCAACTACACCCGACGCTACATTCCCAATTATTGTCGCTTTTGGACCGACGCTGTTAGGAATCTCAATAGTACTACACGTCAATCGGTTTGCAAAGTCGCCCCAAAAGAGTCATACCCCCTGATGGGCAGCGCGCCTGCGGTGATTCCCGCCCGTTTACTCTGGAGTCCGACGCCCAGCCAAATGGGGCTGTCCCGGACCGATTCGAGACCTGTTCTGGACTATATGCCTACGATTCGTCTACGCAATACACGCTCCAAACTGCCGTGCCCGCCACGCGGTGTTCAGTGGGAACTGCAAAGCCGCGCCTGTGCCCGTTATGGTTCTGGCAGTCGCGCCGGCGCGCACCCGTTCTTGCCAGTGCGAATCGCCGCTGAATCCATATGCGCTGTATCTGGGCAACTTGCCTACGATCCGTCTACGCCGGGAGCCGGCTCATGCACGGCACGCGCTTTGACGCAAGGCAAAACTGGAGGAGTACACCGGGGTTTGGCGACCGACCGACCCGGACACCGAAGACCGGAACGCGCAGAGTTGACCCGCAAGAGCCGTCCCCTCAATCGGGCAGAAGGCTCCTCAGCCACCCGCCGACCCGGTCCATGAACTGCCCGTTGGCGGAGATCGTTCTCTGCATCGGATAGTGGATGGCGCGCGCATCTTCGTACAGCGCCCAGAGCAGGAGGCCGACCGCGGTGGCGTAGGCCGGAGATTGCAGTTCTCTGCTCAAACCGAGGACGGCCGGATGGTCGACCGGGCTGCCGATCCGCACCGGCATGCGCAGGACTTGACGAAAAAGTTCCACCGCGCCCGGGAGCTGGCTGGCCCCGCCGGTCAGGACAAGCCCGGCCGGCACCATGTGGCCGTAACTGCTCTTGGCAATCCGGCCCTGGATGATTTCGGCGGTCTCTTCGGCCCGCGCCTGCAAAATCTGGCTGATAAATCGCCGGCTGAAGGTCCGCTCCGGTTTATCGCCAAAGACGGTTGCCCAGACCTGTTCGTCTTCGGCGATCCGTTCCGGCTGCAGGTGACCGTAGCGCAGCTTCAGTTCTTCGGCCACTTCGAAGGGCGCGCGCAGCCCGATAGCCACGTCGTTCGTCATGTGGCTCCCGCCTACATCCAGCACTTCCGTATGCCACAGACCATTGCCGCGGAAAAGCGCTAAATCGGTGGTGCCCCCGCCCAGGTCTGCCATTACGACGCCCATCTGCCTCTCGTCCGCGGTCAGCACAGCCTCGCCGCTAGCGAGCGGCTCCAAGACCAGTTCATCGATGTCGATGCCGTGCGCTAACACACACTGCGCCAGATTGTTGATGGCGTTGATCGTGCCGGTAACGATGTGCGCGTCCACCTCCAGCCTGCTGCCGAGAATGCCCAGGGGCTGCTGAATGTTCTCCTGGTCATCCACCTTCCAGTGGCGTGCAATAACATGGATGATCTGCCTGTTCGCGGCGATCTGAACGGCCCGCGCGGCCTCCAACGCACGCTGCATGTCGGTGCCGGTGACGCCGTGACGACCGTCTACCGGGCTGATGCCGGCGCTGTTTGATGTCGCGATGTGGTTGCCGGCGATGCCCAGATAGGCGCTGGTAATCTGGACGCCGGACTCCTGTTCCGCAGTCTCCAACGCCTCCCCGATCGCGGTCGTCACTTCCGGTACATCCATGACAACGCCGCGGCGCAATCCCCGGCTCGGCGTAACGCCGCCGCCCAGAACTTTGATAGCCAGATTGCCCAGGCTGTCATGCGTGACAGTGCCCACCAGCGCGCAAATCTTCGTCGTTCCTACATCGACGGCAGCAATAATCTCTTTGGCCACTAAAATTTTCTCAAGGGGTGTTCAGATTGTTCTCTATCTATTGTTCAGACTCAGCGTCCTCGTAGCGGCGCGTGAAAGGCCGGTTTGGCGTCATGACATTGAGAGTGAGCGCCTCGTCCCGAGCCGCTGTCAATTCGGGCATCAGTCCCTGCAATGCTGCCCATTTCTCCTCAAAATTGCGACCATCGCCCCAATGGACCCATGCCTGCGTCGATGGCAGGCTGAAATTCAGGCCGTAAAGAGAATTGTACCAGAACTCATTTACGAAGGAAAGACGTTCTGACAAAACCATGGCGGTGGTCATAACCCGTTTGTCGATCAACATTTCCCCTTCAACATTTGCAATCTGCGCCTCGGCCGAGGGGTCGATGATGCGCACCGCCGGCTGCAGGTCCGACTCTCTCGGCGCCAGCGCCAGGCCGCCTTCCAGCAACCAGTACTGCTGCTCATCGGTCGCCCACAGGGCCACGGGGCGCACCTCCTGAATGCGGACGTCAACCCGCGCGGGCCAGCTTACCGTAACCTGCGCGTCGGCTACATAGGGATAGTCCAACAGATTCTTCTGAATCTCGTCCGGGTCCAGCCAGAAGATGCTCCAACTCTCTATTTCGCAGGCATCGAACAGCTCTTCATGCGTCAGATAGCGCGCGCCGTCAAAACGCACGTCTTCGCGATAGATGAAAAAACTTTCGCCGGCGAGCATCCAGTAAAGCGCGGCAACGACCGCAACCAGCAGAAGCAGGCTTATGCCTTTGGCTGGAGCGAAACCGGAAAATCCGGGCCAAAGCGTCGCACGCGCGTCGCCGCGGTAGGGTTGAATGCTCCCTTGTGACGTCGCCGCGCGCCGCGGCGAGGATGCCTGCCGTCCACGGCGCCAGACGTAGTCCGACACCAGTCGTCCGCTGCGCACAAAAAAGGCCTGCGTTGCACGCAGGGCCGCGCCCAACCGGCGACGCGTCTGCTCCTGCCGCCTACGCCGCACACGTCCGGGTGACACTGCCTTCTGCGCCGCCCTCGATTTTCGTTTTTGCCTGCTGCCTGACTTCAAGGCGGATTGCATTGCGCCGCTCTAAAAAGAATTTTGTGAATCTTCAGCGATGAATCCGATTCTGCTGCCGGTCCGCCTGCCGCTCGAGCGCCATTTCAACCAGGCAGCGCACCAGTTCCGTCAGGGAAACACCGCTTGCTTCCCAAAGTTTAGGATACATGCTGCTGTCAGTGAAACCGGGCATGGTGTTCACTTCGTTGAGAAACAGTTTGCCGTCGCCGCTCAACAGAAAGTCTACCCGCGCCAGTCCCGCTCCGTCCAACGCCTGGAACGCGCGCGCAGCCAGTTGACGGACCTCGCCGGCCAGCGCCGCCGGAATATCAGCCGGGATCAGCAGCCGGCTGCCCTTGTCCAGGTACTTGGCTTCGTAGTCGTAGAACTCATTGGCCGGTATCACCTCGCCGACAACGCTCGTGCGCGGCTCGTCATTGCCGAGGACGCTGACCTCCAGCTCACGCGCATCCTGCACGCCGGCTTCAATCAGCACCTTGCGGTCGAAACGGCAGGCCAGCGTTATGGCGCGCGCCATCCCATCCCGGTCCCGTACTTTGCTGACGCCGACACTGCTGCCCAGATTTGCGGGCTTGACAAAGAGCGGATATGCCAACGCTGACTCAAGCTCGCCCAGTACCTTCTCCCTGTCATTTTCCCACCTGCGGCGCAGCATCGGTCGATATGCCACCTGGGGGATGCCGGCCGCGGCAAACAAGCCCTTCGCCGAAATCTTGTCCATCGCCACCGCGCTTGCGAGCACGCCGCAACCAACATAGGGCAGTTCGGCCAGCTCCAGCAGCCCCTGCACGGTTCCGTCTTCGCCAAAGGGGCCGTGCAGTACGGGGAAGATCAGGTCCACGGCCGGCATCGGGGTGTTCTGCTCCAGCAGCTGGAACTGGGCCGGGCGCGCGGCGGCAAGCGAATAGTGGGCCTCTGCGCCGCTCCCCTTGCCATTCTTTCTCGTCGTCAGCTGCGCCAGGGGATCGCCGCCGGTGAGCCATTCGCCCGTCTTTGTGATACCGAGGCGCACCGTTTCATAACCGGCCTCATCCAGCGCGCGGATGACCGTCTGCGCGCTCAGTAGGGAAATCTCGTGCTCCCCGCTTTTGCCGCCGAAAAGGACGCCGACCCGCACAGGTTTGAAGGTCATAAGGGCTACCATTCTCCAATCTTCTGAATTTCCGGTTCCAGTTGCACGCCGCTGTGACCGGCAACCACGGCCTGGATATGCTCGATCATCGCCACAACTTCCGCCGCCGTCGCCGCGCCTACGCCGCCGGGATTGATCAGAAAGTTGGCGTGCGTGCGGCTGACCTCGACACCGCCCAAACGAAAGCCCTTCAACCCGGCCTCCTCGACCAAACGACCGGCGAAGTCGTCCTCTGGGTTGACAAATGTGCTGCCCAGCGACGGCTCCACCGGCTGGGTCTCGCGGCGATGGCTCAGAAAGGCCTGGGCGGTGCTGCGGATCTTCTCCGGCTCGCCTCTCTCCAGCCGGAAGTTGGCGCTCAACAGCACGGGGCCGAAGCTGGCGTCGATAACGCGGCCTTGCTTCAGGCTGCTGCGGCGGTAGGCGTAGGCAAGCTCCTCCACGCCATAGACCTGGATATCGCCGCGCTCGTCCAGCAGCAGAACGTCCCAAAGGCAGTCCTTCACTTCCCCGCCGTGCGCGCCCGCGTTGTTGACGACCGCGCCGCCGACCGAGCCGGGCACGCTCACCGCCCACTCCAGACCGGTCAGCCCGGCATTGATCGCGGTACGGGCCGCGCCGGCCATCAGCGCGCCGCTCTCGGCGAAAAGGTAGGGCCGCGTGTCTGCGGGGTAGTCACAGCAGGGCGCATCCTGTACCTGCACGGCTTTGCAGCGGTTCTGGATCACCAGCCCGCGCACGCCGCGGTCGCTGACCAACACATTGCTGCCGCCGCCCAGAATCAGGTAGGGCAGGTCGTGCGCCCGCGCCCATCGCACCAGCCTCAACAGTTTGTGCGTGTCGGTGACGGCAGCGAAATAGTCCGCCGTGCCGCCCACCTTTATCGTCGTCAGGTTCGCCAGCGGGTAGTCCTGACGGATCTCGACCCCGAGCGCCTCGACCTGTTTGCGCGCGGAGGCAGCGACTTCTCGTTTTGCGCGGGTCGCTGCCGTTACAGTTGCCATGATGCTCAGTTCAATCCGTCCTCAATCAGCTTTCGCCGATGCTGCGTAGCTGCTTCAACAGCCCGTCAAAATCCAGCGCAGCAAAGTCGCTCGTGTCGACCCGGAGCACAGGTCCCTCCAGATCCAGGGGGCGGTTGCGCCGCGCCAGCGCAACGGGATCGAAATCATCCATCCGCAATCGGTCCACATGGCCCGGATGTCGTTCGCCGCTGTCGGCCCGCTCGGCGGAGCGGCGGCGTAGCAACTCGGCCGGAGTGGATAGGATCACCTGCGCCGGACGGAACGGATGGCGCGCCTGCAGCGCCTGGAAGCGTGGATTGGCCCAGTCCGGATCGAAGGGCGTCTCCACCAGTAACGAACAGCGCGCGGCCAGCAGGCGCTCGATCAGCAGATAGACCAGTTCATAGGTCGCCCGGCCAAGCTGCTCCGACCAGGCAACGGTTGACCACCCCAGGGTCGCAAAAAGCGACTCCTTCAGGTCGTCGCGCGCAATCAGGGGCAGACCCAAGGCCGGGGCCAGTCTGCGCGCCAGCGTCGTCTTGCCGGTGCCGGGCGCGCCGCAGACGATCAGCAGCAGCGGCGGCCTTTCAGCCATCAGCCGCCAGCCTCTCCAGCAGCAGTTCACCAATGCGGTGGCTTGTGCCCGCGCCGAGCGTCAGAACGACATCGCCGGCGGCCACCTCGGCGTGGAGAAGCGCGCTCGTATTCTCCACGTCACCGCTGTGGCGGATCGAAGGATGGACGCTGGCCGCTGTGACCTCTGCGGCTGCCGCGGCTGTGTCGCCGCTTTCCCTGGCGGCGTAAACGTCGGTCACCAGCGCCGCGTCGGCGTCATCGAAGCTGCGCGCAAAGTTGTGCAGCAACGCGCGCGTGCGGCTGAACGTATGCGGTTGAAATACGGCCCAGATGCGGCGGTCACCGAAGCGCGCGCGCGCCGCGGCCAGCGTTGCCTGTAGCTCAGTTGGGTGATGGGCGTAATCGTCGATCACCGTCACGCCTTTCCGCGTCCCCTTCAGTTCAAAGCGGCGCCCAATGCCCGCATACGCTTGCAGACTCGCAAAAATCTGCGCCGCCGGCACACCGCAGCGCCGGGCAACCGTCAGCGCGGCCAGCGCATTGCGCAGATTGTGGACGCCGGGCGCCTGTAGCTGCAGCCGGCCAATCGATCTGCCTCCCTGCTGCACGGCGGCGGCGAAGCCTCCACGCGCCCCGACCGTCGCGCCGACTGCGCGCACATCGCATCCGTCGTTCAGCCCATAGGTCAGCCAGGCCGGTCCGCCGCCGGTCGCGCAGTTCTGGCGTAACGCTTCAGCCCCGGGATCGTCGCCGCAGGAGATCACGCAGCCCTCGCCGCGCACCTGCGCCACAAACTGAGAAAAGGCCTCTGAAAAGCTGGCCGGCGACAGATAGTAGTCCGGGTGGTCCCACTCGACATTGGTAACGACGGCAACCGCCGGCGTCAGTCCGTGAAACATACGATCATACTCGTCCGCCTCGATCACAAACATCCGCCCTGTGCCCGCGTGGGCGTTGCCGTAGCCGGGCAAATCGGCGCCGATGATATACCCGGCGTCGCAGCCGCTCGCGTGCAGCGTCTGCACGATCATCGCCGTCGTCGTACTCTTGCCGTGCGTGCCGGAGACGGCGATAACCTCGCGACCGGCCAGAAACGGCGGCAGAAATGACTCCCGTTTGACGACGGGGATTCCCAGCCTTTGCGCGGCCTGCCGCTCCTGATTTGCCTCGTCCACCGCGCTGCTGATCAGCACCACGTCCGGCTGTTCCGTGGTCGGCAGACCCGCGAACTCCCCAGCCGCCTCGTGCCGCCCGAAGATCCTCGCTCCGGCCGCCGCCAGCCGCCGCGTACGCTCGCTCTCCTGCCTGTCGCTGCCGCTGACGCGTATGCCCTGCTCCAGCAGGACGTGTGCGATGGCAGAAAGACCCGCGCCGCCAATTCCGACCAGATGCACCCAGGGCGCCGTGTCGCTGCCGCTTCTGCCGTGCAAATGGGCTCTGGTCGCCTGTTGAATCCGCTGCTGCCACGTTTCACGCCGCATCGCAGCCTCCGTGACGGCGGACGCGTCCCGGCATCCCCTCCGAACCGGGGAACGCCAAACGCGCACACACACCTGCATAGCCGGCCCTCATCCGCGCACCCGCATCAGCAGCAGGATCGCTATCGGGATGACCCATGGCGTCGGCGACGGCATGATGTTCTGGGGCAGATAGCGTACCAATTCGACGGCAATCGGCGATAAGTCCGTATCGATCCATCCTATGGAAGAGAGCGGGTAACCGTAGATGTGCTGGTAATACCAGAGGCTGCCGCTGATCAGGTAGCCGTTGATCGCGCCGACCAGGCAACTGAGAATTGTGCCCTGGGGCATGGGCCATTCCTGGCCGCTGAACGAGATGACCCGCCCTGCATAGCCGGCAAAGATCGTAATCACAAAGATGACCAGATAGAAATTGCTCAGAAAAAAATTCTGCGTGCCCTGTTCATCCGCCGAGAACACCATCTGCCATACCCTGTTCAGGATCGGGTTGAGCCGGTCCTCGACGTAGAGAAGCAGAAAGATCGCCACGATAATGATCATCGTCCTGCCCAGTTCGCGCGCATAGCCCTGGGCAAGGCCGATCAGTGTGATGATGCCGGCGATTGAGCCGAAGTAGATTTCGATCAGACCCATAACGACTTCGCTGGTACTGTTTCGTGGATAGTGAAGGGCAACGCTACGATCCACTGCGCCAAGATCCACTGCCCCCCGATTACGTCTGGCCGCGGCGCAGGGTGCTGATTACCGCTACAAGCAGGACCGTCAGCCCAATCGCGATCAGGACCGGCTGTTGCGGCCCCAACGTCGCCCAGATATTCCCGAAACTGGATTGCATCATCTCCGATATGCCGCCAAAAGCCCCCTGCACTCCGCTACCGGAGGCTGAGACCGATTCAACCCCGATTTCCGGGATGAAAGCGAACAGCCGCGGCGCGAAGGTCGGGATATAGAACAGGCCGTTGCCCATTCCTATCAGCGACGCCAGCAGTCCCGACGTGCTCTGGTTGTCGGGGATCGCCTTGTTGGTCAGGATGTAGGTAAGCAGCAGCACGCCCGCCCAGACCAGAAAGGAGACCGTCGGCTGGTCAGCGTCGGAAAGCCAATCCAACGGGTCCAGCAGTGTGTGCACCGGTTCGCCTTCGTCTCCCGCGCCGCCCGCGCGCAGCGCGGCCAGCAACTTGGCGCCGATGACGATGATGCCCCCAAGCAGGCCCAACACCTGCCGCACGATATCCAGGGCCAGGCCTTGGTTCTGTTGCAGCAGGAAGAAGCCCCCGACCGAGACGATCAGCACAGACAACTCGCGGAACAGGCCGCGCCGAAAGCCGATCCAGCCGAAGAGAAGAACGTAGAACACAAATGCGACAGTTCCCGGCGTTGATTCGCTCATTTTTGCACTTCCATGTCCTAATGGTGACCCCGTGCAACTACTGGCCGCGAGCCGCGAGCCACTGCAATTCGCGCGCGATATTGTCTGCCGCCTGCGGACGCGCCAGCGCACCGACCGCCGCGCCCATCGCCAGGCGGCGGCGTTCATCTGCCAGCAGCCCCGCTACGGTCGGCTCCAGACCCTCCGCCAACTGCCGGTCCTCGACGATGATCGCGCCGCCTGATTGCGCCAGTTTTTCCGCGTTGCGCATCTGATGAGAGCCGGCAATCGGCAGCGGCGCCAGCACCGACGGCAGCCGCGCAAGCGGAAACTCGGCCAGCACACTTGCTCCGGCGCGCGCCACCACCAAGTCTGCGCCGGCCAGCGCCCACGGCATCTCCTCGTGCAGATAGGCCACCGGGTGGTAGCGGCTCGCCAGCCCGTTTGCCGACAGGTCCGGCCCCTCCTTTTCCAGCAGGGGCCAGTCGCGCGTGCCGATGACGTGCAGAATCTGGCAGGAGGGCAACAGCGCCGGCGCCGCCTTCCAGATTGCCCGGTTGATGCTGCGCGCCCCCTGGCTGCCACCGAACACAAGCAGCAGCGGCGCGTCAGGTTTTTCTGCCTCCAGCATGCGCGCCAATATCTCCCGCGCCGCATCCTTATCCCTGATCGCTGACATGACCTCGGCGCGCACAGGGTAGCCGGTGTCGACCGCCTTCTGCCCGAAGAAGCCAGCCACCTCGGGGAAGCTGACCGCCACCCGCTGCGCCAGCCGGCTGAGCCAGCGCACCGCCAGCCCGGGCGTCATGTCCGGCAGATAGATGAGAAGCGGAACGCGCCGCATTCGACACGCGATCGAGACCGGCGCACACATATAGCCGCCGGTGGCAAGGCATACCTGCGGATTGAACTCCTCCAGAATCTCTAAAGACTGCCGAATGCCTCTCAGGATCCGGGCCAGACTGCGTAATGCCGTCACAGGATTGCGTCCTCGCAACGCGCCGCTTTCGATGCTCCGGAAGGGAATTCCGGCATTGCCTACAAGAGTACTCTCGATACCCGTCCGGCTTCCCAGCCACAGTAGTTGCGGAGAGGGGAGACTGGAGCGAGGAGGGAGCAACTCCCTCTTCTCTCTGTCCCCCTCTCTCTTGTCGCTGTTAGCGGGAGCCAGTGCGTCGGTCAGAGCGTTTGTTCGTAGTTGTTCGACGACGGCGAGAGCCGGGTATACGTGCCCCCCGGTTCCACCAGCCGAAATAAGAATGCGCATGGGCTTTCTGCCCTGTGGGCCCGGAAGACGGCTCGGACCCGCTCGATCCCGAAGCGTCGGATGTGCCCCAGATCCCGCCTGCGCGGGCCTGCGGCTCACCCGCCGCAGAATGGGAATCGGGGCGGGCGCCGGATTCGGCGCGACGCGACGCACTGGGCGCAGGTTGACCGCGATAGCGGCTGATATTCAACAGGATGCCGGCCGCGCCCATCGACGTAACCAGCGAACTTCCGCCAAAGCTGACGAACGGCAATGTTACACCGGTGGGAGGCGAAATGGCCACGGCGACCGCAATGTGAATAATGGCCTGCAGGATGATGAGCGCGGTGATGCCCACAGCCAGCAGGGAACCGAATGTGTCCGGTGATTCACTGGCGATGCGCAGGCCTCGATATACAAGCAGCGTGAAGAGCAGAATCACGAGCAACGTACCCAGCAACCCCATCTCCTCGCCGATGATGGCAAAAATGTTGTCCGACCAGCTCAAGGGCAGGCTGCCGGGTAACTTTTCCGTGCTGTTGCCCAGGCCGACGCCGAGCGGACCACCGCGGACAAGCGCGGTGCTGGCTTCACGGATCTGCCACTCGGGACTGTTCAATGGAGATTGGATCGACTCCAAAAGCGCGCTGACGCGCCGGCTGGCATAGCTATTGCGCGTGATCACCAGCCAGAAAGTGACGACGGCCACAAAGCCGCCCAGCAGTAGCTGCTTCAGTTCGGCCCCCGCCAGGAAAAAGACGATCAAGGCGGTGACGACGATCAGTATCGTCGTGCTGATGTCCGGCTGCGCCACGATCAACCCGGTCACAATCCCCATCAGGATGCCGAAGGGAATGAGCCCGTAGTTGATATTCTTGATGCGGTTGCCTTTGCTCGCCAGCCAGGTGCTGATGTAGATGAGGACGATCACTTTCACCGGTTCACTGGGCTGAATTCGACCTCCGAAGAAGGTGCGCGTCGCGCCAAAGCGCGTATCCCCGATAAAGATGACTGCCATCAGGGCCACCAGCCCCAGCGCCATCAAAGGGATGCTCCACCGTTCCCAGAAGCGGTAGGGCACGATCGCCGCGCCGACCAACACCGCCAGACCGAGGCCCAACCAGCGCAGCTGCAGCAATACGTAGTAGAACGGTGAATCGCGGTTTTCCAGCGCCCAGGGGTAACTGGCGCTGAAGACCATCACGAATCCGAACAGCAGCAGGCAGGTCAGGACCGTGGCCAGGGCCCAATCAAAGCCGCCGCTGTTCCTGTTTAGCTGTTTCGCCTGCGCAGGGCTGATCTGTAAAGCCATTCTCAGTACGTCGGTCTTTCGTTGCCGGCCTTCTAAAGCCGGCAGCCGTCACTGAATACCCGAAACCAGGTTGCGGAAATGTTCGCCGCGCTGTTCGAAGTTCTTGTAAGCATCGTAGCTTGTGCCGCCGGGCGAAAACAGCACGACCGTGCCCGGCTGCGCCGTCTGCTTGGCCAGCACGACCGCCTCATCGAGCCGCTGGACAACCGCGCAACAGGGGGCGGATATGCGCCGGAAGGAGGCCCGCTCCCGCACCTTGTCCGCGATCATCGGCCCCGCCTCTCCGAACCCGATCAGACATTGCACCCGGTCCAGCACTTCGTCGGCAAAGGAGTCCCAAGGCAGATTCTTGTCCTGCCCGCCGGCCAGGAGAATGAGCGTCTGCGCGCCCGGCGGAAAAACCTGCAGCCCGGCGACCGCCCGCTCCGGCGCGGTGGCAATGCTGTCGTTAATCCATAAGATGTTGCCCTTGTCCTCAGTCACCTTCTGTCGCGTGATTGGTGTGTCCGCCGGCTTCGTCGGAACCACCTCCAGCCTGTGCGGCACACCGGAAAATGAGCGGGCGATACGCCCCATAGCGCCCGGAGATGCCCCGGCCGCACCGCTGATCGCCGCCGCGCCCGCAAGGTTGCTGATATTGTGCTCGCCCCGCAGCCGCACCGCGGCGCGGCGGCAGAAAGGCCGGCCTTCAAAAACGAGATCCTCGTCGGATGCCCACGCGCTCAATGAAGGCGCGTCGCTGACTTCATTGTGTTGCTGCTCGACGTAGGCGCCACGCGTAAAGAGGCGCATCTGCTTCACGCTGCCCAGGGCGGCGCGGCATTGCGCCATGAGGCTGTCCAACGCCCAGTGCGCAGGAAGCGCCTTGCTTGCATGCGGCGGCCGCTGCGCTTCATTCTGCCATCCGGCCATCCGAGCTGTCACCGGATCATCGGCGCTGAAGACCACCGTGCTGGTCGGTTTCAGATGGCGCAACAGGTTGGCCTTCGCCGCGGCATAGTCGGCCATCGACGAATGCCGGTCGAGGTGATTGGGCGTGATGTTGAGAATGGCGGCCACGTCCGGCCCCAGCCCGTCGAACGGCCCGTAAGCCACCTCCGGGTCGAACAGTTCGAGTTGGAAGCTGCTCAGTTCCAACACCATGATGTCATCTGCGCCAATCGTGTCCAGGCGGTCCACCAGCGGCGTGCCGATATTGCCGCCAACGTGGACGGTGCGAGCGTCCCCGAAGGTTGCGCGCAACATCTCGCTGACAAGGGTCGTCGTCGTGGTCTTGCCGCTGCTGCCGGTGATGGCGATGACGGGACAGGGCGCCAGCTGCATTGTGAGCAGGCTGTCATTGCTCAACCGAATGCCGCGACGGACGGCATCCTGCACCAGCGGGACCTGCAGCCCCACGCCTCCGCTCAGGCAGAGCAGGTCGCAGTCGTCCAGCAGGTCGGGCGGATGACCGCCGAGCGCCAGCGCAACCGGCAGCTCGGCCAGATATTTCAACTCTTCCGCCAGCTCTTCCGCCGGCGCAATGTCGCTGATCGTCGTGTTTGCGCCCGCCGCCGTGAAGAAGCGCGCCAGAGCCAATCCCTGACGCGCCATCCCCAGGATGACGACGTTTCGCCCCTCGAATTTAAGCTGTCCACTCTTGGCGTTCATGGGAACTATCTCCCTCTTCATCCGTTGTCGCCTGTCCGGGCCGCCGGAGTCGGCATCGGGAAAAACCGCGCGTGTAAGTTCGGCTTAGTTGAGTGCCAGGGCTACGCCCAACATCCCACTCAGTACACCTACCAGCCAGAACCTCTCTTTGACCTGTGTCTCGCTCCAGCCCATCAACTCAAAATGATGGTGGATCGGCGTCATCTTGAACAGGCGAATGTCACGCCCCAGGTAGCGGCGGCTGAACTTGGCCGACGCCACCTGCAAAAGGACCGAGACCGTTTCCACTACAAACACAAACCCCACCACCGGCAGTAGCAGCCATTGGCCGGTCATCAGCGCAACGAGCGCAAGCGTCGCGCCCAGGGCCAGGCTGCCCGTGTCACCCATGAAGAGCTGCGCCGGGTAGGCGTTGAACCAGAGAAACGCGAACAGGGCGCCCACAACTGTGAAACAGAAAGCCGCCAGGTAGGTCTGCCCTTGCAAATAGGCGATCAGACCGTAGCTGGCAAAGGAAACACTGCTGATGCTGCCGGCCAGACTGTCCAGCCCGTCGGTCAGGTTGACGGCATTGCTGAATCCGATAATGGTCAGAATTGCCAATGGTAAGAAGAGCCAGCCGATAGAGACGAACTCCGGTCTGCCGGGCACGCCCACGTAATGCAGGTTTGGCGGCCCAAAGTAGAGAACGGCCACGATCGCCGCGGCAAACAGAAACTGGAATCCGCTCTTTACCCAGGCGGACATCCCCTTGTCCCGGCCGCGCAGGCCGAGCCAATCGTCGATTCCTCCCAAAGTGGCGTGCGCCGCCAGGCAGAAGAAGAGCAGCAGTGTGCTCTGGCCTTCCTGTGTGAAGCCCAGCAAGTGCGCCAGATTGAACGCACCGATAATCAACAGAATCGGCACCACGAACAGCAGGCCTCCCATCGTTGGCGTGCCGGTCTTGTCCTGATGCGAATCCGGCCCTTCCACGCGGATCTGCTTGCCTATACGCTGGTGTTTCAATAAGGAGATCAGCGGTTGCCCCCAAATGACGGCGATGAAGAAGCTGAGTACCCCGAGCACCAATGGGAAAGTCATCCGTTCGCCTCTTCATCTCCGGACTCTTTCGCGGCAACGGTTGCCCGCTCGGTTGCTAAGCTGGCTGCCGTCCGGCTCCTCTCCTCCTGCCGGCTGACACATTCCCGGCCCTGCGCCGCCGGTTGCGCGGTCGTATTGGTCCGCGCGCGGCGCGGCGGGATGAGTTCAGATACAATTCGGTCCATCCCCACTGCGCGGCTGCCTTTGACGAGCAGCAGATCCCCCGGGCGCGTCACCTTCTTCACGATTTGCACAGCCGTCTCAAAGTTGCCGGCTGCGTGAATGGCCGGCGCGGGCAGTCCGGCCCGCCGCGCCTCGTCGGCGATGATACGACCCAGTTCACCGACCGTAACCAGCAGGTCGGTCACGCTCGCGGCGTGGATGCCCACCTGCTTATGTCCTTCCGTCGTGAAACTGCCCAGCTCGCGCATGTCGCCCAGGACCGCGATGCGGCGCCCGGCGGCCCCGGCATCCTTGCCCAAGTCGTCGAGCAGATTGAGCGCGGCCACGGTGCTGCCGGGGCTGGCGTTGTAGGTGTCGTCGATCACCATTGCGCCGTTGATGCCCGCTGTCACGACGAGCCGCAACTGTCCCGGCGCATTCTGCAAACCGGCAACGATCTCCGTCCACGTCAGGCCGTTGACGATCCCGACGGCAGCCGCTGCCAGGGCCGTTTGTACCGAATGCTTGCCCAGTAGAGGAAGCCGCACGCGCTCCCTGTGAACGTCCCCGTCCTCCTGCCGGTGATGTAATCGGAAGCGGATGCCTTCCATGCCCAGGCTTTCGACTTCGTCGGCCCACAGGTCGGCCTCGGCGCTGAGACCGTAGAAAAACGGCCGCGCCTCCGTGCGCGTCGCCATCGCCCGCACGCGCACGTCGTCCCAGTTCAGGATGGCCGCGCCTCCGCATGACGCGCCGGGCAGCGCCTCGATCAGTTCAGCCTTGGCCTGCGCAATGCGATCGATTGTACCCAGCCGCTCCAGATGGGACGGGCCGACATTCGTAACGAGGCCGATATGGGGCCGCGCCAAGTCGCACAGGAGGCGAATCTCCCCCAGGTCATACATCCCCATCTCCAGCACCGCCCGCTCATGCCCCGTATGCAACCCCAGCAGAGCCAGCGGCAGTCCCTGTTCGCTGTTCAGGTTGCCGGTGCTGCGATGCGTGCAGAAGCGCTGACTCAGAACCGACGCGGCCAGCTCCTTGGTGCTGGTTTTGCCAACGCTGCCGGTCACGCCGGTCACCCGCAGCTCCGGGCGCGTCCGGTGCAAACGCTGGAAGCTGCCCGCGGCCTGCAGGGCTGCGTTCGAATCGGGCACGACGTAGGCGATGCAGCCGGCTTGCCTCGCGGCCGCTGGAGAGCGGCCCGCGCCATTCCTCGTCGACCCGTGTTCGCTGCAATCGACAATCAGAGCATCCGTGTCCGCCAGAAACGCCAGGCCCCGCTCTTCACAGATGACCGCGCCCGCGCCCGCGGCGACCGCCTGCCCGATGTATTCATGGCCGTCGGTGCGGCTGCCGCTGACCGCGATGAACAGGGCGCCGGGTTCGACATCACGGCTGTCCAGAACCGCGCGGCCGATGGGGCGGGACGCCAGCCTCGGCGGCGGCGGGCGCCCGGTCAGCGCCTGCCAAAGCGTATGCTGGGTGATAAATGCTTCGACGTTCGGTCGATCTTCCGCCAAATCGCGTTTCCCTGCCTGAATTGGAAACGGCCCGGAACAGCTGCCCTCCCGGACTATTTCACCTTCAAGAGCGCCGGCGGCGAGCAGCCGCGCAAGCCACCGGCGTGCAATCACAAATTACTGCTCCGAATGTTCTTCAACCGGCGCTCCCGACGCCGGCTTGCCTGCGTCCGGCAGCCGGACCGAGTCCGGCGGGATGTTCAGATGCTCGAATAGCCGGTGGGCAATACGGCTGAACACCGGCGTCGCCGTGTAGGCTGCCCAACGGCTGATACTCGGGTCGGGCCGGTCCAGCTTCACCAGCACCACAAATTGCGGGTCGTCTGCCGGCGCGAAGCCGATAAAACTGACGATGGTTTCGTCCTGGATATAGCCCTCTTCCGTGGCGATCTCCGCGGTGCCGCTCTTGCCCGCTACGCTGTAGCCGGAGACCTGCGCCATCTGATTGCCCGTATTGACGACATGCACCATGAGGTCGCCCACACGTTTCGCCGTTTCCGGCCGGATCACCTGGTAGACCATCGTCGGCTGGGTTTCGACCGCATAGTCGCCGGCCACACGGCTCTGCACGATGTACGGGCGCAACAGTTTGCCGCCGTTGGCAATGGCCGCCACCGCGCTGATCATCTGAATCGGCGTAACCGCGATGCCTTGGCCAAAGCTGTTTGTCCCCAGGTCGGCCATCGTCCAGCTTGGGTCGTCAAGACGCCTGTATTGCCCCGACACCTCGCCGCTCAGGTCGACATTCGTGTCCGCGCCGAACCCGAAACGATTTACATATTCGTAGAACGGATCGGGGCCGACGCTCTGCGCGATCTGAACTGTGATCACATTATTGGAATGGGCCAGCGCATCCGCGACCGTCAACGGACCCACCGCCTTACGATCGCTGTTCTGAATCGTATGTTCACCCATGACTATCGTGCCGGTGTCCACAAAAACGGTGCTCTCCTCCACCGCCTCGATATCGAGCGCGGCCGCGATCGTAATCAGTTTGAAAATCGACCCCGGTTCATATTGGGCGCTGATCGCCAGATTCGTAAATGTGTCGGGATCCCCTCCTTCAAAACGGTTGCCGTCGAAGGTGGGCCAGTTGGCCATACCCAGAATCGCGCCCGTGTTCGGGTCCATTACGATGACCGTGCCGCCATCGGCCCTGTAGAGGCCGACCCCCAGTCGCAGCTCTTCTTCGATAATGTGCTGGACGGTGCGGTCGATGGACATTACCAGGCCCTTGCCATTGCCGCTGGGCAGAAACCGCAATATGCTGTCATCAAGCTCGGTGCGCGGTATTTGCAGCCCCTGCGGGAGACCAACGCCGTCGCTGGAAAGGAAGTTCCGATAGTAGCGCTCGATGCCCAATACCGGCACCCGTTCGGCGTTGAGAAAACCCAGAATCTGGCCGGCCAGCGTCCCCTGTGGATAAAAGCGCCGAGGATGGGCCGCGACGTGAATATGGTCCAGCAGAAAATCCTTGTCAGCCAATCTTTGCTGCCGCTCTGCCAGCAGCAGCTGGCCCTGTTCAAAATCAATCTCCGTCGCAATGATCAGGTAGTCTCTGTCGCTGTTTTCCGTCAGCAGACTTTCAATCTGCAGCGGAGATACGCCGATCCCCTGCGCGAGCCGCTGCGCGATTGCGGTGTAGTCTTCGGCCGCGATGAACTTTGGCGTTGCCGTGATGCGGTAGGTGTATCGGTCCGCGGCAAGCAGGTTGCCGTCCCGGTCGACGATCACGCCCCACGAGGTTGTATCGTCTACCGTATTGCGCGCCGACGCCACCGGCCTGGGTGGTTCATACTGCTGCCAGCCCATCACCTGCAAATCCAGCAACCGCAGGATCAGGACAACTAGCGGCCCGGTCAACAGGACGCCGATAAAGCCGATACGCCAAATCTTTGTCGTATCGGCCCGCGCGGCGGCCGGTTGCGTGCGTTCCTGGTCGCGCGGCGCGCCCGGCCTGGCTAGGCCGATTCCGTGTCCGCTTATTGGCTGTGCGGTTCGGTTTTGCGCGCGCATGCTGCGTCTCACAAAGATTGCGGCGGCCAGTGGCGGCGGCATTGCCCGGACCACTGGCCGCATTTCAAGGACCGCGTAATCGGCTCAGTGCTGTTTCAACTGGCCCAGCACGAAATCACCGACCTGTTCCAGCAATGGCTCGCTCCATTGGCGCACTCGCTGCCAACCCGCCTGCCAGCTATCGTTGATCTGTCGCTGCCATCCGGACACAAGCTGTTCAAACTCCTCAATCGGAAACTGTTCAGGCACACGCCAGGAGGCAGGCTCCTCCGAAGCGGACGCCTCAGCCTCTGCAAGCGGCGGGAGCTCCGCCTGGGACGCAGGCGAAACCGGCGGCGGCGCTACAGCCCGCCTGTCCGCCGCGCCGCCGGAAGACGCGTTCCCCGCCGTGATATCCGTTTGCGCTGCCGCGGCGTTTCCAACGTAGTTACGCTGCAGGGCCGGTCGAAAATCGAGTTGGACTGCCCGATTCTGCACCTGTTCCAACGTAGTGCGTTGGCCGATCTGCCACAACAGTTCAGCGTTTCTCTGTTCGATCAGGTTGTACTGCACGTTGAGCGCAGCCAGCTCAGCGCGCGCCTGCGTAATCCGCAGCGACGTCCAGACCTGAAACACAGCCAGCCCGCAAATGACCGTCAGCGCCAACACGAAGAAAAGGTACCCTCTCAGTGTTTGCGGAAGCGGCACGAAATCATCCAGCCAGACCAGGCCGCGCAGAACGCGAATGTGGGACAGGCTGGTCGGTTGCGTCTGCCCTTGCTCGATCGTATCGGATGCGCCGCTGCCCGGCTGTGTTGACTGCGCTTCGCCGCCTGAGAGGGGCGATGGTGTGGCCGCGCCGTGCAAATCAATAGACGGTGTAGTCAAATGCCTTATCCTGCCTAATCATTCAGTTCACATCGGTCGCGCATGGAGGCGGAACAGGCCCTCTGCGAACCGGGCGGAGGAGGTTGCCCGACGCCTCGGTCTATCTCCATCCCCCGCAGTTGCCGTTTACCGTCCGTCCCTTTTTTCAGCGATGCGTAGCTTCGCTGAGCGGCTGCGCGGGTTTCGTTCGACTTCAGCGGCCGCCGGCACGATCGGTTTCCTGTTATATATAGACAGAACAGGAACCTGCTCAAGGCCGCCGCTCGGCAGAGTCGGATCAGGCCGGAATCGGCGAGACTGATCCCGCATCCACCTTTTTACGAGCCGGTCCTCCAGGCTGTGAAAAGCAATGATTGCAACCCGTCCGCCCGCCCGCAGCAGCCCGGGAATCTGCGCCAATGTCCGCTCCAGCTGTCCCAACTCGTCGTTGACCGCAATCCGCAGCGCCTGAAACGTGCGCGTAGCCGGATGGATCTTCTGTCTGCCGCGCCTGCCCACAACCTTCGCTACGATTTCCGCCAGTTCAGCAGTGGTCATGACCGGCCGGTTGGCGACGATCGCCCGTGCGATGGCGCGGCTCTGTCTTTCCTCTCCGTACCTGTACAGAATATCGGCGATCTCCTCCCGACGCCTGCCGTTTATCAGCCCGGCCGCGCTCTCGCCTGCCGAGGGATCAAAGCGCATATCCAGCGGGCCGTCGTGCTGAAAGGCAAATCCTCGCGCCGGTGTATCCAGTTGATAACTGCTGAGACCCAGATCGAGCAGGATACCGTCGACGGCGGCAAACCCCTGTTGGCCGGCGACCCGAGCCATCTGATCGAACGGCGTATGGACCAAACGCAATCTGCCAGTGTTGATCTCCTCCGGGAAGCGCCTTCGTACCCGTTCGACCGCTTCAGGGTCCGCGTCCAATCCCAGTACCCGTCCGTTGCCGGCTCCATCGGCGGAGCTGGTGCGGCGCAACAGCAGTTGCGTATGGCCGCCGCCGCCCACCGTTCCGTCGATGAAGCAACCGCCCGGTTGAGCATTCAGCCCTGTCAGCGCTTCATCCGCCAGAACGGGACAGTGTTCAATGCCCTCTTCGGGTCGGCGCTGCTCCAATGGTGTCAGACTCCCAGGGCGGCGAACAGGTCCTCTCCGAGTTGCGCAGGGGTGAGCATCTGCTGCTCCCACTGCGCCGGGTCCCACAGCTCGATATAGGTATTCATGCCGGCGATGACCACCTCGTTCTCAATTCGCGCGAACTCGCGCAGACGCTGGCTGATCAGGATGCGACCCTGCCGGTCCGGTTTCAGGTCCTCGGCCGCGCTGAACAGCGCCCGTCGCAGCTGCGCGGTCCGCTGGTCAATCAGGGGAAGAGAGCTGACCCGGGCCGCAACATTCTGCCATTCGTCCAGCGGCATCAGCATGAGACAGCCGCCGGTCGGGTTACGCGTCACCACCAGGCCAGGCATCAGCCGGTGCCGGAACTTGGCGGGAATCGTTACCCGCCCTTTTTCGTCCAGACTGTGGGTGAACTCACCGAGAAACATGAATATTAGAGAGACTACTCTACAGGCACCACCTTCAAGCAGAGGTGCATCCGACTTTCAAAACAACGGATTTGTCAGGGGTATCTCAGGGCGTAGGGCAGGCCGGCGGCGCGTTCCTCCGAACGAACGGCGCGCTTTCCTGCCCCCCTCCGAGCCGGACGTGATACTTTCCTTTCATCCGGCTCTCCAGCGTTTCACACAAAGCGGCGTGTTTGGAAGCGGCGTGTTTGGACTGTGCAGGCATTCCAGTAACGGGCAAGCGAAAAGGGCGCGAGTTACACATCCGAATTACACTTCATAGTCCAACGTCATGTCGTGCTCCTCTGCATGTCCGGCAGAAAACCCGCCGGTACCCGAAAGCCCGGCCAGTTCATCGGTGCCCGACCCCAGAACCACCTCGCACTCCGCCGTGGCCTTTTCGCCGTCGTATGACCCCATGTGCCGCAGCACGAAGCTGCCTGTCCGCCCGCCCAGGCTGCCCACAACCTTCTCGAAACCTGAAAACGATGCGACCCCGCCGTCGAGGTACGCCATCACGTACATAAGGTTGCCTGTCCCGGTCAGATCTCCGTGGAAAGTCTTCTTCACGTGCGCCCGGGTGAGCTTCGGCCCGTCCGCTGGTTCGTCGAATGGCTCCTCGTCCCAGCTTATGATTTTGAACTTGGCCGCTGTGAGCATCTTTTCTCCAGGATGGTGGATGGGAATGCGAGGTGCCGGTCTGCCACACTGCCCCAAGTTTCGCTGTCTTGGGCCGCCTGCGCTACGTCAATGCTCTGCCCAGGGGAGCGACCGGCATTGATGTCCGCGTGGCATGACGCAATGAAGATGGGCTCTTTGCAATGTCGATTTTTGGCCATCTCCACCCAAACGGGCCTCGCAGGGCAGCCGTCCCACTTTCTCCCATATTGTCCCATACACAAAACATACCGCAAAACCTATTTTGGTGAAAACGGGCGCGGGTCGTCAACAGAAACAGCTCGATTTCGCGCCCTATTTGAAGGGAAAACGCAGCCATATCATAGAGTTCTGAGCTTCTTGCAACCGTCCCGCACTCGCCATGTCGAAGCGCCCGGAACAGCCTTCTGATGCCTTCGATCCGGCCGTCCCTTCATCTGGTGCCGGGTGTCTGCCTGCCTTACTTACGGCGCCCGGAGACCGATTGACGGACGCAGGTAGACCCGCCTGCACATCTGCCAGGAGCGGGCCGGGGCTTTGTCATCGTTTCACGGCATCGCTTCACGTATGCGGCAACCGGACCGTCTGCGCCGTAGGCAAATCGTAGGCAAATTGCACAGGATTGCTCACGACCCGATTTCAGCCGCATCCTGGCCGTACTGCGCCCCATGTCAACCGAGCCGTGCCCGGATTCTGCCGTAGCGCCGCCCAAATTGGCGCAAAATCGGACTTTCCAGGCTTGCCGCGTGCAGCTGACCCCTCGCACCGCGCCTCTTTCCGGCCAGAAAGGAGCCGTTACACAAGAATCGACTGCCCCGAAATTCAGAATGCAACGATTATCTGAAAGAGTTGACATGCGACCCTGCATAAAGTAGAATTAACATTGCTGGACATTGTGCCGGCAACCATGTTCTCATCCGGCGTGTCCTCCCGGCGTGTTGCTTCTGGCCTGCTGCCAAGGCATCTCAACTGAGGACCCATTTATCAGATGCCCTTTATCGGCATCGGGCCGCAGACCCGGGAGGTAACGCCAGCCAGCTCGTTAGAGTGGACGCAATGAAGGAGACGCGAATGTGAACGCCGCTGCCCAAAATCGCCAGATGCTCTTTGCCATCGTCCTGGTGATCGCCTTGTTGGCGATGCTCATCTTCCTCTACCCGGCCCTGGCTTCGAGCTATGACAACGGCGCTTCGACGATAACGGGGAACGACCTCAATATCGAAACAATGGACGACTCGACGATTCAGCGATAACTCGCAACAACCTCAACTCCGGCGCAATGAACACAATGGCGTGTGGCGCGCTAAACCTTCAGTCGCAACGACGCACCTGTTTTTCGATAAACTATCTTTTCCGATGTCCTGGCAGAGCATTGCCAGCCACACCGGTTCGGTCTTCTCTTCCCTCAGGCATTCCTGTCCTGCTTCCGGCATACCGTCGACCTCCTGATCCCCGTCCGTACCCGAATTACGTCTCGTATTCGGAAATCTCTGCGCGTGAACGCTCGTGGTCGCTCGTATAACGCTTGTGCATCGCTCGCAATGCGCGCTGCGAGCGGTTGTGTTTTCGCATCGCGCCAGGGGCCTCCCAATGCCTTGCCCGTTTTCCGTGCGCATCGCCGGACCGTTATCCTTTCCGGTCCCGCGATAAATTTGGAATGTACTTGTCAACATTAAAATTTTGACACTGGTCAGCTTATGTTATATACTCCATCTTTCAGGGTAAGTACCATTTTCGCCTGTTGTTTTTCGGCGTCACATAGCGGGAGTCATAATTCAATGCCCCCAGGTTCCGTCTTGACGGGGCGGCCGGTCGCCTGCCGCGAGGCAGGGCCGCGCAACGTTTCCGGCCCGGCGGGGCATCCGCTGGCCCAACCCATTGTATCCAATGGCGTTGGGTCTTTGATTTTTGATACAGCGTTCAACGCCCCAGGTTCAGACCTGAGGCACAGATGCGATGGGAGCGGGAACCTGCAAAGACCCGCTCCGCTCTGAAGCCCACTCGCCTTGTCGCACGTTGCCGTCGCCGCTTGCAAGTCAGCTGACGACGGCCCGCGATGCGGGTGAATCTGTAATGCAAAGGAGTATGCGCTATATGGTTCTCACTGCCGTTGGTAACGGAGTTGGCGCCAGGACCCAACGAAAGTCCTATGCACGGACTTCCGACCTGGTTGAACTGCCCCGGCTCATCGAGATTCAACTGCAAAGTTTCGATTGGTTCCGGACCAAAGGGCTAAAGGAGCTTTTCGAAGAGATTTCGCCGATTGTCAGCTTCAACAAGCATCTCGAACTGCATTTTGGCGACTTCCGTTTCGATGAACCCAAACACGCCGAAGAGGCATGCCGCGAACGGGACATCACTTTTTCCGCACCGCTGTGGGTACAGGTCAAGCTTGTCAACAACGATACGGGCGAAATCAGCGAGCAGGAAGTCTTCATGGGCGATTTCCCGCTGATGACCGACTCCGGCACATTCATCGTCAATGGCAGCGAGCGCGTCGTCGTCAGCCAGCTGATCCGTTCACCCGGCGTCTACTTCACCATTGAAGAGGACCGCAGCACCGGACGCGACCTTACCGGCACCAAGCTTATCCCAAGCCGCGGCGCCTGGCTGGAATTCGAGACGAGCAAACGGGACATTATTAGCGTCAAGGTCGACCGCAAGCGCAAGCTGCCGGTTACGATCCTGCTGCGCGCCATCGGTTTCGGCACCGACGAGGAGATCCGGGCCTTGTTCTCCGATGTGGATGACAATGACGACCATCCCTTCATCGAGGCGACCCTGGAACGCGATCCGACGGCCAACCCGACCGATGACCAACAGAAGGGGATTGATGACGCGCTGCTCGAATTCTACAAAAAGCTGCGCCCGGGCGATCCGCCGACTCTGGACAACGCGCGCAATTTTCTGCAGAATCTGCTCTTCAGCTCGCGTCGTTACGATCTCGGCCGCGTGGGGCGCTACAAACTCAACCGCAAGCTGGAGTTGGAGGCGGAACTCACAACCCGCATCCTGACGAACGACGACATCGTCGCGGTCGTCCGCCGCATCATCGACATCAACAATGGGCGCGAGGACGCCGACGATATCGATCATCTGGGCAACCGGCGCATCAAGACGGTCGGTGAGCTGATCCAGTACCAGCTGCGCATCGGCCTTCTGCGCATGGAGCGCGTCGTGCGCGAGCGCATGTCGATCCGCGAACCGGAGCAGGTGACGCCCCTGAGCCTGATCAACATCCGGCCGGTCGTCGCCGCCACGCGCGAGTTCTTCGGCAGCAGCCAGCTGAGCCAGTTCATGGACCAAACCAACCCCCTCGCCGAGTTGACCCACAAGCGCCGCCTGAGCGCGCTGGGACCCGGCGGGCTGCGCCGTGAGCGGGCCGGCTTCGACGTACGCGACGTCCATTACAGCCACTATGGCCGCATCTGCCCGATCGAGACGCCGGAAGGCCCTAACATCGGTCTGATCGGCTATCTGGCCACCTATGGCCGCATCAATGATTTCGGCTTTATCGAGACGCCCTACCGCCGCGTCATCAATACCGTCGAAAATGAGGTCGATGCCCTGACCGGGCGCACCCTCGCCCAGGACATCACCGCCACCGACAGCGACGAGATACTCGTCGAAAGGGGCGCGGAACTGACGCCCGAGCTGGTTCAGCAGATCACCGCTCTGGACGGCCTGAAAGAGGTCCGCGTGCATCCCTTTGTCGGCGAGGAGGTCATCTATCTCAACGCCGATACCGAGGAGCGCTCTTCCATCGCCCAGGCTTCGACACCGCTCGACAAGGACGGCCACTTCCTCAACAGGCGGCCTTCCGTCCGCCAGGCGGAGGAGTTCCGCTTCGAGGAGCCGCAGCGCATTCAATTCATGGATGTGTCGCCCAAGCAGGTCGTCGGCGTCTCCGCGGCGTTGATCCCGTTTCTTGAGCACGACGATACCAACCGCGCCCTGATGGGCTCGAATATGCAGCGCCAGGCTGTACCCCTCGTGCAGCCCGAAGCGCCGATTGTCGGCACCGGAATGGAGTGGCAGGCCGCGGTCGATTCCGGTCAGGTCGTCGTCGCCCGCAAGGCCGGCGAGGCCGTACGCGTCGTCAATACCGAGGTCGTCATCCAGGAAGATGACGGCGAACAGCGCGCCTACCCGCTGCGCAAATACAACCGCAGCAACCAGAGCACCTGCATCGACCAGCGCCCGACCGTGCAGAAAGGCGACCGGGTCGAAGCCGGCACCGTGCTGGCCGACAGCTCCTCCACGCAAAACGGCGAGCTCGCGCTCGGTCAGAATGTGCTTGTCGCCTATATGAGCTGGGAAGGCGGCAACTACGAAGACGCCATCCTGGTCAGCGAGCGTCTGGTCGAGAACGGCAAGTACACGTCGGTCCACATCGAGAAGCACGAGATCGAGGCCAGGGAGACCAAGCTCGGCCCGGAGGAGATCACCCGTGACATTCCCAACGTGGGCGAGGATGCGCTGCGGCACCTGGACGAGGACGGCATCATTCGCATCGGCGCCGAGGTCGCGGCGGGCGACATTCTCGTCGGCAAAATCACGCCCAAAGGCGAGACCGAACTGACGCCGGAGGAGAAGCTCCTGCGTGCGATCTTCGGCGAAAAGGCGCGCGAAGTAAAAGACAGCTCGCTGCGGCTTCCCCACGGCGAACGCGGCAAAGTCGTCGATATCAAGGTATTCACCCGCGACGACCATCAGGACATGCCCGCCGGTGTTGAGATGATGGTGCGCGTCAGCATTGCCCAGCGCCGCCGCCTCACCGAGGGCGACAAAATGGCCGGCCGCCACGGCAACAAAGGCGTTATCTCGCGTGTTGTGCCGGTCGAAGATATGCCTTTCCTTGAGGACGGCACGCCGATCGACATTATTCTGAATCCGCTCGGCGTGCCCGGACGCATGAACATCGGACAGGTCTTGGAAACCCATCTCGGATGGGCCGCCGACCGGCTCGGCTTCATGGCTGAAACGCCGGTTTTCGACGGCGCGCAAGAGGACGAGATCGAGTCCGAACTGGCGCGCGCCTGGCTAATCGACCGCGCCTGGCAGGATATTACGCACAAGGCATGGGCATCGGTGCACGAACAGGAGATCGAAAGCGAAGCCCTGGCCGACGACAACGACGCCCGCCGCATCTACCTGCTCGACTGGCTTGAGCCGCGCGGCTACGACCCGGAAATGCTGTTCTTCGACGACATTTACGCCCGCAACGCCGCCCTAAGCGAATGGCTGCAGGACAAGGGGTACGAGGCCGAACGCGTCATCCCGGAAGTCAGATCGGAAGCTTCGGACCTGTACGCCCGCCACGTCGCCCTGCGCGAGTGGATGTCCAATCACGGCGGCGAGGCGGACGGGCTCGACGGCGCGGCCCTGGAAGAAGCGGCGCAGCTGCACTCGAGACAGGTCGGCTGGCCGCTGCCCACGACCGGCAAGCAGAAGCTTTTCGACGGCAAGACGGGCGAACCGTACGACGCCGATGTAACGGTCGGCATCGCCCAGATGTTGAAACTGCACCACCTGGTCGAAGACAAAGTCCATGCCCGCAGCACCGGCCCCTACAGCCTCGTCACACAACAGCCGTTGGGCGGCAAGGCGCAGTTCGGCGGTCAGCGTTTCGGCGAGATGGAGGTTTGGGCGCTCGAAGCGTACGGCGCAGCGTACACGCTGCAGGAGATGCTGACGATCAAGTCGGATGATACCACCGGCCGCGTGAAGACTTACGAGGCGATCGTGAAGGGCGATGAGATTCAAAGCCCCGGTGTGCCGGAGAGCTTCCGCGTGCTCGTGAAGGAGCTGCAGAGCCTGGCCCTGTCGATCGAAGTCATTAACGACAAGAACGAGGTGATCCAGCTCGGCAAAGATGAGACAGAGGAACGGCTGCCCCACCTTGGCTTCAGTCTGAACGTGCCCAGCCCGATGAGCCGCAGCAGCGAATAGTTAGTTTCTGGTTGTCTGCTTTTGGTTGCGCGTAAACTGCCGCAGGCGGATGGCGTTGCAAGGGCCGAAAACTGACGACTAAAAGCTATTAAAGGAGCTAAAATGGAAGTACGAGATTTTGACGCAATTCGTATCTCTCTTGCCTCCCCGGATCAGATCGACGAATGGAGCTTCGGCGAAGTAACCAAGCCGGAGACGATCAACTACCGCACCTTGCGGCCGGAGCGCGACGGCCTCTTCTGCGAGCGCATCTTCGGGCCGCAGAAGGACTGGGAATGCGCCTGCGGCAAGTACAAGCGCGTTCGCTATAAGGGCATTGTCTGTGACAAGTGCGGCGTCGAAGTGGCGCCGCAGCGGGTTCGTCGCGAGCGGATGGGCCACATCAAACTGGCGTCGCCGGTCAGCCATATCTGGTATGTGAAGGGCGTCCCCAGCCATCTTGGGCTGCTCCTCAACATCAGCCCCCGCCATCTGGAGCGCGTGCTCTACTTCGCGCAGTTCATCATCACCGAGGTGAACGAAGACGCGCGCAGCCGCGCTATCCAGCGCCTCGAGAAAGAGATGCAGATGGGCATCACCCGCCTCGAAGGCACTGCGCAGGAACAGATCGATGCCGTAGAGGCCACCGCGCAAAGCCAAATTGACGAATTGGACGCGCAGGAACAGTCCCAGGTTTCTGAGCTTGATGACCGCATCAACCGCTCATCGTCGGAGACGATCAGCCAGGCGCAGAAGCTGCAGGACTGGATAAAGGAAAATCTCCGCAAGAAGGCGCGCGAAGACAAAGGGCTCGATTGGGTCGATGAAGCCATTATCTCGGCGAATGACACCGTCGGCGCCAAACATGAGCGGCTTATCAACGACCACGTCCAAAAGCGCCTGGACACGCTGCAGGTCGAATCCGACGAGGAAAAGTTGGACATTCGCGCACTGGTTCAGGCCAAGCAGGCGCTCGTGCACCAGGAATTGGAAGAGTTGCTCCTGAAGCTGCGCGAAGACCTGGGCGAGCAGCGGGGACGGCTGCAAACGAACTCCGACGCCGAGCTGGACGAGTTGAAGAGCATGCACGAGATGCAGCTCCTGACCGAGACGCGCTACCGCGAATTGGCCGACCGCTGGGGCAATATCTTCAAGGCTGCCATGGGCGCCGAAGCGATTCGCGATATCGTCGCCAAGGTCAACCTGGAGGCGCTGGCAAAAGACTTGCGCAACGAAATCTTTACAACCAAGAGCAAGCAGCGCCGCAAGAAAGCGGCCAAACGCCTGCGCGTTGTCGAAAACTTCCGCAAGAGCGGCAACCGGCCCGAATGGATGGTGCTGACGATGCTTCCGGTTATTCCGCCGGAACTGCGCCCCATGGTGCAGCTGGACGGCGGCCGCTTTGCAACCAGCGACCTCAACGACCTTTACCGCCGCGTGATCAACCGCAACAACCGTCTCAAACGGCTGCTGGACCTCGGCGCCCCCGATGTCATCGTCCGCAACGAAAAGCGCATGTTGCAGGAGGCGGTCGACAGCCTGATCGACAACGGACGGCGCGGCCGCGCGGTAAGCCGCAGCGGCAAGCGCAAGCTCAAGAGCCTCAGCGATATGCTCAAGGGCAAACAGGGCCGCTTCCGCCGCAATCTGTTGGGCAAACGCGTCGACTACTCCGGCCGCTCGGTCATCGTCATCGGTCCCACACTGAAACTGCACCAGTGCGGCCTGCCCAAAAAGATGGCGCTGGAGCTGTTCAAGCCCTTCGTCATGCGGCGGCTGGTCGAGGACAACTACGCGCACAACATCAAGAGCGCCAAGCGCATGGTGGACCGGCAGCAGTCCGAAGTGTGGGATGAGCTGGAGGAGATCTGCCGCGAACGGCCGGTGCTTCTGAACCGGGCGCCCACCCTGCATCGTCTCGGCATTCAGGCCTTTGAAGTGACGCTGGTGGAAGGGAGCGCGATCCAGCTGCATCCGCTCGTCTGCGACGCCTTTAACGCTGATTTCGACGGCGACCAGATGGCCGTGCATGTGCCGCTGAGCCAGTCGGCGGTCGATGAAGCCCGGCAACTGATGCTCTCCAGCCAGAATCTGCTCAAACCGAGCAGCGGTGAACCGATCGTCGGCCCCTCCAAAGATATGGTGATGGGCGTCTACTACCTGACCACCGAAGAGAAAAAGGATGCGGCGGACAAGACGCTGCCACTCTTCAGCTCGATGGACGAGGCCGAATACATCTACAGCCTCGGCCATATCAAGTTGCGGGATTCGATTCGCGTCCGCTTCACCACGCGTTTCGACGTGCAGCCGATCGAGTCGATGGAGGTCAGCGAGCGGGTGATGGATGCCCTCAAAGAGCACGGCATCGCCACAGTCGGCGAGTTGATGGACATCTACGCCCAGGGCGAACGCCATATGGTGCAGGAGATCGCGGCGTTTGGGCTGGCGGCCATGAGCGAGGTGCGCGACGCGTTGCGCGACCTGCGAATGTTGGGCGCCAACTGGCCGCAAGATCGCATCATCCGCACAACCATTGGGCGCATCATCTTCAACCGGGCGCTGCCGGAAGAGTTGTGGTTCGTCAACGAGCTTCTCGACAAGAAAGGCGTCAACGACGTCATCGACGACTGCTACAAGCATCTCGGCCGCGAGGTAACAGCCGAAACGGTCGACAATATCAAAGACCTGGGCTTCGAATACGCCACTCGCTCCGGCATAACCATCGCTGTGAGTGACATTCAGGTGCCCCACGAAAAGGACGAGATCGTCGAGCGCACCTCCGAAGAGGTCGCGGAGGCCGAACGGCAGTACCGCCGCGGTCTGATCACCGAGGAGGAGTTGTACGAAAAGACGGTCGAACTGTGGACGCGGGCCGCCGACGAGGTGACGGCCGCGGTGCGCAAGCTGCTCAGCCCGCTCGAAGGGCTGGGCGCGATGGCCCACTCCGGCTCTACCAAGGGCGGGGTCAACACAGTGCGTCAGCTGGCTGGAATGCGCGGCCTGATCGCCGGCCCCAACGGGCGCATCATTCCCTTGCCGATCCGGTCGAACTTCCGCGAAGGGCTGACCGCGCTCGAATACTTCCTCAGCACGCATGGCGGGCGCAAAGGCCTCGCCGACACCGCCCTGCGCACGGCCGACGCCGGCTATCTGACCCGCCGGCTGGTCGACGTGGCCCAGGATGTGATCGTCACCGAAGATGACTGCGGCACGAACGTCGGGATTAGGATTGATGCCGCGAGGTCACGGAGGATGGGCGAGAACTTCGCCGACCGCGTCGCCACCCGCACGCTGGCCGGCGCAATTGCGCTTCCGGATGAGGATGAGCCGCTGCTGAAACGCAACAGCGTCATCGACGAAGCCGCTCTCGCGGCCATTGAACGCCATAATGTGGACGAAGCAACCGTCTTCAGTCCGCTGACCTGTGAATCCCGCTTCGGGCTGTGCAAGAAATGTTACGGCACCGACCTGGCCCGCGGCGGAACGGTCGAGCAGGGCGAAGCGGTGGGCATCATCGCCGCACAGTCGATCGGTGAGCCGGGCACGCAACTCACGTTGCGTACCTTCCACACCGGCGGCGTGGCCGGCAGCGACGACATCACGCAGGGTTTGCCCCGCGTCGAGGAGCTCTTCGAAGTGCGCAATCCCAAGGGCGAAGCGGTTATCAGCGAGATCGATGGCAAGGTCGATATCTGGTGGGAAGGCGACCAGCGCATGCTCAAAGTGAGCCGCACCGAACTCAAGCGGCGTGAAATCGCGATTCCCGAGGGCTTTCAGCTGCTGGTCGATTCGGATGACCGCGTGCAGGAAGATACCGTAATCGCCCGCAACGGCGACGAGGACGAGCAGGGCCTCATGGCGGGAATGGAAGGCCAGATCTTCGCCGAAAACGGCCAGGTCATCATCCGCCGCGAGGACGCGCTGGTCTGGGAGACCGATATTCCCGCCAATGCCCGTCTGCGCGTCGAGAAGGGCGAGGAGGTGAACGCCGGCGAGCAGCTCACCGAGGGCTCGAAGAACCCGCGCGAGATTCTGCGCATTCAGGGTCGCGAGGCATGTCAGCTCTACCTGTTGGAGCAGGTGCAGCAGGTATATCGCAGCCAGGGCGTTGCCATCCACGACAAGCATATCGAGGTGATCTTGCGCCAGCTGCTCCGCCGCGTCATGATCCGGGCGACCGGCGACACAGAATTCCTGCCGGGTGAGCTGGTGGACCGCTTCCAGTTCGAGGACGAGAACAACGGTATCGTCAAACGCGGCGGACGCCCGGCCAAAGCCGAACCGGTCGTGCTCGGGCTGACCAAGGCCGCCCTGAATACCGAGAGTTTCCTGGCCGCAGCCAGCTTCCAGGAGACCACGCGCGTGCTCACCGATGCCGCCGTGCAAGGCCAGCGCGACGAACTGCGCGGCCTCAAAGAGAACGTCATCATCGGCAAGCTGATCCCGGTCGGCTCCGGTTTCCGTACCCGGCGCATGTGGGAAGAAGAGAAACAGCAGGCGATTGAACAGTTGAGCGAGCAGAAGGATGTCAAAGGCATTGACGAAATCGTCGATGAAGAGCTGAGCGAACTCGAGTTTGACCTCGACGACCCCGATTTGGATCTGGCAGACCTTTCCGGCCTGGCCGAAATGGGTATCGGGCCGCTCGGCATGTTGTCCGGCTTCGGCGGCGGCGAGGACGAAGAGATTGACTTCGACCTAAACAATCTGAAAGACGAGGAAAACGAAGAGATCAACGTCGATCTGCGTTAGAAGCAGACCGGGGTTCAAATGCAAGGGTGGAGGCGCGAACGGCCTCCACCCTTTTTCGTCGCCCCGGCGCAGGCTGTCAGGCAATCCTCTGCAACGACAGTGCCCTCCCGACCATCTCCGTTTTCCTTCCTCCAATCGACGTTCAGTCGGCAGAAAATCCCGCTATACCCTCGTTTCGATTGCGTCCATAACATATCAGCCTTGTGTTGAAGGCTGCAGTTCAAAATAGGGCTACAAATTCCCATACCGCGAGTCCCAACGGGGGCATAGCCGGTCCACGCTCCATTCCCTGGCAGAGTGGAGGAATACGTTTTTCTGATTCCTGTTGGACGGTCGGGCCTGCGGCCCTCCCTTGTGCGGGGGGACTCCCCCCGCAACGCCCCCCTGACACAACCCGCAGTTGACGTTCTTCGTGGAGATTCGCGCAGATTCGTGGATTGAGTCGTTGCCCTTGACGTTGCCGGCCACTGGCCACTGGCCACTGCTGTTCTGGACGGTCGGGCCTGCGGCCCTCCCTTGTGCGGGGGCACTCCCCCCGCAACGCCCCCCTGATGTTCTCCCCCCGCTGAGTGTGAGGGTCAATGCAGCCCTGTGCTACCTGTAGCCCATCGCGTCCCCCCAATCAGCGAACGCCACGAGCACGGTAGGGGCGGGCCTTGTGCCTGCCCTCTGCCTTTCCCAAAGCCGGCAAACATTTTCAGCCTCCGCTGGCATGAAGTTACGCCAGACGATTCTCAACCCAAATGTGGGATGCACCCGTGCTGGAGACGGATTTGCTTTCGACAGTTCGGCTGTGATAGACTATTAAATCTTGGGTTTGAGAGTCGACCAGGGAGGAGACCTTTGCCGACGATAAATCAACTGGTCCGCAAGGGCCGCAAAAACAAGCCGAGGAAAGAGACCGCGCCGGCCCTGCGCTTAACTCAGAATACATTGACCGGCCGCACCAAGCGGGTCAAACAGGGCAACCCCCAGAAGCGGGGTGTCTGTACGCAGGTACGCACGACCACGCCAAAGAAGCCCAACTCCGCCCTGCGCAAGGTGGCCCGCGTCCGCCTTACAAACGGCGTCGAGGTTTCGGCCTACATTCCGGGCGAAGGCCATAACTTGCAGGAGCACAGCGTGGTTCTGGTGCGCGGCGGCCGCGTCCGCGATCTGCCCGGCGTGCGTTATCACATTGTGCGCGGCGCCTTGGACAGCACCGGTGTAGACGAGCGTAAGCGGAGCCGCAGCAAATACGGCACAAAAAAGCCGCGCTAAGTCCTGGCTCCAAAGCCGCTGGCGCAAACGATAAGGATGGAGTTGCAGAATGCCGCGACGAAACCGGCCCGAAAAACGTCAAATCACGCCCGACCCCCGACACAACAGCGTTGTGCTGGCGAAATTCATCAACAACCTGATGGAGCGGGGCAAGAAGAGTCTGGCAGCCAGAATCGTCTACACCGCGCTCGACACCGTGGCCGAACGCGCCAACCGCCCGCCGATGGAAGTCTTCGAAGAGGCGCTCAAGAACGCCACCCCTCTGGTTGAGGTCAAGCCGCAGCGGGTTGGCGGCGCAACCTATCAGGTGCCGATTGAAATTCGCCCGAACCGGCGCCAGGCCCTCGCCATGCGCTGGCTGATTCAGAACGCACGCGGGCGAGGTGGCCGCAACATGGCCGCCAGGCTGGCGAATGAAATCCTCGACACCGCACGCGGCGAAGGACAGACCGTGCGCAGACGCGAAGAGACGCATCGCATGGCAGAGGCCAATCAGGCTTTCGCCCACTTTGCCAGGCGGCGGTAGCCCTCTTCCCCGCGCGGCTGCCCCGCCATGACAGAACAAGCAAAATAGTTGGAATTCCTGACGTGTCCGGTATCCTTGCCGGGCACAGTCTTGAACCGGTCCAGTCCATTCGATGCAGGCGGGACGCCTGTGTTCCAAATGGCTGGATATTTTTCTGAACCGATTCGGGTGCGGTGCATTCGAACCGCCGAGCTACGCAGCGCCGAGTCCATCGCTCAGCCGGGTGAGTTTCGGCCTGCCTCATGAACAGATTGTGTGTCCCGCTCGACAGGACTCACAATCTTATCCAGGACCAGGTCAGGTGAGGTTTGATGAGTCAGATATCGTTACACAAGATTCGCAATATCGGGATTATTGCCCATATCGACGCCGGTAAAACGACCACAACCGAACGGATTCTCTTCTATTCCGGTCGCATTCATCGCATGGGCGAAGTGCATGAGGGCACTGCCGTCACCGATTGGATGGCGCAGGAGCGCGAACGCGGCATCACGATTACCGCCGCCGCTATTACCGCCAACTGGGTTGACAGCAGCAGCGGCGAGGAATCCCAGATCAATATTATCGACACGCCGGGACATATCGATTTCACCGCCGAAGTACAGCGAAGTCTGCGCGTGCTCGATGGTGGCATCGTCGTCTTCGACGCCGTCGCCGGCGTCGAGCCGCAGTCCGAAACCGTCTGGCGGCAGGCGGACAGCTACCACGTGCCCCGCATCTGTTTTGTGAACAAAATGGACCGCGTGGGCGCCGACTTTGAGCGCACCGTCGGCATGATTATCGACCGGCTCGGGGCCGACCCGCTCCCAATTCAGCTGCCCTGGGGCGCAGAAGAGGAGTTCCAGGGCGTCATCGATCTCTTCACGATGAAGGCGCTGCGATACAGCGATGCACTCGGCGCAAAACCGGAAATCGTCGACATCCCGGCCGAGATGGAAGCCGCGGCCAACGCGGCGCGCGCCGCGATGGTGGAACGAATCGCTGAAACCGACGACGAGCTGACAACGCTCTACCTCGAAGGCGCGGAGATCAGCAATGAAAAGCTGATTAAGTCCCTGCGCAATGCCGTCATCGGCAACGTCATCGTACCGATCCTGTGCGGCTCCGCCCTGAAAAACAAGGGCGTGCAGCCTCTCTTGGACGCGATCGTGCGCTATTTGCCCAGCCCGCTCGATGTGCCCCCTGTCGTCGGCATCGACCCCGGGACCGACGAGGAAAAGATACGCTTCGCCGACCCGGACGAACCCTTCGCCGCACTCGTCTTCAAGATCGTAACCGACCCCTTTGTCGGGCGGCTGGCCTATGTGCGCGTCTATTCGGGTACGCTGGCGGCGGGCAGCATGGTCTACAACGCCAACAAAGGGCGGCGTGAACGGATTGGCCGCCTTTTGCAGATGCACGCCGACAAACGCGAAGAGATCGAAATCTGTCGCGCCGGCGACATCGCCGCCATAGTCGGCCTCAAACAGAGCCTGACCGGCGAGACGCTCAGCGACCAAAAGAACGAGATCCTGCTGGAAACGATCGAATTCCCCGCGCCGGTCATCGGTATCGCGGTCGAACCGAAATCCAAGGCCGATCAGGATAAGATGGCCGACGGCCTTCTGAAGCTGGCCGAAGAAGACCCGACGTTCCAGGTGCGCTACGACGATCAAACCGGCCAGACGATCATCAGCGGCATGGGCGAGCTGCACCTCCAAATCATCGTGGACCGTCTCAAGCGGGAGTTTCGCGTGCAGTGCAACGAAGGCCGCCCTCAGGTGGCCTACCGCGAGACGATTACAAGACCGACGCGCGCAGAAGGCCGCTTTGTCCGCCAGACCGGTGGACGCGGCCAGTACGGCCATGTCTGGATCGAGCTGGAGCCTAATGAACAGGGCAAGGGCTTCGAGTTTGAAGACAAAATCGTCGGCGGCGCAATCCCCAAAGAGTACATCCCCGCGGTCCGCAAGGGTATCGAAGAGTCGATGGCGAGCGGCGTGCTCTCAGGCTACCCGGTTGTCGATGTGCGCGCCGCGCTCGTGGACGGCCGCTTCCACGAGGTCGATTCCAGTGAAATCGCTTTCAAAATCGCCGGTTCGATGGCGTTCAGGGAGGGTATGGCCAAAGCCGGCCCGGTCCTGTTGGAGCCGATCATGCAGGTTGAAGCAGTCGTGCCGCAAGAGTTTGTCGGCGATATCGTCGGCGATTTCTCCAGCCGGCGCGGCGAAATCGAAGGGCTCGAACCCCACAACAACAATGTAACCGCTGTGCGGGGGATCGTGCCGCTGGCGGAAATGTTCGGGTACGCGACAACGCTTCGCTCGATCACCAGCGGCCGCGGCACCTTCACGATGCAGTTCGACAGCTATCTGCCCGACAGACAGAAAATGAGTGTTCTCAACGCGTCTCCTATCGAGCGCGGTCCGATATTCGAACGCTGAGTTCTGCGTTCGGTTCGTGTCAAGACTTGTCAACTGTGAGGAGTTTCCGTATACTGTGCAAGTTGCAGAGGCGGTGTGCCGTCTGCCGAAACTGATGACCCATCAGCCCCTGCACGAAAAGGGCGATTGATCGCCTGAGCAACTGTGTTTAGACGAACTTTTCAGGTTCGTCGCGAAGCTGTCAGATCCGGCATAGTTGACATGCGAAACAGTCAGGAGAAAGAGAATGGCGAAGGCAGTATTTGAGAGGAACAAGCCCCATGTGAACGTGGGGACGATCGGGCATGTGGATCATGGGAAGACGACACTGACGGCGGCGATCACGAAGGTATTGGCGATGCGCGGGATGGCCGATTTCAGTGCGTTCGAGGCGATCGACAATGCACCGGAAGAGAAGGCACGCGGGATCACCATCGCCATTGCGCATGTGGAATACGAGACGGAAAACCGGCACTATGCGCACGTGGACTGTCCTGGGCATGCCGACTACATCAAGAACATGATCACGGGTGCGGCGCAGATGGACGGTGCGATCCTGGTGGTGGCGGCGCCGGATGGAGCGATGCCGCAGACGCGCGAGCATATTTTGCTGGCGCGGCAGGTGGAAGTGCCAGCGATGGTGGTATTTCTGAACAAGGTTGACATGATGGAGGACGAGGAGCTCCTGGAGTTGGTGGAGATGGAGTTGCGGGAGCTGCTCGACACGTACGAGTTTCCTGGTGACGACATTCCGTTTGTGCGCGGGAGTGCGCTGCACGCGTTGGAGAGCAGTTCGGACGATCCGGAAGCGCCGGAGTACGAGCCGATCTGGGAGTTGATGCGCGCGGTGGACGAGTACATACCGACGCCGGTGCGCGAGGTGGACAAGCCGTTTCTGATGCCGATCGAGGATGTATTTTCGATCAAGGGTCGGGGGACGGTGGTGACGGGCCGTGTAGAGCGCGGGGTGATTCACCCGATGGAAGAGGTGGAGATTGTTGGGGTGAAGCCGACGCACAAGACGACGGTGACGGGTGTGGAGATGTTCCGCAAGCTGCTGGATGAGGGTCAGGCGGGCGACAACGTGGGCTGTCTGCTGCGCGGCATCGACCGCGAGGAAGTGGATCGTGGGCAGGTGCTGTCGAAGCCTGGGAGCATCAATCCGCACACGCGCTTCAAGTCGGAGGTGTACGTACTGCGCAAGGAGGAGGGAGGACGTCACACGCCCTTTTTCAAGGGATACCGGCCGCAGTTCTACATCCGGACGATGGACATCACCGGTTCGATCGACCTGCCGGCGGGTGTGGAGATGGTGATGCCTGGCGACAACGTGACGATGGAAGTCGAGTTGATAGCGCCGGTGGCGCTGGAGACCGGCGGCCGTTTCGCCATCCGCGAAGGTGGCCGCACCGTCGCTGCCGGCGCCATCACCGAAATCATCGAATAGCTGTTTTTGGCCGTGCCCCCGCCGCCGCGGGTGGCCGGACCGGATAATTCGAAAGTGTCCGAACGGGACCCGAAACGTTCGGACATTGTAGGCGAGTAGCTCAATTGGCAGAGCGGCGGTCTCCAAAACCGCAGGTTGCGGGTTCAAGTCCTGCCTCGCCTGTCAGAAAGTGACCACCAGCACCCGCTCGGTGGTCATTCGCGCTAAAATAGCGAAGATGAGCGGGTATACGCTGCGAAGCTGCGGGCCTGTTTCCGAGTTCGCGCACCAATCGGAGTCAATCGTGAGCCGGTCAACATCTGTTCCAAGATCCGACAACGCCATCGTGCGCTATTTCAAGGAGACCCGCGCCGAAATTGGCAAGGTGACTTGGCCGACGCGGGAAGAGGGCACCCGCTTGACGGTGGTTGTGTTGATCGTTACCACAATCGCCGCGCTTGTGCTCTTTGCGGTGGACTCACTCTTCAGCTATCTGGTAACACTGTTTCTTCAGGTATTTTGACGGCATCGCTGCGCCGCCGCGTTTCGTTGCAGAGGAATGCAGGCTCTCTGAATGCGGCGCGCAAGGAGGATTCTGTGGGCGAAACAATGAATACAGGCGTCGATCCTGAGTTGTTGGAGGACGAGCCGGTTGCCGCGCTGCTGGACGATGGAGAGGCCGCGGCCGACGACGAAGAAGTGACCGGCCCGAAGTCCGAATGGTTCGTCGTTCACAGCTATTCGGGTATGGAGAACAAAGTAAAGAAGAACCTGGAACACCGGGCGGAATCGATGAACATGACCGACCGGATCCTGCAGATCGTGGTGCCGACCGAGACCGAGATCGAAATTAAAGAGGGCATCCGCCGCGAGGTTGAACGCCGCGTCTTCCCCGGCTATATACTCATCGAAATGATCATGGATGAGGACAGTTGGTACGTTGTCCGCAATACGCCAGGCGTTACCAGTTTCGTCGGCATGGGAAACAAGCCCAGCCCTTTGAGCGAGGCTGAAGTAAACCAGATCATGAGCCGCATCGAATCGGACGAGCCGCGGGTCAAAGTCAGCTTCGATGTGGGCGAGCGCGTCCGCATTATCGAAGGCCCCTTCGCCGAGTTCACCGGCGTGGTGGATACGCTTGAAGCGGAGAAAGGCAAAGCCCGCGTGATGGTAAGTTTCTTCAATCGAGAAACGCCGGTCGAAGTGGACTTCCTCCAATTGGAACGGGATACGTAATAAGGAGAAGCAGGCGAGATGGCGAAGAAAGTCAAGGCGATTGTAAAGTTGCAGATCCCTGCCGGCAAGGCCAATCCTGCCCCTCCGGTAGGCACCGCGCTCGGCCCGCACGGTGTCAATATCATGGGATTCTGCAAAGAGTACAATGCCCGTACCCAGAGTCAGATGGGGCAGATCGTTCCCGTCGAAATCACTATTTTCCAGGACCAGTCGTTTACGTTTATCACCAAGACACCGCCCGCGGCCGACCTGATCAAGAGAGCAGCCGGTATCGAAAAAGGCAGCGGAATTCCCAATACGGAATTGGTGGGCACCATCACCAATCAGCAGGTGCGCGAGATCGCCGAGGTTAAGCTGAAGGACCTGGGCAATGTCCCCATCGACAGCGCCATGCAGATGGTGCGCGGCACCGCCCGCAGCATGGGAGTTACAGTCGTCGACTGAGCGGGAACTGCCCGATCTGCTCCCCGCAGGAATTACTGAATCATCGCTGGGAGGGGCGCCCCCGTGCGCCCCGTTTGCACCACGAGGAGAGAGAGATGCCAAAGCATAGCAATCGTTACAAAGCCGCACGCAGCAAAGTCGACCGCACCAAACAGTATATGCCTGCCGACGCCGTCGACCTGATGCGCGATGGCGCAACCGCGAAATTCGATGAGACGGTGGAGGTGCATCTGAGCACAGGCGTCGACCCCCGCCACGCCGACCAGCAAGTGCGCGGCGTCGTAACCCTCCCGCACGGCACCGGCCGCGTCGTACGAATCCTCGTCTTCGCCAGCGCCGATGGCATCAGCCAGGCCGAAGAAGCCGGCGCCGACTACGTCGGGGCCGAGGATCTGGCCAAGCGCATTCAGGATGGTTGGCTCGATTTCGACGTCGTGCTCGCCACCCCGGACATGATGCGCGTGGTCGGCCGCCTGGGGCGCGTGCTCGGCCCGCGCGGTATGATGCCCAGCCCCAAGGCCGGCACGATCGTCCAGGCCGACGAACTGCCGCGCGTCATCCAGGAAACGCGCTTGGGCCGCGTCGAATTTCGCGTCGATAAGACGAGCAACGTCCATGTCCCTATCGGTAAAGCGAGCTTCGAAAGCGGACAGATTCTCGACAACTTCACCTCCGTTATGGAAGCGATCATGACCGCCAGACCTTCGGCGGTGAAGGGCATCTATCTGAAGCGGGTTACGCTCACCAGCACCATGGGCCCAGGCATTCGCGTCGATGTCAATGCCGCCTCGATGCTCAAGGCGGCATAGCACCGGTTTGCCAGCGCCGCCTGCAGTGCGGTACAATTGGCGACCGAACAACAGCATACGAATCTCAGTACCGTAGACAGCCGGTATTCGCCTCGCGAATCTAAATGCGCCCAAGTGCAGCCGGCCAAGGGCTGAACGCAGCGACCCGTCAGTTGTTGCCGGGCGTTCGCTGGTTACGTCCTTGTCTGCATCGCAAGGGCGTTTTTCATTGCAGCGCCGCTCGGATTGGGCGCCAGCAGGGAGACGCCCCGCACGAGTCCAATCGAAAGGAGGGAGTTCAATTGGCAATCAGTCGTGAGAAAAAGGAAGAGCTTATTTCGCTCTACACTGAGCAGTTGGAGGAGGCATCCGCCGTCGTCTTTACAGACTTTCGCGGCTCCAGCGTTTCGCAGATCAACGGTCTGCGCGCCAAACTGAAGGAGGCGGATACGGGCTACATGGTCGTCAAAAACCGGCTCCTGCGGCTTGCGTTCGAACGCAGCGGCATCACCGCCGAGTTTGACGGCCTGCTGGACGGGCCCAACGCGATCGCATTTATCGGCGAAGACATCGGCAAAGGCGTAACCGCGCTCAAGGATGGCATTAAGGACCTGGATGAAATCATTGAGATCAAAGGCGGTTTCCTGGAACAGAACGTTCTGGACGCCGCCGCGGCCGCAGCTCTGTCCGAGTTACCCACACGCGAAGAGATGCTGGCCAAACTGCTGGCAACAATCATCGCGCCGGCCACCCAGCTCGTCCGCGTCGTCAACGAGCCCGGGGCCAGCCTGGCGCGCGTAGTCAAGGCCCATGCCGACGCGCAGGCAGAGGCCGCCTGAGCGTCAACGGAGAGGGACTGAACCCTTCCACAAAGTTCGTCGCATCGGTGCGACACAGACGATTCGCCGAAACAGACATTAGGGAGAACTTTCAAAATGGCAGACTTGAATGAAATCAAAGAACAGCTCGACCAGTTGACCCTACTCGAAGCGGCTGAGCTGGTGAAGATGCTTGAAGAGTCTTGGGGTGTGAGCGCAGCGGCTTCCGTGGCCGTAGCCGGCGTGGCCGGCGCCGCGGTCGAAGCCGAAGAAGAGGCGGAGGAGCAGACCGAATTCGACGTTGTCCTCGCCGATATCGGCGCCAAGAAAATCAACGTCATCAAGGCAGTTCGCGCCGTAACCAGCCTCGGCCTGCGCGAGGCCAAGGAGTTGGTCGAGAGCGCGCCCGCGCCGGTCGTGCAGGGCGTGGCCAAGGATGTCGCCGAAGAAGCCAAGAACCAGCTGGAGGCCGAAGGCGCGACCGTCGAGATCAAGTAGCTTTCCGGTCAGACCGGGCAGAGGGGCGCGTCCAAACTCGGATGCGCCCCTTTTTGTTCCGCGCCGCCTCCCGCCCCTGAAGCAGCCCTTTGCGGAGGGCGCTCTCCCCTCATTGGACGATACCCATATTCTGAAACTGCTTGTCCGGCCATTGGCGCTGTGTTACAATGCCGCGACATCCGACGACGATCCGTTAGAAGGAATTGAATTTGTCTGAAGGTCCGGTCGTAGGCCATCAATGGGCCGTCGAACTGTTGCAGAACAGCATCCGATACGACACGCTGCGCCATGCCTATCTGTTTGTCGGCGCAGCCCAGGTGGGCAAGTCAACCCTGGCGCGCAGCTTTGCCCAAACGCTCCTCTGCACCGGAGCGGCTGAAGGGCGTGCCTGCGGCGGCTGCCGTTCCTGCCGTCTCCTGCACGCCGCCACCCACCCGGATTTCTTCCTGCTGCCGCCAACCGACCGCGACGGGCAGCCGGACAGGGAAAATGGCATTCATCGCGTCGAACAGGCCGGCGATATCATTCGCCAAGCGCTGCTGCATCCGGTTGAGGGGCGTCACAAGGTCTTTCTGATCCAGGACGCGCACAAGGCCAACGCCAGCTTCGCCAACAAGCTGCTCAAAACGCTGGAAGAGCCGCCCGCTCACGTGGTCCTCTGCCTGACGGCCCAGGACCGTTCCGCCCTTCTGCCAACAATCGTAAGTCGTTGCCAGGTGCTGGCTTTGCGGCCCCTGGGAGAGCAGGCAGTTGAAGACGCGCTGCGTACGCGCTGGGAAGCCTCCCCGCAGCAGGCCGCGCTGCTGGCCCGTCTGTGCAATGGCCGCCTGGGATGGGCCGTTCAACAGCTCACCCAAGAGGAGCCGCTGGCCGACAGAAGCCAGCGCTTGACTGAATTACGCGAGCTTAGCCGCAGCAGCCGCGTCGCTCGCCTCGCATTTGCGCAGAAGCTGGCAGCCGCGCGCAGCCGGACGCCGCTTTTCCCCCTGCTTGCCCTGTGGACGGGCTGGTGGCGCGATGTGATGCTCGCCCAATCCGGCTGCCTGGACCAGTGCGCCAACGTAGACCTGCTCGCCGAGCTGGCCGACGCCGCCCGCGACTTCCGGCGCGCCGAGGTCCAGGCCTATCTGCACACGCTGAGCCGCATCGAAGGCTACCTGCATCATACCGTCAATACCGGGCTGGCGCTGGACGTGCTTCTGCTGCAGATGCCGCGTCCGCTCGACTGATACTCGCGCAGCCGCACACCCCCCGCGGCCAGGCGCGTCGCCAGCGCGGAATCGATAATGGAGAATCTGCTATGCCAACCGTAATCGGAGCGCAGTTCAAACCCGTTACAAAGATCTATTACTTCGATCCTGAGCAACATCTGGACTTGGCGCCGAAGGATTATGTGATCGTCGATACCGTCAAAGGTCGGGACCTGGTCCAGATCGTGCAGGCCCCGCACAACGTCCCCGATGACGAAATCGTCGGCGACATCAAACGGGTGGTGCGCCGCGCAACACCATGGGACCTGTTGCAGAAAGAGTTATGGAAAGAGAAACAGACTGAGGCAGTTTCCGTCTGCCGCGAGAAGGCGCGCACGCACGGGTTGGATATCAAGGTGCACCGGTGCGAGTACAATTACGAGGGCGGCAGATTGACCGTCTTCTTCGCCTCGGAGCAACGGGTTGACTTCCGCGCGCTCGTACGCGATCTGGCTCGTACTTTTCACACGCGTATCGAAATGCGCCAGATCGGCGTGCGCGACGAAGCAAAGCTGCTTGACGGCGTGGGGAAATGCGGCCGCCAGCTCTGTTGCACCAGCTGGCTGCGCGAGTTCGCTTCGGTCAGCATCCGCCAGGCGAAGAATCAGCAGCTGCCGCTCAACCAGGACGAGATCAGCGGCGTTTGCGGCCGGCTTCTCTGTTGCCTTTCCTACGAAGACCCGATCTACAAGAAGGCCAACAAGAAGATGCCGAAGGTCGGGGCAGAAGTGACGACGCACCAGGGCAAGGGCCGAGTTCGCCACCTGCACCCGCTCAAGGAGAGTATCACCGTTCTGCTTGAGAACAACGTCATGGCCGAATTTCAGCTGTCGGAACTGATTGAGGGGAAGAAGGAAAAGGACGGCGGCTGCGGTACCTGCGGCGGCTGCACTGTCAAACGCCGGGAAAGCGCGCCGGGCAAGTCGAACAAATCGAAGGGCGGCTAACAAGTAGAGAAACGCAGCAAAACTGTTCGCGGAGGCCGCCGCTACGCAAAACTGACACCACCCAAAACCGGCGCTTCAGCCGTTTGGCGGGCGAGCCTCCGCTGGCTACGCACAGTTCCCCGTCAATCCCCGCTACGTGGCATGCGCAACCGAACGGGTCTCGCGGATTACGGTCACGCGGATCTGCCCCGGATATTCCAGATTGTCCTCGATCTTGCTGGCGATATTCTTGCCCAGTTCTATGACCTGCAGATCGTCGATTTCATCAGGCTGCACGATCACCCGAATCTCGCGGCCTGCCTGAATCGCGAAAGTCTGGTTCACGCCCTCGAAACTGTTGCCGATATCTTCCAGAGCCGTCACTCTTTTGATGTACGCCTCGATGCTCTCCCGCCGCGCGCCCGGACGCGCTCCGCTGATCGCGTCTGCCGCTGCCACAATAATCGCCTCGACCGACTCCGGCTCAACCTCGCCGTGATGGCTGGCGATGCAGTTGACGATTCTCGCATTCAGCCCGTACCGCTTGGCGATTTCACCGCCGACAATGGCGTGAGGGCCGTCGATCTCGTGGCTGACCGCTTTGCCCAGGTCATGCAGCAGCCCGCCGATGCGGGCCGTATTCACATCCGCGTGTAGCTCTTCAGCGATCACCGCAGCCAGATGCGCAGTCTCAATCGCGTGATAGAACTGGTTCTGCCCATAGCTGGTGCGGAACTTCAGCCGGCCCAGCAGCTTCTGGATCTCCCTGTGCAGCCCCTGGGTGTTCGTCTCGATCAGGGCCTGCTCCCCGGCCTCCTGAATGACCTGATTCACATCCTGCTGCGCCTTCTCCACCTCTTTTTCAATACGGGCCGGATGAATGCGTCCATCGGAGACGAGCTTACCGAGAGAAATGCGCGCAACCTCCCGCCGTACAGGATCAAAGCTGCTGATCAGAATCGCTTCCGGCGTGTCATCCACCACCAGATCGACGCCTGTCGCCTGTTCGATGGCGCGAATGTTGCGGCCCTGTCGCCCGATGATCCGCCCCTTCATCTCATCCGATGGCAGATTGACCGTGCTGACGGAATACTCGGTGACATGCTCGCTGGCAATCCGTTCCACGGCCAGGGTGACGATCTCTCTGGCGCGGCGTTCAGCGGTCTCCTGGGTCTCCGCCTCAACCTCGCGAATCATGCGCGCGAGCTCCTGCCGCGAGCGCCTCTCCACCTCCTGCAGCAGCATCGCCCTGGCCTCATCCTGGGTCATGTGGGCCACCCGTTGTAACTCCTCATTGCGCTGCTGCTCCGCGGCCTCCAGGTCCGTCGCACGTTTGTCCAGACCGCCTTCTCTCTGATTCAGTTTACGTTCACGGTTCTCGATCTGGTCAACCCGCTTGTCGATCTGCTCCTGGCGATTGCGTAACCGGCTCTCTGTCTGGTCCAGCTCTCTGCGTTGACGCGTGCGCGTGGCATCCAACTCATTCCGTATTCGAACTTCCTCTTCCTTCAACGACAACTGTTTGCGTTGAACCTCCGCCTCGGCTTCCGTCAGAATCTGGCTTGCCTGCGCCTCCGCGCTCTGCACGGCCAGCTCCTGTCGCCGCTGCTCTTCGCGTAGGCCATTATTCAACCCTCGGCGATACGCGTAATATGCCAGATATCCGACAATGGCCGCGCCAATCAGGACACCGACAACTATGGCAACTACGGCTAACAATTCCATCTCCGAACCCCTTGGCTTGGATGCGCACTACCTGACGTACATCTGTTTGCGCCGTTTGGTTTCAGCCGTACACTCTTCTTTTCCCCTGCCTGCGCTCGGTTCCTTGCAGCGCCACTCAAAGTTGTGGCGCCATTCATCGTTGTGGCGCCATTCATCGTTGCATAGCGGAACCGGCCGGCTCATCCGTCCCATCCCTGCTCCTGGGTGGAATGGGGCAGCGCGCGCGACAACTCCAGCTCCTGCCAGACGCGGTCGATCACCTCCCCGGCCACATCCCAGCCAAAGCCTCGGCGCTGAAGAAAGCTGCCCATCTTCCTGCGGAACTGCCTTGGGTCGGTCTCTTCCCGCCATCTGTACAGACGGCTACGGGCGGCGTCTTCGCATGCCGAGGCCGCGTCGCTCATTTCGTCGATAATCTCCTCGGCAACGCTGTCATCTACACCTTTCAAGCGCAGCTCATACCGCAGCGCTCTGGGTGCAATCGGGCGGAAACGGTTGCGCTGCTCCACCCAGAAACGGGCAAACACGCGGTCGTCGAGAAATTCCTGCTCATGCAGCTTTGCAATAATCGATTCGATCTGCGCTTCACCCAATCGCCGCCCACCGCGCGGCCGGAACGCCTCCAGATTGCGGCGCACCTCCGCTTGGCTGCGGGGCCGCACTGCCAGAAAGCGCAGCGCCCGGTTATAGCCCCGGATGTGCAGATCTGCCTCTTTCAGCGCCCCGATTTCCCGCTCGCTGAGCTGCTGCCCAATCCTCAGTTCGGCGGCAACGACTGCCGGCAAAGGAAACGCGTATGCGTCGTCCAGAAAGAGATTGACCCGCTCCTTATCTCTCTTCTGAAAACGCATCGCCGTAATGGTTCTATCAGTCATCGTCCGTCCAAAAAAAATTGCCGTGGTCAGAAACCACAGCGAACTGCACATCCCGATGCGATATACCCTGAGTTCCCCTACCAACGCAGGCTATATCAAAGCGCGCCGTTTCAGAATCGCGCCTCAAAGGAACGATTTTATGTGGACACCTGCTGTTGCTCTACACAACTCACCGGTCCAAGAGCGGCATGCCCCGTATCGCAAACTTGGGGGGCCTATTGCAATGAATGGCTATCTGTGAGTCTGTCTTCCCTGTGTCAACAGCTGAACCTGCATCTCCATTCGTCAAGACGTTCGCACACGCATTGTCATTCTGCAGCCAGGCGAACGTCTGCCGAACTGTCTGTCCGGGTGCATCAGCGACCATGGACAAGCCTTAATAAGATTGGAATAAATGTGTTTTGGTCGCTGTCCCGGTCTGTGGCAGTAGTGTGTCAGCACAAAATCGCGTCAAAGTGAGACCGCTATGGTTAGCGTTTTAAATTGTAGCCGCAAGCGCGACGATTGAGACCTCTCGGAATACTCTGGGCTCCTGTGCTTTGGTGCAGTTAGAAGGATAAGATGAAGAATTCGGCGCTCGCAGCTTGCAGCCGGCGCGCTGACCTGTGTCGACCACACGTCAGGCGTCAACCATCTCTCCATTTGTTCGTGCCGGCAGTCCTGTTCTTTCCCTGATGATACTGTCGATCTGAGAAGCTGTATCCGGATTTTCGCTCAAATGCTTCTTGGCCGCTTCACGTCCCTGCCCAATAAGATCATCGCTGTAGCGGTAAAACGCGCCCCGCTTTTCAATGATGTCGTGTTCGACACCCAGGTCCAGCAGGTCCCCCTCGCTGCTGACCCCCTCGTTGTACATGATGTCGAACTCCGCAACCTTGAACGGCGCCGCCACCTTGTTCTTCCGCACCGTCACGCGCGTGCGGTTGCCGATCACATCGCTGCCCTGCTTGATCGACTGAATCCGCCGCACGTCCAGCCGCACGCTCGAGTAAAACTTCAGCGCCAGCCCGCCGGGCGTGGTCTCAGGGTTGCCGAACATAATCCCGATCTTCTGCCGCAGCTGATTGGTGAAGATCATGCTCGTGCCGGTCGTCTTCACCGCGCCCACCAGCTTGCGCAGCGCCTGGCTCATCAGCCGCGCCTGCAGGCCCATGTGGCTGTCACCCATCTCGCCTTCTATCTCGGCGCGCGGCACCAGCGCCGCCACACTGTCCACCACCACCACTTCCATCGCACCCGAACGCACCAGCGCCTCGGTGATCTCCAGCGCCTGCTCGCCCGTGTCCGGCTGCGACACGTACAGATCATCCACATCCACCCCAATCTTGCGCGCGTAGCCCGGGTCCAGCGCATGCTCGACATCGACAAAGCCGCAGACCCCCCCAAGCCGCTGCGATTCGGCGATCGCATGCAGACAGAGCGTCGTCTTGCCCGAGCTTTCCGGCCCGTAGACCTCGATAATGCGCCCACGCGGGATGCCGCCCACCCCCAGGGCGATGTCCAGGCTCAGGCTGCCCGTAGGAATCGAGGCCACGTCCAGCCGCCCCGTCTCCCCCAGCTTCATAATAATTCCGTCGCCAAAACGCTTGTTCAGCGTGGCGAGCGTTGTATCCAATGCTTTCTGCCGGCCGTTGTCCATCTTCGCTGGCTCCAATGCTATACCGGTCTCCACCGGATAGAGAATTTCAGGTTGGTCGATCCATCTGCGCCGCAGTGCAGCACAATCAGCGAGCATGCCGCGAGATCCCTGCCCAATGGCAGCGTTCAACGGCAGCCACGTAAATGGATTGGCTACGCTGTGGCAGTGTGTTGCCTCTAAAGTTAAGTGTACTGTATGTGAAAAGAGTACGCAAGCTGTCTCAAAAAGACGGAGGCGGCCTGCCCAAGGGGCGTGTTCCTGCCAGACCCTTGATGAACGGCAAGGGCACGGATCGAATGACGCCGCTTCGGCCGGCAGATGGGCCGCGGCGACGCAGCGAAAGGCCGGCGCGGTTTAACGTCGGCCGGCGCGAGCGACGCCTTGCGCTGATAGTTACGTTGCCGTTAGCTGAATCTTAAACGTCAGGAACCGGGCGGCTCGTATATCTTTTCCCGCAATGCGACCAGCTGGTGCCGGACCGCTTCATCCCGATCGATGTCCTGCGTTACTTTCTCCACGCCGTGGCGAACCGTGCTGTGGTCCCGCCCGCCCAAAATTTCGCCGATATGGATGAGCGACAGACCGTTCTCTTCTCTCAGCAGATACATTGCCAGTTGACGCGCGCTGGCGATTTCCTTCGTGCGCGAACGGCCAAGCAGGTCACTTTCGCCCAGCCCGAAATGTCTGGCAACAATCCGCACCACGCTGGCCGCTTCGCGCGGCCGCCGCTGCGGCACGAGGGTATCCAGAATGCCCTCGGCAACCGACCGATTTAACTGGCTGTCGTGCAGGGGGGCCTGCACGATCAAGCGATTGAGAGCGCCTTCCAACTCGCGGATGTTGCTTTCCACACGCTCCGCGATCAGCATCAGCACCTCGGTCGACACGGTGTGGTTGATCGATTGGGCTTTCGATTGCAAAATGGCGACGCGCGTTTCCAGGTCGGGCTGCGAAATGTCGGCCTGCAAGCCACCCTCGAAGCGGCTGCGCAGCCGCGCCTCCAGCGTCGCAATCTCTTTCGGTGGGCGGTCACTGCTGATCACCACCTGCTGCTGGGCCGCGTGGAGATGATTGAAGGTGTGGAAGAACTCTTCTTGCGTGCTTTCCTTGCCGCCGATAAACTGAATGTCATCGATCAGCAGCAGGTCCACCTGGCGATACTTGTTGCGAAACTCTTCGGTGCTCTGTTGCCGAATGCCGCTGATGAGGTCATTGGTGAACTGTTCCGACGAGCAATAGAGTACCTGCATCCCTTGCATTGTCATCGCATGGCCGATCGCGTGGAGAAGATGCGTCTTTCCCAGGCCAACGCCGCCGTACACAAATAGCGGGTTGAAGCGATGACCGGGCTGCTCCACGATCGACTGCGCCGCCGCATGAGCCAAACGATTGTGGTTCCCGACCACAAAAGTTTCAAAGGTGTAACGGGGGTTGAAAGCGCCGCCATGGAGCGCTGTGTTCGTTCTGGTTGCGGCGGTTTGCGCCGGGTCTCGCCGGGCGGGCGCACGGCTAACCGATGACGTCGCCGGGCGGCTGGCAACGGCGTCATCCGCCGCGGCGAAGGAGCCGGTCCCGGGCGCCGTCACTTCGGGAACGTCCGGCGGTACTTCCGCATACAGGGGTGCAGGTTCAGACGGCTCTGACTGTCTCTGCGTCTGCGGGCGCACTTCGAAGTTTACCTGCACCGAGCGCCGGGTCAACTGGTTCAGAATACGTTTGATCTTTTCGCGCAAGCGGTTCTGCAGCCAGTCGCGCGCATAGGCGTGGGGCGCACCGATGATGAATTCGCCATCCCTGTAGTCGATGAGAGACGTATCGCGCACCCACGTCTCAAACGTGGTCTCGGGCAACTGCAACGCAAGGTCGTGCAGCGTTTTCTGCCAAACCTCCACGGGGTCGAGGGCGTCATCAACTGGCAGGGGCCGGCCGCCGCCGGCCTTCGCATCTTTCTGCTCTTCAACGCCTTTCGCCGTCTCCTCATCTTGCGCCGAACTCTCCGGCCTCGCCGCAGCGCGCCGGCCGCGACCGTACAGCGGGTTGTCGCGTCGGGGTATCGACGATGACGACTGCCAGTCTGAACTCAAAACAACTCCTCTTTACACTCCCATGGGGAACCGGTGACGAAAGTACAAGGAAATGAGAGTCGCGCAGACACTGAGAGACAAACGGAAGGCCTCGCAGGCGGAGTTTTCTCGGTAACGCAGGCCATTCATGCTGTCTGTCGGTAGGGGTAACGGCTTCACAGATACCAGACAGCCTGTCCGAGTACCGTCAACTGTCCGAACTGCCGAAGTCGGCGGCAATCGATACTCTGCTAAGCCTTCTCGCCACATTCGTATGAATGGGAAGTGTATCAAATCTGGCTGTGGCGGACAATCGCCGTGAAGACGGAAAATGGCGGACAATCAGTCCGTGAAACAGGAAAATAGCTCCTGTTAACCACAATATATAGTAGTATGTACCATAATCAATCAAGATAGGCGATTCTAGCTTGGCGTACTGGGACGCATGCGTTTCGGAAATACGTGGCGAGTATAGCGATCAGATTCCGTTCGTAGGTGAACTGTAGAGTTATCCGCACCGATGCCATAGTTATCCCGATTTGCCTGGGCTTATCCCCATAGTTTTCCCCGCTCCCAGGCCGCTTGGCGGAACAAATATGGCGGAATTCTTCAACTTTCGGGTTGAATCAGCCGAAGGGTATTGGGAAAGCGTAGGTTTCTTGCGTAAGTGGTGGCGCATCTACGCCGACGACGCGCGCTGGGCGCCCCCGGCGTGGGCCAGCCTGCGGCAGGCTCTCGTGTCAAAGCGGTTTGCCCACCTCCAACGCAGCCGGCCGCGCCTGATCGCGCTGGAGGCCCTCCCGCGCCGCAAGTCCCAAAGCAGCGGTCAGCCCTTCTCGACGATTGGCCACGGTGCTCTCATGGAGCAGCCGGTTGCCGCCGCCGTTGCTCTGCTCGACCCGCGCCGCCGCGACGGCGCCGCGCATCTCGCTCTGCTACACGTCGCCAACAACCGCGAGAGCCTGGAACGTCTGCTTTATGCCGTCCAGGAGCAGCTCGCGCATGTGGGAATTCGCCGCCTGATTCTACCCGTCGGGCTGTCACCCTATCTGGGTACAGGCGTCTTGCAAGACCATTTTCACCGCGTACCGCCGCTGTACGCGCCTTACGCCCCGCCCTACGTGCCGGAACTGTTCACAACCGTATGCCGCCCGCTCGGCCGCAGCCTCCTTTTTGCTCTCGAACCAGGCACGTCCACTACGGCTGCGCCGCCGACGACCGGCCCGGCGAAGATCCGCCCTCTCGATCCGAACCGGCTAAGCACGGACCTGCTGCCGCTCTTCTCCCGGACTGTGCCCTCCTGGGCAGATTTTCCGCCGCCGGACGAGCTCGAAGCGCAGTTCCTGCTCCAGTGGATTCAGCGTCTCCCTGTGCTGGCATGGGTGGCGGAGATCGAAGGCCAACCGGTGGGCTATCTCCTGGCGCAGCCGGACGGCAGCGAACTCTTACGCCGCAGTCGCGGCGGACGCTCGCTGCTGGGGCGCCTGCAGTTGCGCATCCTCGAACTGCGGCAGCTCCATTCCGTACGCGTTCTCTTTATGGGGGTCGAGCCCGAATACCGCCGGCGGGGTATCGGCCGGCAGTTGTGGCAGCGGATGATTGAGGCCGGCCCGGTGAACGGTTGGCAGTCGGTGACGGTGGGGCCGCTGCCCTCCACCGCAGGCGACGGCATCAATTTCCTGACTGCCCTCGGTCTCGCAAGCCGCGAGACCTATCTGCTCCACCGCTACGACTTCGATTGAGATCCAGCCGCCGCTGCAATCTGGAAGCCGGGCGTGCGCCCTGCCGCGCCCCGACGGCTACTGGTACGGGATCTCGTATGTCAGCGGCACGATGCTGATCCACGACCGGCCCGCTTTCAGAGGGATTTCGCTGCCGTCGGCTGCGAAGAAACGGGGCAACTCCCCGCTCCTGTCGTTGCGCCAGACTCCTTCAAAGGCGAGACCGTCGCGGAAGACGATCGCCCGCCCCGTGCCGAAGGGACGAATGTAGAGGCTCAGGCTGCCGTAGATATCCTCCTGAATCCTCACAGGCTCGTGCTCAATGAATTGGACAATCACATTTTCGACCCCGACCTGCTGGCCGTTGTTGCCGTCCTGATGGGGAAGCGCCCCCATGAGACGCAGATAGCGGCCGCTTCCCGCATCGTAGCGATAGAACACCTGGCTGGCTGTAACCGAGGGGTAGGGAATCTGGATCAGGTTGGCGGGTGACCCTCCAGGCGCCGGGCCGCCAAAGGTGAACCCCTGAATCGAAGGCGCCGCCTCGGCGAACTGGTCCGTCAACCACTGGCGGGTCATCGCGCTGCTGGTACGCAGACGCGTGCGGTAGTCGTTGCCTTCAGAACGCGAGTAGCGCCTGCTTTCCGGATCGTCAAGATCATTGTCAAAATATGGGAAAAGTTGATTCCGTTCCCTGAGCAGATAGCGAATGTCGTCGCTCGCCCCGGAGCAGAACACCGCCGCATCGTACAGCGCGCCCAGGAAATAGTTGATCAGACGGGCGCTGCGCACCGGGCCGATCTCCTCGCTCGCGCTGCCGTAGAACACGGCGCTGAATCGCGTGAGGCTGAACCCCTCCATCAGGAACTCATACATCACGTCAGCTTGGCTGATGCCGAATTGGGGTCGGGCGGCAATGTCATTGTTGATGCAAACGATGACAGGGCGCGTTGCCGCACGGCCGGGTGACAGGGGCAGGCCCGTCAATGGATTGATGCCTCCGGGCGCAGGGAATCCGCCGCGGGGCGGCTGGCTGAGGTCGACTTCGGAAAGCTCCGAAGCTGGAATTGTCGCGGTCGGCGTCGGCGTCGGTGGGGGCAGGGCAGTAGGCAAACTCGCAATCTGACGATTGATCTGCGTGTACTGGGCGCTGACCCAACTCTCCCGGTTGGCACCTGCCGGGCAGCAGATCCGCAACCACTCTCCGGCCGCATCGCGACCCGTGATGCGAAAACGCTGCCCCGCATTCACCTGGCCGACGATGCCGTAGTTTGTGCCCGGCCCGCCCCGCACGTTCAGCGTCTCCGTCGTTACCAGCGCCTCAGGATATGATGGTGTGGGCGTGTCGGTCGGCTCCGGCGGGGCCGCGCTCGTTGGCGTATATCGGGGTTCCGGCGTGAATGTGGCCAGCGTTTCCGGCGTCGACGTGAAGGTCGGCTCTACCGGGACCGCTTCAACGCCGCGATTGGGGCCGCCCCAGGGGTTTAACCAGCGCAGGGAGATATCGGACAAACTTGAGCCAAACAGGAGCACGCTGCCGATGTAAGCGACCGCGGCGATGACTGCCAACGCGACCGCGGCGAGCAACAGCCGCACCAATTTCCCCGACGATTGTGGGCGAGAATCCTCAGCCATAGCCTCTCTCCCTTGACGGATATTTACGGGCGCCCCATGCGTGTGTCTTCCGTTCAATCATATCGGCTGTATCGGACTGCGTCAATTCGCGACCATTATAGGGACACAGCAATGTCCGCGGCCCCTCCGATTCCGTGCTAATGCGCGCTATCCGGGCCAAACCGGAGGAAAGTTCCAGACCAGTTGCCGCCTGCTATGGTAGAAGATATAATAGGATAGGAAGGACTGCCACGCGAAGGCATGACCTGCAATCAGGAGCCCGCACATGGAAGGCCTACTTACAAACTTGCCAATTTATATCGTCGTGATTCTGCTGCTCCTCTGGCTGCTGCGGGCATCCCTGCGTATCGTCAGGGAGTACGACCGCGGCGTGATCTTCCGCTTGGGCCGTGTGACAGGCGCCAAAGGGCCCGGCCTGTTCTGGCTGATTCCGTTTGTCGACCAGATGCGCCTTGTCGACCTGCGCGTCGTAACCCTGGACGTGCCGACGCAGGAAGCCATAACCAAAGACAACGTAACCGTCAAAGTCAATGCCGTCTGCTATTTCCGCGTATTGGACCCCGAAGCCGCGGTTGTCAACGTCGCCAACTACCTTCTGGCGACACAACAGATCGCCCAGACGACGCTGCGATCCGTGCTCGGCCAAAGTGAACTGGATGAACTTCTGGCCGAACGCGATCAGATCAACCAGCAGCTCCAGCAAATTATCGACGAGCAGACCGAGCCTTGGGGCGTAAAGGTCAGTGTCGTCGAGGTAAAGGACGTGGAGCTGCCGCAGTCGATGCAGCGCGCCATGGCCCGTCAGGCCGAGGCCGAACGCGAAAAACGCGCCAAAATCATCCACGCCGAAGGTGAACTGCAGGCCTCACAGACCTTGGCCGAGGCCGCCGGCGTCATGTCCCAACAGGCCGGCTCATTGCAGTTGCGCTATCTGCAGACCCTGACTGAAATCAGCGCCGAACACAACAGCACAATTGTCTTTCCGTTGCCCATCGAGCTGATGGATGCCCTGTTGAAAAGAGTTGGACCTGACGCATGAGCCTGGCGCTGACTCGCGACGCCTGCCAGCCGACAGATTTGACCGTTGACCGCGCCGCCGGCGACCTGACCATCGATTGGGCCGACGGGCATCGCAGCCTGTTCCGCCTCGCCTGGATGCGCAGCGTATGCCCGTGCGCCTCCTGCCGCGAGGACAGACGCCAAGCCGAAGAAGACCCGCTCCGGCTGTCGGTCGGCCCGCCGCCGGACGCCGGCGTCGGCAGCGCCGAATTGGTGGGAAACTACGCCATCCGCTTCACCTGGGCCGACGGACACGGCAACGGGATCTATGGTTTCTCCTCTTTGCGGGCATCCTGTCCATGCCCAGACTGCAATCGGGGTGAGCCTCACGCCTTGTTCGACAGCTGAGCCTCGCCGCGCGGTATGGCGCGCACGAACGCACGCTGGAATAGCCAATGATTCGAGGCACGCAGATGGGTAACGCACTGAAGATCGCCCGCATTGGCGGAATCGACGTCCAGGTCCACTGGTCGTTTGTCTTGATTCTCTTTTATGGCGCCTATATTTTTAGTCAGGGCGCGCGCAACGTAGTGGCCGGCGCGATATACGGCGTCGTAGTCATCCTCCTGCTTTTTGTCTGCGTCGTTTTGCACGAATTTGGCCACGCTTTCACCGCCAAGTATTTCGGCGTGAATGTGCCGTATATCACGCTGCTGCCCATCGGCGGCCTGGCCCAACTCGAGCGAATGCCCCGCAAACCGGGACAGGAGTTTCTGATCGCGATCGCCGGCCCCGCGGTCAACTTCGTCCTGGCATTGTTGCTGCTGCCGCTCGCCTTGCTGGCTATCTCCCTGAGCGCACGCACCGGCGCCGCCTCGTTTTCATATTTCGGGCTGATGCGCGCCGCCCAATCGATGAGCCTGACCGGACTCCTTCTCACTCTGGCAAGTATGAACCTCACGTTGGGCTTATTCAACCTGCTTCCGGCCTTTCCGATGGATGGCGGCCGCATTCTGCGCGCGCTGCTGGCGTTGCGGTTGCGCTATGTGCGGGCGACTCGCATCGCCGTTCTGGTCGGGCGCGGCATGGCGATACTGTTCGTAATCTGGGGCATCTTTGGCGGCATCTGGGGCATCCTGGGCGGCGGCATCTCTGGCGCCCTTTTCCTGCTGATAGCGTTCTTCGTGTACGTAGGCGGCCGCGGCGAACTGGAGGCCGTGGAAGGCCGCTACATTCTCAATGACTTCAGCGCCCGCCAAGCCGTAAACAAAGACGCACACGTGCTCTATACGAGCGAACCGATCAGCCGCGCCGTCGACTACATTATGACGACCTACCAGGGCGATTTTCCCGTCTACGACCTGGGTCACAATCTCGTCGGCGTGCTCACGCGTCCGCGCCTGGTGGCAACGCTGCGCGGGCAGGGCCAGGATGGCCGCATCGTCGATGTCATGATCCCGCGCGCACAGGTGCCGGCAACCAGCGCCGATACGCCGCTGGCTGACGTGTGGGAAAAGATGATGGCGGCCGGCAGTCGCGTCATCATCGTCCAGGACGAGGAGCGCTTTCTCGGGCTCATAACGCTGGATGATATCAGCGAACTGATCCAGGTCATGGGCGCGGCCAAAGAACGGGAAGATACGATCGCAGGTGGCCCCGGCGGCAGGTCCGACTCATCCGTTGCCGAAGCCCACTCCATTGCAGATATCAATTAAGGAGGTGCCCGCGATGGTGGCGCACGCAGTCAAACTGGCCCCATCCATTCTAACCGCTGATTTCGGTCGCCTGCAGGAGGAGATTCTGGCGGCGGAACACGGTGGCGCCGACCTGATCCACCTCGATGTCATGGATGGGCGCTTCGTCCCCAGTATCACCTTCGGGCCGCTTGTGGTGGATGCGGTCCATCGGATCACGCAGTTGCCTCTGGACGTGCATCTGATGATCGAGGAGCCGGAGCGGTACCTGGAACTCTTCGCCAAGGCCGGAGCCAGCATCATTACCGTTCATCTGGAAGCGTGCCTCCATCTGCATCGGGCCGTCCAGCAAATCGTCGACTTGGGCTGCCAGGTCGGCGTCGCTCTGAACCCTTCCACGCCCATAGAAGAAATTCGCGAAATCGCGCCCTTTGTCGATCAAGTGCTGGTGATGAGTGTCAATCCTGGCTTCGGTGGCCAGCGCTTCATCCAGACGATGACCAGCAAACTGCGGCGAACGCGCAAGCTCCTGGATGAGTTCAACCCTACCTGTGACCTGGAAGTGGACGGCGGCATAGGCGTCGGAAACATCCGCGACGCGCTGCGCAACGGCGCCAACGTCATCGTCGTCGGCAGCGCAGTCTACAACAGCGGCGCCAGTGTCAGCGAAAACCTTGCCGCGCTGCGGGAGGCCTGCTCCGCCTGAGGGGGTGGACAGTCAATTCTCAGCCTGAACGCCGGGCAGGCAATGCTATCGTTCCGCTACGTTCCCCGAAAAGCAGGCGGCCCGCTTCCGTCCGTCTTTGGCCACCCGATCGCCTTCCAACCGATCAGCAACCTTTTCACGCGCCCGCACCCAGCAGCAGCGCCATCTGATAGACGAATGGCAGCACGAACATGATGCTGTCCAGCCGGTCGAGAAATCCGCCGTGGCCAGGAAGAAACACACCGCTGTCCTTCACGCCGATCTGCCGTTTGAGCATACTGATCGCCAGATCGCCGAACAGCGCCAGAATCCCTCCCACCAATCCAATCAGAGCGCCCAGCCAGACCGTCATCTCGAGCGGTGACCAGTACGCCACCCCCGCGCCGGCCAGCGTCGCCCCAATCCAGCCGCCCACCGTCCCTTCCCAACTCTTCTTGGGACTGAGCGCCGGCAAAATTCGCTTGCGGCCCAGCGTAACGCCAACAAAGTAAGCTGCGCTGTCGTTCACCATCGTGACGGCGAGCCCGAGCAGCAGCCAATAGCGACCGTCGGGCAGGAGGCGCAGCCCCACCGCTTGCCCAAGCATCAGCCCAAGATAGACCGCGCCGGCCGCAGTGAGCGCCCAGTCGAAAAATGGCCTGCTGCCCGGCTCCTGCCTCGTGCTTGCGCCCTCCGCCGGCGGCGCGGCGCGCTGCTGCGACAACAGGATGCGGATGAAGATGATGATGAAACCGAATGTCAGGACCAGCTCCGGCTCCAGCCCGACGCGCGGCCAGTGGGAGAGCAGCAGCGCCAGCGTCCAGACGATCCCGTACCAGCGCGCCGGCCTGTAGCCGCCGCGTTCGATCAGGACATAGTATTCGTATGCCCCAAACGATGCGAAGATACAGACCAGAACTACCCACCAGATTCCGCCGTACCAGAACGCCAGCAAAACCGGAACCAGCGCAAGCAGGCCAGCGATGACTCGTCGTTTCACCGTTCAAAATATCCGATTGCAAGACTGCTAAAAAGGGGCAGGGAGGGGGACCGGGAAGTTCCGCAGAGCGAACGTGTCTATTCCGCGTTTGGCACGCCGCCGAAACGCCGGTCGCGGCGATTGTACTCGTTCAGCGCTTTAAACAACTCTGCCTTGTCGAAATTGGGCCAATAGGTCGGGGTCGAATAATACTCGGCGTAGACTGCCTGCCAAATCAGAAAGTTGCTCATGCGCCAGTCTCCACCGGTGCGGATGATCAGGTCCGGGTCGGGCAAACCCTCCGTATACAGATAGCGGCTGAACGTCTCTTCACTGAGAGAATCCGGGTCAATTCCATCTCTGATGATCTGGCGGGTCGCGTCCAGAATCTCCCCGCGGCCGCCGTAATTGAAGGCCACGTTCAGAATGATCGCATCGTTGTGTTTGGTGTAATCGATCGCGTGCAAAATCTGTTTCTGAAGCCCTTCGTTGATGCCGGTGAGGCGCCCGCTATGACGAATCTGCACGCCGTTCTCGTGCAATTCCTGCAGCCGGTTCCGCAGTGCCGTCCCCAACAACCGCATCAGCCCCGACACCTCCTCGATCGGCCGTGACCAGTTCTCCGTGGAGAAGGCGTAAATCGTCAGCACCTTGATGCCGAACTCGACAGAGGCTTCCAGGACCGGTCGGATGTTGTCGACACCGGCGCGATGGCCGACAAATCGAATCAGTCCTCTTTCCGTTGCCCAACGACCATTCCCGTCCATGATGATCCCCACGTGATAGGGAACCCTGGCGAGAGGGGGAAAAGCGTTTTCTATCTGGTTGTCGGGACTTTGCCGAATCATGCTAGGGCTGCTCAATGGAACGCTGACTCCTTTGCGCTCAGATCGTCATGATCTCCGTCTCTTTGTCGCGTGCGATTCCGTCCACTTGGGTTACGAAACCATCGGTGACCTCCTGCGCCTGGTCCTGGCCTCCGTGCAGGTCATCTTCCGTGATCAGCCCCTCGTCTTCAAAGGCGCGCATATCTTTGATCGCGTCCCGCCTGATGTTGCGGATCGCGACGCGTGCCTCCTCGGCGCGGCGTGTCACCTGTTTCGTGAGATCGCGGCGCCTCTCTTCCGTTAGCGGTGGAATCGACAGGTGAATCTGTTTGCCGTCGTTGTTCGGCGTCAGCCCGATGTCCGACATCGCGATTGCTCGCTCGATGGCCGCGATGTCAGTCGGTGTATAGGGACGAATCTGCAGCGTCTGCGCCTCCGGCACCGAAATCGACGCAATCTGCATCAACGGGGTTGGGATGCCATGATAGTCCACGCTCAAACGTTCGACGAGCGCAGGGCTGGCCCGTCCCGTGCGAATCGTCATCAGATCCGTATGCAGGCTGCTGATCGCCTTGCCCATTCGGTCCCGGGTGTCATCCAAAATCTCGTCAATCACAACCGAACTCCTTCCACATCATCGGCGCGCAAGGGCCCTTTCGCCTCGATGAAGCCAACGCAAGCCCTCTCGTTTGGTGGCTAGGCCATGGCCCCTCGAACGGTGACGCAAGGAAGACTGTTCTTCAGCTGAAGCCGTCCTCATCGAAATTCAGGGTGCGATAATACTGCTCAATCTGAAGTCTGGATAGAGTTCCTTCACATCCTCGGTTCTCTGATTGTACGCTATTTTATCAGAGGTTCAGAGCAAACGAAAAACGATGTTCGAGGCCCCACTGCCGGCGCCGGCGTCAAGATGTCGTTGTGCTGGAAAAGACAGTGCCGACCGGTTCGCCCTTGACTACCTTCACCAACGCGTCCTCGGCCCAGACGTTGATGATGGAGATCGGCAGGCTGTTGTCCATGCACATCGCGATCGCCGTGCTGTCCATTACGCCGACCCGCATTTGGAGCGCGTCGATGTAAGAAAGCTGTTTGAACCGCCGCGCGTCGCTGTTTTGCTTCGGGTCCTTGTCGTAGACCGCGTCCACCTTTGTCGCCTTAACTAGGATTTCGGCGTTGATCTCCATCGCCCGCAGGCTGGCAGCCGTATCGGTCGTAAAATAGGGGTTGCCGGTGCCCGCGCCGAAGATAACGACGCGGCCTTTTTCCAGATGGCGAATCGCCCTCCGCTGAATGTAAGGCTCGGCCACCGCCCGGACTTCGATGCCGGTCATCACGCGCGTGGGCAGGCCGCCGCGTTCCAGCGCGTCCTGCAACGCAAGCGCGTTCATCACAGTTGCCAGCATGCCCATATGGTCGGCGGTCACCCGCTCCATGCCATGATCGAGGCCGTCTTCCTTCCCCCGCCACATATTGCCGCCCCCGATAACCAGCGCCACCTCCGCGCCCAGGTTGACGACTGCCAGGATCTTCTGGGCTGCCTCCTCGGCACGGCTCGGGTTTATGCCGAATCCACCCTCCCCGGCCAGCGCCTCCCCTCCCATCTTGAGCAGAACGCGGCGGTATTTGAGAACACCCATTTCACCCAACTCCTTCGTCTGAACGCCATTTCCCGGCGCGGCGCGCTGGCGATGACATAAAAAAGCCCAGCCCAACAATAAGGCTGGGCTGGGGCATGCGGCGTGTCTAGCCGACCTGCATGCGGCTGAACCGGCGAACCTGGATATTCTCACCCAGGCTGGCAATGTTTTCTACCAGCACATCCTTGACGTTTCTATCCGTGTCCTTGAAATACTCCTGCTCCATCAGGCAAACGTCGCTGTACCACTTCTCCAGCTTGCCTTCCGCAATTCGGTCAAGGATCTTTTCCGGCTTGCCGCTTGCCTGCGCCTGCGCCTTGTAGATCGATACCTCTCTGTCCAGCACATCGGCGGGAACCTCTTCCCGCGCCACATATTCGGGGTTGGCTGCCACAATGTGCATCGCCAGATCGTGCGCCAGCCCCTGAAACTGCTCGGTGCGGGCGACAAAATCTGTCTCACAGTTGAGTTCGATCATCGCGGCCACCTTGCTGCCGTGATGCACGTAGGTGCCGATGATCCCTTCATGCGCAACCCGGTCGGCCTTTTTGGCTGCGGCTGACAGTCCCTTTTCGCGCAGATATTCGACCGCCCTGTCGAAATCACCGTCCGTTTCGCTCAGCGCATTTTTGCAGTCGAGCATGCCGGCCCCCGTCGCGCCGCGTAGCTCCTTTACCATCTGTGCTGTGATAGCAGCCATTCTCTCCCTCCTCGTTGCCATACCTTATATCGGTCCGCGCGTCAGCGCGTCAATAGTCTTCCCGCGTAAACGCCCGCACAGCGTGAACAGTTCCCACCGCAGCCGTGCGGACGTTCAAGTCTGATTGCCCCGTGACGGCAGGAAAATCGGCCCTGTGCCGTCTTTCGGCGCGACACCCTTCCGGCTTATCCAATCGCGCGCTGCGGCCGAAACAGAACCGCTCGACTCCTTCTATCCCTCTTCGCCAACCGGCTCGGCATCCGTCTGCTCAGCGGATTCAGTCTGCTCAGCCTCCTCCACCTGGGGCGCTTCAGCCTCAGCCGAAGCCGGCTGCTCCTCTGTCTCCACCGCGCTGGCGCTCATCTCGGCCGCGTTTGCTCCCGTCGCCGCGGCCGCGCCCTCCTCCTCATCTTCCATGCCCTGCAGCTTGGCCAGCGTGCTCGGCCCAAGGTACTGCTCCAATTCCGCCAGTTCGTCTTCGGAGACCTGTCCCGTCTCCACCATTTCGACCTCGCGGAACCGCCGCCCCTCTTCGACTGCATCGGCGACTATCTGCGTGATCAGCTTGACCGAGCGAATCGCATCGTCATTTCCGGGTATGATATAGGCAATTTTATCCGGATCCGAGTTGGTATCGGTCACCGCAATCAGCGGGACGCCGATCTTGTTCGCCTCCTTGACCGCCAGTTCTTCCCGTATCGTGTCGATGACAAAGATCAGGTTGGGCATCTCGGTGAGCGTCTTGATCCCGCCGATACGCCGGTTCAACTTGGCGAGCTCACGATCGATCACCAACTGTTCGATCTTGGGAAGCGACTGAAATTCGCCGTTGGACTTTCGCCGTTCCTGGCGGTTCAGATAGTCGATCCGTTGCTTGATCGTGGCCCAATTCGTCAGCGTGCCGCCCAGCCATCGATTGTGGATGTAGGGCATGCCGCAACGGGATGCCTCCTGTTCGATCGTGCCCTGCGCCTGCCTCTTGGTGCCGACAAACAGGATCGTGCCGCCCCCTGCCACCAGACGGCGCACCATCTCATAGTATTCATTGATCCGCGTCATCGTCTGATGCAGATCGATAATGTGGATCCCGCTGCGTTCAGTAAAGATATACTGCCGCATCTTCGGATTCCAGCGGCGGGTCCTGTGCCCGAAATGTACGCCCGCCTCCAACAGCTGCTTCATCGTTACCACAGTTGCCACGAGAACCTCCAGGGTTGTGCTTCCGCCCTGTTCACTCCGGGAATGACCGCGTGTGAGCGGCACCCCATTCCTCAATCCCAGGACGTGTAGAATGGATAGAAAGTCGATCGGTTCTGCCGGACGCGTTCTCCCTCACAGACCAAATGTAGATGATAACATAGGCAACACCGTCTTCAAAAAGAATCCGGCCGGTATTCTCCACAATTCCGGAACAGTTCAGAACTACGCCGCTTCCTTGAAGTCACAAAAACGATACCCCAGACCCCGCTCCGTGAAAATGTAGCGCGGCTTCGACTGGTCCGGCTCGATCTTCTTGCGCAGATACGTAATATATAGACGCAACAGATGATTGTCGTTCACATACTCGTGCCCCCAAACCTTCGTCAACAGCACCTCGTGCGGCACCACCCAGCCCGAGTTCTGGATCAGTTGATGCAGCAATCGATACTCGGTCGGGCGCAAACTGAGCCTTTCACCTTCGACAATGACATCGCGCCGTTGCAGGTCCACCTGCAACCGCTCATCAATCTTGATAATCTGATCTTCCGGGCGGGGATTCGTCACTTCAAACCGGCGCAGCACTGCGCGGATCCGGCTGGATAGCTCGCGCGGGCTGAACGGCTTCGTCACATAGTCGTCCGCCCCCAGATCCAGTCCCCGGATGCGGTCCTCCTCATCCGAGCGCACCGTAAGCATAATCGCCGGAATGTCGCTGATCTCCCGCAGCCGTTCCAACGTCTCATAGCCGTCCATCCCCGGCATCTCGATATCCAGAAGCACCAAATTCGGTTCGTATTCGCGTATCTTTTCCAGCGCCTGAAAGCCGTCATTGGCCTCCAGCGTCTGGTACCCTTCCAGGTCCAGGTTCATCTTGACAAACCGCACCATGCGCGGTTCGTCGTCGACAACCAGGATCTGTTTGGCTGGGCCTGTCTTCGACATCGCGACGTTCCCTCCGGACCCCCTGCTGCGCGCAGCACGCGCTGGCACCGTCTATCATAACATGAACGTCTTTCGCTCGGACAGTTCCCGCAACCGCAGGCGCAGCACCACGGCAAGCAACGCCTGCGCAGCCGAAGTGTCTCGTCTAACGGCGCGGGGTGCAGTCCAAAATGGGGGAACCAATTCCTATACCTCGGCAAGCAGTGGCGTCATGGCCGGTCGGCGCTCGATTCACTGGCAGAGTGGAGGCATACGCTGTTCTGTGTCCTTTTGGACGGTCGGGCCTGCGGCCCTCCCTTGTGCGGGGAGACTCCCCCCGCAACGCCCCCCTGACACCACTCCCCCCGCCTGGTGTGGGTTCTCATGTAGCCCTGCGCAACCGGCGGCCCGTCGCCCCGCCACCGTGCCTGCGCGATTCCAGCGTGTCCCCAACGCGCCGCGTGCCTGTGCCGCCGTGTGTTCGCCTCGCCAGCCGCTGGCGCGTTCGACCGTCAGCCTCCGCCCCCGGCAGCTCCTGGCAACCGGCCACCGGCAACCGGCCACCGGCCCCTGTAGTGACGATTCCCCCTTCCGAGCAAGAGCCGCGGAAACGTGCTATGCTGCCGTCGTCCAACTGAACACAGCGCCTGCGCATACCCATCCCGAGAAACGCTCAAATCGCCGCCCATGCCGTCGCCCATGCCGCCGCCGTACACACAGAACTATGTCCTGTCACGAAGAGTCGGCCGCACCCTGCAAAACGGGCCAGCTGTCCTGCCACCGCGACTACATTTGCGCAGTCAACGGTTACAAATGCGCCAAAAAGGTTCACAAAACGACAAGATCGCTTTCCTGTCACAAGCTTCAACCAACACATCCTGTCACGAGAGCCCAAAAGAAAAAATTAATTTCAGGCCGTTGTGGACAAATCAGGCCATCCGATACCCTTTTGATACCCTGCCTATCCCCGAACCGGCGCCTGCTGCGGACAAGACCGGCCGCCGTCCGGGCCAACTGCGGACCATACGCAGGGCAATTGCAACCAAACTGGGTCAGAGCATCGAAATGATGGCGCAATCTCACTCGGGTCGGGTTCAGAGGCCTAAGACTCTACAATAGGTGGCTCCCAGGATAAGAAGCCGACTGAATCTGACGACGGACAGCCTTAGCTGTGGCGGATTCTCGCTGCTGTTTGGCAGACTGACAGCGGTTCCCGCCTATATTCACATTCTTCTGCTCATTATCCCGGTGGAACTGGTCTGCAAATTTGGATGCGATTGCCCTGACCCGGTCCAAAATTCATCTTGACAAGCGTTGACGGGTGTGTTAAATTTGGGAAACCTTCACGACTCGGGGGGAAAACGTTCTGTAGCAGATCATCGGATCCCTGATTTGGCAGTGGTGTGGAGGTGTAGTAAAGTAGTAGGGTTGCGGCACATTAACAGCTGAAGAGTGGTAAGAAGTGAGAGTCCAGCGAGCTCTAGAAGTGCGTTCCTGGGCTGGGGCGGGGTCTGCATTTTGGGGCTGTGTTCTGGTTTGGGGGCGAGTCAATCGAGAGTTTTGGAAGTAGCTTTGCGTAAGAGAAGCGGCGTTGCTGTTCATCTGCGAGGGTGGATGGTGGATGTCGTTGATAAATTACGGAGAGTTTGATCCTGGCTCAGGATGAACGCTGGCGGCGTGCTTAACACATGCAAGTCGAACGGGAAGCGGTGTGCATTTACTTAGGTGGATACATGCCGTGGAGAGTGGCGAACGGGTGCGTAACACGTAGGTAACCTGCCCTGAAATGGGGGATAACCACGGGAAACTGTGGCTAATACCGCATAATCTCGCCGTAACGGGAGTACGGTGAGGAAAGCTGAGGCGATTTGGGAGGGGCCTGCGGTCGATTAGCTGGTTGGTGGGGTAAAGGCCTACCAAGGCGATGATCGATAGCTGTTCTGAGAGGAAGGCCAGCCACACGGGAACTGAGACACGGTTCCGACTCCTACGGGGGGCAGCAGTGAGGAATATTGCGCAATGGGGGAAACCCTGACGCAGCAACGCCGCGTGGAGGACGAAGGTTTTCGGATTGTAAACTCCTTAACTGGGGGAAGAGGAAGGACGGTACCCCAGGACGAAGACACGGCTAACTACGTGCCAGCAGCCGCGGTAACACGTAGGTGTCGAGCGTTATCCGGAATTACTGGGCGTAAAGGGTGCGCAGGCGGCGGTGCAAGTCTGGCGTGAAAGCTCCTGGCTTAACTGGGAGAGGACGTTGGAAACTGCATGGCTAGAGTGAATGAGAGGGGGGCGGAAATCCCGGTGTAGTGGTGGAATGCGTAGAGATCGGGAAGAACACCAGAGGCGAAGGCGGCCCCCTGGCATTTGACTGACGCTGAGGCACGAAAGCGTGGGTAGCGAACGGGATTAGATACCCCGGTAGTCCACGCTGTAAACGATGTGAACGAGGTGTGGGCGGTGTAGAAGCCGTCTGTGCCGGAGCAAACGCGATAAGTTCACCGCCTGGGGAGTACGGTCGCAAGGCTAAAACTCAAAGGAATTGACGGGGGCCCGCACAAGCAGCGGAGCGTGTGGTTTAATTCGATGCAACGCGAAGAACCTTACCTGGGCTTGACATCTGCGTAGTAGTGAAGGGAAACTGGAACGAGCCTTCGGGCAGCGCAGACAGGTGCTGCATGGCTGTCGTCAGCTCGTGTCGTGAGATGTTGGGTTAAGTCCCGCAACGAGCGCAACCCGTGTTGCTAGTTACAAGTGTCTAGCGAGACTGCCGGTAACAAGCCGGAGGAAGGTGCGGATGATGTCAAGTCAGCATGGCCTCTATGTCCAGGGCTACACACACGCTACAATGGTCGGTACAAAGGGAAGCGAAGGGGAGACCTGGAGCGAATCTCATCAAAGCCGGTCATAGTTCGGATTGCAGGCTGCAACTCGCCTGCATGAAGCCGGAGTTGCTAGTAACCGCAGGTCAGCAATACTGCGGTGAATACGTTCCCGGGCCTTGTACACACCGCCCGTCACGTCATGGGAGTTGGTAAGACCTGAAGACGGTGACCCAACCTTCGGGAGGGAGCTGTTTAGGGTGGGACTGATGACTGGGACGAAGTCGTAACAAGGTAGCCGTACCGGAAGGTGCGGCTGGATCACCTCCTTTCTAAGGAAGTCTGGGGCGCATTCGTGGAGATGGTGCAGAAGTTGTGCCGTCGGTGAAGCGGAGGGCGTCCGGGTTGGCTGGGTTTGTTGCTTCTTACCACTTTTCAGGGGTTAGTGTGCCTCTGAGGGAGTATGAGTGGAGGGCCTGTAGCTCAGACGGTTAGAGCACTGTGCTGATAACGCAGGGGTCCGTGGTTCGAGTCCACGCAGGCCCACTGGGTCTGGCAGGCCCGGTATGTGCATGGTTGTGCGGTTGGTGGTTTATGGCTGTTTGGCCGTGTGCATGTGAAGTATGGTAGGACTGGCACCTTAAGAACTGAATAGGATAGAGAAGAACTGCTGTAGGAGTAGGAAGGGAGCGGCGGCTGCGAGGTCGTTGCTCTTGTGCACAGCAGGATAAGCTACGAAGGGCATACGGAGGATGCCTTGGCGCCAAAGGCCGAGGAAGGACGTGTACCACTGCGAAAAGCTGCGGGGAGTCGTGGTAAGGCATTGAGCCGCAGATATCCGAATGGGGAAACCCGCCCTGGGGAATGCCGGGGCAGCGCGCGGTGAAGAGATAGCTGCGCAGCGGGGAACTCGGGGAAGTGAAACATCTAAGTACCCGGAGGAAAAGAGAGGATTCCGTTAGTAGTGGCGAGCGAAAGCGGATCAGTCCAAACCGAGCTGGCGCAAGCTGGTTCGGGGTTGCAGGACCGACGGAAGGGTTGGAACGGATAGCGGAACCGCACTGGAAAGGCGGACCGGAGAGGGTGAGAGTCCCGTAGGCGAAATCTGAGAAGACCTGGTCGGTATCCTGAGTATCACGGGGCACGCAAACCCTGTGAGAAGCTGGGGAGACCACTCTCCAAGACTAAATACCTTTGGCGACCGATAGTGAACAAGTACCGTGAGGGAAAGGTGAAAAGGACCCCTGATAGGGGAGTGAAAGAGAACCTGAAACCGTATGCTTACAAGCAGTCAGAGCCTGATGCCGGGGTTTGCCCTGGCCGGGTGATGGCGTGCCTATTGGAGAATGAGCCAACGAGTTACGGTCGGTAGCGAGGTTAAGGCGTAGACGCCGGAGCCGAAGCGAAAGCGAGTCTGAAGAGGGCGTTGAGTTGCCGGCCGTAGACCCGAAACCAGGTGAGCTATCCATGTCCAGACTGAAGCGGGAGTAAAATTTCGTGGAGGGTCGAACCGGTGTACGTTGCAAAGTGCTCGGATGAGGTGTGGATAGGGGTGAAATGCCAAACGAACCTGGAGATAGCTGGTTCTCGCCGAAATAGCTTTAGGGCTAGCGTCGTTCGTTGAGGATAGGAGGTAGAGCACTGGATGAGGTAGGGGGCGAAATGCCTACCGAACTCAACCAAACTCCGAATGCCTATGCTTAAGAACGGCAGTTGGACTACGGGAGATGAGTTTCGTGGTCGAGAGGGGAACAGCCCAGACCGTCAGCTAAGGTCCTGAAGTGGTGGCTAAGTGGGAAAGGAAGTGGTGTTACCGTGACAGCCAGGAGGTTGGCTTGGAAGCAGCCATCCTTGAAAGAGTGCGTAACAGCTCACTGGTCAAGTGATACTGCGCCGAAAATATAACGGGGCTTAAGCCACCCGCCGAAGCTACGGATTCGTGTGTGCGTACGCGTATGCACGGGAGGTAGGCGAGCGTTCCATGCGCATCGAAGCGATACCGTGAGGAGTCGTGGAGGGCATGGAAGTGAGAATGTTGGCACGAGTAGCGAGAGCTGTGTGAGAACCGCAGTCCCCGGAAGTCTAAGGTTTCCGACGGGAGGTCAATCCGCGTCGGGTTAGTCGGACCTAAGGCGAGGCCGAAAGGCGTAGTCGATGGACAACAGGTGAATATTCCTGTACCGCGCCCGGTTGATAGAGCGAGGGGGTGACGCAGAAGGGTAGGTCAGCCAGCGGCTGGAAGAGCTGGTGCCAAGCCTGTAGGCTGAGAGGACGGGGTTAAAAGACCGTCTGAGCTGAGGGGTGAAGGCGAGCCTTTACCAGGTGGAAGTGACTGAACCCAAGCTGACGAGAAAAGCCTCTAGCGAGACCGGCGCGACCGTACCGCAAACCGACACAGGTAGACAGGTGGAGAACACCAAGGGGAACGGGAGAACCTTCGTCAAGGAACTAGGCAAAAAGGGTCCGTAACTTCGGGAGAAGGACCGCCTCGGTAGGGTGAGGATGTGAACGCATTCGAGCCCGAGGAGGCCGCAGAGAAGAGGCCCTGCCGACTGTTTAGCAAAAACACAGGTCCGTGCGAAGTTGAGAGACGACGTATACGGGCTGACGCCTGCCCAGTGCCGGAAGGTTAAGGGGAGAGGTGAGAGCTTTGAACTGAAGCCCCGGTGAACGGCGGCCGTAACTATAACGGTCCTAAGGTAGCGAAATTCCTTGTCGGGTAAGTTCCGACCCGCACGAAAGGCGTAACGAGTGGGGCACTGTCTCGACGGAGGGCCCGGTGAAACTGAAGTAGGAGTAAAGATGCTTCTTACCCGCAGCAGGACAAAAAGACCCCGTGGAGCTTTACTGCAACCTGATATTGGATTAGGGCTTAATCTGTGTAGGATAGGTGGGAGACTGTGAAACTGGTTCGCCAGGGTCGGTGGAGTCGTTGGTGAAATACCACCCTGATTGAGTTTTGGTTCTAACCTGTGGCGTAATCCGGTATGGGGACAGTGTCAGGTGGGCAGTTTGACTGGGGCGGTCGCCTCCCAAAGAGTAACGGAGGCGCGCAAAGGTTCCCTCAGGCTGAATGGAAACCAGTTGTAGAGTGCAAACGCAAAAGGGAGCTTGACTGCGAGACGGACAGGTTGAGCAGAGACGAAAGTCGGCGTTAGTGAACCCACGGTTCTGAGTGGAAAGGCTGTGGCTTAACGGATAAAAGCTACCCCGGGGATAACAGGCTAGTCTTCCCCAAGAGTTCACATCGACGGGAAGGTGCGGCACCTCGATGTCGGCTCGTCACATCCTGGGGCTGGAGTAGGTCCCAAGGGTTGGGCTGTCCGCCCATTAAAGTGGCACGCGAGCTGGGTTCAGACCGTCGTGAGACAGGTCGGTCTCTATCCGCTGTGGGCGTAAGGGAATTGAGAGGAGCTGTCCCTAGTACGAGAGGACCGGGATGGACAGACCGCTGGTGTGCCAGTTGTCGTGCCAACGGCATCGCTGGGTAGCTAAGTCTGGGACGGATAACCACTGAAAGCATCTAAGTGGGAAGCCAGCCTCGAGATAAGTTCCCTCACAGAGAAGTCTGGTAAGTGCGCTGGCAGACGACCAGTTCGATAGGCGGGACGTGTAAGGATTGAGAGGTCTTGAGCGAACCCGTACTAATGCACGAGGGCTTACCCTGTGCAACTACACCCGCAGCAGTGATTCTTTATCCTATTCAGTTCTTAGCGTGCCAGATGCACAGCAACATACGCATCAGGGCCAACGCGCAACAGACCAACGCGCAACAGACCAACGCGCAGCAGCACAACGCACAGCAGCACAACGCACAGCAGCACAAGCATTACCCGCTGAATAGGGGAATGGAGTTGGTGGCAAGAGCGGTGGGGAAACACCCGGTCCCATCCCGAACCCGGCAGTAAAGTCCACCAGCGTCGATGGTAGTGCGGGGGCGACCCCGTGTGAGAGTAGACCGCTGCCAACCTCCTACTCCCCTTTCTTCATCCACCACCGACCGGAACACTTCTGTAGAATCCGCTGAAGTGTGATAATATGTGGCCAGGCACAAATACGGTTCCGGTCTGCGATCAATTTCATGGATGATATCCCTCCTGACCCCGGATCTCTACCATTTCCATCCGCGCATAAATCCGTCGCCCCTCCGGTGCATAACCACATAAACGACGCGTTTACCGTCAAGGCTGCATTCCCTTGGCGGTCGTTGCACGCGCCTTACTTTTCGCCTGGATCATGGGAGCATCCTGCATGAAAGTTGCCGCCGTCATCCTGGCCGCCGGGCACGGGACCCGGATGAGATCCAAGCTGCCTAAATTTTTGCATCCACTGGCCGGTCTGACCCTGCTGGAGTGGTCGCTGCAAGCGGTGGACGGGCTTTCGGACCTGCGGCCCGTCGTGGTGGTCGGCTACGCCAGGGAGCAGGTCCAGGAGCTCCTTGGTGAGCGCGTCGACTACTGCGTTCAGGATGAACCTCTCGGCACCGGGCACGCGCTCATGCAGGCAAGGGATGTTCTGTATCAGCGCGCCGACCAGGTCCTGGTTATTTATTCGGACATGCCGCTCCTCCAAGCGCAGACGCTCAGTAGGCTGATGCGACTCTGTGGGGATCGTTCACCACAGGGGCGCCCGCCGATTGCGCTGTCCATGTTGACGGTCGAACGCGAGGATTCCCAGGGCTTCGGCAGGGTCGTGCGCGACGAGGACGGTGCTGTCCGAAGAATCGTGGAGGAGGTTGACTGTTCGGCCGAAGAGTTGGCCATTCGTGAACTGAATCTCGGTGTCTACTGCTTCGATGCCCAATGGCTTTGGGAAAACCTGTCTCTGCTGGCGCCCAACGCCAACGGGGAGTATTACCTGACCGATATGGTTGGCATCGCGGCTGAACAACGCCGGCGCATTGAGACCGTCTCCGCCCCGTCCGACGAAGTCTATGGTATCAACGATCGCAGCCAACTGGCGGTCGCTTCGCAGGTGATGCGGCAGCGGATCAACCGGGCGCACATGCTGGCTGGGGTGACCCTGGTCGATCCCTCATCTTCATACATTGATGCCACTGTGACTATCGGCCAGGATTCGGTGATTTATCCGGGCGCGCATCTTCAAGGTGAGACCACTATTGGCGTCGGCTGTCATATCGGGCCGGGCAGCCGCATCATCGACAGCGGAATTGGCGACGACTGTCGCGTCGAGTACAGCGTCATCGAGAAGGCCAGGATGGAGCGCGGCAGCGAAATTGGCCCTTTTGGGCATCTGCGGCCCGGCGCTCATCTGGGCGAAAATGTGCACATGGGCAACTTTGGCGAGGTCAAGAACAGTTTTCTTGGTCGGGGCGTCAAGATGGGTCACTTCAGCTATGTCGGTGATGCGACCGTCGGCGAAAACGTAAATGTTGGCGCCGGCACGATAACCTGTAACTTTGACGGTGTCTCCAAGAATCCCACGACGCTCGGCGATGATGTCTTCCTCGGAAGCGATACGCTGCTGGTTGCGCCCGTTACCCTCGGCCCACGCGCACGCACGGGCGCCGGCTCTGTGGTTACGCGTGATGTTGAGGAGGACACGCTCGTCTACGGCGTGCCCGCGCGCCCCGCGCCAGCTGCTGAACCCGAGAAACCGCCCCCGTCAGGCGCGAGCGAAAAGCATGAGTGAATGTTTGCGCTATGCCCGGCCCGGCGCATGGCATCCTAACCAAAGGAGTTACCCGTGGCTGTGGAACCTGGATGGCTGATCGCGGCGCTTGTACTGCCGTTGTTGGCAATTGCCTTTGTCGCCATCGCCGAAGTGTCCCTGTCGGCGGCGTCGAGAAGCCGGATTCGGGGGCTTCTCGCCAGCGGCAATCAGCGGGCAAAACTGATCGACCATATGCTGGCTGACCCGGCCCGCTTTCTTTCCACGCTGTTGATTCTCAAGAGCTTGGCATTTGTCGCCGCCGGCTCGATGACAGTCTGTCTTGCCATGACACTGCGCTGGACCGATGCCGGTGTCTCGGCCGCGGTGGGCTTGGTCTGGCTGTTGCTCCTCGCCTTTCAGATTGTCGGGCGGGGATGGGCCCTGCGCCGCCCCGAAACAGTCGCCCTCACTATCGCTCGCGGCGTGAATTTCCTGGCTGCCGTGCTGACGCCGCTCTCCTTTCTGCTTCGCCGCCTCGCTGCCATGGCGCGAGGTGATGCCGATGAAGTTACCCCTGAAAGCGTCTTCCTAAGCGAAGACGGTCTCCGTTTCCTTATCCATGTGGGCGAGGGCGAGGGGGTGATTGAGGAAGATGAGAAACAGATGATCGCCGGGATTTTCGAATTCGGCGAAACGACCGTGCGCGAGATCATGGTGCCCCGGCTTGACATCGTGGCTATGGAGGTTGACGCGCCGCTCAGCCAGGCCCTCGACCTGATTATCGCCAACGGGCATAGCCGCATTCCTGTCTATGAAGAAAGCATCGACCATCTGATCGGTGTTCTCTACGCCAAGGACCTTCTGCTCTGCCTGCGCGATGGGAATCACGATACACCGGTTCGCCAACTCCAGCGCCGCGCCTATTTCGTGCCTCAGAGCAAAAAGCTTGACGAGTTGTTCGAAGAGATGCAGGCCCGGAGGATTCACATGGCTCTGGCAGTCGACGAATACGGCGGAACCGCCGGGCTGGTTACTATCGAAGATCTGCTGGAGGAGATCGTCGGCGAAATCCAGGATGAATACGACTCGGAAGAGCCGCAGCTGAAAAAGCTCGCGCCCGACATATATGTGTTTAACGCGCGCTATGATATTGACGAGGTTTCCCACCTTATCGAGGTGGAACTTTCTGCCGCGCACGAGAGCTTTGACACATTGGGGGGCTTTATTTACAGCCAGCTCGGCCGGGTCCCCGAGCAGGGTGAGAGCATTCTATTCAAAGACTGGCGTTTTACTGTCTTGTCGGTCGACTCCCGTCGCATTGAACAGGTTCGGGTCGAGCCGGGCGGCAGCAGCAAGGCCGAAAACAGTGAACCGGCACAGGAACAGTCCGTAGCCGAACAGACCGAAGACACCGCCGACAATCCCGATTCAGGCTACTTGCAGTCGGCCGCCTGAGGCAGAGAGGCCGCCTTCTGTGAATACAAAAGTATCCTTGCGCGCCCTATCGTAGTAGCGGCGCATTTTCTTTTGTGCGATTGCTTTCTATCATTGAGGAGGAAGAGAGATGGGCGCTGGCGACATCTTCTCGCACCAATTGATTGCCGCGGCCGGGTCCGCCCGCCGCCAGGCCTATGCCCCGTACAGCAACTACCATGTCGGCGCAGCCGTGCTGACAATGGACGGCGATATCATCGTTGGATGTAATGTTGAGAACGCCTCGTATGGCGGCACGATCTGCGCTGAGCGCGTCGCTCTCACTGCCGCCGTTGCCCAGGGGAAACGTAGCCTTAAAGCGATCGCAGTCGTGACCGTGGACGGCGCATCTCCCTGCGGCCTCTGCCGGCAAGTCATGTTCGAATTGGGGCCGCAGATGGATGTCTACATCGCTGACGGCGACGACAATGTCCGGACGACCACTGTGCAAGCCTTGCTGCCTGATGCCTTCGACGGACCTTAGGAAACAGCGATTGAAATGATGAGACAAGCTTGCGCATTTGCAGCCGGGCTGCTGACTGTGGCTGTCGCAGCCTGTATACCGAGACCGGAACCTGTTGACGCCGGCGCAGTTGCGATGGACACACGCCAGCCCGCACCCGTTGCAACTGCCGTTCCACTGAGGGAAAATGTCGCGCTTTTGGGAACCGGGGTCGCCTCTACAAGAGACGAACACGGCAAACTGGAAGTCGATACTGAAATTATTCGCCTGGCGATTGATGGCGATCCCGATACGATCTGGAATTCTCATCAGTTTGCGCCGCAATGGTTCGCGGTGCAGCTCGATGATTCCTACCTGGTGAACAGGATTCAGTTGGTTGTCACCCAGACGCCAGCTGGTCCGACAACGCATGAGGTCTGGCTGCTAGATGACTCAGGCCTGGGGACCCTCTATAAGCGATTTAGGAACATCTACACGGAAGATGGGCAGACGTTGGACGTGCTAGTCGACCCGCCGCGCAAAATAAACGAGGTCTTTGTCTTTACGGTACAAAGTCCGAGTTGGGTTGCCTGGCGGGAGGTAAGAGTCTTTGGTACGTTGTCCGGTGATGCTGATGGTGAAGAAGAGAGGCCTGGGATCGAACTGGTTCCCGTAGCTACCGGGATGGTGATGCCTGTACAGGTTACGCATGCCGGCGACGGTAGTTGGCGTCTGTTCGTAGTTGAACAGGAGGGACGCATCCTCATCATCAAGGACGGGGTCATCAACGAACTCCCGTTTCTTGATATTTCGGGGCAGGTCAGTTGCTGTGGCGAGCGTGGTTTGCTCAACGTGGCATTCCCACCCAAATACGCTGTCAAGCGACATTTCTACGTGAGTTACACGGATGTTGACGGCCACAGGGCAATCAGTCGCTTCTTCACAACGGCCGATTCCGATAGAGCTGATCCTGAAAGTGAGGAAGTGTTGCTGGTCATCGAGCAGCCGGAGAGCAGCCACAATGGCGGGGCCCTGGCATTTGGCCCGCAGGATGGTTATCTCTATATCGGAAGCGGGGATGGTGGCAGGCAGGGCAGGCATGCTGAGACGGCGCAAGACCTCAGCATACTGCTAGGTAAGATTTTGCGGATCGACGTCGAGTCGGGCGTCCGGCCTTATGGTATACCTCCCAGCAATCCGTTTGCAGGGAATGACGACATTCGCGAAGAAATATGGGCGTATGGGCTGCGCAATCCATGGGGTTTTGCATTCGACAAGGAGACCGGCGCGCTCTATATTCCTGATGCGGGCCATTCCAGCCGCGAAGAGGTGAACTACCAGCCCGCAGCCAGCGCCGGTGGCGAGAACTACGGATGGTACGCGATGGAAGGAAACAGATGCTTTGAGAGTACGTCTTTGCCGTGTCGTGCCGAAAAGTACACGATGCCAATTGCTGTATACAACCGACAAGTGGGGTGCGTGGTTGTAGGCGGAGCTGTCAATCGCGGAGCTTTGGCGCCGCACTTGCGAGGCGCTTTTGTGTATGCCGATTTCTGCAACGGAAAGGTCTGGGGATTGGAGCGGCCGGATCCTAATATCGAGGGCGCGTGGCAAAACAGGCTTCTCTTCGATAGTGCCTTTCCAGTTAGTTCCATCGGTGAAGACGAAGAAGGCAACGTTTACGTTGTCGGCTATGGGGAAGGGGCGGTTTATTTGATGTTTGAGGGACAATTCGCCGATGAAGGCGGCCCTTAGGGACTTTGGGATCGAGAGCTTTGCCAGCAATGTCGGCAAGAGTTTTCTGGTCGGACAAGGAAGGCGGATGACCGATGAGGAATTCCTAATGTGTTACTGCTTCGCTAATTTGGGTAGGTTAGGGCAGCGGGCAGCGGTATTGCTTGTCTTTTTTGCAGTAGTGGCTTGTGAATCAAGGCCAGAGAATCTGCAGGCTGTTTCGGGCCCCACTGCTTCTGCAATTCCGGCGACTGTCACTGTCGCGCCGCCCGTTCCGCTGGGGGAAAACGTCGCGCTTCTTGGAATCGGTCGCGCCTCGGCTAGGAGCGAATATGCCCATCAGGCGGTTGACGGTGATCCGGATACGCTGTGGGGCGCGGAAGCCCCTCCGACACAGTGGTTGCAGATAATTCTTGACGATTCCTACACAGTAGACAGGATACAGATGGTTGTAGCGCAGACACCCGCTGGCCCTACGACGCATGATGTCTGGCTAGGAAACAGGTCGGGCACGCGAACGTTGTACGAACAGTTCATTGACGTTCATACAGAGGATGGCACGGTACTTGAGGTTGTCGTCGAACCGCCGCGCACCATGAATGAGGTCGTTATTCACACGTTGCACAGCCCGAGTTGGGTCGCTTGGCGAGAGGTGAAAGTGTTCGGCTCGCTCCCTGCGAACTCTTTTGAGGAGGCGGGCGTCCCGCGCATGAAACTCAGAAAGATCACATCTGGGCTGGATTTACCGGTACAGATTACGAATGCAGGTGACGGCAGCGGAAGGCTGTTTGTCGTCGAGCAGAAGGGGCGTGTTCGTATAATTGAGGAAGGCGTTGTCTTCGATACGCCCTTCCTCGATATTTCAGAGCGGGTAAGTTGCTGCGGAGAACGAGGGCTGTTCAACGTGGCATTTCCGCCGGACTATGGCCACAGGCAGCATTTTTTCGTAAGCTACACAGATGTTGACGGCCACACAATCATCAGCCGATTCAGTACTGCGCCGGACGCGGACAGGGCCGAGGCTGAAAGCGAAGAGGTATTGATCAAAGTTGAACAGCCCTTTGAAATTCACAATGGCGGACGGATAGTATTCGGGCCGAAGGACGGATACTTGTATATAGGCAGCGGGGACGGGGGCTCCTTCACCGATCCGCTCAACAGTGGGCAAGATCCCGGCACGCTACGAGGCAAGCTGCTGAGAATCGACGTGGCGTCCGAAGACGAGCTTTACGGCATTCCACCCGACAACCCGTTCATCCAGAATGACGACTATCTGGGGGAGATCTGGGCGCTGGGCTTACGTAATCCATGGGGATTTGCATTTGACAGCAAGACCGGCGATCTCTTCCTTCCCGATGTCGGGAACTCCAAGCGGGAAGAGATTAATTTCCAACCCGCGGGAAGTAAGGGGGGAGAAAACTATGGGTGGCGCATCATGGAAGGCTCCATGTGTTTCGATTTCTACCCCCGACCCTGCAGCATCGACGGAACGGTTCTGCCGGTACTGGAATACGATCGTCAGCACGGGTGCGCAATTGTCGGCGGCGCTGTCTATCGCGGGGTCAAGTATACCGAGCTGCAGGGCATTTTCATCTTTGCCGATTTCTGTACTGGGCGGATCTGGGGCCTGAAGCGCTCTGATGCAGATGCCGGGGGACGCTGGCTGAGCGGGCTGCTCTTGAATGCTTCGGTCCCAATCAGCGGCATCGGCGAGGATGAAGACGGCAATGTCTACGTAACCGGCTATCAGGACGGCTTTGTTGCCGAGATTATGGAGAGATAGGTTGCAAGACATCCAGTCAGCACTCGCGCGCGGCGTAATCCATCTGCCTTGATACAACGGCATCGGGAAGGTGTCTTCTTGGTTCCTGAGAGCCCATATTATATCGACACCGCCGGACTCAGAGCCTGTGAGGAAAGAGGCGTCTTCCGTCAAGCGGCTGGGAAATTCAGGCAGCTGTAAAGCTGTCAGATCTTGTTGGCTTGAAGCCCCACAGCGGCGCCCCTCCTGCAACCCTTTACGTATTTTCCTCCAGAATCGTTGACTTTCGTACCCCCCTCTGCTATGTTTCGATCATGAATGTTCCAGCGTTGATGGCAACGTATCAACTGCGTCAGCGGGAGTATCTGCTGCGCATTACAAGGGCCATGACCTCGCGGTTGGACCTGCCGAGCCTGTTGCGGCTGATCCTTGAGAGCGCGGCGGCGATGCTTGCCGCACCGGCCGGACTGATCGTCCTGGACGATGCTTCCGCGGCCGTACCTCTGGCGAGCAAGCAAAGCACGGTGGAAGATGACGAGCCATTTCGCATTCGGGCGGCGTACGGAATTCCAAGACAGCTTCTGCCGGCCTTTCGCCCCCTGCTGAAGATCGCGCCCCAGACGTGGCCGCTATCGGAGGAGAGCTCGGCGGAGGGGGAATCGGCCCATACGGCGTTGCCCGATGAATGGGAAACGGGATTTTCGTGTAAGCCAATTTTCTCGCTGGGAGAACGCTACCAGCAAGAGATTGAACGCCGCGTGCGGGAGGTGGAGTCGGCATTGGGCAACGAGTTGGGGCAGGTGATTGGGCTGCCCCTGCTATTTGAGGAGGACTTGCTCGGTGTAATCTATCTCTTTCGAGGAGACTCTCCATTCTCGCCTCTGGACTGGCAGTTCTTGCAGGGGTTTGCCGATCAGGCCGCGATTGCCGTTCGCAACGCGCGGCTCTATCAGCAGATGGCGACAGAACGCAGCCGGCTGACGATGATTGTCCAGAACAGTGTGAATGGCATGATGATCCTGGCGCCGAACAGGCAGGTGGAGGTGGTTAACCAGCCGCTTTCTGTAATGACGGGTGTCTCGTCTGACGAGGCAATCGGCCAGATGTGCGACAAGGTGTTGCCGCTGGTGAATGTGCAGGGTGAGGATGTTTGCAGCGGAGATTTCGATGTGTTGACCTTGCCGGAAGAGGGCGCGCAGTGTGAGGGAGACATTGTCGTGCCGGATGGAGGCCGCATCTCGGTCTCTGTGACATTCACTCCTGTGAAGGACGAAGAGAACCGGCTGGTAAATATTATTGCGAATGTCCTGGACATTACTCGTTTTCGGGAAGAGGAGGAGATGAAGTCGACCTTCACTTCGATCATCAGTCACGAGCTGAAGACGCCTGTGGCGCTGATCAAGGGATATGCCCAGACCCTGGCGCGGCCGGACGCGGCCTGGGATGCCGAGACGGCCCGGCAAAGCCTTGAGGTGATCGAAGAGGAGGCGGACCGGTTAGAAACGCTTATCAATAACCTGTTGGACGTCAGCCGCATACAGGCGGGCGGTCTGAAGCTTGAGCGTGCTGAAGTCAATGTAAGCCGATTGCTGGAACGAATTGCGCAAGATTACCGCACGCAGACCGACGGTCACCGGATCGCAGTGGACCTGCCGCTGGACATGACGGTTGTATTTGGCGATGAGGAGCGACTGCGCCAGGTATTTACGAATCTGCTCAGCAACGCGATCAAGTATTCCCCGGACGGCGGCGACATTCGCATTGGCGGCTGGGAGGAGGAAGCTGAGGAGCAAGGTGGGCGAAAGCGGCTCGTCCTCTATGTGGCGGATGAAGGAATCGGTATCCCGTCAAGGGAGTTGTCCAGGATATTTGAGCGGTATTACCGGGTCGACAGCGGGCTGCGACGCAATACAGCCGGCGCCGGTCTTGGCCTGTTCTTGATCAATGCGATCGTCGAGGCGCATCAGGGGGAGGTGTGGGTGCGCAGCGACGTGAACAAGGGCACAACGGTTTTTGTGGCGCTGCCGGTGGAAGAGAAACAGGCCGGAAGGCGCGAAGTTGGCGGTTGCGAAGCGGGACAAAGTGAGTCGTAGCGAGATGAGCGTCTTTGAAGCGCCATCCACCGGGCAGCGTGCAGGCGGCCTTTCCGGTCCAGCGGAATCGGAACGGCTGAGGCTGCGGCTGGCGGCGGGGGCAATCGTAGTTGCACTGGTGCTGGCCGTCGTGGTGCTGCGTTTGCATCGTCTGTCCGAGCTTCCGCCGGGCCTCGATGCCGGGGAAGCGGCAAACGGACGGGATGCCCTCAAGGTGTTGGCAGGAGAGCACGCGGTCTTCTTCCCTGAGAAGTTTCGCGGCCGCGAGGGGATGGCGATGTATGCGATCGCCGCGGCGATCTACTTTATGGGGCAGACGGCGTTGGCCATTCGCTTGCCTTCTGCACTGGCCAGTGCGGGCGCGGTGCTGGCCGTTTTTTGGCTGGGGCGAGTCCTTTTCGGGAGAGACGAGCAGAGCGGAGAGGCCACACCGTGGCGGGGTATCCTTGTGGGGGGCGTTGGCGCGGGGCTGATGGCGGTCTCCCTCGTCCAGACGATTGTCGGGCGAACCGGGTTCAGGACCACGCTGCTGCCATTGTTTCTTTGCCTATGTCTTGCCCTGCTCTGGGAGGGATGGAGACGACGGAGTTGGCGGTGGGTACTGCTGGCCGGAGTGTGCGCTGGGCTGCTTCCATACACATACATCCCTGCGCGTCTCACGCCCTTCTTGTTTCTCATATTTGGCCTGACCTTCCTGCTGCCAATTGCTTCGTTCACCAGGGAGCGAGTGCGGGCCGAACTGCCATGGGCAACTCTATTCGTGGTGGTGACCGGGTTGGTGGCGGCGCCGATTTTGGTCTATTTCGTAATGAATCCTGACCATTTCTTTTCTCGTAGCAATGAAGTCTATCTGCTCGAACCAGGCAGGATAGAGGGAAGTAGCTTGCGCGTCTTGTTGAGAAACGCCTGGGAGCATCTGCTTGTATTTGGGTTCCGCGGTGACCCGATCTGGCGGCATAGTTACGCTGCTAAACCGATGCTGAACGCATGGGAGGCCGTTTTTTTTTGGTTTGGCGCGGCGATGGCTGCCTGGCGGTGGCAGAGTAGACCGGCCTATCGTCTTCTTCTTCTCTGGCTGACGCTACTTTCGATTCCGGCAGTACTGGCTTACGACATTCCCCCCAGCGTTATGCGAATGATCGGCGCGGTGCCTGCTGCCTATCTGCTGATTGGAGTCGGCCTGTGGGAGGCGTTCCGTTTTCTGAAAGCGCGATTCACATGGGGCAACAGGACTGGGGCGGCGGTCGCGGTGGGGGGTCTAGCCTGCAGCATGTTCCTGGTCCAGGGAGGCCTCACCTATAGAGACTATTTCCATAGGTGGGGAAACGCGCGGGAGACTTCTGAGGCATACCAACTGGTGTGGGCAGACTTGGCGCGTGCGCTAAACGCGCAATCGGCCGAGGCCGGCACCGTCTATCTTGTTCCTGGATTCCAGAAACATCATTCCTTTGTGTATCTGTACCAGGGCGATTCCCCAGCATTCATTTTTTACATGGATTCGCCCGATCTGGCGCAGGAGGTTCATTCTGCGCTGGCGGCAGTTGAAGAAGTGTCCACGGTAAAGGTGGTTGAGTGGGACTACGTGAACAAGTGGGTAGAGGATGACACGGGGCGCTTTGATTTCCTTCTAACAAAGTACGGACGGCGGGAGGGCAGCGAAGAGCACGGCGATTTTCAGCTCCACAACTACGCTGACATCTCACTCAGGCGCCCCTGGGCATTTTACGAACAGCCGGAGTCGCTTGAGATTCGCTACGATGGCGGGATTGAACTGCACGGGGCGGCTTTGGGTCAGGGCGAGGGCCAGATGTCTTCTGAGGAGGTGGTCCTGGCGCGGGGGCTTTCGATGTGGGGCGTGTTGCAGTGGCAGACAGACCCCGGGCTGGAGATCGACTATGCAATCTCGCTTCGCATGTACGGAGAAGCGGGCGAGATGGCCCACCAGGAAGACAGTGTGCTTTGGAAGGCGACAAATCATTCACCTACGAGCTACTGGGCGCCTGATGAGATGGTTGAGACACTGTTTCAGCTTGATATTCCGGCCGAACTCCCGCCTGGCGAATATGAGTTGCGCATGGTCGTCTACGACTTTGAAACGCAGACGCCTACGGTCCAACGGGAAGTGTGGGAGCCCGAGGTTACACTGGCGCGCCTGCGGCTGTCGGATATTGGGCCCTAGGCGCGGTTTCCTGCTGGCGTTGCCCGGGAATCGTGGAAGTGACAACAAGCGAGAAGAGAGAAAGAGCGATAAGAGAAAAAAGTGTGGCTGAAGCAGAAATTTCGGCAGGCCGTTCAGTCAAAACTGAAAAGGACAAAGGTCTTCGTCTGGCCCTTGTAACGGTAGGAATCGCAATTGCGCTGGCGCTGGCAGCCTCAGTGCTGCGTCTGTATCGTCTGGCCGAGGTGCCACCTGGAATCTATCTCACGGAAGGCATTCACGGGGTGAATGCCCTCGAGGTGCTGAAAGGGGAGCATGCGGTCTTTTTCCCTGACGATTATGGACGAGCAGGGATGATCATTTATGCCGTGGCGCTGACCACCTCTTTTCTGGGCCGCACGATGCTGGCCGTTCGTCTGCCCGCGGCGCTGGCCAGCACGGGGACGGTTGTTGCCGTTTTCTGGTTGGGCAACATTCTATTTGGACGGGATGAGAGCGGGCGCAGCACGCCGTGGCGCGGGCTGTTGATTGGCGGGGTCAGCGCGGGACTGCTGGCCGTTTCTATTGCGCAGACCGTTCTTGGACGCACGGCATTCAGGGGGAACTTTCTGCCCCTGCTGCTATGTCTTTGCCTGGCGCTGCTGTGGCGCGGATGGAGGGAGCGGAGCCGTTGGGAGGTTGTCGTGGCGGGTGTGTGCGCCGGGCTCTTGCCATACACATATACGCCTTCGCGCTTCGTGCCATTCTTGTTTCTCTTTTTTGGATTGAGTTTTCTGCTGCCTCCGGGCATTTTCACGAGAGAGAGGGCGCGCGCGCATCTGCCGTGGGCAGGCCTGTTTCTGGGGGTGGCAGCGCTTGTCGCTGCACCAATCCTGATCCATTTTGCAGTGCACCCTGAACATTTTTTTATGCGCAGTAACCAACTGCTGGTACTGAGGCCAGATCATGGACTCGCAGCCTCCCTGGCGGCGTTCGGCAGAAACGCGTGGGACCATTTGCTGTCTCTTGGCTTTCGCGGCGATCCAAACATGCGTCACAATTTTCCGGGCCAGCCCCTGCTGAACCCGTACGAGGCGTTCTTCTTTTGGTTAGGGCTTGGAATGACGCTGCTGCGGTGGAAAAGCCGGCCGAGCTACCGTCTGCTGATTCTGTGGCTGGGGATCCTTCTTTTGCCTGCGATGTTGTCGAGAGATCGTACCGTTCCCCATTTCTTGCGCATGATCGGCGCGACGCCGGCCATCTATCTGTTGACAGGTGTCGGCCTGTGGGAGGTATTCAGTTTTCTGAGGAAGCGGTATTTCAGGGAGAGCGGGAGCAGGTCCGTCGTTCTGATAGCGGCTGTGGCCGGCGGTCTGATTCTTGTGCAGGGCGTTATGAGCTATCGTACGTATTTTGAAAAGTGGGTAGCGGTTCCCGAAATGGCTGACGCATATGACCTGGAGTGGATAGAATTGGCCCGTGTTCTGAACGAGTTGCCGTCCAGCGCTGATGCCGCCTATCTGGTCCCCACTTTTCACAGCCCATACAGCTTTGAGTATCTCTATCAAGGCGAGTCGCCCGCGCATCTTCTGCATCCAAGTTCGCGAGGCTTGGCGCAGGAGGTCGAGTCTGCACTGAGGAGCATGCAGAGACTGTCCAGCGCGAAGGTGCTGCAATGGAAAGCCGGCGTTTCAGCGGTTGGGGAAGATACTGGGCGTTTTGTCTTCCTCTTGAGCAAGTATGGGCGGTACCAGGGCAGCGAGGAGTACACTGACTTTCACTTGCACAACTACACTGATATCTCTCTTGGTCGTAGTTGGAACTTTTATGAAGAACTGGAACCTCTGACCGTGGACTACGACGGAGGCATCGCCTTGCAGGGAGTTGCGCTCGGTCAGGGTGCGCTGCAGATGTCAGTGCAGAAGGCGGTGGCACTTGGGCGTGACCGCCCGATGTGGATGGCGATGCGATGGCAGATTGTGCCAGACCTGGATATCGATTACGCGATCTCCCTGCGTCTGTACAGTTCTGGGGGAGAAAGGATATTCCAGGAGGATGCTGTACTCTGGAACCCGGACCATCAGCCCACGAGCGACTGGTCGGGGGAGGAACCGGTCGACACCACGGGGCTTCTGACTTTCCCGGCAGAACTTTCGGCAGGCGAGTACGAGCTCCGGATGGTGGTATACGACTTTGAAACGCAGGCTCCGACTGTCGAGATAGACGTGTGGGAAGCGGAGACTACCCTGGCGCGGCTGCGGTTGGCGGAAGTCCAGTGATGGGGAGGCCGCTCCGGCCATTGCCGGTGGGCGTCGGGCCACATTCTAAACGTAACTGCGGAAGAAGGGTTGAGAACTGACGAGAATGTGCGAAATAACGGTTGCTGCCCGGCGGTCGATCAGAATCGGCAGTTGGGCGATTGAGGAACGTTTGCTCCTCAGGTTGGCGACGTTGGGAATCCTGCTTGCACTGGCAGTGGTTGTCGTGCTGTTGCGTTTCCAGCGTTTGGGTGAGCTGCCGCCGGGGATCGTTGGCGATGAAGACAGAGATGGAGCGGCTGCCCTTGGCGTATTGCAGGGCGAGCACGCTGTGTTTTTCACCAAGGCGGTGAATCAAGGACGTGATGCTTGGTCTATTTATGCGTTAGCTTTGTCTACCCTGATATTTGGACGCTCACTGCTTGCAATGCATTTTCCCACGGCTTTGGGCAGCGCTGGCATGGTTTTTGCTGCTTTCTGGTTGGCCCGTCTGCTTTTTGTGAAAGATGAGGAGAGCGACGAGGCAACTCCGTGGCGAGGCCTGTTGGTCGGGGGCGTTTGCGCTGGTCTGATGGCTGTTTCGATTAGCCAAACGATCCTGGGGCGATCTGGGTACAGTGGCAACGCGCACATGCCTTTGCTTCTCACTCTTTGCTTGGGCTTGCTCTGGTGGGGATGGATAGAGCGAAGTTGGCGGCGGATCGCGCTGTCGGGTGTCTGCGCAGGGCTGCTGCCGTACACGTACTTGCCTGCACGTTTTGCGCCTTTTCTCTTTATTTTCTTGGTTTGAGCTTTCTGCCCTTCCTTCACCCCATCACTTGGAAAAAGGCGCGCGGCGAGTTGCCTTGGGCAGTTCTGTTTGTAGGCGCGGCCGGATTGGTTGCAGGGCCGCTTCTCGTCCACTTTGCATTGCATCCCGACCACTTTTTCTTGCGAAGTAAGCATTTGTGGATTTTCGATCCTGTTTTCAGACAGGGGAAGCCGCTGGGGGCCTTTTTGACCAATATCTGGGACCATCTGTTGTTCCTTGGTTTGCGCGGAGATCCCTATTGGCGGAATAACTAACCCGAGTTCGGAGTTAGATAAGGGCAGGCAAGAGAGCCAAGTCTTTGTCAGAGAGATGGAGAGATGGCTTCTTGGGTTGCCAAGAGTAGGCAATCAGCCCGGCGATAAGATTGACGATAAAGTTGGGTTGGCTCCGGTGACGGGTATGTTCAATTTGTGAGATATTCTTGAGCTGGTCAACGATGGTCTCAATGACGAAGCGCTTACGCGTGAGCAGCTTGTCTTCGAGAACAACAAGTCGATTCTGCATGTTTTTGCGGATGGGCGTGATCGGCAACGGGCGGTCCGCCGCCATCAATTGCAGTCCGCGTGCGCAGAGTTGCTCAAAGAGAGCTTGGGAGAGATAGCCGCGGTCGCCGACCAACTTACCCCATAGGTTATTGGTCATCTGTGGGACCGGTTTGCGGTCATCTGTGTTGCCAGGTGTGAGTTGAACCGCCAGCAATTCACCCTGGTCATTGACAATCAGATGGAGCTTGAAGCCATAGAACCATCCCATACTGCTCTTGCCCCGCATGGCCACCTCGGCAAAGACTCGGTGGCGGGCGATGCGCCGGTTGTGGCAGACGGACAACGGGGTCGAATCGATGAATGCCACCCCTGTCGCCCGGCCAAAGCGCGCACGCAGATAGAGACACATTGCTGGCAGGGCTGATGGCATTAACTCCACAAAGCGCGTGTAACTGACCAGTGTAGGGAATTCACTGCGCATATGCTCACATACGTGCTGCATATAGTAGGCCTTGAAATCGCGATAATGCGACTGGTGAAAATGAATCAGAATCGTCATTACTTCACTCAAGCTCAGCCGCGGGGCCGGCCCTCGTTTGCGAGTCACGCCCAACAGTTTGGCATTTTCTTGTGTAGCCAACCACTGACAGAAATCATCGACATGACAGTACAGTTTGAGTATACTCATCACTGAGCACCTTTCCTTGCTGGAGAATTTCGGTTGCAGAACTTCAATTCTACCAGCTTGTGAAGGTGCTCACTTACTCCGAATTCAGGTTAACTACGTCGGCAAACCAATGCTGAACCCGGTGGAGGGGCTGTTTTTCTGGCTTGGTGTGGGCGCTGCTGCCTGGCGCTGGCGCTGGCCTGCCTTCCGCCTGCTGCTCATCTGGCTGATGACACTGATGGTCCTTATTTTCTTAGCAAGAGGCATTTTTCCTTCAACCCAGCGTATGTTGGCCGTGGCCCCGGCCGTCTATCTTTTTGTGGGCGTCGGCGTGTGGGTGGCGTTCAGCATTCTGCGGGCGCGGTTTTTGCGCGAACATGGAACTAGGGCGGCCATTGCAGCGGGTCTTGTAATCAGCGTTGCAATCTTGGTTCAAGGGATCGACACCTACCGCACACACTTTCACAAGTGGGCGGTTACCCCTGAAGTACTCGAAGAATACTTTCCGCCATGGATGGGAGTGCTCGATGCGCTGAATGCCCAATCGTCTGGAGCCGATGTTTTATACCTTTTCCCCAAGTATGGCGATTATGATTATGCTTATCTATATCAGGGTGAGGCGAAGGTCCATCTGTTTAACCCCCACGTGAAGGCTTCCCTTCTGACTGAGGTGGAATCGGTACTAAAGGACAGTGAGGAGTTATCCACTGTGAAGGTTGTGGAATGGATTAGTGATCCCATTTCTGGATATGACGCAAGACTCGTTGCCTTTTTGTTGAGAAAGTATGGACGATGCCTGGGCAGTGAGGAGTACTCAGACTTTGCAATTCACAGCTTCAACGACATTTCGCTGGACCGCCCGTGGACCTTCTATGAATTGGAGCCTCTGGTCGTGAAGTATGATGGCGGCATTACCCTGCGAGGCCTTGCCCTGGGCCAGGGAGCGGAGCAGTTGCCATCGCGGCAATTGCTTCACCTGGAGCGGGAAAGGCCATTGTGGATGGCCCTGCGATGGCAGGCCGAGCCCGGGCTGGAGGTCGACTATTCAATTTCCTTGCGTCTTTACAGCGCTGAAGGCGAAAGAGTATATCAGGATGACTTCGTTCCAAGAAGCAGGCTGGACCTTCCTACGGGTCATTGGTGGTCGGAAGAAGAGATCGATTTCTGGACCGCGCTCCCTTTGCCGGAGGAATTGTCGGCTGGAGACTATGAGGGCCTTATGCTAGATAGCGTTTGAAAAAAGTCCCCTGGTGAGATAACTTTGAAGTTCGACACCAACAAAGTATCTCGCCAGGAGGACCAACCGAATGATAGCGCATTTTGACGATTTCTGTCTATGGGTCTATGTGGTCGTTGACGACATGTGCCAAGAACTGGAAGGCGATCTGAGACGACCGGGGCCCAAGCCGGTGTGTAGTGATAGTGAAATGATAGCCATCTGTCTCATCGGCGAGTGCCTGGGTTGGGATGTGGAAACAGAGTTGCTCAGTCATATGCAGGCACATCGGGATAAGTTTCCCGTCTTGCCGGAACAAAGCCGCTTCAATCGGCGACGGCGGCAGTTACAGTTTGTCATCAACCGGATACGACAGATGACGTTGGCTCGCATCGATCTTTCTCGAGATGGGCATTGTGTAATCGATAGTCTGCCCATTCCCGTGGTTCAATTCCATCTTGCGCCTTATGCGCGTGGTGACTGGACAGCCCATGGCGCAAATTTCGGTAAGAACGCCTCCCGCAAAGAGACAGTTTTCGGTTACAAGCTCCATCTTCTGACCACTGCAGGCGGGCTCATCCTCGATTTCGAGCTCGCCCCTGCCAGTGTCTTTGACTTGAAAATAGGGCGCGAACTCTTGGCGCAACACAGCAACTGCCACGTCATCGGCGACAAAGCCTATATCAGTGCAGAGGTCGCTGCCGAACTTTGGCAACACAATCGCATCCGTCTGCACACCTTGACCCGCCGCAACCAGAAGCGACAGCTCCCCAAGTCTGTCCGTCGCCTCTTTAACTCGTTGCGCCAAATCATTGAAACCGTCAACAGCCAGTTGGTCGAACAATTCCAAATCGAGACCAATCATGCACATACTTTCCAGGGACTGTGCGCCCGCCTGTACACGAAGCTGACCGCACACACCCTATGCATCTACATCAATCGGCTCATGGCGGCGCCCGACTACCTGCAGATCAAAAAACTGGCCTTCCCTAACTAGCATAAGGCCCTATGAGCTGCGGTTGGTCGTCTACGATCTGGAGACACTGACGCCGACCGTGGAGATAGACGTGTGGAAGCCGGAGACGATTTTGGCGCGTTTGCGCTTGGCGGATCTCCAGTGACGGGGAGACCGCTCCGGACATTGCGGGTGATCGTCGGGTGAAAACTCCCAACGCAACTGCGGAAGAAGGGCTGAAACTGAAGAGAATGTCTGAGACAATGGTTACTATCGAGCGGTCGATCAGAATCGGTAGATTGGCGATCGAGGAGTGTTTTCTCCTCAGGATGGCGACGGTTGGGATTCTGCTTGCACTGGCTGCGGCTGTTGTTCTTTTGCGTTTCCAGCGTCTGGATGAGTTGCCGCCGGGGATCCCGGGCGATGAGAACAGGGCTGGAGCAGCGGCTCTTGGTGCACTGCAAGGCGAACATGCTGTTTTCTTCACCAATCAAGTGAATAGTGGAGAAGATGCTTGGGGGATATACGCGTTGGCTCTGTCAACATTGTTGTTTGGGCGTACGCTGCTGGCGGTGCATTTTCCGACGGCGCTTGGGGGCGCGGGTATGGTCTTTGCCGTTTTCTGGTTGGGCCGGCTGCTGTTCGGGCGTGAGGAAGAATGCCGCCAAGCCACCCCGTGGCGCGGCCTGATTGTCGGGGGCGTTGGAGCTGCGTTGATGGCCGTTTCCATCAATATGACAGTCCTGGGGCGTACTGGGTACAGCAAGTCCACCTTCATGCCGTTGCTTCTCACATTGTGTCTGGGACTGTTGTGGTGGGGATGGCGTGAGCGAAGCTGGCGGCGGATGGCGCTGGCTGGCATATGCGCGGGGCTATTGCCGTACACCTACACGCCAGCGCGTTTTGCGCCATTTCTATTTCTGTTTTTTGGAATGAGCTTTCTCCCGTCTCTGCGCGTTTTCGCCTTGGAAAAGGCAGGCAGGGAGTTGCGTTGGGCAGCCTCATTCTTGGGGGTAGCCGGATTAGTGGCAGCGCCGTTGCTCATCCACTTTGCATTGAATCCCGAACACTTTTTCCTGCGTAGTAAGGCTCTGTGGGTTCTTGATCCTACGCGCAGTCGGGGGGACCCGCTCGGGGCCTTTCTGGTCAATGTGTGGGAACATGTGTCACTCTTGGGTTTGAGCGGTGACCCCGCTCCGCGGCAAAACTACGGCGGTCGACCAATGCTGAATCCGGCGGAGGCGCTTCTTTTCTGGTTTGGCGTGGGCATTGCTGTCTGGCGCTGGCAATGGCCAGCTTACCGTCTGCTGCTTATCTGGTTGGTGACGATGATGTTCCCAGCATTTTTGGCAACGGATCTATTGGGGCCGAGCACTATTCGGATTTTAGGAGCAACTCCGGCCGTCTATTTGATTGTAGGGGTGGGCCTATGGGAGGCGTACACGTCTCTACGGGAACGTTTTTACCGTGAGAGGGGGACTGGGGCGGCCGCTGCGGCGGGTCTTGTCATCAGTGTAGCGATTCTGGTCCAGGGGATCGACACGTACCGCACCTACAATTACAAGTGGGCGTTCGCTCCCGAAGTACATAGAGAATACTACACGCCATGGCTAAATGTGGTTCAGGCGATGAACGAGCAACCGTCCAAGGCCGGTGACCTGTATCTGTTCCCCAAATTTGGCGCTTTCGGCCATGAATACCTTGGTAGTGGTCACAAGGTAGGTGGTTAGGGCAAGGAGTACATTGCCAGATTGTGGTCAATGATAAACCAGTTGGTGACCATATGGTGGTAAGCATCGCTCTTGGAGAATGAGAGTGTTTTGCGAACATAGCGTGCCTGCCTTTGGCGCAATGTACAATACCAACGCTGCATATGGGAGAGTTCTCCGCTCTCTTTGCCGACTGCGCAATGGTTCTCTTTGGGCAGCGCTTGATACGCGTTCCAGAAGTCGCTATAGGAGAGACATCGGCGGTACGTAAACGGGACCTTGGCCCATAGGCGGCGACAACTCTGTTGGCTACGGTCACCGATCACAAAAGCCACGATCTGACGCGTTCGACGACACATGACGGTCCACAGCCAGCGTTTGTTGCGCCGTGTGCGCACAAAACTCCAGGCCTCATCGATTTCGAGCAGGTCATCGGGCTGGGCAGGCAACAAAGTTGCTCGGAGCGGCGGCAAGGATGCCACATGCGCTCGAATCCAGCGGGCTATCGTGTGACGATGAACAGCAAACAACCGACTCAGTCCGCGCAGGCTGATGCGTTCCTGATAGGCTCTTAGGATGAGGCGCTTCTCTTTTTCTTCGCCTCTCGCTTGGATTCCAAAACCCGATACGCATTGCACTCTTTACAGTGATATTGCTGCTGACCAAGCCGGTTGCTCCCATTCTTGACGATATTCGTGCTCCCGCACACGCGACAACTGTAGGTGATCGTTTTCTGTATCATGCAACAATTCTACCACCACTTACTATTCGACCACTACCAATACCTTTATCAGGGCGCCGCGCAGATCTCTTATTTCAGTTCGGAGAAAGCCGATCTGCCGCAGAAAGTCGAATCGACACTTTATGACAGTAAGGAACTGTCCACTGTAAAGGTTGTGGAGTGGGCCGAAGACATTCCCTGGAAAGCCCATGAATCCGACCACCTTAACTTTCTTCTGAGTAAGTATGGACGATTCCAGGGCAGCCAGGAGCACACCTATTTTATCGTGCACAACTACACTGATATCTCTCTGCAAGGTACCTGGAGTTTCCATGAGGGCCTTGAACCCTTGACAATCGATTACGATGGCGGAATATCGCTGCGAGGGTTTGCGCAGGGTCAGGGCGTGGAGCAGATGTCAACGCGGCAGGTATTCGAGCTGAGGCGTGATCGCCCGCTATGGACGGCAATGCGATGGCAGACCGTTCCCGATTTGGAAGTCGACTACTCGATATCGATGCGTCTTTACAACCGTGAAGGCGAGAGAGCATATCAAGAGGACGCTGTTCTGCGGAGGGGGAGTGGTCATCCTACGAGCTACTGGTGGATGAAAGACTCGGTCGAATTCCTGACCGTACTCACGGTACCGGACGATCTGCCGGCAGGAGAATACGAGTTGCGCCTGGTCGTCTACGACCTGGAGACACTCATTCCGACCGTCGAAATCGGCGTCTGGGAGCCGGAGACGACCCTGGCACGGCTGCGGTTGGCGGAAAACCCGTAAAGGTGGTATGAAAAGATTCGGCCATGCAACTTATTCTTGAAAAACGTTTAGAGCGTCCCCGTCACAGTGAGTTTACCTTTCCGCTGATCGCGCTGGTCCTGGCGCTCATCTTCAGCGGCATTTTGCTGTGGATTTTCGGCGCCAATCCGTTCGAGACCTACGCGGCCATGGCCGCGGGCGCCTTCGGCCAGCGCTACCATATCAGCGAGACGATTTTGCGGGCGATTCCCCTCATGCTGACCGGGCTGTCGGTCGGAATCGCTTTTCGCATGTTGTTCTGGAACATCGGCGCTGAAGGTCAATTTGTATGGGGCATCATCGCCGCCACCTGGGTGGCCCTCTTCCTGCCCGAATTGGTCGGCGGATTGCCCCAGTGGGCCTTCTTGCCCCTCATGATCATCGCCGCCTTCGCCGCCGGCGCAATCTGGGGGCTTATCCCTGCCTTTCTCAAGACCTCTTTGCGCGTCAACGAGATCATCACAACGTTGATGTTCAACTATGTCGCGCTCTTGTGGATGCAGTACCTCTACACCGGCTCCTGGAAGGACCCCGAGGGGTTCGGCTTCCCCGGCAGCGCCAAGTTCCCCCAGCACGCCTGGCTGCCCCGTCTTCCCGTCGACCTCGGCCGCGTTCACTACGGCCTCATCATCGCCATCATCGTCGCCTTCCTGATCTGGCTCGTCCTCGACCGCACCAAGTGGGGGCTGGAGATCAAAGTGATCGGCAAGAACCCGGTGGCCGCGCGTTACGCGGGAATGAATATTGCCCGCAATATGCTGCTGGTGATGTGCATCAGTGGCGGCGTGGCCGGGCTGGCCGGATTCAGCCAGGTTGCCGGCGTCGCCCACCGCCTCCAAAACGGGATCGCGGTCGGCGACGGTTTCACGGCGATTATCGTCGCCTGGCTGGCAAAGCTGAACCCATGGGCAATTCTGGTCGTCAGCATCCTGCTGGCCGGGCTCAGCACCGGCGGCGACCAGCTTCAGATCACGATGGGGCTGCCGGCCGCGGTCTCCGGCGTGCTCCAGGGGTCGATTCTCTTCTTCGTGCTGGGCGCCGATGTCTTTATCAACTACCGGCTGCGCGTCATCCGCTCGCAGCCGCCGCGGGACGCCAGCCCCGCACCCGCTGCGCAGGGCCCGACTCCGGCCGACTAGGCTGGGTGCACCGGGCTGCTTTGCCTCCATCGACTTGATCTCCCCTGGGGAAAATCCAATGAACAAGCTCTCGCCTGCCGCGCTGTGGCCGCGCGGTCGTTTCGCCAACCCCACCGATATTCTCGCCCGTCAGGCCCATCGCCCCTTGCCGCTCCCTGGCGGCCCGTGGTTGCTCTTCCAATCCTGGCAGGACCTGCTTTTCGCCCACTGGCCCATCCCCGCAGCCGAAATCGCCGAATTGCTTCCGCCTGCCCTGTCGCTCGACACCTACGCCGGCGATGCCTGGGTCTCGGTCGTCCCCTTTCGCATGTGCGGCGTTCGCCCCCGCTTCCTGCCGGAGGTACGCTGGTTTTCCTCTTTCCCGGAACTAAATGTGCGCACATACGTAAAGGGGAATAGCGCTGAAGATCCACGGCCGGGCGTATTTTTTTTCAGTCTCGACGCGGGCAACCCCCTGGCCGTCGCACTCGCCCGCAGCTCCTATCACCTGCCCTATTTTAGGGCGCAGATGAGTTGCCGCCGTGTCGATGAGGGCATTCGCTTTCGCAGCAGCCGCAGCCATGCAGGCGCGCCGGACGCCGACTTCCGGGCAGTCTATCGCCCGACGGGCCCGGTCTACCACGCGGCCCCGGGCTCGCTCGATCAGTGGCTGGTCGAGCGCTACTGCTTGTACAGTGTCGACGGACGCGGGCGCACCTATCGCGCTGAGATCCACCATACGCCCTGGCCGCTCCAGCCCGCGGCGGCAGCGTTCGAGCGCAATTGGGTGGCACAGGCGCATCGCATTCTGCTGCCCGACACCGCGCCTCAGCTCCATTTTGTGCGGCAGCTCGATGTGCTGACCTGGTGGATTGCAGAGGTCGATGAAAACAGGACTACCGTCGAATAGATGAACTCAATTGCCGATCTGCTCGCTACGATTATGGATTTTCTGCGCAGCCAGGGCCTCCAGGAGTGGGGCTTCTGGAGCTATCCCTTGCTAGTCCTTCTCGTCATTATCGAGGGGCCCATCGTCACGCTCCTGGCAGCCGTCGCCGCCTCGCTCGGCTATATGCGCCTGCCCCTGGTCATGCTCTGCGCCCTCGTCGGCAGCGCCGTCGCCGACACGTTCTGGTACATGCTCGGCTATATGCACGCTGAGGAGCGCATTCTGCGCTATGGACGCTGGCTCGGTCTCCGCCGCCATCACGTGGAACAGCTGCAGACCGAAATGCAGCTGCACGCGCCCAAGCTCCTCTTCTTCGCCAAGTTCGTCGCCGTGCTCGCCACCCCCACGCTTATCGCCGCCGGCTTGGCCCGCGTGCCGTTCCGCCGCTGGTTCCCGATTGTCTTCCTCGGCGAACTGATCTGGGTGGCGGTGCTCGTTTTCATCGGTTTCCAGGCGAGCGAAGTCGTGCGCAAGTTTGAGTTGGGCCTCCATTATCTGCCTTTGGTCGGAGCCCTCGTGCTGCTGGTCCTCGTGCTGGTCGCGGCTCGCCGCCTCAAATCGGGCAGTTTCCTGCAGGCCCCCTCCAAGCATGAAGCTGCGCCCATTATCACCCCAGTCCCGCCGCTCTATACCAACGGCAGCGCCGCCGCCAACGGCGCTTCCCCGCGTTTGCCCATTCCGCAAGCCGAACGCGAGCCAACCGAAGCCTGAGCAGCGCACATCGCACAAAAAAATAGGCGAGCGGCAATGTTGCCACCCGCCGATTTTCTTTTTCGGAGTTCACTCTCGTTCGACAGCCCTCTATTCGGCGCAGAAGGGCAGACCAACCTCGCCGAGATCGCTGTGGGCGATCCTGCTCCAGGCCACCGGCAGGCAGCCGCTCAGCAAGTTCCCTGCCAGGCTGACCCCCTGTAGTTGGGCGAGGTCGCCCAGTTCCGCCGGGATCTCGCCGCTCAACTCGTTGTCGTCCAGATACAGCCATGTCAGGTTGTTCAGGTTGCCCAGTTCTACCGGAATCTCCCCGCTGAGCGCGTTCTCCTGCAGAAACAACGTACTCAACTGCGTCAGGTTGCCCAATTCCGCCGGGATCGGACCGCTCAATTCGTTTTCGTCCAGGTACAGCACCTGCACTTGTGCCATGTCTCCAAGTTCCGCCGGGATCGGGCCGCTCAGTTCGTTTTCATCAAGCATCAGCGTGCGCACTTCGGCCAGTCTGCCCAGCTCCGGCGGAATCGGACCGCTCAGATTGTTCTCTTCAAGCGAAAGCAGACTAACTTGGACGAGATTGCCCAGTTCCGGCGGGATTGAACCGCTCAACCGGTTCTCTTCAAGGTAGAGCGTACGCAGTTCGGTCAGTTTGCCCAGTTCCGGCGGGATCGGGCCGCTCAGCCGGTTCCCATCCAGAAAGAGGGTGCGCAATGCCGCAAGACTGCCCAGTTGGGCCGGAATCGGCCCACTCAGTTGATTCCCCGAAAGGTCCAGCCGTTCCAACTTTATGAGAATGCCCAGCTCCGGCGGGATTGAACCGGTCAACTGGTTTGTGTCCAGGTCCAGTGTTCGCAAGTGGGTAAGGTAGCCGATGTCCGGTGGAATCGAGCCGGTTATCTGGTTGTCATCAATAACCAACCTGTCCAGATTCGTGAGCTGTCCGATTGACGTCGGAATTGAACCGCTCAGTTGGTTTCCGCGCAGGTCCAGCTGCACGACGCGCCCGTGAATATCGGTCGTGACGCCGTACCAGGTCCCCAGTGGCCTGTCGCTCAGCCAATTGTCATCATTGACCCAGCTTTCGCCGCCCATTGCATTGTAAAGCGAGGTGAGCGCCGGCCGGTCAAGGTCCTGCAGGGCCTGGTGCCTGAAGCTGCGCAAGGCAACCTGGTACAGGGCGAGCAGCAGATCGCCGCTCAAGCCAAATGCCGGCTGTAGGACCGGTTCCTGGCCCGCCGGCGAAGCGCAGAAGGGAAGACTCTCCCCGTCGCCGTCGATCGATGCGGCGCTGCGCCAGCTCGCCGGAATGCAGCCCGTGAGTTGATTTCCCCCAATCTGCCACTCCCGGAGCTGCGTGATGTTGCCGAGTTCGGACGGAATCTCCCCGCTCAAATCGTTTCCCGCCAAATGCAGATTCTGTAAGTGGACTAGGTTTCCCAGCGCCGGCGGGATCGGCCCGCTCAGGTTATTATTGCTCAGCAACAGCGAGCGCAGCTGTGTGATGTTGCCCAACGCCGACGGGATCGGCCCGCTCAGTTCGCTTTCGTCCAGATAAAGCCAGCGCAACTCCGTAAGGTTGCCCAAAGCCGCCGGGACCTCCCCGCTCAAGCCGCTTTCAGACAGATTGAGCGAGCGCAGTTGCGCCAGGTTGCCGATCTCCGGCGGGATCGGCCCGCTCAAGTCGTTCTCCTCAAGCGACAGCGCCCGCAACTGCGTGAGATTGCTCAGTTCGGGCGGGACCGGTCCGTTCAACTGGTTCTCTTCCATGAACATCGAGCGCAATTGGACCAGGTTGCCCAGTTC
>CATOTS010000041.1 GCA_951813625.1 uncultured Caldilineaceae bacterium | reverse complement strand
AGTCAAGACGTCGGGTACGGAAACGGCGACCAGTCCGCACTACGACATCGTTTTCATGGGGCGGGGCACGCGCAAGCTCTATACCAGCTGGACACCGCTCGGTGACATCCCCAGGCGGATGGGCGGCCTGATGATTCTGGAAAACTCCCATCGCCAGGAGGAGATCAAGGCCGACTACGGCAAAATTGACGTTGACGTCTACTGCACCAATGCGCCTGACGCGGCCGAGATCGAGTCGGGGCAGAAGCGCTGGCACCACGCCGACACGGGCCAATATGCGAAGGATGCAGTTGCCGTTGGCCGGGACCTGAAGAGCCGCTGGCTCACGACCGACTACCAACTGGGCGACCTGCTGGTATTCAGCATGTACACGATGCACGCCAGCATGGACAATCACACGAACCGGCTGCGCCTGTCAACCGATACGCGTTATCAACTTGCCTCGGAGCCGGTCGATGAGCGGTGGATTGGCGAAGAGCCGATCGCTCACGGACCAGAAGCGAAGAAAGGGATCATCTGCTGAGAGGAGACGGCGGCCGGCTTAGGGGGAGCTGGTGGCTTTGCAGCGGGCATCGAGCCAGTCGATCGCAGCGCTGATCGGGCGCTCGCGGCCCAGATCGTTGTGCAGTTCGTGATAGTAGCCCTCATAGAGGCGCAGCGTCTTGTCGGCGGAAGAGACGCGCGAGAAGAACGCCTGCGTGGCGGCAGGTGAGACGACCGCATCCGCCAGCCCCTGCATCATCAGAGTGGGAAGCGTGACCTCGCCGGCTCTTTCGGTTACTTCCTGCGCGGCTCGGAAGAACTCGACGACCCAGCGCGCGCTGCGGTGCTGCACGCCAAGTGAGTCCCTCAACGCTTTCTGCACTTCCTCCCAGTCGCGTGAGAGGACATCGAGGCTGCCGCGCTGGCGGAAGGTCAGCGTGGGCTTGGCGTGGTGGAGCGTGACCAGGATAAGCTTGAGAAGCCGGTTGACGAGCGAGAGCTTTTGCGGCTGCAAGGATGGCGAAGCGATGACCGCCATATCGACGGCGCCGGGCGTCTCCATCAGGTAAAGGAGACCGAGCAGCCCGCCCATTGAATGGCCGTAGAGGCAACAGGGCAGGCCAGGATCGCGGCGGCGGGCCATGGACAGGACCTGCGAAATGTCGTTCAGGTAGTCTTGGAAGCTGTGGACGAAGGCGCGGGCGCCACCGGAGCGTCCGAAACCGTGGTGATCGTGCGCGTAGACTGCGTAACCAGCCTGAGATAACGCCGCGACCAGATGACGGTAGCGTCCTCCATGTTCGCCCAATCCGTGTAGAATCAGCACTATCCCGCGCGGGTTATCGACCGGTCGCCAGCGGTTGTAAAAGATGGTGTGCCCGCTTGCGCCGGGAAAGTAGCCGGTGGCGTGACCGTGGCTTTCGTTCGAAAGGCTTGCTGATGGGAGGCCGTGCGACGGGGCGCTTGCGCCTTCAGCCGAACAGAGGTGTACTAGCCCGTCGAGGCGAGGTTGGACTGAAGCGTCCGAAACGGGCTTCTGCACGGCGTCGATTTCGGGCGCGGGCGGGGGTTTGGCGGCGTCCTTAGTTCGCTCTACCATCGTTGCTATCGTCTTCCGGCTGATCGTCATCGGCTGAACTATTGGGCGGGTCGGCGCCAGGATCCTGCTGCGCCGCGTGCGGGGCCTGCGGCGGCCAGATTGTGCCGTGGCTATCATACCTGCTCTCCGGCTGCTCCGTCTCGCTCTCTTCTTCGGGTTGCTCCTGACGCGGCTCAAGCGCAACAACCCAGCGCTGCCAGGGCGCCTTTTCCCAAGTGAGTCCCAGCGAGGAGAGGGAGTCTCTGGCAGCTGCCAGATGGTCCTTGCTGAATGTTCGCAGGCGTAGACTTTGGTTGTTTCCCTGCATTGCCTGGGCCATATAGGCGACGAGCTCCCTCTCTGATTCGCTTCCCCACAGCCGATCTGGCAAGGCCAAAAGGAGGCGCAGTTCATCGCGCCAACGGAACTGCTGGACGAATCCGATCTCCGTCTCGTCCTCTGTTACCAGGAAGATTTTGGAGGACCGAATGGTGTTGGAGTGAATGGCGGCGATCATTTCGATCTCTTCTGCCGGCGCGTCCTGGTAGAGCATGGGAAGAAATTCGATCAGGCGGGGGCCGAAGCGGGCGGTGAACTGCGGGGAAAGTCGGAAACCGTCAGGTATTGAGGGCGACTCCTCAAAGGGCAGCGCGCCGACCATCTGGGTTGTCTGGTAGTCGGCGGGGCTCAAGCCGATTTCCTCAAGGACCTGCCTGACTTCTGGCGGCGAGTCGGTGGCGAATCCGAAATAGAAGTAGGGATGAATGCCCTGTTCTTCGACGAAATCCAGGGCGGCGTCGATGAGGTCGGCGAACTCGGCCCGGTTGTTCTCATTTGCGAGCGGATTGAGAAAAGCCCAGTCGAAGGTGCCGGCGGCGTCGCCGTCATACTGGACGATAACGAAACCGATGATGTCTTCGTCCGCGGTGGCGACGAAGGTATCCATCTGTTTGCCAAGAAAACGCGGCCCGAACCAGTATAGGAACAGTGGTCTGCGCCACCAGCTGCCGGCAATCGCCTCCATGCTGCTGACGTCGCTCGAAACGCCGGCGAGCAACATTCTCAGCACTTCGCGGACCTGGCTGGAGGAGGCTTTTGAGATTTCAGTGACCATGCAGAAGTTCCAAGGCAAGTCTGATACAGTCGCGTTCGCCTTCGTAGGCGAGACGCCCCAACGCTTCATTGGTCGCGACCCACTCGACCTTCTCCACTTCTATGCTTTCGTCGGAGATGCGGCCGCCGACCGCGCGCAGCAAGTAGAAGTCTACTCTTTTGAAGACTCGTTCGGGCACGACGCGGGCGTAGGTGTCCAGGTAGGCGTAGCGGACCGTCTTCAGGAAGGACTCGAACTCGGTCTCCAGCCCGGTTTCCTCTTCCACCTCGCGCAGGGCCGCGGCCAGCGGGCCTTCGGACGGATAGAGACGGCCTTTGGGTAGCTGCCAACGGCGTCCGGCGGGATCGGTTGCGATCAGGGCCACTTCGATGACTTTGCCGGCATCGCTGGCATGCTGGCGGTAGGCAACGCCGCCGGCGGAGTGGCTGTGCCGGACCGTGTAGTGTCCGTTTTCCGGGTTCTCGGATTTTTCCATCGTTGAAACGGCCCTCTCGCCGCGTTGCTGAGCGGGCGCATCGTTGTCAATTCTCGCTTCAGGCTTGTCTGGCTCGGTCTTCATCTAAGAAACCCGTTCGGCGCGCTGACCGATTCGGGTGCCCCCAGGCATGCAGCGGATGCAAATCCTGTGACAAGAGTTTCGAATGTCCTCACAGTCATTCCAACCACAGACCTCGTTCAGGTGCGCTGCTCGTTCGAGGCTCCAAAGCTGTCCAGTACTATGGCGGCCAGACCGCTGGCAACTTCTTCCCAGTTGTCAGGCGGCAGCTGCGCGAGGGGACGGGGCAGCATGCAGGGGGACAGGAAGGGAAGAGCGGCGGCCAACTCCGGCGTTGACCAGACAGCTCGGGCGCGGGCGAGAACGACGTAAGTCTCCATCCACTTTGCCAGAAGCAAGAGCCACTGCGCGAGCTCTTCGCCGGCACCGACTTCGGGAAGAGGGTCGGGCGCGCCTGCAGCAAATCGCACTGCCACGAGGCCGGACTGATTGATCCATAGGCGATGGGGGAGGACGGGGCCGATCGAGAGCCGGGCTCCAGTCCATCGGGCGAAACTGCGGTGCAGGTCAGAGATCAGTTCAGGGCGCATCCATTCGACCGCCGCGGCGATGGGCCGGCTCTGAGGCGGATGGCAGGGCGATACAATCTGTTCCCCGTTATCGTTGCACCAATGCCATTGGGCCATAGTTGGCGTTCGTTGTTTCAACTACATTCCGGTTGCCAGTTCCGCGCGAGCGCGTCCTGGCTCGCCGATATATTATCACAGCGGGCAGGATTTGCCAGACCCAGCGGCCAAGCAAGTTGCAGCCCACTCTTGGGGTGGGAAACGTTTGGCGTGGAATTCATGCCAACGCTGGCTGAAACTGTTTGCCAGCCTTTGGGAGAGGCACAAGGCAAGCGCAGTGCAGGCACGGGGCCTGCCCCTACCGCGGCCGCGGCGTTCGCTGATTTGGGGGCGGCGCGATGGGCCGCAGGCGGCACAGGGCTGCACTGACCCCGCACGCGGCGCGGGGCGTACATTCAGGGGGGCGTTGCGGGGGGAGTCCCCCCGCACAAGGGAGGGCCGCAGGCCCGACCGTCCAAACGGACACAGGAAAGCGTATTTCTCCACTCTGCCTGAGAATGGACCGTGGACCGGCCATGACTTCGTTGCAACCCGAGACATGGGAATTTGTACCCCAGTATTGGACTGAAGCCGCCAAGCATAGCGCCGCCTGGCACGACGCATTGGCCGGCCTGCCCATTGCGGCGGGGAGACTATCAGCTCCGAAAAAGGCGGGAGCCACAGTAGTTGGCGGGGCGCGACGGTTGGGTTATGATGCAGCCATCGAGAGCGGTTGACTGCTTAAAACGACAGGGAACGAAAGAAATCGATGACGCGCGCAAGGAAGAGAGGGGCCAGATCGGGAAACTCTTCGGAGGGACGGGCCGGAGCGGCTATCGCCAGGGCCATGATGGTGGATTCGGCCCGAGAATTCGACAGAATGGTGCGGCATCTTGTCGGTCAACCTTGGGTGGCGCTGGATACGGAGAGCGACAGCCTCTTCCGCTATACGCCGCGCGTCTGTCTGATCCAGGTTTCGGCTCCTGCATTAAGGATCGCGAGTTCTGAAGAGGCCTATACTACGGATGTGCGCGACTTTCTGGTCGACCCGTTCAAGCTGAATGACCTTTCGGCATTGGGCGACATCCTCGCGAACGACGGGACGGAGGTGATCCTCCATGCGGCGGAGAACGATATTCTGACGCTGCAGCGGGACTTCGGATTCGGAGTTCGCCGTTTGTACGATACGCAGCTTGCCGCCCGGATTATGGGGCGAACGGGTGTTGGGCTGGCGCAGGTATTGCTGGAGGAGTTCGAAGTGGTCAGCGACAAGCGCATGCAGCGCACGAATTGGGGGCAGCGTCCGTTGACGGCGCAACAGATGGCTTACGCGCAGATTGATACGCACTATCTGCCGGCCCTGCGAGCACGTCAAACTCAACAGCTCAAGGCGGCCGGCCGCTGGGAAGAAGCGCAGGATGCCTTTCGGATCCTGGAAAAGATTGAATATACTCCGCCGGAACCGCGTACTTTTTGGCAGATGAAGCAGATCCGTTCCGTGGACGAAAGGAATCTTAACGTCCTTGAGACGATTTGGGGTTGGCGAGAACGGCATTCGCAGCGAACGGATCGGCCGCCGTTCAAGGTGCTGGGGGAGAGTACGCTGGTGGCCCTGGCGCAGGACCGGCCGCATTCGGTAGACGCGCTGCGGAAGATTCCGGGATTGAGCGGACGGCAAGTGGACAGGTTTGGCAGGGAGCTGATTGAAGCGGTTCGACAGGGTGAGGGGCGGCCTGTGCCACAGCGTCCGGCCGCGGCAAGGAGGTCCGATTCAACGCTGTCGGCGGCAGCGCGGAGGCGATTCGATGCGTTGCGGCGATGGCGGACTGAGACGGCCGCCACACGCGGGGTTGACCCTGACATCGTGTTCAGCAATGAGACGCTTCTGCAAATTAGCGCAGGCAGGCCGGACTCGGTTGCCGCGCTGGCGGAGTTTCCTGCGATAGGACAGTGGAAGGCGCGGACGTACGGTCCGGCGGTCCTGAGGATGCTGAAGGTGCGGGGCAAGGAGTGAACGGCTGCGGCAATCTGTCTACCGCGTTTCGGAGGCGTGTAGGAGGCGGGGCGCAAGCGGTCAGGCGGGCTGGAGTGCGAGGGGGTCGGGTAGATCGTCCGAGGTGACGCGGCCCTCGAAGACTTCGACGAACTCTTCTCTGTTCAGTGTTTCGCGCTTTTTCAGCGCGGCCGCGACATCGTTCAGTTGCTGGCGATGGTCGGTGAGAATCTGGCGGACGCGCTGGTGCTGCTCGCCTACAATTGCCTGCACCTCGCTGTCCAAGGCTTCGGCGACTTCCTCGCTGTAATCGCGCTGATCTGTCAGTTCGCGGCCAAGGAAGGGGTTCTCTTCCTGGTGGCCGATCTGCAGCGGACCCATTTTTCTGCTCATTCCGTACTTCGTCACCATGTCTCGCGCCATGCGGGTGATGCCCTGAATGTCGCCTGATGCGCCGGTGGAGATGTCTCCGAAAACAATTTCTTCTGCGACACGACCGCCCAGGCCAATTGCGATGCTGTCGACAAAGTAGGCACGCTTAGCCAGGTACCGGTCCCGTTCAGGCACCATCAGAACAAAGCCGCCGGCCATTCCGCGCGGGATGATCGTGACCTTGACCAGGGGATCGGCGTCCTTCACAAGATGGGCGATTATGGCATGCCCGGCTTCGTGGAAGGCAATCCTCTCTTTTTCTTTTGGCAACATGATGCGGCTGCGGCGTTCAGGACCGCCCATGGCGATACGCTCGATTGACTCCTGCATTTCGGCCATTGCGATTGTTCGCCGGTTGCGGCGAGCGGCCAGGATGGCGGCCTCGTTGACCAGGTTTTCGATGTCGGCGCCGACGAATCCGGGCGTCTGACGGGCGATCAGGTCAAGGTTTACGCTCGGGTCGAGGGGTTTGCCCTTTACGTGGACGTCGAGGATGGCGCGCCGGCCCTGCAGGTCTGGACGGTCCATGGTAACGCGGCGGTCGAAGCGGCCGGGGCGCAGCAGGGCGGGATCGAGAATATCGGGGCGGTTGGTCGCTGCGACCAGAATAACATTGGTGTCGGTGCCGAATCCGTCCATCTCAACCAGGATTTGGTTCAGAGTCTGCTCGCGCTCGTCATGTGAGCCGCCGAGGCCGGTGCCGCGGTAGCGTCCGACGGCGTCGATTTCGTCGATGAAGACGATACAGGGGCTGTTGCGTTTGGCCTGCTCGAACAGGTCGCGCACGCGGCTGGCGCCGACGCCGACGAACATCTCGACGAATTCAGAGCCGCTGATGCTGAAGAAGGGTACGCCGGCTTCGCCGGAGACGGCCTTGGCCATCAGCGTCTTGCCGGTCCCGGGCGGGCCGACAAGGAGCACACCCTTGGGGATGCGGGCGCCGAGTGCGACGAACTTCTGCGGCTCCTTAAGGAACTCGACGATTTCTTCCAGCTCCTGTTTGGCTTCGTCAGCGCCGGCGACGTCGCCAAAAGTGACGGTTGGCCGGTCGCCAACGAACATGCGGGCCTTGCTCTTACCGAAGGAAAGGGCCTGGTTGCTGCCGCTTTGGCTCTGGCGAAAGAGAAAAAGAAAGAGGCCGGCGATCAGAATCAGAGGGAGCAGGTTGATTACGAGTGCGAACCAGTTGCCCGAATTTGAAGGGGGCTGGACGTTGATCTTGACGCGCGAGAGGCTTTCTTCGGAAACGCCCATGCCGTTCAGTGTACGCGTGAGGGCGACGCCCTCCTCTTTGCGACTGGCCAGCGGTTGACTGGTGTCGCCGGCGTAGACTTGGAGTCTTTCGCCGCGCACTTCGATACGCGACACCTCGCCGCGTTCGACCTGCCGCGCCACATCGCTCAGGCTGACATTCTGGGGCGTCTCGCCGGGCCCATACACGTTGAGAAAGAGGGCGGCCGCGGCCACCAGAATCAGCAGATATACAAATGCGTTACGCGTCCAATTCCCGGTCACCTGCTCTCCTCGCGCATCAGTGTTTGAACGGCCCGAAGTATAACATGGAGAGCGGAACTTGGCGAACAGCTGCCATCACTCAATACCGACCTGCATCGGTCTCCCGGTTGTTCCCCGAGGGCCGCCCTTTATCCAGGGTAATGTCTCCCCAGTGCCTTTTCTGTATCGCAGATTCCAACTCCCGACGGAATGAAGGCGCCCTAATTCAGACTGTCCGGTCAGCGAAATCGACTTGCAGTTCGCCCAGCGATCTTTCGTTCTGCGACACGAATTCGGCGACGGGGCTTTCGACACGGCCGTAGCCGCTCCAGATCTTGAAGCCGAGCAGGGCGAGCAGTTCAGGGGAGGCCTCGGCAAGGACCTCGGGCCGCGTACCGATCGTAAAGTTTTCCTGCGGGCGAAACTGAGGGCCGCAAAAAGTGGTGAGGAGGCCGTAGCGGTTGATATCGCTGACATTGGCTCCGGTCCCATGCCAGAGCCTGCCGTCGAAAACCATTGCCGTGCCCGCCGGCCCTTCGGCGGCAAGCGTCTGCCCCCCTGCATCCTGTTCTTGCGGAGGGCGGCCGCGCAGGTGGCTGCCGGGGACGAAACGGGTGCCGCCGTTCTCAGCGCTGAAGTCGCAGAGCATCCACATGACGTTTACGCAGACGCAGGGCGCGATCATGGGCGGCGATTTCTCGCCCTCGAGATTGGTATGCTGGCGCGTGATCGAGCCTGCCGGCAAGGGTGAAGGGCCGCGCTCGGTGGGGTTGGGCATCCACCACTGGTCGGTATGCAGATTCATGGCGACGCCGCCGGGCTTGGCAATGTTGGCGGAGTAGCTGGAGAGCTGATAGTCGTTGCCGAGGAGGTGGTCGACGACGGCGCGGACTCTGGCGGTGAAGAGGATTTGACGGAAGATGCGCCCCTTGTTGACCAACATCCAGACGCGCTGATTGACGCCCCCGGCCGCGGCGGAATAGGCCTGCTGGCGGAGACGGCCGCGACCGTCCGTAAACGCGCCCCACTGCTGTTTCGGTCCACCGTCTTCAAATGCCGCGCCGAGTTCGAGTTCGGCGGCGGCCTGCTCTATCAGGCGGGTGCGCGCTGCTTCAACTTCAGCCGGTTCCAAGGCGTTGGCGATCAGACAGTAGCCGAAGCGATCGATATCCAGTTTGGCCTGCTCAAAATCCTCGGTAAGGACTGGCAAGTTGAGGTTGGATGGCATCCAATTCCTCCAGTCTTGGTTGATGCGTTCACTTTACTTCAGTTCAGATTTTTGGGCAATCAGCGCGGCGGGAAAGCGGACGTAAATGCAGGCGCGGGGCGTCGTCGCGCCTGCCTGGGAGACGGGACGGAGGGATGGATTCGTCCCGATTTCCGCCCATTGTTTCGGGCGCGGGATTTGCTGTGCTAGAATTGACGATGATGAAGATTGACACGGCAGTTTTGTCACTGCTCGTCTCTCCTGTCGGCCCTCCGCTTGTGCTGGCGGTGGGGAGCATTATCGTGTGGCTCATGGGCAGACTCATGCGCCCGGTGCTGCGCGGGCGGGCCGCCGACGGGGCGACCAACGCATTGAGCACTGTCGCGCTGCTCTTCTGGGGGGCCGCAGCTGCGCTGACGGTAGGGCTTCGACTGCAACCGGTTGCTCCAATTTTCAGCCTACCCTGGCAGCCGTTTTTTGCAACGGGTGCGGACCTTCTATGGGTGAGCAACGGTTGGAATTGGTACGTCTCCTGCTTGATCCTGCTGCTAGGCGGTGGGGGGTTGCTCTTCAGTGGATTCGGCGGCCAGAGAATGGGGCGCGTATCCGAAGATTGGCAGCAGGACGCCGGGGTCACGCTCTCTTTGTCACTTATTGCCATCGCCAGCGCTCTCTTCTTCACGAGCAGCGACAATCTCCTGACGCTGACCCTGATGTGGGTCGTCATGGACCTGTTCATCATCGGGCGCAACGCGATTGTCCCGACGGTGCACGGCCCTTCGCCGACACGGCAGTTTCAGGGCTTAAGCATGGTCGGCGCGCTCATGCTTCTGATCGGGCTTCTTCCTGCAGGTCAGAGCGGACCTGCGGAAACGCTGGCCGGGGGCCAGCTTCCGCAGGAGACAGTGATCCTGATGCTTCTGGCTGGAGTAATCAGGGCAGGCGTTTACCCGTTGCACTTGTGGCTCCTGCCGCACCGGGGGGAGCGTTTGTATATGCCGGACCGGCTTATCGACCAGATGCCGCCGGCGCTGTGCGGACTGTGGCTGTTGGGTTGGTCCAGCGGCCTAGCGGCTGAAGGTCTGCTGGCGCGGCCTGAGGTGGTTGCGCTTGCCATCCTTGGACTACTTGGTTCGGCGATCGCGACCTTTACGACTACAACGAGGCAGGAGCACACTACGTTTGTATTGATCACGTCGGTTGGTGTTGCCGGGCTGGCCAGCATATTGTCGGAAGTCCGGGGACCGGCCGCCGTCCTCTGGCCTACCACGACTTTCGCGCTGGGAGGGGGGCTGTGGCTGATCGGAGAACGGATTTGGCGGACGTGGCACTGGCAGATTCCGATCAGTGTGGGCGTACTGGCGCTCGTGGGCGTTCCGTTTACGCCCGGGTTTCTCACACAATCGGCGGTTGCCCAGCTGCTTATGGGCAGCAGCTGCCCGGATGAGGCGGCACCCTGCGGCAGCTACGTCGGGGCGATGTGGCCTCTTTTTGTTGCCTATACGCTTACGCAGATGATCTATGTTTCCTCTCTTCTGCGGATTTGGGAGACGGAGCCGGGTGACAGCCCCGGCCCGGACGAGGCGCCGGACACATGGATGGTGGGGCGCCTGCTGATCTATGTCGTCGTGCTGGCCATCCCGTTAACCGTGGCGGGCGTTTTTCCACAGATGATTACAGGCATGACCAATCTGGCAGACGCGATTCCACGCAGCGCGGGGGATCCGCCCAGCGCGGTGGCGAACTGGCAGGTCTGGCTTACGTTGGCGGGCCCGCTGGCGCTTGGGATCGGCCTCGCGGTTCTGCGCTCGCAGATCAGTGTGAGGCTGAATGCCATTGGGGAGGCTACGGGGACGACACCGGCGCTCAGGGCATGGTCGCGGCGGGTGGCGCAGTTCACTGCACTGGACTGGCTATCGCGCGTAACGAGATGGGGAACGAGTAGCGCCGGCCATGTGTGGGATGCCGGTCTGGAGATTGTCGAAGGGGCCGGGAACGTGGGCTGGCTCCTGGTTTTCGGCATACTGGGCTACTTTCTACTGAATGTGTAAACAAGGACGCTACGGCATAGAACAGCGGAAAGGACGGGCGCCGCGTCAATTCGGGCTCGTTGACTGACATAGACGAAGGGCTTGCTGATCGCGGACGGCGCGGGCTCGTGCGCGGAGTGAAGGTCATGAAATCAGAAAATGAATGAATTGTGGTCTTCGGCTCCATTTCACATCTTTCTCGGGCTTGCCGCGGCTCTGCCGATAGTCTTGTGGGACTGGCGGTTTGCACTGCCCGGCCTGCTGGTTGCGCAGCTAGGGACAGGGGCGATATTTGGGTCCGTATACACATTGCCGGCGCCGTGGCCGGCAGTGCATCTGGGCGTACTGGTTTTCGCCTGTCTGATACTCTTGCTCTCTGTATTGCAGACCCGGACCGTTCAAGTCGACCAAACTGGCGAGTTCAGCTCCATCCTTTTTCGGACACTGGTCCTGGGCATCGCTGCGCTTCTGGTCTGGCGAGCGAGCGGCAGCGTACCGTTACCGCTGCTGGATGATTCGACGAAGCACCTGATGATCTGGTTTGCTGTCCTGGCGCTGGTCACGCTAGGGTTGGCGGAGACGGCGTTGTTTGGCGGCATCGCCCTGCTCCTGTGGCTGATTCCGGTCCAATCTTTTTTTTCGTCGTTGTTTCCCTCACCGGCCGTTATCGTGCCACTGGGCATCTTGGAAATATTGGTAGCCCTGTCTTGCAGTTATCTGCTGCTGGTGGATGACAACGTCATGTGGCCGGATGAGATTCCTGCGACCGATCCGGGCCTGTCGCTGGGCGCCCAACGGCGACTCAGCATAGCGGCCGGTGTGCGAGTCCTCTGGTATGGACTCACTTACTGGGTCTACTCGCGGGTAAACCAGCGCCAGCATCAGGCCGCGCGCAGAGGTCAGGTGATGCCACACCATGACTGAGACGCCAGCCGAGGCGGCGTCACCCAGGCCGGCACGAGAGATTCATATGACTCAAGGGCTTCCACGGTTCGTGCGCCACCCGGGAGACAGCGCACTCATGCTGATATCGGGTTGCCACGCCTCATGATTCAACTCCCATTTCCTTCCTTTCTATTGAGTTTCCTCCTGGTCGCGGCGCTTGGAAGTTTCCTGTTGCGCCGGTGGGAGCGCGCCGTACTGTTTGTCTTTGGGAGTCTGTCGACAGCAATGGGCATTGCGCTCTGGCGGCTGCCCTTGGATTCCCCGCCCCTGGTGGCACCCTACCTTCCGCTTGCTCTGGACCTGGACGCCGGCATTTGGGAATACGGCTTTCGACTCCAATTGAGGGAAACAAACGAGCCTGTCGTCGTTTCAGTTTTCGTTTTGCTAGGTGTGGGGATGCTGCTGGCGACGTCGGCAAGCCAGGGAAGGCTGTTCCCGCCGTCCGTCTTGCTCGCCGGGCTCGGATATGCAGGGCTGGCTCTGATTGTGGACGCACCAATGCCGCTGGTCTTTCTGGCGCCAGTCTTTCTGGGCATGTTGATCACGGTCGGCGTGTTTTCGATCCAGGTGGGCGGTGTCAGGGACTCGTTGGGGGCGTTTCGGATCATTCTGCCACCGATCCTGGCCATCCCCTTTGTATTTCTGGCCGCCTGGAACTTGGACCAGTTGCCGCTCAATCCGCAGGACACGCGGATCGCGGGAGATGCGGCGCAGCTACTGGGTGCGGGAATCCTTATTCTGCTGGCCCCGGTTCCGCTGCACAGCGTGCAACCGCAGTTAGGGGAATCCTCGCCGCCGATCGCATCGGCGCTTGCGATTCTTTTCTTTCAGACACTGGTCCTATACGTAGTCTATCTGGCAGCGACGGGCTACCCTCAGCTGCGGGAGAGTTCAGCATTCAATTTGTGGCTCTCGTCTGCCGGACTGGTCACATTGGTGTGGGGGGGCGTCGCCGCGGCGGGGGCAAGCCATCCCGGCCGGCTGTGGGGCTACGCAATGCTGCACGACTGGGGCCTGATACTGTTGCTTCTTGCCGGTCCAGATGATCGGAGCAGGCCGTTTATTGTCACTCTCTTCGCGGTTCGGGTTCTCAGCACTCTGACTGCTGCGACCGGGCTGGCACAGATGCGCCGGGCGGCGGGCGATCTGGAGCTGGACAGTCTTCATGGCGTGGGAACTCGCCTCCCCTGGAGCACAACCGCGTTTCTGCTGGGCAGCTTGGGACTGGCGGGTTTTCCGCTGACGGCCGGGTTTTCGGCGCACTGGTCTGCTTTGCAGGCGCTGGCGGAGGTGGACTGGCGCTTTGCCGCGGTTGTTCTTGTCTCCAGCGGCGGGGTTATTTTCGGATTTGTTCGTATGGTCGGCGTCTTCTTCGGGCGCCTGGAAAACCCGCGCCTGCCGCGGGAGGGCCCTCTGGGCATCGTCTTATCTATCCTGACCATAATCCTGGTTTCCGGTATCGCGATTGCCCCGCAACTTTTCGAAAGGCCGATCGCCAAAACGCTGTTGGCGTTGGACTAACCGAAAGCTGCCAAAAACTTCACATCTGACATCTGGTAGAGAATGAGAGGGGCCACGATGTATGGTTTCCATAGTGCATCGTGGTTTTTCCTTGTGCACGGCGGGTAGAGAAGCTGACGGGAGGCCGTTGTCATCGAATCGAACTCAGAGGGACAAGCGTCGCGACTGCCGGGATTTTTTAGGAGAAGCCTGGCGGAACGGGTCGAAATCGTTGCGGAACTGGCGTTGCTCAGTCGGCAGGAAAGCGAGCTGCTGGCCGCAAGCATGGATATTGACAGGGCCGACAAGATGGTCGAAAACGTGGTCGGCCGCCTCGTCTTGCCCCTGGGGATCGGGGCGAACTTCCTGATTGACGGCCAGCAGCACCTGATCCCGATGGCGATTGAGGAGCCCTCGGTTGTGGCCGGTGTGAGCTCGGGCGCGTTGCTGGCGCGGGCGGGCGGCGGTTTTCGAACGGGCAGCAGTGAGCCAGTCATGATCGCACAGATTCAGCTGCTCGATGTGCCGGACGCTGCGGAAGCGGAGCGCGCGATCTTTGCGGCGCGGGCGCAGATTCTGGCGGCGGCCGACAAGAGCCCGACGCTGTCGCAATTGGGCGGAGGGCCGAAGGGGCTGGAAGTCCGCCATCTGCCGGACACGCAGGCGGGCGCGATGCTGGTCGTGCACCTGTTTATCGACTGCCACGACGCGATGGGCGCCAACGCGGTGAACACTGCCGCAGAGGCGGCGGCGCCTCTCCTGGAAAAGCTGAGCAGAGGGCGAGCGGGTCTGCGGATCCTCTCGAACCTTAGCGACAGGCGGCGCGCATGGGCACAGGTCGAGATTCCTGCCAAGGCTTTTGACAGCGAGGAATTTCACGGGGCCGAGACCGTTGAGAGGATCGCTGAAGCTAACGCCTTCGCCGTAGCCGATCCCTACCGGGCGGCGACGCACAACAAGGGCATATTCAACGGTATTGACGCGGTCCTTCTGGCGACGGGCAACGATTGGAGGGCGGTCGAGGCGGGCGCGCACGCCTGGGCCGCACGCGATGGCCGGTATCGCGCTCTGACCGATTGGCAGTTGCGATCGCGCGGCGGCTCAACGTCGCTCTATGGGCGGCTGGAGCTGCCGCTCGCCGTTGGCGTAGTTGGCGGCGCGACGCGCAGTCACCCGACGGCGCAACTTGCCCTGAGAATCCTGCAGCCTCTCGGCGAAGGCGGGAAATCGGCTTCGGTTATAGGGGCAGAAAGGTTAAGCAGGATCATTGCTGCGGTGGGTCTTGCACAGAATCTGGCCGCGCTGCGTGCGCTGACAACGACAGGCATTCAGGAGGGGCACATGCGGCTCCATGCGCGCCAGATGGCTGTGACAGCAGGGGCAGAAGGTGAAGCCGTGGAGCGGGTCGCGGCCGCGCTGGTTGCGGAGAAAGAGATACGCGTCGAAAGGGCCAGGGAGCTGTTGCGGGAATACAAGGCCCAAGACCTGAAGGAGAGGGCGGGGGAATTGCGCCCCTGACAGGAGAGAACCGATGCTGAGTCAACCGATCAAGCCGGTCGGAATTGTGGGTTACGGCGCTTACGTGCCGAGATTCCGCCTTCCGGGCGCAGAAATCAGCAGGATTTGGAGCGGGGAAATAGGGATTGACGAATCGTCGCAGCACAAGGGCGAGGTCAGGTCCAACGGGCAGAAGGAGGCGAGCCCGATCAGGGAGAAGGCCGTACCGGGGTTGGACGAGGACACGGCGACTATGAGTATCGAGGCCGCCCGCAACGCGCTGGCGCGCTCACAGGTCGATCCGAAGCGGATCCAGGCAGTTTGGGTCGGCAGCGAGAGCCATCCATACGCGGTCAAGCCTACGGGTACGATTGTTGCCGAGGCGATTGGCGCGACGCCTTTGACGCAGGCGGCGGACTTGCAGTTCGCGTGCAAGGCGGGAACGGAGGCGATGCAGGCCGCAATCGGCTTCGTGGGCAGCGGGATGGCGCCGTATGCGCTTGCGATCGGGATGGATACGGCGCAGGGGCGTCCGGGAGACGCTCTTGAGTACACCGCCGGCGCCGGCGGCGCGGCGATGTTGATTGGTCCGGCTGAGGAATCGGTCGCGGTCATCGAGCGGAGCATGAGCTACGTGTCGGACACAACTGATTTCTGGCGCCGGCCTCGCCAGAATTACCCCAGCCATGCCGAGCGCTTCAGCGGAGACCCCGGCTACTTCAGCCATCTGATATCGGCGGCGGAGCAGACGATGGATGAGCTGGACGTGACGGCTGCGGCGTTCGACCACGTGGTTGTGCATCAACCGAACGTGAAGTTCCCGGTGCGGGCGATGCGGGCGCTGGGGTTTAAGCGGAACCAGTGGGAGAGCGGGCTCCTGGTGGGCGAAATCGGCAACACATATGCTGGATCCGCGATCGTCGGCTTGACGGCGATACTGGACGAAGCCGAGCCGGGCCAGCGCGTGCTCGTTGTCAGTTACGGCAGCGGGGCCGGTTCCGATGTGTTCGCGCTACGCCTGACGGAACGTTTGCCGGAAACGCGGGATCGGGCCCCGGGCACCTGGGACTACATCCGGCGCCGGGTAGCGGTAGACTACGCGCAGTACGCCCGATTGCGAGGAAAGCTGGCGCTGGAGTAGGAGCTGGAGGGAGACGGGGGTTGCTTATTGGAAGATGGCGCTTTTCGCCTGACTCTTTTATTCCAGGGATAGCGCCTCCAGGACGCGCAGCAGCAGCGCCCGCCAGCGACCAGCCTCGTCGATGGGGATGTAAATGGCCTCTCTCCCGACATGGATTGCGTTTTCCGGGACGAAGACGTCCTCGTCGGACGTCGAGCCGAGCGCCATGCGCAGCGAGTGCTGAAGTTTGCGCCTGGGGGCGTCCGGTATCTCCCCCTGAAGCTTGCCTTCGCCCGCGATCGCGGGCAATGATCCTCCCTGCGGGATGCGGACGGCAATCTGATCGCGACGGCGGCCAATGTTTTGGATGCCGGCCCTCAGTGCCTCGATCTTGACCCGGATCTGGTAGAAGAGATTGTCCAGCTCGATTGGTACGGAGCGTGTCTCCGGATCGGTCCCGAAGCGGTCCACCAGTTCCCGGCGCATTTCTTCAATTTGCGGCGGGGCAGTCAGGCCGGCGATGCGTCGATACAGCTGCAGCCGCAGGCCCTCTTCCTCGACGTAGATGGAGGGAATTTCGGCCCGCAGGGGGAGATCGAGCGTGACTGGCGGGGCCAGCGGATCATCCAATGCGAGCGGAAAGCGGTCGGCTGTGTCTGGTGCAGGTGGGGCTTGCGCCCCTCGATCGCCATTGGCGGAGAGAGACGCTCCGTTTCCTTCCCCTTGTTTCTCCGCGGCGGCAAGCCGCTGCCGCTTTTCTCTCAGCTCATTGACAGACTGTGCGAGCAGGCGCGTGTAGAGATCGAAGCCGACGCTGACTATCTGGCCGTGCTGGCGTGCGCCGAGGAGCTCTCCGGCGCCGCGGATCTCCAGATCGCGCATGGCGATACGGAAACCTGCGCCCAGTTCGTCGCTGCTCTCGAGCAGGGCTTCAAGCCGCCGGCGCGCGTCGAGGGACAGTGTGCTGTGTCGATCATGAAAGAGATAGCAGTATCCGCGCACAGCGCCGCGCCCGACGCGCCCGCGCAGTTGGTACAGTTGGGCCAGCCCGAAATGGTCGGCTCGATTGACGATCATGGTGTTGGCCCGCCTGATATCCAGCCCGTTTTCGACGATCGTGGTACAGGCGAGGACATCTATTTCGCCTTCGGCGAAACTCAGCATGGTCTCTTCAAGCTCACGCTCAGCCATCTGGCCGTGGGCGATTGCAACGACGGCGTCGGGCACCTGGCGCTGGACGCGTGCAGCCAGCGTCTTGAGGCCGCGTACGCGGTTGTGGACGAAAAAGACCTGGCCGTCGCGTTCCAGTTCACGCAGGATGGCCTGCCGGACGAGTGAGTTGTCGAATTCCGACAGGACTGTGCGTACGGGAAGACGTTCTCTAGGCGGGGTGTTTATGGTGCTCATATCGCGAGCACCACTGAGGCTCATGTGCAGTGTGCGGGGAATTGGGGTGGCGCTGAGGGTCAGCACGTCCATCTGGGAGCGCAACTGCTTAAGGCGCTCTTTGTGGGCAACGCCGAAGCGCTGCTCCTCGTCGATGACCAATAGCCCCAGAGACTGGAAGCTGACATCTTGCGAGAGCAGGCGGTGCGTTCCGATGACAATATCAACGGTGCCTTCCTGCATCTTCTTCAGCACTTTTTCCTGCTGTGCCGGCGTTCGGAAGCGGGAGAGCATCTCCACAAGGACCGGGAACTGGCCCAGGCGCTGGCTGAAGACGCGAAAGTGCTGCTGGGCGAGGACGGTGGTGGGCACAAGCACTGCGGCCTGCTTTCCATCCATCACGGCCTTGAATGCGGCCCGTATGGCGACTTCGGTCTTGCCGTAGCCGACGTCGCCGATGATTATGCGGTCCATCGGTCTGCCGGTCTCCATGTCGCGCTTGACATCGTCGATGGCGTCGATCTGGTCGGAGGTCTCGCGGAACGGAAAGGCCGCTTCCATCTCCTCCTGCCAGGGCCCATCGGGGCTGAAGGAGTAGCCCGGGATTACCTCTCTTTCGGCGTAGAGTTTGAGCAGGTCTTCGGCGATGTCCTCGACCGCCCTTTTGGCGCGGGCTTTGACCGTTTGCCAGTCGGCTGTGCCGAGCCGGGTGACCGCCGGCGGGATTCCGGCGTCGCCGGCGCCGACGTATCGGCTCAGGCGGTCGGCCTGGTGCACGGGGACATAGAGTCTGTCACCTCTGGCGTAGTTCACCTTCAGGTATTCTCGCTCCACGCCTCCCAGTTCGATGTTGGTGAGCCCCTCGTAGACGCCGATGCCGTGTTCGAGGTGGACTACATAGTCATTGGGGCTGACGTCGGCGAAGAAGAGCTCGGGCGCTACGGTCGACTGCGCGGCGCGCCTTGCGCGGCGCGACTGCCTTGTCCAGCCGAATAGTTCGGTGTCGGTCAGAAGGCGCAGGTCGACAGTCGCGGGGGGCTTGCCACCCGCCGGCTGCGCTTCGGACCCTTTCATCACGAAGCCTTCGGACAGCTCACCCTGAAGAATGGAAATCCCGGCAGGGGGCGGCGCGTCGAGGTCGGCGCGCAATTCGGCCGCGAGCCGCGCCTCTTTCAACTCCTCCTGCAATCTGGCAGATTGGCGGGAGACCAGGACGACGCGATCGGATGTATTGGTGTATTTGCGCATTTCATCCAGAATGCGTTTGCTCTGGCCGGCGAAGTGGGGACTTGGCGCAAAGGAGCGCGCCAGGTCGGAGCCGCCGCTTTCCTCTGGGACGCCGGGATTATGAATGGATTGTGTTCCCAGCTGGAGCGGATTGCGCTGGGCGACCTGATCGAGGATGGTTTCCAGGCTAAAGATGCTGGATTGGAACTCGCTTGGCAGTTCGCGGCCGCTCAGCAGCTCGTGCCTAGTGCTGTCGGCATTCTGCTTGCATGCCTGCAGTCCGGCCACCAGTTCGGCGCCGTCGTCGATGACGAGCAGGCTATTGGCGGGAAGGTGATCGAGGAGCGATGCCGGGTGGGTGTAGGCGTAAGGCAGATACCATTCGATGCCGCGAAAGACGCGTTGCTCCTCCAACTCTCCAAGCTCACGTCCGATCTCTTCGCGGATGACAAGCACGAGGTCCGGGTCCCCCAGCAGGGTTTCGCGCAGCCGGTCGACGTTCGGCCCGCCCTTTTGCGCCAGGCCCAGCGCTTCGCTGCCTGGGCCGATCAATACGCGCTGCAACTGGCGATCGCTCCGTTGCGTTGCCGGATCGAAGGCGCGGATCGACTCCACTTCGTCGCCAAAGAGGTCGACGCGAACTGGATGGGGTAGATTCGGGGGCCAGATGTCGACGATGCCACCGCGGCGGGCGAAGGTTCCCGGCTCCTCTACTACGTTAACCGGCTCGTATCCGGTTTGCGCCCAACGTCCGGTCAGTTCATCGAGCTGGACGAAGCTACCGGCGTGCAGCGGTCGCAAAGCCAGGCGGAATGTTCTTGCCGGCAAAGTCTTCTGCATAAGCGCCCGCGCCGAGGAGACAACGATCCTTGGATGGCTGCCCTTTTGCTGCAACGCAGCAAGCGCTGTCAAACGGCGCTGTCGCGTGCGTCCTGTCCAGGGGATGCGTTCGAAGGGCAGGGCGTCAGGCTCGGCGTAGAACGAAACCGGGGACTGGTCGTCGGTGTGGGGCAGGAAGAGCTGCAGTCTCTCGATCCAGCGTTCGGCTTGCTCCGAGGTGCCCGTTAAGACAAGCACGGGGCCTTCGCGGTCGGTCGCGGCGCCGGCTACGACAAGGGCACGCGCGGCCGAATATAGCTTCTGCGGCTCGCCGTCATGGCCCTTCAGCAACCGCTGATAAGCGGGCAGATTTCTGAGAATTGGCAACAGGCCGGACAGGTTCATACGCTTCGAATGGGCAACTTGATGATCATGAGCTGGGCCGGGGTCCTGGACGTGGTTCAACCATTGAAGCGGTTCATGGCGATGTCGATTCCCTGAGAAAGCCAGCATTCGGCGGCGTCGGCGACGCGAGCTCGAAGCGGACCGAACCCAGACTCCTCTTCTTCGCTGAAGTTCTGCAGGACGTAGGCGGCGGGGTCCATCGGCGCTGGCGGGCGGCCAATGCCTACGCGGGCGCGTGGAAAGCGGTCCGTGCCCAGTTGCTGGATCAGCGACTTCATGCCTTTGTGGCCGCCTGCTCCGCCGAAGGGGCGAAGTCGCAGCTTGCCGCCGGGAAGATCGAGTTCGTCGTAGACGACAAAGATATCGTGTGGTTCGACTGCAAAGTAGCGGGCCATAGGGGCAACGGCGCTACCGCTGCGGTTCATAAAGGTGAGCGGCCGAGCCAGCAGGACCTTCTGACGAAGCGGCGCGTCGCCGGCGGTCGAAGCCGATTCTGAGCGGCGCGGCCGCACGATCCAACCCTCTCCGTAAAGAGCATTGAACTTGGAACGGGAGAGCGGAATTTCGTGGCGGTGGGCCAGGAGATCCACCACCTGAAATCCGATGTTGTGTCGATTGCGCGCGTAACGGGGCCCGGGATTTCCCAGACCCACAATCATCTTCATATTCGGGACGCTACTTTTGCGGCCTTTGCGGGCCAGCAACTTTCCAACTAACGGCCGCAAAGGATTCGGGTCGGCCCCATAGGTACGTTTCCCTTGCGGCGCCTAAGCTTCGTGTGCGAAGAGATGCTCCATGTCTCTATATTTTGCCGGTCAGCCATTGGAGCAATCGCTTGGCGGAGAAAATCGCGCCCAACAACAGGAAGAGACCGGCACTCCAGCGAACGCCGGTGAAGAAGCGCCCGCGCAGTCGATCCAGGGAAAGGGCTCCGGCCAGGTTGTCTATACTGCCCGGCGTTCCCTGGATGACCGACTCACCTGCGGAGGACGCCTGGCCCTGGGTTGTGCCTCCGCCGTTTCCCTGAGCGGCCGGTGCGGGCGAGGGTGTAACCTCGGCGGTGGGCTCTTCGATATCCGGCTGCACGATTTCGACGGGGGGGACTGTCGGCTGCGGCACGGGCGTGGGCGTGTCGATCGGGATCGGTGTCGGCGTGGGGCCATCTGGTGTCGGCGTCGGCGCCTCCAAGTTTACGCTGATATTGCGGGCGAAGTATTCGCCGTAGTTTCCATCAGGCCGAACAACCCGAAGCCGCAAGGAATAGGTTCCCGGCGCAAGGTTTCCGGTATGCCAGACACCCAATTGGCCATTGTTCACCTGAAATGTTTCGCCCGCGAACCAGACGAAGGCTTCATCGCCGCTGGGCTCAAGCTTGAAGTAGAGTTCATAGCGGGCAAATGGTGGACCGGCAGCTGTACCGAGAACCGGAACGGAGCCGCTGACGGTACTTCCCGTAGCCGGAGAAGTAATGCCGGATTGGCCGGCCTGCTGACTCGGGGCATTAACCCTGTCCAAACGGATGTCCGCTACCGATCCAGACTCGGAGGCGCCGCGAACGGGAACTGCCGCGAGCGAGGTATACGTCAGCAATCCCAAGCTAATGAGAATCGCGGAAAGGACCCGTCGGGAAATTACAAGCTTTCGACCAACGCGGAACGGTTCCTGGTTGTTTTTTTGGCTAGAATCGAACATGTAGCAATCGGCCTTGTCCGGGCAATCAAGAGCGGCCCAAACGCGCTAACGTGAATGTTGCGATGCGCGACTCATTGCATCGCGCCCACAGGCGTCGGACCGCAATCATTGCCAGTCCCGGATTACGAGTATGATGAATCCGATCTGTTCGTCGCTCAACTCCGACTGGCCGCCGCGCGGGGGCATGGCAAGCCCTGTGCGGTTGTCATCGGCGTCGGCCGCCCGCCCGTCTCGGATCAGCGCGAGCATTGCGTCATCGGAGAGCTGGGAAACGTAGGGCGAATCGGCCAGGGCAGTGCCAAGTCCTTCGACGCCTTCGCCCTGGGCGCCATGGCAGGAGGCGCAGGCCTGGGCGTAGAGAGACTCACCCTTTTCCTGGCTGGTCGGCGTTGCCGTCGGCACGGGTGTTGGGGTCGCGCCGGTTGAAAGATCCAAGAAGGGAACTGAGGAAGGGAGCGAGATGTGAATTTCGGGAAGCGAGACCTCCATCTCGCCCGCGCGCACGGCCTCGGCGACATACAGGGCGACAGCGATGACAACGATTACCGGAACAGGCCAGCGCGGCCAACGGTAGGCGCCGACCAGGTTTGGCCTGTTTTCGCCTCCGGCAATGACCATCAGCATCCCGATGGTGATGGCCATAAAGCCAAATACGGATAGAAGCGGAATGGTAACGATTCCGAACCAGTCGATCCAGACGGACGAGCAGGTTACGCCGAGCCCGCAACTTGCGGGTTGGCCGAAAATGCTCGTCTTCTGGAGCAGGTAGTGATAGACTGCCACCCCCTGCCCCAAGAGGGAGAAGGGAAGGACCAGGAAGGGCAAGTGATGGTCGCGGCGCAATATGCCGAAAGCGATCAGACCGGCCAGCGGATACATGAGGACGCGCTGAAACCAGCAAAGCGTGCAGGGCGTAAAGCGCATCACTTCGCTGAAGTAGAGGCTGCCCATCATGGAGACCCAAGCAGCGGTTAGAGCGCTGTACAGGCCGAGGCGAACCCAAAATCGCGAACTGTTCATCTTTCGACGCTTCGCCTTGTCATTGGCCTGCCGCCAGGCGGTCGTCGATGGCGGCGGCGACCGAGTCGTAGTCGAGCGGATTTGTGACAGGGATGCCGTCGACCAGAACTGTAGGCGTACCGCCCAAACCGGCGACGCGCGCATCCTGCAGGCTCTCGGAAACGCTGTTCAGGTGTGTCTGGTTCAACAGACAGAAAGAGAATGAGTCCTCGTCCAATTCCAGTTCGACAGCGTATTTGATCAGCTCTTCGGCGATGAAAGCCGACGGCCCTCTTTGCGTCTCCTGGAAAACGCGATCGTGATAGGGCCAAAACTGGCCCTGGTCGGCCGCACATTCGCTTGCTTGTGCTGCCAGCGAGGCGCCAGGTTCGTGCTGCTGCAAGGGAAAGTGGCGGAATTCGAGCTTGGCTTCGCCGCTGGCGATGTAGTTTTCGACCAGACCGGGCTTGACCGTCTGGTTGAAGGCGGCACAGGCAGGACAGCGGAAGTCTTCCCAGGCCTGCACGGTGACAGGCGCTTCCGGGTTGCCCAGGACGTTGCGATTCTGCCAATCCGGGGGAATTCCAGTGTAGACGGCACCCTCGGCCGTGGACTGCTGGTTGCCGGAGACCACGACCAGTACGAGCGCGATTGCGGCCGCCAACAGTGCGATTCCGCCGATCAGGAGAATTCCGACCGAGAGCCGTCGCGATCCTGCCTTCTGTTGAGAAAGCAAACTGACCTTCTTGCGGCGCTTCGACTTCTCCATATGTCCCGCTCACCTGCCTGGTAAAGAGGCCACTTCCTCAGCTAGCGGGAACAGGCCGTCCACCGCTTTCGGCGCCCGAAAGTTGAACAGGCCCCGTTCAATAAAATATAGCACCGATCCGAAAGGTGCACAAAACCAGCCACTTTTCGGGGTGCATCACACTTTTGGGGTGGGTATCGCTCTGGCGGGGAGACCATGCCAGCGGTGGCTGAAATTGTTGCCGGCTCTGGGGGAGGCGCAGGGCTGATACAGGGCCTGCCCCTTCGGTGGCTGCGGCGGAGAGGGCCGCAGGCGGCACAGGGCCGCATTGACCCCACACGCGGCGGAGGGAGAACATCAGGGGGGCGTTGCGGGGGGAGTCCCCCCGCACAAGGGAGGGCCGCAGGCCCGACCGTCCAGAACTGCAGTGGCCAGTGGCCAGTTGCCGGCAACGTCAAGGGCAAGGGCTCAATCCACGAATTTGCGGGAATCTTCACGAATAACGTCAACTGCGGGTTGTGTCAGGGGGGCGTTGCGGGGGGAGTCCCCCCGCACAAGGGAGGGCCGTCAGGCCCGACCGTCCAAAAGGAACCAGGAAAGCGTATACCTCCACTCCGCCCGAGAGTGGACCAAGGACTGGCCATGAGGCCATTGCAACCCGATGCATAGGGAATTTTTCTCCAGTTTTGGACTGCACCCCTATCAGCAGAGGACTTTGCTTATCGCTGCTTGGAGAGTATGCTATACACGATTTGGGCTGAGCAGATGCTGCAAAGGGGAGAGAGATGACGACAGGCAACAGGCCGAGCTTCGGAGTAGAAAGGGGCGGTGCGTTGGCGGGAAAAGTCGCCGTCATCACGGGCGCGAACCGAGGAATCGGGGCTGCAATCGCTGGAGCGCTGGCAGAGGAGGGTTGCCGGCTGGCCCTCGCCGCGCGCAATACTGAGTTGCTGGACAAGGTCGCAGGCCAGCTGCGGCAGGATTTCGACGCTGACATCCTTACCGTTCCAACCGACATCAGCGACGAGGGCCAGGCGCGGGCGCTTATCGAGAAGACGGAGTCCCACTTTGGCGGTGTGGATATTCTTGTCAACAACGCGGGCATGGGTATCTACGGCGCGGTCGACGAACTGGACCTGGACGATTTGCGGCATGTCTTTGAGGTCAACTTCTTCGGCGCGGTGGCGGCGTTGCAGGCGGCGGTCCAGGTGATGCGTCGCCAGGGGGGTGGAACGGTCGTCAATATCAGCAGCATTGTGGGCAAGTTTCCTCAGCCCCTGGGCGGGGGTTACAGTGCGACGAAATTCGCGCTGCAAGGGGCGAGCGGTGCGGCGCGTTCGGAGCTGAAACGGGACAACATCGATCTCGTTGTCGTGTGCCCGGGTCTGACGGAGACCGAATTTTCGCAGAACAGCCGCATCAGCGTGCCGGGCGCCGAGCACCGGCAGGGGGAAAGGCATTCGCTTACACGGGGCGTCGAAGCCAGCAAGGTAGGCCGGCGCACCGTAACCGCCATCAAGCGGGGTGAGCGAGAGGTCTACATCACGCTGTTCGACCGGCTGCTGGTCTGGTTTGCGGTGCTCTTCCCCGGCGTGCTGCAGTGGCTTCTGACATATGTGACGCGCTACCGGCGGCGTCGTTTCGAGCAGGGTGAGGCAGGTGAGGACTAGAGAACGCGGCCGCCGAGTTGCTGCCGCTGAAGTTTGAGGTTTTCTCCGGGAGGCCGGGCGCCACTGTCAGGCTGCCCTGAACAATACCCACATCGGCTGTTCGCCGACTTCGTACACGTGCAGCGGCGTTAGCCTGCCGTTCGCCGGGTCGACAGCGTAAGAGGCTGCCTTGCCCGTGCCTTGCCCTGCTGTGACAAGAAACTTCCCGCTGGGGTTGATGTTGAAGACACGGGGAACTGCTTCAGTTTCCTGCCATCCTCGCCTAGAGAGCGCGCCGCTGGCGGTATCGATAGCAAAGACGGCTATGCTGTCGTGCCCGCGATTCGAAACGTAAAGCGTATGGCCGGAAGGGTGCAGATGGATCTGAGCGCAGGTGTTTTCGCCGTTGTATTCATCCGGCAGCGTCGAGAGTGTCTGGAAGGCCTGCAGCGGGCCATGCGCGGCGCCGGGGTCAAAGCGGTAGGCGGTAACGCTTGAGCCATCCTCGTCCGAGGTATAGACAAAACGCTGGTCGATAGAGAAGACGAAATGACGCGGCCCTGCTCCGGTTGGGGCGTCAACATAGGGGGCGGCCGGGTCTGGCGAGAGCTGACCGGTTTCCTCGTCGAAAAGGAACTGAAAGAGGCGGTTGGCATCGAGTGGATGGGGCACAAAGGCGTAGCGGTTGGTCAGGTCGGTTTCGATGCAGTGGGCGCGGGCCGCGGTTGGCGCCGTGCAGACGAGCTCGCCGACTGATCCGTCGGCTGCCAAACTGTGAACGGCGACTTTGCCAGCGTTGTAATAGGCGGACAGCAAGAAGCGGTCGGTTTTGTCCGCGGCGACATAGCAGGCATCGGCATCGAGGGGCTTGCGGCCCAGCGGGCGAAGGCTGCCGTCCTGTTCGAAGCGAAAGGCAGCCAGCTCGTTGCTGGCGCGCAGGGAACAGTACAAGAACCGACCGTTTGCGGCGGACGCCAACGCGGAGGGGCCGCCGTCGGCAGCAATGTCGTGCAATAAGTTCAGGCGCCCGTTTCCGTCGATTTCGTAGGCGCGAATCAGGTTGTCGCCGGCAGCGGTGATGTAAACGAAGGTAGTCATTATCGGCAGTCGATCTCCTGGTTCCATGTTTGACTTGTGCGAACGGTTTGTCTGTTGTAGGGTTGGCGGGATGGTCCCAATTCCGCTCCGTCAGAATAGGTAGAGTACTGATGAAAAAGAAAGTGTGGATGGAATGGCCTCTCCCGCCTGCGTTGATTGCGCGGCTCAGTGCGCTGGCGGAGGTCGTCACCGACGGCGATCTGGACAAGCTGCCGGGATCTGATGTCATTACAGGAATCGGCCGCTATTACGACGGCCAATTGATGGACCGGATCGGGCCGAACCTGAAACAGATTGCCAAGCCCGGCATCGGCCTGGACAACATTGACGTGGACGCGGCGACGGCGCGGGGCATACTTGTTTGCAACACACCTGACGCGCCGTCTGAGTCCACCGCGGAGCACGCCGTCGCTCTGCTGATGGCTGTGGCAAAAAGGGTGATCGTGGGCGATATGCAGCTGCGCGGCGGCGAAGGGATCGGTCGGTCGGACCTGCGCGGCACCGAGCTGCTGGGCAGGTCTTTGGGCATTGTCGGGTACGGACGCATCGGCCGTCGCGTAGCCGAGATTTGCGCGCAAGGGATCAAAATGAAGGTGATGATCTACGATCCGATTCTGCCCGATAGTTTCGACCTGCCCGCGGGCGTCGCGCGCGCCGAAGACCTGGACACGATCTTTGCCGAAAGCCGATTTGTTACTTTGCATACTCCGCTCCTGCCGTCGACGAGGCACCTTGCAGACGAACGTCGCCTGCGTTTGATGAGGCCGGGCGGCTATCTGATCAACGCGTCGCGCGGGGGCGTAGTCGATGAGGCCGCGCTGATCAAGGTGCTGCGGGAGGGTCATCTGGCGGGAGCGGGACTGGATGTGTTTGATCCGGAGCCGCCGCTGGCGGACAATCCTCTTCTGAAAATGAAAAACGTCGTCGTGACCCCGCACATCGCCTCCAACACCGATGCCGGAATCGATGCGATGCAGGCAGGAACGGTAGAGAACATCGAGCTCGCTTTGCAGGGCGAGCGGCCGACCTGGATCGCCAATCCGGAGGTGTGGCCGGGCAGGATGGCTGAGGGCGACGTGTGAGGCGGTGCCGGCGCAGGAAACTGCCGCATTAAACCGGTCGTTTTTGATTGCTCCTCAGCAGTTTGCGGCAAACGCTCACCAGCGAATGTGGCGCTGGACGGGACCGGTGTGCTGGTCGGAACGTTCCGCAATCGGCCAGTTGCTCCATTCTTCGGCTACGGCGATCAACCCCTCCACGGCCGCCTCAAAAATTACCTCGCCCTTCTCCGCGGTTGCCTTGGTTGGATCCCCGTGGACGCCCAGCCGGGTCCAACGACTCCAGAAATCGTTGAAGCGGACCGGGTTGGTGTAGACGCTGTCCGAGCTGACAAAGCGGCCGCGAACATCATCGTCGGCCTCGGCCTTGTCCATCTGCACGCGCTCGGGCGCCAGATGAAGGTACAGCGAAGTCTCAAACTCGTCGGCGTGGGCCATCACCTCGGTCTCTTTGACTCTTTCGAAAGCATCCAGGGCCAGTCCGAAATAGCCCAGCGCGCCGCAGATTGAATTGGTCTCCAGCACAGTTTTGCGCGCCACAAGATCGATCAGCGGCGTGTTTGATCCGTGGCCGTTGATCAGCAGAATCTTTTCGAAACCGTGATAGGCGACACTCTTGGTGATGTTCAGACAGAAGGCGATGAAGACTTCCGGCTCGATGTGTATCGTGCCCGGAAAGTCGATGTGATGCAGGTTGAGACCGTAGGAGATGGGAGGCAGCACGAGAATCTTTTCCGGCGCGCGGCGCCCCGCCTCGAGACAGACCGATTCGCAAAGGAACACATCCACGTCCAGGGGAAGGTGGCGGCCATGCTGTTCGGTAGAGGCGACGGGGAGCAGCACGACCTTCTGCGCGGCAATGGCTTCGTTCATCTCAGCCCAGGTCAGGCGGTTGTAGCGGTGTTCCGTGATATGGTCCATGCTTCTTTCCAGGCATTTGGGGCGGGAATCTTACGGTTGGACGGGGATTAGGAGCAGTCGGGAAGCCGGTTTTGGTGGGCTCCTCCTCAACGATAGGTCTCGGCTTCATCCTGAGGATCGTAGCCGACGACTTCGCGTGCACGGGAGATGTCGCGGTAACCCCACTTGTTCCTGGAAACGGCGTAAAAGATGTCATACTTCAGTTCCGGCGGCGCCTCGATACAGCGTTCCACCATCTGGCTGATATCACGCTGGCTGCACCAGACCGAGAACTGGCGGGCGTCGGTCGGGCGGTCTTCCTGATTGACCAGCCCGATGCGCAAACAGATGACGGACATGTCCGAACTGTCTGTGACGTGCCAGGCGAGGGCCTCTCCCCAAACCTTGGTCGCGCCGTAGACGCCGGCGGGGCGTACGGGCGTCTCGTGCGTGACCATGGGCCAAGGTTTCATCACCATGTCGTAGTCGCCGCTCACCAGCGCGCGGTATGGCTGGACCTGTTCCCACCCGGAAACGGTCGAGCCGCTGCTGGCGTAGACGACGCGCCGGACGCCGGCCTGGCGCGCGGCCTCAAAGACATTGTAGGCGCCGATCAGATTCGGGTCGCGCACGCGCTCCCAGGGATCGCGGCCGCGCGCGGACGCGGCCAGATGGACAACGGTGTGCTGGTCTTCGAATGCGGGTCTGATGGCGTCGAATTCGGCTATGTCGGCCTGGACAGTCGGCACACCGGGCACAAGGCTGCGGTTGAGCGCGGTTAGTGAGTAGCGCCCTTCGAGCCGCTTCCGAACTGCCCCGCCAATCAGACCGCTCATTCCGGTAACGAGAATTCGCTTCGTCATTGGTCGTTTTCCTCCGACCGAGATTTCGACAAGCTGGGCTGACAAGATGTGGTGACAAGTATTGCTGGCTAGTTGTGCTGACTAGTTGTGCTGACAAGCTGCGGCGTCCGTTAGACGCCCCCACGCCGAATTGGGCGTGGGATGCAAAACCGGTGACGCCTCGCCGATTGCGAGGGCTATTCTTCGGTTAAGAGGATACGGCCACAGGAGGGGCAGTTAAGGAGGTCGTCGCTATAGCGCACGTTGTTGAGGATGCCGACGGCGACCTGCGTGTGGCAGGCGCCGCACACCTCCTCTTCCAATCTGGCCACGGCGACGCCGTTCTTGCGGCGGCGCAAATGTTCGTAGAGTTCCAGATTGTCTTCGGAGAGCCGTTCCGACACCATTTCCCGCGCCCTCTTCAGGTAGACGTATTCTTTTTTGCGCTGGTCAGTTTCGGACTCGATTGCGGCCTTGCGTTCAGACCACTGCTGCTCAAGCTCATCAAGCGTTGCGCGCTTCTCCTGCAATGAACCTTCAAGCGAATCGACCAATACCAGGCGTTCTACGCTCTTGTCTTCAAGCTCGGTTCGCAGAGATTTCATAGAGTCGATGCTGGACTGAAGGGCCTCCAGTTCTCTGGGATTGCTGAGCTCACCGCTCATCAGATTTTGCTCTGATTCGCGAACGCGTTCAGTCAGCGTGCGCGACTCCAGTTCAAGGTCCTGCTGTTCGGTACGCGCGGCGTGAAGCTCCTCGTCTATTTTCAGGACCTGTTCGCGAAGTGCGATCAGTTCAGCCGAACCTTCGGACTCCCTGCGCAGCAAGAGCAAGCGGCGCCGAATCTTGTCGTACATCGAGTCGATTTCGTGCATCTTGAGCAGGGCAACTTTGGCGTCCACGTTTTTCCCCATTGCAGTTACGTTGATCGCTTGAGCGCCTCGCGCCTTCACCAGATGGTATCGGCAAAGTTGATTCAAACAGTGGAACGAGACGGCGAGATATCGAATGCTTCGGTTGGCGGCTCCAGAAGGCTGTAGTCGGTGCGGGTCGGGCCTGTGGTGCCGAATGCCGCCTTCATGCTGAGGCCGAGGGGCTATCGGGCACTCTTCATCATAACATTCCCGCGTCCAAAGTGGCAAAAGGGTGCTTGCGGTGGGTGCATCCAGGATTTTTGGATTTCAGGCGAGTCCGATTAGTGGGAGTGAACGGTGGGAGGGTTGACTAAGGAGCGTAGCCCGTAGTGCGAGCATAGCTTGAGCGCCGTGTCGAGACCAGCGCATGCCCGACTGTTTGAGACGTTGTTGAACGACCAGTTTGCAAGCTGACTCGACCGTTCCGCTGCCGATGGGATAGCCTGCTTCGCGGAAGAGGCGGTAACGCATACGTCTGCGATTGTGGAAGAGATAGTGCGTTGCGTTGCGCACAGCGTCGGGCAGGGTGTTTCCTCTGGGGTAAAGCAGGCGGATGTTGCGCACAAGTTGGCGGAGGCTCCCCTCGATTAAGAGTTGTTTCTGCGCAGAGACCCATGCTGTCGCCTCCTCTGTTTCCGTGCCGAACCGGTGCTGGGCGATTAGCCACAGCTTTTCGACAGCGTGCCACCAGTCGATGATTTCGACACAGTTGCCATAACACATGCGCACGATGTTCCAGATCCAGGCTGCGCCGTCGTTGACACTGCTCAGATAGCCAGCCTTCTCCACGCCCCGACAACAGGCTTCAGCCCACTGCTGCTGACAAAATTCGCTCGCATCCCACAACCCGGCCCGATAGCTATGCTCGCTTAACAGGGTGGTTGCTTCGCCTGTCACCCTATCATTCAGATGCCGTATCGCCGACACCGCTACCGTTTTCACCTCTTTCCAACCTTCGCCGCGTATATTGACCATCGCCCCATCCATCGAGATGTTCATGGCCGCACTCGGCGGCTCCGGTATCTCACGCCTGACCTCCCCTCCCTCCTTACTCGGCATCTCCATCGTTGCCTGCGCTTCTTCCGCCTGGCGCTCCACCAGTTGCCCGCCATACGCTTTGACCAACTCCTGCAGACTACTCGTGGACAGACCAACATGCGTCAACTCGCTAAACTGGGCCGCAGCCCGCGCATACGAGGGTATCTCTACGCTCATCCGCAGCGCTTGGGCAATCGTCGCCGGCGTCCAACTACGCCGCGTCAGCTGGAGCCTTCGATCCAGGGGGAAAAATCCCTCGCCCACATTCCGGACAACGGTGATAGCCCCGCTCGATCTTCACCTCCCCTTCGGCATGTAACACCTTCCGCCTCCGCCGTCCACTCGACTTCATCTTCTCCCCACAATCCAGACAGACCACCTCTTCATACCTCCCATCCCCATGTTGCTGCACTAATTCCCCCAGCAATTCCCCCATCAACTCCTGACGCTGCGGCACCAACTCCGCCGCCATCTCGTCCAGCGTAGCCTCCGTGTGCTCTGCTCCCCACGACCACATCCGCTCAAATACAGCTTCCGCCTTCCCCAAAAACTTCGCCCTCGCCTTTTCCTTGCCCATCTTGACCTCCCTCTCTTTCCCTTTGTTTATCCTCCCTTTAGTCTACAACTCCCTCCCTCTCGCAAAAATCTCGGATGCACCCCTTGCGGTTAGGTGCAGCCCCCTTTTGAGGTGGGAGTCGTTTGGCGTGGAATTCATGCCTGCGGTTGCTGAAATTGTTTGCCAGTTTTGGGAGAGGCACAGGTCGGGCGCAGGGCAGGCCTCGTGCCCGCCCCTACCGCGGCGGCGGCGTTTGCTGATTTGGGGGCGGCGCGTTGGGCTCCAGGTAGCGCAGGGCTGCATTGACCCTACAATCGGCGTGCGGCGTACATCGGGGGGGCGTTGCGGGGGGAGTCCCCCCGCACAAGAGGGGGCCGAAGGCCCGAACGTCCGGAACTGCAGTTTTCAGTGGCCAGTTGCCAGTTGCCGGTTTCCAGGAACTACCGGGGGCGTTGGCCAGTGGGCTGGACATGACTCCATTGCAACCTGAGGCATAGGAAATTGTACCCCAATTTTGGACTGCACCCCAGGGCTAAGCATGCGTGTACCAAGAAGCGCTCTCTTCGCCGCGCGCAACCGGCAAAGCCGGATGCGCGCGGTGAAGAGGGGGGCTCAAATACCGATTCTTTCGGTCTACATTGGGTCAGTTTGGCGACTCGAGCGCGGCCGCGCGGAACTTTCCCCGTAGGGGCTGTGAGAGAAAGACCCCAGAGGAGTTGCTCTTCGGGTGGAATTCCGTGACAATAGGTTGAAGTTCACGCGCTGTGCCGTGCGTTGCACGCGCTGATACGCGCCCAGTTTGGTGCAGTCAAGGAGGGATCGCAGCTGTGTCGATGTTCAGGCCTTCTTCGGGTCGCGGCGGCCAGAGTTTTGTTGAATATGCGCTCTTGTTGATTCTGGTATCGATTGTCCTGCTTTCGATCCTGCTGATTTTGGGCAACGATTTGCGCACTTTCATCAACGACCTGCTCCAGCGTTGGTTCCCTGTCGCTTCTGAGGCATTTCGTGCGGGGTTGATGCTCTAGACTTTTGCCCGCCGTCAGCCTGCTGCCGCCTTCCGTCTACGATTCGAATACACCTTCGACCCTTGATAGAACGCGTCAATTCGTTCCTGCTCGATCTGCTTTTTCCTCCCCGTTGCGTCGGTTGCAGCCGAAGCGGACAATCAATCTGCGACCGATGCGCCCAGGAGGTGCTGCCGGCGCGGCCACCCCGAAACTGTCGCGATTGTGATTTCGCTCTGCCGCCTGCAGTCGCGGTTAGCGGCGGGCCGTGTCCGCAATGCCGCAGTCCGCTGGCACTGATTTGGGCGGCGACTTTGCACCTTTCGCCGCTTGCAGAGGCGATCCATGCACTGAAATACCAAGGAGGCGTGGAACTTGCATCGCACCTGGCGCGTTATTTGCGCGCAGCAACGCAAGCAGATCCGTGGCCTGGCATATTTGCCCGGCTGGACGGAATCTTGCCGATTCCGTTGCACGAGGGAAGATTGGCGGAGAGGGGCTACAACCAGTCTCGATTGCTGGCGGACTGTTTCGCAAGCGGCAGCGGCATTCCGGTCATGGGAGACGCAGTGGCGCGCGTCAGGAGTACTCCGTCCCAGGTCGGGCTGCAAGCGCGCGACCGCGTTGCAAATGTAAAGGACGCGTTTAGCGCCTCTTCCGACCGCGTCCGAGGGAAGGCGTTGCTCGTGGTGGACGATGTCAGTACGACCGGTTCGACGTTGTCGGAATGCGCCGTGGCGTTACGTGCGGCGGGAGCTTCTGCCGTATACGGCCTGGCGCTGTCGCAGCCGGCTCAAAAGGAGGACGAACTGTTCCGTTGAGAGAAAGGGCAGTTCCTGGTGCGAATTCTGCGAAGGCCCCCTTTGGATCAGACGCTGAGCAGACTTACAATTGAGGCATGTTTGCAAAGACGGGAGATCACAGCATGAACCTGACTGTACACGGCAAAAACGTCGCCATATCGGATAGGGTACAGGAGTACGTAGAGACGAAGGTCGGCAGACTGGACAAGTACCTGCCACAGATACGGGAGGCCAGGGCTGAGCTGGTACGCAGCGAGACGCGCGCTTCGTCGGACCGCTACACGGCCCAATTGACCGTTTGGGCCGGCCGGCAGATTCTGCGTGCGGAAGAGTCGAGCGAGGACCTGTTCGCCTCGATCGATGCAATCGCCGACAAGATGTATCGCCAAATCGAGCGCTTCAAAGGGCGGCGCTTCCAGAGCCGCAGAAGAGATGCCGCGGCTGCGGCTGCGGCAGTCGATCTCTCGGCCACCCAGTTGCCGGAGGAGCCGTCTCTGATCGTGCGGACCAAGCAGTTTGTGGCACAGCCGATGCTTCCCGAGGAGGCGGTTGAACAGATGGAGCTGCTGGGGCATGACTTCTTCATCTTTTACAATGTCGATACCAGCTCGTTGAATATCGTCTACGGCCGCAAGGACGGCCAATACGGGCTCCTCCAGCCGCGAGTTGCCTGAGACTTGCCCGGCAGCAGCCGCGCTAGCGGGCTGCTGTTGGCGCAGCCAAAGCAAGCCTAACCAGCTCGGATCATCGCCGGTCGGGAGATGGCGGAATTGGCGGCGCCAGGGTGTTGGGGCACAATGTTCGGCGTGCCGTGCATTGGTTGGCGTCCAGCCCCGAGAAGGATTTCGGCTCAAGAGTGCGCGTCACAGCAGGGCGCGCGCTTTTCTTTGCCTGTTGCCACAGACGGTGCGCCGACGCCGTCATGGGAGAGTAGATTGCCGCGATGCGCGTTTCGGTAGTTGCCACCGTCTACAATGAGGGCGACAGTGTCAGGCCGCTGATGGAGTCCCTTTTGGTCCAGACTCGCTTGCCCGACGAGATCGTCATCTGCGACGGCGGTAGTCAGGACGGGACGGTCTCGGTCCTGCGCGAGTACAGCGGCAGATTGCCGGGACTGAAAGTCATCGAAGCGGCGGGTGTGAACATCAGCCAGGGGAGGAACAGGGCGATAGCGGCGGCGGCCGGACCGATCATTGCCTCGACTGACGCGGGCGTACGGCTGGACTGCAAATGGCTCGAACGGCTGGTAGCGCCGCTGGAAGGCGGTGACGGCAGTTCGCAAGACGGGGCTAGCGCGGTGGCGGGGTTTTTCCTGCCGGATGTATCCGGCGCGTTCCAGCTGGCGATGGGCGCAACCGTTCTGCCGCGGGTGGAGGATATCGATCCAACCAGTTTTCTGCCCAGCAGCCGGTCGATGGCCTTTTTTAAGGGATCGTGGCGCGGGATCGGGGGTTATCCCGAATGGCTCGACTACAGCGAGGACCTCGTGTTTGACCTACGCCTGAGGGCGGCATCTTCCAGCCAAGAAAAGGCGTTCGCGTGGGCGCCCGACGCGTTTGTACATTTCCAGCCGCGGACGACGATCAAGGGTTTCTGGGAACAGTATTTCCGTTATGCAAGGGGAGACGGCAAAGCGGATCTGTGGCGACGGCGTCACGCAGTTCGCTTTGCAACTTATTTGCTTCTGATTCCTGCGCTGCTTGGCCATGCTCTGTGGGGTTTGGAGTTGCGCTGGCTTGGATGGGCGGGCCTGTTCGTAGGCGGTATTGTAATTTGTGCACGCCCCTGGCGGCGACTGATGTTGCTGGGCAAGGGGGCGCCCGCCGGGGAGGTTTTGCGGGCTGCGCTGCTGGTGCCGGTAGTCCGGTTGGTGGGCGATGCGGCGAAGATCTGCGGCTATCCGACCGGCTTGATTTGGCGGCGCAAAAACAGGCATCGAAGCGAAATTCATTGGCGAGAAATTGGGGAAGTAGAAGAGGCGACCGAGAGTGGTTGAAAGCGAGACTTGCCTTGCCACTTCTGATTGACGGCCATAATCTGATCGGCTCCGGCATGCTGGAAGGCATCAGCTTGGCGGATGAGGACGACGAGTTTCGCCTGGTGAAGCGGCTGCGCGTCTGGCGGAGCAACTACAAGGGCGACATGACGGTCGTCTTTGATCGCGGCATCGTGGGCGGCACCTCGCGTGAACTGAGCGGGAGCGGCGTCAAAGTGATATTCGCACGCGATCCGCAAGAGGCGGACGACTGGATCAAGCGGCGGATTCAGGCGCGCCAGCCAGGTCTGACAGTCGTTACGAACGACTGGGCCTTGCGCCAGGAAGCCAGCCTGTACAATGTCGACACCTGGCGTCCGGATGAATTTGTGTGGCGAATGCAGTCCGGGCAAGCGCAGCCGGCCGAGGCGGAGGAGTCGACGGAAGAACCAGGCGCCGAAACCGATGTCCAGCTTTCAGACGGGGAACTGTCTGAGTGGATGCAACTCTTTGGCCCGCCGCAGACTCCGACCAAACAACCGGCCCCTGATGTGCGCCGCCGCCCGTCCAAGCAAGGAAACACCGCGTTCAACAGGGACAAGAAAGCCCTGCGCGCCCGATTGAAGAAAAAGCGGGGCAAGCGCTGAAAGCCCGTACAGCGACCGCCGCGAGGAGTAGGAGCGAACAGATGTCGTCGGAAGGCGAGCCCAGAGAGCCGCGGCGCAAAGAAGTGCGGGCGCGTCTTGTCGAGGTGACACCCAGCGCTAACGGACTCTCCTATTGGATTCTTTCGGCGCCGGTGATCGTCTTTCTCGGCTGGTTCTGGGTCGACCTGTTCGAACTCATCGCGGCGGCGGCGCGCCCCGTCGGGTTGGCGCTAGGGACGACAACCTACATTGCTCTGATTGTACTGCCCTTGGGCTATGCTGCCCACCGCCTCGTAACCTCCTTTCCCGGAATCTTTCAGCGTGCCGGATGGACGGTTCATCCGCTGGCGCCGCTGCGCCCGGCGGAGCAGTACTCTGTAAAGTACATTGTCGTTTCACGTGAGAGGGCCGCTACCGACGTCCGGCGGGTTTTGCTAAGGGTCGCGCAAGGTTGGGTTTACCTGGAAGTCGCCATCGTGCTTATCGGCGCTCTGGCGATTGCGCCGCTCTACTTCAGCGCAGTTGAATTCGGATTCGGGCGCTAAGAACTAGACTGCGCTCTCCGGGACCACACGGCCGGCGTCGGTCTCGTTACAACCAGGAAGCAGGAGTGCAGCGTGGACCCCCAGCAACTGATCGAATATTACGGGCGGCAGCAGCGAGAGATTCTCGAGACGATCCGCGACTTGGTGGTGGAGGAGACGCCGACCGATGACAAGAGTCGTCTGGACGTCTTCGCGGCGAAATTGGCCGGCCGTTACACAGATGCCGGGCTGGAGACGGAGATTATCGCCAATACAACGCGCGGCAACCATCTACGCGCCCGTTTCACAGACCCAGCCCATGTCGGCAGCCGCGATGCCGCGCCGGCGCTTATCCTCTGCCACTACGACACGGTGTGGCCTGTGGGCTCGCTTGACACGCACCCGTTTCGGGTCGATGAACAGGGCTGGGCCTACGGTCCGGGCATCTTCGACATGCAGTCGAGTCTGGCGCTGGCAGAGTTTGTGGTGAGGGGCGTACAGACGCTCAAACTGCGGCTTCCTCGCCCGGTAACTCTGCTGGTGACGTCAGACGAGGAGGTAGGCAGCCAGACTTCGCGGCAGTTGATTGAAGAGGAAGCCGGCCGCGCGGCGTATGTCCTGGTGCTGGAGCCGCCATTGCCGGGCGGCGTGCTCAAAACGACGCGCAAGGGCGGCGGACATTTCAGGCTGACTGTCAGCGGCCGCGCGGCGCATGCGGGTGTCGAGCCGGAGAAGGGCATCAGCGCAGTGCAGGAGCTTGCACATCAGATCCTGGCCCTGCATAGCCTTACCGATTTGGAAGTGGGGACGACGGTCAATGTCGGCGTTGTCAGCGGCGGGACGCGCTCGAACGTGGTGGCAGCGCAGGCCGAGGCGCGTATCGACGTGCGGGCGTGGACTGGAGTAGAAATGGAGCGGGTTAGCGCGGCCATCAAGTCCCTGGAGCCCGCGCTTGAGGGTACGGAAGTGCAGGTGAGCGGCGGTGCGGGCCGCCCGCCGTTGGAACGAACTGTCACCGGCGAGCTGTTCGAGCAGGCCAAGGCGACCGGCCGCACGCTCGGCCTGGACCTGCAGGAGGGAGGGACGGGCGGGGGCAGCGACGGCAACCTGACCGGCGCGCTTGGCGTCCCCACGCTTGACGGGCTGGGCCTGCCGGGGCACGGCGCCCATGCCGACCATGAACACATCGAGGTTGACAAGATCGGCGAACGCGCGGCGCTCCTGACTGCTCTCCTGGTCGAACTCTCGCCTTGAACAGTTTGGGCGCGTGGTAGAAACGCGCAGACGGCGCGCGCGGCGGACATGAACACAATTGGTGGAGCGATGTCGATGGAGTTCAACCGCTATTTCAAAAATGAAGAATTGGACGCTGTTGCGGGGGACTGGGCACAGAGTTACCCGCGGCTGGTGGAAGTTTCCGAGCTGGGGAAAAGCCACGAGGGTAAAGCAATCCCTCTTCTCACGCTGACCAACAGGGAGAACGGCGCGCCGGCGGACAAGCCTGCCGTATGGATAGACGCGAACATTCATGCCACGGAGGTTGCCGGAACTACGGTTGCCCTGCACATTGCTCATACTCTGTTGAGCGGATACGACAGCGACGCGCGCTGCACGCGTCTGCTGGACGCCGCTGTCTTCTACATTGTGCCGCGGCTCAATCCGGACGGCGCGGCCTGGGCACTGGCGGGCGCGCCGCGCTACATTCGTTCAGGGACGCGGCCCTTTCCCTACAGCGAACCTGCGGCTGGGCTTCACGAAGAGGATATCGACGGCGACGGACGAATTTTGCAGATGCGGATCCCAGATCCGAACGGCGACTGGAAGGTGAGTTCCCTGGAGAGCCGCCTGATGGAGAAGCGGGGTCCGGACGAGCAGGAAGGGACGTTCTACAGGCTCTTGCCGGAAGGCAGGTTGGAAGACTACGACGGCGTGAGTATCAAGGTTGCGCGGCCTTTGCAGGGGCTGGACTTTAACCGCAACTTCCCGTTCGAGTGGCAGCCGGATTCGACGCAGGCGGGCGCGGGGCCCTTTCCGACCTCCGAACAGGAGATCCGCGCGGCGGTGGAATTCATAAGCCGGCACAACAACATCAACGTTGCCCTAAGCTACCACACACAGAGCGGCGTTATTCTGAGACCCTTCAGCACCAGGCCAGACGAAAAGATGGAGACCAACGACCTGTGGGTGTTTGAGCTGATGGGGGAACGGGGAAAGGAGTTGACGGACTATCCCTGTTTGTCGGTCTATCATGGCTTCCGCTATCATCCCAAAAAGGTCACGTCCGGTGCGTTTGACGACTGGGTGTACGATCATCTGGGCATCTTTTCCTTCACGATCGAGCTGTGGGACCTGCCGGGCCGCGCCGGAATCAAGGACAGGGATTTCATCGAGTGGTTCCGCAAACATCCGCACGAAGAAGACGTCATGATTCTGAACTGGTTGGAGGAGAACGGAGGCGGCGAGCCCTACGTAGCCTGGTACCCTTTCGAGCATCCGCAGCTGGGCGCGGTCGAGATCGGAGGCTACGACCAGATGTACACGTGGCGCAATCCGCCGCCAAGTCTGTTGGCCGAGGAGTCCGAGGCGAACACTGCTTACGCGCTTGCACTGGCCGATATGCTCCCGCGGTTGAGCCTACACACACTGGAAGTGGAGCGACTTTCCGAATCGGGCGATTATCGCATACGCGTGGTCGTCGAGAACGGGGGATTCCTGCCGACCTATACGAGCGAGCAGGGCCAATCGCGTAAGGCCGCACGGCCGGTGCGCGTCGAGCTTGATCTGCCGGAAACGGTCCGGCTTGTGAGCGGACAGGATAAGACGGAGCTGGGCCAATTGCAAGGGCGCAGCAGCAGGCTCGCGGTCAGCGAACTCTACGCGGCCAGCCCGACCGACAACCGGGCCTGGACGGAATGGGTCCTGCGGGGCGCGTCCGGCCAGGAGGTCGGGATCCATGTTCTGAGCGACCGGGCCGGGTCAGTGCACGAGACGGTCACCCTTCCGTGACAGCTGAACGGTTGCCGGCCATCCGAGGGCGCGGGAGGTTCACGGCGTGAACAAGGCAAAGATCCTGATAGTTGAAGATGAGCCGACTCTGTTGGAGACGTTGAAATACAATCTGATGCGGCAGGGCTACGAAGCCGTCACAGCCACTGACGGAATGCGCGCGCTGCCGACCGCCCGGGCCGAGAAGCCAGACCTGGTGATACTTGACGTCATGCTGCCCGGCTTGGACGGTTTCGAGATCTGCAGAATTCTGCGGCAGGAGATGAGCCTGCCGATCCTGATGCTCACCGCCAGGGACGAGGAGGTGGACAAGATCGTCGGTCTCGAGGTGGGAGCAGACGATTATTTGACGAAGCCTTTCAGTATGCGGGAGCTGCTGGCGCGGGTCAAGGCCCAACTCCGCCGGGTGAGGATGTTGCGCGAAGAGTTTGAGGCTACCGGCAGGGAGCCGACGGATGGCGAGAGCAGCAGGGCCGTGTTCAGGTTCGGTGCGCTTGTCATCGACGAGAGTCGACGCGAAGTGCAGCGCAATGGCGAGGTGCTGGCGCTGAAACCGAAGGAGTTCGATCTGCTTGCGTTTCTGGCGCGCAACCGGGGCATTGCTCTGGGACGCAGCTTGATTCTGGAGCGCGTGTGGGGCTGGGACTTTGACGGCGGCAGCCGAACGGTGGACGTGCACATTCGCTGGCTGCGCGAGAAGGTCGAAGATGATCCGGCCGAGCCGACACGCATCCTGACTGTTCGCGGCATCGGCTATCGTTTTGACGGGTAGCGCCGTCGGCGCGCAGCGCGTAGGGCGCACCCGGGGAAGAGCACACATCGGGGCCATGTTTCTTTTCCGCTCGCTTCGCTGGCGAATCTTTCTTGCTCTCACGTTCCTCATCGCCGCGATGGTTTTCTGCCTCTCATTATTCTTCCTCTCTCAAACGCGACAATTCAGTCTTGAGCAGGTAGGCGCGCGGCTGGTCCATGACGCGGCGTTTCTTGCCACCGATTCAGAGCTGCGCTCCGGGTCGGCAATTTCGGGATGGCAGGGGGACCACGCTGAAGCCGTCCGTCTCGCTCGCGAGTGGAGCCAGCAGTTCGAAGCGCGCGTTACGTTGCTGCGGGCGGACGGAACGGTGCTGGCCGACTCGGAGGACCGTCAACCTGCGCACGACAACCTGAGCAACCGGCCGGAGATTCAGGCTGCGCTCGCCGGGGGAACAGGTTACAGTCTGCGGCACAGTCGCGCCTACGGCGCGGAGGCGCTTTTTGCCGCGGCCGCGATACCACCCTCCGCTGATCCAGCGGGCCTAGTGAGGTTGTCAGTTCCGCGGGCTAGCATTGACGCCCCGTTGGAACGTTTGCGACTGAACGTCCTGGCTGCTGCGCAATTGGCGCTGGTAGTTGGAGCGGCGGGTGCATTTGCGGTGGCATTCGCCGCGATGCGGCCCTTCCGCAGCTTGGCCCGGAAGGCCTCACGAACTGTTCACAGAGAGGACGACATCCGTGTCGCTCCGGGAACAACTGAGGAGTTCGGGCAGCTCTCCCGCGCCTTCAACCGGATGGTGGAGGAGCTCGATGAGGAGGCCGGCAGGGTCGCCCGCGCGCGCGAAAGGCTGACATCGGTGCTTGATACGCTCGTCGACGGCGTATTCATACTCGACGGCGAGGGCCGGGTCCGCCTCTGTAACGCGGTAGCGGCCGAAATGGTTGGCGCTGCCGCGTATGCCGGCGGACAATCATCACAGGAAGAACCGGGCGGTCAGGGAGTTGAAACGGAGACCTCGCCGGGCAATCCCGCCTTAACTGCACAGGTTGCGCCCGCGCCTGAGAGTCTAGTTCAGGGGCGGCTCTTGGCGCAGGTCGTGCGCGATCACCGGATCGTCGAAACGTGGCAGGCTTGCAACGATGACGGTGAACCGGCTGAGAGCATCTTCGAGATGGATGGCAGGACGGTGCGCACGATTGCTCTCCCCTACGTCGCAGGAGACAGCGACGGATTCATCGTTCTGCTGCAGGACATGACCGAGCTTCACCGGTTGGAGCGAGTACGCCGCGATTTTGTCAGCAATATTTCGCACGAGCTGCGCACGCCTCTCGCGTCTCTGCGGGCGCTGACCGAGACATTGCGCGACGGCGCGTTGGACGACCCTGAGGCCGCACCTCGTTTTCTGGACCGCATCGAGACTGAAGTGGACTCGCTGGCGCAGATGGTGCAGGAACTTCTGGAGCTCTCCCGGATCGAGTCGGGCCAGGTGCCGTTCCGCTTTCGGCCGGTGCCGGTCAGCGAGGTCGTCCTGGCGCCGGTTGAGAGGTTGCAGCCGTTGGCCGCGCGTGAGGAGATTGATCTGATCATCGATCTGGCGCCGCGCCTTCCCCGGGTATACGCCGACGCCGAACGCGTCCACCAAGTGATGGCAAATCTGGTGCACAATGCTCTAAAGTTTTCGCCGCAGGGCGCGTCGATCATCGTTTCTGCCGGCGGCGACAGTTCGGGTCAAGAAGTAATTGTCTCGGTGAGCGATACCGGAGTCGGAATCCCCGCCGAAGACCGGGACCGCATTTTCGAGCGGTTCTACAAGACCGACCGGGCGCGGGCCAGCGGCGGCACTGGGCTAGGACTTGCGATCGCCAAGCACATCATCCAGGCGCACGGCGGCCGCATCTGGGTGGACAGTATTGAGAATCGGGGCAGCAAGTTTTCGTTCACTTTGACTGTTGCCTAGCTGGCTTGCCACATCGAGGTTCGAAGGGGAAGGGAACGCGAGGAGGGAGTCTCCCTCTTCGCGTTTTCTTTACCCGCCCCATTTTCCTTCTAATCGTTTCTGTAACTACTAAGCCACATATAGCGTCTGTCTCGACCAGTGCTTCATCCCCGCCGCCATTCAGATTATCTGATTGGGCATTCGGTTGGCCGCCACCACGTTGGATAAGCCGCACTGCAGGAATGACGACGTACTGTCGGCGAGCGATGGTTTTGGAGGGGGGCGTTGCGGGGGGAGTCCCCCGCACAAGGGAGGGCCGCAGGCCCGACCGTCCAAAAAGCACGGAGAAAGCAAAGCGGAAAGAGGAGAGAAGGCCCCTTCGCTCCCCTCATTCAGAGTCGCAGACTGATTGCGGCTGAGTAGTTATTCGTTTCTTAACCATTTCCTACACTGCCATTTACAGGCCCCGAACCCCGCGTTAACAGGGGCGGCTTAACCTTCCCTATGATATGAAGAAAATCACATACACCCAACAGATTGCGGAGCAAGGCCCGCGGGCGGCAGTTGCAGAGCATAGCGACCCGGGCCAAGTTGCTCAACCGACGGCGTCCAATGGGAAGCGTGGATGGTCAGTGTTGCCTGACTCTCTAGAGGAATTCATGCGGCGGCGGCGAATCGACTCTTACCACAAGATCTGGTTTCTGCTCTTTGTGCACCAGCACTCGGAACGGCGGATGATCAGCCGCGAGTACATTCGGCAGGTCACGTTCGCGGACGCGCCGACGCTTGACGAAGTGATTGGGGAGCTTGGGCAGGTCGGCCTGCTGACAGCCGCCGGAGAGCTGTTGAGGCTGGATGATGCGCCCGAGGCGCAACACGAGTTGGATGCGATGGCGCTTGCGTTTGAAGACCCAATAGGACGGCAGGAACTGTTGGGATTGCTGTACAGGGATCGGGCGGCGCCGCTGTAGCAGCGTAGCGTTGGTTCGCCGGGCCGCGAGAATTAGCGCTAACAGCACTTCGCGGCCGTTAACCAACTTTTAACAGTTTGGAAAAGGGTACTTAACTTCAGCAATTCGTTTCATCACAGGCCATTAACCTGCGACGGCTAGACTTTGCGTGAAGAGGTCGACGAAGCGCCTCTTGTCAATAGGATTGCCGTCGTTGCGGGCCGAGACCGTCTGCCGCCGAATGCCGGTTTCACCATGCCGACAACTGTCAAAGGAGCAATAATGCGTTTCACCATTCCGACAACTGTCAAAGGAGCAATAATGCGTTTCACCATTCCGACAACTGTCAAAGGAGCAGAAATGCGTTTCACCATTCCGACAACTGTCAAAGGAGCAAAAATGCGTCGATTCCTGTTCGTCCCCTTGTTGATTACGGCTCTACTTTTGGCTGCTTGCGGTGGTTCCGATGATGAGGCTGAAACGGCCTCGGAGCCTGCTGCGGTCGAAGAGTCGATGGCCGCCGGAGAGTCGATGGACGGACTGCCCGAGGTGAATCCGCTTGAGGTAACGGGCGACATCATCACTGCCGGCAGCTCGACCGTCTTCCCCTTGTCCGAGGCCTTGGCCGAACGATTCAAGGACGAAGGCTACCCGGACAACATCACCGTCGACAGCATCGGCAGCGGCGCCGGCTTCGAACGCTTCTGCGTCGCCGGTGAGTCCGATATCTCCAATGCAAGCCGGCCCATCAAGGACTCCGAACGAGAATCCTGCGGCGCAATCAACCGTGTTCCGATCGAGTTCCGCGTCGGCACCGACGCCCTTGCCGTCACCGTCAGCAAGGACAACGACTTCGTCGATAACCTGACGATTGAACAGCTGGCGCTCGCCTTCTCTTCCGCCGTCACTTGGGCCGACGTCAACCCGGAATGGCCGGATGAACCGATCCAGCGCTTCAGCCCCGGCACAGACAGCGGCACCTTCGACTACTTCGTCGAAGAGGTCTTCGACAAGAACTTGGAACCGATCCTGAGCGCCGACGCTATCCAGCTCTCCGAGGATGACAACGTCCTCGTCCAGGGCGTAAGCGGCAGCCCTTACGCCATCGGCTACTTTGGATATGCCTACTACCAGGAAAATGCCGAAGCGCTGAAAGTCGTCGCCGTCAACGGTGTCGAGGCAAGCGCTGAAAACGTCGACAACGCCAGCTACCCGCTCGCCAGGCCGCTGTACATCTACTCGGACGCCGGCATCATGGCCGAGAAGCCGCAGGTCGCAGCCTTCATCAACTTCTATCTGACATACGTCGAAGAAGAGATCGAACGCGTCGGCTACTTCCCGGCCGAAGCCTCCGCGTACGAAGCCGCCAAGGAGAGCTTGTTGAACGCGATGAAGGCGGATGATGAGGCTGAAACGGCCTCGGAGCCTGCTGCGGTCGAAGAGTCGATGGCCGCCGGAGAGTCGATGGACGGACTGCCCGAGGTGAATCCGCTTGAGGTAACGGGCGACATCATCACTGCCGGCAGCTCGACCGTCTTCCCCTTGTCCGAGGCCTTGGCCGAACGATTCAAGGACGAAGGCTACCCGGACAACATCACCGTCGACAGCATCGGCAGCGGCGCCGGCTTCGAACGCTTCTGCGTCGCCGGTGAGTCCGATATCTCCAATGCAAGCCGGCCCATCAAGGACTCCGAACGAGAATCCTGCGGCGCAATCAACCGTGTTCCGATCGAGTTCCGCGTCGGCACCGACGCCCTTGCCGTCACCGTCAGCAAGGACAACGACTTCGTCGATAACCTGACGATTGAACAGCTGGCGCTCGCCTTCTCTTCCGCCGTCACTTGGGCCGACGTCAACCCGGAATGGCCGGATGAACCGATCCAGCGCTTCAGCCCCGGCACAGACAGCGGCACCTTCGACTACTTCGTCGAAGAGGTCTTCGACAAGAACTTGGAACCGATCCTGAGCGCCGACGCTATCCAGCTCTCCGAGGATGACAACGTCCTCGTCCAGGGCGTAAGCGGCAGCCCTTACGCCATCGGCTACTTTGGATATGCCTACTACCAGGAAAATGCCGAAGCGCTGAAAGTCGTCGCTATCAACGGTGTCGAGGCAAGCGCTGAAAACGTCGACAACGCCAGCTACCCGCTCGCCAGGCCGCTGTACATCTACTCGGACGCCGGCATCATGGCCGAGAAGCCACAGGTCGCAGCCTTCATCAACTTCTATCTGACATACGTCGAAGAAGAGATCGAACGCGTCGGCTACTTCCCGGCCGAAGCCTCCGCGTACGAAGCCGCTAAGGAGAGCTTGTTGAACGCGATGAAGGCGATGGAGTAGGCGTGGAAATCGCCTGCTTCACGATGGCCGTATGAATCGTTGCAATCAGTGTTGGGGTTGGGGAACGGGGTCCGCTCCCTTCCCCAACTTTCCCAAGGGTAGGGGATTGAGTAGAATAGGAGCGGCCAGGGGGGGCAGTCCCTGCCGAGACGGAACTGTTCCTGACAGACTCTTGGCGCTGCGTTGAAATCAGGTAGGGTATGGTTCGAAAGAAAGCCGGAAGGATCCCTGAGTGCGCGGGCGGGAGCCAGTGAAGAAACTGGGAGGAGTCATGACTCGATCGGCGCCAGTTGCGCAGGCTGCAATCTCAGCCGAATCAATGAGTGGTCCCATGTCTGGCGGTGACAGCCAGGCGCACTCAATGGTCGGGGGCGGCCCTGAACTTGATCTGAGGCGCAAGCCGCGATTCACGGAAACGATAATCAGGGTTTTCCTCTTCTTGTGCGGGGCCATTTCGATCCTGACGACGGTGGGCATCGTCTTTGTGCTTGGACGGGAATCATTGTTGTTCTTCGCCAACGAAGAGGTGAACCTGCTCAAGTTCTTCGGCGAGACTGAGTGGCAGCCGGCGATTGGCTGGTTCGGCATCTGGCCTCTGATAACTGCGACGTTCATGGTCAGCGTAATTGCGATGCTTGTGGCTTTGCCGCTTGGTCTCTTTATCGCCATCTATCTCAGCGAATATGCCGGCCAGCGCGCGCGTTCGATTGTGAAGCCCATCCTGGAAGTTCTGGCAGGCATTCCTACGGTTGTCTACGGCTACTTTGCTTTGACGTTAATGACACCGCTCTTGCGGACGATGCTTGGACGCGACCTGGTTGAGATTTACAACACCGCTTCGGCGGGGATCGTCGTCGGTATTCTGGTGATTCCGCTGGTCAGCTCGATGAGCGAGGACGCGCTGAGCGCCGTTCCGGGCTCGCTGCGGCAGGCCTCGTACGGCTTGGGGGCGACGCGGCTTGAAACTGCACTGCGCATCGTCCTTCCAGCGGCCCTGTCGGGCGTCGCTGCTGCGTTCATCGTTGCGATATCGAGAGCGATTGGCGAGACGATGATTGTGGCGATTGCCGCCGGCGCCGGTCCGAATTTCACCTTTTCGCCCTTCCAGGCGGCTGAGACCATGACCGGCCATATCGTGCGCATCAGCGGGGGCGACCTCAGTTACGACTCGATTGATTACAACAGCATCTTTGCCATCGGTCTTATGCTTTTCCTGATGACGCTGGGCCTCAATTTTCTCAGCCAGTGGATCGTGCGCCGCTTCCGCGAGGAGTACGAATGATGGCACTTCAATCATCGCAGCGGGCATCGGATCCTGCCGCCGGCTTCATGCCGTCCGGCGAGACTTATCACGGACAGGTCAGGACGCGCCGGCGTCGAGGACGAGTCTGGGCGCTGATCTTCCAGGCGGCGATGCTCTCCGGAGTTATTGCCCTATGTGCACTGCTTCTAAGCATTGTCAACCGGTCGTTCGGCTACGTCGCGATTGTCAATGAGATCGATCCGGCCGAGCTGGCGGTAGACGGCGTGCCGTTGAACGAGCTGCCCAAGGAGAAACTGGTCCCGATCCTGGAAGCCAATATCTCCAGCGGTCTGATGAGGCGTTACGAGCACGATATGCCTTTCGCCGAGCGGAGCCGGGAAAACGTCCATGGGTTGATCCTGGAGAGGGTAGTGGAGCCGCAGGTCGAGGCCTCTTGGGGGCTGTTCGACTCAGTTTTCGCGCGAGGCAGCATCATGGCGGAGGCCGAAGAGAGGTTTCCAGGGTCCGAGGTCTACTTCCGCAGCTGGCTGACGGCCAGTTTCATTTCCAAGTCGCAGTCGAGCGAGCCGCTGCGGACCGGCGTGCGCACCGCGATATTTGGCTCCTTGTGGGTTGTTTTCATCACCATTGTGTTTTCGTTTCCTGTCGGGGTTGGGGCCGCAATCTACCTGGAAGAGTATGCGCACAAGGAGCGGTTCCTCAACCGCCTGATACAGACCAACATCAACAACCTTGCAGGCGTACCGTCGATCATCTACGGGATGTTGGGGTTGGCTATATTTGTAAGGATAATGGAGTTTGTTACAAGCGGCGCGTTTCTGAGCGGCGGCGATACAACTGCCAACGGTCGGACGATAATTTCAGCTGGTCTGACGCTGGGCCTGTTGATCCTGCCGCTCATTATCATCAACGGCCAGGAGGCGATTCGGGCGGTCCCAAGTTCCTTGCGCCAGGCGGGTTTTGGCCTGGGCGCAACGCACTGGCAGGTGATTTGGCACCACGTGCTTCCGAGCGCCATGCCCGGCGTTTTGACGGGGACGATTCTGGCGGTCAGTCGGGCGATAGGCGAGACCGCGCCTTTGGTGGTTGTGGGCGCGTCCACATTCATCGCGATGGATCCAAACGGACCATTTTCCAAGTTCACGGTGCTGCCGATCCAGATCTACCAGTGGACGTCGCGGCCGCAGGATGAGTTTCGCAATCTCGCCGCAGCAGCAATTCTGGTCCTGCTCGTCATTCTCCTGGCCCTGAACGCTTCGGCGGTGCTCTTGCGCAATCGGTTCAACCGCAACCGGGCAAACGCCTAGTGAAGGAGTATTACGAACTATGACGATCGCAATCGAGCGACCGACGCAGGCCCAGATAGGGAGCAGTGGGGCGTCTGCGAACGGCAACGGCAGATATGCAATCGAGGCCGACGCAATGAGCGTCTTCTACGGGGACTTTTGTGCGGTACGCGAAGTGCGCATGAAGGTGCCAACAAACAAGATTACCGCCATTATCGGTCCGTCGGGCTGTGGCAAGAGCACAGTCTTGCGCTGTTTCAACCGCATGAACGACCTGATAGCGGGGGCACGCATCGAAGGCGAGGTCCTGTTTCAGGGCCACAACATTTATGACGCGGAAGTGGACCCGGTGGAGGTGCGGCGACGCATCGGCATGGTGTTCCAGAAGGCGAATCCCTTTCCGAAATCGATCTACGAGAACGTTGCCTGGGGCACGCGCATCAACGGCTTCCGCGGCGACATGGACGAGATGGTGGAGCGGGCGTTGCGGTCGGCGGCGCTGTGGGAGGAGGTCAAGGACAAGCTGCAGCAGAGTGCGCTCGGTCTCTCTGGCGGCCAGCAGCAGCGGCTTTGCATCGCACGCGCCATCGCCGTCGAACCGGAGATTATCCTGATGGACGAACCGGCTTCGGCGCTGGATCCGATCGCTACCCTGCGGATTGAAGACCTGATGAAGGAACTGTCTGAAAAGTACACAATTATCGTGGTCACGCACAACATGCAGCAGGCGGCGCGCATTTCTGATTTCACGGCCTTTTTCAGCGTCGATGACAATCGAAGCGGGCACCTGATCGAGTTCGACGATACCGAGAAGGTCTTTACCAATCCCGGGCAAAAGAGCACGGAAGACTACATTACGGGCCGGTTCGGCTAGGCGCAGCCGATGGTGGGAGAGGAGGAAGGGATGGAAAAGAAGCGGGTTCTCATTTTATGCACCGGAAACTCTTGCCGCAGCCAGATGGCCGAGGGCTTGGTGAACCGCTACCTGGGCGAGCGATGGCAGGCATTTTCGGCAGGTTCGGCGCCTTCGGGCAGCGTGCATCCGCTGGCGGTGCGGTCGATGGCGGAGCTGGGAATCGACATCAGCGACGGCAAATCCGAGTCGGTTGAAGCTTTCCGAGAACTGAAACCCCATCTGGTCATAACCGTTTGTGAAAAGGCCGCACAGAACTGTCCGGTCTGGGTGGGTGAGGGCGACGTGGCGCATTTGCCATTTGACGATCCCACGCACGTCAGTGGCAGCGATGCGGAACGATTGACCGCCTGCCGCGAGGTGCGTGACCAGATGCGAGGCGACTTGCTCAGCTACCTGCGGGAATGTTAAATGCAGGGCGAGAAAGGGGGATATTGATGGGACAGCTCCTGCGCACTTCCTTTGCTCGAGAGTTGGAAACGCTGCAGACCGACACGCTGATGCTGGGCAGCATGGTAACCCAGGCGCTGCGGGAGTCTGTGGACGCGTTGCGGCGCCGTGACATGGAGACGGCCAGGCGTCTCATCAGTGAAGACCAGGTAATCAACAAGAAGCGGTTTGAGATAGAGGCGGACTGTCTGCGCTTAATCGCGACCCAGCAGCCGATGGCGCGTGATCTGCGTCTGATCGCTGCGGTCCTGGAGATCAGCACCGAATTGGAGCGGATCGGCGACTACGCCAAAGGAATCGGGCGCATCATTCTGCTGATTGGGCCCGAGGCGTTGATCAAGCCGCTCGTGGACATCCCGCGTATGTGTGAAATCGCCACCGACATGCTCAATCAGGCTCTCGATGCCTTTATCAAACAGGACCTTGAAGCTGCCCACGCGATTCCATTGCGCGATGATGAGGTCGACGCCCTTTACAACCAGGTGCACCGCGACCTGATCGCGATGATTCTGGAGGATCCGACCCTGATTGACCGCACAAATTACTTGCTGTGGGCCGCGCATAATCTTGAGCGCGCGGCCGACCGGGTCACGAATATCTGTGAGCGGATAATTTTCACGGTCACAGGGGAGTTCATGGAATTCGACATGAATTGAAAGCAGATCCGGATGCAGGCTGCAGCGGCCGCAGTCGAATCCCCAAAGTTCCGCCTTGAATTCGTACCGTTCCCACTGGTCATCCGGCGAAAAAGCAGATTGACAGGATGAAAATCGTCGTATAGAATGGGGCGGCGAATTAGAAGCTCTGCGCCGTCGTTTCAGGAGTTTGCGCAATTGGGAAGTACCCGTTATTATCTGAAGCGCAAGTTCAGAGACGGTCCACTGAGTGTTTTTCCTAGAGCGCCGTTTCCATGTAGGCCGTTTACATGTAGAATGGAGGATATAATTCCTGGAAGAGGCAGCTTTCAGGGTTTATCATATCTGGACAGTATTTCTGCACTCTTGCACTGATCAAACATCATTTTCACCCTCATTCCATGACCGCCCTTAGGAGGTTTGAAATGCTCAATCGACGTCTTACGTTCTGGGCCGCCATAACTCTTATCGCCGTTCTTGCGCTTTCGGGCTGCGCGCCCCGCGTCGGGCAAGGTATGCTCGATACGGAATCAGACCAGTTGGTCATTGATCTGCCCGCTCTCGTACTTGACATTGGGGCCGACGGTTCGACATCGATCATGAATGCGACGGTTGCCGATCTGATGACGACGCTTGACGTATCTTTGGATCTGCCCGTTGACGCCTTCACCGTGGGGACGCTGATGTCGGCCAACATTCAGCATATCCAGGTTAGCAACACGCCTGAAGGCCTGCTGCTTCTGGTCAACGGCCGCAGCATTCCTTCGATCAGTTACGAAGGCGACTCACTGGCGGCACTGCCTGGCGCCCTTGAAGCCTTCGACATTGACTTGGGTCCAATGTCCGGCCTCCTGGTCGAGCTTGTTGACCAGCTTGGCGTAGGTGTCATTGCCCGCTTCCCCGCAATGCCGGGCGCGGATGCAATTCCGATGTACGTTGAAGGGGACAGCAGCGCGGCGATGGCGGCACAGGCGGCGCAGCAGGAGTTCCTGGACTCGGTGGGGACGCCGCCGCGCATCAATCTGCCTGTTTTCTACAATGCTGATGGCAGCATCAACATCGGCGACCTGTCCGTGGATGAACTGTCGGCGATGACGGGCGGTTCGCTTGACGCGCTTGCCATGGGGCTGGCTCCTCTCGCCATGGTCAGGGGTATGGGCATTTCGCAGTTGGGCATCAGCACTAATGTTGACGGCATCACCATCTCAATCGACGGCGATGCGCTGCCGACCCTGGACTGGTCTGACGGCAAAGCCGGTAACCTGATCGACGTCGTGGCCCAGACTGGGTTGCTGGGTGGTGGCTCTGACTCGATGCTGTCGATGGTCAGTCAGCTTCTGCCGCTTGTGCAGTCGGCGGAGATTGACCTGACGTTGAATTTCTAGGTCCGGTAGCCGGCCGCGTAGCAGGTCGGACCGGAAGTACGGTCTCCTGCGTGTTGGCGGATTCAACACAAAAGTAAAGAGGCACGGCATTGGTTGCCGTGCCTCTTTTCGCGTCCCTGCCCCTTCCTCACTAGCTTGTTCGGCGAGAAACCGCCTGCGGCTCTGCCCCTTTCCAGTCTGAATCTATGCCGGTCCGGTCATGTACAGGTCGCCCGCTTCGAAGCCGCGAGCGGCGTAGTAGGCGCGCGTGCCGGTGGCGGCGATGACGCTGATGCGCTCGAAGCCGGCTTCCCGGCTGAGTCGTCGCGCTTCCGCAAGCAGGCGCGTGCCGACGCCGACGTGCTGGGGCGCGCCCGTCTCGGCACCGCCGATGGCCAGGGCAGGTCCGTAGACGTGCACTTCGCGTATCAGCGCGTTTCCACGTAATTCTTCCAGAAAGGCGCGACTTCCGGCTGTGGCGCTCTTGGGCAGGCTGAGGCGAAGAAAACCGGCCAGAGGGGCCTGGTCGTGTGCGGCTGCGCCGGCGTGCACGCCTTTCCCAACCATAACGCACTGCAAAAAAAATTCGTCGGTCAGGTCGGTCGAGTAGGAATAGGCGGACAGCCGCAGTTCATCTTCTTGAACATGCTGGCGGCGCACTTCGCGGCAGCGGATACAGCCACAGCGGTCGCCGCGGCGCGCCAGTTCCTGGTGAACGATCTCGCGCAGGTTGCTGACCTTCACGCCGGCCTCGATGTGGTGCGCGGGTATGTCTCGGAACAGCCGGTTGATACGCGTGTAAGGTGGCACGGCCGGCTTGATGTCGGCCAGCAGACCGACCAACTCTTCCTCCGAGTAGGGCCGGTAGCTGCCCTCCTTCCACCTGTCGTATAGCTCTGTTCCTGCGATTAGCGAGCAGGGGTAGATCTTGAGCTCGTCGGGGCGGATAGCGGGATCTTCGAAGAATTTCTGAAATGAGGCCCTTTCCGACTCCAGCGTCGCGCCGTAAAGGTTGGGCATCCAGTGCAGGTGCAGTTTGAAACCGGCCGTTCGAAGCAGGCCGAGCGCATGCCGCACTTCGGCCACCGTATGGCCGCGCTTGTTGAGGGCCAGGACTTCGTCGTCGAGGCTTTGCACGCCGATCTGCACTTTGGTCACGCCGAGCCTGCGCATGTGCACAATCTCTTCCGGCGTGATCCAGTCCGGGCGCGTCTCCACGACCAGCCCGACGTTGCGGTGGGCGGCCAGGACGTTGCCTTGCTGTGATTCCTCCAACGTCGCCGCGGGGGTATAGTCTGGATTGCCCACCGCATTCATCGCGTCGAAGCAGCGTTGGACGAACCAGTCGCGGTAGTCGCGGCTGTATGCGCTCCAGGTGCCCCCCAGGATCAGGAGCTCAACTTTGGAGGCGTCGTGGCCGATGCTCTCGAAGGCGTCGATGCGTCCGAAGGTCTGCTTGTAGGGATCAAAGCCGTCGCGCTCGGCCCGTTGCGCGCCGGGCTCGTCGTAGATGTAGCTCTTGGGCATACGCCAGTCGTCGGGGCAGAAGATACACTCGCCGGGACAGCCGGCGGGGGCAGTGAGAACGGTGACGGGCGCGACACCGCTGGACGTTCGCACCGGCTTCATGCGGATTCTTTCGAGTAGACGTGCGTCCGGCTCCCACTCGCCACTTTCGATCAGAAGGCGAAATCCGGCTACCAGATCGGACTTGGCGAAAAATCCTTTGCCGTCCTTCGGGTAACGGGCTAGAATGGATCTAAGCGAGCGCTTGACATCCCAATCGGGTTCCTGCACCTCCAGGATTTCCCTGAAAATGGCAGAAAGCGTATCCCTGTAGTCAGCCGGGTCAAATGACCGCTTGCGCTGCCACTCTTGGGAAATCTGATGTACCTCTGCCGGGATCTCATCCGGCGCAAGGACTCGTTTCACATTAACCCTGCTTTGAAGCAGCCCGTCGCGCCCGATCGCGTCCGGGCTCGCCCGGTCAGCATGGACGCGCAGACGCAGAACGCGCTGTTACAGATCAACCGTCGCTTCTACGAGCAGACGGCCATCCAATTTGACGCCACGCGCCAAGGTTGGACGCCCGGTCTGCGCGCTATTCTACCTTACTTCGAACGCGGCGAGAAAGACAGGCAGACTGTCCTGGATGTAGGGTGCGGGAATGGGCGGTTTGCGAGGCTGCTGGCCCACGAAGGTTTGACAGCCGGATACGTAGGGGTGGACGGAAACGTACAACTGCTCGAGTTCGCACGCAGCTCCGCGGCTGAGCTGTGCGGCGTCGAGTGCCGCTTCGTGCGGGCCGACCTCGCTCATCGAGGCTGGCTTGAAGCGCTTCCGGACGCTTCAGCAAAGGACGGTGGAGGGCTCGCCCCAATTGAGAGAGAGCGAAAGGCCCCGTTCGACGTGGTTCTGTGCACGGCCACGATTCAGCACCTTCCCGGTTACGGGTTGCGGTTGCGCCTGCTGCGCGATTTTCGGCAGTTGACCAGCGGATACATTATACTTTCGTTCTGGCAGTTTCTGGGCCGCGAGCGGTTTCGCGCCAAGCTCATCGACCCGCGCACGGTCGGCGTCGATCCTGACACGCTCGAAGCGGGCGACGGCCTGTTGCCCTGGAAGCGGGGCGTCGAGGCGGTCCGCTACGTCCACCAGGTCGATGAGGTAGAACTGGAGCATTTGGCCGCGGACGCCGGGCTGGCGGTCGTGCGCACGTTCCGCGCCGACGGCAAGCGTGAAGAGGCCGACGGTTCGGGCGTGCTCCCGGGCCTGAATCTGTACGCGGTGTTGCGATGATCGGTCCCATTCTCTCTTGATTCGCCGTTCGGACTGCGCCAGTCCCTCTCAGTTTCTTTCAATTCCGTCTCTGACTTCCTAACGGTCACGTTTATGCAACCCGACAAACGAACGCAACAGGTTATCGACGGCTTTGCAGCCCATTTTGACGGTGAACCGACCCACCTTGCCATTGCGCCCGGGCGGGTCAACCTTATCGGGGAACACACCGACTACAACGACGGGTTTGTTCTCCCCGTCGCACTAGACCGGGATGTGCGCGTCCTGTTCCGCCCGCGGGCGGACCGCAGAGTAAAGCTGTACGCGTTGGAGTTCGACTCCTGGACTGATTTCGACGTCGAGTCGCCACGGCGGGACGACGAGCAGCTCTGGCCCAACTACATACAAGGGGTTGGCCTGGCATTGTCCGAGCTGGGGGTCTCGCTGCAGGGATTCGAAGGGGTTGTCAGCGGCAATGTCCCGCGCGGCAGCGGGCTGAGCAGTTCCGCGGCGCTTGAAATTGCGGCGTCGAAGGCCTTCCTGGCGGCGGCCAATCAGATCCACGCGTTGAGCGGTCCGCAGATTGCGAAAGCGGCGCAAAAGGCCGAGAACGAGTATGTAGGCGTTAACTGCGGCATCATGGACCAGTTTATCAGCGCGCTGGGAGAGGAGGGGCACGCGCTCCTGATCGACTGCCGCAGCCTGGACTACCGGCGGGTGCCGTTTCCGGCCGATACCTCGCTTGTCATCGGCAACACGAAGGCCAGCCGCTCGCTTGCCGGCAGCGCATACAATGAACGCCGCGCGCAGTGTGAGGACGGCGTGCGCCGCCTGCAGGCAGTCTTGCCGGCCGTCGAAGCACTGCGGGACGTGAACAGCGCGCAGTTGGAAGGACACCGTCAGCTGCTGCCGGATATTGTCTTCCGGCGATGCCGACACGTGGTCGGCGAGAATGAACGCGTGCAGGCCACCGTCGCGGCGCTTGAGCGGGAAGATTTCGGGCTCGTGGGCCAGCTGATGAACGACAGTCACGCCAGTCTGCGCGACGACTACGAGGTCAGCAGCGAGGCGCTTGACTTGATGGTTGAATCGATGCTGGACCATCCTGACTGCCTGGGCGCGCGTCTGACGGGCGCGGGATTTGGGGGATGTGCGGTGGCCCTGGTTTGGAGCGGTTCGGAGGCAGATGTACGGGAGTTCGTGCGCAAGAGCTATGCGAAGCGGATGAATGTGTGGCCTGAGATTTACGTCAGCTCGCCGAGCGCAGGCGCGCGCGTGCTTCCGCTGAGGTAAGGAGTTTGAGATGGCCGACAAGCATGACGATGAGCGCAGCCGCCCGAACCTAGCGCTGGACAATACTTCGTTCACGGAAGAGATGTTGACGTGGTCGTTCGTGGAAAGCCGTATGCACGCCGCCCGGAATTATTGGATCGTGAGCGCCGCTGCCAGTGGCCGGCCGCACGCCGTGCCGGTGTGGGGCGCATGGCTGGACGATGTTTTCTACTTCGTTGGGGCGGGTCGTAAGATCAGGAATTTGCGCGCCAATCCGCAGGCGGTCGTTCACCTGGAGAGCGCGGACGAGGTAATCATCATCGAAGGCAGCTTCGGGGAGATTACGGGGCGCGATAAGGCGTTTCTGCAGCGGCTGGACGAGGACTTTGTCCGCAAGTACGAGACATACCGGCCCAGCGAGAACCTGGACAATGGCGGCAATGCGAACAATGTGCCGGTGGGCCTGTTTGCCGTCTTCCCGCAGACGGTGATTGCGTGGAGCGGGCTCGCGCGCGATGCCACGCGCTGGCGCGTTCCCCGCAAATGAGGACCGGCAACCGAACCGTAAACCAGAAAGGTCATGTGGTCGTAGACGATACGCTTGACGATCATTGCTGAACGCCGAAGGAGCGAAGCATGACGACCCTGAAGGACTACCGCCAGTTCGACGGGCTGCACTGGGAGACAGGTTCGGTCCGCAACTATTACGACTACTGCGGGGTCAAGGCAGCGCACACGGGCGAGCCGTTTACGGAAGCGCTGCTGATGGGCATCAGCGGCGGCGCGGTGATGGGCTATTTCCCTTTCTCCTACCAGGGCATCGACCCGCACGCACGCATCCTCACGCGCAACACTTTTGACCCGATGGAGACGATGCTGCAGCGGATCGGCGCGGTCCAGAATGCGCGCCAGACGGGAAGCGCGGACAGGGCGGTCAGCAACCTTGTGGAGACGTTGGAAAAGGGCACGCCGGCGATTGCATGGGTCGACGCCATGCAACTGCCCTACGATCCACAACCCTACGAGTTCGAGATCGCGCACATGATGCCGGTGGTCGTCTTCGGCTACGACGAAGAGGCCGACCGGGTCTCGATCGCCGACCGCGCGCGCGTTCCTCTGACCGTTTCGACGGGGCAACTGGCCGCGGCGCGGGCACAGGTGAAGAAGGTGCGGCAGCGCATCCTGACACTCGAGCCGCCCGAGCAAGACAGGCTGCAGGAGGCAGTGGAGCAGGGCATTTGGGACTGCATCAGGCTGTACACGGAAAAGCCGCCCAAGGGAGCACGCCACAATTTTGGCTTTGCGGCGTACGAGCGCTGGGCCGACGTCCTGCGCAAGCCGAAGGTGCGCGGCAGCTGGGACAAGGACTTTCCGCGGGGGCGCAAGATGTACGCCGGCCTGGAATCGGTCTTCAGCGACACGCATACGTTCGGCAAGGAAGGATTCGCGGAGCGGGACCTGTACGCGGACTTTCTTGGCGAGGCCGCCGTTGTTCTGGAGAAGCCTGCCTTGCGCGAGGCCGGAGACCAGTTTCGCGTCAGCGCCAAGGCATGGGAAGAGTTGGGGTTAATCCTTCTGCCCGACGAGGTGCCGGTGTGGGTGGAGGCGCGAAGACTTATGCTAACCAATCAGCGTCTCTTTCTGGAGCAGGGCGGCGATAAGTTCGAGGAAGGGCGGGCCAATTGTGCACGCCTGATTGAGATCCGCAGCGAGATGGAAACTGACTTTCCGCTATCGGAGGAAGAGGTGGTTGCGTTCAGAGAGAGAATTGCGGAACAGGTGCTGAGGATCCGCGAAATCGAGGTTCCTGCCGTCGCTGCGATGAAGGAGGCGATGGAGGCATGAACTGGATCCCCTTTGAGAGCGAGGGCTTGGGTCTTTCAGCCTTCTCAGATTTATCCACGAAGTGACACGAATTAACACGAAGAAAACCCTTCGCATTTGCCTGCTCATTGGACTGCTTTCCCTACCATTTGTGGACTACCTGCCTCCGGTCGCCGAACTTGACGTTTAAGGATGTGAAGGATGGGCATGGCCGCGTGCCTGGCGTCCTGCCATCCGGCGGGCGCGGCGTCGTTCGCTGCGGCCTTTCGGTAGAGTCGTGGTGAGGCGAATGAGCTATTTTGGCGTGAATCCCTTTTGAGTGCCAGGGTTTTGTTTCTTCAGACTGCTCAGATTTATCCACGAACTGGCACGAAGAACACCCTCCGCCTAGAGTCGAGGGCTTGCCGACCGCCGGCGGTACACCGGTCGCCGAAATCGACTGCTGAGGAAGGAGGGGCGAGGGCGTGCGCGATCCAGCGAGGCGGGCATTCGGCGGACTCGCGGGTTGAAGAAAGAGTCTTATTGGATGGCTGCCAGAAGGTTTGACATTCACGCGGTGTCGGGACTGTCGTCGCTTCCGGTCAGCTGGCGCAGACGCGGCAGCGCGGCCGCCACGGCAACGACGAGGAGTGCCGACGCGGCAGCTTCGCCTCCGACGGCTAAGGGGGCACCATAGGACTGCGCAAGGACGCCGGTGATGAGGCGGCCGAACGGTCCTGTGCCGATGGCAACGGCGATGGCTCCCATCGCCTGACCTCGCCTCTCATCGGCGGCCGCCAGCAGGACTATCGAGCTCTGCAGGATGCCGAAGCAGGCGTGACCCAGCCCCACTATCAGAAGCATCGCCCACGAGAAGAAGAAATCAGTGCTATAGGCGAAGGCCAGCAGCGCGACGTTGAGCGCGATCGTACCGACAAGAAAGACCTGTCCGGGGCCGGCCAGGTGGCGCACGCGACCTACGAGGTATAGCCCGCAGAAGCTTCCGACCCCGACTGCTGCGCCAAGGTAACCGAGACCGACCGGGTCCTGGTGCAGGATATCGCGCGCGAACACGGGCAGGAAGTTCATGTAGGGGAAGGCAAACATGTTCATGATCATCGTGATCAGCGTGACGGCCAAGATTGGCTGGTTCTGTTGTACGTAGCGGACGCTGTCCCGAATCTGGGCCAGGGGCGTGGCGCTGGATGGAGTGGATGTCTGGGGAATTGTCTGGCGCGAGAGGGCGCGCAGGAGCAGCAGAGACATGGCCGACAGCCCGCTGAGGGTCAGAAAGCAGCCGAGAGCGTCGTAGGCGCTGAGCACGAAGCCGGCGGCGAACGGGCCAAGCGTGCGGGCAATGCCCATGCCGAGACTCTCCAGCAGCAGGGCGTCGAGGGTGCGGGCGCGGCCCACCAGGTCGGGAATCAACGCCCGCCGCGTGGGCCAGTCCATTGCCCAGGCACAGCCCAGAACCAGGGAAATGATTGCCAGTTGCCAAAGCGCGGCCAGGCCGGTTGCCAGCAGGAGGGCCACGGTTCCGTACATGGCGACGGTCACTGACTGGGCGGCTATGATGAGCGGACGGCGGCCGATCCGATCTGCCAGCATGCCTCCGAATCCGCCCACAAAGAAGACGGGAATTGCGCGACAGAAACCGATCAGGCCGACGAGGGCCGGTGAGTTGGTCAGTTCCAACACCAGCCAGCCGAGGACAAGCATCTCCATATAGTGCGCCAGCCACCAGAGGGTACTGGAGCTGAGGAGCAGTCGGTAGTCGGCGCTGGCCAGAGATTCTCGTATCCCAATCGGGAGATGCCAGAGGTTCTGGTAGCGGTTTGTGAGCTCAGTCCACATTTGACGCCCGCAGCCCCAGCGCTCGGTAGGCGAATTTCATGTGTTCTTCCTGCATCCGCTCCGCGGTCGCGGCGCTGTTTGTTCCATGACCTGCGTCCAGCCAGATCAGCGTGAAGTCCTTGGCCATGTCCTGCATTTTGCGGGAAAAGAACTCCATCTGACGGGGAGTGGCGCGGCTGTCATGACGCCCCTGGAAGATGATCAGGGGGGCCTGTATCGAGTCGGCGTGGGTGAGGGGCGAGCGCTCTCTGTACAGGTCGGCCTTCTCGCCGGGTCCGCCGTCGAAGATCATGCGCGCCCAACCCTGCATGGCGGCTGAAGAGTCCGTGTAGTTCATCAGCCAGTCGACGATCGCGACCGGCGCGATCCCGCCCATCCACAGGTCGGGCTTCTGTGTTAGCGCCCAGACGGTGAGAAAGCCGCCGTAGGAACCACCTTCGAGCAGCACATGCCGCGGGCCGGCGATTCCTTGCTCTATGAGCCAGCGCCGGGCGGCCAGCATGTCTTCCAGCTCCCAGCGGCCGACGTCGCCGTTGATCTTCTCCTGGAATTCGCGGCCGAAGCCGGTCGAGCCGCGGTAGTTCACCGACAGGTAGGCGAAACCGTGGTCCAGCCAGGCTTGGCTGGACGGGTCGAAGGCGTTGGTGACGGCGCCGCTTGGCCCGCCGTGCACGTGCAGAATTGTGGGGAAGGGACCGTGGGAAATCTCTTTTCCGGGCGGCAGTCCCAGCCAGGCCTGCACATCGACGTCGTCGGAGCTGGGGAAGTTGACCGCGCGCCAGGGCTGGCCCGGCGGGCAGTCGGGAACGGGAAGTATTGGTTCGGGCGGGCCTTCCTGGGTCAGGGATAGCAATCTGGGAGGGTGCGAGGCGTCGTTCCAGTGGGCCCACACGGTGTCGTCGGGGCCGAAGAAGGTGGCAGGGGTCCCGGTATGGAAGGGACCGCTGCGTCCGCGAAACGTGCCGGGCAAGTGGTTGAGGGGCCGCAGGTCGTCTTCCAGGAGATCGTAGACAAACAGTCCAGTGCGCCCGTCATTCGTCGTTTCAATCAGTAGCCGGCTGCCGTCGTCGGACCAATCGTGGGGTAGAACGGCTCCGGTCGTGTCTGGACTGCGCAGGTCATGGCGCTGATTGGTGCGCGGGTTCCAGAGCAGAGGCTGAATGGGGCCCTGTGCAGTGGAGGTGGCGAGGAGTCGGTCATCGCCGGGCAGAGGGGAGAACTGAACAGGCTCGACGCTGAAGTCGACGCCGTCCCACAGCTCGGCGATCTGCTTGGCGGATTCGGTCTCGAAGACGAGTGTGCTGTAGCGGCGGCTGTGCTTTGCGCGGTGGGTGGACTGGATGGCCAGCAGGGCGCCGTCGTGCGAGAGATGGCAGGCCCAGGTCTCATCTGCGGCTGTGAAGATCAGTCTTGGCGGCGAGCAGGAGCCGTCCGCAAGCAATGTGATGCAATAGAACCAGTAGCGGTTGTCGAAGACTGCGTCGAAGGCGAGCAGGTTGCCGCTGCGGCTGACGTCAAAGCCGCGCAATGTATATGGCGGCAGATCCGGGGTAAGATCCAGAGCCGGCCCGCCTGCAAATGGAACGCGTGCAATGTGGCCGACCTCGCTGCCGCGGTCGTCCTGCAGAAAGTAGCAATGTTCGCCGTCGGGCCCAATCCAGGCGTAGGCAATCGTGTCGTCTTTGCCTGTCAGCGGACGCAACTCGCCGGAAGGAACGTCCCAGGCGCAGACCTGGATTTGCGGGCCGTTCCAATTGGCCTGAATGATGCCGCGCGCGGGGTTGCCGGGGGCCAAAGAGACGCTGCCGAGTCGCATACAGCGGTAGCGCTGGCGCCAGGGGGCGCTGTCGTTCAGTTGAAGAGGGGAAACCATACGTACTCTCGCCCGATGGAGCGCAATCAGCGGCTGGAGAAGAAATGGGGCGGGCCGATCAATGGAATTGTACATGCGCCAGGCATCCTTTGCAATGGCTGTCCTGCTAAGGGTCAGGGCAATCGCATCCAAATGTGTGACCAATCCCGCCGGGATTTCGAACAAAAGAATGTGAATATAGGTGGGAATCGGTGTCAGTCTGCCAAACAGTAACGGAAATCCGTCGCAGCAATGGCTGTCAGTCGTCAAATTCAGTAAGCTTCTCATCCTTGGCACCACCAATTTTGAAGTTCTGCTTTGGGTCCATTTTGATAGCATGACTATTGGCAAGAGTCGGATCCTGAGATTTCAGTCGCCTCACCCTTGAATGCGGCGTGTGAAGGCACTTGGCTTCAATCGGGTGGTTTTCGGTTTCCAAGCAGCTTCCCTGGTAAGACCCAGCGATTCGACGTTCTCAACCTGGCGGGACCGTCCTGGTTCTCGCGGCCGTTGGGCGCAGGATTTGCGTGTTTGCGGACCTGAGACGGCGGTCGTCTGGCTCCACCATCTGCTGGATGCGAAGTCCTCTCGTTTTGGCAGAATACGTCGACTCATGTCGACCAACATCCACCAATATAGCCCAATGTCGTCCAATTTTTTTTCTTGTGGGAGGGGATGTCGGGCACCGGGACTGGCGGTAATTCGGGCGTAATTCGGGCAGAATTGGGCGGATTGAACTGCATGTCATTTGCAGCGTAGCGTACAGAGTAGCGAGTATTTGGGGCTTCTGCTTTTTGGCGCGAATAGGGCCGGCTCGGTTGGGCAGTTTTGCATGTTGTTGATAGCGTAGCATGGTCTGAGCGCTCTTGCACTGGAATTCGCCTTATTTTGCCTTTTTGCGTCATGAGCGGGTCGTCTAGGCGGTTCATCAGGGTGTCCTGCCGGGCTGGCGGCGGCTGTGTTTTTGTGATGTGAGGTCAGTCAAGGTTGTCAGGTGTCTCACGCGATTGTTTTGTGCCTCCGAAGTCGGGTGAAGTCCGGTGAAGTCCGGTGAAGTCCGGTGAAGTCCGGTCAGGTCGGGTCGATCCAGTTTTTTGCGGGCCGATTCTGGCTGGAATCCCTTGGTTGAATTGGCATGGTCATGACAGCGTAGCACGGTTTCAATTCTCTTGCCCGGAGTTGCGCGAAATTGGGTGGCGCGGCGCCTGCCATGTTGTTTCTTGTGTCATTGCCGGCGCATGTCGCGCAGGTCATGGTCCTACTATAGCTCGTGCCGCGGGCTCTTGCACGCGACTTCACTCTCTTGGTCAATTGTAACTACCAAAGCATAAACAGTGCCTGTTTAGACCAGGGCAGGTTGACACTTGTCTGAACTGTGATTCGTCTGATTTTGGGATGGGGATGATTAACGGCGACGGCTCGGGCGGCGGTCTTCGGTCCGGGAAATTGGGTGTAGGAGAGTTGGGATGGAATGGGGGTAGCTGTAGATGCCGACTTTTCTGTCTATTCGCTGGGAATGTCAGCGACCTCTAGGCTTTCATCGCTGGAGGGCCGGAACACGGAAGGGGCGAAACTGGAACTGCAACGTCAAGGGCAACGGCTTTATCCACGAATTTGCTCGAATCTCCACGAAGAACGGCTAACTGCAGGGGACAGGGGTTAGGGGTCAGGAACTGCGGGGGGAGGTGCCTGGCGGTCGAACGCGCGATCGGCGGGGGACGCGCATACACGGCCGTATAGGCGCGCGGCGCGTTGGCGACGCGCTGGAATCGCGCAGGCATGGCGGCGGCGCGATGGGACGCAGGTTGCACAGGGCTGCATTAGAGCCCACACCTGGCGGGAGGGAGGGGTGTCAGGGGGGCGTTGCGGGGGGAGTCCCCCCGCACAAGGGAGAGCCGGAACTGCAGGGGGCGGGGGTTAGGGGTTAGGGGGCAGGAAACTGCAGGGAGCGGTGCGCGCCGGTCGAAGGCGCGATCGGCTGGCGACGCGCAGACACGGCCGTGTAGGCACGCGGCGCTTTGGCGACCCGCTGGAATCGCGCACGTACGATGGCGGGGCGCTGGCCGCTGGTTGCGCAGTGCTACATTGGAAGCCACACCCGGGGGCGGGTGGAGGGGTGTCAGGGGGGCGTTGCGGGGGGAGTCCCCCCGCACAAGGGAGGGCCGCAGGCCCGACCGTCCAAAGGGATAGGGGAAGACATATTCCTCCGCTCTGCCAGGGAATGGAGCGTGGACCGGCTGTGCCGCGGTTGCTACTCGCTGTATGGGATTTTGCGCACCAGTTTTTGACGGTACGCCGGTGCTCGCTGCAGTTGATACTGGACATAGTAAGTGCCATAATGGTGGCGATGAGAGCAATTCGCAGGACGGGCATTTTTGGGGGAACGCAGGCCATTCGCAGCGACCTGATCTTCATGGTCGCGGTCACGTTGTTGGCGCTTGTTTTGCGCTTCTACCGCATTGGCGAGAAGAGCATCTGGCTGGACGAGGCGTTCAGCCTGTGGATTGCCGGCCATCCGCTGTGGGAAGGCTGGGGCTGGCTCATTCGCATCGACCAGCATCCGCCGCTGTATTACAGTTTGCTGCATGTCTGGACGGAGCTGTTCGGCGAGTTGCAAGGGCCTGTGCGGATGCTTTCGGCGCTCTTTTCGACCGCGACGGCGCCGCTGTTTTACGCTGCCGGCCGCCGTCTTTTGGACAGGCCGAGCGCGGCGATCGCGGCCGGAATCCTGGCGATTTCTCCGTTTCATGTACAGTTCGGGCAGGAAACGCGCATGTATGCGCTGCTGACGCTGGAGGCGGCGTGCTTGCTCTATTTCCTGGGGCGTCTGCTCACGGAACGCCATCCTTCCAGCGGCAGCTGGGTCGGACTGGCGGTGGCCCAGGCGGCGGTCATGCTGACGCACAACGCGGCGGCGGTCTACCTTCCGGTGGCGCTGAACGCGGCGATGGGCATTCTATTCCTGCTGCCCTCATTCTCGTTTGGGTCCAGGTGGAGCGCGCAGGGAGATGAGGGGGAACCTGGCGCCGCGGCCCGCGCGCCTGAGAGTACAGAGACATTCGCGGTTGCTACGACCGACAGGGACACTTTCGTCAACAGTTGGGTCAAGTACCAGGGTCTGGCGGTGCTGCTGTGGCTGCCGTGGGCGATGCCGTTCATCATTCAGATACTCGACGTGGAGCAGGGATTCTGGCTGCCGCCGCCGTGGCCGAAACTGGTGTTGGACACGTTTCGCAACTTCCACTTCGCCTTTCTGGCATCGGACTTTCCCTTGCGGCCGCTTTGGATTTGGAGCTACCCCGTTTTCGCTTGCGCGGGCCTGGCTGGACTTCTCTTGAGGAAGTACTCTTTGCGTGATGGGCGGCCGGGGCGGCGGGAGGTCGAGAGTGGACTCAGCGTGGACGAAGGGGAGTCCCACTCAAACAGGTCGGGCGCTGGGGGGACGGCAATCCTGCTGGCCTGCCTGTTCGTCATTCCCCACCTGATCGCGCTTGCGGTCAGCATGCGCAGCCCGGTCTACGCCGAGCGTCCGCTCATCTGGACGACGTTGCCCTACTTCATGCTGATCGGGGCGGGCATTCGATTTCTTGGCGGCCCGGCGCTGACACGGCTAAACTCGGCGCTTCGCGGCGCGTCATACTGGAGCAAGGCTGGCGGCGGAGGCCGATTTGCGGGGCTCCTCGACTCGACGCGGCTGGCGGCCCAGATTTTTGTTCTGGTCGCCATCGTGACGCTGAGCGGTTTCTGCCTCCACGGCTACTACTACTTTTTCCCGAAGGAGGGATGGGATGGGGCGGCGGCCTATGTCGCCGAAAGGGTCGAACCGGGCGACCTGATCGTTTTCAATGCCACGTGGGTGCAGGTCCCGTTTGAGTACTATTTCAAGCGGTATGGCTTGGAGGCCGAGATGAAGGGGCTGCCTGTGGACTTGTTTGAGGGGAACCGGCTTGAACCGACGATGGATGAAAGCGACGCGCCGCGCGTGCAGGAGGTCCTCGCGGGCAGGGAACGGGTCTGGCTCATTTATTCTCACAACTGGTACTCCGACCCCGAGGGGATCGTGCCGCGCGCGTTGGATGCACTGTTTCTTGAGGTAGAGCAAACCCAATTTGTAGGCATTCAGATCAACCGCTACGTCAGCCGGGAGTAAGGCCCAGGTCGGACGATAGGGAACCTGAATTCGGAGTAGATGAGCACTTTAACAAACCGGTAGGATTGAAGTTTGAAGTGGGCCCCAAAAACTGGACCACAAGCTAAGGTGTGCAATGGAGCAATTCACCGAGCCCGTGGAGGGGCAGAACGATGGTCAAGAAGCGGCGGCGGCGCTCAGCGGCCTACAAGTTTCGGATTGCGCTGGAAGCGATTGAAGGGAGCAAGACGATTAGCCAGTTATCGAGTGAACACGAGGTTCATCCCAACATGATACGGGCCTGGAAACGGCTACTGCCAGATGGTGGGCCCAGCTTCAAGTGTGAGGACAACCTTCTCACTCAGCAAAAGACGGCGTGCCAGTTGCATACCGGAGCTGACCGCCAATTTCGACTTCTACAACCATGAGAGACCACATCAAAGTCTCAGCTATCGCACGCCGGCGGAAGAGCAGTTCGTGCTCTGTGGGCGGCAGACCGCCCGTTGCCGATCAGGACCGGCCGCATTCGTCTGAATGCACCTTGTTTTTCCCATTTCGTGGTCTAACGAGTGGGGCCAACCATACAGATGCCAGCCGCGCTATTTGGCCCTGTTGGGGTTTGCATGCGCGTCAAGGTTGGCCGATTTTGAGGGCGGCGGCTAAGGCGGTTGATTGGGCTGTAAGATTTGAAGCCCAACTCCGATCTGGGGCACTTCTACTACCACCGACAATGCCACCGCATACATATGTTGAGTAAGATATGCCTTCAATACCCAGAACGCTAGTTCGTATGGCGATAGCAATGCAGGCCACTTTGTTTTCTGCGGCTTGCGCCTCTTGCTATCAGGACTTGACATCCGGGATGCGCGCCCAAGAGCATGAAACGGTTCACTTTCCTGCGAGAATAGATGGGGAAATCTTCGTGCCCAGCCCAATTTGGCTGGATCAAAATCGCATACTCTTCTGGCGCTACAGGAAAACTCCTGAAGGAAGGAGTGAAAACTCATTCTTCGCCGTCTATGAGTTAGAGAGAGGCACATGGGACTTTCTAGACGATTTGGCGGGGCACCACCCTTGCAAGGATTACCAGAGAGTCATCTTAGGAAGGGCTAGGCGCGTTCCAAATGGGACTCTAGCCTATCTGCTCACCTGTGCGCCAGTGCATCGGAAGGGCATTCTCACTGACTATCGATCGACAACCTATTACCTATATGCCTGGAATGAAGAGACGGGCATGATTGAAACAGTCTTCGACTTCCAGGCGGATCCCCAAGACAGTGGATTAGACCCAAGCGGATTCGATTTTTCGCCCGATATGGAAGAATTCGTGTTTGGTTTGAGTAACCTCTTTCTTGGGAAGCTCTACCGCGTTCAACGTGGTGGGGACATTGTTCCATTGGTTCCACACTTCTTCCGTGCGACCAAACCGGAGTGGTCACCCGATGGAGCGGCCATAGCCTTTTTGGGTATCGAAACTTATGGCGGGACGCCGCCGGACGAGATACTCTTTTTCAATGAGACCCGAGCGATCTACCGCCATCCGAGGGACCTTTATTTGACAGATCGGCAAGGCGAAGATGTTCGCAAAATTGCCAGCGGCTTCATTGAAATTGCCCGGCTACAATGGCTGCCTCAGAGCAGTCGCTACCTCGTTCTGGCCGGCAAGCACAGGAAGTTTCCAGGGGTCTGGGTGCCGGGGGTCTGGCTGATCGATGTTGAGACAGGAAAGATGAAGAGGTTGTGGGACAACAGTGAACAGTTCGGGTGGGCGCCGGAAGGGAAACAACTGACGATTTATGATGGCTATGCGGAGGTTGTCTATTCGTTATACGGCATGGATTCACATGAAGAGTGGTCTCTGCTGGTGTTTGATATCACGAGCATTTTGCCTGTCCCAGCCGAATAGTCTCAACTGCGAAGGCTCTGTCCGATCGAAAGCTTTTTGCCAGAACCGGACATTTGTCAATATGAATCTCTATCCACTGAAGTTTTTTCAGCTATTTCCTATTCTCAATCTAAAGTGAGTTCAATTTGAGTCTTGGAGTTTTTCGTAGTTTGGGTCGAGTTCGAATTTAGGCCATAGACGAGATACAAGGGTTGTCGGGTTGTTTACTGTGGCCAACGCGGACCTCGACAGTTTATGCGTATGCGACGCGCAGAGCCCATTGCAGTGCGTCGCATACGACAACGTGTCCCGCAGCTTCATCTACTACAGCTACAGCCGTTTCAGTAACGAGACGTGAAGTGGGCCCAAAAAAATTGGACCACAAGCTAAGGTGTATAGGAGAGCAATTCACCCAGCCTGTGGAGGGGCAGAACGATGGTCAAGAAACGGCGGCGCCACTCGGCGGTCTACAAGTTTCGGATTGCGCTGGAAGCGATTGAAGGGAGCAAGACGATTAGCCAGTTATCGAGTGAACACGAGATTCATCCCAACATGATACGGGCCTGGAAACGGCTACTGACGGACGACGGGCCCAGCTTCAAGAGTGAGAACAACCTTCTCACTCTGTAGGAGACGCCGCGTCAGTTGCATATCGGGCTGACCGCCTATTTCGACTTCTACCACCATGAGAGACCACATAAAAGTCTCAGCTATCGCACGCCTGCGGAAGAGCACTTCGTGCTCTGTTCAGAGCCGGCCGCATTCGTCTGAATGTAACTTGCTTTTCCCATTTCGTGGTCTAACGATTGGGGCCAACCACACACATGACACTCGGGTCCGCCACTCATGGTCGGTCTCAAATTAAATTACAACGAAATTAAGTCAGGGGAATCATGGTTCCAGCTCCCGATAGCTTCGATGACAGACAGCATGAGACCAGGAAAGGATCTTTTCTTAGATTCTTTATCGCTATTAAATCGATTTTGGCCCTTGTGCCACTGTCGTTCATCGTCGGCGGATGTGATTACGACGCAAAGTCATATAACTCACCACGCCAAGCCAATGTTGAGTACATTGGGGTACTCTGCGAACCTAGAGATCCCCTTGACCAAATTCAATATGAACAGGGAGAAAGAATGAGAACAAGGAGCGTGACGCCACTTGGCGATTCCCTGATCGCAGTCAGCACCTGGGATGAAGATGTGTTTTTTGTTGACGTAACCGATCCGGGAAAGCCGACGATAGTGAGCGTTTTCAGAACCCCGGGCTTTAGTCCCGGAAACATGGTTGCTATAAATGGAAACATGTACTTGTCAGAAAGTTCTGGTCTTGTAGTAGCAGACATAAGAGAGCCGACCAGGCCCAAATTGATCGGGCTCTTAGATGACAAAGGAGAAGTGCTTGCGGCAGAGGGTGATCGGCTATATGTTACAGACCGAAGGGGCCCGAAGGGAGTTCCCCGAGGTGTTCAGATCTGGGATACAACGAATCCAAGCTCCCTGACTTTGGCAGGTGTCTATATTCCACCTCAATACAGAGTGGGTGAGAATTATCTGGTTTTCAAGCGTAGGGGCATACCTACGGATGATCAACTCGCGGCCGAAACTGCTGTCTACTCTGACGCCGCCAAGACAAGCATGACGCCAAAACTTTCCTGCAATCCAGGCATTTCATTCGATGCAGACATTAAGAATGAACTGTTGTATGCGTCTGTTAGTGGAGCCCTTTGCACCCGTGATGGAGCGATACGGAACCTAAAGGTTGGACTAGCGCTAAAGGGTGGACTATGGATTGTAGACGTTAAGAACCCGAATGAGCCGAAAGCGGTGGGCTTTCTACCCTTGGAGGGGGACGCCTGGGATGTCAAAGTTCAAGGGGACTATGCCTACCTGGCGACGGCCTTTCCGGGATTTCAGATTGTGGACATATCCGACCCTACAAACCCGATACTCGTGGGCGTGCATGACGCGCCGTCGGTTGCAGGTGTCGTGGAAGTTGAAGACAACATCGCCTATATTGGAGACATAAGAAGTCTTCACATTTTCGATGTTACTGATCCCGTTCAACCGATTCGAATCGGCTTGATGAGTGGCTTCTTCGCAATTGATGACATTGCCTCTCGCAATGGCATCATCTATCTTGCCGGCATTTACCATGGGCCTGTCGATGAAGCCGGCACTTGCCAGAGCACAGAATCAATATCCACATATGGTGTCCATTTCTTGCGCGTGATTGACCTTGAAGCGCGCCCTTTCGAATGACGACTAAAGGATATGGAGAATCCGAAGGCAGAAGAGGGGCAATAAAGTTTTTGAGTAACTAACCTGAATTCGGCGTAAGTGAGCACCTCAACAAGCTGGTAGAATTGAAGTTCTGCAAACCAAATTCTCCAGCGAGGAATGGTGCGCAGTGAATTCCCTACACTGGTCAGTTACACGCGCTTTGTGGCGTTAATGCCATCAGCCCTGCCAGCCATGTGTCTCTATCTGCATGGGCGCTTTGGCCGGGCGACAGGGGTGGCATTCATTGATTCGACCCCGTTGTCCGTCTGCCACAACCGGCGCATCGGCTGATACCGGGTCTTCGCCGAGGCGGCCATGCGGGGCAAGAGCAGTGTGGAATGGTTCTTTGGCTTCAAGCTTCATCTGATTGTCAATGACCAGGGTGAACTGCTGGCGGTTCAACTCACACCTGGCAACACAGATGACCGCAAGCCGGTCCCACAGATGACCAAAACCTGTGGGGCAAGTTGGTCGGCGACCGCGGCTATCTCTCCCAAGCTCTCTTTGAGCAACTCTGCGCACGCGGACTGCAATTGATGGCGGCGGACGGCCCGTTGCCGATCACGCCCATTCGCAAAAAACATGCAGAATCGTCTCGTTGTTCTCGAAGACAAGATGCTCACGCGTAAGCGTTTCGTCATCGGGACCATCGTTGACCGGTTCAAGAATATCCCGCAGATTGAACATACCCGTCACCGGAGCCCAACCAACTCTAACGTCAGTCTTATCGCCGGGCTGATTGCTTAAACTTGGCAACCCAAGAAGCCATCTCTCCATCTCTCTGACAAAGACTTGGCTCTTTTGCCTGCCCGAATCTAACGCCGAACTGGGGTTATCTTGAAGCCAACCATAGAGAACGTTGTTTCAGACGGGGTCACATAAGTTGGTTCTTCACTTTAGGATAGGATTGTGAGTACTAAAACACGCGCGCTTTTCTTGGAATATGGGTTCGGTCTGGCTGGTACTATCCTTGCTTTACCTGTTGCTGGCATTGTGCCCATTTTGCCCTTTGCTCTGATTGCTTTTGATATCCAATGGACGACTGTAGAGGGTGAGCAACATTCACTTCTACGACTCATAATGGCCCAATCTGCCCTATATCTGCCTTCTGCCCTGCTGCTAGGAATCCTTGCGGGATGGTTTCACCGCGTCACCAATTCCAAACTATGTACAGCGCTTCTTGGTTTTGGTAGCTTGGCTCTTGTTGCGCTCGTGCAGCCGCTTTTCCCGACTAACAGTGCGGTGGAGAGTCAGTTCTTGATCCGACACCACGCATTTACGTTTGGAGGGGGTGGTATTGTTCAGTGTTTGGTTGTAAGCAGCATATATGCCAAGCGCACGTTGCCGGTTGGTTTATATCAAGTCGTAGTAGGGACAATCATTGGGCTAATTGTTAGTTTCTTTGCGAGTTTAGTTTTGGATTACATTTTCCTCTATGGAGCTGTTGTGTATGGCTTTTGGCCAACACCGTTGACCCTAGGAATTCAGGCTGGATTGCTGAATCGATTCACAAAGTCTAACTTTCTAACCGCACTGCTCAGTTTTGCAAGCGTATGGTTTGGAATTCTCGGTCCTCTTTCAGACTTTACGCGATATGTGCCGGAATTATGGGCAATTGGTATCGGTGCCAGTGTAATGGGAACAATAGGGCAAGGCCTTCTGTTTCAGTGGATCGCAATCATCATCCTTTGTGCCGTCCGTTTGTTTCACGATTCTGTGTGTGGATGACCTGCCCCCGATGTTTGTACCACCCGTTATGTTAGTCCGACAAGCGCGGGGACGGGTCGGCAGGCAAGAGGGCTTCAGGCTCCGGTGGCCGGCAGCCCAGTGAGCTGTATGGTTGGCCCGGTTGTAGGTTCGCTTGTACCGCTCCGTCAGCACCCTCACCTCTAGCAACGTGTAGAAGAACTCCCAGTCCAGCGGCTTTTCCCTCAACTTCCCGCCGACTTAGGCAACCATACTACGCCTACAACGCGCTCGGCCAGCTGACGCGGCAGACCGACGCCCGCGCCAGGACCAGCTGCCTCTACTACGACAGCTTGGGGCGTATGCGGGGCCGCTTGCAGCGTACAGACGAGAACTGCGCGGCCACGGTGGCCGACGCCGACCTCGATTCATCCTACGTCTGCGACGCGCAGGGCCGCATGCAGAGCGAGTCGAACGACAACGTATCTCGCAGCTTCACCTACGACAGCTACAGCAGGGTCAGCGGAGTGAGCGTCACCATCGACAGCCTGACGCGAACGAGCGGCTTCAGCTTCGACGACCACCACAGGCCTACCGCGGTCACCTACCCCGGCGGCGAGGTGATCACCACAACCTACGGCAGCCCGGGCGTGGCCGTGGGACTGAGCAGCTCGGTGCACGGCGCGCTGGTCGACAGTGTGAACTACGACGAGGCCGGGCGTATGACCGCGATGCGTTTCCCCGCGGGCGGCAACCTCTGGCGCACGCAGAGCTACCACCCCTGGACCGAGCCGAAAAACGGCGGCATGCTGGCGAGTCTGAAGGTGGGGTTGAGCGAGGGCGGCGGGGAGCGCTTGAGCCGCGGCTACGCCTACAACAGCTTCGGCGACATCACCGCGCTGACCGAGGGCGCGACCAGCAACAGCTTCACCTACGACGGTCTGGGGCGGTTGACCAGTGCCTACGGCCGCAGCTACAGCTACGACGGCGCCAGCCGCCTGACCTCCTTCAACGGGCAGGCCTACGGCGACAGCGGGCCCTTCCACGCGGTCGACCGCATCGGTAACGCCGACCGCTTCGACTACGACGCCAACGGCAACATGAACGTGCGTAACAAGGGTCTCGCCGGCCAGCAGACGCTCGTCTGGGACGCGCAGAACCGGCTGTCGCAGGTGCAGGACAACAACGGCGACCTGCTGGAGCAGTACTGGTACGGCGTGAAGGGGACGCGCGTCAAGAAGACCAGCGGCACGACCACGACCTACATCTTCTTCGCCTACTACGAGGAGGAGGCGGCGGACGGTGTAGTGACGACGGTCAGCCACTACTCGTTCGGCGGGCTGCGGATTGCGGTCAAGCGCGGCAGCGACCTCTACCACCTGTACGGCGGCCATCTGGGCAGCATCTCGCTGACCACCGATGGCGCGGGGGCCGCGACGGCCAGCCGCGCCTACTACGCCTACGGCGCAGAACGCAGTTCATCCGGCGACTTCAAGACCGACCACACCTTCACCGGCCAGAAACGCGACTCAACCGGCCTGATGTACTACAACGCCCGCTACTACGACCCGGCGCTGGGCGTCCTCACCTCACCTGACTCCATGATCCCTAATTCCGCTGGCATCATCGGCCACAACCGCTTTCTCTATGCGCGTGCCAATCCCCTCAAATACGCGGACCCCAGCGGCCATATCCCTAAGAAACCAAAGCCCCCCCTGTCTGATGGCCAGCTAGCTATAGAGCGTTATTGGCAGGATCGTTGGCATGGGGCCCGCGGTTTTGCATATGACCCGTTTACAGGAGGTTATACCCGGACAATCACTCCCTTCTTTACGGACATGCAGGCATATGAGGAAATGCTGAATGACGCAGGAATAACGGTTGAAAACCTCAATGGCTGGAATTTCGAGGATGAATTAGAGTATCTCGGGCAAGGCATAGCTATTCTGGCCAGGCGTGTCGCCGGGAGTTCTGGCCGCCTTAAAGCCAGTTTCGCTCATCTGAAGGATTTGATTGGCGGCGGCGTAACATGGTATCGCGCCGCAAGTTACCAGGTTGACTTCCCCTGCAACTGGGGAGCTGCTTGCGCGATGGAAGCGGGTCGAATCGGTTTCTATGAAAGCCTGTTCGATAACACGGGCCTTTCAGACGACCAATACCGTGAGCGTCTTCGCGGTACCGCGATCCATGAGTTCGCGCATAAGATCCATCTTGCACAATCTCCTTGTCCAACAGATCATGGCGTGTGGTGCATCACGAAGGAATGGTTTACAGACCTCAATATATCAAAGGCCGACTGGGAGGTCATACCGCGAGTCTCAAAATACGGGGAGTGGGGTGTTTGGGAAAATTGGGCCGAGGGGGTCGCGGTCTGGGTATACCCTTCCTACAAAAGCCCTCAACATCTTACTGACGAACAAAAAACTGACATCAGGGAGCTCCTGCAGCCATGGCCATGAACTATGATTCAACCTTAGATGGATTCAAGCGCAGCGCAAGTCGCATCCTGCGCACCGCTGCGATGGTCTGCTTGGCAGGAATTTTCCTCGCCGGCTGCATCCCCATAACGCCAGAGGAGGGGGATACAGCGCCAACCTCCTTCTGCGCCCGCTGGGACTATGACCATTGGCACCGCTTCGATTTTGGGGACGGCGCGACCGTTGACGACCTGCTCGCGACCGTGCGCGAACTCTATGACGTCGACCGCGGCAGCGTCAGCATCGAAAAAGATTCTTACGGTCAGACCAGGAGCATAATCTGGACCGACAACAACGCTGACTACAATGCTTCTCTAACAACCGGAGACCGACTCACGAGCATAGAGGTTCAATGGCACAGTCAGCCGCCGACGATAGCCCAGTTAATCGACTGCCTCGGCCCGCCTGCGATCCACATTGAAGCTACCAATGACAAGGGAGCCGTGAGTTACTGGGTGGGGGAAGCAGTTCTGGCACTATACCGGGGATATGTATCGCCGCTTTATTTCCAAGGCGTCGCGTCCCCTGCGATGGAGTCGACTCCACAAGAAGAGCAGCTTGACCACCTGTTGGAGAGGCTAAGGGTCTTCATTCTTTCGGAGGAAGCTTACGAAGCCCCGGGCCCCTCTGCGTGCGCAAGGTTATCGCTCTCACGCTGGCAGGAGTTCAGATTCGGCGAAGATTTCGTCCATGAAGTTGTCGCCACTGTGGTCAGACTCTGGGAAATTGACAGGGACAAAATAGGAGGTGGAAGAAGACATACTGGAGGGTTTGACCCTGTAACTTGGTGGGACAATGAAGAAATGGTCCATCACATGGCTATTTTTTCGCCTAGCGGAAGGCTTGAAGAAGTAGGCGGTGGACTGGTCCCTGGGCTTACTTTAGCCCAGATAATCGACTGCCTGGGGCCTCCCGATTACTTTAGCGCCTACCGCGGCCCGTACTTCGCGACGACCGAACTGGAACTCTATTACATTGAAGAGGGATTCTCAGTTAGCGGCTTTTTCAATCATAGATATCCTGGACGGGAACCGCTGGAAAGGATTTCACCTGAATTTGGGATGGACCAGTTCGAGGTTCACCCACGGACCCTTGAGGATATTGCAGACAGTTACCGCGAAGTGGATGATGATGGAAATCTTGAACTCTGCATCCTCAGATCATGGCCGGGCTCGATTGAAGCGATTGAAGCGATTGAAATCGATGGTGACATCTGGAGCGAACGGCCTGCCCGCTGCGGCTGACCTCTTGCATCGGGAAGAACTGTGGTTGCGCCCGGCCGTGCCATGCGGTCGGCCGCATCGGCTTTGTCGACAGCTCCGGCGGCGACGCCAACGGCAACATGGTCAAGCGCAACAAGGGTCTGTCAAGCCGGCAGACGCTTGTGTGGGACGCCAAAAACCGATTGTCGCAGGTGCAGGACAGCAACGGCGACCTTCTGGAGCAGTACTGGTACGACGTCGACGGCGCGCGCGTCAAGAAGGTCAGCGGCAGCACGACGACCTACACCTTCTTCGGCCACTACGAGGAGGAGGTGACCGGCGTTGTCACGACGACCGTCAGCCACTACAGCTTCGGCGGCCTGCGCATTGCGGTCAAACGCGGCAGCGACCTCTTCCACCTGCACGGCGACCACCTCGGCAGCATTTCGCTGACAACCGACAGTTCGGGGCCCGCGACAGCAATCCGCGCCTACTACGCCTATGGCGCAGAGCGCGAGGTCACTGGCGACCTCAAGACCGACCGCACCTTCACCGGCCAGAAGGCCGACGCCAGCGGACTGATGTACTACAACGCCCGCTACTACGACCCCGTGCTCGGAATCTTCATCTCGCCGGATTCGATAGTGCCGGATCCAAGTCAGAATATCAACTTCAATCGTTTCCTCTACGCTAAGGGAAATCCGCTAAAATACACCGACCCAAGCGGCCACTGTGGATTCAGCTGCGAGGATGGAACCGGCAATCTAACCATCTCCAAATATTACTGCACTGTTGAAGACTTTCAGAATCTCAATTGGGAACAACGCAAACTATGGGTTGAGTTGATTGTAGACGAGATGGACCTTGGTGAATGGCTTGACGATATTCATGTGGCCATCGTTCATCTGAGCACCGATAGTGATTTCAAGGAGATGTCTGGTTGGGCCGCACAGATGGACGCCGGAATACTGCAGGCGATCAACGATGGTGTTCGCATGTCCAGAGGATATTCCCCCGTTGGTTCTTGGGTTCCAATCTACTATAGTGATTTCTACGAAAGCGATGAATTAACACATGTGCATGGCGGTGCCGGCTGGTACGACTTCTTTAGAAAAAACTCTCTTGGAGAACCTTCAAATATATTCTCGGAAAACATTGTGATCACATCCCGATTTGACGCTGAGCAAGAGGGAGTCGACTATGCGCGGGAATTACCCGAAACAAGAAAACGGTACAATGAGGCGGATTTTTGGGAACAACGGAAGATAAATCTGTTCTTGACGGGCGCTGACGCCTATCGGTTTGTCGGCTCCAATTGCCGACGATTCTTTAAATGCGACATTCCACAAACTGATCCTAGAAAGGCTGTAGACGAAACTTTCGTGGGAGAGATGGCAGGTTGGCCGGAGGCTGTGACAAGGTTCGTCAGAAATCTGCCGGGAGTTCCGCAGTGATCGACTGTCTTCAAGAGGCCTCCAGAGGAGGAAAATCTATGCGTGAGACTCCGTCCTCAACGCCCCAGACACGGTGCTTATCGTTGCTATTTGTCTTGGGCATCATTTTGTCGGCTTGCAAGGAATCCATAAATACTTTGACTCTGAAGGAACTGCAGCAGCTGCCCTTACCTGTTGCCGTTTACTCGGATATAGTCTGGCTCGACGAAAAAACATTAGTCTTAATGCATCGCCCGCCCAAGACGCCGGTGGACGAAGACGTCGTCGATACTTTCGACGACTTTCAGATCGCCCTATATCGCCTCGACACGCATGAACTCAGTGAAGTCCCGCTACCAATCCCTCCTGATAATTGCGTGTACAAGGCGGGCCAACCTGGCAGATTACACAGTGTGCCCGGCATTCTGTTCGGTTATGTTTACCTTTGTATCCAAAAGATTGGTCCAGTAACCAGTATTCTGTATCTATGGGACAGAGAACAAAATCTCATGGTTGAGTATGCAACCTATCCCACGCCACTCGGAGCTTCTCCCAGGGCCTTCAGGGCTGGCCGGTTCTCTTTCGCGCCGGACATGTCGAGCCTGATCCTGGAGCGAAATTCAGGACTTTCTCCCAAACTGTATCTTGTCGACGCTAATTCCGAAATGACCCAACTTTTCTCTGAATTCGAGCGAACGGCAAAACCCAGTCGATCTCCAGATGGACAAACAATCGCCTTTGGGGGCAACGAGAGTTATGACTTTCACACTGACGATCCCAAGACATGGTTGCAGATGAACAAGACGTATTGGAATCTGTATGATCTCTATTTCATGGATGCTGATGGCAGCGACGCGCGCCTTATTTTGCCACAAGCCGGAGTACTCGGCGTTCTGACTTGGTCGCCGGATGGCGACCACCTTTTTTTTGCCGGGCGGAGCACCTGGGGGAAAGATGGAATTTGGATGCTCAATCTGGGCACGCTTGAGGGTACGCGAATCTGGCCATACGGCACGAAGTTCGCCTTGTCACCGGATGGTCGACGTATAGTGATTAGTGTCAGCGATAAAATAGATTTGCACCAGACCCCCACGCAGCCTACGATCTATGCTTTGCCGGAAGTGCCGTAATAACCTGAATTCGGAGTAAGTGAGCACCTTCACAAGCTGGTAGAATTGAAGTTCTCCAACCTAAATTCTCCAGCAAAGGAAGGCGCTCAGTGATGAGTATACTCAAACTGTACTGTCATGTCGATGACCTTTGTCAGTGGTTGGTTGCGCGGGAGAATGCCAAACTGTTGGGCGTGACTCGCAAACGGGGGCCGGCGCCGCGGTTGAGCTTGCGTGAAGTAATGACGATTTTGATTCACTTTCACCAGTCGCATT
>CATOTS010000040.1 GCA_951813625.1 uncultured Caldilineaceae bacterium | reverse complement strand
TCGCAGATGGGAGGGAGTTATCTGCATGCCTTGCCCCGCGTCCCCCGAAGCCCTTGGGAGAGAGGTTCTCCGGTCTCGGCTTTTGTTTGCTTTTATTCCGTATTAGGAATACAATGCAATCATGTCTTGGGAGGTCGAGTACACGGACGAGTTTGGGCAGTGGTGGCAGACGCTCTTGGAGAGTCAGCAGGACGCCGTGGCTGCCAGGGTTGAGCTGTTGATGGAGTACGGTCCCAGGCTGCCGTACCCCTACTCCTCGGATACCAGAGGTTCACGTCACGGGGAAATGCGCGAGCTTCGGGTGCAGAGCAGTGGCAGGCCTCTGCGGGCCTTCTATGCCTTCGACCCGAGGCGAACGTCCATACTGCTCATCGGCGGAGACAAGACCGGAAACGACCGGTTCTACGAGGAATACGTGCCGGTCGCAGATGCCCTTTACGACGAGCACTTGGAGGAACTACGAAAGGAGGGGTTGCTCGAATGAGTGGACGCCATTCGTTTCGCGAACTGACCAATGGGTTTTCGCCGGCGCGCCGCCGGCGTATCGACGGATGAAGAGGGAGCTGCTGGCGGAGATGCCGCTGCACGAGTTGCGCCGGGCGCGGGCGCTGACGCAGCGGGACCTGGCGAAGATGTTGCAGGTGAACCAGCCCGCGGTCTCCAAGCTGGAGCAGCGGACTGACGTGTACGTCTCCAGCCTCCGTTCCTATATTGAGGCAGTCGGGGGGAAGTTGAAGATCGTCGCCGAGTTTCCCGAAGGCGAGGTGGCGATTACAAATTTCTCCGACGTGGGGGAGGTTGAAAACCGGCCTCTAATGGATGGGTGAATTGCTCCATTATACACCTTAGCTTGTGGTCCAGTTTTTGGGGCCAAGCTCACACATCGTACATTTGCAACGACAACAATGCGGTTTCGCCGGCAGCGCCAACCGAGGTTTCCGACCCCTTCACCGACCTACTGAACGCGTATGTCATCCCCAAGTTGCGGCGTATGCTACGGCGCAAGACGGGCCTTTAGAACCCCCTTCTCTGGTCAGAACTTTGCCGTCAAACCCGGCAATGCTCTCCACTATCTGCACACCGACCATCTCGATGGCTCCTTCCTCACCGCCCGCGGAACCATCGCAGAGGCCAGCCGCGTCCACTTTAGCTTGAGGCCTCGGGCGCGCCGCGCGCGTTCATCCGCTCGTATGCGGCTCATGCATGCAGGCGTCGGTACGCGCTGTCGCCGGCGACAGCGCTGGCCGCGCGCCCGATCTCGTCGGCCCGCAGCAGCGCGGCCCAGGTGTTCTCCGGCGTGACCTCGAGCGGCTCGTGCTCCATCAGCGGCGAGACCGCAATCGCGGCCATCGCCGCCTGCAACGCCGCGCCGTCTCTGTCAAGTTCCAGCGAAAGCTGGGCGAGATGTGTCGGCAGGCCGACCTGCGCGCTGAAACGGGCCACCTGCGCGCACTCCTCCTCAGACCCCTCCAGCGCCAGCTGCGCCAGCAGCCCCATCGCCACCATCTCGCCGTGGAGATAGCGCGCGCGCACGTGCGGCAGGTGGGTAAAGCCGCCGGCGACCGCGTGCGCGCCGGTCACCCCGCCGCTCTCGAAACCGATGCCGCTTAGAAGCGTATTGGCCTCGATCACCCGCTCCAACGCCGCGTTGACCTCGCCGCCGAAGGCCGCTTCGGCCGCGGCGATGCCGTCGTCGAAGACCGTCTGCGCACACTGCTCGGCGATGGCCTGGGCGGCCACGGTCGGGCGGCCGCCGAGCACCGAGCGCCCGGCCGGGTTGCGGTTGCACGTGCGCGCCTCGTAACGGGTCGCCAGCGCGTCGCCCATGCCCGCCACCAGGTAGCGGACCGGCGCAGCCGCGATCAGCTGCGAGTCGACCAGCACCAGCGCCGGGCTGTCCGGGAAAAACTCTCCCCCTTGGACGATCCCCTCGTCCGAGTAGATGACCGACAGCGCCGAGCAGGGCGCGTCGGTCGACGCGATCGTGGGGCAGATCACCGCCGGGACTTCCAAGCGCGCCGCGACGCTCTTGCCCGCGTCGAGGCACTTTCCCCCTCCGACCGCGATCAGGCTGTCAAAGGAGGCGTTACCCGCCCGCAGGCTGGCCGCGGCGCGCTCGATTTCGCTGAGGCAGCACTGGCCCTCGAAGACCTCGAAGACCGGCTCGCTATCCATCGCGCCCAGGCCGTCAACAAGCTGCTCACGGTGACGGCGCAGCCCACCGGCGCTGATGAGCACGGCCGGCCGCCTGCTCGGGACCAGCGCCAGAAAATGGCCCAGCTCATCGAGCAGCCCCGGCCCCTGCACATAGCGCGCCGGCGCGATCAACCCGAAAGGCGGCGTCTCCCGTCCTCTCTCTTCAAGCGAGAAAATCAGCTTGGGGGAGTAGTCGACGCTGGCTGTCATGGCGTTGCTCCAATCTCTTGGTTTTCAGTTCTCAGTTTCTGGTTTTCAGGTAACTACTCAGCCGCAATCAGTCTGTGACCCTGAATGAGGTGAGCTAAGGTGTTTTCTCTCTCCTCATTCCGCTTTTCTTTCTCCTTGCTTTTGGGACGGTCGGGCCTGCGGCCCTCCCTTGTGCGGGGGGACTCCCCCCGCAACGCCCCCCTCCAAAACCAGCGCTCACCGACGGTACGTCGTCATTCCTGCAGTGCGGGTCAACCAACGTGGTGGCGGCCAACCGAATTCGCAATCAGAGAATCTGAATGGCGGCGGGGATGAAGCGCTGGTCGAGACAGACGCTGTATGTGGCTTGGTAGTTACGTTTTCAGTAACGGCATTATAGGGAGTTGCGTGCTGTTACCGGGAAGAAGGAGCGAAGACAGTTTCCTTCAGAGACCAGGGGTCTCCGCATCGCGGCAGTGCAGCATTTGCGGCATTTCGGATGGGCGGAGGCAGTGGTGTCAGACCAAAGGCAGTTTGAAGTCCAGTGTACCACCGATCTGTTTTCGGATTCTAAAGTAGATCCCTTCTGAAACCACGATTTTTCTGAATGGCGGCGACGAGGAATCGCGGGCGTACTCCTCCTTCCCCTCTACCCGTGCCGGTAGCGGCCGCGAGTGGCCGGTTTGCCGCTCAGCCTACCGACAACCCCCAAACGGTTTTCTTCCTGTCCCTTCGTGTTAATTCGTGGATAAATCTGAGAGGCTGGGAGAACCGAAGCTCTCGATTTCAATCGGGAAACATTCAAGTCTTCAGCGAGCCCGCGCTTTCGGGGACGGGACTGTCGGCAGCCGACAACTCGCCGAGGCGGTCGGCGATCACGTCGGCCAGACGCAGGTCATAGTCGAGGTGGGACGCCTCCAGCAGCGCGACGTCCGGGTGGCGCCGCCGCGCGGCAGCCAGAAGCGCGGGCAGATCCTGCCGCAAATGGCGCCCGCGATGCAGAAAGTAGGGCAGGGCGACGATCTTGCGCGCGCCCTGGGCCGCGAGCTCGTCAATCGCGTCGGCGATGCGCGGTGTGTTGCAGTCCAGGTAGGCCGCCGCCGCCCAGGTGTAGCCGGTCACCTCGTGCAGCCAGGCCGTGAGCTGCCGGACCGGTCCGTTGGCCGCCTCGAGCGGCGTGCCGTGCGCCATCACCAGCAGGGCCGCGCCGGCGCCGTTCGCCTGCGGGTCGACCGCGCGCACGCGCTCCAGCGCAATGGCCGCCAGCTTCTCGTGGAAGCCGAAACAGGCGGCCACGCGAATGGTCAGCTCCGGGAACTGCGCCGCGACCTTGCTGATGTCGCCCGGCAGGTCCTGCTGCACATAGACGCCGTCAATCAGGAAATAGGGTTGTACCGTGACCGAGGTTGCGCCGGCCCGCACGCATTTCGCCACCGCTTCGGCGATCGTGGGGCGGCTGAAGTTGAGGAAACCGGCCTCGGCGATTGGCGCAACGCCGCGTTCGCGCAACCGCGCCGCCAGCCGGATCATCGAGGCGCCGCTGTCGCTGCGCAGGCTGCCGTGGCCGATGAGGACGACGCCATTCATGGTCGAGTTTTCAGTTTCCAGTTTTTCGTGACCGCTTTTCGGCCCGGGTCCTGTCATTGCCAACCACTATAAACCCAAAACCACGAACCCGAAACTCGAACCCAGGAACTAAAAACTCAAAACCAAAAACAAAAAACCGCCCTTACGCCTGATGCAGACCGCACTCAAGCTTCGTCAGCCCGACCCAGCGGCCGGCGCGCAGATCGTCGCCCGGTTGGACCGGCTGCGTGCACGGCCAGCAGCCAATGCTGGGGTAGTTGCGCTCGTGCAGCTCGTTGTAGGGGACGTTGTGCTCGTGGATATAGTCCCAGACCTCCGCCTCGCTCCAGTGGACCAGCGGCGAAACCTTCACCACACCATACTTCTCATTCCAGCGTAGCACCGGTGTACCGGCGCGCGTCGGCGACTGGTCGCGCCGCAACGCGGACACCCAGGCCGTGCTGCCTTTGAGCGCCTCGCCCATCGGCACGACTTTGCGAATGTGGCAACACTTGTCGGGGTCGCTGCTGTAGAGCTTGAGCCCGAAGGTCCGCTCCTGCTCGGCCACGCTGACGTCCGACGCCACGCGGCGGAAGGGCCGGCCGTAGTGGCGCTGCGCCCGTTCGATCAGGGCCAGCGACTCGGGGAAAAAGTAGTCGGTGTCGATGTAGAAGATGTCGATGTCCGGGTTGATACGCAAGGCTATGTCCATCAGCGCCATACCGCTGGCGCCGAACGCGGTGCCCATCGAAAAGCCGTCGCCGAAATGCTCGATCGACCACCGCAAAATCTCCTCGGCGGACTTCGTTTCGAGGTGGCGGTTCAGCTGGCCGATCGAAGGCGGTTGCCACGTATCAACCGGGCGCGTTTCCTGCGCAAGTGCGATCACAGTCAGTACCTCTGTATATTCTCGATCCACGGCCAAGGTGACGTTTTAGTGCTGCTGCCTGCGCATATCGCGCGAATCGGCAGCCTGTCTTGCGGTCACGCCACGGCAATGGGGCTATGGATCTGGGGTCTATTCAGTTTGAGAAGGTAAGGCGGGCGCTCATCGCGCTGGTGTGTGTCCGGGATTTGGTTTCCCTGTCCATGCAGGGTTGGCACACATCAATGTTGGATGAGCTGTTAGGGAACTAACAACAGGAGGAGGTCTTACACAAGCAGCTGGAGGAGTAGAGGGAGATAAACATCTTATCGGAGCGGGTAAGATATAGTTGCTCAGCGGGCGATGGGGCCCGCCATGTTTGGTCATACGTTTGGATACGCATTTCCCTGTGCTCCTTCTCCGCCTGGTCTGTGCGGCTGTGGCACGATCCAGGCTTCGACCACTGCTTGCAAGATGGAAGTTGCGCCGGCACACCTCTTGCGGGGCCTCTGCCGGGCCGTTGTGCCTCCGCAACTGCGAAGGTTGGCGACAGTATACACAGCGTTGGGGCGAGTGTCAAGTCCAGTTTATTTGTTCCTGGTATGCGCTGACCGTGCGCTTTCAAGACGGGATGGCTCCGCCGTCGCAGGGTGGGGTTGTTGCGTTCAATGGGAAGGGGAGATGGTCAGCCTGTCGTCAATTCAAGCGTGGAGAGGTTAAGGTTGGAGGCGTCGGCTTCAAGGTCGACCTGGAGTTCCTTGGATCGCAGAGGTGTGTCGAAGTCCCGGCTACCGCTTACGGTGCGGCCACGGTTCGGTCAGCGATTTCGCTGCGAGCGCCGCTTTCGAAAACGACATGTCCCAGTGTATCCGGGTTGGCCAGGCGCTGCGCAACGTCTAGGATTTCGATGCCGGCGAGGCGGTGGGCGCCGTCGTAGTCGAGGGCGATGCCGTCCTCGACCTGTTTTGTCGTTACAGTTGTTTCCTGGAAGCGGATGTAGAGCGCGTCAACTTCGCGATCGTAGGTAATTTTCATTGTCGTTTCCTCAGAAGAAATAGATGTAAATGGTCACGACCACGATTTCATCGGATTCGTTAACGAATATTGGCCGGACTTGCTTTGTTTCGTATGTCCTACCGTTCCATTCGTTATGATAAGGGAATTCCCTTCTACAACCAAGCCTTCCTCGCTCAGCTGGCTCCCATGGGGATGAACGAATCGCCTCAACAACCTCTTCTTCCAAGCCGCCACGTCGAAGGAGTTGCTCTTGTGCGTGTCGAGAAAGGCGAATGGATTTCAAGTTATCTGATCCATAAGTTCTGATGTGATATTGAAGTAGGACCTCCAAGTCTAAGCCGGTGAAGCAGGCCCCGGAAGCTGGAACACGAGCTTAGGTGTGTGGTGTAGTGAGTAACCTGCTGCGCCGCACTACCCTAGCACATGATAGCACAAATGGTCTAGGTTTGTCGGGGCTAGCTTTCTAGAGGACTGCACAACAAGGCCAGTTGCAGGAAATTGGTGGCGCATATCGCTCAAGCCACCTTTCATGACCGCCTTTGGAGGTTTGCGCATCCCCTCCGGTACGGGCGGGAGTTTCTCGGCGTGAAAGGAGTCGCTGACGACGACTTCTCGTCAATCTATATTCTCGCTCATTCCTCGCCCAAACTCTTCCCAAATCCGCAACTGCCTTGCCCGTCCCTACCCGCTATGCTATCGTGCTCGCCCATAACCACACGGGAAACGCCACAAACGCAAAGGACCCCACCATGACAACCCTATTCGGACGCGACTACTCCCGCCGCGAACTCCTGGACCTCGTCGGAGACATGTCACAGCTGGCCGGCGCGCGCAAGGCCGAACTGGTCGAGGGCATCGAGCGCGGCTCCGAAATATTCGGCCTGAACTTCACTTTGAGTTGTTGGCCCGTGACCGGTTGTAGGCCGGATTGTTGGGATTCAGTTGATTGGCCCGATTGTCCTCGGCCGCTTTGTAAGCCCGGTTGTTGGGGTTCTTCTGGTTGGCATGGTGGTCCAAGTCGCGCTGGCTTCTTTTTGAGCTTGTAACTTCCTCCAGCACGTATTCCACAAGCGCCGCCAAAATGAATTTCACAGCTCTGACAAGCAGGGTCTTGACCATCGTTCTATCCCTCCACACACATTTGGTAACTCGCGGCCCCGCACACCCTGGCTTGCGGTCTATGTTTGAGCCCTCTTCAGACATGCTCAGAATGGGAATGGCCGACATTCCACCGTGATTCCTGAACTACCCCTCCAGGCATGACAGTTCAATCTTGGAGCGACATCTGCGACTCTGCGATCAGGGAAGAAATAACTTTCCTGACAACATCAGAAGAAAGAATCTCGCTCAGAATTTCTTCAAGTTCTTGTTCAGAGCCCGCTTCCCATTCATGCCCATCCAGGATACTATCGACATTGACTGGATAGGCAGAGACAAGAGAGTATTCGACTCTTACTACACTCACGCTGTACTGTTGTAGGGCCGGTGCGACAATGTACAAGGTCGCTACAAAACTCTCGGGGTTTCTCGTTTCATTGTTACGACGTACTTCGCCTACAAGGACTTCGTCCGTAAGTTTTCCCAGCAGCCCCGCCTGTTCCTGCAAAATCACTGCAGGTGTCCGTGCCGTGTCCAAGCCTACCAGGTCCCCCCACAGATTTTGGACTGTCATTTCTTGTCCTCCCCTCAGATGTTGAGTCTGAACAAGAGCGGAAAATGGTCGGAAGCCAAGCCGCTCGTACTTTCTTGCCCCTATCCGGCCAAGCTCCCAGACCGGAAGACCCTGGCGCCGCCCGGTCATTATTCGCCATATTCCTCCAAAAAGCTCACCGTCATATCCTGTATTGCAAATTCGCAGGCTAACTTGGCAAATATCTCGTTCTCCGGCTCTGGTATCTCATTTGCAACCAACCACTCCAGCCAGAATGCCCTTGGAGACATCCCGAGCTTTTGGGTCACGCCGGCCCGGTCCAGCCGGTTACTGTTCGAGTTAACCACCCAAAACATTTTACTATCGTCCAAACCGCATTTTTCCATTGCCGCTATGAACAGAGGGACATAGTACGCTATGCGCCTTTCCTGCTCATCCTCAGGCAGCCCGAAAAAGCTCCCCCTAGGCCGTACGTTGTTATAGAAGCCTTCGTAGTCGTTGAGTGCAAGCAGCCTCGCCGACCGCACTGTCTCTTGCTGCGCCTCTTCCTGCGTACTCGCGGTCGCCGTGGGCGCAGGCGTGTTAGTCGGCATCGGCGTAGCCGTCGGAATCGGCGTCGGCGTTGCAACAATCTGCACGTCGTCGGCATGGCTTGCCGTCACATACGGCGCGTAGACCCACGCTGGCTCGCCGTCGTAATCGATCTGCCACCAGTCGCCGGACAAATTCTTGCCGGTAATGCGAAACTCGTCGCCCGCCTCCGCGGGACCGAGAATTGAGTGATGCGTTCCCGGGCTTCTCCTCACGTTCATCCTTCGGCTGAGCGTTGCAATGGCATCTGCGGGTACGGGCGTTACAGTCGGGAGCGGTGTTGACGTCGGCGACGGCGTGTGTGTCGGCGCGATGGCTGTTTCGACGGCCGCCAAGCGCTGAGCGAGGTCGTCTCTTGAGGCAAAGAGATCGGCGACTTTGGAAGTCAGGCCTTCGATCTCTGCCGCCAGACTCTCAAGGGTCAGGTCGCTCTGCGCCACGAGCAGCCCGGGCGCAAGCAGGGCAAGGAGAATGGTCCCGGCTATCAGATACTTTTTCACGCGAAGGATCCCCGCAAAGGATGAATGCCAAATGTGAGGGCGTAACCTCCACATGGCTGGAGGAGTGGTTGGCGCCACCGCGGAGCCGGTCCGCGGCTGTCTTCGGGGGATGCAATGCAGCCATACCGTGCACGGCCTGCGTTCTGTCGGGGTTCCGATGTGGTCCAGCCAGAATAGCACATGTAAACTAACGAGGCAAACACATGTTCGATAAGAGTAGAGAAATCGCAGTTCCTTCGGGGCCTCGGCGCGAACACGCTTCCCCCTCACACTGCCAAACCCGCCACTGCTTTGCCCGCCACCGCCCGCTATGCTATCGTTCGCTCAGGGCACGCCATTTCCAACCGCTACCCCTCCGCCGCACCGGCGCGGGACGCCTGCACACTACCCCTTCGCCGCCTGCGCGCGAGACACAGAAAGGACCCCACCATGACAACCCTATTCGGACGCGACTACTCCCGCCGCGAACTCCTCGACCTCGTCGGCGATATGTCGCAGCTGGCCGGCGCGCGCAAGGCCGAACTGGTCGAGGGCATCGAGCGCGGCTCCGACCTGATCGAGGTCTTCAACGCCTCCGGGCTCTGCTTCTCCGTGCTGCCGGGACGGGCGCTCGACATCGCCTCGGCCCACTACAAAGGCATGTCGCTCTGCTTCCGCAGCAGCACCGGCGACGTCGGCCCCGCCTTCTACGAACCGCAGGGCAACGGCTGGCTGCGCGGCTTCTACGGCGGCCTGACCGTCACCTGCGGCATGACCTTCACCGGACACCCCGAGGTTGACCCCGAAGAGGAGAACGAGGAGCTCGGCCTCCACGGCCGCCTCGCCTTCCTGCCCGCCAAGAACGTCGTCGCCAACGCCGGCTGGGAAGGCGAACAGTACGTCGTGCGCCTGCACGGCACAATGCGCGAAGCGGTCGTATTCGGCACCAACCTCGAGTTGACGCGCGAGATCTCCACCGTGCTGGGCGAAAAGTCGGTCCGCATCCACGACCGCATCGAAAATCTGAGCGTCGACCCGTCACCGCTCATGTTCGTCTACCACTGCAATCCCGGCTTTCCGGTGCTCGACAGCGGCACGCGCCTGCTGATCAACAGCGAGAAGACCACCGAATGGCTCGAGGACCGCGAGGTCGGGCCTGACGTCTACGCCGTGGCCAGGCCGCCGCAGGAGGAGGCGCACGACGACGTCTTCGTGCACCGGCCGGTAGCCGACGCGGACGGGAACGTGCACGTGGGGCTGGTCAACGACCGGCTGGCGCTGGGGCTCTACTGGAAGTTCCCAATCGCCGAGATCCCGCTGGTCAACCACTGGCAGCATTTCCACCGCGGCACATACGTGACCGGCGTCGAGCCGGGCAACGTCAGCATGTTGGGGCGGGCCTGGAACCGGCGCGAGGGCTATCTCAACTACATCCAACCCGGCGAAGTGCGCGAGTTTCACATGGAGATCGGCGTGTTGGACGGGGCGGAGGAAATAAGAGAACTTGAGAGCAAGGTCTAGGATGCAGAGGAGAGAGATGGAAGCTTTCAGTTTCTAGTTGGCGGTCGCTTTGCACGGGCCTTGCTCAACTCAAGTGATTTGCAGCGAGATAGGAAGCGTTCGTTTATGCCGAGATTGCCGCGAATTCGCCATCCAGCCCGGTGACACCGGCAAACTCGAACAGTGCCCGGTTAGTCCGGAGAATCCATAGCTAAAGGAAGTCTTCCATGCCCGATAGCGATACCCTACTCGCGTATTTAGTCTCCAGTTTTCCCGGGAACACTGAGAACATTGCGACGGAAGCCATTCGTCACATCCTTGACCAATCGGATGCTTGTTTGGAGGCATTGAACGACGTTGTTCAGTCCGGCGTCCGAAGCACAAGCCCGATCACTGTTGTGAAGTCGCAGGTAACCAAATCGGATGGATCACGTCCCGACCTGGTGGGCTATGATGAAACCGGTGCGGAGCGAGTGTTCGTTGAGGTGAAGTTTTGGGCCGGGCTCACTCCAAGACAGCCTAACGATTACATAAAGCATCTGTCCTGTGATGGACCGGCGGTCGTAATGTTCCTCGCGCCGGAGGAGAGAATTCAGTCACTGTGGCCTCAGTTGCGGGAGCGCATAGCTGTGGAGTTCGATTCTTCAACAGAGATCGATTCGGAGCGCAAATGCCTGCGTGTAGGGGACACGCAAAAGCACCTCATGCTCGCAAGTTGGGGTGGCCTCCTTGACAGCATGGCCGCCAGAACCAGGGATTACAGTGAATCGGGTGTCGAGAACGAAATTAGGCAGCTACGAAGCCTTGCCAAGTTCGCCGACGCAGGAGCATTCAAGCCAATTCGCCGGGGCGAGGAATTTGGCGCGGATGCTGAGGTCCGCCAACGTCAGTACAAACGGCTTATTGACACCGCTACCGAGAGAGGAGTCGAGTTGGAATGGGCCAGCCGGAAACGCTTAAGGGCTACCCCTCGCGAGTACGGCTTTGGCCGGTACATCAAACTTGGCGGGTACATTGTCTGGTTTGGTGTAAACGTCGAGCTGTTTGAGAAGACCGGCGACACGCCTTTGTGGCTTGATTGCTATTACAGTAGGCACATATTGACCCCCGAGATCCGTGCTGAACTGGGTATCCAGGAATCCTATTGGGTGGCCGTAAATTTGAAAAGGGATGTGGAGTACCCGGAAATGCTGGACGGCGTGGTCGAAAGTTTGCAGCGCGTTGCCGATACATTTCGAAAAGTCCAGTCCTCTTCTACCTAATGTTGTACACCACGGCCGTACACACCTAGAGAACAGTTAGAAGGCCCTTTTCTTTCTATTCTCCCATTGTCCTAACTGGCCATTGAGGGTGACATTACTCACTATTTCTCGCCGTCCGCCCTTCCAGCCGCCCCAAAACAAGACAAACGCCAATCAAAATCCACGCCATCGAATAGTTGATCCCCAGCGCGGTCTGGAAGCTCCAGATGTCCGCAAGCTCACCCGTCCACCAGGGCGGCAGCATCGCGCCGGCCGTCATGGCGACGTTGAGCAAGCCGGTCACCGCGCCGCTCTTGTCAGGGTAGAGGCGCGAGCCGTAGGCCAGCGCGGTGGGAAAGAGGCCGGAGAGACTCAGACCGGTGAAGAAGACGCCGATCATCAACACCGCCGGATCGGTGCTGAGCAGCATCAGCGGATAGATGATGACGAGGACCACGGCCAGGATCAGCAGCGTTCTGGCATAACCGATGCGCTCGGCAAACGCGGCGCAGATGAAACGCCCGGCGGTCAACGCCACGTAGAAGACGGAAACCGAAGAGATCGAGGCAAGCGTGCCGAGGCCGGCAGACTCCTGCATGAAGAGAGCGACCCACGCCAGCAGGCTGAAGGCGACACCGTTGTAGATGAAGGCGATCAGGAACAACGACAAAAAGCCCGCATTGCGCAACATGCCCCAGTCCAGCCCCTGCCCGCTGGCGCCCTCGCCGGCGGTTGACCCATTGGAACGATAGAAGAGCGACGAGATTCCCCCATAGACGAGCCAGATCAGACCGGTCGCGGCAATCGTCCAGCGCCAGCGAACGCCCAATTGCAGAACAAAGCCAAAGACGAGCGGAGAGATGGTCGCGCCGACCGCGTAGACCCCGTGGAGAACGTTCAGCGCGCGGGCGCGGCTGTCCGGGTTGGCGTCGGCGACCATGGCGTTGATGCCGGTCGTGAGCGAGGCCTGGGCGATGCTGATCAGGGCAAAGCCAGCCAGGAAGAGCAGCCATGGCAGGGCTGCGGAAGTCAGCGCCAGCGTGGCCGCCACCGCCAGCGCCGCAATCCAGACCAGCCTATGGTAGCCGATGCGGTCGGAGACGGCGCCGGCCAGCAGGTTGCCCACGACCCCGCCCCCGGCCCGCGCCCAGAAGATATAGCCAACTGTCCCCAGCGTCAGCCCAGCTGCCAGGTACTCTTCGGTGAGAAAGGGCATAACCGAAGGGATGAGCACGGCTGCCGTGCCGATGAAGAGATAGCCGGCCAGGCCGAGCAGCGTCACAGGAGTGAGGAAAGAGGCGAGAGAAACGTCAGCCGTCTCGCTCCTGCCTGTTTTATCCGCCTGCTGCGTCTCTTGACTCATTCCACGACCGTTTCGTTGGTAAGCTGATTCTGGCGAAAACTGTGCGCGTGCGTCTCGCCGTCCGCAGTCAGCGAGATGAAATCATCCTCGAACTGCACCAGGTTGTGGGCCTGCAGCCTGCGCAGGACGCGCTCCATCTTCGCCGGCGACCAGCGGAAATGGCCATGGAGCGTGGAAACGGCCAGCTCGTCGCTTTCAGCCGCGATCCCCTGATGATGCTGAATATGGCCGAGGACGACCTGATTGTCAAAGCTGCGGCGCTGGTTGCTGCGTCGGACCGTCGTCGAGACGAGACCGTATTTGGGCGAAAAGACCCACGCCGCCATAAAGAAAACAAAGATCATCAGCACCATCGAGGCCGAGATCGAGGAGTCCCACTGCTCGACCAGGTCCAGGCCGAAAAGGTCGTTCAGGCCGGTGAGGAGATCGCTCACGCGGACGAGGCCGAGGAAGCTCCCGCGCGCGAGATCGTAGCCGGCGTAGGCGCCGGCCGCGCCGATCAACGCGCTGTAGGCCAGCATGCGCGGCAGACGGTCGGTGAGCAGGTAGGCCGCCGCCGGTGGGATGATGAAGAAGGCGACCACCAAAATCGAGCCGACCGCGTCGAACGCGCCGACCGCGACGAGGCTGACCAGGACCATCAGCCCGTAGTGAAGCAGCGTCGGGCGGAAGCCGAGCGCGGCCGCAAGCGTCGGGTCGAAGGTCGAGAGTTTGAGCTCCTTGTAGAAAAGGACGACGGCGAAGAGCGTGAGCAGCGTCAACACGGCCATGACCGTGATCGATTTGGGCCAGAAGACGAGCGCCGGCTCCGTCCGCGTGAAGCCGGCCTGCCACGCCTGCGCCGGGCTGTATTCGCCGCAGTTGGTGCAGATTTGGGTGAACTCGGCCTTTTCGTCACGCGGGTTGATGCCCAGTTCGCGGCAGTTGGTGCACTGGCGGGTCAGCTCCGCGCGCGCGTCGTCGGGCGCGATCGTCACCGTCTCGCATTGATCGAGGCAGTGGCTGTTCGTATTGGCCCAGGTGACCCCGATTTCGCCAACCATGACCGCGTCTTCATCGAGGTGGACATCGTCGACGAAGCGCGACACCAGGATCACGGCCAGGGCAAAAAGCAGCGGGAAGGCCAACCCCAGCGCGGCATCCTGTTTGACCAGGCCGGAGCGGTAGATCAGCTCGGTCAGGACGACCGTGGCGACGCCGGCCGCAGCCGCGCCGATGATCAGCCAGACCGAAGCGAGCGAAGGCTCGCGCCCAAACAAAGAGCTCATCACCATGAAGGCGACGACGATGCCCAGGAGCACGGTGTGGCTGATGGCGTCGCTGGTGAGCGACATGCCGCGCAGAAGCAGGAACGTCCCCAGCAGCGCGCCGCAGACCGCGATGAGCGCGCCGACCAGCGTGGCGGTGTTCCTGGGATCGCGCAGAAAGGCATTGAGCTCTTCACGCGCCACAAAGTTGAGCAGAAATTGGATGATGAGTTCTTCGAGTTGAAACATTGAAGGTCAGTGGTCAGTGGCTGGGGGCCGGTGGCCATTAGCCATTAGCCAGTGGCTAGCTTTCGGTGACGTCGCTCGCCGCGGTCCTGAGTCTGTCGAGCTGGCGTTCGAGCCTGGCCACGGCATCGGCGGGCAGGACCTGCGTGACCTCCTGCTGGCGGTCCTCGGCGACGGAGGGCAGGTCGAGGTCATCGGCGTATTGGCGGTAGACCGACCACAGCTGGTTGTTGCGGTCGTCCCGGGCCGCAGCCTCGATGCCGGCAGATGTGAGCATCCAGGCGCCATCGCGCGGCTGCGCCTGGCCGCGCGCGTGCAGTTGTTGCAGGCCGATTTTGGCGGCTGCGCCTCGCACGCCGAAAAGAAAGGACTCGGGCGCGGCGGTGTCGGCCGCGCCGTGGTCGGTGGCGTAGTGGTAGAGGTCCTGCAGCATCGTCTGGGCGGCGAAACGGCGTCTGTCATTGCGCTGCCGCAGCAGCATCCAGACGAGGCCGCGCCCCGGCGCGAAAGCGAGCGAAGTAACGACCAGCAGGAAGGCGACGACCACGATCAGGGGCCCGGTGGGGATGTCGGCGTCGACCGCGCTGACGATCGCGCCCGTGCTGCCGGCGAACGCACCGAACACGGCCGAGAGGATGACCATCTGGCCCAGATGGTTGGTCCACTGGCGCGCGGCAATGCCGGAAGCGATCAGCATACCCACCATCAGGATCACGCCGGCCAGCTGCAAGCCGAGCACGATCGCCACCACAATCAGGGTGGAAAGCAGCATGTTGAGGAGGTTGACGCGGAAGCCGCTGGCCCCGGCGAATTCGGCGTCAAAGGTGATCAGCTTGAACTCCTTCCAGAACAGGCCCAGAACGACGAAAGAGACCGCGCCCACGACCGCGATCAGTTGTACGTCCCGCTCGACGATGGCGGCCGCCTGGCCGAAGATGAAGGAGTCGAGGCCGGCCTGGCTGGCATCCGGCCGGGCCTGGATGTAGACCAGCAGCGCAATACCGGCGGCGAACCAGGCCGCCAGCACGATGCCCATGGCGGCATCCTGCTTGATGCGCGTCGTATTGGTCAACAAGCGGATGAAATAGACCCCCAGCCAGCTGGTTACGCCGGCGCCGACCAGCAGCAGGCCCAGGTCGCGCCCAACCAGCAGGAAGGCGATCGCGACCCCCGGCAAAGCCGCGTGCGAAAGCGCGTCGCCCAGCAGGCTCTGCCGCCGCAGGACCGCGAAACAGCCCAGCACCCCGCTGACGACGCCAAGCAACGCGCCGCCGAGAGCGACTGTGCGCAGCGTGTAATCGTATTCCACATGCAGAAAAAGCTGGCTGAAGGGCACGAACAGCGCCGCCACCAGCGCAGTCGCCCCAATCAACAGCCAGATACGCCGGTCCTGGGAGTTCTTAGTTTTTGGTTTTGAGTTTTTAGCGGACACTCTATTCCTGCAGTGGAGGGTGGCCAGCGGCCAGCTGCGTTTTACACCGAGAACCGAAAACTTGAATCAAAGGACCAAAAAACAAGAAGCTCAAAACTAAAGCTCCTCCCGGCCGGCGATCCTCTGCGCATCCTGCAGATACGCAACGCGCCCGCCGTAGGTCTGGCGCAGATTGTCGGCGGTGAAGGTCTCGCCGATGGGGCCGCTGGCGACAACCTCGACATTGAGAAGCGTGACCCAATCGAAATACTCAGCCGCCGTCTGCAAATCATGGTGGACCACGACAACGGTCTTGCCGCGGGCGCGCAGCTCGCGCATGATGCTGATGATGGCGCGCTCGGTGACGGCGTCAACCGCCGCGAACGGCTCGTCCATCAGGTAGATGCGCGCGTCCTGCACCAGCGCGCGCGCCAGAAAGGTGCGCTGCTGCTGCCCGCCGGAAAGCTGGCTGATCTGGCGCTCGGCAAAATCCTGCATGCCCACCTGCTCAAGCGCGTGCATGGCCGCCGCCTGCTCCCTCTGCCCCGGCCGCCGCAACCAGCCGAGCCTGCCGTACAAGCCCATCGTGACAACGTCGAGCACCGTAGTAGGGAAATCCCAGTCGACACTCCCGCGCTGCGGCACGTAGCCAACCATGCCGCGGACCCGTTCGTACGGCTGACCGTAAAACTGGACCGTGCCGGCGGCGCGCGGAATGAGCTTGAGCGCCGCCTTGATCAGCGTGCTCTTGCCCGCGCCATTGGGGCCGATGATCGCCATCAGCACCCCCTCGGGCACGCGCAGGTCGATGTCCCAGATCGCCGGCCGGCTGTCGTAGGCCACCGTCAGATCGTCGACCTCAAGAGCGGTTGACGCCGGTTTCTGCGCCGCGCCGCCCGCGGGCGCCTCCTGCGCGGGCGTCTCCTGCACGGGCGTCTCCTGCACGGGCGCCTCCCGCACGCGCACAACGTCAGCCTGTCGAATACCGACCCCGTCTTGGTTGCTCACCGCAGTGCGCTCCTTCAAATGCAGTTCGCGCCGCCGCGCCCGCGCCGCTCCTCCCATTTCCGCCTCACTCGCTCCCGCAGTCAACCGTCAGCAACTCCTGCGGCGGCGCAATCTCGATCGCCTGCGGCCAGTCGGGGATGTGCGCGCCGGCGCCCGCGCAGCGGTAGGACTGCAGAATCGTCAACACGTTCTCGGCGATCATCCCAATATAGGTGCCGCCAAAGGTGCCGGGCATGCCCATCGCGTCCGAATAGAGCTCGCGCACACCGACGCGGGCCGCGCCGCCGCTGGCCACAATCGCGGCCTGCACCGCCTCGATCGTATTCGGCGGGATGCTGCTCTCGACAAACAGGACCGGAATGCCCTGCTCAACGACGAACTGGACCGTCTCCTGGATGTCGCGCACCCCGGCCTCGTCCTCGGTGCTGATCCCCTGGATGGCGGTCATCTTCCAGCCGAACGCCGAACCGAAATACTGGAAAGCGTCGTGCGAAGTGACGAGGTAACGCTGGCCTTCCGCAACAGTGCGCATGCCTTCGTCCGCCCAGGCAAAGAGCGCCTGCAGCTGCGCGCCATAGACCGCCGCGTTGGCGACATAAGTATCGGCGCTGTCCGGGTCGAGTTCGGCCAGCGTCTGCGCCAGGTCTGTCACCGTAAGCTCCCAATTGCGCGGGTCGAACCAGAAGTGCGGGTCATCGGTGCCGGCCTGGTACTGGTCGGTGACAAAGCCGCCAATGACGTATCCCGCATCCTTGACCGGCTGCGAAAGCGTGTAGATCAGCGTGCCCTGCTCGCGCAAGGCCTCGAAGACGGCATCGAACTGTCCTTCGAGATGCAGGCCGCTGTATATCACCATGTCGGCCTCGTTCATCGCCCGGATGTCGGACTCGGTCGGCTGGTACAGGTGCGGGTCAACGCCGGCGCCCATCAGCGGCGTGATCTCGATACCGGCGACGCCTTCAGACAGGATGGCCGACAGGTCGCTCGCCTGGGTCGTCGTCGCCACAATGCGAAAGGTCCCGTCAGCGCGCACGCCCCCGGCCGCGGACGCGCCTGGCAAGGTCGATTGCGCCGTCCCGGCGTCGTTATCCCCGGTCGCGTCCATTGGGCCCGGCCCTTCCTCCCGCCCGCAGGCAGCGACAAGAAGCGCAGTTATGAAAAGCAGGGCAGCAACGCGTTTTGCTTCCCTGACCTGGAATCGGGCAGGCATTGCGAGTATCGGTCCTCCAGACCTATCGCTCCCGCGAACAGACAGTTTCCAGTCGCAAGACAAATTTTTAGTCATGGCTAAATTCAAAATAAGGATAGCCTAACTATCTTCATCTGTCAAGGGGTTTTTGGAGGTCAATTTGGGGATTGAGCAACGGCGCGTGGAAGGGAGGTAGGTCCCATCTGCATGAGAGGAATTCAATGTAGGGAATGTGTGCGCCCGAACCGTGGCATAGGCGCTGATGTAGGGCGCTCTTCGGGATTTGGATGAGATCTTGGAGGTCTACTTGCTCTTGCACCAACTTAGAACGCGACGCTCAGCCTGCCCTGTCGCGGTGAATCCGCATCCTGAACTGTGATTTCTACGTCATATCCCAGCTTGGTCAACAAGCGCAGGAGCCGCTCCACCGAGTAGTCACGAAAATTGCCGCGCAGAAGGCGCGATATGTCAGGCTGGGATAGTCCCAAAAGCTGCGCGGCCTCGACCTGCTTGAGCCTCCGCTTGCGAATAATCCTGTCGATGCGGGTAACGAGTTCCGCCTTGAGCAAATGCGCTTCGGCGTCCGCATGCCCCAAATCTGCGAATACGTTGCCGCTGCTGCGTTCGATTTTCACTTCTGCCCCATTCATTGCTCTTTCTACCTTTCGCCATAGGTGACCCTGTAATGCTGCTCCGCAGCTCTCAGCCTGCGTTTGACCAGATCAATCTCCTGCTTCGGCGTCGATATACGCCGCTTGGACTTTTTCTGGAAGGCGTGAAGGACATACACAGCTGCCTTGAATCGAACAGTGTACACCGTCCGGTAGGTGCCCCCGTCATAGCGGGAGATGATCTCCAATACATTGGCCCCAACTCCCTTGAGCGATTTGACATGACGATGTCTGAGGCCGACTTGGGCCTGATACAGGGCAAAACCGATCTGATCCTGCACTGCATCAGGGAACTTCCTTAAGTCGGCTTTGCTTGAACCGACCCATTCGACAGGCTTGAGCATTTCTCAGACCCATACTGAATTATAGCGGTTCCACCATATTCTTGCAACTACGATTCCAGAGGAAGAGCGTGTATCGGCAGGCCCCCGATGGAGCGCCGAGCGCTAACTCGCGCCAGAGTCCCTCAAGCTTCAATCCAGCCGCCCGGCAGAAGAATCTTCAGACGCCCGCTCAAAAGGATTGAACCAAACAAGCGCCGCGCCCACAAACGGCAACCCCAGCGCCAGCAGATTGATCCCCGGCCAGCTCTCGCTCGGTATACCCCGCAGCGTCAGCGTCGCCAGCCCGAAACAGACAGGGGCGCAGCCCAGCAGCAGCTGCCAGGCCGGCGGCGCCGCACCCCGCCGCGCCATGCCAATCCGCTCGAAGCGTGTGAACAGCGCCACGAAAGGCGCCAACACGATCGCAGTCGCGCCAAGCCACAACGGACGCGCCAGCCACCACGCAACCGTGCCGGGAACAAAGGAGATCCCGACCCCCGTTATCATCGCTAGCGCGGTCACGATCAGAAGCGCGGTCACGTGCCACAGGAAAATCGTCATGATCAGGCCGTTGATCAGCACCGTCGCCGTCCACACGAATCCGCGCGCCAGCAGCCGCCGCGCCGGCCTCTCCACCGCCAGCAGCAGGCCGCTCTGGAAAACGCCCAGCGCCAGCAAAGTAAGCCTCGGCGGCAAACTGTTGCTGATCCCCTCCCCCTGTACCGACACCATGCTGATCGGATAGGGGCCGAAATAGACCAGCGCAGCCAGCGCCGCGATACCGCCGGCCGCCCACAAGAGACAGCGCCGCGAACTGGCGAATCCTCCCGCCTGCCACGCGTAGCCGAGCTGGTGCACCGCCAGCCAGACGAATAGATAGTTGAGCCAGCCCAGCAAGCCCCAGCCCGCGCCCAGCGCCAGCACGTCGACCAGCGCGGCAGCCGCGGCCAACGCCCAGAAGGACGCCATTCCGTAGCGCCGCCAAACGCCGTAAGTGAGCGGAACGAACAGGACGACGACGATGTAGACCACGAGGAACCAGGCCGGCAGCAGCGCGAACTGCGAGGCCATCTGCAGACCGGCGCCCTCATAGCCAAACCTGAGGCTCCCGAAGCCGATGTTGCCGGTCAAGCCGAGCCCGATCAAAGTCCACACGGCCAGAACGGGCAGGACCGGTACGACCAGCCGCCGCAGCCGCCCGGCCAGCCACAAGCCATACCCTTCCCCCCGCCCCCGCGCCGACTGCCAGCCAAGTCCGTTGACATAACCGCCGACCAGGAAAAAAATCGGCATCACCTGGAAGAGCCAGGTCAGCCAGTGCGCCCAGGGAATGCTGGCGAGCGCCTCCGTAATCACGGTGATCTGGCTCTCGTCCACATAGACGGCGAGCGCCAGCCAGTGCCCCGTGACCACGAAGCAGATCGAGGCCGCGCGCAGAAAGTCGACGTAGCGGTTGCGCCGCGCCGGCGTCTGTGCAGCCATGCGGGCGGCCCCAGACCAGAGGAAGAGCTCTACGATGGCCTCCTTCGGGGAAACGAAGCGTGAGGCAATTCGCCTCTACGCCTCTTATTCTGCTAAAAAGGGGAGGTTCCTGCAATCTGCCTCAGTCCTGCCGGCCCCGCAGCCTCGGGTCCAGCACGTCCCGCAGCCAGTCGCCCAGCAGGTTCGCGCCCAGCACAACCAGCATGATCGCCAGCGCCGGAAACACGCTCGGATACCACGCCGTCGTCACAAAGTCGCGCGCGTCGGCAACCATCTTGCCCCACGTCGGAATCAGCGTCGAGACGCCGAACCCAAGAAAGCTCAGCGCCGATTCGGTCAGAATCATCGAACCGAACGAAAGCGTGGCCGCGACAATCACCGGCGCCACCGCATTCGGCAAAATGTGCCGGAACATGATGCGCGCGTCGCCCGCGCCGATCGCACGCGCCGCCTCCACAAAATCCCGCTCGCGAATGCTCAGCACCTCGCCGCGGATCAGCCGCGCATAGCCGACCCACGCGCCAATCCCCAAAAAGAGAATGATGTTGAGCAGACCCCCACCAATGAAAGCGACCGCCGCAATCAACAGCACGAGGAAAGGAATCGCCGTCTGCGTATCCGCCACCCGCATGATGATGTCGCCCGCCAAGCCGCCGCGATAGCCAGCGATCAGCCCCATCACGATGCCCGTCGCCAGACCGACAACCGTGGCCGTCGACCCGATCAGCAGCGAAATGCGCGACCCGACCAGGACGCGGCTGAAGACGTCGCGGCCGATATTGTCCGTGCCCATCAGGCCGACACCGTTCTCGAAGTCGAGCCAGACCGGTTCGGCGAAGGGATTCCCCAGATCGATGGCGATCGGGTCCTTCGGGGCCAGCAGCGGCCCGAAGATCGCCATGAACGCGAACCCGAGCAAAAGAAAGCCGCCGACGATGCCCTGTCGATGCGTCCAGGCTTCGCCCCATAAGCTCCGATGCGGACTGCGGGCGAGGATATGTCGTTGCTCAAGAATAGTGGACATGCCAGTTTCCAGGTAGCTACGAAGCCATATACCGCGTCTGTCTTGACCAGCCCTTCACCGCCGCCGCCATTCGGGCCATCTCATTGCCTGTTCGGTTGGCCGCCGCCGCCCCGATGGAGCCGCACCGCTGCGCCAGCGGCGAACGATGCGAGGGGCGGGTTTTTGAAAGGGGGGCGTTGCGGGGGGTGTCCCCCCGCACAAGGGAGGGCCGCAGGCCCGACCGTCCAAACTAAACACAAAGAGAGAACGCCCTTGCTCGCCCCGCCAAAGGTCGCAAATTGATTGCGGCTGCGTGGCTACCTTTCCAGTCTATGCCGTACACCTTCGTGCAACCACCAAATAAAAGACCAAAACCTACCGATGCCTGACCCTGGGATCAACCATGACGTAGACGATGTCCATCACCAGAAAAGTAACAACCGTAAGCACCGAAAAGAGAATCACATCCAGAAACACAACCGGATAATCCCGCGCCATCACCGACTGCGCCATCAGATTCCCCACCCCCGGCCACGAAAAAACCACCTCGACCACCACCACCGTCCCAATCAGATGCGGCAGCGACGAAAGCGTCACAGTGATCACCGACATGCTGCCGTTGCGCAAAGCATGGCCGAAGACGACGACGCGCTCGGACAACCCCTTGGCGCGCGCCGTGCGCACGTAGTCCTGCCCCAGCGCCTCCAACATGCCCGACCGGGCGATGCGGGCCACGGTCGCGATCAGACCGGTGGAAAGGGTGACGGCCGGCAGGATCAGATGTTTCCAGGTCCCGACGCCGGACGTTGGCAAGAGTCGGAGCTGCACCGAAAAGATCAGGATCAGTACGATCGCCAGAAAAAACTGCGGCGTCACAATCCCCAGCACTGCCCCCATGGTTGCCGCCGTGTCGACCATCGTTCCCCTGCGCAATGCCGCCAGAATACCGAGCGGCAGGCCGAGGGCAATGCCCAGGACGACGGCCGCACCTCCCAGGCGGAGACTGTTGGGCAGCCGCTCGAACACCACGCGCGTCGTCGGCACCCCGTAGCGAAACGAATAGCCGAAGTCGAACTGCAGCGTTTTTTGCCAGAAGACGGCGTACTGGACGATGAGCGGTTTGTCCAGTCCCATTTTGCGGCGGACTTCCTGGTATTCTTCCTGGATTTCCTCGGGATCGCGATTCGGGTCCAGGTTGACGCCAAGGCTGGCGGGATCACCCGACACGCGGATAAGGAAGAAGACCAGCGTTACAACCAGGAATATAACAAGAACCGCCTGCAGCAGACGGCGGATGACAAATGCGCGCATGTTTACCGCTGAGCAGAGCGAAGAGAGGAACGAGGAGCGGGATTACCCCCCGCCCCTCTTCACTCACGCCAGCTTATTCCTATTCGGTCGGGATGAAGATCTCGAACGACTTGCTGAAGGACAGTTCCGGCAGGTTCGGGCTCAGCGCATACAGGGCCGGGATCGTGTACGCGTGCAGTGCCTGCGCGTTGTCGCAGATGTAGGCGGCGATATCCTTGACCACGGCCTCGCGTTCGACCGGGTCGCCAATCGTGCGCTTGGCCGCCGTCATTTCAATAAAATCGGGATCCGGCGCGGTATCGCCCACAGGGCCCCACATCGAAGTCGTGTTGTCGGCAAGATACCAGTTGAGACCGATGTTCATGATCGGCGGCAGCGTCTGGTCGATCAGCTCCTGCAGCCACACCGAGGACTCGGGATACTCCATCTCAACCGTGATGCCGACCTGCGCCCACTGCGCCACCAGCGCATCCATGAACGTGCGGTCGCGGAAGTAGCGGCCGGTCGTGGCCGAGCCTGTGATCGTAAAGCCGTCGGGGTAGCCGGCCTCCGCCAGCAACGCCTTGGCCCTTTCAGGATCGTAGGGATAGGTCTGTACGTCCGGGTTGTAGCCGAAGCCGCCGGGGGCGACAATCTGGCAGTCCAGCTTGGTGCCGAAGCCGCCGGCAATGGTGCCCCACATACCGTCGAGATCGACCGAGTAGAGCATCGCCTGGCGCACCCGCACGTCGGACAGCTGCTCGTTGCGGCCATAGATGTTGATGCCAACATACATGCTCTGCATGCTGTCGCCGGCGTAGATTTCAAAACCGTCAGCCGTCAGGCTGTCGATCTGGTCCGGGGGCACGTGCGCGGCGATGTGAATCTCTTCACTCCTCAGCGCCGCCACCCGCACCGCCGCCTCCGGCATGTGGCGGAACGTCACCTTCTCGATAACCGGCAGACCGCCCGGGTAACCTACCCATCGCTCCAGCGTAATGTAACCCGAGTTCGGAGTTAGATAAGGGCAGGCAAGAGAGCCAAGTCTTTGTCAGAGAGATGGAGAGATGGCTTCTTGGGTTGCCAAGAGTAGGCAATCAGCCCGGCGATAAGATTGACGATAAAGTTGGTTGGGCTCCGGTGACGGGTATGTTCAATTTGTGAGATATTCTTGAGCTGGTCAACGATGGTCTCAATGACGAAGCGCTTACGCGTGAGCAGCTTGTCTTCGAGAACAACAAGTCGATTCTGCATGTTTTTGCGGATGGGCGTGATCAATTGCAGTCCGCGTGCGAAGAGTTGCTCAAAGAGAGCTTGGGAGAGATAGCCGCGGTCGCCGACCAACTTACCCCATAGGTTTTTGGTCATCTGTGGGACCGGTTTGCGGTCATCTGTGTTGCCAGGTGTGAGTTGAACCGCCAGCAATTCACCCTGGTCATTGACAATCAGATGGAGCTTGAAGCCATAGAACCATCCCATACTGCTCTTGCCCCGCATGGCCACCTCGGCAAAGACTCGGTGGCGGGCGATGCGCCGGTTGTGGCAGACGGACAACGGGGTCGAATCGATGAATGCCACCCCTGTCGCCCGGCCAAAGCGCCCACGCAGATAGAGACACATGGCTGGCAGGGCTGATGGCATTAACTCCACAAAGCGCGTGTAACTGACCAGTGTAGGGAATTCACTGCGCATATGCTCACATACGTGCTGCATATAGTAGGCCTTGAAATCGCGATAATGCGACTGGTGAAAGTGAATCAGAATCGTCATTACTTCACTCAAGCTCAGCCGCGGGGCCGGCCCTCGTTTGCGAGTCACGCCCAACAGTTTGGCATTTTCTTGTGTAGCCAACCACTGACAGAAATCATCGACATGACAGTACAGTTTGAGTATACTCATCACTGAGCACCTTTCCTTGCTGGAGAATTTCGGTTGCAGAACTTCAATTCTACCAGCTTGTGAAGGTGCTCACTTACTCCGAATTCAGGTTAATGTAGCTGTCCCGCTGCCACGACGAGAACTTGTACGGGCCCGTGCCCACCGGCTCCTCGATATAACCGTCAAGCCCGACCGCCTCCAGGTGGTCCGGCGCCAGCGGCATGTGGTTCGCAAACAGGTTCGCCCAGCGATCGATCGGCTCGAGTAGCGTGAACTCCATCGTGTAGTCGTCGATCACCTCGTACGACTCGTAATCGTTCAGCTGGCGGAACGACCACGTGAACTTCTGCGGGTCCGCGTCCCTCAGCAGCTCGAAGCTCTTGGCCAGGCCCGGCGCCGTCAGCTTCTCGCCATTATGGAACTCGATGCCCTCCTTGATCACAATCCGCACCGTCACGTCATCCACCAGCTCCATCGAATCGAGCAGCACCGGGTCAATCGCGCCCGTCTCCTCGTTCAGCTCCGCCAGCGTCTCGTACAGCAGTTTCGAAAAAATGCGCGACTGCAGCGAAGGCACCGTATTGCCCACCAGCGTCACCGGCAGTGCGCCCATGCCGATGATCATCTCATCCGGGTAACCCTCCTCCATCGGCGCCGCCATCTCGTCCCCGGCCATCTCCGCGCCGCCGCCCGTATCCGCCGCGACACAGCCCGTCATCACCAGCAGCGCAGCCAGCGCCGCCACAATCCAGACACGACCGAACCTTCGTCCAAGCATTCTGTTCTCCTGTACGTTTGAGAGATAGGTTTGAATATGGAAGCAGCTCGACAGAACAGCCAGCTGCCAAGGCAAAAACCGTGCACAGTCTACACGATGGGCGCGGATTATGCACATTTTCGGCCCCACGGGAAGAGGTTACACGGCCTGCACGTCGCCCCCGTGTGCCCCTCCCCAACCGCCCACGCGCCCAACCACCAGCCACCGCCCCCAGCAGTTCCTGGCCACTGGCCCCTGACCACCGGCCTCTGCAGTTTGGACGGTCGGCCCTTCGGCCCTCCCTTGTGCGGGGGGACTCCCCCCGCAACGCCCCCCTGACAACCCCCCTCCCTCCCGCCAGTTGTGGGTTCTAATGCAGCCCTGCATAACCGGCCGCCCGTCGCCCCGCCACCGTGCCCGCGCGATTCCAGTCTATCGCCACCGCGCCGCGCGCCTACACGGCCGTATTTGCGCGTCCCCCGCCGCCCGCGCGCCCGACCGCCAGCCACCGCCCTCCCGCAGTTCCTGACCACTGGCCACTGACCACTGGCCCCTGCAGTTTGGACGGTCGGCCCTTCGGCCCTCCCTTGTGCGGGGGGACTCCCCCCGCAACGCCCCCCTGACAACCTCCCCTCCCGCCAGTTGTGGGTTCTAATGTAGCCCTGCGAAACCAGCGGCCCGTCGCGCAGCCCCCAAATCAGCGAACGTCGCGGACACCGTAGGGGCAGGCCTTGTGCCTGCCCTCTGCCTGTCCCAAAGCCGGTAAACAATTTCAGGCACCGCCTTGGATGTCTATCGAATCAAAAGCGCCTGGATTGAGGATCTCCAAGCTGGAGATGTCACTTCCGTGCATGCTCCTTCAGCTTGGCGCGAGTGGGTCGAGACAGGGCAGTATCAGCCGCATATCTCTTAAACCAATAGATCGATATGTGACAGGACTAAACGGGCTGTACTGCTGCCCTCTGCAAGCGGTCGATGACAAGGCTGGAGGCCTGGTCGATCTCGGCGTCGCTCGTGAAGCGGCCGAAACTGAATCGGATCGACGCGTCGGACTGATCAGGTGAAAGCCCTTTGGCACGTAGAACATGCGAGGGTTCAAGAATTCCAGAAGCGCAGGCGCAATCGATGGAGGCAGCGAGGTGAGGTTGGAGTGTAGCTAGAATGTCTTGTGCGTTAGAGCCTTCAGAATGCAGGTTGGCATTGACTGGAGGGAGGAAGCGCTAAACTTGATTTTGCATGTCTGATCCTAGGACTCTACTCTCCCCAATATCGGCCAGGTTGCAACTGTGAAGGTGCTGCATCAATACCAAGTTGGGATCGGACAGCATTGGCTAAGTCAACTGCATGACCACCGCGATAGTTATCAGTGATAACGAGCTGCGCGCGGGTTGCTTCTATGTAGCGCAGCGTTCCTTCAAAATCTGCATGGCAAGTCATGGCCACTCTAAAGGCTTTGGGAGAAAGCTCCAATACTGGGTCTGTGGTACTAGCCATGAATGCGCTGAGATTGATTGCGGTTCCCTCGTCCAGACCAAAGAGGTCTCCCTCTCCAATACCGTATAGCCGCAAGTACTGGCCTTCAGTAAGAAAATGACGCGCATCTTCGGAATCGATGTCCAGGACTGGCCGAATCTGGTACCCGAACCTTCTGTAGACATCAACCTCCTTACACAACTTCCTGGTAGCAATTATGGGAGCTTGGGTGGCTCCGTCCAGCAGTTCGAGGGCCCGTTCCAATGTCCCCCGATGCGCCTTAATATGGACAGGGCCTTGCCTCAATCGCCGGAGGACAAGATCGATCAACCGATCATTTACTTCTGACTGGGAGTATTGCCTCGCTCGGTCTGGGCTCCCATAGGTGCTGTCTACGACCAGCACGTCTGTCCTTATCACATTGTTGAGAGGCCAGTTGAAATCTCCTGAATATGCGACCCTGGACCCATCATGCAATGTCACACCTACTTGTGTAGAACCCAACATGTGACCACTGGGCACAAGTTCGATCCGACATCCCTCGATTTCGTACGACTGGCCTGTAGGAATTGCAATTACGTTGGACCGATAAGAAAGTTCCGCGTCTAGCTCTACGACGAGCAATTCCTTCGTCGGTTCACTCATGAGAATCGTTTGGAAACCCTTGCTTGATTCGAAATCAGACATGTGGTCGGCATGAATGTGTGTCTGTACCCTGACGGGTGCATTGGCCAAGAAGCCGTCACAGACGACTTTTCCTCCCAGCGCTATTCCCCCGTTCGCCGACACGTCGACAAGACTCTGCATCATGAGAGTTCCAAGAAGCTTTCAAGGCATAAGGTGATTGCCTGTTCGAAACCCGAAGGCAGCTGTTCAATGACACGTGCCAGGTCAGTGGCGCCGGAAATTGTGAACCTTGAGTCGCCAAGCTTTCCTGACCACTGCGGCCAATTGTCATAGCAATGACTAATGCTTGCTTTGAAGACCTCGTCGCGTTCCCCTTGTGTCAGGGTTTCCAGATGGCGGCAAACTCTACTGGAAATTACCGCCCCGAGAAACAGATACTTGCGCTCAATTGTGGGACGGAGACGCAATACAGCATCGATGCAATCGTCGATAGGTTCTTGGGAACGTATTCTCGACTCAACCACTTGTCGTGTTTCTTCGGAGGTCAATTCGTGGACTAGTGTAGCCTCGGTGGCGGTCAATTGGTCAGGCCACGAAGATAGACGGGCAATTTGTTGTGCTGATTTCATCGGAAGCGTAGATGCAGAAGGCTTGCCCCACCCGACAAGATGTTGAATGTCAGGAGTCAATGCCAAGAGACGATGGATCTCCCTGAGCGTGCTAGTACTCTTCAAACTGACCAGATGGGCGATTTCCTTAAAGGAGGTTCCATTTCGGTAAAGTAAGTCAATCAGACGCGCAACTTCGAGAGGAGACAATCGCCTCTCAGTGCGGTGCGTGCCAAGTGAAAGGATTAGGTCTCGCTTCAGTTCAGGAGAAAGATCATTTTCCATCGGCTAGTCTCGGTAACCCTTTCGCTCAAGCCCTTCTTCAATCAGAGTTGCAGCTGCTTCATTTTGTGATGTGTGCTCGTCTTGAGCGAAATGTTGAAGTTGCTGAAGCAATTCGATACCTATGGTCACAACTATTTGGGTGATCTGCGCACCTGTTTTTGCAGACTCTATAGTTTCATCCAATGGTTTGTCTGGGGTCAATTTCACACCAGATGCGAGTTTTTTTTGCTGTGCATAGGTCATAGGTTTCATCTCGTTGACCAGTGCAATCGCGTTGGTAGCAACGTCCCCACCCATGACCTGGGCTGCGTCCTGCGCGCGGAGCGCCGTGCGCAATTCGACTTCGCCTTGATCATATAACTCGCGCAGCTCCGGACGGAGGCGATCATATTTCACATAATTCAAAACGTCGGAATAGGGTAGTCCTGTTTCATCCGCAACCGCCCTGGCGCTACCATACTGCTTATAGAGGTAAGTACAGGCATCAATGAGATCACGGCTATTCAGGTCACGCCGTACCAGGTTCTCAGTGACTGATATCACCTTTGCCGTAATCTCGTCAACACTGCTGTCCAGGACCGCGGCCCAGATTGTATCAAGACCGAGTTCACGGTGGGCCAAAAAACGACGCTGACCTGTGAGGATTTCATATTTGCCCTCTTGCTTACTCTGACAGACGACGATCGGCTCCAGTAAACCAACCTTTCTTATGCTGTCGGCCAGCTCCGGAATACCTACGGCTACGTCCCGGATCCTGGCTTGACCTTTCCCAATCTCAAGACTATCCAGCGGGATTTGACGATACTCTTTCACCGTCGCCATTGCAGTACCTCATTTCATTTGACGTTTGGTTCAACAATCTGGAAGGCCCATGTCAATGTGGCCGAGATCCAACATGTTCTCCAATTCCCACCCGGAAAGAGGAAGTACTGTTGCGTTGTCGGCGGCCTCGATGTATTGCTCAAATAATTCTCTCTTTTCACCCAATATCGTGGAGATTCGGTCCTCAATCGAGTCCGCAACCAGAAACCGATAAACGTGAAGAACCCGCTCTCTCTCAAAACGGTGTGCTCGGTGTATAGCTTGTTCTTCTACAGCAGGATTCCACCAGCGGTCAAACAAGACCACATGGCTGGCTTCGCCAAGATTGAGTCCAACGCCTCCGGCCTTCAATGATACCAGGAGCACTCGAGGGCCTGGTTTATTGTTGAAACGGGAAACCGCTCTGTCTTTGTCGCTCTCGGGCAACCCGCCGTGAATAATGTCAATTGTAACCGTACCTGCAATTTCCTGTGCCAGCCATCTTAGTGTCTTGACATACTGGGAGAAAACAAGAAGCTTGTGGTCCGCTGATACGAGCCCGTCAATAATCAGGCCGAGAGCGTCTCGTTTGGATGATTCACCGCTAGCTGGATGGAAGTTGCAAACTTGCTTGAGGCGAGTGATAAGAGCAAGCATTGATGAAGTGAAGTTATTGCTACCTCCGCGATGGGTCAGGTTGATCCTATTCTCCCAGAGTGCGTCATAGGCCTGCTTCTGTTGTCCTTCCAATTCGACATAGACATCCTGAAACTGGATTGGAGGCAATTGATGCAGAACATCATATTTACGCCGTCTTAGGAAAAAGGGCTGCATTGCGGAATGCATCTCTGGCCGACTCATCGCGGATGTCAGCAATCCTGGACACACGAAACGATAGACTCCGACAAGATCTCTCACTCGGTTTTCTAAGGGCGTACCAGTAAGAGCCCACGACGCATCGCGGCGCAGGACACGACATGCCAGGGCGGTTTCAGAATTTGCATTCTTGATCCGCTGGGCCTCGTCCAATACCACAACGTCGTATTCTGCGGTGTTAGAAGAGCGCAGGAAGTCGGCCCGAATTTGCTCATAAGATGCGATCAGTACGTTGTAGGGCAGCATGTAGTAGGCGCGCCGATCTTCAGTTCCACCTCGGACTACGCCTACGCTTATGTCGGGCGCCCAACGAGCCAGTTCGCGTGCCCAATTTAGGCGGAGGGTTGCAGGTACAACGACTAAGGATCGTCGACGACGTCCGGTTTTGAGTTTCATGGACAACGCGACCGCCACTTGAACGGTCTTGCCCAATCCCATCTCATCAGCCAGAAGTCCCGCTCCCTTGTCCAAGAGAAAACGCACGCCCTCCCATTGATAGGGTCGAAGCGGGTCCGGCAATGTTGCTCCTGAAGGTATCTTATCGGCCTTATCGCCTTCCAGTTGGCCTCCTGCGTCTAGATGGAGCAAATCAAGCACCCGTCTCGCTCGTGTGGCTCGTCGTCCACTACTAAACCCCCTAGAGTTTCTACAAGAGGCAGATTTGTACGCTGTGCGCGCTGGCGCGCTTGTGTGGCCTCCCAGTTTTTCTTGATCTGAGCCACGCGTTCGGGCCGTTCCAATTCCGCCAGAGACTCGCGCGCGTTCCAGAAAAACTCCTCGCCGTGTAATACGCTCTGTTCCTCGTACCTCTTGGCCTCTTCGAACAATTCAGGATGGACCTCTTTGAGCCGCACCCATTCGATCTTCTGTTGATAGAAGCAAAAGAAGCATCCAGATCGTGTGCGGCCCCATGCCATATATGGAGGCAAGCCTAACCCGGATTCCTCAAGTATACGGATGACGTCTGCTCGGACGATTCCATCTTCCTGAAACGGATAGACCGTCTCGATGTTCTCTTTGGCGCTGATGTAGCCAGTTCGATTTTCGTCTGCCCTCAAGGCAACATAGTTAACTACGGGGTCGTTGCCAACATAAGTCTCGAACGGCTTGAGTTTGAGCATCTTGGTGCACCAGCGCCGGTGATTTGAAGGAAGCATCCCGCCATAGACGGTCAGCCAGTGGTCAAAACTGTCAACCGTGGAGGTCTTGACAATCGGCTTTCCCAGAATGGCCTCGAGCCTAGCCAGAAAGTCCAGCGTTTCCGGCAGCTCTTTGTCGGTGTCATGAAAAATGTACTCCATCTCCGGTATCCGGTCGCGCATGTAGATGGCGAGCGCTGCGCTGTCCTTTCCGCCGGAAAGGCTGAGGATGTGTCGGACTTGCTTCTCCATGGCTTGCCTCCTACTGAGTAATAACCTCATCAAGGTCTAAACTGACGGCTACGACCGTATCGTTGTTGTCACAAGTATCTCCTACCTTTGCCCCTCGCACTATCTGAATTCGGCTATTAAAGAATTTTCTTGGAGAATTTTTTCTTGGTGATTTGATAGGCAACTGGATTTGCGCCCACTCCTTCTCGTTGGCAATTGCTCGTTTCAACGCGCTAATCTTATCTCCAAGATGGCCTGAGTTGTCACCTTCTTCCCTCAACTGCGTGTCCATAGCAGCCAATTTATCATCAAGCATTTCCTTTAACCTTGCCAGTAACGGGAAGGTCAAGATGCATTTCTGACCGGCTTTGGTTAACACAAGGAAAGCGGCCTCCTCTTCTTGTAAGGCATCTTCAGCTGCGTAAGTTCTCTCCGTAGCATGCCGTAGAAGTAAACGGGTCGTCACCCGCTGGTAGATAGGTGGCGTTACAGGTGTTCCCACTCGGGTGAGGTCGGCAGCAAAGGCGCGTTGTATCTCAAGTGCAAAGGGGAGACGTAGGCGGGCTACACGTACGTATTCTTCCTGCTCCTGCCACCTAAAGAATCGATCGTGTGGGATCGCCAATACCCTCTTAATGTCCCACTCTATACGATAGCTTTCCCCATCGTGCTGATACAATTCCGTCTTTAGCTTAGTCCCGCTTTGGGCAGAATCAACTGGTCCAAAATACCCTGGGAGCAGTAGAATTGAAAGCTCATCATCTTCTGGACTCCTGGGAGAATCCGGCCTGAACGCTAAGTCGCACTGAGCGTTAATCAGCAGAAACAAATCGGGCTTTGGAGCGATTCCGGCTCCAACTTCAAGGGGTTGCTCTAGCTTGGGTGCTTCTATTTCAAAACTTGCATCGCCATTAGTAGATGCCCGCTTCAGGATATCTCCAAGTGCGAGCACCGGCAGATAATTTGCTGCAGAGTCTGAAGTTTGTGCCGCTAACGGATGGCTATATATTGGCCCAACACTCGTATCAAACAGAGCAGTGTGGTAGACCTTTGTCAACCGGTCAGATGGCGGCTCAAGGCTAGGAAGAGCTTCACCAAACGTCATTGTATCCAGATCGGCCCATTCGTCGCCCAGCGCCTCAGCAAAGAGCAACTGCCCCAAATAGGAGCTGAATAGCTGTTGGAGATAATCACCGAGTGGTTGGCCGTCATTCTGCAGGGTCAAACTCTGAATATAAGAGTAATCGTTCAAGGACAAATCGCTGATTTCATCCAGAAACTGATCTCTTACAATCTGAAATTTGCCCCTCAAAGCATCCAAAAATGTCTGAATTCGGCGACCTTCTGGCAGAGACCTGGCGAACAAGTACAAATGCATGCGAAGGCTGAAAGAATCTCTGAGTGTGTCCTTCGACACCGCATGAAACATGCCCCGCAATATTCTCGAGCGACGGCAGAAATCGCCAGCATCCTGCGGCATGCTTGGCCTTGATGACATTAGCACGATAAGCGGTTTGGGTTTCTCGTCAGGCCAATTTCGCAAGACCTTAAGGGCCTTCTCAGTTGCTGCTTGCACAGCAGTAGGAAGATCCTGTCCGGCAATCGCTTCTTCTACAGATGATGACGCATCATTTCCGAGATGCCAGTCCAGAAAGAGCAACTGAGGATCGTAATCAATCAGTTGATCAGGTTCTACGGTGGACTCGAATTCGCCAACCTCCACATTGAGAGTGTCGCGCAAGAGGCTTGCCAATGGTTTCACTCCGCTAAGTCCGGCATTTATTCGCTGAGCAGCGTCGCTGTTGTCCCAGTGGCCTATGAATAAAGGACATTGGGAAGGATCATTCACGAGTCTGGCAATAAGCTCATCAGTGACGTCGTAGGCAGTATTCATTCCCAATTGCAACCGGGCGAATTCATCCTGCACATCTTCGTCGAACTCAATTGTGGCCCAGAGCGACTCCTTCTCTTCCGGTAAGAGGCCCTGTACTTCGATGGGGTCAAATGCGTCATCGACGATAGCCACGCGCTGGATTCCCTGTTCCTCCAGGAGAACTCTCAAAGGGTCTTGATCTGCCTCAACCGCATTGTCCACCATGTCTACATATCTCCTAAGTTCAAAACGAAGGTGTGACAGGTATGTTGATCATCCTGAGTGGGGTCTTCAAGATACAGTTCGGCGCCATGATATTTGGCGATCTCTCGCGCTATGAACAAGCCTAGGCCCTTTCCGTGTCCAGCAGGTTTAGTCGTAAAAAATGCCTCGAAAACACGTTCCCTGAGATCGAGTTCTACACCAGGACCGTTGTCAGTTACCGATAGCTGCCTTGCTTCTGTGTCGATTGCAATCGTGATAGTCGACCTATGACTGGGATCCAGGGTTCTCTGCTGCCGAAGCCAATAGGTTGCGTTGTCAATGAGATTGCCCAGAACCTGGATGAGCATTCCTTTTACTGCTTTGACGCGAAGATAGCTCGGCAGTCCCCTTGGTTCAACAACTAGAGTGCAGGTGACCTGCTCTCTGGCAAAACGCTCCCGATGACCCTCTATCATGTCCTGGGCAACCGCTACCACGTCGAAGGTCTCCTTGCGTTGACGACCAGCGGTGCTGAGTGGATCTAGCACACGGAGTCGCCTCTGGAGCGTCTTTAACTGCGCCTCCAGTAACCGTGCTGTAGCTTCCATTGAAGTCGGCTTATTGTCATCAGAGACATCAACAAGGGTTCTAAGAGTGTGCTCGGTGGCTCGATTCAACTCATGAGCGAGCACTTCGACAGTTAGGCCGATTCCTGCTAAGTTGAGTAGTTGTCCACGCCCGGCCTCAAAGGAAGAAGCCAGGTCGCGAACGTCTGTCATTAGTGTTCTCAGTCGTTCCGCCGCCTCCCGGATCGCATCGATCAGAGGTTGCTCTCTATTTACCTCTGGAACTTTGCGAATCAACCGTCTGACGTTGTCCTGAATCTGCTTTTCCTCTTCTGCAACTCGCTGCTCCAACTCTCCAATATAGATCGGCTCTCGGGCCTTAATCTCCATATCTGTCGCATCTAGAAACGTCCGAAGTTGGCTTTGCAGGACGTGCCCAAGTAACTTAACCAGAGCGTACTTTTCCTCACAATCCCTCAGCCCCTCCCTGTTTGTCTGGTCGGTCAGCGCCGGGTTCTTTTCGCCGGAAATTCTGAGACGGCCGATCAACTGCGTTCGATTGACCTTATAGCCAGATGATGCGAAAGCCGTTCTATCTAGCTTAAGCCAGTCATCATCGGGACCACCGTAGGGCAGCACTCGAAATCCGTCTCGAAAAACCATAACGCCACCCCCCCAATCCCTTACAAGGCGGAGCACGGTTGCTCGGTCCCCCACCCCCTCTAAAGCGCTTAGTATCCGGCGATTGTACCAGTAGACCTCCAGTTCGAAGGGTCCAAGGGATCTGAGCGTGGCCATTGAGGTTTCTGAAGCAGACATCAAATGAGGGCCTTCAACCGAGAAGACCCATTCTCGATCTTTGTAACGAATTGTCCCGAGGAGACGCATTCCCTTGTCGCCACTCCTCTCAAATGTAGCTTGCACCGTGGCATGTGCATTCTCAAGGAGGATCCTGTTGAATCGTGGAATCGAAACTGGTTCCCCATTGAATAGGAGTCGAATAGGGTAGAGTGCCCGATCGGTGAATGGGTCTGTAAGCTTAGTGAATTCAACCCTGGCTAGCTCTTCCAATCTTTCCTTGGTCCATAAGGAAGTAAGATCGGTAATCTTAATGCGCGTGCCGGAAACCTCAGGATTGTCCTTCTGCGTGCCGCGCCGGGCCTCAATGGGAAAGTCCTCCAGGAGAGCATCAGATTTATGAGAAAACATCGACCAATTTATGTCAAGCAGATTCCATGTGTCTTCAGTCGCTGTTGTTGTCTTAACGTGCAATTGAGTTCCTAGTCGCATCGCTGATAATCGTCCTACGCCCTTTTCTCCAAGAATTGGGCGGGCCAGCCCAACTGTGGGGTGCTGTTCTCGAGCAGCAAGCCGAGACCTTGTTCCAATTGTGAGAAATACGTCATTCAGTGTGTCGAGCGACATGCCTTCGCCCGTATCGCTGACCACCAAGTAATTGCTCGCCCTCAATACCTCACGAAGTTCATTCAAGTCCCTTGCCTGCTCAACTGAGTGACGCAGCTCCTTCGAATTCGGGCTCGTAGGATCAATCGCATTGAGGGAACCTACCTTTAGTGTTTCGAGACATTCTCCTGAAGACGTTCCGATGTCCTTATTTGGGTGGGGAATGCACTTGATTAGTTCACCAATCTTCTGGTGCGGAATACGGACGATGACCTCGACTGTAACTCGTGGCGATCCAGCATCGAACGCGTTCTTCACTAACTCAAATAGAGCAACCGCCTCTGAGCTAATCAACTCAGCGCCCAAGTGAAGCAGAGTCCTCGCGGTAACACGAAAACTCATGAGACAACCCCCGATGACTTATCCACTTCGACCTTCCTGACGTCGGAAGCTTCCCGTTCTACTCCAACATTCTCACTGAGGCTGTTCCACAATGCTTGTAAGAGTGACGCCATTTTCAGTCCACTGGCTTCTGACAGAACCTGTTCGACTTTGGCGGCCAGTTCCTGCACAGTGGCCTCGTCTTCTTCCCTGAAGCGAACGACCTTGGCTACTTCTGACCCGTCACCATTAGTCAGCCCCAGCCGAAAAGCATTGACATGTGGCTCGCTGTTGTCGCCTTGGAATACGGTGGCCTCAAATCGACAAAACTTAGCCGTCTGGATATCAATCTCGTTCATGGCCTTGGCTTCGTCGGCGGCTGTCCACCGTGCCGGTGGTTTGGATACGACGAAACTACCGATTCGCTCTGCCCACGAATCATCCGGCAATGCGACGTCTGCGAGGCAGCGAGCAAATGCTACTAATTGGGGCTCATAAGAGACTGACGAGACACGCGAAGCACGTTGCGTTATTTGAGTTCGGTTTGGCCGAAAGGTCCCATCTCTCAAGCCGAGTATGATTTGATGACGAATTCGTTCCAGCAGCTGCGGATAAGTTGCACGTAGACTCTCCGTTGCCTCCTGAAGCAAGGTAACAAACAGTCGTCCTTCTTCGGCAGTGGAGGGTCCGTCTTCCAGAAAAGGGTCCAGGCCACACGCAGCTGGTAGCGTCTTGAAAATAAGGGTAGCAGGCTCACGAGCTGAGAAGAGGGCGTCACGAACGCTCTTAGCCGGTTCGGGCAATGTAGAAACTCGCCGTGTGTATTCGGGCAACTGTGCAGCGAACGTACTAAGCGGTCGTACAATTTCGAGCAACTCATATTCTCGCTCGCTTTGGCGCTCACGTGCGAATTCCTCCGCCAAGCGGGCTAACAGTTCCGCGCGGATGCCCACAATGCGGCTTAGCTGCAATTCAAAGGTCGCGGGTTGCTTGATCAGACGTAAGAAACCGGGGGAGTCGAATTTTGGCAGAAAAGTTCCATTTTCATATACAGCGATCTCATAAGCATGAGCCGCAGTTATAATCGCTAAGAGAAGTGGCGCCAAACCCTCTCGCACACCATACGGACGTCGTTTTAATGCATCGAGAATTGCAGTCACGGCCACACGGCGCCCATTGGCCTGCTCGAGGAGAGTGAGGATTTGCATCATCGCCGGGCGTAGACACAACGGGTCCTCTCCAACGGGAGGCTCTGCCAGCACGAAACGACCAGATTCCTCACGATGCACGTTGCCGGCACGCAGCACAGACAAGTACATAGATTTCTCTGGAGGAGCCTTGCCAGTATCCATACCTAGTAAGGGCTGGTCGGCTGCAGTGAACAAGCGATCAATAAGGCGCAGTCGCGCTGCCGAGGCCGCGCTGCTCAGAGTATGGCGATTGAGCAGTTCATTCTGGATGAGGGGTGCATCAGGGTACAGCTCATCACAGATTTTGGACAAGACTGCAGATAGTCTGCCTTTGTTCGGCGACTCAAGGCGTTGGCCTTTGCGATACCACTCTACATCCTTGGGATTCTCACCTTGGAAGCCAAATAATGAATCAAGAGTTCTGTGAAGTATCCGGCGAGTTGATGCGACCTGACGAGCCACCTCGTCAGTCGCGTAGGGGTCTGAGGCTAGTTCTGGAGTATTGACGGCAACCCTTTGCCAAGATACAGCATCTTGTAATTCCGCCGCGATTCCATGGAGGGGAGCGGGAACTACAATGACTAGCTCCTCACGGGAGGCAATTTCGTCAGTTCTGACCTCTTCCCTCGCGAATTGGTGCTCGTCCCGAGAGTCGCAAAGGGCTACAACCACTAAGCCATCGGCGTCTGTCGGCGGTTCAACTATGTCGCGTAGATTAGTGGGGTCGGCATAGCGGACCTCAAAGTGACGAAGCGTACCCCTCTCGATGTAGTGGCGACGCGCCACGACCGATTTCTGATCCAAATAAGGGGACAGGTGTTCCGACACCCGATCCACCGGCCCTATGACACGTTTTGCCGACTCAAAGGCAGATTCCAAGCTAATGCTAGTGCCTGGCCACAGACAGTAGCCGCCCGCGGCACCTCGATCAAATAGGACACCACGAAATTTAAGCTTCGCCACTGCCTGACTTAGTTCCTCGGTCGCCTTGCTGGTTGTAAGGGCAGATTCCAAGGATTTTAGGTCGGCCAACATGTCATCTGCGTCAAGAAGATTTAGCACTGCCACAGCTTTTAGCAGGCTCAACTCCAAGGGATCTATATCTGTCATGCGGTCAATCGTCTCACTGATCCGTAACCAGTGGCTGCGATAGCTTGCTCCAGCTAATCGATGACCGAATACACTTCGGATATAGTCATAGAATTCACACAGCCGATACCAGGCTTCTCCATTGGCAGGACGTTCTGCGAACGACTGAAGTCCGAATGGTTCAGATGAAAGTAGGAAACTCAAGATAGATCGCTCGTGCTGCCCGTATCTGGCGAAAAAACGTACCAATACCGGTAACAGAGTTGGGTGAAGTGGATACAGCGCCAGTGGTGGCACAGGGCTTCCGGAAACGCGACTCCAACCGATCTCCGAGCATATGGCTCTTATGTATTTTGCTGCTGCTGCGACGTCCTTTGGAGCAAGCTCTTGGTCAACGTTAAGGGCGTTCGCCACAAGTGCTGATACATGGGCCAGTGGCTGGTCGAAGGTGATCTCGTCGAAGCGGCCGCCTACTTTCTCCCACTCCAGTCGTATCGCCGAAGGTAATATCTCCGAATATGCGTGGAATCCTTGGTGAAGAAGACCCACTACAATTAGTGGGTCGTCGTTACTCCCTACGGCAAGTTCCGCTAGTCGTTGCAGCACATATACGTCTTCATGTTCGGGGTACATTGCAGCGTATTCAAGAAATTTGCCTAACTCATCAAGTATGAGCAGTCCGCCCGAATAGCCGTTCTCTGTACCGTACCCTACAAGGTGGTCCAGGAGTTCCAGTAGTTGCGATCCATCTTGAGAAGAGGCGACTGAAGTGGCTTGTTTCTGCAGATTCTTGACAGTCCGAGTTGCGCGCTGTCTGCCGTGCATCCGTCCAATGGTGCGGTTCACCGCCCGCGCAATTGCGGGAACGATCGGCTCACGGGCGCCGGTTACTAACACCGGTACCATCCGGGCCGAATCAAGGACGTCGAGTTTGCTCTTCCGCTCTATGGTTTGACGGATGGATTTGAGAGTTGGCGCTGTCGGGTCGCGCAAGAGATGTGCAAGGACAAGCGCAAATGCGGACTTGCCCGTACCATAGTCGCCGGTAATTCGCCATGCCCGGCGGCCCGAGCCAGGTCGGAGGCCTTCGAGCAAGCGACTGAACTGCGCCACCATCGTAGGCGTAGCAACGTAATTGTTTAGAGACGTGGGATCGTCGAAATCTCGTTCAAGATGAACCGAGCGCAAGTAGCGCTCTGAAAGCCGAAAAAGGCTCCCTATCCTGGGACGAGTACCGTCAAGGTCGTCAGGTCTTATCCCTTCACGGTTCCGAAACGTGGAGTAAGGAGGTTGTGAATCAGGCATTGCTTTCCTCCTCCTTGTAGACAGCATCCAGAAAACGCCGTTTAACTTCATTTCCGCGAGAGACAAGCCCTTGGACGGCAGACGGCTGGTAGTTGAACGGGCGGCATGTATCGGGTTTTGTGTAAACGTCCAGGCGCGCACGTATATCGTCTTCCGGGAGCTTTAATGCTTGTCCGACGCTACCTTGGGCAAAAGCTACGTCGCGATATGTTAGGGTGGCTTCCCCGTCGTGGCGCTTCTTCCAATAATCGTTCAGACAGTACTCAAATAGGGCCGTAGTGATTTCGGGTTTGGCTTCGCGACGAAAGGCATAAACCGGTTCTAGACGTCCAGAACCATCGACACGACGCTCTCCCACCATTTGAAGTAGTTCTAACTCGGCCAATGGGCAGTCCAGTGAGTCCTCAGAAGGCCGTGCGTTCCTACCCCTTGGAACATAGGTGTGCAGAAAGACATCTAAGTGTTGGCCTAGTGTAACATCTGAGTGGGAGCGGTTCAGGCGCCGCGTCTCTCGAACGAATGCAGCGAGGGCTTCGCTGCGGGTCAACTCAACATACGGCCATTTATGCAATAGATAATCCCATGCAAAAAGCGCGTCACCCGGGCGTGCGACCACATTCCAATGGAGTAGCCAAAGCGTTCGGATATCTTCGAGAAAGGGATCAAATCCATGGTCGGCAAAAATCGCCTCTCCAAAGCTGGTGGGTTCCAGGGTCCTGTCTTGTCGGGGAGCTGCTACATCCATTGTTTGGACCCAGAATCGTATGGACCGGACCATGTTCTTGCCGACCCCAAGGCTCACCATCGCACGTTCCTGATCGGAAAAGATGGTTGGGTCTTCTACAATTGCCCGGTAGGCTTTCGGCAGCCATGCGTAGCGACAGGCAAAGCTTTCGTGTCCTGAAACTCTCAAGCTGGCCATTTTTCAAGACGTTTCAAGGACCAAGGGATGATATCCTGGGCAAGTGCCGAAATCGCTGATATAACCTTTGCCATGCTTGACTATCCTTCTAACACACTTTGGGTAGAGACTACTGCCTCAGAGATATACATTGCCGCTCGATTTATCTCATCGTCGGTGGTGAACTTTCCTATCCCAATGCGAAGGGCTCCTTCTTGTAACGGTTCAGACAGCCCCATTGCTTGAAGCACATGCGAGGGAGTTTGGGTCGCTGATGAACAGGCTGACCCTGAGGAGAGTGCGACATGGTGCCGTAATCTGGCGATCACGGCGTCGTTCGGGACGCCAGGAACTGAGATATGAAGGTTGTTGGCTAGACGATGCTGAAGAGCGCCATTCACTACAAGCCCCTTTATGTCGGCGATCAAAAGCTCTTGCAGCCGGTTACGCTGTGCCGCCATACGTGGCTCATCATGCGACACTGCACAGCGAAGCAGCTGGCAAGCCTTTCCAAGGCCAACAATGCCTGGAACGTTTGGTGTGCCTTCCCTCACGCCCGGAACAATCCACTCCACGGATCCGAAACGAAACTCTGCAGGCACAATCAATGCGCCTATGCCCTTCGGGCCGTAAATCTTATGCGCGCTTAAAGTGAGATAAGCTATGCCCCATTCATTGGCCCTTAGAGGGATGTGCCCCACAGCTTGCGTCGCATCGACAAGGGTCTGACCCCCAGCGGAGTCCACAAGTCTGACAACATCCGGGATGGGGTAGATTGTTCCCACCTCATTGTTTGCAGCCATCACACAGACAAGGTCAATACCACTTTGACAAATATCTCTCAAAGCTCCCATATCCAGTCGAGCTTGCTTGTCGACTGGAATCCAGCGCACCGTTACTTCGCCTCGCTGTTCGTAAAATGCAACAGCATCTTGAACTGCTCGGTGTTCAACTGTCGACAATGCGACTCGAAGTGGCTTACGTCGATGCGAAGCGACAGCATGAGAAAGAGCGAGCCAAATGCTTTCGGTCGAACCGCTGGTAAAGTGGACTCCTTCTGGCTCAGCGCCAACCAAATTCCCGATTTGGAATCTAGCATCAAAGATGAGGTCAGCCGCGACTTCTCCATACAGGTGCTCAACGCTGTTCGCGTTCCCGAAAGCTGTTGTCATGACATCCATTACGACAGCCGCCACGCGGCGATCAACCGGGGTCGTAGCATGATGGTCGAGGTAAATCGGCGGCGGACTAAGTAAGTTCATGCTGTACAATATTCGGCGTTGACCTTTTCCGTCGTTGCTGACAATCTACAGATGGCTAAACGCTTTAGGGCACTCCCTGATCGAAATGGCCAGTGTTCTACAATGCTTTAACATGAAGAGAGTCGTGCCTTCTCAAATGAGATCATTGGCCCCTTCCTTTTCGCCAATGAAGCACGACTTACGGTCCATTTACTCGTATCCCTTGGTTCTTTTTGGTTTTCAGCGGCACCTTAGTCTTGAGGGAGAAGTTTCCCTTTGCTGGGCTAGCATGCAAGCCACGTCAGCACTCAACTTGAGACAGTCAACCACGTGTTCTGACCTGCTCACACTGGTCGCTTGTCGAAGTCACAATTAATGCTTCTGACCATACAGAGATGGAATGCCTGCATCCTACTCGCAACTAGAAAAATGGTCAAGGTCCGAAGGATCCGGCTCAGGAGGAACAGCATATGAATCTTGCGGTCCTTTGAGAAGATTGTCCTGATTCGCGACAGCACTTTTGCGTTTGACGCAGACGCCGAACTAATCGCATGTCTCGTAGCTCGGACCATGAGGCCTGTGCCTGGTGCAATAGCTATGTCATGTCATGATCGATTTTAGCGAAAACGGCTTTCGTCTTGATGATAGCCGTTGCGTTTGAGCCTGGAGCTCACCGTCACAACCACAAACGCTCAAGGCTCGCGTCCCTTCATCTAGTCTCACCTCCTCAGTGGGATGCACAGAATATTGCGAAATTATAGACATTATTAGCCGACTGCAGTAGACTTGCTGTAAGCGATTTTCAGTGTAAAATGATCCTGAATCAATCCAGCTTCGTCTGGTATCCCGATAGCTTCCCCCTTCATATCGGGCCCAGAAGCAACGGCCTCCCCCGACGTCCAAAATTTCACGGAACATAGGCGAGAGCAACACGGAAGTTTTGTGTTCTCTTTGGCTTTCCTGAAACTGCAATGGACAGAGAAGCAATCCTCCAGAAATTCGATAACCTTAATGTCTGGAGAAAAGACGGTGCAAGAGCACCGCACAAGCCCCTGCTGGTTCTGTATGCAATCGGGGAACTGCTACGAGGCAAGGGCCGACTTCTGCCATATCCCGTAGTCGACGACAATTTCGGGGACATCTTAGCCGAATTCGGCCCCAGACGGTCAAAGCAGGGAACTCTATACCCTTTTTGGCGACTCCAGAACGACGAGATTTGGGAACTGACCAATGCCGATAGTGTCCGGTTGACCGCCAGCTGCGATCCTTTCAAAACCGACCTCATCGATTTCAACGTCCACGGAGGATTCCTTGCAGAGATTGCCGACCAGATGCAGACCGACTCCTCTCTTACCTCTGAAATCGTCAACTTGATGCTGGAAGGGCAGTTCCCTTACACATGGCACCACGACATCCTACAAAGAGTCGGCATTGAGTTAACTGTCAAGGGCACAATTGTCCAAAAACGCGACCCCAACTTCCGGCCTAATATCCTCAAAGCTTACGAATATCGCTGCGCCGTATGTGGTTTCGACGTCACACTGGGGAATCAGCCTGTTGCCTTGGAAGCCGCCCACATTAAATGGCGTCAGGCGGGAGGCCCAGACCTCGAAGTAAACGGCCTGGCCCTCTGTTCTCTCCACCACAAGTTATTCGACCGCGGCGCTTTTACCCTGTCCAACAATCTTGAAATCTTAGTATCCGACGAGGCCCGCGGCTCCACCGGCTTCAAAGAGTGGCTCATGCGTTTTCACCGCAATAAGCTCCATTTTCCGCAGCGACAGATCCACTACCCCAGCAAAGCATTCATGCAGTGGCATTTCCAAGAAGTGTTTACCGGGGAATACCGGGAGTAAAGGGAACTTACAACTCATGGCGGAAACGTGGACGCGCAAGGAAAATAAGGCGATTGTTGAGGACTACCTTGACATGCTTCAGCATGAGCAGACGGGTAAAGACTATGTCAAGGCCGAGCACAGGCGCGCATTGATAGAGATCACCGGGCGGTCTCATGGATCGATCGAGTTCAAACACTGTAACATCAGTGCGGTCATGGAAATTCTTGGCCTTCCCCACATAGTTGGTTACAAGCCTCGAGGGAACTTTCAGAGAGGACTGTTTGAGGCCGTTGAAGCCCTTGTGAACGAGAGGCCTGAACTCTATGAACTACTGACCGGCGAAGTTGGAATGCTTAGAGATAGTTCTGCGGAGTATAGGGCCGAAGAGGCTATCGTTGTCGACGAAGCGCCTCCTCAACACGGGGGCCAGGAGGAGGAGATTCCGGAGGAAATCGAACGCATCGTCCGTAGGTTCGAACATCCGGCCGAGAGGGATGCGCGGAACAGGAATCTTGGAAAGGCGGGTGAATCGCTCGTTTATGAACATGAGAAGCGCCGTCTCCATTCACTGGGCCGCAAGGATCTGTCCGAAAGTGTTCGCTGGGTCGCAAGGGATGACGGCGATGGCTACGGATTCGACATTCTTTCCTTCAGCGGGAAGGGGGATAAAGCGGAACAAGAACTGTGGTTGGAGGTGAAGACGACTAACGGCTCTGCGACTACGCCCTTCTATATCACTAGGAATGAGTTGCAGGTTTCTAACCAGCGGCCTGATGTATTTCGGATTTTCAGGCTATATGATTTCAGGAAGCGGGTGCGTGCATACCGCCTCGCACCACCTTTGGAGAGCCACGTCTCGCTTACCCCGACCATCTTTAGGGCCTCCTTTTAGAAGCCGACAGTGCCCAGAGATTCTACACAAACCACATAGTTAACTTTGGCTTGTCTTCGCTTGCATTTGCTGGCGAAGACGAAGGACCCGTCATCCAAATGGCTGCAGTATCCTGGACCCCATCGGGTTAGAATGAAACCCGTATTCAATCGATAATTGATTAGCCGTCTTTAGATACAACCCAGTACGGGAATGCCACCTTGTGTCGCCGCCGATTCTTGACCTTCGTACTGTTCCTAGGCACAATTAATGATTTGCGACGTATTGTATTTCCTCCTAGTTTGTGTCACAGCTCTTGGGGCCCGCATTTCAATCCAGCATCAAAGTAAGTGCACCGCAGCCACAGTGATCTCCCAGTGCGAAGAAAGAGGAGGGCCGCTGGAATTGCGGTATTTCCTTGAACATTGACTTGTCCTCATAATTTCTTGCAGGTTCACCCAATAGGCGTTTCAGACAATGACAAATGCGCAGTCAAGCGAACTCTTTTCGGAACTCAAGCTTACGCTCCGGCGACTAAACTACCCATCTCGTATAGAACGCAAGGATCTGTGGATAAGGCCGCGTGCTCCCCTTGGCGTCTCAAAAGCTGAGTCAGGACACATTGAGATCGTGTATTGGGAGGGTGTTCCGAGATCGGTTGTAGCATGCGGCGTTCAGCCAGAGATCGTGCTTGACTACATAGCAGGCCCCGCTTTTGGTCAGCCCCCTCCAGTGGCACTCGTCGTTGATCATGCCGGAAATGTCGAGACCTTCAAGTATGAAGGAAACCAGTTTCATGCGGCCGCCACTGCGCCCGACTGGGAAAGAACGCTGGTCGAGCCTCCCGGACGCATCTCCCCAACCCAAGCCGTCAGGGTCATCCAAGAGGTTTCGGAGCACAACCGGAAGTGGTTTCAGAATCCCCTATCAAAGAAAGTCGTAGGAGTGCTTCCCAGAATTTTCCCAGAGGGAACTGTCGCTCTTTACGAATTGCTTCAGAACGCTGCAGACAGTGGCGCCAGTAGGGCTGCTTTCCGGCTGGAATCTGGTACCTTACTTTTCTTGCATAATGGGAGCCCGTTTACCGAAAACGATGTGGAAGCCATTTCGTTCGTCAACTCTTCCACCAAGCCAGTGGGTACGATCGGCTTCATGGGCATTGGTTTCAAAGCGGCTTTCGAGATTTCAGATCAGCCAGAGATTCAATCCCCACCCTTCTGCTTTCGCTTCGATAGCCGCCAGGAAGGCGGGGAGCTCTTCCCAATTCCAATTGAGTGCCGTCACTCATCGTCCGAAGGCTATTCAACAACCTTCAGATTTCCTCTGAAGGCAGATGCGAGAAGCCTTATCGTTGATGAGTTGGCTCGATTTGATGGTCACCCTTTGCTGTATATCGGAGCCAACCTCAGACAAATAACGACACCCAATGATGATTTCCACCTGTGCCAAGTCCGATCTGTGGGCGAGGTCAAGATGATGGAGATTTCGGATTCGGGGTCGAAGTCCCGAACGGAGTACGCGGTTCTCAGCCGTGAGTTGAAGATGTCGCCCTCTGCATTGAAAGAATTCGCCCAAGACAGGAAACTTGACCTATCGCAGTGGAAAGGGCGTTCGCAGCAAGTCTCGATAGCTATTTCAAAAGTGAAAGGAATCCCGGATGCCACTCGCACCGGCCGCCTTCAAGTGTATCTCCCCACCGATGTCAGGCTGCCAGTAGCCTTTGACGTACAGGGAAATTTTCTTGTAGGAGCATCACGGAAGGAGCTTCGCCATGCCTCGGGCTCCTGGAACCGAGAGCACTTTCAAACATTGCCGCTACTTGTGGCCGATCTGCTTGAATGGGCTAAGGCACAGGCCCCCGACACTTCGAATTGGGCAGACTGGTATGATTTCATTCCTGATTGGCAGGAACTGGAAGAAGATATTGGACTGCGAGCCGTTGATGGGGACGAAGTAGATTCAGGAATTGACCTCGGTTCCGCATTCGCCGCGGAACTAGCGAAACGTGAACTGATTCCTGCAATAGACAATCAGGGCACGTTGGTATTTGTCGCGCCAGAAGATGCGATTTCTGTGGATCAAGGTTTGCGGGAAGTACTATCTGAAAAGGAACTATCGAGGCTTTCGGGTTTAAACGTTATCTCTCATGTTCTTTCCGAGAAGGCGAAAAAGCGGTTAGTTGAATATCTCAAAGAATTCGGTCCTTTTGAGTTCAAGTCTTCCTTGGCAGGTTCGGAGTGGGCAGAATACATAGAGGCCTTCTCGCAGGGTGCCGCTACAAGGAAGGGGCGTCGACAGCTTGCCAAAGTCCTTGCATACTTGGAGCGCGAGTATCTCATTTACGGGACAAATCTTGATAGATGTACTATCGTCTTGACGCAGAATGGGAATCTACGAGCGGCAGTGGAGCACGGTGCCCGCAAAGTGTACACTCTGCCGGATGTCGATATTTCCTTCGAAACTCAAGAACTTGAAGACCACTACGATGTTGTCCATTCGCGTTTCAGGCGCGAATTGAATCGCCCCGGGGATATGGAACTTGAACCAAGCATCACTCAAGACGCGGTAAAGGCGTTGGAACGAGTGGCGCCCACACTAGATCCACGTAGAATCGCGACCGACATTATTTTGCCACTATTTCAAGGTGAACGCTGGCAAGAAGTCCCCGATGGGCGTCTTCTCCGTTACACCCGCTTTCTGATGCAGCACAACAGAAATATAAGTACCGCGATAGGGGAGTCCGATTTCAAGGTCAAAGTAAGAGGCTCTTCAAGAAAGTACCTTCCACCGAGGAAAATATACTTTGGTCAGGAGTACTCTATGAATGGAGAGCGGCTTGATAAACTGTGCGCCGATGCCGAGGGGGTCTACTTCCTATCGGATGATTACTTGCACCAATCTAGTGGGGCGAAGGAAGACTGGACTATGTTCTTTTCCGGCCTTGGTGTGACGGATAAGCCCAGAGTCCAAACTTCGCCCCGGCAGATATATGAGGGAAACTTGGATGAACTGAGAATATTAACCGAGGAACCAGATCGTAACCACATCGCGCTCCGAGCAAGTAATTTCAGAGGCATCGGCGCATGGAAGTACACTCTCAACGACTTCGAACTGGATCCCCCAATTCTTGAGGCAGTCCGGAATCTCTACAGGCAAAAGCCTCCCGGCTACAAAGATAGGATCGGGTATTTCGCCTACTTATTGGAGGCTGGATGGGCTGATAACAAGACCAAGATTAGAAAAGAGTTAAGGTACGTTACTCTTCGTTCTACCTACATCCGTGAGAAACAAGTTACTGCACGGACGGCCTTTGCCAGATTCCTCAAAGACGAAACCTGGCTACCTGTGGTTGATGACTTTCGCTCTACCTGCCTGCCTTCCGAGCTTGTTTTGAACACCGAAGAAAATCGAAGGTTAGCTGACAAGTATACGCCCCTCTGCTATTGTAATTTCGAGGACGATGATCTTATTTCGTTCCTAGGGATAAAGAAACACCCTCCTCAGACCACGCCCTTGCTGAGGCTTCAGTACGCGGTGGAGCGGCAAGAGGATGATCTGAATGAGTTTGAGAAATTCTACAGGGACTTGGCAGACCACCCCGACCTCGACATTACTACACTACAAGAGAGATTCCGAGACGACCCTCTCATCTTTGCCCCGGATCACGACACCAGATACATCACATCTAGAGAGGCAGTCTATGCCAATCGTACCCGCCTAGCCCCGCGCATGGCCGCGATTAAACATGCCTACCCGGAAATGGAAAAATTCTTCACGGAGCTACTGGAAGTCCCGACCGCGGAGAGGTTAGAGCACTACATAGAGTTTCTGCGCTACTACGTGTGGAAAACGCGCCCATCGATCGCCGACAACCTGCGGTCAGCAATCGAGTCATGCTACCGAAAATTGTTTAACCATCTCAACGAAACTGAGGAGGAAGACCGGGAGGAGGCGTTGGCGTCACTAAAGGCACAACTGGGCTCGCCCACGCTGGTATTCTGTGGAGATCTAGGATGGGTTGACACGACGAAGACCACCGTTCTCTATCCCGACACGCCAGCCTACGAAGGATTGCTCACCAACAGACCTGAAATCGCAATCGAGAGCCACTTGAAGAGGCTGGCTCAGCCCATCAGCGAAATTCGCCCGCTTCTTAACGCTCTTAACGTGAAACCGGTATCCGAGGCGATTCGTAGGGTACCTGAGATAGTTGGCGACAGACCGCACTCGCAGTCAGTCGAGTTTGGCCAAAGGCTCTCGCTGCTTGTGCGTAAGGCGGTCGCTATCGTGGAACGCGAACAAGCCCAGACCGAGTCAGCGAGCAGGGGCGTCGCCTTGTTCCTTCAGGATTGGAGAAGGCGTTCTGAAGGGCTTTTCAACGACGTACAATTCTTTGACGCGTCTCTGATCAAGGTTCGCGACGAATTGGTGGCAGACGCCACTCAATTGCGCGAGTTGCAACGGGGCGCCTTCGTTTCAGCGGAAAGAGGGCATCTGCAAGTTTACATATCCGACGATATTCTGGCAGTGTTCGATAAGATGGCAGATCAGTTGCGAGACATCCTGCGGCTTGACTTGCTGCCATCTGGTCTCTGCGACGAGATCGCGAGTCTGGTACAGAGCAATCTTGCTCGGCTTGAAGATCAAAAGTTCGAGGTTATTCTTATCCAGCGCCTCCGCGACAAAGGATTTGCGGTTGAAGAGGATGAAGAACTGCAACGCATTTTACAGTCTGCCACGCGAGGAGTAGAAGCAGCGGTGCAGGCGGACCGCACGAAGCCTTTACAGGAACCAGAACCCACAAGTGAGAACACTTTGCCGTCATTATCTAACAGAGGAGGCGGTAGTTCCGGATCGAACTCAAATGGACTCCAACTGCCGCCTGAGCCCCTTACGTCTGAGGAAGTCCTTGAGCAGTTGCCAGAATTCGATGAATCGAGCTATGGAAGCGACAGCTCTTTTGTCCTGTCAGATGTATCGGATAGGCAAACTCCAATCCAACAGCCCGGTTTCGTAGGAGGCAGCGGCGGCGGTTCGGTAGGAGAGGGAAACTTCAGGAATGCCCAGGCGTACCGGGACGCGTATGGAAAACGAGGGGAACAGTGGGTAGTAGAATTGGAAAGGCGAGCCCTCATTGATGCCGGCAGGCCTGACTTGGCGGAGCAAGTGCTTCACAAAGCTGAAACTCATGAAGGCAGCCCATGGGACATAGAGTCGTTCGAAAAGTCCCATCCGCACAGACCTATCTTCGTTGAAGTCAAGTCTACCCCAGACGCGGACAGTTTTGAGGTAGACATGTCGGTTGAACAGATACGGGCCGCACTGGGGTCATCACGAACGTACTACCTCTACCGCGTGGTGGAAGTTGATACAAGCAAGCCCACCGCCTATATCTACAACTTTCGGGAGATATCACCAAAACTGCAATTCAGCGCTACCAATGTCTCAGTGACGCTACCTAGACCCGAATAGCCGGAATAGCAGGCCCAGGTACTACCTTCAGTTGGCAGTAGGGAATCCGTTTCGACTGTCAGGGCCGCATCCTTTGGCATTCGTTTCACAAGGATATAGTCTGCGAATTCGGGCGGTCCCTAACCGTTCGGAAAAGTTTTTCCTCAGATGGGAATGTCCTGCCTCCAGAAGGAAATGTGTGGGTGGTAGCCTCGTAGTGGGCAGCTGGCTGGTTCCACCCAGTGCATAGGGTGATAAACTGAGAGCCTCCTCCGTCCACTAGGGGCGTTTGGTGCCGCTGCCTGTAACCCGTGCTGTAGTTGCGCGGAAGCCGCACCCGTCGCCGCCAGCGGCGCCACCATACTCACCCCGCCCGCGGCCCTCGTCCCCCCGCGCACCCCGCAAAAGAGCTCCAGCCCCTGACCCGCACCACCACGCCGCCGCTCACGCCGAGCGCCAAAGCACCGGCCAGTAATCCCCCTCGAACTTGTCGCCGTACCGCTTGCCCAGCCGCTGCATCTCCTGCGAACACTGGTGCTTGTCCGCCTTGTCGCCCGTCCTGCACCAGCGGCACTCGTCGGCCTGGATGTGGATCGCGATCGCGCGGCGGTGCTGGCGCTCGGCCAGGTTGGGCCCCGAGCCGTGCAGCGTCAGACAGTGGTGGAAGCTGACCCGCCCCGCCTCCAGGTAGACCGGCGCCGTCTCGTACGCCGCCCCCTCAGGCATGTACCGCCGGATCACCCGCTCCTGCTCCTCCATGTCATAGCCGCCGAAATGGCTGTACGCCGCCTGCCAGCCCCACCTGTGGCTCCCCTTGACAAAGTGCATCGTCCCCAGCCGCGGGTTGACCTCCTGCAGCGGGATCCAAGCCGTCAGCATCCGCGGCCGGTCGCTGCTGCGCCAGTAGTTGTAGTCCTGGTGCCAGGCCACGTTGGCGCTCACACGGCCGCCCGCCGGCTTCATCAGGATCTGCTCGTGCCACAGACGCACCGCCGGCGTCTCCAGCAGCTGCGCCGCCAGCCGTCCGATCTGCGCGTTGATCACCGCCTCCGCCAGCGCCGGATTGCACCAGTGCGAGTTGTCGACCTTATGCAGCCCATAGGGGTCGTCGCCCGGGCTCCAGAAGCGGGCCATCGGCTCGCGGCCCGTCTCGTAGCGGCCCGCGTAGACCTCGTCCAGCGCATACGCCAGTTCCTCCAGCTGGCCGGCATCAAACAGCTGCGGCCCCAGCCAGTAGCCGTCCTCTTCAAAGCCGCATCGCGCCTCTTCGCTGATCCCAACCTCCGCCCCAGACATAATCCGTTCCTCCTGTCCTGTTTCCAGGCGTCGTTGACACTCTCAATGAATGTTCGTAACTACCCAGCCGCAATCAGTCCGCAACCCTGAATGAGGCCAGCAAAGGCGCTTTCTCTCTCCTAGCTTTTTGGACGGTCGGCCCTTCGGCCCTCCCTTGTGCGGGGGGACTCCCCCCGCAACGCCCCCCTGACACCCCTCCCTCCCGCCAGTTGTGGGTTCTAATGCAGCCCAGCGCAACCGGCGGCCCGTCGCCCCGCCACCGTCCCCGCGCAATGCCAGCGTGTCCCCAACGCGCCGCGCGCCTACACGGCCGTATTTGCGCGTCCCCCGCCGCTCGCGCGCCCAACCGCCAATTACCTCCCCCCGCAGATCCTGGCCACTGGCCACTGACCACTGCAGTTTCCTGTCCCCTAACCCCCGCCCCCTAACCCCTGCCCCCCGCAGTTCCGTCCCGACCAACCTGGCGGCTGCCAACCGAATACACAATCAGACAATCTGAACGGCGGCCGGGATGGAAAACTGGTCGAGACAGATGCTGTATGTAGCTTAGTAGTTACCCTGACTGTAAGAAGCCTCTTCAAACATAGCCAAAAGCCATCCAAACGCGGCCCTTCGTGTGAATTCGTGTCCTTCGTGGATCTTTGAGCAGTTGCAAGCTCCATCTTTCAGGGCACTTGGCGACCCAAGAACGCCACTTCGGACAAGAGGCCTAGTAGTTACGCATGGTCAAAGAAGCTCGGCGCCTACAGGTTGCCCGCGTACCGTCCCAACTTTGCTTCCCCTGATTCTTGGAGCGAAGACCGCCGCATGAGACGGCGCCGTAAATCATGTCCATCACAAAAATCAGACGAATCAAAGTTCAGACAAATGTCAACCCGACCCAATCACCACGCTTCCGCCGCCGCCGTCAACCCTTCCGACCGGTCCGCGCAACCGTCTGTGAGCCGCACCGTCCCCGCGCCGCCCGCGCCGTAAGCCGCGTCCCGTCAGCCGCCCCGGCGCGCAACGCCAAGCCCCACCCGCCGCAGTTCTAGCCGCGCCCCTTGCTCAGCTACAGCGCCACCGCGTTCGCGCCCACGGCAACACCTCGCACCCCTTCGCGGCCCCCGCGTACCCAGTTTCCCCCAATCCAGTGCAAGAGATCCGCACATGCGCTACACTGGCCCTTACAACCGACAATCGCACCCGCGGCCCAGCCGCGCCACCCAATCCACCACCAATGCCAACCGCACTCGCCCATCGCCGCCGCACCCGAAAAAAACCTGCCCAAACAGTCCCAAACAGTCCCAAACGATCCCAAATGGACTCACCCGTCCTCCCGCCGCCCACCCCCCGCCAACCAATTTCCCCGGACCCAGTGCAAGAGATCCGCGCATACGCTACACTGCTCCTTACAACCGACAATCGCACCCGCGGCCCCGCCGCGCCGCCCAATCCACCACCAATGCCAACCGCACTCGCCCATCGCCGCCGCACCCGAAAAAACAAAAAAATCTGCCCAAACGATCCCAAATGCACGCACCCATGCTCCCGCCGCCCATCCCCCGCCAGCCAATTTCCCCAACCCCAGTGCAAGAGATCCGCATATACGCTACACTGGCCCTTACAACCGCCAATCGCGCCCGCGGCCCTGCCGCAACTGCACACTCAGCGACCAATGAAAACCGTCTTCCCATCCCTACCCACACTGTCCCAACTTTACCGCGCGCGCCGCCGCCCTCCCTGCCCAGCCATGCCCTGTCCGCCCACTGCCCGCCATTCCCTCAGAAATGCCAAAATGTCCGCCCCAATCCGCCCGCCGCGCCCGCGCAAAAAGACACTGCCCGATCAGCCCGGACCATACCCGGCTTCACCCGGCCTGGCACGACCGAACACACCCGCAAACAGTCAAAAAAGTGGCGACCGACGACCACCCAAAGCGCCTCCATATCCACGCCAAAAACTTTTTATTATGGTAGACATTTGGGTATATCTGCCGACTCCGGTCGACATTGGTCGACATTTATCGGCCCAAAACGCCCCTCCCCGTGCACGCCAAAAAGCGCGGCAATCGCCGCGCCCGCCGCGCCCTCCGGAACATAACCATGCCCTCTAAAATGATTCGAAAACGCGCCGCCTCAGCCCGCCCGCGCTTCGACGTGGGGCGCCGGCTCCTCGTCGAAATAGATCCGGATCACCGCCTTGCGGCTCGCCATCGCCAGCCGCTCCGGGTGCGCCAGCGCCTCGGTAATCGAGACCCGGTCGGGGACGGCCTGTTGAGGAAGGTTGAGGTCCATGAGATGCTCCT
>CATOTS010000039.1 GCA_951813625.1 uncultured Caldilineaceae bacterium | reverse complement strand
GATGATCGGCCGTCCGGTTCGCATTCGCATCGTCTTCACCTCTCTCCTGTCGGCAGCGTTCCTGCTGAGCGCATAAGTAGTGAACAATTCCAATTGGTCCTGCCAATGGAGCGTTCGCCGATTTTGGAGAGTCTTTAACAGCGGCCGCCGCCGATTCCGGGTTGCCGGAGAACCGGTGGTAGCCAAGCAAAGACCGCGCTGCGAAGCGAGTGCGTTTCGGTCGATTATGCGGTTGTCAGATGAAAGGGGAGCGGGACAATGAACCGCTCGAAAATTCTACTGGGCGGATGCAGTCCGGCGATGAAAATGAAACCGAGGCATTGCCCGCTGGGCTAATGTGGATTTGGATCGGGGTCAGGCATCCAGTTTCTCCGCAGTTGTGAAGCCGCTCCTCGCGGCGGTCGCGTTCGTGAAATCTCAGACCTATAATGGAAAATAAATCGCAATAATTCCCTGCCAATCGGAATGGTTCCTTGCCAATTGGCGCAATGGGGAGACTGATTGTAGATCGATAGATTCCCTCAGTCAATCATCAGAGCCGGCCTTTGAATGCAATGTACTGGTGCGTGCATGCGCCCACCAGCGCGCCGGTTCGGGGCCCAGGACCGCCGATCTCCAGTGTAAAGGGCCGGGAAAAGCGTCGTAAAGGCATTGCCAACCAGCATCCGGACCGGCGGGTGAACGTAGGCGTGGAGACAGCGTCCCGTCTAAATCGTAGTAAGATCGTATACGGATCGTAGAAAAAGCGCGCCATCCACTTTGGTCGAGGGTCGGCCATATGGCGAATCAGGAAAGCGGGAACGCGCGACCGGGGGCGCGACAGTTGCCGCCTGCGGGCGTGAAGGGTCGCCATAGAAGGGTGACATTGAATGGTGCGGCGAAATCGTTTATGATCCTTGCCGCCACGTTCGGGCCGTCATGCGCCGGTTGGTTACGGTGTCGAGGCGACGGGGTGTGATAAGGGACGAAAGAGGCGGGTCCAAGCGAGGGAACGGGCGGCGCGATAGCGTGAGGGGAGCTGAGCAGATGGGTGATTGCAGATACTGCGGGAAATCGGCCGGCTTTTTGCGCAAAGAACACAAGGAGTGCGAGGCGGCGTACGAACACGGACTGGAGATGATCAGGGAGAGTTGCCTGGAGGCCGCGCTGTACGGCACTGGCGTCGAGCAGCTTCCCGACCGGGTCCGAGCGATCGCCGCGTCCGCTTACATCGACAGTTCGGCGGCGTCGGTGACCCAAAGTCTGGCAGCAGGTTGGGGGCAGGCGGTCGAGGCGGCGATGGAGGACCACTTTCTTTCGAACGAGGAGAAACGGGCGCTCAACCGCTACCGCGCCCGGCACAATCTCGGCGCGGGGCAGCTCAACCGGGGCGGCCACTTCTCGCTGTTCAGGATGATGTCGCTGCTGAACGCGCTCAGCGAACAAGGCCTGGTGCCCCGTTTCGAGCGTCGCGGCGTGCGGCTGCCGTTCAACCTGATGAAGAGCGAGGAGATGCTGTGGCATTTCGGCGGCGTGGACTACCTGGAAGAGGTGACGCAACGAGAGTTCCGCGGCGGCTCGCTGGGCGTCAGTTTCCGCGTCGCCAAGGGTGTCTACCTACGCCCCAGCGCGTTCCGGGGCCGCTCGGTGGCGTCGACTTCGATGCAGCATACCGACTCGGGCACGCTCGGCATCACGACGAAACATATCTACTTCAAGGGACAGCGAAAAAGCTTTCGAGTAAGGCTGGAAAAAATCGTTTCGTTCGAGCCGTACCAGGATGCACTGGGCATCATGCGGGATACGGCGCGGGCGAAGCCGGAGTTTTTCCGGATGGGCGAGACCGATGCCTGGTTCCTGCTGAACATCATCGACGCGGTGATGAGCATGGACACGATCAAGCTGCCCAAGGCGGGTGCGCCGACGCTGAACGACCTCGTCGACCAGGACCTCGTTTGAGTGAGCCGACAGACAGAAGGAGATCACGCAGATGAATCGACTGTTTCTCACGTTTGAAGGACCGCGCGTGGGGGAAGATGGTCTGCCGGTAGACGCCTTTACCCAAACGCTGACAGGAATGCAGGACGCGATGCGGCTTATGGTCGAACACCTGGGAGGACGCCGGCCCGGGCCCGGTCAACCGCCCCGCTGGGTACGTGAGCAGAGCCGTATACAGTTGACTGCCGTGCGGCCAGGCTCGCTGGTCGCTGAACTTGCCATGCCGCCGCCTGACGGGCAGCTCCACCTTGAAGATCACACCTTTCAGGCGTTCACAGCCATATGCAATTGGGATGGCAGCCGGGATTCCACGCTGCCGGCAGCGGTGACAGACCGACTATACGACATAGCGTCTGCGCTTCCCGGGGGCGTGCGGCTTTGGCTGGGCAACGCAGAAACAGTTCGCAAAACAGAGGTAACTCGCCCACCCTCTGCTGCCCGCTCTACGGTTCAGCGCGAGGAAGCTCTCCTTTACGGCTGGCTCAAAGAGGTGAACTGGCACAAAGGCACGGCGCAACTGCACGACTACAGTGGCTCATACGTACGACTTCGCTTTGGGAACGAATACGCGCAGAACATGCTACGTCTGGCGACACAGTATGTGGAGATCAGAGGCCGCGGGAGTTTCAGCCAGGGCGGCGACTGGACGACTATCGGCGTGGAAGAGATTACCGCTGCGCGCTCATTGGGCGAGCCTCTTGATGTAGAAAAACTCCAGAACGATCCAAATCCTAAAACGTTTGATTCGGATAATCTGGTTACCGCCAGCGAGCCGTTCGACGTGGATGATTTCGTCCGTATAATCCACGTTGGCCGTGACGAGGGCCGAAAGGAATAACCGGCTTGATCGTTCTGGACACCAACGTTGTGTCATACATTTTCAACGGCGACGACAGGGCCCCATTCTACCTGGAACAGGCCCATGGTCGTCGCGCTGTGATCTCATTCCAGACACTGGAGGAGCTGTGGCACGGCGCTTATTTCAGAGGATGGGGTGACAAGCGCAAACAGGAACTCGCCAATCATCTCAGAGGGTACACTGTCATCTGGCCCGGCGACGGACTGGTGAGTGTTTGCGCCCAACTGCGCGCCGAAAGGAGGGCTGCCGGGCGTGCATTGCAGGTGTCTGACGCCTGGGTCGCCGCCACTGCCATCATGCTGGACTGTCCGCTGGCCTCCCACGACCGGGACTTCAGCGGGATTCCCGGACTACAGATCGTACAAGCCCCATAGCCTTAACCACTGGCCGGTTTGCACCCCGCCGCGTAAGGGCGTATGATTGCGCTGAAATTCGGGCGGATTGACGTGCGCGTCCGCCGCCGCAGAGATGCGCGGCTGCATGACGCGAAAGGAGCGTTGACGACGCGTGGCAGAACAAAAACGGGCCAAGGACGAACTGCGCCCGGTCAATTTCGAACTTGATTATATCCTCCACCCTGAAGGCTCGGTGCTGATCAGCATGGGGGAGACGAAGGTGCTGTGCAACGCCTCGGTGGAGGAGCGGCTGCCGCGCTGGCTGCACCGTTCCTCGCGGCGGCACGGGTGGGTGACGGCCGAGTACGCGATGTTGCCGCGCAGCACGCACCAACGCGTGGACCGGGAGACGATGCGCCCCAAAGGGCGGACGCAGGAAATCACCCGTCTGATCGGCCGCAGCCTGCGGGCGGCGGTGGACCTGGACAGGCTCGGCGAACGGCAGATCATCGTCGACTGTGATGTGATCCAGGCTGACGGCGGCACGCGCACGGCGGCGGTCACCGGCGGCTACGTCGCGCTGGCGCTGGCGGTCAAACGGCTGGAACGCAAGAAGCGGGCCAAGCCGGGAACGCTCATCCGCCAGGTGGCAGCCGTGAGCGTGGGCATCCTGAACGGCAAGGCCTATCTCGACCTGGATTATCAGATGGACCAGAACGCGGATGTGGACTTTAACGTCGTCATGACCGATAACGGGAAGTTTGTCGAAGCGCAGGGGACGGCGGAAGGCGATCCGTTCAGCAAGGGCGCGTTCAACGCGATGATGCTGCTGGCGGAGATGGGGATCAACGAGCTGCTGGCGATGCAGAAAGCGGCGCTGGGCGAAGCGGGATTCGAGATCAGCTCCTGGTAGACAGCGGGCAGTCCTGGCTGCCGCGAGATTGCAGGGGAGTGGAACGGTGAGCAGAAAGGAGAAACGGGTCACCTTGCGCGATGTGGCGCGCCATGCGGGCGTGTCGCCGACCGCGGTCTCCTTTGCCTACAACGCGCCGCACCAGTTGAGCCACACGACGCGGGAACATATCCTCGACACCGCCGGGCGCCTGGGCTATCAGCCGCATCCGGTTGCGCGTACGCTGGCCACCGGCCGCACCAATTCGATCGGTCTGCTGGTGCCTACCAGCCTGAACTGGATGCTGCACGATCCACTTTTCACCCATTTCCTGGGGGAAATCGGGGCGGCGTGCGACCGCGAAGAGATGCGGATCCTGCTGGCGTCGATGCACGACATTTGGCGGCGCGAGACGCGGCCGGGCCGCGACTCGATCGCGTCTGTAACGTGGCTGGCATCGATTGCGGCCGACGGCTTTCTCATGTTCGGCGTTCACCGCGCCCATCCGCTGGCAGAGGCGCTGCACCGCTCATCGCGACCGATCGTGCTGCTGGACAGCGCCGAAAACGTTGACGCGCCGACCTTCAACATAGACGATCGCGGCGGCGCCTACACGGCAGCGCAACATCTGCTGGCGAAAGGGCACCGGCAGTTTGCGATCGCGACGATGACGCCGCGGCAGGACGGCGTCGTGATCCCGTCGATGGAGCGCCGGGTTGAGGGGTTCACGCAAGCGGTGGCCGAATCGGGACTGCCGCCGGAGGCGGTGCAGATCGTGCATGCGCGCGGGGTCCTTTCGGCAGGGATCCAATCCTTTCAGAACATCTGGCAACTGCGCCGCCGTCCGACCGCGGTCTTCTGTGTGAGCGATGTGCGTGCGCTGGGGATACTGAGCGGCGCGCGTAAGGCGGGGGTCTCGGTGCCGGACGACCTGGCGGTTGTTGGTTTTGGCGACCTGCCGGACGCGAGCCAATCAAGCCCGTCGCTGACGACGGTTCACCGCGACATGGACAGCCAGCCGCGACTGGCGATCCACACGCTTTTCCAGTTGATCAACGAGCAGATCAACGAGTCGGACCTGGACACACTCCACATCAACGACACGCAACTGATCGTCCGCGAGAGTAGCTAAGGGAGCTGCTGTTCTCCCGTCCACTCGCCATTGGGAGGACGGCCGAGGACGGCGCCGATGTCATCGCCGCGCTGGAGGCGATAGGACGGGACGTTCGAAATCGCCAACTCGTGGGCGAGATCCTGGTAGGAATCCTCACCGCCGAAAGTCGAGCCATCCATCACGAGCGCGACACTGTGGACGCCGCGCCGCCTGATTTCGCGCAGTGCGCGCACCCAGGCCGGGTCGGGATCGGCGGTGACGGCCAGGATCATGTCGTTGCGATTGAGCCTCACGCCCTCGGTCACAAGCAGCTGATCGAAGGGGATAAGCCCCTCGGCCGAAACCACCGCCAACGCCTCCAACACTTTTCGCATCTGCCGCTCGCCGCGGTCGATCTGCAACAGGTAGCGCTGGCTGCCTTGCCAGATCATGCCGACGGCGCGGTTGCGCAAAAGAAAGTAGCGGGCGACGCTGGCGGTGGCGGTAACGGCGTATTCCAGGGTGCTGGGCGCGAGTTCGAGCGTGTCTGGCCGGCTGGTGAGGGCAAAGACGCCGGACTGAGGGGGGGAGAGATCCCAGGGCAGGCTGCGCACCGCGACCCCGTTCAGGTCGAGGAAGACCCAGATGTCGGCTGAGGGGTCGAGCTCAAATTCCCTGGTCATGAGACGGCCGGTGCGCGCCGTGCTGAGCCAGTGGATGCGGTTGAAACTGTCGCCGGGCGCGTATTCGCGGATGCCCGAGACGTTGGTCGTCAGGTATTGCGCGCGGCGGCTGAGGGCTTCGCCGCCGGCGAGGTCTGCGGCAGGGGGCTGGAAAGTGGCGAGCGAGACGGTGGCAGGGTAGACGATGAGGTCGCTGGTCTGGCTCAACGTTTCGTCAACCGAGAATAGGCCGAGGGGGTCGCCGCTGAAGAGCCGCATCGGCCCCAGGCGGTAGTAGCCGCGCTGCTGGCAGTATGTACGGACCTGCCAGCGATGACGCGCGCGCCCCTGGAGATGGCTGACGACGCGGCTGGCGCCATGGAAGGGGACGGTTGAGAAATCGCGCACCTCCAGCCACAGTTTCGGCAACCGCCCCTGATTGCGGACTTCGAAACTTTCCTCGAAAAACTGCCCGACCTGGCTGCGCCGGGCGCGGGTATGGCGATTGATATGAATGGCGCGCGTGCTGCTCCAGGACCAAAAATAGCTGAGAGCGAGGATGCCGGTCAGGAGATAGGCGAGATTGAAGGCAAGAGTGCGCCCGCTGTTGAGCGCAAAGATCCAGGAGATGATTAGTGCAGCCAGAAGAAAGATGAGACGTGACGACATGAACACCAGTGACCGTTGACAAGCGGCTTGTGAAACACCAGGTTAGGCGGTGCGATTGAGGACAGGCCTGCGGCCACTGTGGTTGGGGCCTATCGGGACCTGACGCGGCTGCCCGGCACGGGTGTATGCGCCAGGGCGTCTTCAATCACCTGGGCGGCGTCGACGTTCTTGATACGCGCCGACGGGCTGACGATCAAGCGGTGCGCGAGGGTGGCTTCAGCCAGGAGCTTGACATCATCGGGCAGCACGTATTCGCGCCCGTCGACAGCTGCCCAGGCTCGCGCGGCGCGGAAAAGCGCGAGACTGCCGCGCGGGCTTGCGCCGAGATAGACGTCGGGATGGTCGCGGGTTGTGGTAACGAGATCGACGATATACTCCTTGATGCTGTCGTCGACATAGGTATCGCGCACCGCCTTCTGGGCCTCGGCGAGTTCGTCCACGGAGACGGCTCTCTCGAGGCTTTCAATCGGGTGCATCTGTGCCTGCAAGCCCAGAATGTTGACCTCATGCGCTTTCAACGGATAGCCGAGTCGTATGCGCATCTGGAAGCGGTCGACCTGGGCTTCCGGTAGGGGAAATGTGCCCTCATATTCGATGGGATTCTGGGTAGCGAGGACGAGAAATGGCCGCGCCATGTCATAGGTGGTGCCGTCAACGGTGACCTGCCGCTCCTCCATTGCTTCGAGTAGGGCGGACTGGGTCTTGGGCGTGGCGCGATTGATCTCGTCGGAGAGAACGATTTGCGCCATGATCGGCCCGGGCCTGAATTCGAATTCGAGCGTTTTCTGGTTGAAGACACTGACGCCGGTGACATCGCTGGGCAGCATGTCCGGCGTGAACTGAATGCGGCGGTATGTGCTGCCGACGGTACGGGCGATGGCCCGTGCCAGCATCGTTTTGCCGACGCCGGGAACGTCTTCGATGAGCAGGTGGCCCTCGCAGAGCAGCGCGACGGTGGTCATGCGGATCTCGCGATCCTTACCAATTATGACCTGCTCGACATTGGCAATGATGCGTTTGGCGACATCTTGCACTTCTTGCATGGGGATATCCTTTTACAGGTAGCTTGCGGCTAACGGCAGATGGGGTCCCCGCCACCGCGCAAACGCATTCCGGGCCATGTTCGACCTGCGCGCGCACCGGTGAATCGGCACATTCCTCAATTATGCCGTTTTCGCGAGCAAAGGCGTGTACGCCAGGCTACAAAGTTATCGATTTCGACGGCAGGTCATCCGGTTTAAAAGAATCTTCCCTGAGTTATGAAATCCCGTATTGCGAAATGCTGTCGTCACTCAGGTCGGATGAATCAGGGGTAAAGTTTACAGCACGCGCGGGCAGATAAGCAATCTATTCACCGGCGGTTACGCCGACTTTCCGTTTGGGCTGTGGCCGGCGTCAAGGCCTGCGGCGGTGATGCGCGGGTGCAGTCCAAGATTGGAGTACAAATTCCCATGCCTCATGTAGCAACGGAGTCAGGGCCGGTCCACCGTCCATTCTCTGGCAGAGTGCAGGAATACGCTTTCCTGTATCCTTTTGGACGGTCGGGCCTGCGGCCCTCCCTTGTGCGGGGGGACTCCCCCCGCAACGCCCCCCTGATATTCTCCCCCCGCCGAGTGTGGGGGTCAATGCAGCCCTGTGCTACCTGCGGCCCAGCGCGCCGCCCCCATATCAGCGCACGCAACTGCCGCGGTAGGGGCAGGCCTTGTGCCTGCCCTGTGCCCCCCAGAGCCGGTAGACGATTCCTGACACCGCTCGCATGAAGTCCCCGCCAGACGATTCCCACCCCAAGAATGGCCTACGCCCGTGATGCGCCGGACACTAGCCAGAGTACAGCAACCACTGTATAATCCCAGCTCATGGAACTGGAAGCCTATCCCCGCCCGCAAGACGATACCGGAATCGGAATCCATTGGTGCGCCGGCGTCAGCGCGGCGACCCCGGACATGGTGGAGGAGTTCTGGCTGCCGGAACTGATCGAGCTGGGCGTGAAATGGGTCAAGATTGCGGGGCAGCGGAATGCATTGCATCTGGCCCAGGCGCTGCTGGCCGCGCGCATCATGCCGGTGGTCGAAATTATTCGCGACAGCCCCGGTCCCGGCCCCTTTTCCTCCGCCGAGCTGGATGAGGTCGAGCGGCTGACCGGCTCGGGCGTGCGCTACTTCGAGTTTGACAGCGAACCGGACCGGGCGTCGCTGTGGCCGCAGGAGAAGCTGCCGCCGGACGCCGTGGAGGTGACGGCGCGTGCTGCGGTCGAGAATATGGAGGCGATTCTGGCGCGCGGCGGTCTGCCCGCGATCCCCGCGCTAAGGCCGGGAAGCGACTGGCAGCTGGTCGAGGAGATTCAGCGAATTGGCGGTGACGCGCTGTTCGACGAGCCGATCTGGCTGGCGATCCACAACTATTCGAGCAACCGTCCGCCGCAGTATCCCGAAGATCCGACCCATCGCGAGGGCGCGCCGCTGTCACGTGAACTCTATCTCGCGCTGGCGACAGAGACGCGGCGGGAAGACCCGTGGCAGGGCAGGTCGATGGAAGAAATCAACGATCTGCGCCGCCGGCTGGCAAGCAAAACGGAGGATTCTGTCGCGCCGAAGAGCGAGGCGGCCAATGACTGGCGGACGAAGCTTTCGACGGCGCTGGCGAACGTCACCCGCAGCCAGCCGCCCCCGCCGCTGCCGCCGCATCGGATGCACTGGCGCGCGTTTGAAGAACTGAACAACCAGGTGCAGGCGTTGGTCGGCCGCAGCCTGCCGATTCTGTCGACCGCGAACGGCTACCTCATCAACGAGAACGCCGACCCGCGCTACCCCGCCACGACGCCGATGCTGCATACGGCCCAGACTTTGGAGATCTGCCGGGCGATGATGGGGACCAGCCGCCATTCTGCGTCCGCGCCGGACTACTACTTCTGTACCGCGTTCTGGTTGCTGGCGCATGAGGCGCTGCAGGGGGAAGGCTCGGTGGACGAACAGAGCGCCTGGTACAGCCCAATACACCTGGCGGAGGAGATTTCGGAAGAGGCGAATACAGGGGGACCGCACGGCCCTGAAGCGTTCGGCTGGTCAACGCTGCCAATCGTGCCGCTGCTCAAGACGGAGCCGAAAAGGGCAAGAGAGGCGGCGGGGGGAGAAATGCGTGAAGCGGAGGTAGAGGCGAGAGAGGCCCTCGCGCCGTCCGCGCCCGGGAACGGGCTGCCGCCAGGCGGCGAAGGTGTGATCAGCGGCAAGGTACGCGGCGGCGCCGAGGCACAGCTGCGGCTGACGCACGGTGACGGCTTCGCCTACGAGTCGCTGACGGAAATGAGCGGCGCGTTCCGTTTTGTGGAGTTGCCGGCCGGCCGCTACAGCCTGGAGGTAATCAGCCCGCACGGCAGCCGCGTGGACGAAATCGAGCTTGCGCCCGGCCAGAAAGTGGGATGCGAGCTGTCGGTCTACGGGTGGGGCTTCGAGATCGAGCAACGGGCGGTGAAGCACGGGCGCATGTTGACGTGCAACGTAGAGCTTCTGCCGCGCGCAGATCCCGTTCGCGGCCAAGGTGCGGAGGATGCAGCCGGCGGAGGCCGGACAGGCACGCCGGCGCTGCGGATCGGCAGCAGCGAGCAGAAGAGCTGGGTAACACAGCTGGCGCGCGGCGCCGAGGGCCGGTCGGCGCATTGCGAGGTCGGGCCGCTGCCCTCGGACAGCTACCGGCTGGAGGTGCTGGGCCTGGCCGAAGGCGGCGCCGGCACTGCCAAAGGGACGGCCCCGGTGAGCTGCCAGGCGCCGATCAACAACGGCATGGTGACCGACGTGCGGTTTGTCCACTCGCATGATGAGAAGAGAGCGGCGGCGCGCGAGTCCAGCATCGCCGGCACTGTGCATGGCGATGGCGTGAGCATTGTGCGCTTGCGGGGGACGGGGTCTGGCGAGCAGGTCGCGGAAGCGGACGAGGAGGGCCAATTTTTGTTCAGCGGGCTGCCCGCCGGCGCATATTCCCTGGATGTGAAAGACAGGCACCTGCAAAACTACCCGCGTCCCGTGGCCTTGGATGGGCGCAACGCGGCGCGCCGTGAGCTCTTACTTCTGCCGGTTTGCGCGCTGCCGACACGGCCGGAGCCCGCTCTGCTGCAGGGTCAGACGCTACCGGGCGCGGACGCTGAACGTTCGGAAGATCTCCAGGCGGCGAAAAAGGGCCGGCCTGGGCAGCAGGTGGCACTGCTGGACGCGCGCGGGCAGCGCTATGTGACCGAGGTCGAACCTTCCGGCGCCTTTGCGTTTGACTTCCTGCCGGCAGGAGATTACGACCTCTACGCCGAAGGATTCGAGCGGCGGGGGATCCATCTGGACGCGGGGGACCGGCTCAGCATTCAGTTGGCGCGGCCTGCGGCCGGGTGGAGCCATCACACGCGCGTCCGCAAGGCGGCGGACGCGCCGGGCCTAATCCGCGTGCAGTGGCTGGCGCGGCCGGAGCTGACAGTCATTGTAGATAAGATGGAGAGCGGAGAGGAGGCGCGCAAGACAGGTGGGGCCGAGCCGCCCTTTCACGTGGAGTTCGGGCCTTTTGCCCCGGGAATCTACCGCGTCCACAGCCCGGATCTGCCGGTCAGCGCCGAGGTACAGCTGGACGCGGAAGAGGCCGCAGTGGTGACGTTTGTGCAGGATACGGAAACAGCGGAGTCCTGAAATGCTCGGCTTCCAACGCCAGAAAACGACAGCGTGATGAGAACGGGCATATCCCTGGTGCGCGCACCTGCTGCGACTGCGGGCGCAAGCGGGATTTCTCGCCTGCTCACGGCCCTGTTGTGCGCGGCGCTTTTTTGCGCGGCACTGCTGCTCAGCGGTTGCCGCGGCGAGGCCGAGAATGAGGGGCCCGCGCCAGCAGCCGAAACGCCGGCGCCCGCAGTCAGAGCCAGGCTGCGCTGGATGGGACCGGCATTTGTACGCCAGGTTGACAGCGAGATCGTCGCCCGCTGCGCCAAACAGGTCGGCATGCCGATCGAGCTGCTGCCGGCGCCGGCCAATCCGCTGGACCGCCTGGGCCTCTACCGTCAGTTCCTGCCGGCCGAATCGGATGACATCGACCTGATCGATTTCGACGTTGTGTGGTCCGGCCTGCTCGCGCCCCATCTGCTCGACCTGGGCCGGTATCTTACGCCGGAGGAACGCGGGCAGTACTTCCCCATTTTTCTCGAAAACAACAGCATTGACGGCGCGCTGGTGGGCCTGCCGCAGATGGCCGACGTCGGGCTTCTCTACTACCGCGTCGACCTGCTGGAGAAGTACGGCTACCCGCAGCCGCCGGCGACGTGGAGCGAGCTGGAGGAGATGGCGGCGGCGATCCAGGCCGGCGAACGGCTCGAGAACGATGCATTCTGGGGATATGTGTGGCAGGGCAATGTGTACGAGGGTCTGACGGTCAACGCGGTGGAGTGGCTGGTAAGTGAGGGCGGCGAGCCGATCGTCGACGCGGCGGGGCGTTTGGCCGTCGAGGATGCCGGCGCGGCGCGAGCGCTGGAGAGGGCGGCCGCGTGGGTGGGCGCGATCAGCCCGCCGGAGGTAACGGTCTACCAGGAAGAGGATGCGCGGGCGATGTTTCAGATGGGCAATGCGGCCTTCATGCGCAACTGGCCCTACGCCTATCCGCTGGGCCAGGCCGAGGACAGCCCGATCCGCGACCTGTTCGGCGTTACGCGACTGCCCAAGGGGGAGGGTACGGCGGCGCGCCATGCCAGCGTGATCGGCGGGCAGCAGATTGGTGTCAGCCGCTACAGCCGCAACCCGGACGCGGCCGCAGCCGCGGCGCTGTGCCTGACGGACCTTGCCGCGCAGCGGCGGCGTGCGCTGGCGGACGGCACGGTTCCGGCGATCGCGGCGCTCTATGCGGATGCGGACGTGCGCGCGCGCATCGGGGCGGCGGAACAGATCGAGGAGAGTCTGGCTGAACACGCCGCGGCGCGGCCGGCTGCGAGCGCCGGCGCCCACTATATCGAGATCTCGCTGGTCTACTTTACGGAAGTAAACCGGGTCCTGACGGGCGAGCAGGACGCCGCGAGCGCGGCTGCCCGCATCGCCGAACAGGTCGGGCAGTGGCTGGAGTGAGTGGCGGGACTGCGGGCCACTGGAGCGGAGAAAGGCAGAGACGCACCCGCATCCGGAGCACACCCCTCTTTTCGGGGTGCAGCCCAAAATAGGTGCACAAATTCCTATCATTCGGGTAGTAATGGAGGCATAGCCGGTCCACTGTCCACCACTCCCTTCAGTTCCTGGCAACTGGCAACTGTGGTTCCGGACGGTCGGGCCTTCGGCCCTCCCTTGTGCGGGGGGACTCCCCCCGCAACGCCCCCCTGAGTTTCTCCCCACGCCCGGTGTAGGGCCAAGGCAGCCCTGCGCAATCCGCGGCCCAGCGCGCCGCCTCCAAATCAGCGAACGCCACGTCACGGTAGGGGCGGGTCAAGAACAACAAGGTGTTTGCCAAAGATATGCAGGCCACGCCAAGGGACCGTTTCCACGAAGATTCGTTCCTGTACAGCGACAGGCCGCGTATCCAAGGCATGGTGAAACCGATCCTGGAGTTGAGGACCAGGTAGAAACCTTTCCCTTGCCGTTAGGTGCGGCGTCCGCTGGGAAGAATGTTCTTCCTGCGGCTCTTGGATGGGGGTTCTCGTAGGATGGGGCTGATATGAAAGCTTTGTATGCAACCGCGCCGGGGGAATACGGCTTGGCCGACAGGCCCAGACCGGCGCCGGGCGTTGACGAGGCGCTGGTCAAGGTGGCGCGCACCGGATTCTGCATGAACGATGTGCGCGTGCGCCAGGGCGTGCTGCCTCTTCAAGTTGCCCGACGATGTGACGTTGGCAGAGGGGAGCCTGGTGGAGAATCTGGCCAGCGCGGTGGCGGCGGTGCGACTCGCGCGGCTGGAAGTGACGGAGCGGGTGGTAATCGTCGGCGCCACACCGATCGGGCTGTTGGCGCTGCAAGTGGCGCGCCTGGCATCGCCGTCGACGCTGGTGATGGCCGGCACGGGTGAGAAACGTCTGGCCCTGGCGGAGGGCCTGGGCGCGTCGGCCACGGTCGATATCGAGCAGGTGGATCTCGTGTTGGATCGCTTCAGAGAGGAGTACGACAACTCGTTGATCTACCGCCGCTTCACGATTGACACGACCGATGCGACGCCGGAAGAGAGCTTGCAGACATTTCTGAAACAGCTGTGGCCGCACCTGTCACAGGGAGACCGGCTGCGGATGCTTTCACGATTGGAAACTGTTAGCGCCGGGGGGTCAGGCCCGTCGATTTGAGGAAGAAGCGGGAGGGCAGGAAACCGCGGCGCGCCCACCAATGGCCGGGCTATAAACCGGGAATAGCAGGTTACACCTCACGGCCGGCCACAATTACCACCCCCTGAAATCTGCTGAAATCAGTCAACGCTGCCAAAGGCGAGCCTGGGGTCGGCGGCGCGCACCTCGGCGGTGGGCAGACCCAACTCCCGGCGGACGATGTTCGTGCCCTGAACGAGGGCCACCATCTTGTAATAGGCGATGCGGCGCGACAGCCCCTCGCGTCCGAAGCCGCAGTCGGTGGTGATGATCAGCCGCTCGACGGGAATGTGCTCCAGCGCCTTGCGGATCAGGCCGGCGACATCCTCTGCGGCCTCGACCTGCGTGCGCAGATGGCTGATGACGCCTACGCCGATCTTCTTGTCCGACCTGATACGCCCGATCGCGGGCAGGTCCGACCCACCGTGGCTGGCGCACTCAAAGGTGATGACGTCCGCGTTCATCTCGAACATGGCCTCGAGGGCCGGTTCGTAGGAGGCGTCGACCCCGGTGGACTGCTGGGCGGGGTTGCCCCAACAGGTGTGTGCCCAGATCTCGGTGTTGACGCCTTCCACCTGGCGATTGAAGGCCTCGGTCAATAGACCGAGGTCGGTGTCGGCATCGCTGGCCATAATGTGGTGCAGCGGTTCTTCGATCTGTATGATTGGGCAGCCGGCGTCCGCCAGCTGCCGATACTCGCGGTTGGCAATGTCGGCCAGGTCGAGCAGGAGGTCGCGATAGGTGTCGTAGGCCTCGTCGCGGATCATATGCGAGAGGCTGTCGACGCTGATGGCGCCGAACTTGACCGGTTTGTCGGTCAGGCGCTGCGTGATCTGCCATATTGCCGTGTATTGCCACGGACCGGGCGTGACCTTTTCGACCAGTGTGGGCTGCTGGTAGGCCTCCATCAACTCCCACAGGATCTTGCCCGGCTGCAAAGATGATGTCCAGCGCTCGATCTGGTCGTTGACGCCGCCAAAACCCCCGAGCCGCTCCAACGGATAGAAAAACCAGCCTCGGCCGCCGACGTCATTGTCAAAGCGGGCGTCGCCGTCGGTCACAATGTCCAGCCCTGCGCTGCTCTGGTCATGGATGTAGGCGCCGACCGCGTCCATGTACTGCTCGCGAAAGTTGCGGTCGCTGAGGGCCTGCTTGAAGGGACGCGCGTGTAGGCTGTCGGTATACCACGACGGTCGTGGAATCGAACCGACGATGGCCGTGGGCAGGAGCATGTCTTTGGTTGCACCGATCATGGCTCGACCTCTCTTGTATATAGTGTGTGGGCAACTATGCCGCCCTCAAAAGATGCCTTGCGTCTCCTTCAGGGCGGCTGTGGTCATGTCCGGCTCCCACAGCCAGAGGCAGTATCCTTCGAACCCGTTACGCTCCAGCGCCTCAAACTTCTCTCGCAAGCCGGCGAGGTCGCGGTTGTACAGCCAAACCCAGGGATAGTTGCGGACCTTGCCTTCCAGAGTGCTCAGGTAGCTCATCTGGCGATCGATAATGGCGGCGTCGAACGTGTTATGGTAGAGCAACTCCTCGGCTGAGGACTGAGCTGGTTCGTAGGATGACGGCCCCTCTCCCGCGTCGAGAATCTGCCGCATATCCTCTCGTAGCGCGGAGGTCCTCGCCGGGTCGCCGCCCGGGTTCAACTCATCGGCAATCATCGGCACGATCGAACCGGTCAGGTAGTCGGGAAATTTGGGCGAGACCCAGTCGAACAGGTGGTATAGATCGGCATAATCGGTACCCAAGAGGTTGGCCGCTGAAGGCAGGAAGAAGTCCAACCCGATTTCAAGAGTGGGATTGAACTGGGCTGCCGCCTCCCGCGCGGCGGCGGTGACCGTCCGCACGAACTGCGACATGGAGGTCATGCGAAAGGCCAGCCACTGCGCGATCTGAGGGCGTCTGAGCATGGCATTGAGCACGCGATTTGCCGGCGAGGAGACGGCCGGTCCGTCCGGCGGCGGGACGCTTGCGATTTCCTCGAGCAGCGACGCGGCCGCAAGCTTCAACGACGGGAGATCGATGCCGACAGCTTGCGCTGCGTCCTGGCAGTGCGGACAGAAGCAGGTAAAAAGGGAACCGAGACCATTTTTCGGCCAGAGCGGATACTCAACGTGGTTTATTTCCAACAACTCAGCCTGTGGCCAGGCCGCTACCGCACTGCGGATAATCCCCACTGCGAGCTGAACCGTATCCGGATTGTTGGGACAGGCCCAGACCATATTGCCATGGGGATACTCGTGAAAGGCCGCTTGGATAAGCGCCTGGTTGCGCAGCGAGGCCAGGTTTTGGCCGTATGTGAACAGCGGGGAGAAATGGCAGCCGACCTTAAATCCCTTCGCTCTCGCCATCTCCAGCGTGGCGGAGAAAGAGTCGAACTCTGCCCTGCTCACGACAGGCACGGGCAGATCGAAGTCGTCGGCGGACGGCAGCAGCAGCCGGTCCCCCTGCGGCGTGTTGATCCACACGTAGATAAGCAAGGTGTCGATCCCGGTGAATTCGGCCAGATCATCCAGCACGCGTTCCGGCTCGCGCTCGATCAACGACCAATACAGGAACACGGCCCTCATTGCAGCCTCCTTTTGCCGCTTATGCGGTCTGGATTCCCCTATTTTGGCTGCGCTTGCCAGCCAGGATGTCGGTATCAACCACAGCCTGAAACGCGGCAGACCATCGTTCTACGGTCTCCATTCTACTCCACCAACACCGTACAATCAACGCACTGCCAAAGTGGCCCTGTAAAACGATGCGAAAGACTTGTACGGGCACTGTTCAACTGCTGTTGGGCAACTGCCACAATGGCATCGCCACTGCCGGGAAGGCAAATGCGATATGTATGCAATGCGATATGTATGCAATGCAGTAGGTTAGCAGTCCCCCACGCAACGGTGAGATTGAATGACCCCTGGGGAGATTCAACCACCCCGCGAGGAGCGCGCAGGATGAATTGCCCGCTGCGATGTGGTCTATCGACGCGCCCGCTGCGCCAGCACCAGCAGTGCGAAGAGCGGCAACGTAGTCATGCGCCGCCAGCGCCACGGCTGGCGCACCAGCCGGAAGAGCCATTCGAGGCCGAGGCGCTGCATCCACAGCGGTGCGCGCGGGGTGATGCCGGCGACGAAATCGAAGGCGCCGCCGACGCCCATCGCCGCGGCGACCGGCAACTCGCGCCTGTGTTGATGAATCCAGATGTCCTGGCGCGGATGCCCGTAGGCAACAAAGAGAAGGTCGGCGCGCGCGGCGGCAAGACGTTGACGGATCTGCGGCCAGTCGGCGTCGGCGGGCGAGCCCGCGAATGTCCCGGCGACGCGTAGGCCGGGATAGAGACGCGCCAGCTCCGCGGCCGCGCGCGCCGCGATTCCGGTTGCCGCGCCGAGGAAGAAGACCCGCCACCCCTGCTCGGCCGCCCGTTCGCTCAGGCGGTAGATTGCGTCGGAACCGGTCACGCGCTCGTCGAGGCGTACCCCCGCCCGCCGCGCGGCCCAGAGCACGCCGACACCGTCCGGCGTACACAGATCGGCTGCGGCCAGCACCCGTCTGAAGACGGGACGGCGGCGCGCTTCGATGATGAATTCAGGGTTGACAGTGCAGACCTGGCGGACAACGCTGCAGTGGGTCGCGGGCAGCGGCGGGTGGGCGGCAGCATCTCCGGATGCCGATCGTTGCACGCGCGCCCCGTCTTCGCCGGTGGTATGCGGGCCCTCCGCTCTCGATTGCTCGATCCAGCCGCTGATGAGAGCGAGAGTCCGCGGGAAATCGACGCAGTCAACGCGTACGCCCAGAATTCGCACCGCCTCCAGTTCCGGTTCCTGCACCGATCTCACCCCCTGCCGGCCGCCTCCTCGAGCACGGCCAGCGTCTCTCTGGCCGCCTTTTCCCAGGAAAAACGCTTGACGTTCTCGTAGCCCTTGGCGATCAGTTCCTGGCGCAGGGCTTCATCCTGGCTCAGGCGCAGCATGGCGGCCGCGATGGCGTCGACATCGTGAGGATCGACCAGCAAGGCGGCGTCGCCGGCGATTTCGGGCAGGGCGGAGTTGTTGGCGCACATGACGGCGGCTCCTGTGGTCTGGGCTTCGAGCACGGGCAGGCCGAAACCCTCGAATAGGGACGGAAAGACAAAGAAAAGTGCGGCGCGCATCAGCCCGGCCACGGCCCCGTCAGACAGATAGCCGGGAAAATGGACGCGGTCGGCGAGCCCTTTAGCAGCGACAAGACGCTCGTACTCCCGGCTCAGCCAGCCCCAGCGGCCGACCAGCACCAGGTCCCAGCCGATCCGCTGCTCATGGGTCAGCCGCTCGAAGGCCTCGATCAGGCGCAACAGATTCTTGCGCGGCTGAATCGTGCCGACGTAGAGGGCAAATGGCCGCGCGTAGACCGGTGCGCGGTCTGTATCTTCCCCCGGCGCGGCGGCCGGTCGCGTCGGCGCCTCATGGATGACGCGAATTTTGGCCTCCGGCACGCGGTAAAAGCGCTGCAGATCGCTGGCCGTCTGACGGCTGACGGCGATGACACGGCGGGCCGCGGCCGCGCTCCAGCGCGTCGATAGCTCAAGATAGAGCCGCTGCAACGCGGTATGGGCGCGAGGAAAGTAGCGATAGCCGGCGTCGTGCAGGGTGACGACGGTGGCCGGCAGCAGGCGCGGGGGCAGGAATGGCACAACGTGGGCCGGCACAAAGAGCACGTGCGGCGGCCTGCGGCTGACCTCCCAGGCAAGCATCCGGTGGGTCCACAGCCATCTGCCGGGCAGCGTGCGAACGGTCAGGGCGCGCTGGTTGCAAGCGGCTGGGGCATCGCCGCGCAGCGCGTGCGCGGCCGGCGTTTTCGGCGCATAGAGGCGGTAGGCAAAGCCATCGCAGCGCGCGGCCAGCATGTGTCCGATGATCTGGCGCGAGTAGCGCTCGGTACCGGTCGGCTCAGGCCGCAGACTGCGCGAGGCGTCGATGCCGATGCAGAGCGGTGCGGCCGGTTCAGGCTTCCGCTCAGTCAGTTGCTCAGGCACGTGGACGGCCTCTTTGGCGGGTCGTACCGCCTCCGTCCGTCTCCTGAACGGCAAAGACAGCTGCCAGTGCCTCCTGCCTCAACGGCCCCGGCCGCAGCAGTTCAGGCTGCGAGGCGCTCAGGTCCAGAACGGTGCTGGGCTGGGCGAGCGGCGTCGGTCCGGCGTCGATCAGCAGGGGAATGCGGCCCTCCAGCTGGTCCAGCACGGCCGGGGCGGTTGCGCAGGACGGCGCGCCGCTGCGGTTGGCGCTCGAGGAGGCCAGGGGGCCGACGCGGCGCGCCAGTGCCCGCAGAAAGGGCTGCGCGGGCAGGCGTACGCCGACGGTCTCCTTTCCTGCCGTGAGTGCGCTGGGCAGGTGCGGCTGCGCCGGCAGCACGAGAGTCAGCGGGCCGGGCCAGAAGCGCTCCATCAGCAGCTGGGCCGCCGGCGGAAGCGGTCCCGCGACGACCGCCAGCGCCTGTTGATCGTCGCCCAGCAGAACGGGCAGCGCCTTTTCGGCCGGCCGCTCCTTCACAGCGAAAAGGCGGTCGATCGCCTCGGCGTCGCTGCAGAGACAGACCAGCCCGTAGACCGTGTCGGTCGGTACGCCGACCACTGCCCCCTGCTCCAGCGCGGCAGCGGCGCGCGCCAACGCGCCCGTTTCGTCAGCCGCAAGAACAACCGTCATCGACTCTGCTCCGCTCCAAATCGTAGTTGCCCACCGCAAGGCCACCGCAATGCTACCGCAGCGACACACGCTCAGGCAGTCGCCGGTGCCTGCGCAATGATTTTTGCTTTCTGATGGCACGTGTATACTACTGATGGCTTAAGAGTACGTCAACAATGACAGCGAGATGAAGAGCGAATCCCCATTTGACGATCTGCTCGCGCTGGTCAAGGGCGCGGGGGATCTGGCGACGGGCGTGGCCTGGCGGCTGCACCGCTGCGGCATTCCGGTTGTGATGACCGAACTGCCGCGCCCGCTGACGGTGCGGCGCACGGTCGCCTTCGCGCAGGCCGTCTTCGACGATGAGCACGAAGTGGAAGGGATCACCGCCCGCAGGGCCCTGGTTGCCGATGTGCCGGAGGTGCTGGAGGCGGGTGAGATCCCGGTTCTGGTCGATCCGGAGGCCGAGGCCATTGACGAGCTGGCGCCGTCTGCGATAATCGACGCAATTCTGGCCAAATGCAATACCGGCACCACGCTTGAGAGCGCACCGTTCGTGGTGGCGCTGGGGCCGGGTTTCGCGGCCGGCGTCGACTGCCACGTGGTGATCGAGACCAACCGCGGGCACAATCTGGGGCGGGCGATCTGGGAAGGAGAGGCTGAAGCGGATACGGGGATACCTGGCGCTCTGCCCGGGCTTGATGCGGCGGCGACGCGTGTGCTGCGTGCGCCTGTGGCAGGCCGCTTTCGCGCTCTGGCGCGCATCGGCGACCGCTTGTCGGCGGCGCAGCCCGTTGGCAAAATTGTGCAGGCCGGCGGCGAGGAGACGACCTTGCTGGCGCCCTTCGATGGCGTGCTGCGCGGCCTGATCCACGAGAGCGTTCCCCTCCAGGCCGAACTCAAGATCGGCGATCTCGACCCGCGCAGCACGCCCGGGCACGCCTTCCATATCTCCGACAAATCGCTGGCGGTGGGGGGCGGCGTGTTGGAGGCGTTTCTGCACTGGCATTTCGGCAGAAGCGACGACACCGTAACCGAGGAGTTGGGATTCTGATGAACAGCAGCCTTTCCCATGCCGACAGTGCGCGGCCTGCCGGCGGGGGCGCCTCAGCCGCCGCCGCGGAGGACCAGGTCCGGATCCTGCCCATCCCGGGCATACCGCTGGTGCAAGCGGGCGACGATGTGGCGGCGCTCGTAGTCGAAGCGGCCGAGACGGCGGACGTCCCGCTGCGCACGGGCGATATCCTGGTGGTGGCGCAGAAGATCGTGAGCAAGGCCGAAGGGCGGCTGGTGCGGCTGGCGGAGGTGAGGCCGGGCGCAGAGGCGATTCGGCTGGCGGAGGAGACGGGCAAGGATCCACGCGTGGTGCAGGCGGTGCTGGACGACAGCGCCGCGGTCATCCGTGCGCGTGAGGGCGTGCTGATCGTCGAGCAGAGCAGCGGCTGGGTCTGCGCCCATGCCGGGCTGGACCACTCGAACGTGGCGCCGGAGGAGAAGGAGACGGTGGCGCTGCTGCCGGCGGACGCCGATGCCAGCGCCGGCGAGATCCGCAGCGGCATCGGCAAGCGGACCGGCGCCGCGGTCGCGGTCCTGATCAGCGACAGCCATGGGCGTCCCTGGAGAATGGGGACGGTCGGGGTCTGCATCGGCTGTTCCGGGCTGCCGGCGGTCTGGGATCAGCGCGGCCTGACCGACCTGTACGGATACGAGCTGCGGGCGAGCGAGGAGTGCATTGCCGATGAGCTGTGCGCGGCCGCGTCGCTGGTGATGGGGCAGAGCAGCGAGGCGCGCCCGGCGGCGATCATACGCGGGTACACGCCGCCCGATGCCCCGAATACGACGGCGCATGCGATCCAGCGTCCGCCGGAACGGGATCTGTTTCGTTGAGGAGTCCGACCGTGGTGGTCAGCGGCCGTAGGCGCGAAACCCCGCAAAGAGAGGCCGCGACCGCGGCTGGCTGAAGTACCCCCGACAGGATTCGAACCTGTGCTCCCGGCTCCGGAGGCCGATGCTCTATCCACTGAGCTACGGGGGCATGAAACGGGCGGGCTGGCGCTACGCTGACGATACCACAGCAGCCTCTTCCTGAGCAAATGACCCTCTGGAAAGCCCCCGGCGCAGGCGCACGGCAGGCAATCGGATAACGGCTGTTGGCGCGGATGCAGATGACATTCCAGCCTCGCTGTGCTATCATCAAAACTGATTGGCTCCGATCCCGCAGGTCGCAGTTGCCCATCGCAGCAATCAGCAGCAATCACTAGAACTACTCTCAGGAACACGCCAACGTGTCAACTCCAGCAGCCGTTCGGGTACAGTCCTTCGGCACGACCGTTTTCGCCGAGTATTCAGCGATGTCGCTCGAATACGATGCAATCAATCTCGGCCAGGGTTTTCCCGATTTCCCCGCGCCGGATTTCGTTATCGAGGCCGCCCGCAACGCGCTCGCGGCCGGCCACAACCAATACGCGCGCAGCGCCGGTCATCCACGGCTGGTCAACGCCCTGGCCGCCGTCTACAGCCCGGTCTTTGGCCGCGAGTTGGATCCGATGACGCAGATCGTGGTGACCACGGGTGCGACCGAAGGGATCTTCGCGACCGTGCAGGGGGTGGTGGATCCCGGCGACGAGGTGATCCTGATCGAGCCGTTCTATGACAGCTATCCGGCAGCGGTGATCATGGCCGGCGGTACGCCGATCTACATTCCTCTGCGCCCCGCGCCGGGCGCGGGCAGTTCGGCGGACTGGCGCATCGATATGGAGGAGCTGCGCGCCGCGATCAACGAAAAGACCAAACTGATCATCATCAATACGCCGCTGAATCCGGTAGGCAAGATGTACAGCCGCGCGGAGCTTCTCAGCCTTGCCGAGGTGGCGCAGGAGTATGATCTGCTGGTGCTCAGCGATGAAGTGTACGAGTGGATGACCTACGACGGGACGCCGCACGTGCGCATTGCAACGCTGCCCGGCATGTGGGAGCGTACGATCACGCTGGGCAGCGCCGGCAAGACATTTTCGGTGACCGGCTGGAAGATCGGCTGGGCGATCGCGTCGGAACCGCTGGCGCACGCGGTATTGATGGCACACCAGTGGATCCCGTTCGCGGTGACGACACCGCTGCAGGAGGCCGTCGGCGCGGCCTTCGAGCAGGTGGACGAGCGCAACTATCTCAGCGAACTGAGCGAGATGTACCAGGACAAGCGCGAGATTCTGCTGTCGGCGCTCAACGACGTTGGATTCCCGCCGGTAACGCCGCAAGGCAGCTACTTCATCCTCGTCGACACGACCGAACTGGACGCGCCTTTGCCGACCGACGACCTGCGCGATGTGCAAATCTGCCGCTGGCTGACGAAGGAGATCGGCGTGACCGCGATACCGCCCTCAGCATTCTACAGCGCGGAACACAGCCACCTGGCCGCGAACGTCGCCCGCTTCTGCTTCTGCAAAACGGATGCGATCCTGGAAGGCGCGGCGACCCGGCTGCGCGCCAATCTGTAAGTCTGTAAGACAAGCAGCCGGCAGCGCGCGGCACGAAAACGCCCGGGCCGCCGCACTGTTCACCGACCGCCCGACATAGGACAGGAAATTTGGAGATGGAGCTACGGGTTCAGCAGGGGAATATCGCCGACGCCGAGGTCGACCTGATCGTCGTCAATCTGTTTGCCGGCGTGACCGCGCCCGGCGGCGCAACGGGCGCGGTGGACCGGGCGCTGGATGGTGACATCAGCCGGCTGATTGCGACCGGGGATTTCAGCGGCGAGGCGGAGACGACGGCCCTGCTGTATGCGCGCGGGCGGTTGGCCGCGCCGCGCGTGCTGGTGGTTGGCTTGGGCAGCAGCGGGCAGTTCGGCGTCGCGCAGATTCGGCGGGCGGCCGCGGTCGGCGCGCAGGCCGCGGCAAAAGTTAAAGGCGTCAAAACGATCGCCACGATCGTACATGGGGCCGGCATTGCCGGTCACGACGCCGACGCGGCTGCGCAGGAGGTGGCGCTGGGGACGCTGCTGGCCAACTACCGGCCCACTCTTTATCGACGCGAAGAGGCGGCCCAGGGCTTGACGAGCTGCACGGTGGTCGAATTCAGCGCGGCCAAACTGACCGACGTTGAACGCGGGGTAGCCAGGGGCGTTGCAGTTGGGCGGGCGGTTTACACAGCCCGCGATCTGGTCAACGAGCCGCCCAATGTACTGACACCGCTGGAGATGGCCGCCCGCGCCGAAGCCATGGCTTCCGACGTGGGCCTCAGGAGTACGGTGCTGGACGAAGCCGCGATGGAGGATGCCGGGATGGGCATTCTGCTGGCGGTGAGCGTAGGCAGCGCCAATCCGGCGCAGTTCATCATTCTGGAGCACGCACCCGCCGGTCATGCCCAGGAGGCGCCGCTGGTCTTCGTCGGCAAAGGGATCACCTTCGACACCGGCGGCATCAGTCTCAAGCGTCTGGGCGGTATGTGGCAGATGAAGAGCGATATGGGCGGGGCCGCGGCTGTGATCGGCGCGCTGGAGGCAGTTGGACGGCTCAATCTGCCCCGGCGGGTGATCGGGGTGGCGCCATGCGTGGAGAATATGCCCGACGGCAAGGCCTTCCGGCCCGGCGATATCGTCACCGGCATGACCGGTAAAACGGCGGAGATCATCAGCACCGACGCCGAGGGACGCCTGATACTGGCGGACGCGCTGGCCTACACGGCCCGCTTTAATCCTGTCGCCGCCGTCGACCTGGCGACGCTGACCGGCGCGGTCGGGACCGCGCTGGGGCATCACGTGCGGGCGGGCCTGTTCAGCAACGACAGCGCGCTGCAGCAGGCGTTGATGGCCGCCGGTGACCGGAGCGGGGAGCGGCTATGGCCCTTCCCGATGGATGAGGAGTACGAGAAGCCGATCAGAAGCGATATGGCGGAAGTGAAGAACAGCGCGGGGCGGGAAGGCGGGTTAAGCAGCAGCGCCAAGTTTATCCAGCATTTCACCGAAGGCTACCCCTGGGCGCACCTCGACATCGCCAATATGGTGCTGGCGGACAGCCGGATCAACGCCGAGACGCCCAAAGGCGCGACCGGCTACGGCGTGCGGCTGCTGGTCGAGCTGGCGGAGCGGTACGCGGCGGGTCCTCCGTCGTAGGCGCGTGGAGAAGCAGAGCCCGGGAAGCCCGGGGAGAACGAAAGCAGGAGAGAAGGCTATGGGGAAACGATCTATACGACGGCTGGGCTGGACTGTTCTGGGAACCCTGCTGGCGGCCGCGGCCTTGCCCAATGTGGCGCAGGCGGCGGGTCTGGAGCAGCTGGTGGAAACGGAGCTCGCGCCGATCGTGCCCGCGATGATTCCGCTGGTCGGGGCGGCAGCCGGCATCGAACGCATGCTGGAGCTGGGGTGGCACTACCTCGAATGGGGCGCGCTGCGCTTCTTAGGCTGGCGGCCCAGTGATCTGAAATCGCCCGGCTATGTCGCCTTCAAACGCAGCACCAGCCTCCTGGCCGGCATCTTCCTCGGCATTGTCGTCGCCAACTACAGCGGCATGCGACTGATGGGCTACCTCAACCAGACGCTACCCGGTTTTCTGGACCAGGTCCCGGATATGTGGGACATTCTGGTAACAGGGTTGATGATTGGAGCGGGCACGAAACCAACGCACGATATTTTGGGCATCATCACGCAGGTGAAGAACCTGATCGGCAGCACCGCGCTGAAGCAGAAGGAACAGGCCGGCGCCGCGCTTGCGGACAGCATCCTCAAGCTGCGGCAGGCCGATGCGCCCGCGTCATACCAGGTGGATGTGCCGGGCGTGGGCGCGACACAGGTGCCCGGCGCGGCCGGCCAGGCGCCCCGCAATCGCATGCTCGACGAGACCGGGGGCAGACGCCGCGAACGCAATATCGACCGCTATGCGAACGCGCTGCACGACAATCTGTATGGCTAAAAACGCAAGAATGATACCGATCAGGCCCACAAGATAGACAATGCATGACATTGCTTGCTATACCTGCCTGCAATCTCCCATCGGACTCACTGGATGGATATGCCCGGCGCGAGCAGAGGCAAAATCTCTTTGCAGGCCGTAGTCGCGTTGGCCGAACGGCGTTTGCCAGCACAGAGTGAAGGGTGCCTATTGGGCCCACATCCATTCTATTACTCGTTGAAAGCGGATCGATTCCAGCAGAACCCCGACAGTTCCTCCGACTTACCACGGCCAGATAACGATTTTGGCTGCGGGCCTCGCCGTTGACAGCCACACTGTTGATAGCCGCACCGTTGACCGAATTCATGCCGGCCCAGACCGGAATTCCTAATTCCCCGCTTTTCAGAAAGGAAAGGAACGATGACAGACCGTGCAGTTTCCCGACGCGCATTTCTCAAGACGGTAGGTGTCGCGGCGTTGGGGGTAGGCTTGGCGGCCTGCCAGCCGATAGTTGCCCCGGTCGACGACGGTGAAGCCGCGCTGGGCGAGGTAACCGCTGCCCAGGTGACGGACCCCGAAAGCCTCAAGGCCTTCGTCCTCGGAGCGAAGGCGCGTATCGAGGCGATCACTGACATGAACGAAGGAGCGAAGCTCAGGGAGGGGCTGAAAGCGGAGGGCTACTGGAAATCCGGCTCGACGTTTCTCATCATCTTCCTCATGAACGGAGACGCGTGGATTCACGGGAACGATCGTGAAGCGGAAAGCAAAAACTTGCTCGGCGTCGAGGACGAAAACGGAACCAAGGTCGTCGAGGAACTCTTCGCGGCCGCTGCCCAAGGCGGCGGTTTCGTCGAATACTACGACGGGGGGCTGAAGACGGCATACGCTGTCGAATACACCTCCGGGATCACCGGAAGACAGTTCATGCTGGCCGGCGGCTACTCGCAGGACGTCTCCCATGTCCCAATCCAGATCGCGGATCTCCCGACGCCCCCCGTCACCGCGTCGAACGTGGTGGACCGCGAGACACTCATCGCCTTTGTCGAAGCGGCGGCCGAGGCCTACCAACAGGCCGTCATGTCCGAAGGCTATAGCGCCCTCACCGGGGTCAGAAACGCCTTCCGGGTGGAAGGAGGGGACTGGAAGGCAGGCTCCATCTACCTATATGTCGTGAGTGGCGGGGGCGTCACCCTGTTTCACGGGTCCGAGCCGTTTCGCGAAGGCAATCCCACCGACATGACGAGGACGGACTCCCAGGGCGTGAGGTTCGCCGAGGAGCTGATCGGAGGCGCACGGCGCGAAGGTCGGAAGTTCCTGCGGTATCACTACGACAACCCGGCCATCGAAGGAGACGAGGAGACCGGTTCCCCGAAGCTCGGCTACGCCGTGAGCTTCCAGGCGCCCAACACGGACCAGAAGGCCGTCATCGGCTCCGGCATCTATATCGACATAGACGACGAGTAAACCTCGGCGCAATAGAGCCGGCGCTCCCGATGCGGGGCCTCTCTTGCGGCGGGCTTGGTCAATTCGGCACGACCGGCGCTCGGCGTGGTGCCGAAGACGTCACTTTCCTGCAGCGAGTCGCCGCCGCCGCGGGCCCCTGCATTGCGCTGCCCTTACTTGACCGATAATCTGTACAGCAGTAGATGAGGAGTGAGGGGAAAGGAAAAAAAAGGCACGTCATTTTACGCTACGGCATGTAATTTGCCCTCTTCCTTAGCAAGCAGCTTCTCGCGCGTGTCAGCGATTGAGGTGTTGTCTGATTCGGCCTCGTGAAATTCGTTAACTTGAAGGAAACACCAACCTTCCGGCGCGGGTCTAACTCCTGGCTGGTGTCTTTTTTGCTGCATTCCCTCCCGTCCGGCAAGTGATCTGACGCCGCAACCCTCGTAGATCATGGACGATCAAGCCTTGCTGTTTCCCGGCTTGATCGTCGGTTTATCCCGCTGTGGCTCTTGGCTGCACGACATTGCGATTTATGAGCAACCTCCCTCGATGTAAACGCCCAAACGGTTGCGTAGTCGCGCCAAAGAAACTGCTTGAGGGGAGCCTGCTGGCGATACGCAATCCTGGCCGCACTGCTGAGAATACGACCCAATGTCGGTGAGCGCTGGTTTTGGAGGGGGGCGTTGCGGGGGGAGTCCCCCCGCACAAGGGAGGGCCGAAGGCCCGACCGCCCAAAAGCAGGGAGAGAGTAAAACGGAGTGAGGAGAGAGAAAACGAGGAAAGGCTACAACCACCTACACAAAGAATGAACGATGGGACATTGCATCCTGTCCTTTCCCCTGCATTCTTCCCCGCTTTGTATCCTCGCCGGTACCCCTCCTCCGTCCTGGCTGTGGATACCACGGCTTTCCCTTCCCTGTTCCCTGCCTTATATCCTCGGGTCTACGCTGCCTCCCCTCTTGCCACCCACCTGCTTCGCGTCACTGTATCCCCGCCGTAATCCTGTTTGTACAGCGGATGCCTTGAAAGGCATGGTGGGTAACGGTGTCGCTCCAGCCCATCTATATCTTGGCTCCAGAGTGTCCACACAGTGAAGCTCAATATCAACCTTTTTTTTGCCGACAACTTTGCATTCGTAACGGATTGCGTTATTATCGTCATCAGTGAAGCGATTCAGGGACGAGAATACACGCAAGCTTTTTGACGGACAGCCGGTCCGACGTTTCCCACCCGATATCCGTCGCCGGGCGCGGATGAGGCTGCAGAGAGTGGTGGCAGCTACGGCGCTCACCGACCTTCGGCTGCCTCCCTCCCACAGGCTGGAAGCGCTGCGGGGTGACCGAAAGGGGCAGTACGGCATCCGCATCAATAACCAGTGGCGGGTTTGCTTCTATTGGACTGAGCAGGGCGCCATGGAGATCGAAGTCACCGATTACCATTGAGGAGAAAAAAATGTCGCCTGAACTGAACGATGCTCCAAGCAGAGCAAGACAGTCCAACGCAACGGAGAATGCGGCGGAGATTGAAGGGCCGATTCACCCGGGAGAGCATCTGGCGGAGATACTACATGAACTGGGAATCACGCAATATCGCCTGGCCAAGACCATAGGCGTGCCGCCGATTCGCGTCCACGATATTGTCAACTGCCGCCGGTCGATTACGGTGGACTCTGCGCTGCGCATCGGACGGGCGCTTGGGACGACTCCCGAATACTGGCTGAACCTCCAGCGAATGTACGATTTGGAGGTCGCCCGGAGCAAAACGGACACCAGCGCAATCGAACCGCTTGTCCAGGCATCCGGGTAAGTCAATCAACGCCGAAATAAGAGTTCAAGCGGCGAAGAGGCCGCGCGTCTATAGATTCCCCTCTCCAAGAAATCCACTCGGCAACTGGAACGGCATAGCGGCTGCACCTTTCACCGCTGTCCCTTAGCGCCCCCCAAACAGCTGACCCAGATCAACGTTGCCTCCGCCGCTTTCACCCTTCCCGCCAACCTGCGGCATGTACTGAGCAACCTTCTGCGCCAGTTTGCCCATCGGCATCGTCTGCAAATAGGCCCTGCCCGGACCGCGCAGCGTCGCCAGGAACAACCCCTCGCCGCCCATTAGAATGTTCTTGAAACCGCGCACAATCTCGACGTCGAAATCCACCGTCGGCTCGAACATCGCCACGTGGCCGGTGTCGACGCGCAGCAGTTCGCCGGCCTGCAGATCCTTGACCACGATCTCGCCGTCGAAATTGACGAACGCCCTGCCGGGGCCGGTCAGGCGCTGCAGCATGAAGCCTTCGCCCCCGAACAGCCCCGCGCCGAGCCGCTTGCGGAAGTGAAGGTCGAGATCGACGCTCTTTTCGGCACACAGGAACGAGTCCTTCTGCACGATCACCGACTGACCGCCGGCCAGGTCCAGGTCGCGAATTTCGCCGGGAAACTCGGCTGAGAAGGCGACTTCGCCGACGCCGCGGTTGACGAAGTAATCGACCACAAAAAGAGATTCGCCGGAGATCGCGCGTTTGAACATGCGCCCCAGGCCGCCGCCGGTGTTGGTATCCATCTCGACGGCCTCGGTCATCCAGCTCATACCGCCGGAGGAGGAATAGATCCGGTCTTCCGGGCTGAGCGTGACGGTAACAACCGGCAGGGTCGTGCCTTCGATCCGATATTGCATGTTTTTTGGCTCCTTACCTGGCTTCAGTAACCAGGTCTTCAATCTCAGTAGCGCGAATCGACTTGGGTGAATTCAGCGCTGACGAATCACGCAAAGCTGTTGTTCTCAGCGCACGCAGCCGTCGAACGTACGGCCCTGGATGTGATGATAGACCGGCCCTTCGCCGTCTCTCGTGTACTTCGAGCGGGACGACATGTAGGAAAGGGCGATCGCGCGGCGCCAGCGGTCCGAACGGTTGGGCGCGGTGTAGTGAAGCAGCAGCGAGTGGAAGAAAAGCCCGCCGCCGGCCTTCACCGGCGCCAGCCGCATATCGGCCTCGTCGTAATAGTCCGGGTCCACCACGTAGTCGTCGGTAACGTCGATGTGGGGCTGCGGCCCCCACTTGTGGCTGCCGGGGATAGCCGCCATGCAGCCGTTCTCAGCCGTAGCATCGTCTAAGGCGAACCAGCAGGAGCAGAGGTCCATCGGCTCGATCGGCCAGTAGGGCGAATCCTGGTGCATGCCCTTGGCCGAGCCGACTTCGGGCGGCTTCAACAGCAGCGCGTTGCGGAACATCTTGATGTCCGGCCCGACGATCTGCTCAAGAATGCCGATGATGTTCCCGTTGGCGCCCAGCGCGTTGAAGCGATCATCGGATTCGACCAGGCCGTCGATCTTGCGGATGCCGTCGCCCGGCGCATCGACATGCAGTTCACCGCGCTGGACGCGCGGCTCGAACTGTACGCTGAGCTGCTCCTGCGAACGTCCCCCGTGGGTATACTCGCGCAGACGGGTGCGCAATCCCTCGACCTCATCGGGCGCCAACAGCCCTTCGACGACGAGAAAGCCGTCGCGGCGGTAGCTGTCGATCTGCTCCTGCGTCAGTTTCATTGCCAATCCTGCTCCCTGGTTCTGAATCAGGCCGGTTCCTTTGTCATTTCGCCCTTGTCGGCGGCCGCGGCGTTGAGCGTGGCCGCGGCTTTGTCCTGCGCCATCTCGGTGACGCTCTTGGTATGCAGTCGGGCCGCGCCTTTCCAACCTTCGCGCAGGCGGGCGCGGGTGTTGTTGCGTTCGGCCGCGTCCAACCGGGCCTGGGCGGCGGCGACCTGCTGTTGGTACTGCGGCAGCCAGCGCGCCTGGGCCGCGAGCATCTCATCGGTCATCTGCCAGATCTCCTCGGGATTGCAGACGGCCGCGGTCAGCGGGTCGTGCAGCATCGCCTGTTTGAGCAGCATCACATCGCCGTGTACGGCTGCCTCGACCGCCATGCGTTGCACCTGCACACTGGCGGAGCAGGTGGCCGCGCACGCCAGCGGCAGGTCGCCCACAACCGGCATGTTGATGCCGTTCTTGTCGACATAGCCGGGGATCTCGATGCAGCAGCCATCGGGCAGGTTGGTGATATGGCCCTGGTTGATAACGTTGAAGTGGCCGCGGTAGGGGCGTCCCGTCTCCAAGCCCTCGATAATGTAGGAACCGTGCTCCTCGCTGCGCTTGTCCTGGCTGATGCGGGGCGGCTCCTGTTTGAGCCAGTTGGGGAAGTCGGTCTCGAACCAGTTGCGCCCCTCGGTGCAGACGCGCAGGTAGCCGCCCGTCTCGCCGTTGATCCAGCGCGAGAGGTCGATCCAGTCGTTGATCTCGTCGGGGCGCTTGCGGTACCAGGGCACGTATTCGCTGACGTGGCCGTTGGATTCGGTCGTGTAGTAGCCGAAGCGCCGGATCATGTCAATGCGCAGCTTCTCGGTCGTGGGGTACTCGGAATGGCCCTCGAACAGCTCCAACATGCGCGGCACCATGTCGATGCCGCGCCATTCGACGCGGATGTACCAGGTCTGGTGATTGATGCCGGCGCAGATGATGTCGACCTCGTCGCGATGCAGGGTCTCGTCGGCTGCGATCAGCCCCTCGCGCCTGGCCCACGCCTCGATGCAGCGCGTGATCTGCCAGTGACCGCCCTGCACGCCGTGGCAAAGACCGACCGTGCGCACGCCGCCGTACTGGTGGCAGGCCCAGACGTTCATCGCCATCGGGTTCGAGTAGTTGAGGAAGAGGGCGTCCGGTTTGGCGACTTCGCGGATGTCGTCGCACATGCTCAGCAGCGCGGGAATGGTGCGCTGACCGTACATGATGCCGCCGGCGCAAATGGTATCGCCGACACACTGGTCGATGCCGTATTTCAGCGGGATGTCGATGTCGAGCTGAAACGCGTCGAGGCCGCCCTGGCGCACGACCGAGATCACGTAGTCGGCGCCGGCAATGGCTTCGCGTTGGTCGGTTGTCGGGGTGATGGTGGCGGGCAGGCGGTTGGCGTCGATGTCGCGCTGCGCCAGCTGCATCACCATCTCGAGGTTTCCGGCGTTGATGTCCATCAAGGCAAAGTGGGTATCGGCCAGTTCGGGCACGGCCAGGATGTCGTGCATCAGCTTGCGGGTGAAGCCGATCGAACCGGCGCCGATCATTGCGATCTTTATCGGCATGCGAGAGTTCTCCAAATGGAATTGCATAGATTGGCTGCTGCGCGATCCATTATACGACAACTGCAGAAGAGATTCACAGAGAAAAGGCAAGTGCGTGCAGTCCAAAATTGGGGCACAGATCCCGCTACCTCGGGTAGCCACGGAGTCATGACCGGTCCACTGTCCACCACGCCCGGCAGTTCCTGGCAACTGGCAACCGGCAACTGCAGTTCTGGACGGTCGGGCCTTCGGCCCTCCCTTGTGCGGGGGGACTCCCCCCGCAACGCCCCCCTGATGTACGCTCCCCGCCAAGTGTGGGGGTCAATGCAGCCCTCCGCTACCTGCGGCCCAACGCGCCGCCCCCAAATCAGCGCACGCCGCGGCCGCGGTAGGGGTAGGCCTTGTGCCTGCCCTGCGCCCGCCCAAAGCTGGCAGACCATTCCAGCCACCGCTGGCATGAATTCCACGCCAGACGATTCCCACCCCGAAAGTGGGCTGCACCCAGGCAAGTGAGCAAGGGGAGAAGGGGCAATCGCAGAAGGGGATCATACCCGTTCGCGCTACCGGTTGTTCACAGAGGTCTCAGCGCGTAAAGAGGTTGCGGCGCAGGTAGCGGGCATCATCGGAGGCGAGGAATGCGAGGAGCGCGCCGACGCCTTCCGGGTCCCCCAGCTGGGCGCGCGCATCTTCCAGATCGAAGGCCTGGCCCTGGGCCTCTGCCGCTTCACGCAACTGCCTCAACTTCAGCTCGGTCTCGATGCTGCCGGGACAGACGACGTTGACGCGGATGCCCTTGCGCGCCAGGTGTTGTTCCAGCGTCATTCCCATCCCGTTTACGGCGCCCTTACTGGTCCCGTAGGCGATCGAGGAGCTGCCGCCGTGCACGCCGGCCCCCGAGCCGACCAGCAGGACCACGCCGCGCCCGCTCTCCGCCAGCAGAGGGTACGCCTCCTTGACACAGAGGAAAACGCCGCGCACGTTGACCGCCAGCACTTCGTCGAAGACCTCGACCGGGAACGCGTCCGGCAGCAGCATTGGCCCCTCCAGGACGCCGGCCGAGCAGATCAGCACATCGAGCCGGCCATGACGCTCCTTCACATCACTGAAAACCCGCTGCGCGTCCTCGTGCTTGCGCACGTCCAGTCGCTGATAACGCGCCTTACAGCCTTCGGCCCGCAGCGACGCGGCCAGCGCCTCGCCGGTCTCGTCCTTGATGTCGGTGATGATCACCTCGGCCCCGCGCTGGGCGCAGAGGCGCGCGCTGGCGCCGCCAATCCCCTGCGCGCCGCCGGTGATGAGGATGACCTTGTTTTCAACGTCCGCGGCAGTTGATGTCATGGAATTGCAATGGGTAGTGTAGTGGTTCGTTGATATTTCCAATGAATGGTCGTAACTACTCAGCCGTTATCAATCTGCGACCATAAATGAGGCGAGCGAAGGTGTTTTCTCTCTCCTCACTCCGCTTTACTCTCTCCCTGCCTTTTGGACGGTCGGGCCTTCGGCCCTCCCTTGTGCGGGGGGACTCCCCCCGCAACGCCCCCCTCCAAAACCAGCGCTCACCGACGGTAAGCCATATTCCCGGCAGTGCGGGTCAACCAACGTGGTGGCGCCCAACCGAATACGCAATCAGAGATTCTGAATGGCGGCGGCGATGAAGCACTGGCCGAGATAGACGGCTGTATGTGGCATATGTAGTTAACCTGAATTCGGAGTAAGTGAGCACCTTCACAAGCTGGTAGAATTGAAGTTCTGCAACCGAAATTCTCCAGCAAGGAAAGGTGCTCAGTGATGAGTATACTCAAACTGTACTGTCATGTCGATGATTTCTGTCAGTGGTTGGCTACACAAGAAAATGCCAAACTGTTGGGCGTGACTCGCAAACGAGGGCCGGCCCCGCGGCTGAGCTTGAGTGAAGTAATGACGATTCTGATTCACTTTCACCAGTCGCATTATCGCGATTTCAAGGCCTACTATATGCAGCACGTATGTGAGCATATGCGCAGTGAATTCCCTACACTGGTCAGTTACACGCGCTTTGTGGAGTTAATGCCATCAGCCCTGCCAGCCATGTGTCTCTATCTGCGTGGGCGCTTTGGCCGGGCGACAGGGGTGGCATTCATCGATTCGACCCCGTTGTCCGTCTGCCACAACCGGCGCATCGCCCGCCACCGAGTCTTTGCCGAGGTGGCCATGCGGGGCAAGAGCAGTATGGGATGGTTCTATGGCTTCAAGCTCCATCTGATTGTCAATGACCAGGGTGAATTGCTGGCGGTTCAACTCACACCTGGCAACACAGATGACCGCAAACCGGTCCCACAGATGACCAAAAACCTATGGGGTAAGTTGGTCGGCGACCGCGGCTATCTCTCCCAAGCTCTCTTTGAGCAACTCTTCGCACGCGGACTGCAATTGATCACGCCCATCCGCAAAAACATGCAGAATCGACTTGTTGTTCTCGAAGACAAGCTGCTCACGCGTAAGCGCTTCGTCATTGAGACCATCGTTGACCAGCTCAAGAATATCTCACAAATTGAACATACCCGTCACCGGAGCCCAACCAACTTTATCGTCAATCTTATCGCCGGGCTGATTGCCTACTCTTGGCAACCCAAGAAGCCATCTCTCCATCTCTCTGACAAAGACTTGGCTCTCTTGCCTGCCCTTATCTAACTCCGAACTCGGGTTAGTTACGAATGGTCAAAGAAAGTCGGCATCTACAGACACCCGCATCCAGTCCCAACTTCGACTCGCTTGATTCCTGGAGCTAAGACCGCTGCCTGAGCCCGTGCCGTTAATCATCCCCATCACATAAATCAGACGAATCACAGTTCAGACAAATGTCCGCATCTATCAGGTACCCGCATCCAGTCCCAACTTCGACTCGCTTGATTCCTGGAGCTAAGACCGCTGCCTGAGCCCGTGCCGTCAATCATGTCCATCACATAAATCAGATGAATCACAGTTCAGACAAATGTCGGCATCTACAGACACCCTCATCCAGTCCCAACTCCGCTTCGCCTGACTCTCGGTACTAAGACCGCTGCCTGAGCCCGTGCCGTTAATCATGTCCATCACATAAATCAGACGAATCACAGTTCAGACAAATGTCCGCATCCAGCCCCAACTCCCGTTACCCCAATTCCCAAACCGAAGACCGCCACCTGTAACGCTGCCTTGAATCATCCCCATCACATAAATCAGACAAATCACAGTTCAGACAAATGTCCGCATCCAGCCCCAACTCCCGTTCCCCCAATTCCCGAACCGAAGACCGCCACCTGTAACGCTGCCCTTAATCATCCCCATCACATAAATCAGACGAATCACAGTTCAGACAAATGTCCGCATCCAGCCCCAACTCTCGTTCCCCCAATTCCCAAACCGAAGACCACTGCCTGAGCCCGTGCCGTTAATCATGTCCATCACACAATTAAGATGAATCACAGTTCAGACAATTGCCAACGAGACCTAGTGAATAGTGGTTCGTGAATCGCTATGCAGACATGGGACGGATGCACAGTACCACAGGCGGGGAGTGATCAGAAAAACCGGGACATTTCGCTTGGGTTGATGCGGGGTGTGGATTGCGTTGGCCATTCCGGCGTTGTATAGTCAGTCCGCACAGCGGCAGCGGACCGGACAGCCGAAGAGAAGATCAGAAAGCTACGCGAGCTCAGTGACCGCATGGCCGCTGAGGCCCAATCACCTTAGCATTGGGCGTATCCGGTCGGAACAGGTACAGTGGACAATTGACCTGAGAAATCCTGTCGACGACACTAACAACCGAATTTCAAGAAAGGCCCCCCTATCATGTCAAACGAAACGACTTTGTTCGCGCATATTGCGCCTAGGCTCACCGACCGCATAGAGGATGTGGCTGTTGAAGCGCTAGGCCATATTCTTTCCAATTCTGAGGCAGCACGGAGCGCGCTGGAAGAGACAGTGGGGGGAGGAGGTACGCAAGTCGGCTCCTTGTCCAAGGTGCGGACACAAGCTATCGGCGAAGATGGAGAACGCCCCGACCTCACCAGCTATGATGACGATGATACTGAGCGGATTTTGATTGAAGCCAAATTCTGGGCTGGCTTGACCCAAAACCAACCGAATGAGTATCTCAAACTGCTACCTAATGATCGGCCCGCGGCGCTTCTGTTCGTGGCGCCCGCAGCGCGGCTGGAACCACTGTGGCCGGAACTGTGCCAGCGAGCGGGTAAGGAGTTTCAGTTAAGCGTAGCGGCGAACAACGGGGCTTTGCGCGCCGCATCCATATCCGGCGGCAAACGCCGTCTAATGCTGACCAGTTGGGCGGCTCTGCTTGAGTGTATGGAAACACGAGCTAGAGGCTCCGGAGAATCTGTCGCCGAAGCCGATATCCAGCAATTGCGAGGACTCACCGATTGGATGGACGCAGAGGCTTTCCTGCCGTGGCGTCCAGATGACTTGGGGCCTGAGTTCGCCAAGCGAATGCTGAGCTTAATTACGCTTGTTGACGATGCTACCAACCGCGGAGTAAATTACGGATTCCTGAGTACGGACAGGTTAAAGAAAGCGCCAAGATATGAAGGCTACGGCCGGTTCATCCGACTCGGTGGTGTGCAGGCGTGGTTTGGGATTGAATGTGCCGGCTGGGCACGCCACTACAATACGCCCTTGTGGCTCCTGTTCAAACACGACAAGCATGAGCAACTCAAACAGGCAGGTCTGACCGACAAAATGGTTGACTTCAAATGGAGATTCTTTTTTCCAATAGAGTTACCAACTGCAGTCACGTATGACATCGTGTTGGATTCCGTGGTAGACAGCCTTAAGAGTATTGCTGAAGAGTTGGATCCCTCCGGTATAACTCAACCCGCCAGGCCTGAAGAAGACTATAGCAGCAGTTAGATCACGCTCAGATGGTGAAGTATTGAGCGTTCGACAATCCTTGCCTCGAAATCTCTGGACAATAAAAATGCAGAGCGTACGCTCTGCATTTCCCCCTCAAATGAGCCCCCTGGGACTCGAACCCAGAACCCACGGCTTAAAAGGCCGTTGCTCTACCAATTGAGCTAGGGACCCGCGACAACGGCCCCCCATTCTAGCCTACGCAACAGATCCGGGCAAAATGAAACCCCCAAAAACAGCACGCGGGCGCATTCAGCCGCAAGAGTTCAGGCTAGAGAATGGGCGGCTCGTCGGCATAATATTCATCGCGCAGCGAATCGGCCTGGGCGATCCAGCCGGCAAAGTCGAGGTGGTCCCCCGCGAGATGCGCCGGGATGATGCGCGCCAGTTCGTCCGGCGCGCGCTCAGCCAGCTGGCGGTAGGTGAAAATGCCGGCCGCGTAGAGCTCATCCTCGTACACCTGGTCGAGACCGTTGATGCGGGTCAGGTCTTCGGGCAGCGGGCCATCGTAGACCGCGCCGACGCGGTCGCTGGCCTTCGCCAGCTCACCCGCCTGCTCGATCCAGGCACGCGTGTTGCTGCCCGGCAGCGCCCGGGTGATCTCCTGCAACGATTCCGGATCCATGCGCGAAAGCTGGTCCCAGGTGAAGACGCCGACCTGGTAGAGCCGCCGCTCGTAGAGACCGCCGATGCCGTGGACGGCCGTGAGGTTGTCGGGCCGGTTGGCATGGGGCTGCGCTTTGCGGCGTTTTGCGCGTCCGCGCTTGGGCTTTTCAACCCGCGGCCGGGCTTTCTCGCGACCGCGGGCAGAGGACGCAACTGTATCATTGGCAACCGGCGGCGCGTCCCGCTCGCCCATCCGGAGGCCGCCCCTCAAGGCCGAAGAGGCCATCGCCAGATCGATGCGCCTGCGCCGGCCGCGATACCAGACCCACTCCACCAGTGTCATGCTTATCCAGCCGAACACCAGACCAGCCGCGATATAACCGAGCAAACTCGACAGTTCCATTCGTGCCCCCGCGCGCTACGGCAAAAAGGCCTGCCTGTGACAAGGTCAGGCGTGCGCGATCCGCTGTTTTTTCGTCTGCCTAAAAGTGTATCCCGCGGCCCAAAGGCTTGTCAATCCGCTGCCCGCTGTCGCTCTCACGCTGTCGTCGCCACCCGGCGCTGGCGCGCGGCCTCAAAGAGAATCGCGGCGCCGGCCGCGGCCACGTTGAGAGACTCGGTGGCCGCGGCCATCGGAATCGCAACCGTTGCCGCAGCGGCGCGGATCTGCGGACTCGCGCCGTGCGCCTCGCTCCCGAGCACGAGCGCGGACGGCCTGCTCCAATCGACCTCGTCGTAGCGGAGATCGCCCTGCGCGCTGGCGAGGTAGAGAGACTGGTCGGCGGAGAGCAGCGTCCCCAACGCGTCCCAGTTTTCCAGCGTACGCAGCGGCGCCCGAAAATGGGCGCCCATCGCCGCGCGCATGACCTTGCCGTTGAAGGGATCGACACAGCCCGGCCCGAACAGGACCTGGTCGACGGCCGCGGCCGCGGCCGTGCGCAAGAGCGTGCCGGCGTTGCCGGGATCGCGCACGCCGTCGAGGACAAGGGAAAGCGCGGCGGCGGCAGGCAGGGGCAGTTGCGGGATGGCGACAATCGCGACGATCGACTGCGGCGATACCGTCTCGCTGATCCGGTCGAGAAGCTCCGGGCTCACCACATAGAGAGGACAGAGCGGCTCGATCTGCGCCACCAGTTCGGGGCGGGCGCCGGCCGCGGCCGCGGTGATGAAGCAGGAATGGAAGACGGCGCGCATCGACAGCGCATCCTGCACCAGGCGGATTCCTTCCACGAGGCAGAGGCCATGGGCCTGACGCTGGCGCCGGCGCTGCAGCTTGCCCGCCAGTTTTAGCTGTGCATTGCCGGCGCTGCTGATCTCTTTCATTGCGACTGTGTTGGCCTGAGCGACTGTGTTGGCCCGGGGCGCCCGCGAACTCAAAGCAGCGGCCAGAATTACGCTGCGGACGAAAAAAGCAGAGGCAATCGCCTCTGCCATCTACACACTGAATTGTCCGACGGTCCGACGGCCAGGGCTAATTCAATTGGCTCTTGGCCAGCTCGGCCAAAGCGCTGAATCCATCGGCGTCGCGCACGGCGATGTCGGCCAGGACTTTGCGATCGACCTCGACCTCCGCTTTCTTGAGGCCGTAGATCAGGTGGCTGTAGTTGAGGCCGTTGAGACGCGCCGCAGCATTGATGCGGGTGATCCAGAGACGGCGGAAATCACGCTTGCGCGCGCGGCGGTCGCGGTAGGCAAAGGCGAGCGAGCGCAGCATCGCCTCGTTGGCGCGCTTGAAGAGCTTCGAGCGGCTGCCGAACTGCCCCTTGGTGAATTTGAGTACCTTCTTATGCCGTCTGTGCGCGTATACTTTGGGTCTGGATCGTGGCATCGGTCGAATCCTCTTGTCTGGCGACAACGACGCCTGAAATCCCGCAGGAAGCCAGGCGCCCCATCAGCATCAATGGCTGTACGATGGCCGATCAGGCGACCATGCTTTTGATCAGCCTGGCCTGAGCGGTGTTCTTGCTGGTTATTTTCTGACGATATTCGCTGACTTTGCGCTTCTTGCGGCGCAGATGGTTTCCGCCCTGCTTGCGGCGCATCAGTTTGCCGTTCTTGGTGACGCGAAAGCGTTTCTGCGCGCCCTTATGACTCTTCATCTTTGGCATAGTTCGTCCCAATCGCTCCCGCGCCCCGCGCAAAAAGGGACGCATTGAACCTTTCGGTTGACATGCATTGAGCACGGAAACACCCGTCCGCGGATGCGAAACTTAAGGCGGCGTGCAAGCAATGGATGATAGCATAGCCGGCCGCGATGCCCAAAAAACGGGCAGGCGGTTCGCACAAACGGGTATTCTTCCCCGGCGGCGCGGGGAGGGAAGTGTACAGCGCCGCCGGCGAAACGGTTCGCTACACGGCTGGTGCGAGGAGCATCACCATGCTGCGGCCCTCAAAGCCAGGATGGGATTCGACGACCGCTTCTTCAGTCAACTCCTCGGTGACCCGTTTCATCAGCTCGAGGGCGATGTCGCGGTGGACGATCTCGCGTCCCCGGAAGCGGATGCGCACCCGTACTTTGGCGCCGTCATTCAGGAACTTTCTCGCCTTGGTGAGGACGACCTGAATGTCATGTTCGCCGGTCTTGGGCCGCAGCCGCACTTCCTTAATCTCGATCTGTTTCTGGGCCCTGCGCGATTCACGCTCACGCTTCTGCTTTTCGTAGAGGTACTTGCCGTAATCCATCAAACGGCAGACAGGCGGGCTGGCGTTGGGCGCCACCTCTACCAGGTCCAGATCTCGCTCCTCGGCGGCCTGGAGTGCGTCCTGCACATCCATGACGCCGAGCTGTGCCCCGACTTCGTCGATGACCCTCACTTCGCGTGTACGAATCCGGTGATTGATTCGTGTGGTGTTCCTGCTAATACTTACTCTCCTTTTGGAATGTTGCCCTCAGCAGCAGAGGCGTCACCGCCCGTCTCCCGCAATCGGTAGTGGGATGGCTAGCGCTCAAATGACGATGTGGCACTACATTGAACCACGTATTGAGAGAGGGGTTGCTGCCAGGGCACGTCCGTGGTAGATGGTCGAACTGTTTACTCGCTCGCAGTATATCAGTTCAAAAGTTACACGTCAAGCGCAAAAATCAGAGACCGACGCAGCCGCGATACGGTTCCCCGTTGCCGTCAGGCCTCTGGTCAGAGCGGCGCGGGTGGGACAAATTGCCCCACCCGCCCGCCCCACCCGGATCGCCCGGTTTTGCTTCCAATTCAGAGTGTCTGGGCGCGGCTGGCGACGCACTCTGTAACGAGCTCAACGAACGCCCCGACCGGCATCCCGTTCTGGCGGGCGCCGTCGCGCTTGCGCAGCGAAACGGTCTCCTCTTCAACCTCGCGGTCGCCGACAATCAACATATACGGGACCTTCATGTTCTGGGCCTGCCGGATCTTGTTGTTCATGCGGTCGCTGCCGAGATCGGAGGCAACGCGGACGCCGGCGCCGGCCAGGCGCTCTTCAACCTGCGCGGCGTAGTCGTTGTGCGATGAGGTAACCGGGATCACGCGCACCTGTTCCGGCGACAGCCAGACAGGGAAGTTGCCGCCGTAATGCTCGATCAGGAAACCGATCGTGCGCTCATGCGTTCCGAGAGGAGCGCGGTGAATGCAGAGGGGAATCTCGCGCTCGCCGGCGGCGTTTATGTACGACAGATCGAGGCGCTCGGGCTGGGCAAAGTCGACCTGGTTGGTTGCAAGGGTAAACTCGCGGCCGATCGCGCTCCAGATCTGAACGTCGATCTTAGGGCCGTAGAAGGCGGCCTCGTCCGGCTCCTCGACAAAGGGCACGTTCCCTTCGGTCATCGCCCGGCGCACCATCTCCTCGGTCTTCTGCCACAGAGAAGAATTGTCGACATATTTCTGGCCCAGCTTCTTGGGATGATGCGTGCTGAGGCGCATGACGTAACGATCGATGTCGAACAGGTCGAAGTAGATCTTGTAGAGGTCGACCACGCGCATGAACTCTGCGGCGAACTGCTCCTCCGAGCAGTAGATATGGGCATCGTTCATCTGCATGGAACGAACGCGCATCAGCCCGAAAAGCTCGCCGCTCTGTTCATAGCGGTAGCAGGTGCCGTACTCCGCCAGCCGCACGGGCAGCTCGCGATAGCTGCGCAACTTGGAGCCGAAGATCTTGTGGTGCATGGGGCAGTTCATCGGCTTTACGTAGTAGGTGACGCCTTCCATCTCCATCGGCGGGTACATGCTGTCCTTGTAGAAGTCGAGATGTCCGCTGCGCAGAAAGAGGTCCTCCTTGGTAAGATGGGGCGTCCTCACGCGCTCATAACCGGCGGCCTCTTCGGTCTCCTTGGCCAGGCGCTCCAGCTCTTCGATGATGACCGAGCCGCGCGGCAGCCACAGCGGCAGACCCGGCCCGACCTCGTCTTCAAAGATGAAGATCTCCAGCTCGCGCCCCAGTTTGCGGTGGTCGCGCTTCCGCGCCTCCTCCATCTGATCAAGGTAGCTCCTCAACTCTTTGCGGTTGCGCCAGGCCGTGCCGTAGATGCGTTGCAGCATCGCGTTCTTTTCGTCGCCGCGCCAGTAGGCCCCGGCCACGCTGAGAAGACGGAAGGCGTCGGCGACTATTTTGCCGGTGTGCTCGACATGGGGCCCGCGACAGAGGTCCTCGAATGTGTCGTGCTTGTAGGTGCTGATGACCGGCTTTTCGGTCACCTCGTTGCCGTATTCGTCGATTTCGCCTTCGTCGAGACCGTCGATGAGTTCCAGCTTGTAGGGCTGGTCGGCGAAGAGCCGACGGGCATCGCCGGCGCTGACCTCGCGGTAGGCGAAGTCGTGCTTGCCGCCGATGATCTGGCGCATGCGTTTCTCAATCGCCTTCAAGTCGTCGCTGCGGAAAGTGCGCGGCGCGCCCTCTTCGTCGAAACCGAGATCGAAGTCGTAGTAGAAAAACCGTTCTCGATCGGCGGCCCGATGGCGAACTTGGCGTCGGGATAGAGCTCCAGCACGGCCTGGGCCATGACGTGGGCTGCGCTATGGCGAATCTTGTAAAGATCGTCTATTTGTATGGCCATTCTACCTTGCTCCTGCGAAACCTTGGATTGACTGCGTGCGGTTGCCAGCGACGCGTTCTTCGCTGTTTACAGTTCATGAGCTGTGCGTAGTCAACCATGCAGCGGTCCACCAGGTAAGGTAGAGCAGCTGCTGCATCCCCTTTACGAGCGGCAACGGGTCAATCCATTCGCTGAGGCGGTGGACGTCTCCGCCGTCGGTAAGACCGACGCAGACGGCCGGAATGTTCCGGCTGAGGGGCACGTTGGCGTCGGTGCTGCTGATGCGGGCGTCGCTGCGCTCCTCGATGCCAAGTTCGCGCAGAACTGTGCCAGCGGCCTGCACGAGCGGATGCTCGAAGGGAAGTTCGCCGGCGGGACGATGGCCGATCTGTTCGTGGCGCAAGGTGAGGCCGTCGTCGCAAGCGCGGTGCGCGTCGACGCGCCGCTCGACGATGCGCTGCACCTGTCCATCGAGCAGATGAGCGTCTCCGGTGATGCGCTGCGCAGGTCCAGCTCCATCCAGGCTTCCTGGGCGATGGTATTGATCGAGGTGCCGCCGCCGATGCGGCCGATATTGAAGCTCGTGCGCGGAGTGTGGGGCACCTGCAGATTTACGATCTCCTCGGCGACGGCAACGAGGCCGTGCACGCGCTGGCAGCGCCGAAATCACCCCAGCTATGGCCGCCGGGCGCGGCGGCGGAAGTGCGGTAGCGGCGCACGCCCAGCGCCTGGTGGACGATGCGCCCGAGACCCATGCCCTCGATCACGAGCGCCGCGCCCAGCACGCCGCGCGCGCCTGCGGCCGGCGCGCTGCCGTCGGCGTGGAGACGATCGACGGCGCGTTTCATGCCGCGCAGATCGCCCAACCCCTCTTCCATCGAGTTGGCGACGAGCCAGATGTCGACCGGCGGCGCCGCAAGTTGGACCAGGGCTTCGGCCAGGCTGAGCAGACCGGCAACACCGGTCGAATTGTCGCCGATGCCCGGGCCGCGCAGCAGGCCGTTGCTGAGACGGCGCAGGCGCAGATCGGTCTCACGCGGGAAGACGGTATCGGTATGGGCCGAGACGAGCAGAGCTGGGCCTGCCCGCAGACCGGGAACGCGGCCGTAGACGTTGCTCAGCTCATCGCGCTCGACGTCGGCCAGACCGATGGCGCGCATCCGGTCTTCCACCCACGCGGCGCGCTCGGATTCGGCGCCGGTGGGCGCGGGGATCTGCTGGACGGCGACGCAGAGATCGACCAGCCGACCGGGCTTGCCGGCATAGGCAGCGGCCGCGGCGCGTATCGCCTCCCCCTGGGGAAGCCCGTCAATCAGCATGGCACACCTGTCGAAACGGTTGGTTGCACGAATTCGCCCTGTGAGCGCACCTGTGATCGCGCCTGTAGTCGCACCTGTGATCGCAATAGAACAACAAGGGCGCCCGATCGAGCGCCCCTGTCAAGCTGCTGGCCTGTCACCGGTATTTCGGCCTATTCATACCAGCCCGAGCCGATGAGTACTCCATCGTGGCGCACGACCCACGAGTGTTTGGTCTGTTCCTCGCCGGTGGCAGGATTGTTGAAGACATAGGGGACCCACAGGCCGTCCTCGGTCGCGCCGAGCATCACGTCACTGTAGCGATGACCGCTGGCATCGACCCCCAAATCGCCCTTCAAGTCCTGGCCGATCAGATCCGGGTTGGCGTTGGAGATAACGCGATCATCCTCATCAATGATGAAAACATACCACTCTCCGTCGACGCTCTCGGGCGTGTTGTAAAAGGCGACGGCCTCTTCGCGGCCATGCGCCTTGTAGTAGCGCAGCGCGCGGTCGACGGTGGCGACGGTGTATTCAGCCGGTTGGGCCTTGGTGACGGCCACAGCCAGGCTGGGCATCACCTGATACCAGCCGGAGCCGAAGATCAGGCCGTCGTGACGAACGGCCCAGGAATGTTTGTACTCCTGGTTGCCGGTGGCAAGGTTCTGGAAGAGATAGTCAACCCACAGGCCGTCCTCGGTGGCGGTGAGCATAAGGTCGCCAAAGCGGTAGCCGGTGACGTCAACACCGAGATCGCCCTTCAGATCCATGCCGATCAGGTCGGGATTGGCATGGGCGATCAACTGATCACTTTCGTCAAAGATGAAGACGTACCACTCGCCGTCAACGCTTTCGGGCGTATTGTAGTAGGCGACCGTGGCCTCCCGGCCTTCAGCCTCATAACGCTGCAGAGCCTGCTCCACCATGGCGACAGTGTAGCCGGAGCGGTCCGCTTTGGTGGGCGCGCGCTGCGAGAGATCAGGGAGAACCTGATACCAGCCGGAGGAGAAGATCAGACCATCGTGCTTGACGGCCCACGTGTGCTTGTACTCAAGATTTCCTGAAACAAGATTGGTGAAGATGTAATCGACCCAGATGCCGTCCTCGGTGGCGCTGGCTATGACATCACCATGGCGGTAACCGGTGATATCGACGCCCGTAGAGTCTCCCAAGTTCGCGCCCACATAAACCGGGTTGGGGTGGGCGATTAAGTCTTTGTTTTCATCTGCGATGAAGACGTACCATTCGCCGTCGACGCTCTCCGGAGAATTGTAGTAGGCAACCGTCGCCTCTCGGCCTTTGGCCTTATAGTGGCGCAGGGCCCTCTCGACCATATGCACGGTGTAGCCCGCGCGGTCCGCCTTGGAGACTTGCCGGCCCGCGTCGGGGCCGTAGCGCTCCATTGTCGGATGCGGGGGGAGCTTATAGTGACAGCCGGCCAGCACTACGGCAGCTGCCAATAGAACGACCAATCCCATAACCAACCGGGTACTACGCATTTTCTTCCTCCTGAACTGATCACCTTCGAAACTGGTTCTACGCAACCGTTCAACGCTGAACGTGCAATGTCGACAGAAATATACCGAACAAACCTGCACGCATCGGTCCGGTGCGGTGTGTTCGGTAGAGACGAAAACCCGTATGCTCTCCAGCTAAGACGTCAGCCCGAAGAGAAAAGTTCAATCTGCTGCCAGTTGCTCCTTGAAACGCAGCTTTCCTGTCACAAATTGGCCGCCGCAACGCTTTGGCGCCGCCAAGTGGGAGATACTGGACTTGAACCAGTGACCTCTACGATGTCAACGTAGCGCTCTAGCCAACTGAGCTAATCCCCCATACGCTAATCGTCAACTATAGCACACGCCCGATTGAGCCCCAAAATCCGCCAATCCCGTTGGGGATGCGCTGTTGATTGCCAAAACGCGCGGCATTGTCGGGTGCAGTCCAAAATCGGGGCACAAATTCCCTTGCCTTGCCCCGGGTAGCCACGGAGTCATGGCCGGTCCACTGTCCACCACGCCCGGCAGTTCCTGGCAACTGGCCACTGACAACTGACAACTGGCCTCTGCCGTTTTGGACGGTCGGGCCTGCGGCCCTCCCTTGTGCGGGGGGACTCCCCCCGCAACGCCCCCCTGACACCCCCCCTCCCGCGCCGCGCCGTGCTCGAAACAAGGCGCCCGTCACCGCCCGCTGTCCCCCGCCCCCGTCTGTTCCTGGCAACTGGCCACTGACAACTGGCCACCGCAGTTCTGGACGGTCGGGCCTGCGGCCCTCCCTTGTGCGGGGGGACTCCCCCCGCAACGCCCCCCTGACACCCCCCCCTCCCGCCAGGTGTGGGCTCTAATGCAGCCCTGCGCAACCGGCGGCCCGTCGCCCCGCCACCGTGCCTGCGCCATTCCAGCGTGTCGCCAACGCGCCGCGTGCCTACACGGCCGTGTATGCGCGTCCCCGGCCGATCGCGCGCTCGACCGCCAGGCGCCTCCCCCCGCAGTTCCTGACCCCCAATCCCTGTCCCCTGTCCCCTGCAGTTAGCCGTTCTTCGTGGAGATTCGTGCAAATTCGTGGATTAAGCAGGGCAATTGCATCTGAATCGGGTCAAAGCATCGAAAATGGACTGAAAAACCAGGATCGCGTGCAAGAGCCAGCCGCGCCCGCTATAGTAGGACCATGTCCGGCGCGACATGCGCCGGCAATGACAGAAGAAACAACATCGCAGGCGCCGCCCAACCCAATTTCGCGCAACTCCGGGCAAGAGAACCGAAACCGTGCTACGCTGTCATGACCATGCCAATTCAACCAAGGGATTCCAGCCAGAATCGGCCTGCAAAAAACTGGATCGACCCGACCTGACCGGACTTCACCGGACTTCACCCGACTTCACCCGACTTCGGAGGCACAAAACAATCGCTTGAGACACCTGACAACCTTGTCTGACCTCACATCACAAAAACACAGCCGCCGCCAGCCCGGCAGCACACCCTGATGAACCGCCTAAACGACCGGCTCATGACGAAAGAAGGCAAAACAAGGCGATATACAGTGCAAGAGCGCTCCGACCATGCTACGCTGTCAACATCATGCAAAACTGCCCAACCGAGCCGGCCCATCTCGCGCCAAAAAGCAGATGCCCCAAATACTTGCTACTCTGTACGCTACGCTGCAAATGACATGCAGTTCAAACCGCCCAATTCTGCCCGAATTACCGCCAGTCCCGGTGCCCGACACCCCTCCTACAAGAAAAAAATTGGACGACATTGGGCTATATTGGTGGATATTGGTCGACATGAGTCGACGTATTCTGCCAAAACGAGAGGACTTCGCATCCAGCAGACAGTGGAGCCAGACGACCGCCGTCTCAGGTCCGCAAACACGCAAATCCTGCGCCCAACGGCCGTGAGAACCAGGACGGTCCCGCCAGGTTGAGAACGTCGAAGCGCTGGGTCTTACAAGGGAAGCTGCTTGGAAACCGGAAGCCACCCGATTGAAACCAAGTGCCTTCGCACGCCGCCTTCAAGGGTGAGGCGACTGAAATCCCAGGATGCGGCTCCTGCCAAAAGTCATGGTATCAAAAGGGATCCAAAGCAGAATTGCAAAAGTGGTGGTTCCCAGGATAAGAAGCTGACTGAAATTGACGACTGACAGCCTTTGCTGTGACGAATTTCCGTTACTGTTTGGCAGACTGACACCGATTCCAACTTATGTTCACATCCTTCAGTTCGAAATCCCGGCGGAGTCGGTCACATATTTAGATGCGATTGCCCTGTGCAGCCCGTCTGCTGTTCTAGTGTATAATGAAAATTGACGCGCAACTGCCGTACTCCAGAAAATGACCGCAATGCGGAAGGAAATACCGACAGCGCCAATTCTCTGCCTGCAGTCGCGCCGTAGACGCATTCAGCAGTCAAAATCCCCATCCCACATACACACCAAACACAGCACAAAGAAATGACGGAGCGCACAATGAAAGTTCTGATGACAGCGCGGTGGGTCGAACGCTTTGCGCAGCTTTTCCAGGAGGAGTTTCCGCAGGTGGAGTTTGTCTTCGCCGAAACGGCAGAAGAGATTGCCGCGAACGCGGCCGACGCTGAAGTCGCCTACGGACCGTTGAACAGCAGCCAGATTCAAGCTGCGCCCAACCTGCGCTATATCCAGTCGGCGAGCGCAGGCGTGGAATGGATGCGCAACGCGCCGGAGCTGGCGGAGCGGGAGATAACGGTGTGCAATACGCGCGGCGCGCATGCGAGCACGATCGCCGAGCACACGATGGGCATGCTTGTCTTCATCGCGCGCGGCTTCGACAGCATTTACGAGGCGCAGAAACGCCATGAGTGGAAGAACCCGCCTGATAAGCCGCTGTTCGGCCTCGCCGGCCTGAAGATGGGCATCATCGGCCTGGGGCATATCGGCCGGCACATCGCCAAACGGGCCGCAGCCTTCGAGATGGACGTCATCGCCGTCGACGCGCATGCCGTCGAAAAGCCGGACTACGTCTCCGACCTGCAGCTGCTGGACGGAATGCCGGCCCTGATGCGGGAGTCGGACGTTGTGGTCGTGACCGTCCCAATCACGCCGGAGACACGGGGCATGGTGGGTCCGCAGGAGCTGGCGCTGATGAAGCCAGAGGCCTTTTTCATCGTCATTTCGCGCGGGGGCACCTTCGATGAACCGACGCTGATCCGGATGCTGGAGGAGGGCAAGCTGGCCGGCGCCGCGCTGGATGTGGCGGCAACCGAACCACTGCCGGCCGACGATCCACTGTGGGATGCGCCCAATCTGTTCCTCTCTCCCCACTGTTCGCCAGGCTCCGACCAGACCAGCGCCAATGTCACACGCATTCTCAGAGAGAACCTGAAGCGCTACCTGAACGGCGAACCGCTGCACAATACCGTCAGTGTCAACCTCGGCTACTAGCAGATACGAGTTTCGCGTTCCTGGATTTCCGGCGCTGCCGGGGACCGAAAGCCGCGGTCTTGCCGAGAACCAGAAAGCATCAACTGAAAACATCGCAAGGAGAGAAGCATGAAAGTCGTTGACGCGATCGCCCAATGTCTGAAGAAAGAGGGCACCGAAATCCTTTTCGCCTATCCGGTAAATTCTCTGATTGAATCCGCCGCCGAGCTGGACATTCGCACGGTGATTGTGCGGCAGGAGCGCATCGGGCTGCACATGGCCGACGCCATCAGCCGTTTGAGCTCGGGCGAGAAGATCGGCGTCTTCAGCATGCAGTCCGGCCCCGGTTCGGAGAACGCATTCGGCGGCGTCGCGCAGGCATTCGGCGATTCGGCGCCGATCATCGTACTGCCCGGCGGCTATCCGCGGGCGATCAACCAGGTGCAGCCAAACTTCAATTCAGCCCAGAGCTACGCCTCGGTCACGAAGTCGAGCGAACAGTTGACGACGCCCGAAATGACGGCCGCCGCGATCCGGCGGGCCTATTCGGCCGTGCGCAACGGACGGCCGCGGCCGGCGCTGGTCGAAATCCCCGGCGACATCACCGATGCCGAGATAGAAGAGTTCGAATACGAGCCGGTGCAGCGCGTGCGCTACGGGCCGGACCCGGCGGACGTGGAACGGGCGGCCGATATGCTGGTGGCGGCGGAGCGGCCGGTGATCTACGCAGGGCAGGGCGTACATTACGCCAAGGCCTGGGACGCGCTGAAAGAACTGGCGGAACTGCTGGAGTCCCCCGTTACGACGACGCTGAACGGCAAGAGCGCGTTCCCGGAGACGCATCCGCTGAGCCTCGGCTCGGCCAACCGCTCGCACACGCAGGCAGTGGCCGACTTTTTCAACAACGCCGACCTGATCTTCGGCATCGGCTGCAGTTTCAGCTTCACCAACTTCGGCGTGCGCATGCCGGCGGGCAAGACGATCATCCACGCCACGCTGGACCCGGCCGACATCAACAAGGATGTCGCCGCCGATCACGCACTGATCGGGGACGCTGACCTTACGCTGCGCGCCCTGATCGACGCTGTGTCCGCGCGGCTGGGCGGGGCGCCGCGCGGCCGCCAGGCCGGTGTTGCCGCCGAGATCGCGGCGACCAACGGAAAGTGGGAGGCGGAATGGGCAGCCAAGACCGACAGCGACGCGACGCCGCTCTCGCCCTACCGGGTAATCCGCGACCTGTACGCCTCTGTCGATGTGGCGAATACGATCATCACGCACGATGCCGGCAGCCCGCGCGACCAGCTATCGCCGTTCTGGAAGTCGATCACGCCGCTCTCCTACATCGGCTGGGGCAAGACGACGCAGCTGGGCTACGGATTGGGGCTGGCAATGGGCGCAAAGCTGGCGTGCCCGGACAAGCTGTGCATCAATGTGTGGGGCGACGCAGCCATCGGCTTCACCGGCATGGACTTCGAGACCGCGGTGCGCGAGCGCATCCCGATTCTGTCGGTGCTGTTCAACAACTTCTCGATGGCGATCGAGATCCCAATCATGCCGATCTCGCAGGAGAAGTACGGCTCGACCGACATTTCGGGCAACTACGCCAAGATGGCGGAGGCGTTCGGCGGCTACGGCGAACGGATCGAGACGCCGGACCAGATTATCCCCGCCATCCAGCGCGGCATCCAGAAGACGCAGGAAGGGGTGCCGGCGCTGCTGGAGTTCATCACGGCGAAGGAGAACGAGATCTCGCGCCTTATGTAGAGTCAGCTTTTCGTTTTCGGTTCTCGGTTTTCAGTTATTTGGTGGCTGCCGCGTGCGCGGGGGTTCGCTAAAGGTTGAAAATTCGCAAAAAGGGGCGGACTGCGAGCAATGAGCCAGAGCAATGAACGCGTCCCTGTCTGCATCGTCGGTTGCGGCGGGATGGGGCATCGCCACACGATCGCGTATCACGTGCTGGAGGAGACCGGGCTGTCGAATGTGGAGTTGATGGCGGTCTGCGACATCAACCGCGACAACGCGCAGCGGGTGGCTGGAGAGGTCGAGCGCCTGTTTGGGCGCCGGCCGCTGGTCTTCACCGATCTGGAACAAATGCTGGCGCACCCGGACATTGCGGCGGTCGACGTTGTGACCGACGGCTCGAGCCACCACGTGATCGCGACGGCCGCGCTGGCCGCGGGCAAGCACACGCTGGTGGAGAAGCCGCTGGGGATCACGGTCCGCGCGTGCCGGCGCATCATCGACGCGGCCGCGCAGAGCGGAACGGTGCTGGCGACGGCGGAGAACTACCGGCGCGATCCGGTAAACCGGATGGTGCGCGCGGTGATCGACGCCGGGCTGCTGGGCGACCCGTTTCTGATGGTCCAGACGTCGCTGGGCGGCGGCGATATAATGTCGGCGACGCCGTGGCGGCATCTGAAGGAGAAGGGCGCGATCGGCCTCGACATGGGCGTCCACTACGCCGACATCATCCGCTACTATCTGGGCGAATACCAGCGCATCTTCGGGCGGGGGCTGATCGTGGAGCCGGTGCGGCGGCGGCCGGTGGCCGACGAGCACCCGTTGATCTCCTACCGCGAGCAGACGCCGACCTACCCGGAAACAGTTGAAGCAACAGGAGAGGACTCGATCCTGGCGCAGTATGCGATGGCGTCGGGGGCGACGGTGCAGTTCAGCCACGTCGGCGGCGGCAGGGGCAGCAGACGGTTTGAACGCAGCGTTCACGGACGCTGGGGCGCGCTCGACGTGCCCCGCGACCGCTCGGGCGGGTCGGTGCGGCTGCGGCTGGAGGGGAAAGAGCTGCACGGCAAGGAGATCCTCGGCCTGCTGCCCGACTTTTCGCTGAACGAGATCACGGCGCGGCTGTTCGGCGCCGATGGCGTGGTCTATGAGCTGACGGGCGGTAAGCATGCGGAATATGCGCTGGACGCCAAGCTGCTGGCGATCGAGTATCACGACTTCGGCGAGGCCGTGTTGCAGGGACGCGCGCCCGAGGTGGACGGCCGTGACGGGATGATCGCGGTCGCGGCGATTCTGGGCGCGTACGAATCGGCCGCGATCGGGCGGGCGGTCGAGATGGATGAGCTGCTGTCGGGCGCGGTGCGGCGCTACCAGGAGGAGATCGACGAGGCCCTGGGGCTGTAACTGTAGCTGAAACTGTAGCTGGAGCTGGAACTGGAGCTGTAGGGTGCCGAGGCGGCGGCGCGCGCAAACGGTTTTAGTCTGCTACTCGCTCGGCGTCGAGGGCGAAGCAGGAGAGACGACAGCCAGGCGCAGGGGGTCTCCGTCTTCGGGGATGGTGACGAGCCAGGCGGCCACCCATCCGGTCTCGTCCGGGGCTGTACCGCCGGTCTTGGATACGAAGAACCAGCCGCTGTCGACGGTGCGGCCAAGCAGTTGCAGCTGCGTTCCGGCGGGAACCAGTTCCTGCGAGTCGTATTTCTGGCCGGGGCCTTTGCGGAGATTCAAGGCGACCGAAGCCTCGCCATAGAAGAGCGCGGATGTGTCGGGAACGGACGGCGCGGCGGCAGTGGCGGCAGTGGCGGGGGCGCTTGCTGCCAGTCCACTGGCGGCGGGTGCGGTCGCGGCGGCCTGTTCCGCCAGGGCGGCGCGCTCCTCTTCAAGACGAATGGCGACGCGGGCCTCGACAGTTGCCTCGAGCGCGGCGCTGATCTCCTGTTGTGGGCTGCTGGCGCGCTCCTGCGCCAGACGCAACTTGACCAGCGCCTCAATCGTTGCTTCCTGCCCGACATTGGTAAGGCGCTGGGAGCGAATCGCCAGGGCCGAGAGCGCGACCACCGTGATGATCAGAGGAACGATCGCCGCGCTGAGCCAGACAAATCGCCGCCCCTTTTTGACGGGCGGCGGGATCTCGATAATAACTTCCGGCCTGGCCGCCAGCATCCGGCGCCGGTGAGGGGCGAGCGCGTGTGAACTGCCTGAATCGGAAGCATGCTGCTCGGAAGAGGCCGGCCCATCAGCCTGGCCGCCATCGGAGGCGGAATCTTGCGAATGCGCCCCTGAATGAGGGGGGCGAGGTGAACTGTAGCTCATCGCTTTGCAACAGAGACCAATTGAACAGTCAGCTGACTGTCCGTCCGGCGCCTCGACAGCGGGTAAACCGGGTTGCCGCGAGGCGAATTACGAAACAACGGGCCTCGTGACCCGTCAATTGAGTATAGCACGAACCCCTGCTCTGAGACATGCAAACGCCGCGCCCCTGAACGCCGTCTAACCCGGAAATCGACGCGAGTGAACGCCGTTCGCCGCTTTGCGATCGCACGTGAATAACGCAGTCTGACGGTACGCGACAGTGAAAAACAGGCTCCCGTTGCGAGCGAATGGCGAAACCGGGGGACGGCCCGTCAAGGCACTGTCCCGCTTCGCTGGCACAGTAGATCGCGCATTCGTCATTCCGGCGGCGAGCCCGCTTGCTTCGCGCCATCTGACCTTGGAGGAGACACCGTGAAGATCTCAATTCAGGAAAACCTTTTGCCGGGCGAAACGTTGAACGAGAAGCTCGACTGCGCCGAGTCGCTCGGGATCGACGGGGTGGAAATCCAAGGTCGCTCGCGCCTCTATGATCGCATCAGCGAGTACGAGACCGCGTTTCGCAATCGCACGCTGCGTATCTCCTCGATTTGCGGCCAGACGACATTTGACTGGCTCGACCCGGACCGGGCGAAACGGGAGGCCAGCATCGCTGAATCGAGGCGCAACCTGGAGGCGTGCGGTTATTTCGCTGCGGCCGGTCAGATTGTGCCGCCGATCTTCGGCCCGCCGCGGCTGCCGGATCTCTCGCCGCTGAAGGATGCGGTCGCGCTGGAAAAAGAGCTGCTGGTCGAGATCACGCGCGAGCTGGCCGCGTTCGCTGACAGTCATGGCACCCTGTTGCTGCTTGAGCCTCTCAACCGCTATGAGCAGCACCTGCTGCGGCGGCAGGAGGACGGCGTGGAAATCATCGAGAAGGCGGGGTCGCCTCGCGGCGTGGCGCTGCTGACCGATTTTTTTCACATGCACATCGAAGAGATCGACACACCGGCGACGATTCGCAAGGTCGGGCCGTACATCGGACATATCCACGTGGCGGACAATACGCGCGTTCAGCCGGGCGTGGGCGACATCGACTGGCGGGCCGGGATTCAGGCCCTGGCCGATGTCGGTTTCACGGGCTATCTGGCGTACGAATGCCGGGTTGCCGGTGAACCGAAGGCGGCGCTGGCCCAGTCGGTCGCGTTCCTGCGTGAAACGGTCAGGTCGGTGCAGGGCGCCTGACGCGACGGGCCTGCGTATCCTCACAGAAAAACTATATCCCATGGAAATCCGGTTGGTCAATCGATTCCCGATACCGGAAACACGCCGGAGCGGGCGCGCCATTCTTGACGGATCGCCGGTCGCTTACACTGGTATCGGGCCGCTTTCCGGCCGTAAAATCGACTGAAATCGGCCAGAAAATACGTTGTGGGCAATTCCTGTACGATCCGTGTACGGTCCGTCTGCCCTGACCGCCACATGTGGAAATCGGCGCATTACGCGCATCTCAAAATCGCGACGCGGCGTTGATGAACCTCCGGCCTACTGAAGCGGAACCTGAAGCGGAACCTGCACCAGAAGCCCTTTAGCCCAGTGTCTTGCGACTGGCGTGGGGCCTGAAACGGGGCCGTCCGTCTCGATTCCCGGCCCCCGTCGATAATCCTGAAAATCCTTACTTCAAAATCCTGATTCAGGCAGTTGATTCTGTCCTCCACCTCGGTCTCCGCTGACCATGGGACGCCCTCTGGGTCCCCGGGGCTCCACGCGGCAAGCAGCTGAAGTGCCACAGGCCTCGGATTCGCCTGAAGCAGTGCATCAGCGCCCGCAACTTTCATCCCCTATCCTCTGAGAACAGAACATTGATGTGGCGTGGCGTTACAGTCGCGTCGCTGTGGAGGCATCCTCCCCAATTCCTCTGCTTCATCTCCATAATTTCTCCAGATTTCAACAGTACACTGTAGAGAGTCAGGACGATGGCTGCGCTTAAGCCAGTCGTATCACTCGAACTACAGCTTACTGTGTTACCCGTTCAGGAGACAGAGAGATGGCCGATTCTTCAACGTTGATCGACATGCAGAACATAACGAAGGTCTATCAGATGGGGGAGACGAAGGTCCTTGCTCTGAACGGCGTTTCACTCTCAATAGAAGAGGGAGAGTACATCGCTATCGTCGGTACCAGCGGTTCCGGCAAGAGTACGTTGATGAACATCATCGGTCTTCTGGACAGCCCCACCGAGGGTGTCTTTCAGATTCGCGGCCAGAGGGCAGACGGCCTGACCGGCAGGCAGCTGGCAGACCTGCGCAACAGGGAGATCGGATTCGTATTCCAACAGTTTAACCTGCTGGCGCGTGCCGCCGCCTGGCGGCAAGTGGAGTTGCCCCTCTTCTACGCCAACGTTGCTCGCAGTGCAGCTCGCGGGCGGGCGCTGGAGACACTGGCGCAGGTGGGCCTGGCCGAACGCGCAGACCACAAGCCGGAAGAGCTTTCGGGCGGCCAGCAACAGCGGGTGGCGATAGCCCGCGCGCTCGTCAACCGGCCCAGCCTGCTGCTGGCGGATGAACCGACCGGCGCGCTCGACACCCGTACCGGCGAAGAGGTGTTGGCGCTCTTCGAAAAGCTGCACCAGGAAGGGCTGACTCTTGTCATTATTACGCACGACCAGGAGGTCGCCGAACGGGCCCGCCGCGTAATTACAATGCGAGACGGCGCGATCATCTCCGATTCACCCGGCGCGGCGGCAACTGCTGCGTACGGAGGATCCAATGGGCTAAGCGAGCCCGCGCTTGCACCGCTGCCGCGACCTGTCGCGATAGAGCAGATTCAGGAGAGGGTCTATGAAGCTGGTTAGATATTTTCCGGTTGCTGTCGACAGCATCAGAGCCAATAAGATGCGGGCCAGCCTGACGATGCTGGGCATTATCATCGGCGTGGCCGCGGTCCTCATAATACTGGGGGTCGGACGCGGTGCGTCAGAGGACATTCTGGGCGAAGTTGCCAGCCAGGGCACAACCCGGCTGACCATCAGTCCGAGTACGGAGAACGAAGGAGAGGGCGCCGGCAGCGCTGTCGAGACGCTGACCATGGGCGATGTGAGGACGCTGTCCGACCCCGCCTTCCACCCGGATGTCAGGCAGATTGTGCCCCAATATGGGGGCAACATCCAGCTGGTAGCAGGCAACGAAAACACGCGCGCCCGGGTGACAGGCACGACTGCCGCATATGCTGATGTCCACAGACTGGAAATAGCCGAGGGCCGCTTTCTGACGGAGGACGAAATCACGCAGATGAGCAATGTAATCGTCATCGGGACGACTGTGGCGACCGATCTTTTCGAGCGCACGCAGGTCGTGGGCGAGAGCGTGCGCATCGATGGCGAACCGTTCACGGTCGTCGGGGTGCTGGAAGAGAGCGGCAACGCCGGCTTCGGCAGCAATGACGAAAGTGGGTTCATCCCGATTGGCGTGGCCCACGGGCGCGTCTTCAACGTCCCCCGCTATCGGGGCGAATATGTCGTCACGTCGATATCGGCTGATGCGGTGAGCGAAGAGCGGGTGGACGCGGCAGAACGACAGATTGAACAGACCTTGCGTCTGCGCCACGGTCTTGGCGCGGACGACGACAGTGACTTCAGCATCAGCACGCAGGCCAGCCTGCTGGACACGATCGGCAGCGTCACCAGTACACTGACGCTGCTCCTCAGCAGCATCGCCGCGATCAGCCTGCTGGTGGGCGGCATCGGCATCATGAACATCATGCTTGTATCGGTGACCGAACGCACCAAGGAGATCGGTCTGCGCAAGGCACTGGGCGCGCACACCAGCGATGTGTTGCTGCAGTTTCTGGTAGAGTCGCTGGTGCTGACGTTACTGGGAGGCCTGATCGGAATCGGGATCAGCTACGGGGCGGCTGTGCTGGTGTCAAGAGTCCCCGGCTTCCCTATCGACGTTCTGATTGGGATCGACGCCCTGGTCATGGCTTTGGGTGTCAGCGCCGGCTGTGGATTGGTTTTCGGCCTGTATCCAGCGATGCGGGCGACCCGGTTGGACCCGATCGTGGCGCTGCGATATGAGTGAGGTTCATGTTGAAGATAAAGACGAACGGACGGCAGAGAGCGGCATAGATTAATTGCCTATTCGCCTGCGATCAGACATCGAAAGCAGCGGATTCCGAAACGAACGACAGTCTACTTTATCGATTGGAAGGGGCATTGATATGAACAGGGGTTCTTTCTTACTTATTCTGGGCGCAATGGTGGTTGGCATCGCGGTCGGTGTCGGCTATGCACTTTTCTTGGGCCCGGCTGCGCCAGGACAGACGGCAGCCAGAACGGTGTTGGCAGCCGGTACAGAGCCGGTAGCCAGCAGAGAGCTGGTCGCCGGTACGGAGCTGGCAGCCAGTCTTGAGACCACGCTCATCCGTCCGGCGGACACGGCCGTAGACCGCGTCACCGCGGCCGGCAATATCGAGCTGGTGGACACGACGCAGGTGGTTGCGCAGGTCAACGGCTACGTCGAAGAGGTGCTGGTGGAAGTTGGCGACGTGGTCGGCAGCGGCGACCTCCTCGTGGCCCTGGACCGGGACGACCTGCGCCGCGCGGTGGACCAGGCCCGCATCAATCTGACGACGGCTGAACTACAGCTTGAGAATCTGTTGGCGGACGCCAGCGCAGCCGAAGTGGCCGCAGCGGAAGCGGACCTGAAATCGGCCCAGGAAAACCTGGCCGAAGTGCAGAACGGCGCCAGCGACGGGGAGCTGGCCGCAGCGCGCAGCAATGCCAGCTCCGCTTGGGCCAGATACAATGACCTTCTGGATGGCGCCAGCGAGAATGAACGCATCCAACTGGCGGCGGCGGTGGAAAACGCACATGTAACGATGCAGGAAGCCCAGACTGAGTATGACAAGGTAGCTTGGCGCGAGGATGTGGGTATGACGCGGCAGGCGGCCCAGTTGCAGCAGGCGACAATCTCTTATGAGTCGGCGCTGGCGGCCTATGAGGAAGCGGTCGCGCCGGCCTCCAAGGCGGATCTGCACTCGGCGCTGAGCCAGGCGCAGACTGCACAGCAGCAGTTGGATGATCTATTGGCCGGCCCGACAACCGTGAACATTGCGGCGGCAGAGGCGCAGGTCGCCGCGGCCCAGTCCAGACTGGACACACTGTTGCGCGGCGCGGATAAAACGGATATCGAACTGGCGCAGCTGTCGATCGAGCAGGCGCAGCTGACCCTGCTGGAGGCAAGGCTCGACCTGATCAAAGCAGAGCTGGTCGCTCCGGCAGCGGGTACTGTTTTGCGGGTCAATATGGATGAGAGCGACCGGATTACAGCGGGAACCGTCGCCATCACGATAGCAGACCTGAGCCAGCTGCAGCTGACAATCGACGTCGCCGAAGTCGATATTCCCAAGATCAGCGTCGGTCAGCTGGCGGACGTAACGATCGATGCTTTCCCGGAAAGGGTGTTTGCCGGGATGATCAGCGGCATCGAACCATCGAGCAACGCCCAGGAAGGGGTGATTGACTATCCGGTGACGGTGCGGCTGGTCGATGAAGCCCTGACACACGTGCGACCGGGCATGACGGCTGTTGCTACGCTGCAGAGCGAAATGGCGGACGCCCGCTGGCTGGTGCCCACGACTGCAGTGCAGGACTACAACGGCGAGACGGTTGTGATCAAGACGGGAGACGAACAGACGCTGCCGGTCGCCGTGGTGGTGGAAGGCGTTCAGGGCGAATGGACTGTTGTTCGTTCTGCGCAGTTGCAGAACGGCGATGAGGTACTGGGCGCCACCACCTTCGTCAGTCAGGACGACGACTGGACGCCCTTCTCCGGCGACGGGCCGCCTCCCGGCGCTGCTCGCCCCGGTGGTGGGCGCCCGTAGGAGGCGGGAGGGCATTAGACTGGGAGCGGCGCAGGCTGCAGGAACAGATTGCGCCGTATCCACCCGGACTCAAATTCCGAAAATCAGAGCCGTTCAGACGCGAAGGATCCCGACCCCATGCCGGTCGAACAACTTGCCCTGGCAGGAGGAACCAGTTATAACGGGCCTATGCCGGAAGAACACATTCTGATTGTTGACGACGACCGCGAGATCGTGCGCCTGCTGCGCAGCTACTTGCAGCGGGAGCGGTACGCGGTGTCTGTCGCCTATGACGGCGAGAGCGCGCTGCATGCGCTGCGGCGCGAGTCGCCTGCACTGGTGTTGCTGGATCTGATGCTGCCGGACAAGGACGGCTGGGAGATCACCCGCACGGTCCGCGGCGACGTGAGGCTGGCCGGCACATTGATCATCATGCTGACGGCGCGGGTCGAGGATACCGACAAGATCGTCGGCTTGGAACTGGGCGCGGACGATTATGTCACAAAGCCGTTCAATCCCCGCGAAGTGGTGGCGCGGGTGCGCGCGCTGCTGCGGCGTACGCAGCGGGGGACGGCGCGAGCGGCGGCGCTGGTTGTTGGCGGTCTGCAGATGGATGTGGAGCGCCGCAACGTGCAGGTACGGGGCGCGGCCGCGGACCTGACACCTACGGAGTTCAGTCTGCTGCAGACGCTTATGGAAAGCCCCGGCTATGTCTTCACGCGCTCCGAGCTGATGGATAAGGCATTGGGGTACGACTACGACGGCATCGATCGGATGTTGGACAGCCACATCAAAAACCTGCGCCGCAAAGTCGAGGTCGATCCTCGCAAACCGGAGCTCATCCAGACGGTCTACGGGGTCGGTTACCGGCTGGCGGGAGCGCGGGAATGAACCGGCTATGGGTGCGGCTCAGCCTGGCATTCGCGGCGATCATCATCATCAGCTTTGGCGCCATCTCGTTCACGGCGCGCCTGTACTTCGCCGACAACAATCTGCGCTCGCTGGCTCTTGCCTATTTTTCCAGGGAGGCCGGCCTGATCGATCGATTGGAAGCGTATTATGGCGACCGCGGAAGTTGGCAGGACGTCTCGCCACTGCTGGAAGGCGCCGACTCCGCGCTCTTTTTCAACGCCGCCAACAGGAGAATCCTCATACTGACAGACCCGGAGGGCCAGGTCCTCTACACAACCGCGGGCGCGGACAGGCCAAGCCGCCAAGAGGCGTCCCAATTGCAAGAGGCTCTACCCATCAGCGTCGATGGGCGCATCGTCGGCTTCCTCGATCTGATCCAGCGGGAACAGCCCTCTGGACGTCTGTTCAATTTTGAACCACCACCAGATGAAATCTCGCCAGATTTTGGGGAAGGGGCCAGAGAATTCCTGTTGCAGGTTCTTCTCCTCGGCGCGGTGCTGGCGACCGTCTTCGGCGTGCTGGTAAGTCGCTGGCTCTCTGCGCCCCTCATTCATCTTGTCAGCGGGACGCAGGCCATCGCCCGCAGCGATCTCAGCTTTCGGGTGACCGAACAGGGGAGTGCCGAAATGCGAGCTGTGTCGAACTCCTTCAACAGGATGGCTACCGCGTTAGAGGACGCGGAAACGCTGCGCCGTAGCATGTTGAACGATATTGCCCACGAGCTGCGCACCCCCCTCACCGTTCTGGAAGGCAATCTGCGGGCGATTCTCGACGATGTCTACCCGCTCGAAAAAGCGGAAATCGCCCGCCTGTATGACCAGACCCGCCATCTGCACCGGCTGGTGGACGATCTGCGGCTATTGGCGCAGGCGGAGGCCCGCCAGTTGCCGCTTCAGCGCACGCCCAGTGATCTGACGGGCCTGCTGGAAGAGGTGGCAGAGCTCTTTACGCCACTGGCGGGAGAAAGGAACATCTCCCTCGAAACCAGTTTGCCGCGGGCATCCGTTCTTGCTGCCGTCGACCGCATGCGGTTCACACAGACATTGCAGAATCTTCTGACAAACGCCTTGCAACATACGCCGGCCGGCGGGGTCATCACGCTGTCATTGCGGGCAGAAGAAGAGACGGCCGCGATCACTGTGGCCGATAACGGTGACGGCATCGCAGCGGAAGACATTTCACGTGTTTTTGACCGGTTCTACCGGGCCGACAAAAATCGAACCCGTGACACCGGTGGAGTTGGGCTGGGGTTGGCCATCGCTCAGGCGCTTGTCGAGGCCCACGACGGACAGATTGACGCGGCCAGTGCAGGGGTGGGGCAGGGAAGCACATTTACCATTCGGTTGCCACTGATGCAGGCTGATGCAGGATAAGCATTTTCCTGAAAATGCTCCTGCAACCAGGGATTGGCGACGAACTTCTCATAATGAAGGCCCTGACAGTCGCAACGCTCAGCAACCCTTGCCGCGCTGACCCAGATCGTTGACTTATCAGCAGAATCGGGCTTCATCCAGGCGAAACCAGTCCCGCCGATATTTTACTTTCAGCCATCATGGCAGCGGGTTTTCCGTAGTCACCTCAATGTTCACGATAATTCTGGCCTGAACTGCGGCCCAGATTCGACCTCCCATCTCCTCGTCTTTCGGGCACAAATCGCCTCCGCCCGTCCTGTCTCGACAGCCCGCGTCAAAAGGTCCGCCAGCCGGAGCCAAACAACAGCGGACAGAATCTTCCCAAAAATACGCCGCCCTCGCTGACGCGCGCCGGTTCCCAGCGCATTGACTTTTCGTGTGCCGGTTCATATAATCAGGGGACCCTCAGCGCTTCCCGACAGTTGAACGCGTTTTCGTACATCGAAGCCGATAATGTCTGATCGCGAATCCCCAATGATTGCCGAAAACTACGCTGACCTCTCAACCGACCTGGCGGTCGTTGCCATCGGCGGCAACTCGCTGATCGCCGACAGCAACCGGCCAGAGATTGTCCACCAGTGGGATGCGGTGAACGAGACGACCGGGCAGATTGCCGGTATGATCGAGAGCGGTTGGCAGGGCGTCGTGGTCACCCACGGCAACGGACCGCAGGTGGGCTTCATCCTGCGGCGCAACGAACTGGCCCTCGGCGAAGTCCACACCATCCCCCTCACCCTGGTCGTCGCGGACACGCAGGGCAGCATCGGATTCATGCTGCAGCAGGCGCTCAACAACGACTTCCGCGAGCGGCAGATCCGGCGCGAGACCACCACCATCATCACGCAGACGCGAGTGGACGAGGACGACCCGGCCTTCGACAACCCTTCCAAGCCGATTGGCAGCTTTCTGGATGAAGAGACGGCTCGCAGCTTTGAGAGCAGGGGCTGGCACGTTGTCGAGGATGCCGGGCGCGGATGGCGGCGGGTTGTTTCCAGCCCGAGGCCGGTGGAGATTGTGGAAATCGAGGCGGTCCGCCAAGCGATCGATATGGGCTGGGTGATCGTGGCCTGCGGCGGCGGCGGCATACCGGTTGTGCGCGACACCGACGGCGAACTGCGAGGAGTCTCCGCGGTAATCGACAAGGACATGGCCAGCAGCCTGCTGGCGGTCGATTTGGGCGCCGACCTCTTTCTGATCAGCACCGGCGTGGAAAAGGTGGCGCTGCACTTTGGCAAGCCCGAACAGGTCGATCTGGATCGAGTCACCGTTGCCGAGGCCAAACGGTACCGGGAAGAGGGGCATTTTGCCGCCGGAAGCATGCAGCCCAAGATCGACGCCTGTATCGAATTTCTGGAAAACAGCGGCAATCCCCACGCCCGCTGCCTCATCACCAATCCGCAGAATCTGGGGCGGGCGCTGGCAGGTGAAACGGGGACGAGGATCAGTTTGTAGTTTCTGGTTTTCAGTTTTCAGTTTCCGGCGCTGCACGTGGTTGGGGCGGGCCTTGCGCTTCAGGAACGAGTGGAGTTGGAATTACTGAATACTGGATGGCAAACTCATAGATTGGAAAGAGGAGTTGGCTTGTATGCAGACTGATTTACGCGGTCGCGATTTTATCAGTGATATGGACTTCTCGAAGGAGGAGATCGAGACGGTCCTGGACGTAGCGCTTACGCTCAAACGGGAGCGCGCGCTGGGGATCGGCCACCCGCTCTTGCGCGACAAAGCGCTGGCGATGCTCTTCTTCTTCACGAGCACGCGCACGCGCTCCAGCTTTGAAGCCGGCATGGCGCAGCTGGGCGGCCACGCGGCTTTCATTGACCACGAGACAACACAGATCAGCCACGGCGACACGGGCAAGGAGATCGGCGAGATCTTCGGGCGCTACTACGATGGCATCGCCATCCGCCAGTGCGACTGGGACATCGGCAACGGTTACATCAACAGCGTGGCCGACGCCAGCCGCGCGCCGGTGCTGAACATGCAGTGCGACATCTACCACCCGTTCCAGATCCTGGCCGACCTGATGACGATCGTCGAGAAGGTAGGCGATCCGCGCGGCAAGACGATCAACGTGAGCTGGGCCTATGCGAGCAGCTACCAGAAACCGATCTCGGTGCCCCAGAGCCTGGTCCTGCAGATGACCCGTTTCGGCATGAACGTGCGACTTACCCATCCGCCCGAATACAAGCTGATGCCGGACATCGTCCAGCAGGCCAAGGACAACGTCGGGCAACACGGCGGCAGCTTTGAAATTCTCGACGATTTCGACGCCGGGTTCAAGGGCGCCGACATCCTCTACCCCAAGAGTTGGGGCGCGCTGCTGACGACCGATGACGACGAAGAGAGCGCCCGCATCGGCAGCCAGTACACGGACTGGATAACCGATTCAAGGCGCATGGCGCTGGCGAATAAGAATGCGCTGTATATGCACTGTCTGCCGGCCGACCGCAACATTGAAGTCACCGACGAGGTCATCGACGGCCCGCAGTCGATCGTCTACGACGAGGCGGAAAACCGGATGCACGCGCAGAAGGCGGTCATGGCGCTGACGATGCGATAATGGCAGTGGTTAGTGGCCGGTGGTCGGTGGGCAGTGGCCACTAACTGCAACTGCTTTATCCACTAATTTGCACGAATTGACACGAAAACTGCAACGGCAAACTGCAGCGGCCGCGTACACGTGGGATATTCCTGGCCACTGGAAACTGGAAACTGGTGTTCACTGAAATGAACGGAATAGACACAGGCTCTGCCCGGCGCATCGTCGTCACCGGAATTGGAATGGTGACGCCGCTGGGGCATGATTTGGAGAGTTCGTGGGCCGGGCTGATGGCGGGAAAATCCGGCACCGGACCGATCACGCACTGGGATGCGACCGGATTCCCCACGCAGATCACCGCCAGGGTCAACGATTGGGAACCGCGCGCCTACATGGAGCGCAAGGACGTGCGCCGCACCAGCCGCGGCACACAGTTGGCGTGGAAGGCGACGCAGGAGGCGCTGGACCGCTCTGGTCTCGACCTCTCGCAGGAGGACCGTTCCCGCGTCGGCGTTGAGATGGGGCTGGCCTTCGGCGGCTGGGATATTGTAGAGGAGGAGGGCCGAAAGCTGGAGGAAAACGGCCCCAAGCGCTTCAATCCGGCCAGCGCCACCGCCGCGCTGATCAGCAGCGCGCCGACATTTATCGCCATCAAGCACGGCATCACCGGCCCCACCAACAGCCAGGTGACGGCCTGCGCCACCGGCATTACAAGCATCGGCGAAGCCGCGCGCCGCATCCAGCGCGGGGATGCGGATGTCATGCTGACCGGCGGGGCCGAGGGCTATCTGACCAAGATGGCGATCTCCACCTTCAGCCGCCTGGGCGCGGCCAGCACGCGCAACGACGAGCCCGAAACCGCCTGCCGCCCCTTCAGCGGCGACCGCGACGGGATGGTGGTGGGCGAGGGTGCGGCTGCATTTGTGCTGGAGACGCTGGAACATGCGCAGGCGCGCGGCGCGGCGATCCTGGCCGAGTTCGCCGGCTACGGGCTGAGTGAAGATGCCTTCGATATGGTGGCGCCGGACCCGGGCGGGCATGGCGCAACCGAATGTATGCGCATTGCGCTGCGCGAGAGCGGCCTCGGCACCGACGAGATCGACTGGATCGTCGCCCACGGCACCGGCACTATTTTGAACGATAAATCAGAGACCGCTGCCATCAAACGGATCTTCGGCGAGGATGCTTACAACATACCAATCACCAGCCTAAAGAGCAGCATCGGCCACGCGATGGGCGCGGCCGGCGCGCAGAGCGCGGCGGCGCTGGTGCAGGCGATGCAGACCCAGCGCATCGCGCCGACGATCAACTACAATGAACAGGATCCGGATTGCGATTTGGACTATGTGCCCAACGTCAGCCGCGCGCATCGGGTCGACGCCGGCCTGTGCAACGGCTTCGGGCTTGGCGGGCAGAACGCGTCCCTGGTCCTCAAACGGTATAAGGCGGAGGACGGCGCCTGAAGTTGCGGCTGCCCATCCCCGGATTGGAGATGGAAACATGCGTATTGAGAACCCTTTTCGCAAGGTCGAGCGGCTGAAACGGGTCAAGAATCTTCCCAGTGGACCGCGCGAAGAGCGGGTGCCGCCGGGCCAGTTTCTGACCGAACGATTTCCGGTGCTGACCTACGGCCCGACGGTCAAATATCCTTCACTTGACGGTTGGAACCTGAACATCTTCGGATTGGCGGAGGAGAGGCTCTTCTCGTGGGAGGAGTTGATAGCGCTGCCGACCAAGACCCAGACCGTTGACATCCATTGCGTCACCCGCTGGAGCAAACTGGACACGACTTGGACGGGTGTGCCCTGGCGGGAATTCCTGCGTCACATTGAAGTCGACCCGGCTGCCACGCACGTAATGGCCCACTGCGACGGCGACTACACGACGAATATCGCTCTGGATGTGCTCGACGACGACGACACAATGCTCGCCTACCTCTATCAGGGCAAGGCAATCGAACCGGATCACGGCTATCCGTTGCGGCTGCTGGTGCCAAAGAAGTATTTCTGGAAAAGCGCCAAATGGCTGCGAGCGCTGGAGTTCATGCGCGGCGACCGGCCCGGCTTCTGGGAACGCCACGGCTACCACATGCAGGGAGACCCGTGGCTGGAGGAGCGGTTTGGTTGAGTTTCCACAGTTTTTCGTTGAACACCAGTGGATAGTGGTTAGTGGATAGCAACGGCCGCGTGCGCGGCCGTCGTTGCAGTTGCCATTGCAGCTGCCGTTGCAGTTTTCGTGTTGATTCGTGCAAATTCGTGGATAAGGCCGTTGCAGTTGCCGTCATTAAAAACTGAAAACGCAAAACCGAAAACTGCAGTCAAACGCACGGTCACCGCCCGCATACCCACGGCGGACGGCGTCTTCTGCCTGCATCATTTCCGCAGCGAATGGGATGACAAGAACCACCTGGCCCTGGTAATAGGCGACACCGAGGGCGAAGACCTGCTCGTCCGCATCCATTCGGAGTGTTTCACCGGCGACGTTCTCGGCTCGCAGCGCTGCGATTGCGGTGAACAGTTGACACAGGCGATTGCAGCGATTGCCGCCGAAGGCCGGGGCGCGCTGATCTATCTGCGGCAGGAGGGGCGCGGCATCGGCCTGGAGGAGAAGCTGCGGGCCTACAATCTGCAGGACGAAGGCTACGACACCGTCGACGCCAACCTGCTGCTGGGTCACCAGGCCGACGAGCGCGACTACACTGCGGCCGCCCTGATTCTGCAGGCATTGAGCGTGCGCTCGGTGCGGCTGTTGACGAACAACCCGGCCAAGATCGAGGGGCTGGCCGCTCTGGGCATCGCAGTCCAGGAGCGGATCCCCTTGCAGACGCCGTCGAACCCGGAAAGCCGCGCCTACCTGGAGGCGAAGGCGGCGCGAATGCGCCACATCATCCAGCTCAACGGGCAGAGTCAACCGGACGGGCAGCCGGACCCGGCGGAAGGATACCGGCCTCAACTCGAGGGGCTGAGGGCGCGCATGGAAGGCCATTCGCATGTTTGCGCTCCGTTCGTCACACTCAGCTATGCGCAGAGCCTGGATGGCTGCCTGACCACGCGACAGGGAACGTCCTACCCGATCAGCGCGCCGGCCTCGCTGACGATGACCCACAGCCTACGGGCCGCGCACAGCGCGATCCTGGTCGGCATCGGGACAGTGCTGGCCGACGACCCGGCGTTGACTGTTCGGTTGGTTCCGGGTGACAGCCCGCGGCCGGTGGTGGTCGATTCCCATCTGCGTACACCTCCGAACGCACGGCTACTTGCGGGACCGCAGGCTGCCTGGATCGCTACCACAGCCGCTGGGGCGGAATCGCCGCGACGGCAGGTCCTGGCGGAGGCGGGCGCACGCATCGTAGTGCTGCCCGCAGACGGGAGCGGGCGCGTGGATCTGGCCGCGCTCCTCGGCTGGCTCGGCAGTGAAGGCATCCGCTCGCTGATGGTCGAAGGAGGAGCACGTATATTGACCGAATTCCTGGAGCGAGGGCTGGCCAACTTCGCCGTAATCACAATCGCGCCCGTTTTTCTGGGAGGCTACCAGTTGATCCAGTCTACGCGCGCGATGGAAGAGGGCCGCTTTGTCGCACCGCGCCTGCACAACGTGCAGCAGGTGCAGTTGATGGGGGATACGGTTCTCTGGGGGGAGTTCGAAAAGAAGATGGCCAGCAACGGCAGGCCTTCGACGTGAGTTCACCTTCAGAACGTATGAAGCGGCGCGCGCTGTTGTTCACCAGGCCGGGTGCGGTCGAAATATGCAGCGAGGAGATGGCTGCGCCGCAGAAGGACGAAGTGCTGATCGAGACGGTGGTATCGGCGATCAGCGCGGGCACGGAAATGCTGTTCTACCGGGGACAGGTCCCCGACGGAATGGCAGCGGACGCCTCGATTGCCGGTCTGACCGGCGCGGTGCGCTACCCACTGAAGTACGGGTATGCCTGCGTAGGGCGTCTCAGTGCGGAGGACAGTGATCGGCGGACTGTGGACAGTAGACCCGCTGGCGACAGCTCCTCAGAGAACGAGAGCAGGCACTACTTCGCTTTTCATCCTCACGAAAGTCACTTTTGCGCCAGCCGACAGATGCTGCTGCCAGTGCCAGAGGATATGGCGCCGGAGAAGGCTGCGCTGCTGCCCAATGCCGAGACGGCGGTAAACCTGGTGATGGACGGCGCGCCGCTTGTGGGCGAGCGGGTCGTGGTGATGGGGCTGGGCGTTGTCGGTCTGTTGACGACCGCGCTGCTGGCGCAGTTTCCGCTGGAGGCGCTGATCGCGGTGGACCCCTTGGCACATCGCAGAGAGGCGGCTGAACGGTTGGGCGCGAGCGGGACGATTGATCCCAGCGATGCGGACGGCGCGGAAGGGCTGCGGGAGGCAGTTGAAGATTGCGGCGACGGAGATGGAGCGGATTTGGTCTACGAGCTCTCCGGCCAGCCGGCGGCGCTGGATAGTGCTGTCTCGGCTGCGGGATTCGACAGCCGCATCGTCGTCGGTTCCTGGTACGGGACCAAGCCTGCCAGCCTGCAGTTGGGGGGCTCGTTTCACCGCAACCGGGTGAGATTGATCAGCAGCCAGGTCAGTACGGTGGCGCCCCGCTTGCGCGGACGCTGGACGAAAGGGCGGCGGATGGAAAGCGCCTGGCGGCTGCTGGCGGGACTGCCGGCTGAGAAGTTGATCTCCCACCGGTTTCCTTTCGACGAGGCCGCCGCGGCCTTCGCCATGATCGACACACAGCCGGAGGACACCCTGCAGGTGGTTTTGGACTACGGTGGTTCGTTCCCATAACCCGGCTCCTGGCAGGATGGTCGCGACCGCCAGAAGAGGCCTTAGGCAAAGAGCTGGCGCGAAAGGAAAGATGCAATGTACAGACTGGCAGTACAGCGGGATTTTGTCGCCCAGCATTTCCTCATCGGCGGCGACTGGGGCCCGGAGAACGAATGGCATTCGCATCACTACCGGCTCGAGTTTCAGCTGGAGGGGGCCGAACTGGACCAGCACGGCTATCTGGTGGATATCGTTCACGTCGAGGAGCTGCTGGAAGGGCTGGCGGCCCGCTACCGAGACAAGACGCTCAACGAGCTGCCGGAGTTCGACGGCCTCAACCCGAGCATCGAGCATTTCTGCCGCATTGTCGCCAACAGCTTTTCCGAGAGGCTGAACGCCGCCAACATCGGTGCGGTAACTGCCCGTATCTGGGAGAACGAGATCGCCTGGGCCTCCTACCGGGTCGAGCGCTGAACCGCCGCTTACGGTAGCTGGTCGTTTGAGACCGGGCGCCGGCAAACTGCAGTTTTTGGTAGTCGGTTTTCAGTTTTTGGTAACTGCAACGGCACCGGCGGCCACGTACGCAAGTGACGTTCATCAAAAACGAAGAACCAGAAACTGAAAACTCTCCATGCGAATCGGTCTCCTCATCTACGGCTCTCCGGACACGCTTTCGGGCGGCTATCTCTACGACCGCAAGCTGGCCGAGTATCTGCGCGAGGCCGGCGATTCGGTCGAAATCGTATCCCTCCCCTGGCGCAACTACCCGGCGCATCTGACCGACAACTTCTCGGCGCGGCTGTACCGGCGGCTGCGCGACCTGCGCGTGGATATCCTGTTGCAGGATGAGCTGAACCATCCATCGCTGGCCCTGCTCAACCGGCGGCTCCAAACCAGACCCTATCCATTGATCGGGATCGTCCATCACCTGCGCAGCAGCGAAGCGCATGCGGGCTGGCTCCGACTCTTGTACCGCGCGGTCGAGCGCTCATATCTGCGCACACTCGACGGCTTCGTCTTCAACAGCCGGACGACGCGGCAGGCGGTGGAGGCGCTACGCGGCGAGATAGGCGCGCTCCCTTCGATCGTCGCTTGCCCGGCCGCGGACCATCTGGCCCTACCGCACGACGACGCGGCGCAGGAGCTCATCCGCGCCAGAGAGAGCAATTGCGGCCCGTTGCGCGTTCTCTTCGTGGGCAATATCATCGCGCGCAAGGGGCTGCACCATCTGATCGCCGCGCTATCACGTTTGCCGCCAGAGGATTGGCGGTTGAGAGTGGTGGGCGACGATGCAGTCGATTGCGAATATGGCGGCGCGGTGCGCCGGCAGATCGCCGCTGCCGGACTGGAGGAGAACATCCTTCTGCTGGGGCGCGTGTCCGACCGTGAGCTGGCGCAGGAGTACAACAACGCGCACGTGCTGGCGGTCCCGTCGTCATACGAGGGGTTCGGCATCGTCTACCTGGAGGCAATGGCCTTCGGGCTGCCGGCGCTGGCGGGTGTTCACGGCGCGGCCAGCGAGATCGTCCGGCCCGACGTCAACGGTTTTCTGGTCGAGCCGAGCGACGCGCACGGCATCGCCGGTCATCTGTCGGCGCTGGCCGGGGACAGAGAGCGGCTGGCCGTCCTGGGCCGCAACGCGCGGCAGCGGTTCGATTCCCATCCGCGCTGGGCGGACTCCGCGGCGGCGGTACGGCAGTTTCTGGTTTCCAGTTTCTAGTTTTTCGTGAACCCCTGCTGCGTACGCGGCCGCCTCTGCAGTTGCAGTTGCCGTTGCAGTTTTCGTGCAGATTCGTGTCAATTCGTGGATAGAGCAATTGCCGTTGACGTTACTGGCCACTGACCACTGCAGTTCGCCGTTACCAAAAACTCAAAACAGGAAACTGAAAACTATCATGTACGATTTCGCCCGCTATCTGGCCGCCAAGCGCAGCGTGGACGACCGCGCGCTCAACCGGCACGTGTGGCAGACGCTGGCGGAGGCTGTGGGCGCGGCGGCGCCGGCGGGCCGCCCGCTGCGGGTGCTAGAGGTCGGCGCGGGCATCGGCACGATGGTCGAACGCTGCGTCGAGTGGGAGCTGTTCACGCGCGCGGATTACACTGCGATCGACAACGAAGAGAGCAACATCCGGGCGGCCCGCAAGCGGCTGGCCCACCTGACGTCAGGCAGTGGACCGGGGCTGCGGCTCAATCTGCAGAGTGCCAATCTCTACGACTTCGCCGCCCGCCAGGAAAACAGCCAACGCTTCGACCTGCTCATCGCCCATGCGCTGCTGGACCTGCTGCACCTGCCGACGGCGCTGCCCAGCCTGCTGTCTATGCTGCGGCCGGGGGGACTGTTCTATTTCAGCATCAACTTCGACGGCGCGACGCTCTTTCTGCCGGAGGTCGACCCGGCGCTGGACAGCTGCATCGAGGCGCTCTACCACCGCTCGATGGACACGCGCATCACCGACGGGAAGCCGTCGGGCGACAGCCGCACCGGACGCAGGCTTTTCCGCGCGCTGCGGGAATGCGGGGCAGAGGTGCTGGCGGCCGGCAGCTCGGACTGGGTCGTGCATGCCGTGGGCGAGACCTATCCGGCCGATGAGGCCTATTTTCTCGGCTGCATCCTGCATTTTGTCGAGTCGACGCTGCAGGGCCATGCGCAGCTGGACGCGGACGCATTCGAAGCGTGGCTGACGACACGGCGGCGGCAGGTCGCGCGCGGGGAGTTGGCGTACGTGGCGCACCAGCTGGACTATTGTGGGCGTGTCAATTGACGGACGACAGGGTGCCGCCTACACTACAGATGGAGGTGCAGCATTCATTAGCAAAGATCCAAAGAGGTGAAATGATGCCCATGCACAACCCTCCCCATCCGGGCGAGATCGTGAGATGGGAATGTCTTGAGCCGTTGGGATTGACAGTGACGCGAGCGGCACAGGGGCTGGGAGTGAGCCGGCAGGCGCTGTCGGGCTTGGTGAACGGGAAGTCTGACCTATCGGTCGACATGGCGCTGCGGCTGTCCCAAGCGTTCGGCTCTACGCCGGAGACCTGGCTGGGAATGCAAACGGCCTATGCCTTGTGGCAGGCCCGCGAACGAAGCAAAGAGATCGAGGTTGAACGGTTCACGACACCCAGTTCAGTCTAGCCGCTCGGGTACTCAACCATCCCAGAGCAGCCAGTTGCTCTCAATTCGTCCTCAAAGTAGACGGTGTCGATCCTCTTCGCTGTCAGACAGCAGTCACCTCGACAACCAGACTGTGCCCAAGCGCCAGGAGCGCCTTCTGAAGCTGGTTAATGGGAGAGCTATGCTCCGGGTCGATCAGCTTCTGCGCAGCCGCGTTGCTGATCCCTAACCGGCTGGCAAGCTCTCCGCTACCGATACGTTGGGCGCGCATCGCCGAGTAGAGGGCCAGCTTGGCGGCGGCAACGGTTGGGACCGCGATAAGCTCCTGACCTGCGCCCGGCTGGCTGGGCGTGGGGATATCCCGCTGCGCGTGGACATATCCGGCCAGGGCTGTAGCGAGAGCGTCTTCGGCCATTGTCCGCGCCTCGGCCAGATCGCTGCCGCCGGTGATTGCCTGCGGAACGTCGGGGAAGACGGCTACCAGGCCTCCGTCTTCGTCAGAAGTGAATTCACACGGATATGCATAGATCATGGTTGCCCCGCCAAGTTCCCGGCTGTTCTCGGCCACATTGTCGCGTCTTGCTATGCGGATGGCAAGATGGCACGGAAATTGGAGTAAGGTCTCGTAGTTCAGAATGTAGGATTCATGCCAGAATCATGCTGGAGTCACTATATGGCTAACCTGCAGATCAAGAACACGCCCGATTCTCTCCATGAGCGACTTCGTCGCCACGCGCGTGAAAACAACCGTAGAATGAGCGCGGTGGCGCTCGCCGCCATAGAGAGAGAGTTGGCGCGCTGAGAGTGCCGGAAGCATTTGGCCGAACGTCCCGCAACCGACTTGGGCGTGGCGGCGGCGACTCTGCTAATGGAAGAACGCGCGCGACGCGATAGGCAAATAGGGTAACGAAATTTCGGGCCTCCTTCACTCCAGCCCGCCCTACCCCTCCATCAACTCAACAATCTCATCGACAATATCGGACGCGGCGTGCGGGCGCCCCAGCTCGCGGGCGCAGGCCGCCATTCGCTCCAGTTCGCCGCCGCCGGCCCACGCCCCAACAATATCAGCGATGCCTTCGGGCGACTCACAGTAAGCGCCGACGCCGTTCTCGACCACGAAGGGCACGTTGCCTTCCTCCTGCCCGGGGATGAAGCCGCTCAACAGGATCGGAAGCCCGCAGATGAGCGCCTCGGCGATCGTGCCCGGGCCGGCCTTGGTAATGATGCAGTCGGCAGCGGTCATCCACGCCTGCATGTTGTCGACGAAACCGTGCACCTGCACCGGCAGCGGCCATTCGCTGCGCTGCAATGCCCGGCGCAGACGGTCGTTGCGGCCGCAGATGACGATCAGCTGCGCGTCGGTCCCCGTCGCGGCCAGGCGGCGGGCCAGGGCATGGGCAATCGCCGCGACCGGACCCATGCCCTCGCCGCCGCCGGCGAGCAGCGCGATGAATGTGCCGTCAGTCAAGCCCAAGCCGGCGCGCGCGGTCGCGCGGTCGGGCAGGGTCTGGGCGAAGTCGGGGCGAACGGGAAGGCCGAGGAGACGTATCTGCGCGGGCTGCAGGCCATGGCGGCGGGCGGCGGCCGCGGCGGTCTCGCTGGCGACGAAACAGCGCTGGGCGCGGGGGTGAAACCAACCGTGATGAAAGGATGCGAGATCGGTGACGACGGTCACAAAGGGGGTGGGCGGGCCCTCCCTTTCGAGGAGCCAGAGGAAGAGTTGCTGCATGAGCGGATGCACCGAGATGATGAGGTGGGGACGGTGCGCTTGCAGAGCCCTGGCCATGTCTTTGCGGCAGAGCGGGTAGACCAGGCGAAGCACAGTGGAAAGGGCGCGCTCTCTTTCAAAGAGGAGCCAGAGCAGCTTCCAAAGCCAGGAGGCGCGGGCAACAATCGGGCTGTAAACGCGGGGCATCTGGTTGACAGGCCAGGGCGTGTAGTCGGTCCACAGATCGACAATTTCGACCTGAAAACGTCCGGGGAAGCGGGCCGCGAACGCCGCTTGCAGAGCCTGGGCGCTGGCCCGGTGGCCGCCCCCGGTATCGCTCATCACAATCAGAATTCGAAGCATTGATGACCAGTTCTTCGTTTTGAGTTCTCAGTTTTTAGTAACGGCAACTGCAACCGCGAACTGCAGTGGATAGCGGCCAGTGGCCAGAAACGGCAACGGCGACCGCGCACGCAACTGGTGTTCACTGTACATTATTCACTGCAGCTACGGTGTTCACTAAAAACTGGAAACCAAAAACCAAGAACCAGAATCAATAAGCGCCTTCTCCGCCCAGTACCTTCGGAAGCGTGCGCAGCATGATACCCAGGTCGAGGGTCAGGCTCCAGTTCTCGGCGTAGTAGATGTCGAGCAGGACCATCTCATCGAAGGTGAGGTCGCTGCGGCCGCTGACCTGCCAGAGGCCGGTCATGCCGGGGCTGACGGAAAGACGTTTGCGGTGCCAGTCTTTGTATTGGGAAACTTCTTCGGGTACGTTGGGGCGCGGACCGACGAGGCTCATTTCGCCGCGCAGGACGTTGACGAGGTTGGGCAGCTCATCGAGACTGAAGCGGCGCAGGATGCGTCCGAGGGGCGTGCGGCGGGGGTCGTCGCGCATTTTGAAGAGGGGGCCCGAGGCTTCGTTGAGGTCGGCGATGTCGTCGAGCTGCTCCTCCGCGTCGGCAATCATCGAGCGGAATTTAAGGATCTTGAACGGCTGTCCGTTGCGTCCGATGCGGGTCTGGGAATAGAAGATCGGCCCCGGAGAGCTGAAGCGGACGAAAAGCGCGATCAGCGCGGCGAAGGGCAGCCCGACAACCAACAGAACGGTCGCCAGCGTCACGTCGAGCGCACGCTTGACGAAGAAGTTCCAGCCGGCGATCGACACCGAGCGCGTGGTGATGAGGGGAATGCCGTCGAGCCGCTCGACCTGCATCTGATTCTTGGTCAGCTGGAAGAAGTTGGGCACGATCTGCGCCTTGATGCCGCGCTGTTCGCACATATAGAGCAGCTGCGCCACCGCACGATGACTCTTCCAGGGCAGGCAGATGATGGCGGTGTCGATGGCGTGGTTCTGCAGGATGGCGGTGAAGTTGTTCAGCGGACCGAGCGCCTGGAAGCGGCCGATGTCGGTCCGGTTCTTTTCCGGGTTGTCGTCGAGAAAGCCGACGAGCTCATAGCCGAGGCTGGGGCGGGCGGCGATGGTGCGCATGACCATCAGCCCGACATCGCCGACACCGACCAACACGACGCGTTCAAGCCCGACGCCGCGGTTGCGCAGGTAGCTGCGCAGGGTGTAGATGACGGCGCGGCTGATGCCCAGCAGCAGTGTCACAAGCACGGCGGTGTAGAGGAAGATGAGACGGCTGTACGAGAGCTGTCCGAAAGCCAGGTTGAGCACAATCAGGACGACAACGCCGATTGTGGTGGCGCTGGCAATGGTGTAGACCTCTTCCAGCCAGGTGCGGTCGCGGCGGACGCTGTAGACGCGCGAGAACTGAAACGAGCAGAAGAGGAGAAAGACGAGCGCGAGGCCGAACGGTACATAAGTGAAGAGATCGGCCTGGTGCGCCGGGTCAACGGCGAGGAACCACTGGACGCGATAGCGCAGCCAGTAGGCGAGCACGAAGGCGACGACGGTCAGGAGCAGGTCGCTGATGCGCAGGATCGCCGGCCACCAGTGCGACGGGACCCGGGTATACAGGGCAATCAGCCGATTCCCGTCAGGAACGCCTGTTGCCTCACCGTTCATCTCGCTCGGGCCATTGAGCATCTGGGAAGTGCGATGGCCCCGGCGCTGCTTCATCTCTACGGTCGTCATGGGCGTACGTTCAGTGACCATTGGTTCAGTACTGGAACTGCTCATTCGCTGTGGTGCAGCGCGGACTCGTATACATCGATCGTTTCTGCTGCGGCCCGTTCCCAGGAGAACCGGCCCGCCTGACGGATGCCGCGCTCCTGCAGTTCGCCGGCAAGGCCCGCCTCGGTGAAGAGGCGCTCGAACGCGTTTTGCAGAGCCGGCCGGTCCTGCGCCGGGACGACCAGCGCCGCGTCAGCGGCGACCTCCTGCAGGCTGGGCGCGTCGCTGCAGATCACAGGCGTTCCGGATGCCATCGCCTCCAGGAGCGGCAGGCCAAAGCCCTCGAACAGGCTCGGATAGACGAAGGCGGCGGCGGCGTTATACCACAGGCACAGCTCCTCTTCGGGAACAAAACCGGGGAAGTGGACCATGCGCCCCTGCTCGAAAGGGGCGCCTGCCATGCTCTCGGTCAACCCCAACTCGGCGGCCTGTTCGAAAATTTCGCGGTAGTGCCAGCCTTTGGCGCCGGCCAGAACCAGCGCCACATCGCGCCCGGCCGCACTGTTCGCCTGCCACTCGGCGTAGGCCCGCAGCAGATGGGGCAGGTTCTTGCGCGGCTCCAGCGTACCCAGATAGAGCAGAAATTTCGGCGGCAGCCCCATGCGGCGGCGAAAGTCGGAAACATCCTGGGCGGGCAGGGGGCGAAACCGCTCGCCGACCCCATTATACACCACTTCAACCCGGCGGCTGTCGACGCCGAAGTGTTCCCGTACATCGGCGGCGGTCTGGCGGCTGACGGCGATCACCCGCTGCGCCTTGCGGACACTGGCGCGGCAGAGGGCGGCCAGATAGAGCTGCTTCAGCCGCGGGAAACGCTCCGGCAGGCGCAAAAAGCTCAGGTCGTGGACGGTCACAACGCCGGGCACGTTTGTCGCCAGCGGCAGCGTATTGACCAGCCCGTGCACCAGGTCGGCCCGCTCGGCCCGTGCGGCCAGCGGCAGGGCGGTCTGCTCCCAGATGATGCGGGGCAGCGGCGCGGCGGCCGGCCAGCGGGTATAGCGCAGATTGAGCCCCTGCTGCGCCTGGGGGAAGCGAAAGTTGCGGTCGTTGAGAAAGGCCGTCAGTTCATGTTCTCCGTTCTGCGCTGCCAGGGCTGTGAGCAGGTTGCGAGAGTAGCTGCTGACCCCGGCGCCGCGGTAGCTGCTGCCGGTATGCAAGAGCTGGGCGTTGACGACGACTTTCATCGTTTCCAGCGGTAGACGAAATGACCGACCACGGGCTAGCGACCATTGGCGACTGTGTTGTAGACGGCAACCGTGCGGCGGGCGATCTCCGCCATGGTGAAGTGGTCGAGCACTCGCTGTCTGCCGGCTGCGGCCAGGGATTTGCGGACGGTTGCATCCTCCATCAGTCGTTGCAAGTGGTAACGCAGCGCTTCCAGGTCCTCCTCCGGGAAAACGACGCCGGCGTCCCCGATGACACGGGGGATTTCGCCGCTGTCGCTGCCGAGCACAGGCACGCCGCAGGCCATGGCTTCGATCAGGACACGCCCGAACTGCTCCTTCCAGTTGGGCCGGGTGCGGCTGGGCAGCACCAACAGGTCGAGCGAGCGGTAGAAGCCGGGCATCTCGGCGCTGGACAGCCTGACGCCGAGCTTGACGCGGTCGGCGATGCCGGTGTCTGCAGCCAGGCTGCGTAGGCCTTCCAGCTGCTCTCCGCTGCCCGCCATGGTGAGGCGCCAGTCGCCGGTCAGCCCGGCGCAGGCCCGCAGGAGCAGGTCGAGCCCCTTTTCGGGCAGCAGCCCGCCGGCGTAGCCGATATGGAAGGGCTCGGAATGGGAAGTGGGCCGGATTCTCTCTTCTCGATCTTCTCTCTCCTCGTGCGGTCGGAAGATGCTCGGGTCGACGCCGAACTGCGGCAGGACGACGATCTCTCCCCGGTAGCCTTTTTGTGCAAGAACGTCGCCGGCCTCGGCGTTGCCGGCGATGGCGGCGGGACAGGCGCGGTAGACGGTGCGCTCGAACCAGCGAAAAGGAGGCGGATAGCGCCGGAACAGGTTCTGCCAGGTGAAGAAGAGCGGTCTTGCGCCGGCGGCGCGCGCGGCGCGGACACCGAGAACCGTAGCCAAATTGTACGGTTCCTCATCCAGGTGCACAACCTGCGGCCGCAACCTCCGCAGCTCTCTCACCAGAGTGGGATAGAAGTGGAGATGATATGCGCCGTTGAATAGGACGGGAATCGTACGCAGTTCGTAGCCGGTGGTATGGAGGCGCTCGGCCCGCTGCTGGCCGCGGCGGTCGCGCCAGCTGGGCGGAATGAGGACGGTGAGGTCGATGCCGAGGCGGGCGATCTCTTCGGCTTTCTTCTGGTAAGCGCCGACGACGAGCGCTTTGCTGATGAGTACGACGCGCAATGGGATAACTCAGTTGCCGGTTGTCGGTTGCCAGTTACCGGTTGCTGGTTGCCGGTTGCTGGCGAGCGGATGCCGGGGTTTTCGTTGATTGTGATGAATTCTGATTATAGCGGAGGCACGGACAGGGTCTCAAGGGTGGGTCGGTATGGTCCACAGTTGGCCCGGACGGCGACCGGTTTGGTCCGCATCAGGCGCCGATTCGGGGAAAGGTAGGGTATCGAAAGAGTATCGGATGGCATGATTTGTCCAGAACGGCCTGATATCAATAAATTTTTTCGGGCTCTCGTGACAGGATGTCTTGGTTGAATCTTGTGTCAGGAAAGGGATGTTGTCGTTTTGTGAACCTTTTTGGCGCATTTGCGCCCGTTGACGGTGCAAAGGATGGCGCAAATGCAGGACAGTTGGCCCATTTTGTAGGTTGCGGCGGACTCTTCGTGACAGGACATAGATCTGTGTGTATACGGCGTCGGCATAGACGACGGCCTCCGAGTCTTCCGGGATGGTTGCGCGCAGGCGCTGCGTTCAGTTCTGTGATGGCAGCATAGCACGTTTTCGCGGTTCTTGCTCGGAATGAGGGGGAATCGTCACTTCAGTGGCCGGTGGCTAGGGTCCGCCGGCCGGTTGGCGGCTATGCCAGGCAGGCGCGGGTTGGTCCGAAGAAAGAGGAGGGGGAGGCCCAGTCATACGAAGCGTGTTTCTCTTGATTTCAGCAAGGTATTTCAAGCGAATTCAAAGAGAGGTACTGTCGTTGCCGGCTGGCCTTTCTCCAGCAGCAGGCTTTCGATTTTGCGAACCGTGTCAGGTTTGAGCAGCGCGTCGCCGCATAGGGAACGGATGTCGGCGGGAACGTGGTCGATGACGATGAACGGGCCCTTGTGCCGGACTGTATGCATGATTGTGGCTGCTTCGAACTCACCGGGACAACCTTCGATGCTGCAGTTCATGTCGATTTTCTCCTCCGGGTCGGCGTAATCCATTTTGGCAACTTGAGCTCATAGGCAGTAATAATGATCAGGGTTGGCTGGGCAGTGGTGCAAACGGGATGGATGGCGCGCCTTGCAGACGTGCGACCAGACAAAAGGCATCAGGCGCCTCTTCTATGTTGGGGGTAATCTTCCAAGATCTGTCCCTGAGAAATCGTTTCAAGCAGATCATCGAGCGTAATATCCTCTTCGACCATCTCCTGTTGCCCGTGCTGCGTGATACGCAAGTTTACTGTGTCAAGTTGGACTTGAATCCTACCCAGAATGCGTTCCCAGGTATTGTCATTCATGCCTGTCCTGTCAATTGGGTTGAGGAAGCGGGAGGCCGACCGGCACGACGGGGCGGCGGCAGGCGGGAAGGGGGAAGCGCGGAGGGACAGAGACCCTTGGACAAGAAAGTATTGTGGCAAGGTAGGGGTTAGGGGAGGACCACAGAAGCAGGTGATTGGACGATTGGGGGCCAGAGGTCAGTTATTGGTTGACGCTCTTGGCCCCAAGGCTGAGTCGTTACAATTAAAGTCTTTTGAATAGCTATCAGCGTTATTAAAGTTTCATGCCATAAACTTTAATAACGGAGGAAAGTATATCACCCCGAGAGGCGGATAAAGAACTACTGACGGCGGCCATAGGAGCCGGCGGCGGCAACTCCCACGCGCACCAGTCCCCAGAATTCCCGCCCGCCCGCCGACCCGAACCGTAGGGCTTGAGACGACTCTAAGAAGAGGACACAACCCGCTGACGGGTGCAGGCCAAAATAGGGGTACAGATTCCTATACCTCATGTGGCAACGCCCCCCTGACCCAACCCGCAGTTGACGTTCTTCGTGGAGATTCGTGCAAATTCGTGGATTAGGCCTTTGACGTTGCAGTTCGAGTTTCGGCCCTTCCGAGTTCCGGCTGTTCTGGACGGTCGGGCCTTCGGCCCTCCCTTGTGCGGGGGGAGTCCCCCCGCAACGCCCCCCTGATGTCCTCCCCGCGCCGAGTGTGGCGTCAATGCCGCCGTGCGCTACCTGCAGCCCATCGCACCGCCCCCAAATCAGCGAATGCCGCGGCCACGGTAGGGGCAGGCCCTTTGCCGACCCTGCGCCGGCCCTGTGCCTCTCGCAAAACCGGCAATCAGTTTCAGCCACCGCTGGCATGGAACCCCCGCCAGACGATTCCCACCCCAAAAGTGGGGTGCACCCGGGGAATTCCGTCACTTCAGGGGCCGGTGGTTAGGGGCCGGTTGGCGGCTATGCCAGGCGAGCGCGGGTTGGCTCGCGGGGAGAGAGGGGCTGCGCGGCGGGAGGGAAGGGGGAGAGGGCATTCTCTCGTCAACTTATCAAGACATCTTGCGCCGGCTGGAGGACCGGACTACGCGGAGACACCGACAAGTCGTGGAATATCCTTGTTGCCTGTTTCTTGGAAGTCTACCTAACCCGGGTACTGCTTGTCGGCGTTGCGGGTTAGGTAGATATGTTCTTTTTTGCCAAGCGCTTCCATGTCCTCGTGGACGACCAGGCTGGTAAACAACAGAGACGCCTGCTTGAATTCAAGCAGCGCAAGGGCAGCATTTTTTGCTTTATCGTTGCTGTGCACGCCAAAGACGTAAAACCTGAAACTCTCATAGGTCAGGGACCAGTCCACGCAGATCGGATATTCCGGAAGGGGAAACTGATCGGGGACCGGAGAATACGCTGTCATCTTAGCGCTAATGTGGTCCTCCAAGTCATCGTAGAAGGCGCTGCGAATGATCTCTCTACTCCAATAACGCATGTTGCACACCTTTTGCGCGCAGCCAGCGAACTGGAGAATGCTCTCAGAGAGTTTGTCAAGATGGGTGTCGAGATAGAGGTTCCCCTCTTCGTTGGCGACGCCGTTGTTGATAAGGATGCTGTCGAAAATCCGCTGACGTGCGGGAGTCGAGATTTCGTAGGTGTAGGAAAGACGCATCAAGGTGAGGCCATAGTCACAGATGCGGACGTAGGCATCTCCTTTTGGGCTTTCCTGCAGATAGATTTCCACCATGTCGCCGTCTTCGTGGTGGATGGGAAGGATGAGCTGTTGGTTACCAGGGCGGCGCTCGTAGAGGTCGAAGCCGACAGTGCGGGGGGTATTCAGGGACTCGCGAATGCTATTGATGTTCATCGAAAAGCCTCGGTTGAAGCGCTTCGGGGAAATGCTCTGCGTAGCCTAATACGCCGATATCCTCAAAGAATGTTTTGAGGGCTTGTTCAAGAGTGCTGTATCGGGTAGTAAATTCTCGATGTTGCTCCTGCGGCTGCACACTTCCACTTGCTATCTCTTGCGCGGTGATGCGGTGAATGTGGGGTAGAGCCTAATGCCCGTCCGGATGGCGGCTGGACTCTCCTTGAGCGCCGTTATAGCGGACTAGCGCGATGATTCCCAACGCCTTTGTGTTTGTTTGGTAGCGCAGACCTATCGAAAATTCTTGATGTACTCGCTGTTCTGTCGAATGAAGACTGAAGACTTCTCACCGTTGTCCGAGAGCGCCTCCAAATCGCAGCGTTTTTGGTTACTTTCTTCTGTGTAACCTGTGCCGGGCGTTTTCTTGGCGATGGTCTTGGAAATTTGCAGCAACCCCTGGAACTGCTGGTCGGTCACAATCGGAAATTCCGAGAGCGTGTCGATAGTTTATGTCAACTATTTCACCTGTTCCACGAGGTCCTTTCGCCGGCTATTCTGTCTCTCCGCGTCATTCCGAGAACAACCCATCAACTGACAGAGCTTGCGCGCGTCAATCAAGCATTCTCCCCCGGCTCGCTGTGTGGTTCAACATAGCAGTGTAGCACATTTGTATCAGTCAAAAGAAACGCAATCACGGGTGCATCCCACTTTTGGGGTGGGAACTGTCTGGAGGGGAATTCATGCCAGCGGTGGCTGGAATTGTCTACCGGTTTTGGGGGGACACGGCCGCAATGACCCCAAAATTGGCGGGGGAGAACATCAGGGGGGCGTTGCGGGGGGAGTCCCCCCGCACAAGGGAGGGCCGTCAGGCCCGACCGTCCAAAACTGCCGAAACTCGGAACTGCAACGTCAACTGCCTGATCCACGAATTTGCACGAATCTCCACGAAGAACGTCAACGGCAGTTGCCAGTGGTCGGTGGCTGGCAACGTCAACGGCAGCGTGCGCGACTGGTGTTACTGGCGACCGGCAACCGGAAACTGGCTACTGGTTTTCGAGCTTCGAGTTTCGGGGCTTGCTGTTCGGGGTCTACTTTGAGGGCCTACGCGGGGCTTTGGTCCAGGGGGGCGGCTGAGGGGCTGTCTGGCTGTCTAGCGTGAATGCCGAAACTCGGAAATCAAAACTCGAACTGCATAGACGCGAGAGATTGAGGAGGGTGCTGGCGGCAGGTTTTCCGAGTTTCGAGTTACGGATACGGATGTTGCTGTTCGAGTTACGGCAGTTCAGATTTTCGAGTTACGGCTGTTACAGGCGGCGATGAAAGCCGGACCTTTTGGCCCGGCAGCTGTCCTGGGCCGCATCTTCAGGGTCAGTCATCACAGGATGCGGGCAGCGTCACTTCGTTGAACAACTCCGTAACCAGCGCCGCGACAGTGGGATCGTATTCGGCGAGCGTGGTCTCTTCCGCCGCCAGCGAATCCGGCACCGAACCCCTGACCCAGAACCACACCGCTTCGGCAAAATATTCAAGGGCCCTTGACCGCGCGAACTCACCCTCCCACAGATCTCCGTCCAATGCCGCCCGGTACGCGGTTTCAAGACGGTCATCGAAATCCGCTCCATCCGTCTGCGCAGAAGCCGCAAAGTGCGCCAAGTGCCCGACCTCGTGGACTAGAACATAGCAACCCTGATCCGCTTCTGGCACGCCTGCTATCCACCCTCCCGAGGAACGTGCATGTGCATAACCCCCTGAGTCGGACCCCAGCCATGAGAATTCGGGCAACTGCCGGACTTTGCCTTTGTCTTCATCGTACTTGTAGATCGACACCTGGGTCTTGTTGGCGACGAGCGTGGCGAGCAGGTCGCCCTTGAGCGACGAAACCATATCGCTGACCACCCCGCGCGCCTCGACCATCTTCGCGTCCGAAACCTCGCCGGGAGCGACGATGGTCACGCCGGCGACGTCGATGTATTTCTGATAGAAGATGTCCAGCCCCAACGATGCCGGCGGCGGCTGAAACTGGTGCGTGCCTATGACCGCATGAACCCGGTCCGACCAGTTCCCCCAAACGCCGTTCGAACCCTGCGCCCGGACCTGGTAATAGTAGTTTCTGCCGTCGGTCTGCACGGTGTGCGTGTAGCTGGCGTTGGTCAGCGTGCCGCCGAGCGCGCCCCACTCGCGGTCGAGGCTGTCCCACGCCCGCAACGCGTAGCCGGTCGCATCCGTCGCCGCATCCCAGCTCAGCGCGACCTGGCTGCCGGAGACCGTCGCCGTCAGGTTCTGGGGCGTGCCCGGCGGCGTCAGCGTCGCACTGTCCGAACACGAAGGCAGATTGAGGCTGTTGAGATGGGTCGTCACGACGCTGTTCGATCCCGCTGCAATCTCCCCGCCCGGCAGGCACAGCCCGCTGTTCCCGCCCAGCGACAGCGCCGTCAGGTTGGTGAGCAGATTCAGATTCAGTACAGGCCCTGTCAACTCATTGCTGCTCAAATCCAGGTGCGTCAGGTCCGTCAGCAGGCTCAGGTCCATGATCTGGCCGCTGAACTGGTTATCGCTCAGGTTGAGCTTCTCCAGCTCTTTATTTGCGCTCAGGTCGGGCAGCGACCCGCCCAACTGGTTGCTTTCGGCCTTCAACTCCCTCAGTTCGGTCTGCGCGCTCAGGTCCGGCAGCGACCCGCTCAACTGGTTGTCGCTGAGCGAGAGTACGCGCAGCCTGGTGAGCGCGCCCACATCCGGAATCTGCCCGCTCAGATCGTTGTCGTGCAGGTACAGATATTTCATGTAGGTCAGCGCGCTCAGGTCCGGGACCGATCCGGTCAACTGGTTATTGTGGAGATAAAGGCTAGCCAAGAAGGTGAGCGCGCTCAAATCGGGGATCGTCCCGCTCAAATCGTTTCCGGCCAGGTTCAGCGTGCGCAGGTTGGTGAGCGCGCTCAGACTGGGGATCGTCCCGCTCAAATCGTTGTATCCCAGGTACAGAAACCTCAGGTTGGTGGGCGCGCTCAGACTGGGGATCTGTCCGCTTAGATCATTATCGTTCAGATACAGTTGCTCCAGGTTGGTGAGCGCGCTCAAATCGGGGATCGTCCCGCTCAAATCGTTGAGTTGCAGGTTCAGATACTCCAGGTTGGTGAGGACGCTCAAATCGGGGATCGTCCCGCTCAAATCGTTGCTGCCCAGGTGCAGTCGCTCCAGTCCGGTCAGGGCGCTCAGGGCCGGAATCGTCCCGCGCAGCCCGTTGTCTGTAAGAAGCAGCTCCGTAACGCGCCCGTTTCCGTCTGTGGACACGCCGTACCAGGTCGAGATCGGCTCCTGGCTCAGCCAGTTGGTCTTGTTGGTCCAGTTGGCGCCGTCGGTGGCGTTGTAGAGCGCAACCAGCGCCGCCCTCTCCGTCGTCGCGATTTGAGGATCCGGCGTATTTGTCGCTGTGGGTGTCGGCGTGGCGGTGGCGTCAGGATCTGGCGTAGCTGTGGCTGAGGGTGTCGGCGTGGCGGTGGCGGAACCTTCCGTACAGAATGGCAAACTGAGATCACTCAAGTCGGTGCTGCTGACATTGCGCAAAACATCGGGAATGCATCCGCTGAATCCATTGCCCGAGAGGAGGAGCTTCGCCAGGCTGGCCATGTCGCCCAACTCGGCTGGAATCGAACCGCTCAGATCGTTGTTATGGAGTCTCAACAGCGTCAGTTTGTCGAGGTTGCCCAGTTCGCTTGGAATCGACCCGTTCAAATCGTTGTTGTCCAGCCACAGCCGTTCCAGATTCTCCAGGTTGCCCAGCTCAGTTGGGATCGACCCGCTCAAATCGTTGTTGTTTAGCGACAGAGCGCGCAGTTCATCAAGCGCGCCGAGCCTGGCCGGAATCGAACCGCTCAGATTGTTGTTGGATAAATTCAGAGAGATCAGTTCATCAAGCGCGCCGAGCGTGGCCGGAAGCGAGCCGCTCAATTCGTTGTCGGGCAACAGCAGGATTATTACGTTACCGTTTGAGTCGGTGGTCACCCCGCGCCAGGTTTCGAGCGCCTGCTGGCTCAGCCAGTTGTCGTTGAGCCTCCAGTTGTCGCCGTCGGTCGCATTGTAGAGCGCCACCAACGCGTCCCTGTCCGAAACGCCGCTGAGGTCGACCGTGGCCGTCGGCGTGGGCGTCACTGTCGGCGTGTCGGTCGGCGTCGCTGAAGCGGTCGTTGTAGCGGTTGGCGTTGATGTCGCAGTCTCAGTCGCCGTTGCGGTCGGCGTCGCAGTCGCAGTCGGTGTGTCCGTTGGATCGGAGACCGGCGGGTCAGCCGCGGCCGGCGCTTCGATCGAAAGCGTCAAATCGGTCGGCGCGCCGCCGTCGTAATTCCGAACACGTAGAACGATGTGTGCCCCGGACAGCACATTGATGGTGATGCTCTCGTCCCCGTTGTAACTGGTGCCAAAGTCGTCCCAGGCGCTGCCGCGGTCGTCCCTGCCGTAAAGGTCAAAGTCATGGCTCGTCGGCGACGCGTCGGTCGTGATTGTCCATTCGCCGGCGCGGTCGCCGACATCCCAGCGGAAGTACTTCGACTGCCGCGCCCGCAAGTCGGCGACGACGCTGCGTATCGAATGTGCGGTCATGCCGGTCGGGTCGCTGACAATGTATGGATCGGACTCGGTTCCCGACCCGCTGGACATCATGGCCTCCGGCGTGGCAGTGGGTGTTGGCGTGTCGGTCGGCGTTGCTGTCGGGGTGTCGGTCGGCGTTGCAGTCGGGGTGTCTGTCGGTGTCGCCGTTGGCGTATCGGTCGGCGTCGCCGTGGGCGTGTCGGTCGGTGTCGCAGTGGGCGTGTCGGTCGGTGTCGCAGTGGGCGTGTCTGTGGGATCAATGACCTGCAGAGAAATCGCCGGCGGCTCGATCGAAAGCGTCAAATCGGTCGGCGCGCCGCCGTCGTAATTCTCAACGCGAAGGTGAATGTAGCCGCCGGCCAGCACGTCGACGTCGATGCGCTCGTCTCCGTTTCCGCTGCGGTCCCGGTCGTCCCAACTGCTGCCGCGGTCGTCCCTGCCGAAGAGGTCAAAGTCATGGCCGGTCGGCGACGCGTCGGTCGTGATTGTCCATTCGCCGGCGCGGTCGCCGACGTCCCAGCGGAAGTGGACCGACTGGCGCCGATTCAGATCGGCGACGTAGCTGCGAATCGAATGCGCCGATACCCCGGCCGGGTCGCTGATGATGTATGGATCGGACGATGTACCCGAACCGCTGGACGTAAAGGCCTCCGGCGTGGCCGTGGGTGTTGGCGTATTGGTCGGTGTTGGCGTCGCCGTCGGCGTGGCTGTGGCGGTTGGCGTTGGTGTCGCTGTGGCGGTTGCCGTCGGCGTGGCCGTTGCGTCGCCGCAGAACGGCAGGTTGAGGCTGGCAAAGTCGCTGTAGGTAACAGTCCGCAAGGCCTCGGGAATACATCCGCTCAACTGGTTGCCGGCGAGGCGCACGTACGTCAGGTTGACTGCGTTCCCCAACTCTGGCGGAATCGAGCCGCTCAACTGGTTGCTGGATAGGGTCAGAGATGTCAGGCCGGCTAGGTTGCCCAACTCCGGCGGAATCGAGCCACTCAACTCGTTACTGCTGAGACTCAGACGCGCCAGGCTGTCGAGGTCCCCGAGCGCCGCCGGAATCGGACCGCTCAGCTTGTTTCCTCCGAGTACCCACCATTCCAGGTTGTCGAGGTTCCCCATCTCGGCCGGAATCGGACCGCTCAGCTTGTTTCCTCCAAGCTCAAAGTGCTTCAGGTTTTCGAGGCTACCCAGTTCGGCTGGAATCGAGCCGCTCAACTCGTTGGCGGCGAGGTGCAGTTCCTCCAAACTGCTGAGGTTGCCCAGTTCGGGCGGAATCGAGCCGCTCAACTGGTTGCTGGTCAGGGTCAGATATGTCAGGCTGCCCAGGCTGCCCAGTTCGGGCGGAATCGAGCCGCTCAACTGGTTGTAGGCAAGGCTCAGAGATATCAGTCTGGCCAGGCTGCCCAACTCGGCTGGAATCGAACCGCTCAGATCGTTGCCGCCCAGCCCCAGCGCTTTAAGGTTGCTGAGGCTGCCGAGCTCGGTTGGAATCGAACCGCTCAATCTGTTCGAGCCGAGTCTCAGGGTCTCCAGCTTGACCAGGTTGCCCAACTCCGGCGGAATCGAACCGCTCAACCTGTTTGAGTCAAGTCTCAGGGTCTCCAGCTTGACCAGATTGCCCAGCTCGGGCGGAATCGAACCGCTCACCTTAGTGATCATGAGGTTGAGAACGGTCAGGTTGTCAAGGTTGCCCAGCTCGGGCGGAATCGAACCGCCAAACTCCGCGTTCCAGGCGAGGTCCAGTTCCCTCAGGTTTTCGAGGTTGCCCAGCTCGGCCGGAAGCGGACCGCGTAACGTGTTGTTGGCAAGGTTGAGGACCTCCAGGCTGTCGAGATTGCCGAGTTCCGCAGGAATCGACCCGGAAAAGCCGTTGATTTCGAGATGGAGATGCGTCAGGTTTTCGAGGTTGCCCAGCTCGGCCGGAATCAAACCGCCCAAATCGTTGACCCTCAGGTTCAGATACGTCAGGCTGTCGAGGTTGCCCAGCACAGCTGGAAGTCTCCCCAGCAGCCGGTTAAACGAAAGACGCAGTTCGGTCACGCGCCCATTCTCGTTGGTGGTGACACCGTACCAGTCTCCGATCGGCTCGCCGGAAAGCCAGTTGGCGCTGTGCGTCCAGTTGGCGCCTCCCGTCGCATGATACAACGCAACCAACACCTCCCGGTCGCTGGGGTCAGCCGAAATCGTCGCCGTGGGCGTCGGCGTAGGCGTTGCCGTCGGTGTGGCCGTGGCCGTGCCTGTAGCCGTCGGCGTAGCAGTCGGCCCTGTCCCCTCGCAATCCGGCAGTCCGAGACTCCAGAGGTCGTTGTGGCGTATATCGTGCAGACCTGCCGGTATGCACCCGCTCAGATCGTTCGAGATGGTCAGATACGTCAGGTTGGCGAGGTTGGTCAGCTCGGTCGGAATCGTGCCCGTCAGCTCATTGAAAATCAGGTTCAGATATGTCAGGCTGGTGAGGCTGCCCAGTTCGGCCGGAATCGAACCGGTCAACCCGTTGCTGGATAGTTTGAGCCTTTGCAGGTTGCTGAGGCTGCCGAACTCGGTTGGAATCGGTCCGCTTAGCCGGTTGTGGGCAAGTACCAGCTCTTGCAGATTGGCAAGACTGCCCAGTTCGGGCGGAATCGAACCGGTCAACTGGTTGAATTCCGCGTGGAACTCCTGCAGGTTGGCGAGGTCGCCCAGCGCACTAGGAATCGATCTGCCTAAGTCGTTCCGGTCCAGGTTCAGATAGGTCAGACTGCCGAGATTGCCCAGCGCGGCTGGAATCGAGCCATCCAATGAATTCCGTTGGAGGTCCAGATAGGTCAAGTTGTCGAGGTCGCCCAAGGCCACCGGTATCGCATAGTTCAGACTGTTGAGGCTGAGGTCCAAATGGGTCAGACTGTCGAGCTTGCCCAGCGCGGCCGGTATAGACCCTTCCAAAGAACTGTCTGACAGGTCCAGATGGCTCAGGCTGTCGAGATTGCCCAGCCAGGCCGGTATAGACCCGTCCAAAAAAGTGCTTGACAGGTCCAGATAGGTCAGGTTGTCAAGATCTTCCAGCGCGGTTGGAATATACCTGACCACCCAGTTGTCGTTGAGGTCCAGATGCTTCAACTCTTCGAGATCGCCCAGCGCAGCCGGTAGCGCGCCGTACAACCGGTTGCCCGGAAGACGCAGCTCGGTCACACGGCCGTTCGCGTCCGTCGTCACGCCGTTCCAGGTCCCGATCGGCTTGGAACTGAGCCAGTTATCGTCATCCGTCCAATTGGGACCGTCGGTGGCATTGTATAACGCGACCAGTGCGTCCCTGTCCGGACTGATGTCGCCCTCAGCCGTGGGCGTCGCAGTCGGAGTCGGTGTAGCGGTCGGAGTCGCTGTCGCTGACGGAGTTGGTGTGTCCGTCGGCGTCGGCGCATTGAAATGGGCCGTTACCGCGTACTCATAGGTATTGCCGATATCGACATCGCTGTCCAGGTAGGAGGTTGACGCGCTCTCAACCCGAATCGTCGTGACGACCTCCGCGCCCTGTTCTTCGTGGGTGCGCGAAAGAATATAGTGGCTGACCGAGCCGCTGGCCGGCGCGTCCCACGTGACGAGAATCACGTCTTCGACAAAATCCCATAGGGGCGTGATCGACTCTGTCTGTGTGGCCGGATCGTCGGGCGTCGCAGTCGCAGTGGGCGTGTCGGTCGGCGTTGCCGTGGGCGTATCCGTCGCCGTCGCAGTGGGTGTATCCGTCGCCGTCGCAGTCGGCGTGTCGGTCGGCGTTGCCGTGGGCGTATCGGTCGGCGTCGCAGTGGGCGTGTCGGTCGGCGTTGCCGTGGGCGTATCGGTCGGCGTCGCAGTGGGCGTGTCCGTCGGCGTCGCAGTCGGGGTGTCCGTCGGCGTCGCAGTGGGCGTATCCGTCGCCGTCGCAGTCGGGGTGTCCGTCGGCGTCGGCGTGTCTGTCGGCGTCGTAGCCCGCACCGTCGCTTCAGTGCGGTTGAACAGCGGCTTGCCGCCGGCGGTGCAGATGCTTCCTTCTGCGCTGCACAGGCTTGTCGCCGGCAGAATCACCCACACGTCCGCGCCCGCATTCGGCGCAACTGTGAACTGCCACAGGTCGCTGCGACCGTCCACCTGCTCCGCGCCCGTCACCGTGCCCCCGGTTACCAGCAGAGCATGGTCGCGCAGATCGGCTGCGCTGGTATCGATCGCCTCGCTAAACGCGACACGAAAATTAAATGCCGCACCCGTATGCCTCGCCGGCACATCTTCAAGACTCGCGGTCAGGCTCGGCGTGGCTGTCGGTGTGGCCGTCGCGGTGTCGGTCGGCGTTGGTGTAGCGGTAGCCGTCGCCGTGTCAGTCGGCGTCGCCGTCGGCGTGTCCGTTGGATCGGAGACCTGCAAAGAAAACGCCAAAGGCGGCTCGATCGAAAGCTTCAGGTCCCTCGGCGCGCCGCCGTCGTAGTTCTGCACGCGCACCACGATGTGGCCGCCGGCCTGCACGTCGACAGTGACCTCCTCGTCCCCGTCAAAGCTGCGGTCCCGGTCGTCCCAGCCGCTGCCCTGGTTGTCCCTAGCGTAGAGGTCGAAATCGTGGCCGTTCGGCGACGCGTCGGTCGTGATCGTCCACTCACCGGCGCGGTTGCCGACGTCCCACCGGTAGTAGACCGAATCGCGCCGATTCAGGTCAGCCACGTGGTCTAGTATCGAATGCGCGGTCACGCCGGTCGGGTCACTGACGATGTAGGGGTCGGAGGAACTGCCCGACCCGCTCGACGTGAATCCTTCAGGCGTCGCTGTCGGTGTTGGCGTAGGCGTCTCTGTGGGGGTCGGTGTTTCCGTCGCTGTCGCAGTCGGCGTGGCAGTGGCGCAAATGGGCAAGCCCAGGCTTGTCAACTCGTTACCCTCCAACAAATTGACCGCGAGTGGAGGAATACATCCGCTTATACTGTTGCCGGACAGGTATAGGCTGGTAAGGCTTCTGATGTCGAGCAGAAAGGTCGGGAAGGCTCCGGTCAACTGGTTGTTGGCTAGATTGAGTGTCTGCAGGTTAGCAAAATCCCCCAGAGCAGTCGGGATGGTCCCCGTCAACTGGTTGTCCTGGAGATAGAGGTACTTCAACCTGTCAAGGCCGCCCAATTCGGAAGGGATAGTACCGGTCAGCTGGTTGTTGCGGAGACTCATGTTTTCCAGCTCGTCAAGGCCTCCCAAGGCGGCAGGAATGGTCCCGGTCAACGTGTTAAAGGAGAGGTTCAGGTGTCTCAGGCCGTCAAGGTCTCCCAGTTGGGAAGGGACCGGCCCGGTAAGCTGGTTTGCGGAGAGGTCCAGAAGCCGCATGTGGTCGAGGCTGCCCAGAAAGGCGGGAACTTTTCCGCTCAACTGACTGTTCTCTAGAGTCAGAATCCGCAGGTTGTCGAGATCGCCCAGTTCCGCAGGGATGCCGCCGCCCAACGGGTTGTTGCCCAGAGACAATGCCAGCAGGTTTTCGAGGTTGCCCAGATCGGAAGGAATCGTCCCGGTCAGCTGGTTGGAGGCGAGGTTCAAATACTCGAGAGAACCGAGGTCTCCAATTGCGGCAGGGATTGTCCCGTTCAGCTGGTTGTGGTCGAGGTACAGGTCTTCCAGTTTGTCGAGGTTGCCCAGAACCGCTGGAACTGCCCCATTCAACTGGTTGCCGCCGAGCCTCAATTCCGTCACGCGGCCGTTGGCGTCGCTGGTGACCCCGTACCAGGTCCCGATCGGTTCCTGGCTGAGCCAGTTTGTCTTGTTGGTCCAGTTGGCGCCGTCCGTTGCGTTGTAGAGCGCGACCAGCGCCGCCCTGTCCGTGGCCGCGCTGTTGCCCTCAACCGTGGCCGTGGGTGTCGGAGTCGGAGTCGCCGTGGCCGTCGCTGTCGGCGTGGGCGTCGGCGTCGCCGTGGCCGCGGCATCCGCGCAGAACGGCAGACTGAGCGAGGCAAAGTCGTTGTTGGGGACGGTCCGCAAGCCCGCAGGAATGCAGCCGCTCAGCTGGTTGGAGGCGAGGTACAGTGACGTAAGTTCTTCCAGGTCTTCAAGTTCGGCAGGTATCGTCCCAGTCAACCGGTTGTTGGAGAGGTACAGGCTCTCCAGCTTGGAAAGATCGCCCAGTTCGACCGGAATCGACCCGCTCAACTGGTTGTTGGAGAGGCGCAAATTGGACAGCCTGTCCATGTTGCCCAGTTCGCTTGGTATCGTCCCCGTCAACACGTTATCGAAGAGAAGCAATGTTCCCAGGTTGTCGAGATTGCCCAGCTCGGCCGGAAGCGGCCCAGTCAACTGGTTTTGCTCGGCGGTAAATATCCCCAGATTCGCAAGATTGCCCAGTTCGCTTGGAATCGTCCCACTCAACACGTTGTGGTTGAGGCCCAGCCTCACCAGCGCGCCGAGATCACCCAACTCGACTGGAATCGACCCCGTCAGCTGATTGCGCATCAGGAGCAGATCTTCCAGGTCTTCGAGATTGCCCAACTCGGCTGGAATCGACCCGCTCAGCTGGTTGTACTGGAGATCCAGAAACTCCAGGTCGTCGAGGTCGCCGAGTTCAACTGGAATCGAACCCGTCAACTCGTTGTGGTTCAGATACAAGCCCTTGAGATTGTCGAGGTCGCCCAACTCGCTCGGTATCGTCCCCGTCAACTGGTTGCCCTGGAGGCTCAACTCTTCCAGTGCGCCGAGATCGCCCAGCTCTGCTGGAATCGACCCGCTTAACTGGTTGTGGCTCAGGTCCAACTCTTCCAGGTTTTCGAGATTGCCCAACGCAGCCGGAATCCACCCGCTAAACTGGCTGTCGTATAGGTACAGCCTTTCCAAGTTGTCGAGTTCACCCAGTTCGCTTGGAATCGACCCGCTCAACCGTGTGTTGCTGAAGTGCAGTTCCTGCAGACTGTTGAGATTCCCCAGCGCGGCTGGAAGCGTTCCCGTCAGCTGGTTGTTGTAGAGCTGCAGGCTCTGCAGTTGGTCGAGGTCGCCCAGCTCGCTTGGAATCGACCCGCTCAACTCATTGCCCATCAACGCCAGCCCCGTCACCCGGCCATTGGCGTCGGTGGTGACCCCGGACCAGGTCCCCAGCGGCTCCTGGCTCAGCCAGTTGTCGTCGACCCTCCAGTTCGCGCCGTCCGTTGCGTTGTAGAGCGCGACCAGCGCCTCCCTGTCCGTGGCCGCGCTGTTGCCCTCAACCGTGGCCGTGGGTGTCGGTGTCGCGGTCGGCGTATCCGTCGGCGTCGCAGTTGACGTCTCCGTCGGCGTAGGCGTGTCCGTCGCCGCAGAGGCAACGTCAGCCCGCACAATCTCGCTCCAGTCGCCTGAACCGTCGCCAAAACGCGCCCGCACCTTCACCTTGTAGCGCTGGCCCTCGTCCAGACCGGTTATTGTATACGAGTTTGTCGCGGGGAAGGCGTTGCCGGAACTGTCCGTCCACGTCTTGAAGCCCTCGTCCGTCCGCGCCCAGCTAAGCCGGTAGTCCACCGGCGTCTCCTCCGGCGCATCCCACGTCACCTCCAGCACGCCGGCCTGGCTGCTCACCAGCCGTACCGCAGCGATCGAGCGGTCGTCGCCGGGCGTTGGCGTCGCAGTCGCCGTGGGGGTATCGGTCGGTGTCGGAGTTGCAGTCGGCGTATCAGTCGGCGTGGCCGTAAACGTCGGAGTTGCTGTCGGGGTATCAGTCGGTGTCGCCGTGGGCGTGGCCGTCGCTGTTGCAGTCGGAGTTGCTGTCGGGGTATCAGTCGGTGTCGCCGTGGGCGTGGCCGTCGCTGTTGCAGTCGGAGTTGCTGTCGGGGTATCAGTCGGTGTCGCCGTGGCGGTCGGCGTGGCCGTAAACGTGGGCGTGGCCGTCGGCGTGTCAGTCGGTGTCGCCGTAAACGTCGGCGTAGCAGTGAATGTCGGCGTATGCGTCGGTGTCGCTGTCGGCGATGCCGCTATGTCCGCCTCAACCTGCTCGCTCCAGGCCCCCGGCCGGCCGTCGCCGGTCCCCTGGTAGCGGGCGCGCACCTGCACCTTGTAGCGCACGCCTTCGTCCAGGCCGCTGACCGTATAGGAATTGGTCGTGGGGAAGGCGTTGCCCGAAAGGTCGGTCCACGTCTTGAAGTTATCGCCGACACGCGCCCAGCTCACGCGGTAGTCTACCGGCGTCTCCGTCGGCACGTCCCAGGTTATCTCGAGCTCGCCGGGCTCCGTGCTCTCCAGCGCCAGGTTGTGGATCGCCTTCACGTCCTCCTGCGCCGACGCATCGTCCACTGCCGACAGCAGCGCAAGGCATACCGTCAGCAGCGCCGCCGCCAGCCAGGCGAAGAGGATTTTGGAAAACGAAGAGATGCGCTTCACTGCCAAACCAGCTCATTCCTCTTGTTCGATGGCGGATTCCCTTCCGCCATCTGCAGTCGAACACGCCCTCGCCCGGCTAATTGAATCCTGGGCCGAAATGATTCAGGACACAATTGTTGCCAAACGTAGAACCAATGCCCGCGGTCAAAAACGCGGCCGCGGGCCTCTACTTACATTTCTGTAACGCTGCAGATTCGGCAGCGCGCGTCAAACCGGCTTCGACCCGGCAATTGCTGTTAGCTGAATTGTAAAGAGATAGGGCGGCTTCCGCCGCGATGGTCATGCTCTCCCGGGCGGGAGAGTAAGCACCCCCCCCCCCTCAAGACCATGTCCCGAAAGGCGAAGGGGGGATTTGTGACCGGCAACTCGTCTCATGTGATTCACAAAGTGTGAAATGAACTTCTGACGGCAACCGTGTGAAGAGAAAAATAAGTCAAAATGTAGTAAATATGGAAGGGGTACCCACAGTATATGGTCTGTACACGGAGCCTGTCAAATCCGATTTCAATCATTGAACGCTGCGAACGGGTCTCCCTGATTTTGACAGTGTTTCAGTCGAGACGGTTATCGCATCTCTTGCTTCTGCCCCGGTCTTGGCTGCACTCCGCACGCATTGCGCCCGCCGAACCTGGCAGCACGGTGGCGTCGGGTACCTGGGCATGCCCTCAGCGGCTTTCGCGCAGACACGGTCGCTGGGCACGCTGGCGTTGGCGACACGCTGGCGACGCGCACGCACGGTCGCGGGGCGTTGGGTCGCCGGTTGCGCAGGGCAGCATTAGAAGCCACACCTAGCGGCGTGTGGAGGGGTGTCAGGGGGGCGTTGCGGGGGGAGTCCCCCCGCACAAGGGAGGGCCGCAGGCCCGACCGTCCAAACTGCAGTTGCCAGTTGTCAGTGGCCAGTTGCCAGGAACTGCCGGGAGCGGCGCATTGGGCCGCCGGTTGCGCAGGGCTGCATTAGAACCCACACCTGGCGGCGTGTGGAGGGGTATCAGGGGGGCGTTGCGGGGGGAGTCCCCCCGCACAAGGGAGGGCCGCAGGCCCGACCGTCCAAGAGGATACAGAAAAGCCTATTCCTCCACTCTGCCAGAGCATGGAGCGTGGAATGTCCATGACTCCATTGTACCCATTGTATACATATTTGTGCCCCACTTTTGGTCTGCATTCCCCCGCCGTCGGTGCGATTCCCCGATCCTGTCCTGCTGTGCTATACTCGTTGATATTTTTTCCGTTCGCAGGGAAGGGGACTATGCAGAGGTGGCGGGCGTATCATACGCCGAAGACGGTTGCGGAGGCGCTGTCGCTGCTGCACGCGCACAAGGAGAAGGCGCGCATCATCGCCGGCGGGACTGATCTCATCCTGGATATGGAAGCGGAAGACGCGGCGCCGGTCGATGTGCTGGTGGATGTGACGAAGATCGCGGGCATCGACCGCATTGCGCAGGACAATGGCTGGATCGTGCTGGGCGCGGGCATCACACACACGCAGATCGAGAGCAGCCCACTCTTGCGCCGGCACGCAGCCTGCCTGACCGAAAGCTGCGGCGTGATCGGCGGGCCGCAGGTGCGCAACGTGGCCACGCTGGGCGGCAACGTCGCGCACGCGCTGCCGGCGGCGGACGGAACGATCGGTCTGCTGGCGCTGGAGGCGGAGGTGGAGGTGGCCGGGCACAGCGGGCGGGACGTCCATCATTCGTGGCAGCCGCTGCTTTCAATCTTCGAAGGACCCGGACGCAACCGGCTGGCGCCGGACCAGATGCTGCACGCGTTCCGCTTTCGACCGGTCGCGGCGCGTGAGGGCAACGCGTTCGACCGCATCATGCGGCCGCAGGGGGTGGCGCTGCCGATTTTGGGCATTGCGGCGAGGGTGCGGTTGGATGAAACGCTGCGCCGGGTCGAGGAGGCCGCGATCGCAATCGGCCCCGCCGGCCCGATCCCGTTCCGCGCAGCCGACGCGGAGGCGGCGTTGACCGCGGCCGAGAAATTTGACGAGGCGGCGGTGGAGGCAACGGTCGACGCTGCGCAGGCGCAGGCAAGGCTGCGTACGAGCAAGTACCGCGCCTCGCAGGACTATCGCCGCGAGATGATCGGCGTGCTGCTGCGCCGGGTGCTGCGCACCGCAGTTGAGCGGGCGCGTTCACGGCCGGGGTGAGGGATTAGGAGATAGGAACTTCAACGACAAGACCATCGCTCGCGTCGAGACTGGTGTTCCCTAATCCCTGACCTGTAGCCCCTAGCCCCTGACCCCTGATGTTGAAATGATTCACCTCGCCTCAGTTGAGAAACGGCCCTCCTTTCCGCAGGAGGAGAGATTTCCTTACAATGTACCGGTCATCGCGCAGCTGGAGCAGGTTCGCTTCGAAGCGCCGGTGACGATCCTTGTCGGCGAGAACGGCAGCGGGAAGTCGACCTTTCTGGAGGCGATTGCCACGGGCGTGGGGCTGCCAACGGTGGGCGCGGAAGAGGCGGAACGCGATCCCTCGCTGGCCGATGTGCGGCAGCTTTCGAGGCATCTGCGGCTGGTCTGGAAAAAACGCACGGGGCGGGGATTTTACCTGCGGGCGGAGGACTTTTTCGGCTTTGCCAAGCGCATGGCGCAGATGGAGGCGGAGCTGCAGGCGGAGATGGCCGGCGTCGACGCCGAATATGAAGGCCGCTCCGAGTTCGCCAAGGGGCTGGCGAAGATGCCGTACGCCGGCCAGCTGGCTGCGATCAAGGAGCGCTACGGGGCCGGGCTGGATGGCCGCTCGCACGGTGAGGCGTTCCTGGCGCTGTTTCAGGCCCGCTTCGCGCCGGACGGCCTCTACCTGCTGGACGAGCCGGAAGCGCCGCTCTCGCCGCTGCGCCAAGTGGGCTTGCTGGCGCTGCTGAAGGAGATGGTGGCGCTCAAAGCGCAGTTCATCATCGCGACCCACTCGCCGATCCTGATGGCGTACCCCGGCGCGACGATCCTGGATTTCGACCGGTCGCCGCCGCAGGCGGTCGACTGGGAGACGCTGGAGCACGTGAGCGTCACGCGCGGGTTTCTGAACGATCCACAGCTGTATCTGAACCATCTTTGACTGTGTTTGCCGCGACCGCCTGCCGGCCGCCACCGGTGTTTATGCCAACAGGAGCACACTTGTGACACAACTTTCCCTGATTGTGAATGGCAAGAAGCAGGTCCTCGACGTGGCGCCCAGCCGCTACCTGGCTGAGGTCCTGCGCTATGACCTGGGGTTGACAGGCACGAAGATCGGATGTGATGAGGCCGAATGCGGCTGCTGCACGGTGATTGTCAACGGCCAATCGGTCGATTCGTGCATCTACCCGGCGTTCAAGGCGCAGGGGGCGGATGTGCTGACGATCGAGGGGCTGGCGCAGACACAGCAGGAGGACGACGCGCTGGAATTGCACCCGCTGCAGTCGGCTTTTGTCGAGCACGGGGCGACGCAGTGCGGGTTCTGCACGCCCGGTTTCATCATGCAGGCGAAGACGCTGCTGGACGAGAACCCGGAGCCGAGCGAGGTTGAGATCAAGGAGTGTTTGAAAGATACCTACTGCCGCTGCACGGGCTACCAGGCGATCATCAGCTCGGTGAAGGCGGCCGGCGTCTTTATGCGCACGGGCCGGATGGTGGAGGCGGAGCTGCCGGAGGTGATGGAGCCGCTGTCGCAGATCGGGCGGCCGTACGAACGGCCGGACGCGGTCGATAAGGTGACCGGCGCGGCGCTGTACACCGACGACTACAATTTCGAAGGGATGCTCTTCGGGGCGACGCTGCGCAGCGAACATCCGCACGCGCGCATCGGCAGGATCGACACGGAGAGGGCGCGCGCGCTGGCGGGCGTGCACGCGGTGCTGACACACGCCGACGTGCCCGGCGACCCGCGCCACGGCCTGGTGGAGAACGACTGGCCGGTCTTCGCCGGAGGCGCGTATCCGGCGCGCTATGTGGGCGATGCAATTGCGCTGGTGGCGGCGGAAACGGCGGAGATCGCGCGGCAGGCGCTGGCGCTGATCGAGGTGGAGTACGAGGTGCTGGAGGCGGTGACGGACCCGCGCGATGCCTTGCAGCCGGATGCGCCGCAGCTGCACCCGGACCGCGCCGGCGGGAACCTGATCAAGCACATCAAGGTGCGTCAAGGCGAGGTCGAGCGGGGCTTCGCCGAGGCCGACGTGATCGTGGAGCGCACCTACCGCACGCCGATGACCGAGCATGCCTTCCTGGAGCCTGAGTGCGCGGTGGCGGTACCGGCGGGGTACGTTGCAACGGCGTCCGACGGCCGCGGAGGGAACCTGGAGGGCACACCGCAGCCGGGCGAGGCCTACGCGAAGCTGACGGTGTACGTGGGCAGCCAGATCCCGTACAGCGACCGGCGGCAGGTGGCGAAGAGCCTGGGCCTCGAAGACGAAGCGGTGCGGGTGATCGGCACGCTGATGGGCGGCGGGTTCGGCGGCAAGGAGGACATCGCCGGGCAGATTCACGCCGCGCTGGCGGCGCAGGTGACCGGCCGCCCGGTCAAGGTCCTCTACAGCCGGCAGGAGAGCCTCATCTTCCACCCCAAACGTCATGCCACCATCATCCGCATCAAGACCGGGGCCAGGCGCGATGGCAGCCTGGTGGCGGTGGAGGCGGAGCTGTACGGCGACAGCGGCGCGTACGCGAGCCTGGGCGAGAAGGTGATGACGCGCGCGACCACGCACGCGACCGGCCCATACACGATGCCGTACGCCAAAATCGACTGCTACGCGATGTACACCAACAACGCGCCGAGCGGCGCGTTCCGCGGTTTCGGCGTAACGCAGTCGGCCTTTGCAATCGAGAGCAACTTGGACATCCTGGCGGCGGAGCTGGGGATGGACCCGACCGAGCTGCGGCGCAAGAATGTGATGCGCGTCGGCACGACAACCGCGACGGGCCAGGCGCTGCGCGAGAGCGTGGGGATGCTCGAATGTTTCGACAAGGTTGAGGCGGAGGTCAGGCGGCCGCCGGACAATGGCAGTGCACCGTCCGACAGCCCGTGGCGCGCCTGGCAGAAGGGCAGCAAGCGCTGCGCCTGGGGCATTGCGGCCGGCTACAAGAACACCGGGCTGGGCGGGGGCGCGCCGGACAAGGCCGAAGCGGAGGTCGAGGTCTTCGCCGACGGGACCGCGGCGATCCGCACGAGCAGCGCGGAGATGGGGCAGAATCTGGTGGGCGTGCTGGCGGCCTGTACGGCGCAGGAGCTGGGTCTGCCGTTCGACAAGGTGCGCGTGACGGTGATGGACACCGACGTGACGCCCGACGGCGGCCCGTCGACGGCGAGCCGGCAGACCTATGTGAGCGGCAATGCGGCGCGGCTGGCCGCGCGGGCGATGCGCCAGCAGATGCAGAACGTGCT
>CATOTS010000038.1 GCA_951813625.1 uncultured Caldilineaceae bacterium | reverse complement strand
CCCCTTCGCCGCGACAAGCGAGCTCGTCGCAGGCTACTGGCTGTGGCAGGTGAAGGACTTGGACGAGGCGGTCGAGTGGGTCAAGCGTTGCCCCAATCCAATGCCGGGCCCCAGCGAAATCGAGATTCGCCCCGTCTATGAGATGGAGGACTTCGGCGAGGACATGACGCCCGAGCTCGAGGCGCAGGAAGAGCGCATGAGATCATGACGGGCCTCTGCCCGCATCGGTTTCCCGCAGCAAAAAATTCGCTACACCAAACCCGAAAGGCAATACGATGAGATTCGATCTTCTGATCAAAGGCGGCGAAGTCGTCGACCCCGGCGGCGGGCGCAGCGGGCGTCTCGATGTCGCCGTCAAGCGCAACCGCATCGCCGCAGTCGACGCCGACATCCCCGCCGAAACCGCCTTTCGCGTCATCGACGCCGCCGGCCAGCACGTCACGCCCGGCCTCGTCGACCTGCACACCCACGTCAACTACGGCTGCGGCTTCTACGGCATCCGCCCCGACCCGATCGCGGCCCGCAGCGGCGTCACCACCTGGCTCGACGTCGGCTCCTCGGGCGCCTACAACTTCCTCGGCTTCCGCGAGTTCATCATCGAAAAAGCCCGCGCCCGCATCTACGCCCTCCTCAACATCTCATCGATCGGCCTCACCGCGCGCACTTGGGAGCTCGCCAATCCCGGCTACTGCGATGTCGACATCTGCTGCAAAATTATCGACCTCAATCGCGACATCCTCCTCGGCGTCAAGGTGCGCATCGACAGCCTCACCACCAGCGGCCAGGGCCTCGCGCCCCTCCAAAAAGCCCGCGAAGCCGCCGACCGCTGCGAGCTGCCGCTCATGACCCATATCGGCTCGGGCCCGCCCGGAATCGACGGCGTCATCGAACAGATGCGCCCCGGCGACATCCTCACCCACTGCTTCACCGGCGGCACCATGCGCATCGTCGAGGAGTCCGGCAACCTGCGCGAGACCGTCAAGCGCGCCTGGGACGCCGGCCTCGTCATGGACATCGGCCACGGCGCCGGCTCCTTCTCCTTTCAGACCGCCGAGGCGCTGATGGCGCAGGGCTACCGGCCCGACGTCATCTCCTCCGACATCCACCAGATGAGCGTCAGCGGCCCCATGTTCGACATGCCCACCTGTCTGAGCAAATTCCTCTCCCTCGGCATGAGTTTCTCCGAGGTCATCCACGCCGCCACCGAACGGCCCGCGGCTGTGATGGGACTGGAGAAGGAGATCGGCACCCTGCGGCCCGGCGCGCTGGCCGACATCGCGCTCTTCGAGATTATCGACGGCGACTTCACCTTCTACGACGTTTTCATGAACCCGCACCCCGGCAAACAGCTCGTCCGCAACACGCTGACGATCATCGACGGCCGCGAAATGGCCCACCAGTCCGACGACCCGCTCATGCCCTGGATCGAGCTCTCCGAAGAGCAGCAGACCCTCATCGCCCAGGGCCACACGCCACAGATGATGGCAGCCAATTGCAAGCACTGATTCAGTTTTGAGCAGTCAAGAGAGGAGAACCGAAATGTCCGCACAGATTCCCGATACCCACGTCGACCTGCTCAACGGCCCCATTTTCGCCACGCTCACGACCATCTCACCCTCCGGCGCACCCGAAAACACCATCGTCTGGTGCTCGTGGGACGGCACCCACGTGCTCGTCAACACGGCCGAAGGCCGCCGCAAACCGCAAAATGTGCGCGGCAATCCCAAAGTTGCCCTCATGGTTCTGGATCCCGAGGACGCCTTCCGCTGGATCGACGTGCGCGGCGTCGTCGAGGAGATCGTGCCCGACCCCGACTTCGCCAACATCAACGCCCACACCAAGCTTTACGTCGGCGCCGACGAGTACTACGGCAGTGTCATGCCCGCCGAAATGAAAGGCACCGAGGAGCGCGTGATCTTCAAGATCAAGCCGCGACGGGTCGTCGCCTTCTCGCCCGCCTGATCACTCGTCACCGCCGCTCAGCTCCAGCAGCATAATCACCATCCTGATCCCCCGCTCCGTCCGCTCGCCGATGCGTCGAAAGCGGTGACGCTCATAGAACCGTTCGGCGTGCGCCGTTTCCAGGACGATCTGCCCGCAGCACTCCGCCCGCGCCACCGAAATCGCGTGCTCCAGCAGCCGCGCGCCTAACCCCTGATTTTGGCACGCCGGAACGACCGCCAGCGTCGTGACGTTCAGCACACGGCCGTCCGGCGCATGGCTCGTGCGCGGGTCCTCGTCCAGCGCCGGCTCGCGTACCTCCGCCCACTTCTCCGTCGTAAGATACCCGGCGATGAATGGCTGCCCGTCGCTCGAACGCCCCTCCAGCACCGCGCACCCCTGCGGAAACGTAAGCAGCCGGCTGCGGATGATCGCCGGTTCCTCCTGCGCGCCGTACCAGCCGAAAATCTCCTCGTCCAGCGCCACAAACGCCCGCCAGTCCGCCGGTGTCGCCGGCCGCATCCGGTAAATCTCGCTCATGCCTGCTCTCTAGGCAACAATGCCTCCGCCGGGCGGTTCTCTGCCCTCACTCTTCCAGCGTAATATGGTCCTGCCGCGGGTTGACCGCCACCGTGCGCAACTCGCGCACCAGCTCGATCAGCCCCTCCACCGCGGCTTCGAGAAACTGCTCGCCCTTCTCGCGGCTGGCCGACTTCGCATCCCCGAGCACGCCGCTCTCCGTCAGCGAGCTCCAATACGGCCACAGGTGCGCCACCGCGCCGTCCTCCCGCTTCCCCATCAGCAGGTCGGTCTGAAAACTCGGCGACAGCGGCGAGCGTTCATCGACCGCCTTCTCCATCTGCACCAGCTCCTCCGCCAGCGCCAGGTAGAGCGATGTCTCGTACTCCCCCGCGTGCGACGTGCCGCCAAAGTCCGACGAGCGGATCTTATTGCCCTCCCGCCGGCCCTTCCCCACACCCCAATGGTTGACCGTCGCGCACAGCGTTTTGCCTTCCGTCTCCAGCACCGTCAGCCGCGCCGCCATCTCCACCGGCGCCGTATTGCTGCCGTGCCCGTTCACAACCAGGATCCGCTTGAACCCGTGATGCGCCAGGCTCACGCACACATCGCGCACATAGTTGATGAACGTGTCCCAGCGTATCGTGATCGTGCCCGAAAAATCCATGTGGTGTGGGCTGTACCCATGGCTGACCGGCGGGATCAGCACTGCCTCATCCGGGATGCGCGCCACCGCCCGTTCACAGATTCCCGTGCACAGCCGCACATCCGTATCGATCGGCAGGTGATAGCCGTGGTCCTCATAGGTCGCAACCGGCAGCACCGCCACCCGCCCCGAATGGGCCGCCTCGCGGCACGCAGACCACGTCATCTCAGCATAGCGGTAAGTCGTCATTCTCCCTCTCCTTCGATCGTTTATCGTCTTAATCTGGCTGCCCAGCCCTGGGACTGAGAACGCCAACCAAAAACTAGAAACAAGAAACGTAACTACTCAGCCGCAATCAGTCTGCGGACCCTGAATGAGGCGCGCGAACGTGTTATCTCTCTCCTCATTCCCCTTTACTTTCTCCTTGCTTTTTGGACGGTCGGGCCTGCGGCCCTCCCTTGTGCGGGGGGACTCCCCCCGCAACGCCCCCCTCCAAAACCATCGCTCACCGACAGTACGTCGTCATTCTTGCAGTGGGGGTCATCCAACGTGGTGGCGGCCAACCGAATACGCAATCAGAGAATCTGAATGGCGGCGGGGATGAAGCACTGGTCGAGACAGACGCTGTATGTGGCTTGGTAGTTACCAAAAAACTGGATACTACCTACTCAAAACTCCCCTCCACCCACACCGCCGAATAGCAGTGGGCAAAACTGTGCGCCACCAGCCGCTGCCGCCCGCCCTGCAGCGGAATCAGATGCAGAAACCCCTCATCCACCCGCACCAGCCACGCCCCGTCAGCCGACAGGTCATAGCCCGGAAAGGCCAGCGTAGACTCCGACGAATACATCTGGCTGCCGCCGCTCTCGCTGTCATACAGATTCAGATGCCAGCTGTCGGTGCTTCGGTCTACGCTATGCACGAACAGCCAGCGCCCATCCGCGGAGAAGCGCAGCGAACGGATCGATTCCAGCGGATGCTCCACCCGCAGCAGATGTCTCAGTTCATCTGCGGCCAGGCCGTAGGTGAAGATGTGCGTCGCTTCCGACCGCCACCTGTCCCCCTCGCGTACCGCCACAATCAGCCGGTCGGGCCAACGCGGATGCGTCGCCAGCGCCGCCGGCGTGACCGGCAACAGTTGCCCCGTCGACCTCCGCCGCGCGCCCGGCGCAGCCCGCATCGCTTCAACCAGCCTCTCCAGCTCCAGCACGGTCTCCGCCTCCATCTGCGGCAGCGTCATCATCTCAACCCGCATCTCGTCGTCCGGCTGAATGTAGGCAAAACGCTCGTCGTCCAGCCACGCTACCGACTGGCCGCGCACAACCGTCATCAGCGGCTCCCCCGCCGCGTCGCCCAGCCATAGCACACCGTCGCCCAAAGAAACGATCGACCTCTCCCGGTCAGGCGACCATACGGGAAAACCCTCCTGCGACGCCAACTCGCACGCGCCCTGCTCGCACGCCTCCAGGTCCAGATAGGTGAATTGGAATGTCGGCCGCCGCGTCTCATACGTGTAAAAAAGCATCCCGCTGCCGGAGGATTCCACCGCGAACAACGGGGTATTCGAGGACCTGTATGTCACAGGCTGCGCCTGCCCCCGCCGCCAGATCTGCACCGGCAAGTCGCTCGTCTCCCCATCCACCCTGCCTCCGGTTCGTTGCAGCAGTACGCCGTCAGCGTTCGGCAGCGCATACATCAGACGGAATGTCCCGTCGACGTCCTCCCTGGTAAATGTGTTGTTCTCGAACCTGTAGCGGTGGACATTCGCGCCCTGGAACCGGTCCGCTGCGCACAGCAGCTGCAGGTCCTGCGCCGGCAGGGCACCTCCCGCCGCGGTCGCTGCAGCCGCCAGCTGCCCGTCGGCATAGTCGATCCACCTCTTCTGGATCGAACGCCCGAAGTTGCTGAAACCGGCGTTGATCAGCCACGGGCGATAGGTCCTGTTTCGCAGCAGCGCCCGTTGCAGCCTCGCCGCGGACTGCTCCGGCTGCTCCGCCAGAATGAAGTCGACCATGCTGTAGACGACCTTCCATACATGCGGTTCAACGCTGTTGCCCGAACGTTGCAGGTAGACCCAGTGCAGGTTTGTCACGTCGTGTATCGTCCCCTGCAGGATCTCCTCAAAAGTGGACGCGTTTACCGGCCAGCGGACCAGACCCAACTGGCTCAGCTGCTTATCCAGCAGCGCACGGAAAAATACCGCGCCCGAGCGCCCTCTCGACCCCCTTCGCGCCGAGGCGGTCTCTCTCCCGCAGCAGCGCCAGCCAACGATTTCCGCGATCCCACCGCCCGCGATCAACGGCGCGTACCCGGCCCGCAATGCCGCGTAGCCGGCATCATCCAGCGGGCGCCCGATCAGGCTCGGCGTCGGCAACGTCAGCCCGGACCCGCCCGTGCTCTGCTCGGGCAGAGGCGCATTGAACGCCTCCATCCAGCGCGCCCCTGCCGGCGCCCCTTCAGCCAGGAGCGTCAGCGCGCTCGACTCGGTCGACAGCGCCACATCCAGTTGCCACCCGCGCCGGCAGCCCAGGTCCTCCAACGTCTCGCAGGCCGCGGCCAGCAGCTCGTCCCAATCCTCCACCAGCCGCTCAACCGTCGCCGCGTCCCGCTCCGGGTACTCGACCGTCACGTAGCGGCCCGCGATCGTGCGTCTCTCCCCCCAATAGTCGGGATACGCCGGCACCAGCGCCCAGCCTGTCTCCCCCTCCCGGTACGTTATCGACTGATGCAGCGTCACCGGCGGCCCTTCAATCCGTTCGTAAGGGTAGGCAACCGTGACCGTCGCCATCCGCCAGTCCGAGGTGAATTCGATATCGGTCACCGCACCGGCCGGCGGCCTCCCGTCAGCATCCCGCGCCATCGTCAGGCCGAAAAATCTTCGGTCCCAACGCATCCCTTCGCGCAGCATACGCTTCTGCCTGCCGCCCCAGTTGGGGTAGTCGATCGAGATCATACTGGCGAAAAGCGCCTCGTCCCGGTCGCGCTCGGCCATCTGCACCGTCCCGTGCGCCGCCAGCACCTCCGTTTCAAAGGAAGCCGTTATCGCTTCCAACCGTTTTTCCAGAACGTAGCGCACGCCCCAGATCACCGCCGCCGCCAGCAGCAGAACAAGCGCAGACGTCAGCCACCAGGGCCAGCCGCGTCGCCTCGGCGGCTGCGGCTCCGCCTCCTCCGGCGGCTCTACTCGCCCCCGCTCATCCTCCTCTTCCAGCGTCCGCCATTCGAGTCCCATGAGATTGGCCTATCTCCAATCTAAGCCCCGCGAATCACGGGCCGCTGCCCACCGCCTCTTTCCGCGCGATGAGCGCATACACGCCCTTTATTGTCCGCCCGCCTAACTCTGTTGCCTGTTCGAGCTCGTCCGGCACGACCTGCTTCAGCGTATCCGTATCGTAATAGCGCAGCGCCGCCGCGCCAACCCGCCATTGCCCCCGCTCCCCCAGGAGAGCGACCATGTCCGCGTGATCGTATGTCCACTCCCACGTCGTCCGCCCCTGCACCGTGCGCAGCGGCGACGTGCGCGTGTACAGGTCCGGCACGCCCGACACGATCAACAGCGGCGCATCTTGTTTCAACGCTCTGTGCAGCCGCTCCAGCCCGACCCGCAGCTCGATCGGGTCCATGCACAGCAGCGAAAAGAAGCAGCACGCCCCATCGAACGCTGCCGCCTCATCCAGCTCAGCCAGCGCCATCTGTTGAAACTCGCCCGCCGCGCGCGTCCGGGCCAGCTCGATCATCTCGGCTGACGGGTCGATCCCGGTCACGCGCAGACCGGCAGCCGCCAGCGCGGCCGCGACCGGCTCGCCGTGCCCGCAGCCGACCTCCAATACGCGGCCGCCGGCTGGCAACCGCCCCAGCCAGCCCTCGAACGCCTCGCGGAAAAACGGCTCGGCCAGGTAGTCGTGTGAATAGTCCGCGCCGAGCGCATCGTAGGCCGCGCTGTTGACGCGGCTGCTGAAGAGATTCACCGCCAGGCCCGGCGCGGGCGCGGCCCTGCAACGGCCGTCCAGGGCCGCGCGCAACTCGCGGTCGAACGCCTCGCCAAAGCGCAAAAGCTCGCCGCCGCTCACCCGGTCCAGCGCCAGCGTAAGTCCCGACCCGTCTGGCTCGCCGCTGTCGCTGAGGCCGCCCACCGTCAGTTGCAGCGTCAGTTGAAAAGTCGGCTCGCCGCGCGCGTCAGCAGCCCCCGGCCGCGCCATCAGCAGCGCCGGCGGACAGCCGCTGCGCCACGTCGCATACGGCCTCTCGCCACTGAGCAACCGTTCGATCTCCTCGGCGCAGCGCCACGCCTCCGCCTCCAGGATATGCCGAACATAGGTCAGCGGCGCCTCCTCCACCCCGTAGCCGATCTCCACCCAGACCGCCGCCCGCGCGGCACACTCGCTGTCGCCCAACACCAGCCGCACCCGTTCATTCACAGCGACGCGCGCCCAGGGCCGGATCGTCAGCGCAAGAACGGCGCGCGAACTGTCCGGGTCGGCGTGGTTCTGTTGACGAATTTGGGCCATGGCTGTCAGTTCGCGGCCGGCAGCACGTGGAGTGTGCCTTTCATCCCCGGCCCGCGACCGCACGATCGGGACAATTTGCGCTTCAGGCTACTGCGTTGCAGGCCACTGCGCTTCAGGCCAGCAGCGGCAGCATCTCCCGCGTAATCTCGTAATCCATGCGCGCGTCCGCCAGGTAACGGCGCAGCTCCGCCGCCATCAAGCGGCCCATGCGCAGGCACTCTGTGTTGTGCGCCCCGGCAATATGCGGGGTCAGCAGCACGTTGGGCAGGCTGTAGAGCGGCGAACCGGCCGCCGGCGGCTCCGGGTAGGTAACATCCAGCAGTGCTTGCAGGTCCGGGCGTTGTTCGAGCGCGGCGATCATCTCCGGCTCGTTCACGACCGCGCCGCGCGCCGTGTTGATGAACGTCGCGTTCGCCTTCATCGACGCCAAATGCGCGCCCCTGATCATCCCCTCCGTCTCCGGCAGCCACGGCGTATGCAGTGAAACAACATCACAGCGCCGGAACAGATCCTCCAGCCCGACCGGTTCCACGCCCAATGCCGCGGCCGTCTCCGCCGTCACGTACGGGTCATACGCCAGCACTGGCGTCGGCAGCGTATCGCGCAGCAGCGCCGCCACCCGCCGCCCAACCTGCCCCAGCGAGATCAAGCCGACCACACCCGTGTAGAGGCCCGGCAGCGCCTCCTTTTCATTCGGGTCGTAGCTTTCCTCCCGCCGTACCTTCTCCGCAAAATACCAGGTCCGTTTCAGGCTGAGGATGATCTGCGCCAGCGCGTACGGCGCCACAAACTCGGCATTCGCGCCGTAGCCGCTCGTCAGCCGCACGCCCCGTTCCAACAGTGCATCGGTAACAAAATAGCGCACCGTGCCCGCGGCATAGAAGATCGCCTCCAGGTTCGGCGCGGCGTCGAGAAACGCCTCGTCCACCCGCGCCATGCCCCAGCCGGAAAAAATCAGCCGCACATCCGCCAGCGCCGCGGGATCGCGCGCGATCATTTCCGCCGTCTGCAGCGGCGCGACCATCTCCACCTGCGCTTCAATTTCGCGTCGCGAATCCGCCCCGTATATGCGGGCAAACGCGTCTTCGCTCAGCAGGTACAGCCCCTTCGGCTTCTCCGTGTCCATCGCATCCCTACCTGTCGCGCCGTTTCCAACGCCCAGCTTCCGGTCCCGAATAACCGCACCCTACTCGCAACCATGAAGTTACGCAAAACGATAAACTCAAAACTCACCCTGCCATCCACTCGCGCAGCACCCGCGCATGCTGCGGCAGCGCAATCTCCGGCTCCTCGATCTCCGGGTGCCACTTCTTCTCCCACTCGGCGCAGACAAAGCCGTTGTATCCCCTGGACGCGATCAGGTCGAGAATCTCCCGGCAGGGCACCTCGCCCTCGCCCATCAGCTTCAGTTCTCAGCTTCCGTCCTCCCTCCGCCGGGCGTCCTTCATGTGCACGTGCGCCAGCCGCGCGCCGATGAAATTCCACGTATCCTCGACCGCCTCGCCCATCCGGTAGGGGTGATGCACGTCCCAGACCGCCTTGACGTACGGTGAGTCCACCTGCCGCAGCACCCCCGCCACCTCCTCGCCGCGGCAGAACGCGTCATGCGTCTCCAGGCAGATCGTGACGCCGTGCCGTTCCGCGTCCGGCGCCGCTTCCGCCAAGTTTTCCGCCACCAGGTCGATCACCTCTTTCTTTCGTGCCTCTCTGTCTCCTTCGTCGATCTCCTCGTAGCTGACAAAACGCAGTCGAAAACCCATCCCCGTTTTGAATCGCTCCCCCGTGAATCGAACCGTTACGTTTGACACAATTTCTGGTTGCCGTGTAAGGTACCAACTGTATCCGGCGGCTGGGAAGTTCAGGCTTCGCGAAGGAAAGCCGAAACTCCAGTTCATATGACCAAGGTGATCATAATAAAGAACCGCTGAACTGAAAATGCAGCCAGAATTGAAGAAGGCGATAGAATCGTGCGCGGCATTGGGAAGTGTGGATGTTAGAGATCGAATACACATGGAGTGAAAGGAAACGGGTCTCGAATCGAAATAAACACAGAATTGATTTTGCTGATATGACTTTTTTTAACTGGGATGTCGCTACCATTGTGACAGATGATGAACACAACGACCGTCTAATTGCAACAAGCTACATTGACTCGCGTATCTGTGTGGCAGTATATACTGAACAAGAAAGTGGAAAGATTCATGTCATCAGTCTACGCAGGGCTACGAAAGAGGAAATAAGACTATATGCCGAAGCTTAAACCAGGAACAGTTTGGCCCACATCGTCCGAAGACAACGAGATTCGTCGCGCAATTGCTCAAGATCCGGATACTCGGGAACTGACAGCGCAAGATTTCGAAAAGATGCGTCCAGCGTCCGAGATTGCTCCACATATTGTGGCAGCCTACCAGAGACAGGAAGAGAATTCAAGCGCTGCCGCAGAAACACAGCAACACTTGCAGGTTATTGCCGGCACACCGGACCAACCCTTGATAATCGGTGGCGTAGAGATAGAATGCTACGTTCTCAAGGGCGAAGAACGGGTGCTAAGTCAAACCGGTATGCTGAAGGGCGTCAGACTCCCTTATCGTGATAGCCCTGAAAGAAGGGGCAAACACAACGTAATTGAACCCAAGGACCAGCTATCAGTTAGCCCCCACAATCAGACAGAAATTGGTCAAGATGAGGCTAAATTCCTTTACTTTGTCGCCCAAGACTGGCTCAGCCCCTTTGTCTCTGGGGAATTGGCGGTACGACTGAATTCCCCCATCCCATTTACACTTTCAAAAGGAGGACCACCAGCCTTTGGATACCCGGCAACCCTTTTGGTGGACATATGTGAAGCGATTGTTAAAGCGGATCAAGTAGGAACAACCACTACCCGTCAAGCTCCCATCGTTGAACGGGCCATAGGTCTGATGATGGGGTTCGCCAAGACCGGAATCAATGCCTTAGTTGATGAGGTAACCGGATATCAGCAAATGCGCCATGATCGTGCATTGAGGATATTCCTGAACAAATATCTGAGCGACCGGTTCAGTTCCTGGTCAAAGAGCTTTCCAAACGAGTTCTACAATCAGATTTTCCGTCTCAATGGCTGGGACGGTCCTGGCGGTGTCAGTCGTCCTTCAGTCGTTGGCAAATACACAAACGACATTGTATACAGTCGTATCTCTCAGGATGTGCTTGACGAGCTTCGGGTTCGAAACCCGGTTCAACCTTCCGGTCCTCTTAAACATAAGCATCATCAGTTTCTCACAGAAAACTTAGGTGTCCCGGAATTGGAAGAACATTTGGCAGTCGTCATTGCTCTAATGCAAGAATCTCCGGATTGGTCCTCCTTTTTGCGCTTTCTGGATCGGGCAAAACCTAAGCCGGCAGGGGGTACCAATATGGACTCTTACTTGGAAGAATTACCATGAATCTTGAGCTTGACTGAAGTGGCCCCCAAAAACTGGACCACAAGTTAAGCTGTATGATGAAGCAATGCACCTTGCATCGCGTGTTTTGCCTTCCTCTAGGAAAACGTCAACTACCCTCATCCCCTATCTACTTCCCCCCGCCATCCACTCCCTCAGCACCCGCGCATGCTGCGGCAGCGCAATCTCCGGCTCCTCGATCTCCGGGTGCCACTTCTTCTCCCACTCGGCGCAGACAAAGCCGTTGTATCCCCTGGACGCGACCAGGTCGAGAATCTCGCGGCAGGGTACCTCGCCCTCGCCCATCAGCTTCAGTTCCCAGCTCCCGTCTTCCCTCCGCCGGGCGTCCTTCATGTGCACGTGCGCCAGCCGCGCGCCGATGAAATTCCACGTATCCTCGACTGCTTCGCCCATCCGGTAGGGGTGATGCACGTCCCAGACCGCCTTGACGTACGGCGAGTCCACCTGCCGCAGCACGCCCGCCACCTCCTCGCCCCGGCAGAACGCGTCATGCGTCTCCAGGCAGATCGTGACGCCGTGCCGTTCCGCGTCCGGCGCCGCTTCCGCCAGGCTCTCCGCCACCAGGTCGATCACCGCCGCCATCGTCTGGCCCTCCGACGGCCCGCCGCCGAAGGTGCGCACGATCGGCGCCTCCAGGTCGCTGGCCAGCGCCAGGTAGGCGCGCAGGTCGGCGAGATGTTGGGCGCGGTCCGCCGCGTCCGGCGACGAAAAGCGTGTCGACGCGCCGATCCCCGCGATCACCAGCCCGTGCCGCGTCATCAGCTGGCGCATCGCCGTCCGCCGTTCCGCCGGCAGCTGCGGCGAGATCACCTCTCCGTCCAGAATGCGGATCTCCAGCCCGGCGTAACCGTCCGCCTCCGCCTGCTGCGCGCAGCGCTCCAGCGACCAGTCCGGCGTGCCGAGTGTACTGAATACAAGTGGATAGGGGTCTGGCAACGTGTTATCCGTTCCGCTTGATAGTTTTCTCTGTCTACTGTGGATCCCTATTGAAACCCAGAATATGCGTATTTCGCAAGCGAAGGCCGTGCTTCTGTGTTTCTAATCTGTTGTAGGCACGAATTGTCGTGGTTTCATATTGAACTTACATTAGTTGGACCAGTAGCGAATCCGGACGCTTGAGCGCATCGGTCACGTCGTCGCGCAACATGCGGCAGAGCGGCGCGAGCAGTGCGTCAAGTCGAGGGAGATCGATACGACCAGCGCGGTCGGTGGGAATGAAGGGCTTCCAAATGTAAAAGTCGCGCAGCAGACTTTCGTGCGCGTGCGCGTCCTGCGGCCCTACCGCTCTTTTGCCTTCGGAGGCGACATCGCCGGTGAGACGGACCACTCTGTCTATCAGATCGCCGTCTCGATAGAGCGCCCACTCGTTGCCGCCGGTGTAGAGGATATTGGGAATGGCGGAGAAGCGGTTGAATTGTCTGCGATTGTGGCCTGCAAAGCGGGAAGCGGTGGCACCGGTGCCCGCTGGTTTGAGTTCCACATAGCCGGCGAGCAGACTGTTCAGATGCACTGCGTAGTCCGGGCGGCCAAGGCGGTCTGGAAGGGGCGTTTCGCCGGTGCAGACGACATCCCAGCCGAGCACGCCGGCGACAGCTCCCATGAAGTTTTCGAAGGGGGCGCGTAGTTGCTCTTCCGGTTCGCCGTGTGTGATCTGCGTCAGTTTGTCCGTCACCGCGTCAGCGAACTCTTGCAGGGCTGTGTAAATTGTGCAGGTCGTGTTCATGGCGTGGATGGTATTTCAGGGTAGTCAGTTTCGCGTCAATCTACCACTTTGCGCAGACTTGGCAAAAGCTTCCTGCATTCTGCACCATATTGTCTGTTCGGTCACGCTAAGCCGCCAATGACCCTAAATTCACCCACAGAAAGGAAGCGGAGATGACAAGCCTATTCGGAGGCGGGCGCCAGCGCGGAATCGGCGGCCGCCTGGATGGCGTCGGTGCCGTTGAGTACGATGTCGGTACCGGTGCCGGTTGTCGGAATCAGGTTTTGGAAGTCGGGTGTGCCAGAATTGCGGCTGTCCATGAACTCCGAGCTCGTGGGCGGGGCAGGCCTGCGGCTCGGGGCGGTGGGTGGGCTCGGGACGATCAGCCCGAAGTGCCGATGATGGCCAAGATCATCAGGACGAAAGCAAGCCCCCAAAGCCGACGATAGTCCGTATGTCGAAGCACGTGGACACTGTATTCGAGTCCTGGCCTATTGCACATTAGGCAGAGGGAATAGTGAGTCCTAAGCCTCTCTGCCATGATCGCTTTCACATCCTCCGCAGCGTCCGGCTGATCCCGATGTGTATCGGCCTCGACCATCCGCGTATCTCCGCAACGCTTGCACTCGCTCTTTACAAAATAGCGGTAGTGCTCTTTGATCAGCTTCAATGAAGCCAGCAGCTCTTTCAGCGTACCCCTCCTGGTGCCAGCCACTTCGACCCGCTGGGTGGTTCGCCACTATAATAGTGTCAAAGCTAAGTGTAAATGCATTGCCAAGGCATGGACAACGCGAGCGGTCAGGCTCGTCGCGCGCGGCTCGCGTTGGGTCCAGGGCCTGCGGATCTGTGCGTGTGAGGATCCAGGCCACGGCGGTCAACGGCAACGGCGAACAGCCACGTCAACCCCCCATCTTTACGGAGCCAGCGTTATCAGCAATGTCGGCGCGTGATTGAAATACCACCGCGTCAGCGCAAACATCGAGTCGTCGCGACTGCGAAGTTGCGCATCAACATAGAGCGGCATGCTGCGCTGTTGGTGTTCTATCCAATAGTAAGCAGAAACGTTGTATTCTTTTTTCAGCAGAGTCCGTCCCCTGTCGTGCACCTCCATGAACAGCGCGTCCACGCCGTTACGGCCCCTGATTTCACTGCGGTAATTTGTACCTCCTTCGCGGCTGGTGACTTCTTGCCAACTCAGTGCCATGTCGTGACTCTCCCTTCCTGAAAATGTCCTTGAATCTGTCACTTGTATTTGCGTCGATGAGCGCCTCTTCCAGCCAAGCCCCGTCCTCACTCACACACAACACCGTCGCTGTCGCCGTCTCTCATGTACTGGTAGGCCGGATGAACGCGACCGCGGCCGCGACGACGAAGAGAAGGCGTGAGACGAAAGTGAGAAATCGTTTCATGGGGGATATGGTAAAAGGTGTTCTTGGGCACGGTTAGCCGAAAAGGCGGTTACGGCGCATAATCCGACTTGCAGTGCCTTGGCTTTTCGCTGACTCTCCTTGGAATGCCCAATCCTAGTACAAAGTCATTCGCACAGTAACCCCCGCAATCATCACGAACCCAAGAAAGAGTACCCCAAAACATCCCTTTGATTTGCGTGCCGCCTTGCCGGCAGCCCGTCCCATACGAGAGGCCATATCATCAGCGGGCGGCGGCTCGAAATGCGGCCATGTTCCTGCAGTGTCTTGCGGCGCACCCGAAGCCATAGCCTGTTTGCGTTGTTTCTCCATTTGTTCGCGCGCGACTCGCAGCCCCGTTCGCGCTCCTTCCACTCTGATCGCCTCCCTATTCGCTTCCAACTCCAACCACGCCCAGGCGACGCACTGAGATATCAATCTCACCTTTGTTGTTACCATATCCTCAGGTCTTAGACCCATTACCCTGCCGCTTCTGAGACTTTCCCGGATCAACGGCATGCGGCCCAGCCGGGCCGGTGTCACGCCCAAAACCAACAACGGAGCTTCACCGTAGTCTTTATGGCCGAGTACACAGGTCAACGTCCCGGACGGGTCTTTAGCGACCTCAGCCATGATCCAGACGTCATCCTTCCAATAGCGTCCGATCACTTCGGTCATCCAGATCAGTTCTGAAGTCAGATGGTCTATTATGGGAGCAAAATTTAGTCCCCAAATTGTCTCGAATTCGGTACGATCGAGAACCGATTCTACGCCGGTGTCATCCTGAATATGCCTCGCCTGCCTGGGCACAGGTAGTTCATGCTGGCTGCTCATGGCCGGTGTCTCCTCTGAGAACGAAAAACCCGCATCAACTCAGCATTCCGCCAACCCATAGTTCCCTCTAAAGTGAATTCAATTTGAAACCAAGATTTTCCACTCGGCTTTTTTTGTAGATTTGCGTGCGGTTCACTTGCCTTTCTGCTACTATCAAGTTCTTGATCTCATTTGGAATTCACTATAGTTCGATAGCTTGGGATGGTGCGAGGCGGATTTCTGTTACGCAATCGCTGGTTCAATCTTTTGTATCAATACTCACTCCCTGCCGTCCCCTCTCATCTCGCGGAAAAACGCCACCTCGCGCACAAACGTCCCGTACCAGTCCTCGCCCTCGTCGATATCGTACTCACAGTGAATCGACACATATCCGTCGTAGCCGGTGCGCCGCAGCTCGCCGAAAACCGCCGTCCAGTCCACCATGCCCTCGCCCGCGGGCACCCAGCGCGTCTTGGCCGCGCCATGGCCGTTCTTCGCCACGCGCTCGATTAGCACATCCTTCATCGACAGAATGCTCAGGTATTCGCGCGCCATCGCCAGTCCGAAGTCGAACGGCTCGCCGTCGACGGCAAAGTGGCCCGGATCCAGGTACGCGCCCAACAGCGCCGGATCGAAATCGCGCAGCAGGTGCATCAGCGCGGCCGCGTTCAGCCCCATGCAGTAGTGCGAGTGCGTGTGGTAGCAGACCTTGACGTTGTATATGCTGGCCAGCTTCTCCCACGCCGCAAACGCCCGCCGCACCTCATCCACCTGCGCCCAGTAGTCCATCGTCACCGGTTCGAACCTGAAATAGCCCAGTTTCAGCAGCCGCACGTCGGCCGTATCCATCGCCGCCAGCAGCGGCTCCGCCAGCGGATGATCCGCGGTCAGCAGATCGAAATTGCCTGTAACCATGCCGAGGCGCAGCCCCGCCTGCGTCATCTGCGTCTGCGCCTCGGGCAGCGCCGCCGTCGCGTTCTCCGGGTTGACCGGATGCCCGGGCCGCACCGCAAGATCATAGCCGTCGTAGCCGTGCCGCTGCGCCAGCTCGATCAGCTCCCCAATACTCCTCTCCTTGAGCATCTTACTGAAAACAATCAGCTGCATCCCTCAAAGCCCCCAATCTCCTAACCACTGGCAACTGGCAACTGGCAACTGGCCACTGCCGTCCTACAGTCGGTGCATATGAAACCCGCCGTCCACATTCAGCACCTCACCCGTCGAAAACGGGAACCGCCCCTCGGCCACCGCCACCACCGCCCGGCCCACGTCCTCCGGCTGCCCCCAGCGGCGGATCGGCGTCAGCCCGTCACCGATCAGCTTGTCGTACTTATCCTTCACGCCGCTCGTCATGTCGGTTTCGACGATGCCGGGGCGTACCTCGTAGACGTTGATGCCGCTCTCCGCCAGCCGGTCGGCGAACAGCAGCGTCATCATCGTGACGCCCGCCTTCGAGATACAATATTCGCCGCGCGTCGGGCTGCTCGTGTAGGCGCTGATCGAGCCGATGTTGATGATCTTGGGCGCGTCCGCGCGGTCAACGCCGGCCTCTAGCCCCTCCAGCATCGTGCGCGCAACCAGCTGGCTGAGGAAGAACGGCCCCTTCAGGTTTACGTTCATCACCTCGTCGTAGGAGGCCTCGGTCGTTTCCAGAATATCGAGACGCGTGCGCGGGCCCATGCCGGCGTTGTTCACCAGCAGAGCGATCCGCCCGAAGCGCTCCAGCGCCGCCTCCACCAGCCGCGCCCGGTCAGCGGCCGCGCCGATATCGGCCTGCACGACCAGCGCCTCGCCGCCCGCTTCCCGCGCCAGCCCGGCCGTCTCGTTCGCCGTCGCCGCATTGCCGCGATAGTTGATCACCACCGCCCAGCCCGCCTCTGCCAGCGCCAGCGCAATCCCCCGCCCAATGCCGCGCCCCGCGCCGGTTACTAACCCTACTTTGGTCATAACGCCACCCTTCTAACTTCAGCCGCCAGCAAAACCAGTCTCGGGCGAGCGCAGTTACTGGCGGCTGGCAACTGGCCACTGCAGTTCACTGCCCTCACTCCACGCCCAACACCTTGCACACCGCCTCCAGGAAGAAATGGTCCCCCCACATCACGCTCTCATTCACCCCCAGCCCCAGCCGTTCGTGGTACATCCCCTGCTTGAGAATGCCCTCCCAGCCCTCGTCGTCAACGGCCAGGAACTCCGGCTCGGTCAGCGTATCCACGATCTGCAGCGCGTAGTCGTGGTACTGCTTGCCCAGCGCCGGGTCGCCCACCAGCTGCGAAAGCTGGATCAGCCCGCTGGCCGCGATCGCCGCGGCCGAGCTCTCGTGCGGGTTCTGCGGCTCCTGCTCCGCCCAGTCGTTCTGCGGCACGCCGTGCTCCGGTGTATTCTCCATGTAGAACCAGGCGTTGTCCTGGCTCGTCTTCAGAAAGCGCGCATCCCCCGTCATCCCGTACACCGTCCCGAACCCGTAGAGCGACCAGCCCAGCCCGCGCGCCCACGACGAGTCGTCGCGCCAGCCCTGGTGCGTCGTCTGCCGCAGAAACTCGCCCGTCTCCAGGTCGAAAATCCCCTCGTGCGACGTGCTGCCGTCCCCCCGCACCAGGTAGCGCCGCGAAGTCAGACAGTGCCGGTACGCCGTCTCCCACAGCGCCTCATCGTCCGTCTCCTGCGCCGCGTAAAAGATAATCGGCACATTCATCATAATGTCGATGAACAGGCTCTCGTCCGACACAAACGAGCGCAGATATTCCCCCTTCTCCTTGAAGCGTTTGGCCAGCGTCTGCCCCGCCTCGATCACGACCGCGTTCTTCTCCTCGTCCCCCGTCAGGTCGTACCAGCGCTTCCACGTCGACAGGAACAGAAAGCCGAGGTCATGCACATTGCGGTCCATCTTGCGGTGTTCCAGCAGTCGCGAATAGTGCTCCGCCTTCCCCAGGAAATAGTCGTCGCCCGTCGCCTTGTAGACCAGCCACAGCTGCCCGCCCAGGAAGCCCTCGCACCAGTTCGTCCACGCCTCGCCGCTGTGCATCCACTTCCCGTTCTGCGTATACATCGGGAAAAAGTCCGGGTGCGTCTCCACCAGATGACGCAGCTGCTTCGCCGCGAACTCGACCGTTCGTTCACATTTCGCTATCAGGTTCTCATGGTCAATCATCAACGTTCTCCTGGTCTGATTTTTCCTGGTTTCCGGCCTTACCTGCCCCTTCGCCCGCTGAAAAGACTGAAAACGAAAAACGTAACTACTCAGCCGCAATCAGTCTACGACCCTGAATGAGGCGAGCGAAGGTGTCTTCTTTCTCCTCACCCCGCTTTACGTTTTCCTTGCTTTTTGGACGGTCGGGCCTTCGGCCCTCCCTTGTGCGGGGGGACTCCCCCCGCAACGCCCCCCTCCAAAACCATCGCTCACCGACAGTACGTCGTCATTCCTGCAGTGCGGGTCAACCGACGTCGTGGCGGCCAACCGAATACGCGTTCAGATAATCTGAATGGCGGCAGGGATGAAGCACTGGTCGAGACAGACGCTGTATGTGGCTTAGTAGTTAACCTGAATTCGGAGTAAGTGAGCACCTTCACAAGCTGGTAGAATTGAAGTTCTGCAACCGAAATTCTCCAGCAAGGAAAGGTGCTCAGTGATGAGTATACTCAAAATGTACTGTCATGTCGATGACTTCTGTCAGTGGTTGGTTAGACGGGAGAATGCCAACCTGTTGGGCTTGGCTCGCAAACGAGGGCCGGCCCCGCGGCTGAGCTTGAGTGAAGTAATGACGATTCTGATTCACTTTCACCAATCGCATTATCGCGATTTCAAGGCCTACTATATGCAGCACGTATGTGAGCATATGCGCAGTGAATTCCCTACACTGGTCAGTTACACGCGCTTTGTGGAGTTAATGCCATCAGCCCTGCCAGCAATGTGTCTCTATCTGCGTGCGCGCTTTGGCCGGGCGACAGGGGTGGCATTCATCGATTCGACCCCGTTGTCCGTCTGCCACAACCGGCGCATCGCCCGCCACCGAGTCTTTGCCGAGGTGGCCATGCGGGGCAGGAGCAGTATAGGATGGTTCTATGGCTTCAAGCTCCATCTGATTGTCAATGACCAGGGTGAATTGCTGGCGGTTCAACTCACACCTGGCAACACAGATGACCGCAAACCGGTCCCACAGATGACCAATAACCTATGGGGCAAGTTGGTCGGCGACCGCGGCTATCTCTCCCAAGCTCTCTTTGAGCAACTCTTCGCACGCGGACTGCAATTGATGGCGGCAGACCGCCCGTTGCCGATCACGCCCATCCGCAAAAACATGCAGAATCGACTTGTTGTTCTCGAAGACAAGCTGCTCACGCGTAAGCGCTTCGTCATTGAGACCATCGTTGACCAGCTCAAGAATATCCCGCAGATTGAACATACCCGTCACCGGAGCCCAACCAACTTTATCGTCAATCTTTTCGCCGGGATGATTGCCTACTCTTGGCAACCCAAGAAGCCATCTCTCCATCTCTCTGACAAAGACTTGGCTCTCTTGCCTGCCCTAATCTAACTCCGAACTCGGGTTAGTTACCGAAAAACTAAAACCTCGAAACTTCCCCCGCCCCCACATCGCCCATCACCGCCCGCAGCCTCTCGACCGCGTACGCCATCCCATCCGGTCCGCTGAACCCGCTGCTGTGCCCCGCCATCGCCAGGTGCGGCTCCAGCGCCAGCATCCCTTTGTAGCCGCTGCTCACGAGTTCGGTCAGCAGTTCGGGCACTTGCCCGTCTCCTTCACCCGCAGCCTTCACCGTCCCGTCGAGCGTACAGTCCTTGATATGCACATAGCCGACCCGGTCGCGCAGCAGCGGCCAGCCCCGCTCCGTGATGCGCGCCTCCCCCACCTGCACAAAGTTGGCCGGGTCCCACAGGAAGACCAAGTGCTCGCTCTCCAAGGGCTCGACCAGCTTCACGCAGCGCTCGAGCGTATCGCCCACGATCCCCTTCTCGTTTTCCAACAGCAGCGTCACACCCTCCGCCTCCGCCACCTTCACCAGCCGGCCAATCCGCCCGACCGCCGTCTCCACATAGCTGTCATAATCGACGCTGGCGCTGTCCCCCGGCGGATGGAACGAGAAGATACGGATATTGTCCGTACCCAGCTGCCGCCCGACCTCGATCACCCGCCGCAAGTTTTTCTCCTCTGTCTCGATCGGCGCTTCGATCGGGCTCTTGCCGATCGGACTGCCAAGCGCGCTGACCGTCACACCGTGCTCTTCGCACAGCGCCCGCACGCTTGCAACCTGCGCATCCGAAAGGTTCAGAACGTTCACGCCCCACGCCGCCCGCAGCTCCAGGCATGGGATCTTCTGCTCGTTCAGCACCTGCAGCTGTGTCTCCAGATCATCCGCGATTTCATCCCCGAAAGCGCCGATCATAAACGATGCAGTTGTCATCTTAATCTGTCTCTCCGAATCAGCGCGTATCCCGTCGATCCCTCAACCACAAGTCAGGGAACTCGCCCACTAAAAGCTTATATGGGTGTCTCTCGTTACCACGACTCTTCGAAAATGCCGCTCTCTGGGAGAGCGAGCGTTTAGATCATACTCTTGCCATTCAGAGGCCCTTGGTTGGATAAGGGCATTACCCTATCTTCATCTTTTTCGAATGTCCGAAACCCACTTGTCAAGCGCGTCGATATCCTGTTTGAGTTCATTCGGCTCTGGAAACTTTTGCCTAGCTGCCGGCGCTTGATCGTGCCCTGTAAGCCATTTCGAGGATTTCGTCATTGCTATCTCGACCGCTTTGCAATCACTTGGCGAAATGTCAGCAAGTCTGCCGATCTGTTGCGTCTGAATGCTTCTCCGAAAGCGTTCAACCACGCCTCCAAGCAGGACTTCTTCCAGTCCACGCTCCCAAGCTGCCCTCAGCAAGCCATATATGCGGCCCGCTGCAATCTCGTATTCTGTCTGGTTTCCCTTTCGGAAGTGCTTGCCCGCTCCTTGCCAAAGGTCTCTTAAGACTCCGATCCTTTTTTTGACTGGCAGTGCGTCCCATGGGAGTTCATCGTCGCAGACACCCGCCCCAATCGGCAATTGGCGGACGTGCTGGTCCAGTATGTCCACGTTTCCTTGTATGGCGTGTTCGTGCAGATGTAACAGGAAGACCATGTCGTGCGTGAAGACAATCACTTGGCGTTTCTTAGCTTCAGCCACGAGCCGCTGTGCAACGTTTTCCCGCGATCTGTAGTCGAACGACGACACGGGATCGTCTAAGAGAATGGCAGACCGGTCGTCGGCAGTACTTAGTTCTGCGAAAAATGCAGCGATAGCTAAACAACGTGCCTCACCTTCGCTGACGACCTTCGGCAATGCTACGTCAGGCGCACGAGTGAGTATCAACCTGTGGTAGAAATTCCCGGTTCGCCCTCCGGCCTCCTTGAGTTCGACCTCAACGTGGTTGAATTTCAGTCTATCGAGTTCTTCCTGGAAGGCTCTCTTCAGTTGTTCAGTCACCACCTCTTTCGTAACGGCAGTACTCTTGGCGGTTATGCTGCGCGTGTCCGTATCATCCAGGCATTGCCCATAGGCGGCAATCTTTTTTAGGCGTTCAATTTCCGAAAGGAAAGCTTCTTCGTGTTTTCCCAGCGTTCGCCGGGCTTTCAGTTCTTTCAACTCAGCGGTGAGGGCTTCCTTCTGACTCTCGCTCGTCCCCTCGCTTAACCCTTCGGCACGCACGGCCAGTTGGTCAGCGAGCATCTCCACATCCTTTGCGTTGAATGGCAGGTCCGCCAGTTCGCTGAGACGCTTACCGTTCGCAAGCGTTTCAAGGATTTCCGCATGGCGCTGTCCCGCCAACGACAAGGTGTGCCCAACCGAATCCGCAAGAGCCTCATCTTCGATACGAAGGTCTGTTAACGTTTCCTCCGTCCGCCCGCTTGAGACAGTCAGGTTTCCGAGATTCCTGTGGAGTCGTTCGAAGGCATCCCTGGACGTTCGGGCTTCCTTCTCGAAGATTGACGTAACGAACTCCTCGAATCGTTTCAGTTGCCCGGTGGTATCGGGTCCAAGGCGTTGTTGACAAAAGATACAGCGGGCGCCTTCGTCCGTGAATGGAAATCGCTGAGCCGGGTAGGCGCTCTCTTCCGAGAAGCGCCTACCCGCCTCCCACATTTCACTCCAGTTTTCCGAACCTGTCCCAGGCAACAGATGGGACTGAAATGCGTGCTCCCGAATTTGCCTTGCGTCCCCCTGTTTTCTCCGCATCTGGCTCTGGGCCTCAAAAACACTCCTGATAGCCCGCCTTGATAAGGTGCTATCGAGCGTAGTGAGGTGTTGAGCAAGATCTCGCAGACGTTTGCCGCGCAACGTCAACTCCTGCGCGATCTTCGTAGGGTCACTCGCCTGCAAATCCTGGAGTTGTTTCTCAATCAATCCAAGATGACTCGACTCGTCCTCCGAGAGCCTGCCGAGCGTCTTGACTTCATCCGGGTCAGTGAGTGAGGAAAGGCCGGCTACAAATTTGGCCGCGGCCGTATCTTTAGGCAAGTCCAGCATCGGGATCTTGCTTGCATTGAGTGAGTGCTGCTCTTGTTCCAAACATGAGCGAACCGCTGCGCAAGCCTTTGACAGACTATCGAAAAGATCGAGGCCAAATGGTCTAAACGCTACATCAGTCTTCTGAGTGGTGTAGATAGCCTCCGAATGGCGGTCGAAAACGCTGACTCGTGCTAGGGCTTCGTCGGCTTGGCCCGACCATGCTTGATTTGGCCCGTCGCCAACTGTGTATTGGATCGAGAATTGAGGGGCTGGAGTCGCAGTCTCTGACAGCACGTTGCCGAGAATATCTTCTGCTCCCCGAGCTCGGCAGCCACCCTTGAAAATCCGTATATAGCCGGACTTGCCAGCAGCATTGTCTCCGTAAACGACCGTCAATCCAGGACCGAATTTCAAGGTCTGGTTCTCGGCAAGGGCGTTGACACCATGCCTGTGAGAAATGGAGTCGACATTTACACGACCAGTATTCGCTCCATCAACTGGGAGATGCTCCCTGCCAATAGGGACGGGATCCTGTTCACATGCTAGTCCGTGAGCGCTTTTGCATATTTCGGCCAAGGCTTCAATGTCCGCGTCGTCGAGCTCGCCCTTAAGCACAAGTCGCCGCAGGGCATCGCGCTGCCATTCAGGGCGGTGTTCTGACCAAGTTAAGACTTCACTTAAGACATCCACAGTATCGGAACTCCCCTGACTATTATGCTGAGAAGTTTTCCAGCACCTTTGTCGGCATCTCCCTGTCTCGACGCCCTCCGCCAGACAATCAACGAGGGTCGGCTCAAGATCTTCAACACCGACCAGGAAGCACGGTTCAAGGCCTCTGCTTTCACCGTTCGCCTGCTCGCAGCCAATTTTCGGGTCAGCATGGATGGCCGTGGCCGGAGCCCTCGACTACTTCTTTTGCGAAAGCCTATGGCGCAGCGTCAAATAAGAAAACATCTATCTCAATCAGTATGACACCGTGTGTCAGCTACACACTGGGCTGACAACCTACTTCGACTTTTGCAACCATGAGAGACCAAATCAAAGTCTCAACTATCGCGCGCTGGCGGAAGAGCACTTCGTGCTTCGATGGCGGCAGACCGCCCGTTGCCGATAAAAATCGCCCGCATCCGTCTGAGCGCACCTTATTTTTCCCATTTCGTGGTCTAGTAATCGGGGCCAACCATAGTCATTGGGACCAACCATATTGATCTTCTTACAGTTAAGGGCATAAATCTACACTATTTCTATCAATAATATCGAAACGCTTGATTCCAATTCTTTGTTCTTATATTGCCTGGATTTAACGCAATCCAACGAATTCATGCGAAAAAGGAGTTAATTTCAATCGAAATTCAGCCTGATAGGCCTGTCTGCGCAGACAATGTAGCAGATTTGCCACGTCAAACGCGCCTCCATAGCGAATCCTTTGTTAATTCATTTGCCAAATCCTTTGATAGCGCATCGAAATTGCTTATAAACTATCAAAGGGCAAAGTGAAAGGCAGGGAGATTTGCTTCCCCTGTCGTTTTGCGATTGCGACCTATCCGCACTTTCTCGCAGGATTCCAGAACACGCTTCTTTTTTCAATCATCGAACTCCTTTAAGGAGATCCAGGCCGGCCGATGCCGCGAGCCCTGATTTACTATTTTGGCGGAGAGACGAAGATCTTGTAACAGATTGTGAACTTTGTTTCGCTTCTGTTCGAGGTTGAGTCGGTCAGGCAGCTTCTCCAACAGGACCTTATCGATATCCTTGCGACTTACAGGCCCATGTTCACGTATTAACTCCAGGATTAAGTCTCTATAGTATCGGTTGTCAAAGCCGCGTTCCAGAATATGTTCGCTTATTTTTCCGGTCGCTTTGGCGATAACGTTCGTTACCGTCAGGTTGGGATAACGTCCTTCCACCAAACTGGCATTCTTAAGGGTACGATGCTCGTTTTTCTCAATGGATAGTCCTTTCTGCACTCGATCAAGTAGCATTGCCTGTTCAAGATTGAGATCTGTTCGCTCCATCAATAGCCGCGTGTATCGTTCATCCAGAATTCGCCCATTGAGAGTTACTGAAACACAACCCGGCTCGTTGATCAGATCATAGTCCGGCAAAGGGAACGAACGTTTACGCTGCGTTTCAAACATCCTCTTAATCCCGCCGCCTTGCGTGTCGATCAGGTTCAATTCGACCATCGCGTCCGCTAGGAATGTATTACGGTAGATAGACTGTGGAGCGTCCTGACGAATTACCGTCTCTACATCTCCCGGTAGAAAATCTCCGACATTCGTTAGGATCACCCGGTCGGGAAACTCAACTACAATAATGCGCCCCCGCAACTGGTAGTCTTGGTGTGCGATGCAGTTATGCAATGCTTCCCGGTACCCAAAAGTCATACTGCGTAAGCTCCACCGGGAACAGTGTCCCGCTGGGCATGGTACGCACAACCAGATTGCGGATTCGGCTCTGCAACCTGTCTCCCGCGAGCAGAAAAGGCGGACCGAAATGTTCATAGTCGAGTTCGCGGTTGTCTGCGTCTTTCAGTATCCACGAAATCTTGGCTACCGCGGGCGAGAGAAGTGCTGCCGACTCGGCACGGCCAAGGAGAAGGAGCGCCGTGTGCGTCACTTTCCCTTGCTTCAAAACTCGTGCTTTGTTGAGAAGTGTAACGTTGTCCCATTGAGCTATGTCATCCGCCTGGGCGGGATGCTTGATGGCAAACTGCTCCTTCGCCATTGCCACAGCTTCCGGGTCGAGGTCATCCAGTGTCGCGCCATCGCATATCTCGGCTGACCAATCTTCACCTCGTGTCCAAATCGCGCGCGCCTTTTCGGGATACTGTTTCAGATTGATCTTGCTAGAGCCAATCCTGCCGAAAGACTCGCCGCGAAAACTGATCGGCCTATCGCGGGCCGGGTTGATCTCAAAGAGAACAACACGACCATCCGGGTGCTCCACGATGTAGACCTCATAGCCCAAGTTTGGGTTCAACCCGGCCGAAACCCAAGGCAGCAAAGCTTGGTTGCCCTTGGCCTTCTTGGTGTAGGGCTCGAAGACTGTTCCAACAACCTCGTTCGTTTCATCCTGGATGCCAAACAGAAGATATCCCTTTGGTTTATGCTTGAGGCAGGCTTCATTCGCCAGAGCAGAAATGTACTCGCCTATCAGTTCGGCCGCGCAATGATTCCTCTTGTATTCAACCCACTCTGTCTCTCCAGAATACTGGCGCAACTCATCAACAAGGCGAATGAGATAGCCATCATGATCTTGACCGATTGTCATCTTGAGGATTCCTATGGAAAGTAGACTTGCCCCTGCGGGTCGCCTTTGATCTCACGCGCTTCGAGCAGCCCGTCGGGCAACGCGATCAGGTCCATCGCCTGCACGCTCAGCCCCTGCATGATCGCAGCCGACTCCGGCAAGCTGGTGCCCACGTAGGGGTCAGGCCGCCTCGGCATATTTCGTGGCCGTCATGGTTGGCTCCTGACTCCTGGTTCGTCGTTCTGCATTCGCGTTGGCAGTGGTCGCTGATACAACATTCGTCGGAATCTTTGTCCTAATGGTTGAAGTGGGCCACAAAAACTGGACCACGAGTTAGCGTGTAAAATGGAGCAATTCACTCAGCCTGGGGAGGGGAAGCACGATGGTCAAGAAACGGCGGTGACACACGGCGGCCTACAAGTTTCAGATTGCCCTGGAAGCGCTCGAAGGCAGCAAGACGATTAGCCAGTTATCAAGTGAACGCGAGGTTCATCCACGATACGGGCCTGAAAACGGAAACTGCTGGAAGACGGGCCCAAGCTCTTTGCCGCAAACGGTGAGCACAACAAACTGAAGAGGACTTCGTGCTCTGTTCAGAGCCGGCCGCATTCGACCAAATGCACCTTGTTTTTCCCATTTCGTGGTCTAACGATTGGGGCCAACCATAGAGTACGAAAAACTCTTAGTCTCAAATTGAACTTACTTTAGCATAAGTCTTTTCTCGTTCTCTATCCAAAAAAGACCGACCATCATTCTACATAAGACATCTCCAAAAGCTGATCGTCCAAGGTAGTCGTTGCGCCAGTCGCGATCAACCCTTTCGGGTACCTTACCCAACCTGGATCCACATCATCAAAAATATCTCGCAGCGGTAAATTGAAACCTTGCAATAGGAATCTGTAGACGCTGTCGAACGTTGTCATCGCATGCTACATCGTTACTTACCAGAGAGCGCAATTCCTGCGTATCCAGTAAGGCAAGATCGAGTGCGCCAGAAGAACTGGTACGAGTTGGTTCATTGCGGTCAATCCACAAACCGTCGAGTTCCCTTCTATTGGAAGAGAATCGACAATCTCTTGATCGATGATGTGTGTATGAAGTCGGGCGGAACTGTCGTTGGGAAACCAGGGTCAGGATGCCGCAGAGGAAGCCGGTGTCCCCTCCGCGCCGCCTTGAAAAAGAACATTCGGAGCGATGTCGTTGTCAGCATTCCAAGTTCCAGGCTTACCGTTCGGCTCGACCATCAATGCACGCCCCGGAAAGTCCTTACCTATGGAGGTCGACAGCGGATGAGAGATCGACGATATATTTGCCAACGAAGTAGCATCATCGACGGGTATAAGCCTGCAACAGTCATCAGGAATGATACCCTTATCGGACATGCGCATATCGTCTCCCACAATATGCTTGCCATTCTTCGCCGTGTTCTTCTTCTATACAGAATTGGAGAAGGCGTAAATGAAGTACCGTACGAGGACTCAAGGCCACATGGGGTTAACGGCCAGGCAGTGAGCCGCCGTACTACCATATGGCCGAAGTGGACGATGGGGCTGCCCTGAAGATGCCGTCTCGCAAGATCGTCAAGCGGCGAATACGGGTCAGGTTTTTACCGGCGTACGGGACTCTGACGACGAGCGGCTTTCGAGAAGAGGATTCTCAGGCAGGGGCTTTTCGCCTGAAAGAAACGACCAGTACGAATATCCCGCTTGCTACCAGGGTCATGGCAGGACCGGCGGGCAAATTGAAGTGGTAGGAGATGTAGAGGCCGGTAACGGCGGCCGCGGTCCCTATTGCCGCGGCCGCCATTATCATCGAGACAAAACGTCCCACCAACAGAGGGGAATATTTCATATGAAATACGATTCTCATAATCGCTGCGCTGCCGCTATCGACAGGGTACCACTCTCATCTGACGCCGCGATATAGCGATCATCCGGTGACCAGGCCAAGCCGGCAATTGGGGCTTTGAACACAGCATCCGCCAGCAAAACGAGTTTCTTCTTCTTGATTTTCCAGATTGCTAGCAGACCATCGTTACCACCGGAAGCCAGCAGCTTACCCCGTCGTTGAAACTTCAGGTGCTTGATGAGGTGCTTATGCCCTTCCAGCATGATCGGTTGAGTGTTTTCTGGCCCCTTGCCGGAACAGTCCCAGATCACCGCCTGAGTCCCGCCGCCGGTCGCAAGATAGCGACTATTGAAGCTCCATGCCAGTTCCAGAACCTTCGTTTCGTAGCCCCACATCTGCAAATCCTGCCCTGAATCGACGAGCCAGAAATGCACCGTCGAGTCCTGGTCGCCAGTGGCAATGTACTTTCCGTCGGGACTCCATTCCAGTGTGAGTGTCGAACCCTGCCATTCGAAACGGTGGAGTGGTTCCGCTTTTGTGGGGCCATACAGCACGACGCCATTGTAGGCAGAGATGGCGAACTGTTTGCCATCATAGCGCCACTTGATGTCAGTAATGGTGCTGTTCGCATCGGGATATTCGTAGTTCAATTCCCCGGTGGTGTTCCACAGTCGCAGTTTGCGCCCGGCGGCTGACACAAGCAAATCGCCCGCAGGGCTGAAAGCGACACGCTCCACCCAGCTTGCGCCGCCTGCCATTTCAGAGGTCTGCGTTCCTGTCTCGGTATCCCACAGCCGTACCTTGCCATCCAGCCCGACACTGGCGAGGAGACGACTGTCTTTGTGCCACGAAATTGCCATCGTGCCAAGGCTATGGCCGGGTAGCTTGTGCTGTACCGCGCCGTCTGCACCATTAAACAGCGTGATGGGTCCAGACACACCCGCCACTGCCAACAGTTTGCGATCCGGCGACCATGCCAGCCCAATCGGATGATCGTCAATGTGGGTACGCCATATTGCCTTGAGCGATGGCTGCGGCGGTTTGCGTTTGTCTTTGCGCCGCATCATGACATGAGACATGCGCGAAAGCCTTCTTCCAGTGCAGCCCGATCCAGGTTACGCCCGATAAAAACCATCTTGTTATGACGCTGCTCATTCCCCCACGGACGATCCGGGCGGCCGTCAAAGAGCATATGCACCCCCTGAAATACGAATCGTTCATCCCAGCCGCGCACGCTCAACACGCCTTTCATACGGAAGATGTCCAGCCCATGCACGCCCAGCAGTTGACCTAACCAATCATTGAGCCTCTCCAAGTGAAAATCACCGGGGATGGTGATACCAACAGAAGTCACTTCTTCGTCGTGTTCATGATCGGGCTTGTACTCGCGGGTTTCGAGCGGGACAAGCACGGCATCCGTGCCGCACAGGTGCGCGTCGAATTCATCAGGGTGATGTTCGGTGAACAGCATGTAATAGCCCGGCTGCTGAATCACGAAGTTGAAGACGGTCTCGCCTTTTCTGTTCAGCACGAGCTGGTTGTGCTGTCCTTTGCCAAGGTGCAGCGTTTCGCCTGCCTGTACTGCCTGCTCATCTTCAGAGAAGGTCAGTACGGCTCCCATCAGCGTCGCTTCCTTCGCCGCCAATCCATTATTTGCCAGCGGCAGCAGTGCGGCCCCCATTGCCGGGTCAGGGCCTTCACCCATCACCCATTCGTAAGTCCCGGTGTTCAGTTCATAGATACCCGACCATTCAAACGGGTATTCTGGCTCCATGAACTTCGGGTCGATTTCCAGTGCCCGGTCGAGGTTGAAGCCGCCCACATTGAGAATCTTGTCCATCTCGACCACCGCGTCGCGGGTGCGGCAGATTTTCGCCATTTTGTTCATGCTCTTGATGCGTGCTTCGAGTCTGTCGAGGTCTTCCGGGGCAACCAGGTCAATCTTATTGAGCAGGATCACATCAGCAAAGGCAACCTGTTCTTTTGCCTCATCGCTATCGTCGATGTGTTCCCAGATATGTTTGGCATCCACCACCGTGACAATCGCATCCAGCATTAATTTTTCCTGCATATCATCATCCACGTAAAAGGTTTGCGCGACGGGACCGGGATCTGCCATGCCGGTGGTTTCGACCATGATGTAATCGAACTTATCGCGGCGCTTCATCAGATGACTGAGAATGCGAATCAAATCACCCCGAACGGTGCAGCAGATGCATCCGTTGTTCATCTCGAAGATCTCTTCTTCCGCTCCAATGACCAGATCGTTATCAATGCCGATCTCGCCGAACTCATTTTCGATCACCGCGATTTTCTTACCGTGATTTTCGGTCAGGACGCGGTTGAGTAACGTGGTTTTGCCTGCCCCCAGAAAGCCCGTCAGAACGGTCACTGGCACTCGTGTTTCAAGTGTGTTCATTTTGTTCCTGTCTCCTCTATTCAACTGTCGTTTTCGCTTTCGGCGGACAGTGCTTCAATGAGCGCCTGCGTCAGCGCGGTCTTGGGCTGATGCAGCATCCCGGTGATAGGGATCAACTGCATGGCTAATCCCCGCTGCGATGGCTTCACCCAGCGCAAACAGCGGGCGGTAGGCATCATGCCCTGCGCCATAAGTTCGATCCATCAAGGAAGCGTACTCGGCAGCATAGGCGGGATTGGTGCGCCAGCGCACACCGAGATATTCCGCCGCTTTGACGATGCCCAGCACACCGTGTTTGATCTCCTCAAAGGTGTAATCTGGCCCCACCGGGACGCACATCCAGCGGGCGAGGTTTGTCGCCGTTCCCCGGTGATCTGGCGCGCCGTCAGCACCCAGCGCGGCATAATGCAAAGGCCGAATCTGTGGCAGCCAGCGCACGGGCGTATTTTCCTGCTCAACGTAGGCGTAAAACGTGGCGACATCGCTCTCTAGCGGAATCTGCACCGCGACCGCGGTCGCCAGCGCCAGCCTGTTCGGCTCATGTGTCACCAGCCCGGCGGCTTCACGCAGACCGCGCTGCACCTCCGCCAGATTCGCGCTTTGCTGCTCTGCCAGTTCTGACAGACGTTCACACTGTGCCAATGCCTGCGCTGCGTTCGGGCAGTCAACCGGTTGACGCAATGCTCTCACCTCTGCATAGAGTGCCTCATCACTGAATACCAGCAGCGCACCGGGGTGGTCATCAGCATCAGGCAGATGTAAGCCGTACAGCGTCACCGCCGAGCGTTCTGCCGCGCCGGGCGTAGGCAGGGTGTCAGCGCAGTCGAGCCATATAGCGTTCTGCGGCTGCCACAACCCGCGCACCACCTGCGTCCAGGTGAAGCGCGTACTGGACGGCGCGAGCCGCAGATGCGCGTCAAAGTCCAGAAAGCGCAGCAGCGCCTTATGATGCTTGACCGACTCTGCCAGGTCATGGCTGGCATTCGCCGGGACACCGACCCATTCGCCTGGCTGAATTCCCGCCGCCTGATGCAGTAAGCGGCGAGCGCGGTAGGCATCGCGCACCAGTACAACCCACGCGCCGCCCAGGCGTTCCGACCATGTCGCTTCTGCCGCTTCAAGCGTCACCTCGGCGTGTAAAGCTGCGTTAGCAGGTAGGGTCAGCCGATCATCCAGCGGTGGATGCGCGGCATAATCTGCGCCACGAACCGGCAACCCACCGAGCGCCTCCACCGGGCAGAAGCCCCCTAACCATAACGTTCCCCAATCAACGGGCAAGTTCAACATCTTTGTCCTCTTCATTTTCTCTTGTCTATGGGTGCATGTGCTCGTTGACGACAAGTGCCAAGCATCGAAACCGTCAACAGTCAGTTGGCCGCACAATTCAATATCGAAACCAACCATGCACACACCTTCCAATGCCTGTGCGCTCGGCTCTACATTAAGCTGACCGCACACACCCTATGCATCTTTATCAACCGCCTCATGGGCGTACATGACGAGTTCGACAGTCACCTCCTGAAGCGACATGCTCGCGCCGTGTACGTTCGGAGCGGGGTTCATCTCAATGCCCCGACGATGCGTTCCACGTCTGTACGCACCATGACATCGTATTGTGAGTATTGATAATTTTATCTATTGCAAAATATCGCAATAAGTTAGAGTCTAGCACAGACTGACGGCGGTGTCAATACCGGTTTCCCGTCTACTCCAAGGCAATCGCATCTAATTGGCTCAAAACCTCGTGACGCTACCTGACTCGAGTCCCAGTTCAGGGCAAAACGCCGCGAACAGTGCAAATCATGGCGCGCGGCCGCAAATCCGAATGATTTCCGGCTGATTTGGCGTCCAAATTTAGATGCGATTGCCCTGGGGTTAACGGCCAGACAGTGAGCCGTCGTACTACCATATGGCCGAAGTGGACGATGGGGCTGCCCCGAACATGCCGTCTCGCAAGATCGTCAAGCGGCGAATGCGGGTCAGGTCTTTGCCGACGAACGGGACTCTGACGACGAGCGGCTTTCGAGAAGAGGATTCTCAGACAGGGGCTTTTCGCCTGAATGAAACGACCAGTACGAATATCCCGCTTGCAACCAGGGTCATAGCAGGGCCGGCGGGCAAATTGAAGTGGTAGGAGATGTAGAGGCCGGTTACGGCGGCCGCGGTCCCTATTGCCGCGGCCGCCATCATCATCGAGACGAAACGTCTGACCAACACATAAGCCGTGGCGGCAGGTGTTACCAGCATCGCCATGACCAGAACGATACCCGCCGCCTGAATTCCTATCACGATAACAAGGGCAAGCATGACCAGCAGCACGTAGTCGACGAAGTTGGCACGCGCACCGACAACCTGCGACCCGACGGGGTCAAAGCTCGCGAACAGCAGCCAGTGGTGAAGAGCGAATAGCCCCAGGATGACCACGATGGTTATCCCAAGGGACACATAAATGTCGGTCGGAGAAATGGCCAGGATCTGCCCCAAGAGCAAGTCTTCCATATCGACCCCAATCGTCGGTGAAGTCGCCAGCATTACAAGCCCCAGGGCAAACATGGCCGCAAAGAGAATGCCTATGGAAGTATCCGCGCTGAGACCCGCACGCCGGCTCACAATCCTGACCAGCACGGCAACAGAAACGCCTGTTGGGACAGCGGCTATGGCCGGGTTGATGCCCACTATGAACCCAAGCACCATTCCCGGCAGCACCGCGTGGGCGAGGGCGTCCCCCATGAAGGCGAGGTTCCTGGTGACGACGTACGCGCCAAGTAGCGGGCACATCACGCCAACAAGCACCGAGCCGATTAGGGCTCTCACCATGAAGCCGTACTCAAGTGGTGCGACAACGAAATCTATCATCTCGTCTTGCTACTGCTCCCCGTCCCTCGTAAGGCGCACACCGTGGGCGCCGTACAGCTTCTCCATGACCTCGGACGTGAACACCTGGTCGGGAGGGCCGCAGGCGCACACTTGGCGGTTCAGACACAATACCTGGTCGAAGCGACCGGCCAGGTTGGTCAAGTCGTGGGTTGCCAAGAGGACGATACGCCCTTCATTCTTCATTGTTTGGAGGACCTCTATGAGGCCTTCCTGGGCGCCCACGTCAACGCCGCTGAATGCCTCATCCAAAAGAAGAACACTTGCTTCCTGGGTGAGCGCCCTGGCTACGAATACTCTCTGCTTCTGCCCTCCCGAAAGCTCGGTCATTAGAGCCGAGCGATGGTCCCACAGGCCCAAACGGTATAGGCACGCGTCGACAAGGTCGCGATCTCTCTTCCCGGGTCGCCGGCACCATCCCAGTTTGCAGCACCGGCCCATCATTGCAACGTCCATGACGGTCACAGGGAACCGCCAGTTGACGCTCTCTTGCTGAGGCACGTAGGCCAACGCTCCACTTCCCCGGTCTACCCGGTGAAGGGTTACCTTCCCCCGGCGGACGGGGAGGAGCCCGGCAATAGCATTGAACAGCGTGCTCTTGCCGGCTCCGTTCGGTCCTACAACGCCCATCAGAGTCCCCGCATGTACGTCGAAGGTGACGTTACTCAGGGCCATGTGCCCATCGAGTTCGACAGTCACGTCCTGAAGCGACATGCTCGCGCCGTGTACGTTCGGAGCGGGGTTCACTGCAATGCCTCAACGATGCGTTCCACGTTTGTACGCACCATGGCAAGGTAGGTGTCAGCGCCGCTGCCCTCCGGCCCAAGGGAACCCGAATAGAGCCGGACCAGCTCCGCGCCAGTCTCCTCTGCTATGGTTTGCGCCAACTTCTCACTGACTGTCGTCTCACCAAACACCGCTGGTATATCGTGCTCCCGAACCACATCGACCACGTCCGCAATGTGCTCCGCAGACGGCTCCACGTGAGTCGCAAGAGACGGAATAACCAAGCCAACTATCTCAAACCCATAAGCCTTTGCAAAGTAGGAGAGGCTGTCGTGTGATGTAACCAGCAGTCTGCGCCCCGGCTCCACAGTACCAACCTGCTCTTGGATCCAGGCGTGAAGCTCGTCGAGCTGCTCCCCATACTCAGAGGCGTTCCGTAAGTAGTCCTCCGCGTTCTCAGGGTCTATGGCCGAGAGCCGAGCGGCTACTTCGTTGACCGCGACCTTCACCCGGATCGGGTCGAACCAGAAGTGGGGATCCAGAAGTCCGTGTGCGTGCTCTTCATGGTCGCCTTCGTCACTGTGATCGTCCCCTTCCTCGTCTTCATCCCCGTGCTCGTCTTCATCCCCGTGCTCGTCTTCATCCCCGTGCTCGTCTTCGGCATGGCCGTGCTCGTCTTCATCCCCTTCCTCATCCTCGGCATGGCCGTGCTCGTCTTCATCCCCTTCCTCGTCATGCATATCGACCATGGTAAACTCAATGGGATCTACGCTCTCACCAAGCGCGACAATCTTGGACTCATCTGCACTGGCGTTGTGTACCAGTTCATGCAGCCATTCGCCTTCCAGGCCGAGACCGACAGTAAACACAACATCCGCGTCAGCTACCTGGGCAACGTCGCGAGCGCCTGGCAGAAAAGTGTGCGGATCGCCACCCACCGGAAGCAGGCTGAAGACCTCTACCCTGCTTCCACCTACCACCCGGACCCAATCAGCCACAAAGTTGACAGTTGTCACCACCTGGATCGGCGGCACGGAGGGCGTATCAGTCTCCTCGGAAGCTGTTGTGCCGGAGGTTGAGGCCTGAGGAGCATCCGCGCTGGCAGATGTCGTCCCAGGCGCGACTGGGGTGCAAGCGGCCAGAAGGAACAACAGCGTGAGAACCGATGACAGGATTCGAAGTGAGTGAAGCATCTGAGGGTCTCCTTTCGTCAGACAGGTGGCGTGTGTCCCTACAATTGGCGCCAGGCGTCGGCAGAGTCATGGCAGTCGGTGCAATGCCCAAAGAATGAGAAATGACTTACGTCGATCTCAAAGTCGTATTGGGACTTCATCGCCCGACGAAAGGAACGCAAGACGCTGTGCGGCAGCTCGAGCAAGCTGTCGCATGAGCGGCAGACGAGGTGGTGATGCGGTTCGGGGCCGGCCATTTCGAAGGCAAGCCGGCCGTCGGCCATATGCACCATCGTCAGGATGCGCTGTTCTGTCAGAAAATGCAGAACCCGGTAGACAGTGGCCCGACTCAGAGTTGGAGCGATGCGGTGTACCTGGTCGTACACAGCTTCGGGCGTGACGTGCTTACCGAGCTGACAGACGGCGTCGAGGATGAGTTGGCGTTGGGGGGTTACCCGGTAGCCGCGTTTGCGTAACTGCCGATTGATCTCTGCGGTACTGTGGCACATGATAATTTTGTTTGTTGAGAATTGATGCAACAAGACAATATTATCATAAGCCGGGGCCTATGTCAATACCGGATTCCAGTCAACTGCTTTCGCATTCTCAAATCACTCTTGTTGACCGGACCATCTTGCCGGCGAGACAGAAAATCTCTAGATTCTCGACAAATCTCTTTGGTCGAGGCGCGTCAGGTGTTGACCGGATTTACTCCGTTTCTGGAACGTTGCCGGTGTCGAGCTGGTCTGCCCACGAGCCGTCGCTGCCGAACTTTGGCAACACAATCGCATCCGTCTGCACACATTGCCCCGACGTAAACATTGCCCCGACGTGACCAGAAACGACAGCTCCCCAGGCCTCTCCGCCGCCTCTTTTACGCGTTGCGCCAAATCATTGAGACCGTCAGCAGCCAGTTGGTCGAACAATTCCATATCGAGACCGACCATGCGCGTACTTTCCAGGGACTGTGCGCCCGCCTCTACATCAAGCGATTCACGGGGGTACCCGACTACCTGAAGATCCAAAGACTGACTTCCCTAATTGGCATTAGGCCTTACTAAAAGCTATCCTCATACACTGCCAATATCGCAGCCAGGCTCCGTCTGCCCTCAGCGCCGTCAATGACCGGGTCTTCCCCGCGGCGGATGCCGGCGATGAAGTCCTTGAGGATGGCGATATGGCCGCTGGTCGAGATGCCGCGCGGGTCGCCCGCCATGCCCGGGTCCACCTGCTCTGTCGCGACCGGCCACGGCTCGACCGTCGCCTTGGACTCGTCGGCCAGTCCCCAGCGCAGCACCGACTCCCCCTCGATCTGGATGCCGCCGTTGGTGCCGTAGACCTCCAGCCGGTGCGGGAATCCGGGTTCAGTGGCCACTGTAGCGGTGATCGTCGCTACAGAGCCGTTGGCAAAGCGCAGCACCGCGCCGGCCGTATCTTCGATCTCGACCGAACGGTGCCGCGAATCCGCGAACGCCTGCACCTCAACCGGGTCGCCCAGGAACCACAGCAACAGGTCCACGATGTGAATGCCCTGGTTCATCAGCACGCCGCCGCCGTCCATCGCCCACGTCCCGCGCCATTCCGCCTGGGCGTAGTAGGGCTCATCGCGGAAATAGGGCATCGTCACCACGCCCAGCGTGATTTCACCCAGGTCGCCGCCGTGGATCGCGTCGTGCACGCGCCGGAAGAGCGGCTCCGCCCGCCGTTGCAGACAGACGCCCAGCTGCACACCGTTCTGCCGGCAGGCCGCGATCATCGCATCCGCGTCCGCCAGCGACAGCGCCATCGGCTTCTCCACCAGCACATGCTTGCCGTTCTCCGCCGCCGCGATCGCCTGCTGTGCATGTTGACCGCTCGGCGTGCAGATGCTGACCGCATCCACCGCCGGGTCCGACAGCAGCGCCGCGTAAGGTCTCGCCGCCGCGCCAAATCGCTGCGAAATCTCCCCGAAGCGGTCCGCATTGTAGTGCCCGACCCCGACCAGCCGCGCGCCCTCTTGTGCGCAGGCCCGGATCGCCTGCAGGTGGTACTCCGCCACCATCCCCGCGCCAAGAATGGCGAAACCAAGTTCGGATTGTGCGTTCTGTGTCATTGCGTTTCGTCCCACATGCGGCGCAGGAACTGCCCGGCCGGGCCGGCCTGCGCGGCCAGGTCATCCCAGCGGCATTCGATCGAGATGCGCCCGCTGTAACCGCCCGCGTGCAGCCGCCGGAAAAACTCCTCATACGGGTAATCGCCTTCTCCCGGCGCGCCGCGCGTCGTATCCGCCACGTGCACATGGTCCAGCCACGCCGCGCAGGTCGTGATGTTCTCCAGCGGCTCGCTGTCCTCCATCATGTGATAGAGATCGGCCAGCAGCCGCACGCGTGGATGGCCGGCCGCCTGCGCCAGCTCCATCCCCTCCACCACGCTGTTGACGATGTTCGATTCGCGCGCATTCAGCGGCTCGATCACGATCGTGACGTCGTTGCGATCCGCCACGCCCCCGGCCAGCCGCAGAAAATGCGCTAGCTGTTGGTTGGCCTCCTGCTTGGCAAAGCCGTCCGGCACCCGCCGTGCGCCGCCGCTGCCGAAGACGATCGCCTCGCCTTCCAGCGCGGCCACGCGCCCGATCGCCGCCTCCAGGTAGCTCTCCACTCGCTCCCATTCCACCTCCGGCCCGGTCAGCAGGATCTCGGTCGGCACGAAGACGTTGAAGACCGGCGTCGGCAGCGGCGCACTGTCGAACGGCGCCCGGATCGAGTCAAAATCCGGCTCCAGCGGCGACAGTGAGCGCACCGTCGGCTCGACGAAATCAAAGCCGGCCGCGTGCGCGATCCCCGCATCGGCAATAGGCAAACAGATTCCAAATTGCATGGGCGATCTTCTCCAAAAGTAGGCAAAAGTGGGATATTTCTTGTTCCTGACGATACGTCAAGCGTATTGTATAATAGGACTCGCTCAGGTGCTATACTTTCGGCCCCGGCCTCCCGTCGGCAAAACGGGCTGTCCGCCGGCGCCGCCATGCTCATCATCCTCGCCGCCCTGCAAGGCGTCCCTCAGCATCTCTACGAAGCCGTCGAACTCGACGGCGGCGGCGAATGGGCCAAGTTCTGGCACGTCACACTTCCCCAGATCTCGCCCGCCATCTTCTCCAACGTCATCGTGACCACCATCGGCGTCATGCAATCATTCGTCGAGGCCTTTATCATGACCAATGGCGGCCCCGGCACCGCCACCCTCTTCTACGGCCTCTATCTCTATCGCCAGGCTTTCGAGTTCTACCGCATGGGCTACGCTTCCGCGCTCGCCTGGATGATCTTCCTCATCATCCTCGCTCTGACCGTCATCAACTTCCGTGTCGCCCGCTTCTGGGTCTACTACGAAGGCGAGGAGTAGCCCGTCTTGTCCGCCCTGACCGCTTCCTGGACTAAGAGCAAGACCACCCAGCGCCGTCTGCGCGACCTGCTCGCCTACATCCTCCTGCCCCTCACCAAGCCCGTTCTTGCCACCATCGCAATCTTCGCCTTCATCAACGTCTGGACCGACTTCGTCAAACAGGTTATCTTTCTCAGCCAGGACAGCACCTACACCGTCGCCATCGGCCTCGCCTTCCTGCGCTGGCAGATCGCGCAGGGTGATCCGGTGCCAGGGCTGCTGATGGCCGCCACTGTGTTCACCTCATTGCCGATGATCGCGGTCTTTGTCATAGGGCAGAAGTACATGGTGCGCGGCAACGCGCTCACAGGACGCACCGGAACATGATCGATAACAGATACCTACTTCTCGATACCTCCCTCTGGGCGCAGGCCGAGCATCTCACCGTGACGCCGGGCCGCGCGCACAAAGCGAGCCAAAATCCGCTCTTCGGCGAAGATTTGCCCTGGGAGGTCCGCCACGACAACCTCTACGCCAACGTCATCTTCGACCCGACCGACAGCCTCTATAAATGTTGGTACAACCCTTTCATCATCGACGTGGCCACCACCGACACCCCGCCCGCGCAACGCCAACCCGGCGCCTACCGCGCCGCGCTGGCCAAAGCCCAGGCCGCAGAACAGATCAGAAAGCACCGCGAGATGGGCGTCTGCTACGCCGAATCGGTCGACGGCATCCACTGGGACAGGCCCGAGCTCGGCCTGCTCGAGTTCAATGACTCCACGCGCAACAACCTCGTCATGCGCGACGTCCACGGCGTCGGCGTCACGCTCGACCCCCATGATCCCGACCCGGAAGGCAGATTCAAGGCCTTCATGGAGGGAGGCGTCGCCCGTTCGCCCGACGGCCTGCACTGGTCCCCCATCCAGCCCTGCCCCGAGATCGAAGCCCGCTGGGATACCCACAACAACCTGTTCTGGGATGAACGCCATGGCAGATATGTTGGCATCACCCGCCTGTGGGACGGGCGCCAGCGCACCGTCGGCCGCACCGAAAGCGCCGACTTCAACTCCTGGACGCGCGCGGTCGAGGTCCTGCAGGCCCTGCCCGAAGAATCGGAGCGCCAGACCTACGCGCTGATCGTTTTCCCCTGCGCCCAGCTCTATCTCGGCCTGCTGATGATGTTCGATACCGCGACCGACCTCGTCGATTGCGAACTGGCCTGGAGCCGCGACACCGTGCAATGGCAGCGCGTCTCGCCGGGCACGCCCCTGATCGAACGCGGCGAGGAAGGCAGTTTCGACTGGGGCTGCGTCTACGCGGGGGCCTATCCGTTCCTCAAGGACGGGCGGCTGCAGCTCTACTACGGCGGCAGCGACGGCCCCCACACCGACTGGCGCTCCGCCTATCTTGGGCTGGCGACGCTGCGGCCGGATGGGTTTGCCGGGTTGACGCCGGCCAGCAAGTCACAGACCGCTACGCTCGTCACGCAGCCTGTAATGTGCAGCGGGCGACAACTCCGCCTGAGCGCCGACGCCGACGGCGGTATGATCAGAGCGGCGCTGGTGGATGTCGACGGCAAGGGCCTGGCCGACTCAGTTCCGATTCAGGCCGACGTCACCGACCTCCCCCTGCAATGGCACGACGGCCAGGACCTGTCCGCGCTGGGGGGGCGCGAAATTCAGCTCATCTTTGAGCTGCAAAACGCAACGCTCTATTCCTTCTCATTCAGCGATTGACCCCGTACATGCCATTTCGCAGCATGCACGCCGCGCGCAGCGGCTCGCTTTTGCGCCACCGCCACCGAACATAAGGAGAAATTTATGGGTACGAGATTGGAAGGCAAAGTCGCAATCATCACCGGCGCAACCCTGGGCCTGGGCAAGGCCGGCGCGCTCGCTTTCGCCCGCGAGGGCGCAGCGGTCGTTATCTGCGACCGCGGTCGAACGCCGGAGAACGCGCAGAAGGTGCTCGCCGCAGCCGAAGGACTGAGCGGCGAGACCGCCTACAAACGTTGTGATGTCATGATCGAGGAGGACATCAAAGCCCTGGTCCAATTCACCGTTGAGCGTTATGGACGGGTCGATATTATGGTCAACAACGCCATCATCGACAACCCGGGCGGCATGTTGGAGGACGTCACCCTCCAGGACTGGGACGACGGCTTCGCCTGCCACGTGACCGCGCCGCTTCTCTTTTGCAAGGAGGTCGTCCCGCTGATGATCGAGCAGGGCGGAGGCAGCATCATCAACGTCTCATCGAGCATGGCGCTTGGCGGCAGCCCCAGAATCTCATCCTACGGCCCGGCCAAGGCGGCCGTGATCAATTTCAGCCAGCATCTGGCGATCACCTACGGCCCTGACGGCATCCGCGCCAACACGCTCACCCCCGCGCGTATGCTGACCGAAAAGAAATACGAGATGCTCGCCAACAATCCGGCCGCGGTCCGCACGCAGCAATTCGCCTACCCGATGGGCAACCCCGCCCTGCCCGAACAGGTGGCCGAGGTCATGTTGTTTCTGGCTTCAGATGAGTCGGTCGCCATCACCGGCCACAACCTGATTGCCGACGCCGGCAACGCGGCATACAGCCCCGGCGGCATGATCGGGCGCTTGGAGAAGGATCTGCGCGCCCGGCTGGAAGCACAAGGCTCCCAATGGCTCGAGAGCGAACTGTGAGATGCGGTTTGGGGATTTTGGCCCGAGCCGGACGCAACCGCCGCGCGTTGGCGAGGGCCAAAGTCAACGCCAGCTGGCGATGAAGTCCGCCAGCGTGAAACCGGCCGGCATCTCGTTGAAGAAGTAGCGCATCGGGCCGGACTGGTAGCCGGGCGCGAAATGTTCTTCATCCGCCTGCAGCTTCCTGTCCATCGTCGCGAAGCGCTTTTGCAGCGCGGCCGTCTCCTCCACTGTGAAGCGGTCGGCGAACTGCGGCCCCCAGTTGATCGAAATCGCGTGCGGGTTGAGCGCACTTCTGTGGAAGGCCTCGCTGACATCCGCCAGCGGGCCGGACGAGCCGTTCGCCGCCGCGGCTGCGTTATGATGCTTCACAACCTGCATATGCAGCGCCGCCTTGCACAGATAGATCGACAGCAACATCTTTCCGTCCTCGCCCACGCCCGGCTGCAGAGCCTCCAGCGTGCTGTCGTACGTGCCCGCATCGCCGTCCAGCACCGCCCGCAGCGCCGTCTCGGTCAAGTCCTGCTGCGCCGCGCCCAGCCTCTGCCACGCCCTGAACAGCGCCCGCCCTTCCGGCGAAAGATAGTCGCTGAACGACACATCCGGGAAGTGGGGGAAGATCGAATGGCCGCCGTGGATCGTGCGGCGGATCCTGGTGCTGTAGTTGCTTCCCCAGTGCAGCAAATAGTTGACGTACACGACGCCGTCGCCGGCCTTCAACTCCAGCGGAATGCCGCCCGTCAGCGGCTTGTGCGGGTCCGCCAGCAGCTCCCGGTCCTCCGTCTCCGTGTTCAGCCGCCGGTGGCTGCCCGGCACAATCCACAGCACATCGTCGTCGTACAGCGGAATGTTCCACTGCAGAACTCTGGGTCCGTTCTCCAGCAGATCATTCTGCAAGCCCGACATCGGCGCCATATCGATCGGGTGAACATCGCGATGCCACGGCGCCGGCCCGCGATCGCGCACCGGGTTGCACATCAGCGTCATCCCCGCCACCGACGTCGCCTCCGGCACGCACATCAGCTGCCGGCTCACGCCCAGCGTATTTTCCTGCAGCCAGACCTCGACCGTGCTCGCCGTCGCCTCGTCGATCAGCGGTTCGTACGGGCTCAGTCGCGGCTGTGGCTGTGTTTCCCAGGCGCCGCCCGGAGGGTCATCCGGCCCTCGCTCCTGCGCCCAGATGCGCCGCTGTCTGTCCACCAGGGTTTCGAAATCGGCGCGCAGCTGCTCCAACTGCTCCGGCGGAATCACCTCACGCACAACCAGGTAGCCTTGCTCCATAAACTGCTGGCGATTCACCTGCATCGTTCCTACCTCCTCTTTGTCCTGCCCGTTGCCCTCACCGAACAAAAAGCCCCTGCATTCGATTCTACTGGCGTACCTGGATGGCTGGAAGCCGATCTCCGCGGCGAGCTGGAAGCGCAGGGCCCTAAATGGCCCAAAATCGAGTTGCAGGATTTGGCCTCAACCGACCGCATCTCCCGCGCCTTGGCTCAGGTCAGAGTCAGCTCCAGCTGGCGATAAAGTCTCCCAGCCCGAAATCCGCCGGCATCTCGTTGAAATAGTAACGCATCGGGCTGGACTGGAAGCTGGGCGCGAAATGGTCCTCCTCCGCCTGCAGCTTCCTGTCCAGCGTCGCAAAGCGCGTGTGCAGCGCAGCCGCCTCCTCCACCGTGAAGCGCTTCGCAAACTGCGGCCCCCAGTTGATCGAAATCGAGTGCGGCCTCAGCGAGCGGCTGCGGTAATCCTCCGTGATTCCGGCCAGCGGGTCGGACGCGCCGTTCGCCTTCGCGCCGTGATGCTTCACAACCTGGATGTGCAGCGCCGCCTTGCACAAATAGATCGACAGCACCATCTTGCCGGCCTCGCCCACCCCCGGCTGCAGTGCCTCCAGCGCTCTATCGTACGCGACCGCATCACCCTGCAGCATCGCGCGCAGCGCCGCCTCCGTCCAATCCTGCAGCGCCGCGCTCCGCCTGTCCCACTTTCTGAACAGCGCCCGCGCCTCCGCCGGCAGATGCTCGCTGAACGACATGTCCGGGTAGTACGGGAAAATCGTGTGGCCCCCGTGGATCGTGCGCCGAATCTTGGCGCTGTAGTTGCTCCCCCAGTGCAGAATATAGTTGACGTAAACCACCCCGTCGCCCGCCTTCAGCTCCACCGGAATGCCCCCGGTCAACGGCCGCCGCGGGTCCGCCAGCAGTTCCCGGTCCTCCGTCTCCGTGTTGATGCGGCGGTGGCTGCCCGGCACCACCCACAGCACATCGTCGTCATAGAGCGGGATGTTCCACTGCAGATACTTGGGCCCGTTCTCCAGCAAACCCTTCTGCAGTCCGGACAGCGGCGCCATGTCGATCGGGTGCACATCGCGATGCCACCGCGCCGGCCCATGATCGCGCACCGGGCTGCACATCAGCATCATCCCCGCCATCCCCACCGTCTCCGGCGCGTTGAACAGCTGCTGGCTCACGCCCAGCGTGTTCTCCTGCAGCCAAACCTCCACCGTGCTCGCCGTCCCCTCGTCGATCAGCTGATGGTACGAGCCCAGCCGCGGCTGCGGCTGCGTCTCCCACGCGCCCCCGGGTGGGTCATCCGGCCCGCGCTCCTGCGCCCAGATCCGGCGCTGCCTTCCCACCAGCACCTCGAAGTCCCGCCGCAGCTGCTCCAGCTGCTCGCGTGCGATCACCTCCCGCAAGACTAGGTAACCCTGCTCTAGGAATTTACGGCGATCGATTTCCATCGTTCGTCCCTCCTCTTTGTCCTGCGCGCTGCGCCCACTGACCAAAAAGCCCCGGCAGTCGACTCCACCGGGGCGTTCCTTTACCTTCGCGGCAAACTTTCCGAACGACGATTGCTTTGTCCTGCCCGCCTTTCCGTACAGTGCGCGTATCCAACAACTGAAGAGTCCACCCGCCGCCCGAGACAGGCAAGACAGAAACGCACAACGGCAATCCCCGCTCCGGCTACCCGCAATATACCATATCCCAGAAGGGGTATGAAAAGCCCCAATCGCAGCCTAAGGGAGACCTTCCGGCGAAATCATGCAGATGGCGCCGGTTGCAAGGATAGACCAGACCAAGAATATGATGGCGCCTAGAACTCTGTATGTCCATATCAGACGTGGATAGTTGCCGGGTTCTCTTGGAGCGGTCTCAAGAATTCAAAAAGCGGCTTCGTCGCGAACAAGTCCATTTAAGAGATCGACTCGATCTCTTCATCGCTCATCTTTCCGTAACTCTTGCAGATGCGTTGACCCAATCGAGCTCCCCATTTGACCAGCTTGTGAGGGAAAGAAAGTAAGATGTACCTACTCAGCCGCAATCAGTCTGCGACCCTGAATGAGGCGAGCGAAGGTTCTTTCTCTCTCCTCACTCCGCTTTACCTTCTCCTTGCTTTTTGGACGGTCGGGCCTGCGGCCCCCCCTTGTGCGGGGGGACTCCCCCCGCAACGCCCCCCTCCAAAACCAGCGCTCACCGACGGTAAGCCATATTCCCGGCAGTGCGGGTCAACCAACGTGGTGGCGGCCAACCGAATACGCAATCAGAGTATCTGAATGGCAGCAAGGATGAAGCACTGGTCGAGACAGACGCTGTATGTGGCTTAGTAGCTACAGTAAGATAAAGATCGCCGCGCCAAAAAGGAGAAGTAAAATGAGAAACGCAACTCTCGGAAATAGTACGATTGCGCCCGTTTTACCTCCTCACTCCTGTCCGCTCACTCCTTTCCCTGCAGCCTCTCCAGCAACTCGCTGTACGCCGCACGGTCCAGCGGCAGATCCACCGCCTCACCCGTCGCACCGCTGTAGATCATCGCATTCGCCAGCTCCAGCGACATGCGCCCCTCCTCGCCGTTGCAGCGCGGCTCGCCACCCTCCCGCACCGCCCGGTGGAAGTCACGGTAGACCGCCTCATGCCCGTGTATCTCCGGCTCATCCTCGATCCCCGCGTCCGCCGCCTCCGCCTCCGGGCGCACAAAAGCCTCCTCGCTGCCCGCGATCAGGTCCCGCAAATCGGTCTCGTAGCGCTCATACTCGATCCGGTCGGCGTGCATCACGATCTTCCCGCCCGTGCCCGAGACCTCCAGCCAGCGCGGGCCGCTCTCCGTCGTGCTGAAATAGATCGTCCCCTGCGCGTCCTCGGGCCACGCCAGCAGCGCCGTCGCCGTATCCTCGGTCTGGATCGCATGCAGCCGCGTGCAAGTCGCCGCGTACACCTTCTGCGGCATCCCCACCAGATGGCAGAGCAGGTCAAGGTCGTGCGGCGCCTGGTTCATCAGCACGCCGCCGCCCTCACCCTTCCACGTGCCGCGCCAGCCGCCGCGCCGGTAGTAGGCCGCCGTCCGCATCCACGGAAACACGCCCGTCACCCGTTGGACCCGCCCCAGCTGCCCGCCGTCGATCAGCCGCTTCATCGCCCGCACGTGCGGCAGCTGCCGGTACTGATAGTTGACCGCCAGCACACGGCCGTTGGCCCGCGCCGCCGCGATCATCGCATCCGCATCCTTCACCTGCGTCGCGATCGGTTTCTCCACCAGCACGTGGCTGCCCGCGTTCAGCGCATCGATCGCGATCGGCGCATGAAACGGATGCGGCGTGATCACCACCGTCACCTCCGGCCGCGTCTCCGCCAGCATCTGCCGGTGGTCCGGGAAAAAGGGGCAGCCCCACTCCTCGGCCCGCTCCTGCCCCGGCTCCGGTGCCACATCCGAGCCGCCCACCACCTCTGCGTCCTCGAGGCCAAGCCCCATCGAATGCGAACGGAAAATCCCCGCGCCCATGCCCACCACGGCATGGCGCAGCTTTCTCTTCTCTGTCGACACGTTCTCTTCCTTTGCTCGTTCGTCTGTGTGGAAAGTGAAAATGGGGCCGCAGTTCAGCGTCCGCATAAACCGCAGTCAGAAATGCAGCATCGCCTTGACCACCTGGCTCTCCGGCCGCAGCCAGCCGGGGAACTCCTCTACCAGCGTCTCCGGCGACGCACTGTGCGTAAGCCACGGCGCCAGCTCGATCGCCCCCGTCTCCAGCGTCCGCACCACGCGCGCAAAATCGGCGCTCGTCGCGTTGCGGCTGCTGATCAGCGTCGTCTCGCGGCGGTTGAAACTCCGGGTCCGGAAAGCTGATCTCATCCTGCACCAGGCTGATGAACACCACGCTCCCGCCCTGCTCGATCAGTTC
>CATOTS010000037.1 GCA_951813625.1 uncultured Caldilineaceae bacterium | reverse complement strand
CTGGGACGCAGCCCGGCCCAGGTTGCGATCCGGTGGACGCTGGACCAGCCGGCGATCACGAGTGCGATTGTGGGGGCGCGCACCCAGGGGCAACTGCGCGACAATTTGGGCGCGAGCGGTTGGGCGCTGCCTGCGGACGCGTTGCAGAGGCTGAACGAGGTCTCCCATCTACCCGACCGCTATCCGAAGTCGATTGAAGCTACCATGGAAGAAAGGCGCGACGGCGCGGTTTCGATGCCATCTCTGGAGAGCTGAACCAGCGAATGTATGCGGTCAGCGAGTTTGAGCCAAGTGCGCAGGAATATGAGGCGCTTGCGGCGCTCCACCGGGTTGTCTCGCCGGAGGGACGGAAGGAGACGGCTGCCGGATTGGAGAAGGAGGACGCCGACTGGCCGCGGGGACAGGCTCTTCAAACGCTTCATTGCGACCGAAGACGAAGACGAATACGTCGCCGAGGGCGTCTGCTTCGAGGCCTACTGGCAGTACAGGGCGGGAAGCGTCCAACTGCACTTCAGCATCGACCCGGGTCACTCGACGGAGCGGGTCCTGCCAAACCTGTACGCTTCCCTGCTGGCGTACCTGGAGAGGCGGGGCGAAAGGGTCGACCGCCTCAGGTGCGGCGCCAGCGAGGAGGATGCGGCGCGCATGCGCTTCCTTCGGGATGAGGGCTTTCGGGAGGTGATGCGCTGGCCTTCGTCCGAGTTGCGGCTGGCTGAATTCGACGCGGCCGAACATGCGCCTTACCCTGAACAGATTGAGCAGGACGGCATCAGGATACTCACTCTGCGAGAATTGAAAGCGGAGGTCAGTGACTGGAAGCGAAGGCTGCGCGACTTGCGCTTTGAGTTGCTCGTGGACGTGCCCGCGCCGGACCCGCCGACGAAGCCTACGATGGCGGAGTTTGAGGAGATGATCCTGCAGGACCCGGCGCTGGTCGAGGAGGGGTACTTTGTCGCGCTTGCGGAGGATGGTTCGCTGGTAGGCATGAGCAATCTGTGGCGGAATGACGAGACTGGCAAGAACCTGGACACGGGCCTGACCGGCGTGGTACGGGACTACCGGCGGCGTAAGCTGGGCACGTCGCTCAAGTTGCATACGGTTCGCTATGCCCAGGCGGCCGGGGCCGATACGATCAGAACGAGAAATGAAGAAGAAAGTCCGATGTACGGGTTGAACCGAGAGCTGGGATTCGCGCCGAAGCCGGCATGGATCAGTCTAGAGAAACGCTTTCCCGGGTGACCAAGGTCAAGGAGACTATTCCAATGAGCGCACACAGCACGCAGGCCGCACAACTAACTGATTCACTGCAACTCTCGATGCCGCCGGTGGGGCTCGCCTTTGTCGACGAGACACCTGACGGCGTTCCAGCCTACGACGATGTGGCTCCGGCGGGTTGTTCCTTCTGGCAAGAGGCGGCGCGCCGTGTGTTTTCGACGAGCGCCAGGGACCATGAACTGTGCGCCATTGGGGTGCACACGCACAACCTTGTGGGCGCGTCTGAATCGCAGCCGTCAGAACTGCAGACGGCGCTGGAGGCGATGCAGGGACTGGACTATGTGCGTGCGGAGGAGGTGGCAGCGATCCCGGTGGTCGAGCAGGCGGTCCGGCACACTGTCTACGGTCCTCTGGCGGAGTTTCCGGTTGCGGCCGACGTGGTGCTGCTCTTTGCGCACGCGCAGCAGAGCCTGATCCTGACGGAGGCGGCGGCGCGGGTTGACGAGGGTGTACCGCCGGCAATGGGGCGTCCCGCGTGTGCGGTCGTGCCGCAGGTGACGAACGGCGGACATGCGGCGATGAGCCTGGGCTGCTGCGGAGCGCGGGCCTACCTGGACGCGCTGTCGGACGAGATGGCTCTGTGGGCGCTGCCGGGGGCGAAGCTGGACGCTTACTGTGCGGAGATCAGCGGGCTGGCAAAGTCGAACGGAATTCTTACTGTGTTCCACGAGCGGCGGCGCGACGACGTGGCCGGAGGCGGGCGGCCGACGGTGCAGGAGTCGCTTGAAAGGCTATCGGAATAAGAATCCGGAGCAGGACACCAGGGCTGTTGGAAGCCCGCTGCCAGAGAATTGAGGCAGAGGCGGCTGATCGTGTGGGCGGTCGGCCGGTGTTCCTGTTCAATCATTCGCGGCTTTCGAACGTAGATCGCGGTTGACGGCGGCAACGAGCGCGTCGTTCAGGCAGGATAGCGGGAATGCCGGTCTCAATCTGTGCTCGCAGGCGACAAGGTCGGGTGCGGGGCATCTGCATATCTCGCGAACGACTCCGAAGGATCATTCCCTTTTTTTGGTAAAGTTACGAGCGGCTTTGCGCGGTTCGGACTCGATTGGTATACTGTTGGCGTCGCGCTGATCGCATAGGACTGACCGGCCCTCGCAGGAGCGGCGCCGGATAGTGCTGCGAGGCAATCCGCCATTTCTGTCTCTGATTCCCCACATACAAGAGACACCGAGGCTTCGGAGGCTATGCGTCTTCGGAGGGGGCCAAGATGATAAGAACAGTCAGCCGGATTCTCCCCGGCGTTTTCCTCATTGCTTTGGTTGCGCTGGCTGTCGCTGTAACCCGCGGCGACGGGTTCGGGGATTTGCTGGCGCCGGCTACGGTAGCGCAACCGGAAGCGGCGGAGCCGCAGTTGTCGAATCCCACCTTTTTCGGCTCGTTGGAGGTGGGGAGATCGCGAGCGCTGGCGCCGGGCGTGAGCGGCGAGGTGTTGGAACTGCTGGTCGAGACTGGCGACCTTGTGGAGGAAGGTCAGCAGTTGATGCGATTGGATACGACACAGCTGGACTGGAGCGTACAGCGGGCGGAAATTGCGTTGGAGCTGGCGCGTGTGGCATTGCTTGAGATCAATGAGCAGTCATCGGAGACAGAGCTGGCGGTAGCCGAAGCCAACCTGGAGCTGGCGCGGTCCAACCTGGCCAAGCTGGAGGCGGGGGGAGCAACAGAAGAGGAGGTCGCGGCTCTGCGGGCTCAAGCGAACGCGGCCTGGGCCCGTTACAATGAGATTTTAGCCGGGCCGTCTGAGGCGAGGCTGCAACAGCTACACGCACACGTGGAGCGGGCCGAACTTTCCGTGACCCTGGCGCAGCGGGCGTACAATGAGATTTCCTGGCGGGGAGACGCAGGCGGCACGCCGCAGGCAACCAACTTGCATCGCGCCACGATCGATTTGAATGTGGCCCAAGCTGCGTACGTGGAAGCGACGCAGCCGCCGCGCACATCGGTAGTACAGGGTGCCCTGGCGGCCGCCCAGTTGGCGCAGCACGCGCTAAACGAACTGGAAAGAGGGGTTTCGGAAGTCAACATGGCGGTGGGTAGGGCGCAGGTCAAGTCGGCGGAGGCAACGGTAGAGCGGATCAAGGAGCTGACGCGAAGCCGGAGGTCGGCGGAGTTGCGGGTGAGCCAGGCACTGATCGACCTGGAGGTGGCGCAACAGCGACTCGACAAGGCCCAAGTGCGCGCGCCGTTTACGGGTATTGTGCTGATGCTCGATGTCGAAGAAGGGCAGATGGTCGGCGGGGCATCAACTGTGGCGGAGATCGGAGACGCAGACGCACTTGAGCTAGTCGTAGGCATACCGCAGGACCAGGTGCTGACGATGTCGGTGGGCGATCCGGTTCGGATCACAAGGTTCGGCAGCGACGAGATCTCGGTCATGTCGACGATTTACAAGATTTCGCCGATCAGTGTGCCGGGCAAGGGCAACTCCACGTTCCCGGTGACGATCCGGTTACCGGAAGAGGGCACGGCGCAGTTCAACCCGGGGATCTTCGTTTCGGCTACATTCGAATAGGGGTTTGAGCGATCGAGTTACGGGCCCGCGGTGAATGTGGACAGCTGGCCGGCGGCGCCAGCGTAGATTTGAGCAAGGGCCATGAGTCCGTTCAATAGCGGCCATTTTGGAAAGAGTATTGTTGGCGGGCGACTGACCGGACGCCTCCCCTGTTGTCGGACGGTCGCCGGACCGGTAGGGGCGTCCGCCCTAATTGAGGAGTAATCGATGACGCGCCGCTTTTACGCGATGGGGAGAGGGCGATGAAGATTCGAATCGTTGTAGGCTTCGCGTTGCTACTCTGCGTCGCTTTGATTCGGCCTGGGTCGGTTTTCGGCAGCGATGCGACGGAGGCGTTGTCGCAGGCGACTCCGATCACGCCGACTGTGCTGGCGGTGGTTCGAAACCAGGGGACACAACTCCATGACCGCCCCGACGGCGAACCATTGCAGAGCCTGGTGGGCGGTACGCTGGTAACGGCCCGTCTGCGCTCCCAGGACCTCAGGTGGGTGCTCGTTGAGACGCGGGATGAGTCCGAAGGCTGGGTTGAAGTGAGGACACTTCTGGCTGCCGGGCTGAGCCGTCTGCCAATCGAGCAACCCACGCCGACACCTACGGCGACTTCCGAACCGACTGTGGAGAGCAGCCCAACTGCTTTGCCTACGGCGACATCGACGGCTACTGTGGAGCCGGAGACGACGGACGATGCCATGGCCGCGGCGACGGCGACAGCAACAGCGACCGGTACGCCCGACGGGTCGATGGCGGCTATGACGCCGGAGGCGACCGGGAGCGTGACGCCCGAAGCAACGGGGGACGCGACGGCTGAAACGGGCACGCCTGAGCCTGCGGTAGAAGGGACACCGGAGGCGACAGCTGAGGCAGAAATGATGGAGCCTACGGCGACTCCGTTTGTGCCGCCGGAAGGACCGACGGCGCTGGCTCTGGCGCGAATCGAAGGGGCAAATCTGTGGCAGAATGAAGATGGCGCGTTTGTTGCCCATTTCGAAGCCGGCAAGCGTCTGACTGCGGCGTATCGCACTGAAGAGAGCGAGTGGTTCTTTGTATACGACGACGACGGTATTCACGGTTGGGCGTCAGCCGAGGAGCTTCTTGTCGTGGGCGGCGATACGTTGCCGGTAGAGGAGTTTTTGTCGGACCCGACCTCTGAGGAAGTCCTCGAAAAGGTTGTGGTTACCGTCAACACGTTCGGCGTACGCCTCAACGTGCGGGCCGGACCGGGTACGGAGTACGACATTGTAGCCAGGGCGGCATCCGGCGTCGAATTCAACGCGATCGGACGAACAGAGGAGAGTGACTGGGTCCAGGTTTCAATTGCCGACCTGCCCAGCGGCAATGGATGGGTTTCGGCTGCTTTTGTTGCCGTTGCGGGTTCGCTGGAGCAACTGCCCGTTATCGAAGTGGAAGAGGACGAAGAAACAATCGAAGGGGGCAATAGCACCGAGGAGGAGAGTTTACACCCTCCTCGGTTCCACCTCCTGCCGCATACGATTCACTCAACGACGACCATTGTGTGATAGTGCACGGTCGGCACTCTGACTCGAATTTCCCCACCTTCGCTTTCGAAATCCAGTTCTTCGCCTTCCGGCGCCAGATAGACGCGCGTAGCGGCGCTGGCAGGCGCGGCGATCCGTAGGAGGAGATCGTGCGCGGGCACGATTTCTTCGATGGGATTGGCCCAGTTGAGCTGCCCCGCTCCTCCCATTTGGCCATGCTTAATATCGTGGCCGGGTACAGCCTGCAAATTGACGATATGCACGACCAGCCTTGAGCCGGCGTTGTCTTTGCCGACGGAGGCGATTCCCGACTCGGCAAGCGGCTGTCGAAAGGCGGTCAACTTCAGGCCGGCGCCGCCTTCCAACGTAACGGGCGGCTCGGCTGCGGCTGCCCAGCGGACGGCGTTGAGAATCAGTCGGCGACAGTGGATGTAGTGCCTCTGGAAGTAGGCGCGTTCGGGGAGGCCGGCGATGTAGACGACGCGTCCCTTGCCATGCTGACGCGTGGTCACAGCCGGATGGCCGGTCGGCATCTCAGGCGGCGGATCGCCCCAGGTGATGCGGCGCGGCGCGATGCCGTAGTCGACCATGGGCAGGAGCACTGTGGCGGCAGTTTCTGTGCCGGCTTGCGCCTCGACCTTCCATTGGGTCGTCGCCAGCGAAAGAGGTGTGGCAGCAGGCAGGCCCGCTCCAATCTCGTTGCCGGATTCAAGTTGAAGAAACGTTGTGTTGAAGTTGATTGCCTCCCTGTATGAGACTCCGAGAACCTCACTCAGGCCGAAATCGAGGCGGCGGTTACCCTGTTCGTCGTAGAGGGATGTCGAGTGTGTTGCCACGAGGCCGCCACCCTGCTCGACATATTGGGCGATGGCAGCGATCTGGTCGTCGCTGAGGCAGGCGGCATTTGGCAGGACCAGGACGCGGTAGGCGGCCAGGTTGTCTGCGGCCAGGTCCCGTCCCAAGGCGATATCGGTGAGGAGGTGGCCGTCTGCGAGCGCTTTGAAAGCGCCGTTGAAATCGTGCAGGTATTCGGCGGGCTGGTCGTCGGCGTAGTAGAGGCGGGAGGGCAGAGAGAGGTGGATAGCGGCGTATTGGAGGGGGTCGGCTGCAACGCACCAGGGGGATCGGGCGCGAACGGCGGCTGACACGGGCGCCATCTCGGCGTAAGCATCGGGATCGAGGCTGCCATCGGGATAGAATGAATCGATCATCATCGGGTCGCAGCCGTTGGCGAGGGGGGTAAGGCATTGAGCCATCAGATGGGCCTGGGGCTTGGTCGTCCAGTCCCACATTGGGCCGACGAAGCGCCCGAATGAGATGATGGGCCGCTGCTTGGTCAGGGCGCGGGCGTAGGTGGCGTTTCGCATCCACTCGAAGGTGTAGTCTCCGAAGGCCTCGACGAGGACTTCGTCGTCGATGTGCACGTCGCGTTCGGGCCACTGCCCGACCCATTCGATTTCACGCGTTTCGGGATAGACGTTGTGGCTGAAGGCCCAATCGGGCTGGGCCGCCTTGACCAGGGACTGCGCCTCGCGCAGAAACTCGTGGAGGACGCGGCTGCGCCAAAGCATGAAGGTGCGACCCAGGGGCGTCTGCCACTGTTCTCGGGTAGGCAGCGGATGGCCGGTCTCTATTTTGAAGGCGCGCTGGCAGTAGTCGCAGTAGCAGCCGCCGGGGCCCCAGTCGACGCGGTCGAGGAAGATGCCGACGGCTTCGTCGTAGCCATGGGCCAGCTCGTGCAGCTGCTCTAGGACGCGCTGGCGGTATGGTGAGTTGAGGCAGGTCCAGGGGAAGTCGTTGATGCTCACTTCAGGCAGGGCTTGGCCCTTGCTGTTGCGCTGGCTCCAGTCTGGATTGCGGTCGGCGGCCCAGGTGTCGTTACAGGTGCAGTAGTAGATGACGCTAGCGATGTCTTTGGCGCGCAGGGCGGAAATTACCTCGGCGAGAAGGTCGCGACCGGCGAGTGTTTCGTGCTGGTGCCCGGCGCGCGTTGGGTAGTAGGCGCTGCCGTGCACGCACTTGGCGAAGGCCCAGAAGACGGTGCCGCCGGCGCGGGCGGCAAGCTCAGCGATCTGCTGTGGATCGGCCGCGCGCATGAAACGGGGGTCCCAGTCGGGCGTGTGCATGTCGGGGTGGAGATGGACGTGAACTGTGTTTGGGTCTAGCATGGAGACCTCAATTGCGGTTGTTTGGCTGGCCAGATGCGGTTACGCTAACACAGTTGGCGGGCGTTTGTCTACGGGAAGTTCCAGGTTGGGTGCAGCTCACATTTGGGGTGGGAATCGTCTGGCGGGGGCTTCGTGCCAAAGGCGGCGGGAAGTGTCGGCCAGCTTGGGGGCGTTGCGGGGGGAGTCCCCCCGCACAAGGGAGGGCCGCAGGCCCGACCGTCCAGAACGGCAGGGGCCAGTGGTCAGGGGCCAGTTGCCGGCAACGTCAAGGGCTTAATCCACGAATTTGCACCAATCTCCACGAAGAACGGCAACTGCGGGTTGTGTCAGGGGGGCGTTGCGGGGGGAGTCCCCCCGCACAAGGGAGGGCCGCAGGCCCGACCGTCCAAGAGAGTTCGGGAAAGCGTATTTGCCCACGCTGCCAGAGGATGGAGCGTGGACCGGCCGTGACTTGGCTGGAAACCGAGGCAGGGGAATTTGTGCACCAATTTTGGACTGCGCCAGTCAGATCACTTGCGATTGACATGACTGGTTGGCTCCTGTATATTTGGGTACCTGCACGACCGTTCCCGCAAGTTTCAGTGAATCCAGAGAGCCGAATCGAAGAGAATTTAACCGGACCGCTTGTGCAGTGGCGGCGGGCCAAATGAGCGAGAAGAAGCATGAAAATCAAGGAAGTCGAGACGATCATCGTCAACAATGTTCCGCCTTATCAGGGCGGCATCCTGTGGCTTTTCGTTAAGCTGATCACCGATGAGGGCATTGTGGGACTGGGCGAGCGGCCTTCGGGGAACGCCAAGAACCTGGAGGCGCAGGTCAGGCTGATCAAGGACCTGGGTGAGCAGTTTGTGATCGGCGCCAGCCCGTTTGAGATTGAGAAGCTGTGGCAGACGATCTTTGCTTCGCGGCACGACTACCGGCACCCGGGGCTGGACATGACGCCGGCGTTGAGCGCGATCGAGATGGCCTGCTGGGACATTGTGGGAAAGGCGACCGGGCAGCCAATTTACAACCTGCTGGGAGGACGCTGTCACGACAAGCTGCGCGCCTACGCTTACATGCCGTCTGAGGGGATTTGGGAGCGGCCGGAAAAGGCGGGAGAGATTGCGGTGCAGCTGGTTGAAGAAGGGAATACGGCCTGCAAGTTCGATCCTTTCCAGCCGATTTTCCCGAACCCTAGCGACTTTTCGCTGAAAACGATCCGCCATGTGGCGAAGATATTTCAGTGCATTCGCGATGCGGTTGGCGATGAGCTGGAGGTTGGCATTGGCACGCACGGGCAGTTCAGCACGGCGGGCGCGATCCGGGTTGCGAAAGTGTTGGAGGAGTTCGACCCATTCTGGTTTGAGGAGCCGGTCCCGCCGGAAAACATTGACGAAATGGCGCGTGTGGCTGCGCACACGAGCATTCCGATCGCCACGGGCGAACGGCTGGTAACGAAGTTCGAGTTTGCCCAACTGCTGAAGAAACAGGCAGCGCAGATCCTGCAGCTGGATGTGGGGCAGTGCGGCGGCATTCTGGAGTCGAAGAAGATCGCGGGCATGGCCGAGGCGCACTACGCCATGATCGCGCCGCACATGTACTGCGGGCCGGTGGCAGCGGCGGCGGCCGTGCAGCTGGATACATGCTCGCCGAACTTTTTAATCCAGGAGTACAACGGGACCGGCCTGCACCAGGAGATATTCAAGGAGCCGATTCGCTTTGAGAGGGGCTACGTAATCCCGCCGACGGGGCCAGGCCTGGGGCTGGAGCTGGATGAGGCGGCTCTGAAGCGACACACGTAGAGAGAGGCCGCGTCGACACTGGGTACAGCGTTACCGATTGAAGTAGGGGGATGCTGGCAATGGGCAGGCTGGAGGGGAAGGTTGCGATTGTCACTGGCGCTGGGCGGGGGCATGGCGAGGCGGTCGCGTTGCGATTTGCGACTGAGGGGGCTGCGGTGGCGCTTTGCGATGTAATCGCGGCAGGGCAGCTGGAAGAGAAGGTCGGCGACCGGATTCGCGACAACGGAGGACAGGCTCTCTGCCTCCGGGCCGACGTGTCGCGGGAAGAGGATGTTTGCAAGATGGTGGAGGATACGCTTGCCCGCTTCGGCACGGTTGACATTCTGGTCAATGTCGTGGGGATCGCCGGACCGACCGAAGATGTCTGGACGATGAGCCTGGAGTCGTGGCGCAGTACGCTGGCGGTCAATCTCGACTCGATGTTCCTGTGTTGCAAGTACGCGTTGCCGGAGATGATTCGCAAGCGGCAGGGCCGCGTTATCAACTTCAGCTCGGGCACGGGGAAGCAGCCGCTGTCGCACCGGACGCCCTATGCGACGTCCAAGATGGGCGTGATCGGATTCACGCGCACGCTGGCGGCGGACGTTGGCCGGTACAATATCACGGTCAATGCGATCTGTCCCGGGACGCATGAGGAGCGGACGATGGAGCTGGAACAGGCGCGCGCGGCGTACCGGGGCGATGAGTTCGACGAGGAGGCGGCGCGGCGCCGCTATCGTGAGCGGGGGCCGAAGGCAGTAGTTGCGGGGCGGTGGTGCGCGGATGAAGGTTTCGTTGAGAAGGGCTCCGGTTCGGAGGATGCGGCCGGAGTAGCGGTCTTTCTGGCGTCGGATGACGCGGCCAACATGTCGGGGCAGGACATCAATTCCGGCGGATGGGTGATGTGGTAGGGGGATTGTTGCTGCTGCCTTAAGCGATTGGGACCCTTCTCAGGCAGGGCAATCAGACCAATGGGTTGCGCTTGCGTTGCGCTGAGCAGATACAAAAACCTTGGCTTCGCCTGGTTCGATCAAACTTCGCTATTTTCTTCGCCTTCGTCCATGATGAGCTGCAGACCGTCGGCGGCGCTCCACCTCTCATATTCGCTCCTGAGCGACCTCAGCACGTTGTTACGTGTTTTGTCGGTGTCATAGAACTGCCCTCTTTCCATAAACTTGAGCAGGAACTTGAGCCGCTTGAGGCAGAGCTTTTTGGCGCGCATGCCAATGCGCGTGCTCGAGTCATGGCTGGATTGATTTTCGGCCAGTTGCCGGCGGAACGGTTCAACCCAAGATTCAGGCGGGCGGCGCTCGTTCATGATGAAGTTGGCATCTTTGAGCCTGCCGCCATACTGCTCGAAGATGCGCCCGGTAATCTTGTTCAGGGAGATCGTTATCAGGGCGAGGACGATGCCGATGGCACAGCCGAAAAGGATGATCGAGACGATTGTCGACACTTGGTCATTCCCATTTGATGGAGCGGAGGAGGCCAGGACAAGCCAAGCGTACCCTGAAATTGAGCGAGTTGACAAAACGCGGAAAAGCTGGATACTGTGTTTGAATTATACACATCTTGCGCGTATAGTTCACGCCTTTGACACTCCGTATGACACACTCAGGACAAGGCGAACTGTTGGGCGGTCCCCTGCGCATTGCGACTGTTCGCCAGCCAAATGAAGCCAAAGGAGGACGTACTACCGTCGATCTGAAGTGAAGGTCCCTACCAGGTCATTGTTCACACAATTAGCCACAAGGAGTGAATCGATGAGGAAGACCCTGATTTACCTGCTGGTTACGATCGCTGCGATCGCGCTGCTGGCGGCGTGTGGGGCGCCGGAGGCCCAGGAGGCTGCGCCCGAGGCTCCGGCTGCTCAAGAGTCGGAAGAGGCGATGCCTGCAGCCGCTGAGAGTTGTGTGGAAGCGCAGGAGGGAGGGATGGCCTTCTGCGAGGCGCCGATGCTGGCAGAGATGGTCGCGGCGGGCACGCTGCCTCCTGTTGACGAGCGCCTGCCGGTCAATCCGAGTGTCGGCAACAAGCGCATTCCCGATTGGCAGGCGGTGATGGAAAGGGGCGTCTACGGCGGAACGTTGCGCCTGATCGACTTTGACGCCGGTACGATCGGCCACGACGCCGGCTGGATTTCGGCGGAACCTTGGGTCGAGACCGAGGACATCGCGCATGACTTCGCGACCATGTCGGACAGCATTTTCACACTGGAGATCAGTGATGACGATACTGAGTTCACATTCCACATGCGCGAGGGCATGAAGTTCTCGGAGGGCTCCGACTTCTCCACAGAGGATGTCCAGTTCTTCTGGGACAACATCCTGCACAACGAGACGCTGACCCCGGTGATTGGCACGCGCTGGCGAACGGGCAACGCGTCGACCGGCAACGTGGGCGAGTTGCAGGTAATTGACGACTATACCTTCAAGATCTCCTACGACGGGCCTTACGGCGGCTGGCCGGGCCTGTTCACCTACGGCAGCGGCCCGCACCGCTTCACTGACAGCGACTATCTGAAGAAGATCCACGGCGATTTCGCAGACCCGGGTGAGCTGGCGGCGCTGCTCGATGAGCACGGTTTCGAGGAAGGCGAGTGGAACCGGCTCTATGGACTTTACACGAACGGCAACCGCCAGCATGAGACTGGCCTGCCTTCGCTCAGCCCCTACGTGCTGACTGAGATGGGCGAGACGCTGGCTATTATGGAGCGCAACCCCTACTACTGGAAGGTAGACGAATGGGGCCAGCAGCTTCCATACATTGACCGGCTTGAGATTTCGATCGTGCCCGACGTCAGCGCGGCCACGTTGAAGGTCATCGCCGGCGAGGTGGACATGGTCCGCCGCGGCGTCAACCCGGCCGACATGGCGCTCTATATCCAGAATGCCGAGGAGCAGGGCTACGAGGTGATCGTGCTCGACATGCACGCCTCCACGGGCGAGGTTTATCTGAACATGACGTATGCGGAGGAGGGCTGGCAGGAGGTCGTAAACAACATTGAGTTCCGCAAGGCGCTCTCCTACGCGGTTGACCGCGAGACGATTATCGACGCCGTCTACTCCGGGCTGGCCGAGCCGCCGCAGACGATGGACCCGACGACCGACTTCGAGCAGGCGGAGGCGATTCTGGACTCGCTGGGCCTGGACCAGCGCGATGACGACGGTTGCCGGCTGACGCCGAGCGGCCTGCCGATTGAGATTCAGTTCAACTTCACGCCGTTCACGGGCGAGTCTTTGCCGACCGCTGAGATCGTGGCGCAGAATTGGAACGAAATTGGCATCTGTACGACTGTTAAGCAGCTGGAGCAGAACCTGTTCCTGACGCAGGCAGGCGCGAATGAGACGCAGGCGATGGTGTGGTGGGCACACTACCCGCGCTGGCCGTGGCACGAGTCGAACGACTACGTCGGCCAAGCCTGGCAGCGCCACTACGCACCGCTGTGGATGGCGTGGTACGACTGGAACCTGGGCGGCGGCAAGGAAGCGTCCGACAACCCGGACGAGTCCGATCCGCTGGTGGTTGGCGTAGAGCCGCCGCAGTCCTACAAGGACCTGCGGTCGTTGCAGGTCGAGCTGTTTGCGACCTCGAATCCGGCCGAGCATGAGCGTATCTGGGCCGAGATGATCGCGATCTTCCGCGACAACTACTTCTGGATTTCGGCGGCAGACCCGCTGCAGAATCCTCTGATCGTCAACGAGGGTCTTGGCAACGTGGCCAAGAGAGGCTTCCACATTCAGTCTGCCAACGAGGCGGAGTTCTACTTCTGGGCTGATGAGAGCCGACGCTGATTTGTTGTAACAAGGGGAGAGGCGTGGGGCAACCTGCACCTCTCTCCTCTTCATACACGCCACATCCCCTCTTCACCAGGAAACGGCGACAATGCTTGCACAGTACATTGGTAGGCGGATACTGCTGCTGCTTCCGCTGCTATTGGTCGTTTCCGTTGTCTCATTTGTCCTGATCCAGTTGCCGCCGGGCGACATTTTGAACATGGAGGTGCTGCGCCTGCGCTCGGCGGGCACGCAGATCTCCGAGGAGCAGGTCGAAGCCCTGCGCCAGCTTTATGGTCTGGACAAGTCGCTGCCGGAGCAGTACTGGCTCTGGATCACCAACATTCTGCTTGAAGGCAATTTCGGGACCTCGTTCACCTACGTCAAACCGGTCAGCGAGATCCTGGCGGCACGCGTTCCGCTTACGGCGGTCGTCTCGATTCTGACGGCCATTTTTGTCTGGCTGATGGCGGTGCCGATCGGCGTCTACTCCGCAACCAATCAATATTCGATCTTCGACTATTTCTGGACCTTTGTGTCCTTTATTGGCATTGCAACGCCCGGCTTTCTGCTGGCGCTCGTATTCCTGTGGATCGCCTTTGTCCAGTTTGGCATTTCCGCCATCGGGCTTTTCTCGCAGGAGTATGAGACGGCGCCGTGGAGCTGGGGGAAGATCGTCAATCTGCTGCAGCATATCTGGGTGCCTATTGTCATCATCGGCATGGCAAGCACGGCCGGGATGATGCGGACGATGCGCGGCATGATGTTGGACGAGCTGAACAAGCAGTATGTCATCACCGCCCGCTCGAAGGGTTTGACAGAGACGCGCCTGTTGATGAAATACCCGGTGCGCACATCGCTCAATCCGACGATCAGCACGATCGGGTGGATGTTGCCAGGCATCATTTCGGGAGAGGCGCTCGTCTCGATGGTGCTGAACATCCCCACCACCGGGCCGGTCCTTCTGCAGGCGCTTCTGAACCAGGACATGTATCTGGCCGGCAGCATCGTTTTTGTTCTGAGTGTGCTGACCGTGATTGGCACGCTGCTCTCTGACATTTTGCTTGTCTGGCTCGATCCGCGTATTCGCTACGAAGGGGTTTCGTGATGGGCGAAAGCGTCCCGCGCGCGGCGGAGCCGGTATCTGAGGAGGCGATAGGCGCCGACCTGCCGGACCGCGAAAAGCAGGCCCTGTATACGGCGTCGCAGTCGCAGTTGATCTGGCGCAGATTCAAGCGCCACCGGCTGGCCCAGATCTCGATATTTGTGCTGGCGCTCTTCTATCTGATCGCGGCCTTCGCCGAATTCCTCGCACCGTACGAGCCCGGACACGATTTCAAGGGCTTCGTCTATGCGCCCCCGGCAAAGATCCATCTTTTTGACAGCGAGGGCTTCGCAGGACCGTTCGTTTACGGGCTGAAGGGAGGACGGGACGAGAGTTACAAGCGCGTCTTTGAAGAGGTAAAGGACGAGGTGTATCCTGTGCGGCTATTTGTGCGCGGCGATCCTTACAAGCTGTGGGGCCTGATCGAAACAGACCGCCATTTGTTCGGCACCGGCGAGGAGGGACAGATCTTCCTGTTTGGCACCGACCGGCTGGGGCGCGATCTCTTCTCGCGGGTGCTATACGGCACGCGCATTTCGCTCACGATCGGTTTGGCTGGCGTTTTCCTAAGTTTCGCCCTCGGCCTCATCTTCGGAGGCGTCTCAGGTTACTTTGGCGGCACCATCGATGAGGTGATCCAGCGCGGGATCGACATGTTGGTATCGATCCCGCAGCTGCCGCTGTGGATGACGCTGGCCGCGGCCGTGCCGAGGGACTGGAATTCGATTCAGACGTATTTCGCGATCACGATCGTGCTCTCGATTGTGGGCTGGGCGGGGCTGGCGCGGACGGTGCGGGGCCGGCTGCTGTCGCTGCGTGAGGAGGATTTCACGATCGCGGCGCGCGTTTCGGGCGTGGGCGAGTGGCGGATCATCACCAAGCATCTGCTGCCCTTGTTCACAAGCTATATCGTGGTCGCGATCACGCTGGCTGTGCCGGGCATGATCATTGGCGAGACCAGCCTTAGCTTTATCGGGCTGGGCATTCAGCCGCCGGCGGTAAGCTGGGGCACGCTGCTGCAGGAAGCACAGATGATTACCAGCGTCGCCCTCCATCCCTGGCTGCTGATTCCGGCGCTGTTCGTGATTGTAACCGTGCTGATGTTCAATTTTCTGGGCGATGGGCTGCGGGATGCGGCTGATCCATATTCGATCACCTGAACGCTGAAATGACGCGTGAGACGATGTCCGGGGACCAGATTCTGGCGGCAGGCGAGACAAGACCGGCAATGACAGAAGAAGCCCTGCTCGAGATAAACAATCTGAAAACACACTTCCATCTGCAGGAAGGGATCGTGCGCGCGGTCGACGGGGTAACGTTTTCGGTCCGGCGCGGCCGAACGCTAGGTATCATTGGCGAGAGCGGTTGCGGCAAATCGGTGACGGCGCACTCTATTTTGCGGCTGGTGCCTTCGCCGCCGGGCAACATTGTGGACGGTGAGATCCTGTTGCACCGGCGCGACGGGGAGCAATCGGGGAGCCGGCTGGAGGAGCATACGGACCTGGCGGGGCTCGACGCGCGCGGCGCGGAGATTCGCGCCATCCGCGGCGGGGAGATCAGCATGGTCTTCCAGGAGCCGATGACGTCTTTCGGTCCGATGCATACGATCGGCAACCAGATCATGGAGAGCATTCTGCTGCATCAGGCGGACGTCGAAAGGGCGGAGGCGCGTGAACTAGCGATAGAGAACCTGAGGAGGGTCGGCATTCCGCGGCCGGCGCAGATCGTTGACGCGTATCCTCACCAGTTGAGCGGCGGCATGAGGCAGCGGGCGATGATTGCGATGGCGCTGTCCTGTTCGCCGCGGCTGTTGATCGCGGATGAGCCGACGACAGCCCTCGACGTCACGATTCAGGCGCAGATCCTGGAACTGATGACCGCATTGCAGGAAGAGTTCGGCATGGCGATCATCTTCATTACACACAACCTGGGCGTAATCGCCGAGGTGGCGGATGAAGTTGCGGTCATGTACCTGGGGCGGATCGTCGAGCAGGCCGACGTGATCGAGCTGTTCGACAATGCGCAGCATCCCTACACGCAAGGGCTGTTGAATTCGATCCCGCACATCGATGACGACAAACTGCATCGTTTGCGCGCAATCGAGGGTGTCGTTCCCGATCCTTATCAGATTCCCAGCGGGTGCGCGTTCAGCGACCGCTGTCCCAGCTTCATGCCGGGAACCTGCGACCGCGCCATGCCCGGCTTGGCGGAGACGGCGCGGGGACATCTTGTGCGCTGCTTCTTATTCTCTGACGCCGAGGAGAGTTGAGGGGCTGGAGTTTCGCGGGGCGAAAGAGAACAGCTGACAGAGGCTGCCTATGGCTGACGGATCCGACCTTCTGCTGGAAGTAAACGACCTTAAGATGCACTTCCCGATTCAGAAGGGCGTGCTGCGCCGTACGACCGGCTACGTTAAGGCTGTCGACGGGGTAAGTCTATCGATAAAGAAGGGGGAGACGCTTGGCCTGGTCGGCGAGAGCGGATGCGGGAAGACGACGACCGGACGCTGCATCGTGCGGGTCTACCAGCCGACGGCGGGTGAGATCATATACCATGACGAGGGCGAGTCGGTGCATATCGATCGCCTGGACAGGCAGGAGTTGAAGGTATTTCGCAGAAATATGCAGATGATCTTTCAGGATCCTTTTTCTTCGTTGAATCCGCGCATGACGGTGCTGGAATTGGTGGGTGAGCCGCTGCTGGCGCACGGCATCGCGCGCGGACAGGAGCTGGAAGACCGGGTAGCCGAGATGGTGGCGGCGGTGGGTTTGCGGGTGGAGCATCTGCCGCGTTATCCGCACAGTTTCAGCGGGGGGCAGCGGCAGCGGATCGGTATCGCCCGTGCGCTGGTGCAGGGTCCGAGGCTGGTGGTCTGTGATGAACCGGTCTCTGCGCTGGATGTTTCGGTCCAGTCCCAGGTTGTGAATCTACTGCAGGACCTGCAGAAGGACCTGGACTTGACCTACCTGTTCGTTGCGCACGATATGAGCGTCGTGCGGCAGATCAGCAACCGGATTGCGGTGATGTATGTCGGCAAACTGGTGGAAGTGGCGGAATCGGAGGAGCTGCTGCGCAATCCCAAGCATCCATACAGCGAGACGCTGCTTTCGGCGGTGCCGCGGCCGAATCCACATCACGCAATGCAGCGCCTGAACCTGGAAGGGGAACCGGCGGACCCAGCCAATGCGCCGTCAGGGTGCGTCTTCCACCCGCGCTGCCGCTACATGGAGGATGTTTGCACGACTGACGTGCCGGAGTTGACCGAACTGCGGCCGGGTCACCACGTTGCCTGTCACTTTGCAGACCAGCTGGAACTGCAGGGCATCGCGTATGTGGAATCAGGGCAGTCCTGAGGACGAAAAAAGTTTCCAAGCCAATAGAAATGAAAGGAAGATCATGGGAAAGCTGGTAATCACAGTGACGACCGATTCGGCGGGGTCCTATCCGCGCAATCCGTACCTTACGCATTGCAGCGACACGAAGGGGGTTGCTGAGGAGTACATCCGCGCGATGAACGCCGGCGCGACCGTGGTCCATACGCACGGCAAGTACGTCTCCGATCCGGTCATTCAGGCAGATGGCAAGCAGCTCTCGATACCTGACTTGGAAGGTTGGCGCGACATTACCGACCGGGTTCGGGATGCGGGCGAACCGATCGTGCAGTTTGGGCTGGCGAGCATGCGGTTGGAGCAGAAGCTGGAGTTGTGGAGGGAGCTCAGGCCGGACATGAGCTCGATCAATTTCAATTCGCATGATGAGTACTTTCAGCCGGACGCCGACTATCCGCCCACGCCGATCTACTCGATTCACCCGATTCCGGAACTCAGAATGTATTCGAGCTTGGCCAAGAAGCATGGCGTCAAGCAGGAGATTGAGTGCTTCAACACGGGTGCGTATTGGGCGATAGGGAAGATCCGGGCGGGTGACTTCTGGACTGAGGACGGCGTACGCGAGTTTGAGAAGGACCTGCTGCCTGAACCACTGTGGCTGACGCTCTTCTTCGGCTGGGCCGGTCAGGGATGGACGCCGCCGACACCCAAGGCGCTGCAGTACATGGTGGACAATCTGCCCGAGCGCGCAAACTTCAGCATGAGCTGCATGGACCCGCCCAACTACTGGTCGATGGTGGCCCACACGATAGCGATCGGGGGCCACGTGCGCATCGGCATGGAGGACTGCCCCTTTATCGAGGACGGCGTCTATGCCAAGACCAACGCGGAGCTGGTCGAAAAGGCGGTACGTATCGCGCGTGAGGTCGGCAGAGAGATCGCTTCGCCGGCGGAGGCGCGGGAGATCACCGGCCTGCCGCCGATTGGGTAAGCGGGGGTAGCATGAAAGGACTAAGCTGCAATTCGGGCCTGCTGCACGAGTATAGCGTGGAGCAGGCGATGGATATTCTGGCAGAGCACGGCTACCAGGCCATCGACATCAGCCTAGAGCTGGCGCCGCCCTTCATTCCCCCGCCGAAGCCACATATGAGCTCAGCGGCGGATGCCGGCCAGCGGCGCGCGGTGCGCAGTTACGCGGAGCGGACGGGCATCGCAATCGGCGCGCTGAACGCGCACACGAATGTGATACACGGCGAGCCGGCTGTGCGGCGGGAGAACGTCGAGTTCATACGCGGCGCGCTGCATCTGGCCGCGGACTTGGAGGTCGAGTACGTGATCACTGGGTGCGGCGTCAAGTTGTTTTACGGTTGGGAGAGCACCTACTGGGATTGGTGCCTGGAGGCTATGCGCGACCTAGCGGCGGAGGGTGAACGGCTTGGCGTGATGATCCTGATCGAGGCGGCCAGTCCCTACGGGTCGCTGGTCCACAGTTTGGCGCGTTTGCAGCGGCTGCTCGGCACGGAAGGGCTTGAAACTCTCGGTGTCTTGTTCGACCCGGCCCACTACCACGTGCGCGGCGATGCGGTGTTGGACGCCTATGCGGCGTTGGGCGACAAGGTGAAGCACATGCACGCAAAGGACGCCCGCGGCGATCGCGAGAACTTTGGGTTTCCGCCGCTGGGTGAGGGCGACATCGATTTCGGCGGGTTGATCCGGGCCATGGTCGCGAACGGATTCGACGGTTACATATCGGTGGAGTACGAGGCGATGGCGTGGGGCTATCCCGACGATCCGAAGCAGGTTTTGGTGGACGGCAAGGCGTTCGTGGAAGGCATTCTCGGAGAGGATTGACGGACCGCGATTGCTCGGTCGCCGAGGCGAGATAACTGCGGTTGCCGAGTGGATTGAGGAGGAATTCCAATGAAAGCGGCTGTCCTGCGGGCGTTCAAAGAGCCGCTGGCATGGCAGGAGGTGGATACGCCGACGCCGGAATCCGATGAGGTGCTGGTGCAGGTCATGGCCTGCGGAATCGACGGCACCGACCTGAAGCTCCTGGACGGATTTGGCTACACGCCGACGTTGCCCTTCATCATGGGGCACGAGGTGGCCGGGGTTGTGGCAGAGACTGGTGAAGGGGTGACCGGCTTCGAGCCGGGTGACCGGGTAATCGTCCACAATTTCACCACCTGCGGAGACTGCCTGCCGTGCAGGACCCATCGCGAGCAGATTTGCGTAAATATGGGCGGGGTGCTGGGCGCGAAGGACCGGCACGGCGGCTATGCCGAATACCTGGCCATACCGGCGCGCCAGCTGGTGCGGGTCTCGGAGAAAGTTGCATGGCCGGACAGCGCGGTGTGCTGCGATGCCGGCATGACGGGCTTTCATGCGGTCGACCGCGCGGGGCTGCGTTTGGGCGAGAGCGTGCTGATCATAGGCGTCGGCGGGGTGGGTTCGATGGCCGTGCAGCTGGCCAAAGCGGCGGGCGCGCGCGTGCTGGCGGTAGAGCGGTCGGAGGCGAAGGCAGATTGGGCGCGCGGGCTGGGCGCGGATGAGGTTCTCTATTCTGACGGCGTGGACATTTCTGCTGCGGTCCGTGAACGCACCGGCGGTCTGGGCGTCGACTGCGTAATCGACATCGTGGGAATGACGGAGACGATGGGGAACGGGATCAACGCTCTGCGGCACGGCGGACGCTTGGTCATCGTCGGCTACACGCCCGACTTCTACCCCGTCGAAGTCAAGTACCTGGCGCAGAATGAACTGGAGATTATTGGCACACGCGCAGGGCGCAAGCAGGACTTGATCAACGTCTCGAGTCTGATGGCGGAGGGCAAGCTCCGCTCGATCGTGACCCAGACATTTCCGATGGAGGAGGCGAACGAGGCGTTGGCAGTTTTGCGCACGGGAGAGATTCTGGGGCGCATCGTGCTGTTGACGCCGGCCGGCCGGCGAGCGATGGGCGATTGAAGACCCATCGACCGGTGCTATGCGAAAAATCTTTATTGCCCAGGGCGGCTAATCCGGTCTGGGCAGCGTAAGAGTTCGAAAGGCCGCTCTGAGAATTGACCATCCTAGTTGACGCCCACTGCCACATATTCCCTCGAATTCACGGACTCAATGCTGCCGGACCGACACGGGGTCTCGGCTATGGGAGGGCGATGGTCGGCCGGGAAGAACGGCAGGTGACACCTCCGTTTGGCAAGGGGCTGGGCTATTCGCCCGAGACGCTGCTGGCCAATCTCGAATGGGCCGGGGTGGACAGGGCGGTATTGCTGCAAGGGCCGTTCTACGGCGAATGCAACGGTTACGTTTCCGAGGCGCTGCTGCGATACCCCGACAGACTCGTGGGGGCGGCCTATTTCGACCCGTGGATGGAGAGCAACCGCTCCACATTCGATGAACTCCTTGGATTGGGGGGGCAGGATGCGCCGTTTCATGCGGTCAAGCTGGAATGTTCGGTGCCGACCGGGCTGTGCGGCATTCATCCGCAGGCGCGGCTGGATGAGGTCGATCTGGCCTGGCTGTGGCAGGAGCTGGCGCGGCGCGAACTGGTGCTTGTGCTGGACCTGGGAGGCGTTGGCAGCCGCTCATACCAGACGGCGGCCGTGCGCGCCATTGCCGAGCGTCATCCGCAGCTGAAGGTGGTGGTGGCGCACCTAGGCCAGCCGACGCCGGCGGCCGAAGCCGACTCCGACCTGTGGCGGCAGTGGCAGGAACAGATCGACCTTGGCCGGCTGCCCAATGTTTGGTTCGACTGTGCATCTTTGATTGCCTATGTCCAGGAGGAAGGGTATCCTTTCGCGACGGTGGAGCGTTATCTGCGGCTGGCAATCGAGCGGATTGGCGCGCACAAGGTCATGTGGGGCAGCGACCAGCCGGGCACACTGGTGCATGCGACGTACAGGCAGTACGCGGCCTTGGCGAAGATGCACACCGGATTTCTCGGGGCCAGAGACCAGGCCCTCGTCTTGGGTGAGAATGCGATGGAAGTATACGGTTGAAGCATACCCGATCTCTTTTTCGACAACGACGGCAAGCCGAAACAATACTCCTGACAGGACGGTGGGATGATGGCTGACGAGAAACTCAGACGGGAACTGAAGAGCTGTATCGAAGCATTTCGGGCCGGGACGCTCAGCGAAGGAATGTTGCAGGACGCGCTGGATGCCGCTGGCGGCGGGGCGGGCAAGAGCCAGGACCTGCTCTACCTGCAGGCGACCAGCACGTCGCTGACCAGTCCGGTGAACGGCATGCTCCTGATGGAGGGCGGAGAGATCGCTGAGGAGATACCGGATGCGGAGGATTGGCCGTATCAGACGGTCCTGGAGGCGGTGCGCGACGGTTGGCGGGTCGTTCAGTTTCCCAATCTTGCGCTGCTTCTTGACGAGAGCCGGAGCTACGGGCTGGGCTGCGAGTTCATATTGGAGCGGTGAGCGACCGCCCGCAGAGGCGAAAGGACAATTGGGTGAAAGTTCAAGAGGCGATTGAACATCTGGACCTGTTCGGCTATTGCGTTCTGGAGGAGGCTATCCCTGCCGAACAGGCGGACCGCATGGCGGATAGATTCTTTGCCATGCACGAGGACCCGGGCAATCGCGCCTACTTCCAGGACCCGAACGATGACCTGTACCAAACTCTGTTCGGTCTGCTCAACCTGGAGGAGATGAGCTGGGATTGTGCCGCCCATCCGGACGTTCTGGCGGTGGCGAGGCATTTTCTCGGGCAGGATATTCGCCTGGCCGAAGCCTGCTCCAAGTGGGTCAAGCCGGGCGCGCCGGCGGGGGGCGTGCACACGGACTCGGCGCAGGATTTGCCGGAGCTGCTGCCGGACACGCCCTGGATGATCAACTCGATTTGGATGATGACCGACTTTACGGAGGAGATTGGGGCGACGCGCATCATGCCGACGAGCCACCGTCTGCGGCGGCGCCCGCCCAGGGGCATGAAGGCGGATGACAAGCGGCTCCTGCCGATTACGGGCCGCCGCGGGTCGGTCTTTCTGTGGCACGGCGGCGTGTGGCATGCAAATGGGGCCAACACGACGCAGGACCAACATCGCATGGCCCTCAATATCGCTTACTATCCGCCGTGGTGGAATCTGGCCCGCGAGGGCGGACATCAGCCGGTGTGGCCGGATACGTTTGAACGGATGCCTGCGGAGCTGCAGGGCCTGACGGGCAATCGAATTGCGAGGGAGCGGGCTGAGATCTATGAGGTGCGATAGCGGCGGCGAACGTTTTCCTGGAGTCTGACTATACGAAATAGGCATTCGTCTGAATGGTCGACGCTTTTCCCAAGAGCGCTTGAAACTTGAATCCCAAGGGGACATGAGACCGGGGCCGTTGACGAGGAGAACTCAAACAGTGAGAACACACACGTGCAGGCCAACGCTGAACGACAGCCAGGTGCTGGAATTTTGCAAGCAGGGTTTCTTGCTGCTGGAAGGGGTGGTGCCGGACGAGATCAATCGCCGGGTTGTCAGTTTTCTGGACGACAACCCGTCACACGAACCGACCGAGATCCTGGCGGAGGACTGGTTTGTCGACAACGTGATCCTGAATCCGCAGGCGGCCGGCGCGGTGCGCTCGCTGCTGAGCCAGAATTTCGGGCTGCCGATCATTATGAGCAACCATCGCGTCATGTGTCCTTCACCGGCCCAGGGCTGGCACCGGGACGGCAACTCGAAACATGGACCCGAGCTCAACTACCTTCAGGTATTTTACTACCCGGAGGATTGCTCGCTCGACCTGGGACCGACCGAACTTCTGCCCGGCTCCCATTTTCTCTTCACTTTGTCAAAGCAGATGGGCCACTACGGCGCGATCCGGGGCGCGTTCCGGTCTGCCGCTCCGGCCGGTTCGATATTTCTCACGGTCTATTCGATCTGGCACCGCCGCGGCGCCGCGAGCGGGCAGGGAATGCGCAACTTGTTGAAATATAACTACTGGCGAACAGAATCTCCCAAGCGCGACTGGGTGCGCGAGCCGGACTTCGACGTTGCGACCGCAAACTACCAGCTGGACGGGCAGACGTTTCGAGAGCAGTTTCGCGACTGCAATGACGCTGCGGAGATGTTTTTCTGGATGCTCGGCAGGTCGGACTCGTTTCATCTGGAGGGAGGCCAGGGCTGGCCCCTCAACCGCCACGTAGGCAAATATCTGGACAGTCCTTACGGCGTTCCGCTGGGCTCGTGAGCGAGACGCGAATTGCCCACACTGCCGGATTGTGGAGAACTGCCGATGAAGGAAGACGCCGCCGGAAACCGAACGCAGCCGCGCTGGACAGGTGAAAGGACGTGGAGATGAGCCGGATGCGCTGCGCTGAGGCGTTGGTGAAGGCGCTGGAACTGGAGGGCGTAAGATACGTCTTTGGCCATCCGGGGCACGGAAACACGAACATCCTCGACGCCATTTACGACTCGCCGCAAATCGAGTTTATGCTGACCCGCCACGAACAGGCGTCGGCTCATATTGCCGACGGCTACGCCCGCATTTCGGGCGAGATTGGGGTTTGCTGTGCTTCGGTTGGTCCCGGGCCGGCCAATATGGTGATGGGGCTTGCTACCGCGATGGCCGCTTCGAGCCCGGTGGTGGCCATCTTCGGCGGCGTTATTTCGCGCTGGGTTGGACGCGGGCAGTTGCAGGAGACGAGCCCTTTCTACGGATTGACCGATCAGAGCTTTGTGCAGGTGCTGCAGCCGGTTGTCAAGAAGGTCTGGCAGGTGCAGCATCCGGACCTGATCCCGGAGGTTGTGCGGAAGGCCTGCGCGCTGGCGCGCAGCGGCAACCCGGGGCCGGTTGCGATCGAGATTCCGTGGGACCTGCAGGCCGCTTACCACGACTACGCGGAGATTCCCAGTCCGGAGCGGTTTCGCTACGCGGGACGGGTGCGGGGCGGACGCGCGGGCGGTTGAGAAGGCTGCGGATGCGCTTCACGGGGCCAAGCATCCCGTTATCGTGGCTGGGTACGGTGCGGTACTGGCCGACGCAGGGACGGAGATCGAGGCGCTGGCGGAGCTTCTGGGGGCACCGGTGGCGACTTCGTATGCGGCCAAGGGCGTCTTGCCGGAGGACCACGTATTGAGCGCCGGCAATCTTGGCTGGCTCGGACATCCCAGCGCGCACGAGTTGATCCGCGACCATGCTGACGTCGTTCTGGTTGTCGGATTCAGTTTTTCCGATCTGTCGACATGCTGGTGGACGGAAGGATGCCGTTTGTCGAGCAGAACCGTTTTATTCAGATCGACATCGACGCCAACCAAATCGGGCGGACTTATCCGGTGGAGCTTGGACTGCTGGGCGACGCCAAGGCCACGTTGCAGGATGTACTGGCTGCGCTGTCTGCGAAGGAGCCGCCGGCGGGCAGGCAGGGGAACAAGGAGCTTGCCGCGCAGGTCAAGGATTCCTTCCGATTGGAGGTTCCCGGCGATGGGAGCGACAGGGAAGGGATGGAGCCGCTGCAGGTGGTGGAAGAGTTGCGACGGGTGCTGCCCAGAGAGGTTCTGTTCTCGCTGGACACGGGCGACCACAACCACTACTTTGGCGCGTTTTTCCCAATCTACGGTCCGCGCCGGCTGCTTTACCCGGGCGGGTGGACGCCGATGGGTTTCGGTCCCACGTCGATCATCGGCGGCAAGCTGGCCGCCCTGATTTGCCGGCAGTGTGCGTGACCGGCGACGGCGGTTTCCTGATGGTGTGCCAGGAGGTCATTACCGCGGTTGAGTGGAACGCGCCGGTGGTGTGGGCGGTATTCAACAACGGGACGCTGGGGGCGATCCGCGGCGGTCAGCAGGCCAGCTACGGGGGTCGCGTCATCGGTACCGAGTTCAGCCAAGACACCGATTATGCGGCCCTGGCCAGAGCGCTTAGCGCCGAGGGTCTGACAGTCACCCGCCACTGTGAGATCGGTGAGGCGATGGAGCATGCGCTTGCCTGCGGGCGACCCTGCGTCGTCGACATGCGCATCGCGCGCGACCCGGTCGCGCCCGCCGGTAGCCGGTCTCTGGTACGAGCCAGGGAGGGATGAGATCCCGCCGAGACCGCGGCGGTGAGGTTCTCGAAACCTTTTTTGTGTCAACGGGGAGTTTTCTTCACACGGGCCGGAAATGGCCCGTTTCCACTCTGATCAAGGGGAGAAAAAATGGGACTCGGTAGCGGGCAGTTTGTCTATGAGGAGGACGACGGCTGGGGAGAGATTCCCTCCGGTTGGGAGATCGCCGAGGTGCCGGGTGTGGCGGTTGACTCGCAGGACCGGGTCTACGCTTTCTGCCGCAGCGAGCACCCGATCATTGTCTTTGACCGGGAAGGGCGCTTCCTGCGTTCGTGGGGTGAAGGGCTGATCAAGCGCGCCCACGATATTATTGTCGGGCCGGACGATTCGGTCTATTGCGTGGACGACTGGGGCCACGCGGTGCACAAGTTCACGACCGAGGGCGAGTTGCTGATGACGATCGAGACGGCGGACAGTCCGGCGGATACGGGCTACGACTGGGACGATCACCGCATTGTGGAGCGCGCCGGCCCCGCCTTTCAACTATCCGACCGGTATTGCGCTGACGTCGGATGGGGATTTCTACGTGTCGGACGGTTACGGCAACGCGCGGGTGCACAAGTTCACTGCGGAGGGCGAGCTGCTGTTTTCCTGGGGCGAACCCGGCACTGGGGCAGGGCAGTTCGTGACGCCGCACAACGTCTGTGTAGACGGTGAGGGCACCTTGTACGTAGCGGACCGGCAGAATCTGCGGATGCAGCTATTCGACTCGGAGGGGGGGTTCATGCGGCAGTGGGATGACATGTGGGTGGCCTTGCGACATGTGCATCGACGCGAACGGGAACATGTATAT
>CATOTS010000036.1 GCA_951813625.1 uncultured Caldilineaceae bacterium | reverse complement strand
GAGGGCGAGGAGCCCGCTGAAGAGTCTCCACCACCACAGCGTCAAATCGAACCGCCCCAATTGGATCAGGCCCAGCCTCCAGAGGCGCCGCCCTGGTTGGGAGGCACGATCTTCTGGATCATCGTGGCGCTCCTGCTCGGCTACGCGACATACATCTACCTGCAAGGCCGGGGTGTGAACTTCCACCTGCTGCTGGCCTGGTTGCGCCAGTTCTTGCGCGGCTGGCAACAGATCGGCGCGGCCTTCAACGAGTGGCGCTCGCGTTCGCTGCAGCCGGCGCAAACGGAGAAGGGCAAATCTGGCCGCTCGCGCCTGCGCCGCTGGCTGGATGACCTTACCCTTGGCCGCCTGCCTCCCGATGAGCAGGTGCGATACTTTTACAGGTCAACCCTCGAGAACGCGGCCGAGCACGGCCTGCGCCGGCGCCCAGGTGAGACGCCGAACCGTTTTGAGTCCCGTCTCGCCAGCCGAATTGAGAGCGAAGATGAAGAGGCCGTTGCCCGGCTGACCGCCGGATTCGTGCGCGTCGAGTTCGCCCGCCGCAGCACCGAAGTAGAGGCGGTCCCCCTCCTGAAGCGGGCCTGGACGCAAATTCGCGCTGCACTTACGCGCCTGCAGGACGACAAGGATGCCGCGAACGGAGAACCGCGGGCTGGGCAGGGCGACGACAAGTAGGCTTGATCTCCCTGTCACGCATCTTAGGTCTCCCGATTCCGCGCGCTCTTCCAAACAAAAACTTGTACAAAAGAGGAAATTTCCCCCCTTGACTGTACCAAAATAGGTCGCTATAATGAAGGAATACGCGTTTTGCTCAGGCCTGCATCGGGCGGCCTGCCGTGTTTTGCTGCATTCTTATCTCTAACTCACAGGTGGACAATGCGATGATGCCAGAGTCAAATCAGATTGGCGACGAAGCTGAAGAGCAAGCCGAAGAGAAAATCGGTGAGCAAGTCGGCGAGCAAGTCGGTGAGCAAGTCGGCGATGAAGCCGGTGAGGAAACCGGTGAGGAAACCGATGAAGAGCAGCAGTCCGATGAGATGCTTTTCGAACAGTATCTCGCCGAAGAAGAAGACCTCAGCCTTCCCGAGCGCGGTGATCTTAGGGAAGGCATTGTAGTCGAAGTACGCCCGAATGAGCTGCTGGTGAACATTGGCGCCAAGCGCGATGGCATTGTCCCCCAATCCGACTTGAACCGGCTCGAACCCGAATATGTGGACACGATGCTCGAGGGCGAAACAGTGCCCGTGGTCGTCAGCAAACTCACGACCAACGAAGGCATGCTCGTGCTGAGCATCGCCGATGCCTTGCAGAAAAAAGACTGGCTTGTCGCCGAATCGATGCTTGAGAGCGGCGAAATCACAGTCCGAAGGGTCGTCGGCTACAATAAGGGCGGTCTTCTCGCCGACTTCGACCACTTGCGAGGATTTATCCCCGCTTCGCACGTCGTCGGACTGCCGCGAAACATGAATGAAGAACAGCGCAATGAGCGGCTTCAGCAGGTCGTCGGCCAGGAACTGCCGGTCAAGGTTATCGAAGTGGAACGGCAGCGGCGACGGCTTGTGCTCTCCTACCGGCTGGCCGAACGCGAATACCGGGCCAGCCGCAAAGCGCAGCTCTTCGAAGAGCTTGCCGTAGGCGCTGTCATCGAAGGTGAGGTGCGCAGCCTGCGTCCATTTGGCGCTTTCGTCGACATCGGCGGCGCTGACGGCTTGCTCCACGTCAGCGAGATTGGCTGGACGCCCGTCAGCCACCCACGCGATGTCCTGCAAGTCGGCGAACGCATCCAGGTCGAAATCCTGCGCCTCGACCCGGAGCGCAGCCGCATCGCGCTCAGCCGCAAACGGCTGCTGTCGAATCCCTGGGAAAGCATCGAAGAACGCTACAAGTTGAACGAAACAATCCTGGTCACCATCACCCGTGTCATCGATTTCGGCGCCTTCGCCCAACTTGAACCGGGCATCGAAGGGCTGATTCACATCAGCGAACTGGCCGACATTACGGTCGCCGAACCCCTGAAAATGGTCAGTAGCGGCGACCGCGTTCCCGTCAAGATTCTGCGTATCCACCCAGACAGGCAGCGCATCGGTTTGAGCCGCCGACAGGCTGATGAGGTCGTCGGGCAGGCACTGCTGGAGTCCGAAGCCGAGAACTTCGATATTGTAGCTTCTGCTGAGGAAGGCGACGACCGTCCCGACGAGCCGGAAGCCTCCGCAGAAACGGTAGCCGAGACTCAGCACGATGGCGGTACCGAAGCCGCTACAGAAGCCGCCACAGTAGCCGCTACCGAGACCGCATCCCAAGACGATCCGGACTCCTCCGCGGATTCCATGCCCGAGCCGGAATCTTCCCCCGAGACTGCGGCTGAGGCAGATTCAACCGACGAGCCGGAAGCAGTTGCAGAATCTGCGGCCGAAGTAGATTCCTCCGACGAGCCCGAGGCCTCAGCGGAACTCGAGGCAGAGTCAGAATCAACCCGACGAGCCGGAGTCGGCCTCGGAAACGGACGCTTCGGACGCCCCGGACGACCCAACCGCAGAAGCGGCCGTACAAGACGAATCAAGCAAAGATGAATGAGTCAAAGTTTGCAGTCACAGTGATTCATCGACTATAATGTCAAAACCTGCCAGTCTATCGAAGCAATGGGGCTGGCAGGCTTGTTTTGTTCGATTCAGGGAATCTTTCTGAAGGGGGTGAGTGCGATAAGCGTTGAACTGAGACCCGGTGAGTCCCAGGAGAGCCTGATGCGTCGCTTCCGCAAGTCGGTCGCCGAGGCCCGCATCCTGCCCATCGTGCGGCAAAAACGCTGGTTTACTTCAAAGAGCGAAGTCCGCCGCATCAACAAGCAGAAAGCCATCAGGAAGGCACGGCGCAACGCCGCCCGCTCCTTCCGCTAAGAGACCTTACAATCCGCAGGCAAGTTGGCTGCCGCCCATCGATGGATAACTATGGCTGAAGAAATTCTCACGCTGGAAGGAAAAGTCGTCGAAGCGCTGCCCAACGCCCAGTTTCGGGTGGAGCTCGAAAACGGACATGTTGTTCTCGCTTACTTATCCGGCAAGATGCGAAGAAACTACATCCGTGTCTTCCTCGGCGACAAGGTGAGAGTCGATATGAGCCCCTACGATCTGACAAGAGGACGCATCACATATCGGCGCAAGTAGCAATAAGGGCTGCCTCGGGGCAGCCCGGCTGTGCGCATCGACCGGATGCGCAGCGGGCGCTCCTGAATTCAGGAGTGCTGCCAACGCCTACCAACGATTGAGAATTGAGTTGTTGTGCCGTACCGGGAACAGCGCTTTTCCCGGCTATTTCTTGCCTGCCAGCGTTTAGAATCCGGGCAGATTGCGCAGCAGAATTGCAGCATCCTGGGCAAAGAGCTGCTCGATCTCAAAAGTCAGCAGTCCGCTCGCTTCGGAAACAGGCGCCCACATTACCTTGAACTGCTTGGCGTCACCGGCCGGCCGCGCCGTCTGCCGCGCAGACAGGAGCCGCATCAGAAAGTAATGGTCCTCGCGCACGTATTGCTTGCCCTTGTATTCGAATTCGACCGTTCGCCGCCCCAAGTCAGCCAGAACTCCCAAGTCGCAGTAGCCGGACTCTTCGCACGTTTCGCGCAGGGCCGCCTCCTCGGCGCTTTCACCCGGATCGATATGCCCCTTGGGCAACCGCACTTCCGCCCGACGGGGCCTGTCCAGCAGGAGCAGACAGGTCTCCGCCACCGGCAGGTCCGGCACAATATCCCTCTGAACAACGACGCCGCCAGCCGCCGCGTATTGGACTCTCTTCACCACCTAGTCTCCTGTGCTAAAATGCCCTCATGCAGAAACTGATCTCCGGGGTAGACGCCTTGCGAATCCCCATTTCTCGCAACCAGATCGAACAGTTCGCAGCCTACGCCGCCCTGCTTGCCGAGTGGAACGAAAAGATGAATCTGACGGCCATCGCCGACATCGAGGGCGTCCAAACAAAGCATTTTCTGGACTGCTTGGTCGGCCTTCCTCTCATCGCCGAGGAGATCGGTGCCCCTATGCCTCCGCGGCAGCCGCTGTCCTTCGTCGACATAGGCACCGGCGCCGGCTTCCCCGGCCTGCCGCTGAAAATCGCCTGGCCCAGCCTGAAACTTACGCTCATCGACGGTACGGCCAAGAAAATCCGCTTTCTCGGCGAAGTTGTCGACGCACTGGGCCTCCAGAACGTCCGGCTCGTCCAGGGCAGGGCCGAGGAGTTGGGCCATCATCCCCGCTATCGCGGCCAATTCGATCTGGTTGCCGCCAGGGCTGTAGCGCGGCTGAACACCTTGACCGAGTATCTGCTGCCCTTCGCCCGACGCGACGGACTGGCGGTTGTCTATAAGGGCCCCAACGCGTCTGAAGAGTTCATCGAGGCGCGCCATGCAATCGAGCTGCTGGGCGCTGAAACAGTCCGGTTCGCGCCGGTAGAGGTACCGGAACTGGACGAGGAGAGGCGGATACTGCTCCTCCGCAAGCTGCGCAAGACACCCAAACTATACCCCAGGCAACAGGGACTGCCTCGCAAAAGTCCGCTCTGAAGCAATGCCCTGCCTACCGAGCGCAAAACCGATCAGTTTAGGTAGTAGGTCATGTGTTGGAAGTGCACCACCGGGTCGATGTACTCCACCCGCACGTGCGACGGTACCGACAAGGTGATTGGGGCGTAGCAGAGAATGCTGTTCAGCCCGGCTTCGACCAGTTCATTGGCCACTCGCTGGGCCGCATGCGCGGGAACGGCCATCACCGCTATCTGGGCCCCCGAACCGGCGACGCTCTTGCCGAGGTTGGCAAATTCCTCTATCCGCAAACCGTGGCCGATCGGCTTCCCGATTTTCTGCGGGTCTTCGTCCAATACCGCCACAATGCGAAAGCCGCTCGAATCGAACTCCTGATAGTTTGCGATCGCCGTGCCCAGCGACCCCGCGCCCACCAGAATCACCGGCCAGATGCGGTCAACGTTCAGGATCTTTTGCAGTTGCCGGCACAAAAACTCGATATTGTATCCCGTGCCCTGCTTGCCGAACTCCCCGAAGTGGCTCAGGTCCTTGCGGATCTGCGCCGAACTAATGCCCAGGTGCTCGCCCAACTCCTGGCTGGAAGTCACCTCTCGGCCATCGTCCGCCAACAAACGCAATGTCCGCAGGTAGACCGGCAGCCGGCCGATCACAATATCGGGAATCGAAGCCTTTTCCTGCGCTCTTGCGTCGTTCGCCACCGCGTTGCCGCCTTCATTTGACATGGCCTGGCAATCTTCGCTTACGCGGAGAGACGCCGCGCTGCGGACGTAGCACACTTGACTGAAACAGGCGCGACTCGACCGTCGTCCGAGCCCGCTCCTCCTGCAGCCGGTTGCGAAATAATTCACTAAACTTACCACAGCCCTGCCCGTAGAGCAATCCTGAGGCTGGTGGCGCGCCGCCTGTTACGAGGATCTCGCGGCTCCTGCCAAGTAATGGGATTGGAACAGTGAGTTTGGTTCGTGAGGGCACGATGGACGCGGGCCGCGTTCACGTGCGCAGCGTCTCAGTGTGGCCGTCCACCGCCAGCGCCTGGCCGGAGATGCGCCCGCCCCCTTCAGAACAGAGAAAGAGCACAGTCTCCGCCACATCTTCGGCGTCAATGAGCGTGCCCAGCGAGCTCTTGCCGAGATAGGCGGCGCGGACTTCATCCGCGCTTACGCCGCGCGCCGCGGCCTTGGCCTCGATGACGCCGTCTATGCGCGCGCCATCCACCGCGCCCGGACAAACCGCGTTCACTCGAATTCCGTAAGATCCCAACTCCATCGCCAGCGTCTTGGTCAGGCCGATCAGCCCCCACTTAGAGGCCGCGTATGGAGTTCTCAGAGGGTAGCCATGCTGTCCTGCGGTAGAGGAAATGTTGACGATGGAACCGCCGCCGCTTGCCTTCAACAGCGGAATTGCGAGGCGGGCACTGTAAAAGGCTCCATTCAGGTTCACATCGATCGTGCGCAGCCAGTCCGCCGGCGCGATCTCCTCGGCCTTTGCGGTCGGGCCGGGAATGCCGGCATTGTTCACCAGAACGTCAAGCCCGCCCAGCGCCTTTGCCGCCTCCCTGAATGCCGCCTTCAGGTTGTCCCAGTCAGCCACATCAGCACGGGTCGCGGACAGTCCATCGCAAACACCATTGGTCTCAGCCAGCGCCGCTTCATCCACGTCGCAGACATGCACGCGCGCGCCGGCCCGCAGGAAACGGTCAGCGATTGCGCGCCCAATGCCTCCCGCGCCCGCCGTAATAAAGACCCGCTTGCCTGCGATACCCTTCACTCTCGCTCTCTGGTCGATCGGTTACGAACTGTGGAAAGTAAGCTGTACCTTCGCCACCTGCCGTGGTTACCCGTACGAGCCATGGGGCAGAAATCCGAGGACCCGCCGCAGCCTCTCATCCGCGCCGTCATAAACGTGCTCCGGCATCGAGTAGTTCATGAACGGGTAGTATTTGTGGCCGATGACCCGCCGCCCGTACGTGACCTGTGTTATGTAACGGACCCGCTGGCTGCGGTTTGGACCGCCGCGGTGCCAGACCTGGTTGTTGAAGAGAACAACGCTACCCGCCGGGCCCAGGTTGTACTGAATGCGTTCCTCCCACTCGGTGCCGTCAAGCTCCCGCGGCGGGCTGAGCCCGAACAGATGCGAGCGCGGAATCGTCTCCGTGCCGCCGTGCTCGATTTCGGTCACGTCGGTCAGATAGTAGTTGGCTGTGAAGAAGAGGACGGGAAGATGAACGTTTGTCGGCGGCTCGCCTTCGGTGACGATATAGTGAGGGCGGTCGTCCTGGTGCCAGCCGTCCAATCCGCCGCCGGGCGGAGAGATAAAGGAGTTGTTGTGGATCACGTGGCAATCCGGCCCGACGATCGCTTCGGCAAGCGAAATCATCGGCTCCATGGCGAAGAGGCGCAGATTGGCAGCGCTCGTCTCAAACAGGCGATGGGCCAGGTGCGCGCGATGACTCTGATTGTTCAGGCCGTTGGGGTTCTCCTGCAGCGCGAACTTGAGGTCGGCGCGCAGTTCAGTAGTCCAGTCCGGCGGTAGCACGTTGCGCAGGAACAGGCAACCTTCGCGGTGAAACTGCTCGGTCCAGGCCTCGATCTGCGCCTCGCTTACTTTTTTGCCTGCCAGGTAGCTCGTCTCCATCCCCTTTCCTCCTGCATTCATCTGCACTGACTCGCACCGTGTGCGATGCGCCAGAGTCAATACTGTGCGTGGTGGTCACGTTTGCAGTAGCCAGCTTTTTTGACTACCCCACCACACTATATCATCATCTCTCTCATCCGAATACAGGCGATCAGAATCCCTGCAACCGGCTGAGATCGGCCACTTCTGCCGGCAAACGAGCGATCCGCTGCACGAGCGCCTGCCGCGCCAGGCGTACGTCTTCCTCCTCGGCGTTCACCAACACCGCATCGAAAAAACGGTTTATCGGCGGAGCAATCGCGGTCAGAAGCGGGCCCAATGCTTCAGAGGCCTCGTCCGCACTGTCCAGTTCTGCGGCCGCGCCTTCGTAAACGCTGTGCAGCTCGTGCTCCTCATCTGCCTGATAGGCGACGGGGTTCAAGGGCAACTCGCGGACTATGTTCCGCACAATGCGGGCACAGCGAGCGTATGCTGTAAACGACTCCTCCCATTTCGTCGCGGCAACAGCGGCGGTCAAATGCCCAACCGCCTTAGCCGAGGCGTAGGGATCGCTCCCTTGCGTGGCCAGAACCGCGTCTACTACATCGGGGCGGTAGCCCAATTCCCGCAGTCTTGTCTCCAAGCGCCGAATCACAAACTGCCTGGCTTCAGACACGGCTGTGTCAGATAGCAGGCCGCTATAGCCCGCAGCCGCCAATTCCAAGGCGGCAGTCAGATCGAATCTCCGCTTACCCAGCGTCAGCGCGTTCACGATGCCCAGCGCGGCGCGGCGCAGGCCGAACGGGTCCGCACTTCCGCTCGGCGTCACGCCTGCACCGAAAAGTCCAACCAGGCTGTCCAGCTTGTCGGCCAGGCTCAGTGCAAGACCCGCATCGCTCGCGGGGATCGCGTCGCCGTCAAAGCGAGGCAGATAGTGCTCGTGGATCGCCTGAGCCACCGCCGGCTGCGCGCCGCTCCTGCGCGCGTAGATCTCCCCCATCACCCCTTGCAAACTGGTCATCTCCACAACCATCGACGTCACCAGGTCCGACTTGCACAGTCCGGCGGCCTCGTGCGCCGCTTCGACAACGTCCCGTTCGCTGCCCAGCATGCCGGCGATCTGAGGAGCAAGGGTTTCCAGCCGCGCCACTTTCTCCAGCATCGAGCCGAGTTTGGCATGAAACGTAAGCGTGCCCAAACGCGGCGTAAAACTCTTGAGCGGCTTGGCCGTATCCTGTCGAAAGAAGAACTCGGCGTCAGCGTAGCGGGCGCGAATGACCCCTTCATTCCCCTGCCGCACAACTTCAGGATTGGCCAGTGCATCGGCGTTGGCGACTGTGACAAACAGAGGCAGGAGCGAACCGTCGCTTTTGCCTTCTTCCTCCGGCGCCAAGACCGGAAAGTACCGCTGATGCTTCTTCATCACCGCCGTCAGAATCGGCTGCGGAAGACTCAGGAAGCGCGGCTCAAACTTGCCTAGAATGGCCTGCGGCGCCTCCACCAGGTCGGTAACTTCGTCCAGCAGGTCGCCCTCTGCCGCCGAATCGTGAATCCCCCCGGCGCGCTCGATCTCCTCTTTCACGGCTGCCCCGATCCGCTCGCGGCGCGCCGCGCGGTCGAGCAATATCCCCTGCGCGGCCGCGGCCTCAAAATAACTGTCGGCGTGCGCAATTGAAAACGAAGTGAATTCACCCGCCGCCAGGCCGGCGCACGCGTCGCGAAAACGTGCGCCGCGACTGACGCGCCCGCTGCTCACCAACGCCCACGACACCGGCACGACCTCCGCGCCGTAGAGCGCGACGATCCAACGCAAGGGTCTAGGATAGCTCTTGTTGCTGCCGTTCCACCGCATCGTCCTTCCCCACTGCATCCCATCAAGCAGCTCCTCGATGAGTTGCGGCAGCACCGCCACGGTCGCCTCGCCCTCCATCCTGCGCACCGCGTATACGTAGTTTTCGCGCACCTCCAGGTCCGACGGCTGCACACCTTGCCCACGCGCAAAGCCAATCGCCGCTTTGGTCGGCTCGCCATCGCTGTCAAAAGCGCGTTCGGCCGGCGGACCGCGGCGTTCGGCGATCTCTTCCTTTTGGCGCCCGGCCAGCGCTTGCACATGCGCCGCCAGCCTGCGCGGCGTGCCGATCACCGAGAGTCCCCCGTGCGTCAGCCTTGCCTGTTTCAGCAACTTGCCCAGCCGCAGCTCCAACTGCGCAATGCCTGTCTGCACATCGGCGGGAGGCAGTTCCTCGCTTCCCAATTCGATCAGCAGAGACTGCGGCTCGCTCGACGGGGTGGAAGCCTGACTTGCCCTCTTCGCCTGCTCTTCCACGCCTCGGTCGGGCGCAACGCCGTCGGTCAGCCACGGGTACTCCTCGCGCTGCCTCTGCTCCAGGTACAACTCTGAGATTCGCTGCGCCTGGCTGCGCATCGCCGCGAAGAATTTGGCCCGTTCGGTCACGCCGATCGCGCCGCGCGTGTCCAGAATGTTGAACGCCTGGCTCTGGCGCAACACATAGTCATGCGCCGGCGCGACAATACCGCGTTCAATGCAGGCCTCGGCCTCGGCACTGTAGAGATCGCACATCGCCCGCTGCCGCTCGACGTCGGCCAGTTCAAAGTTGTAAATGCAGTGCTCGATCTCCTGCTGGCGGTAGATGTCTCCGTAGGTATGCACGCCGTCGAAATCTATCGACCAGACCTCGGTGCGCCGCTGCAGATACATGACAATCCGCTCCAACCCGTAGGTGATCTCCACGCTCACAGGGTCCAGGCTGACCCCGCCTGCCTGCTGGAAATAGGTGAACTGCGTGATTTCCTGGCCGTCCAGCCAGACCTCCCAGCCGAGACCCCACGCGCCCAGCGCCGGTGACTCCCAGTTGTCCTCCACAAAGCGAATATCGTGCCGCGCCCGATCTAGGCCGATCGCCTCCAGGCTGCTCAGATAGAGCTCCTGCGGGTTGCCTGGATCCGGCTTGAGGATTACCTGGTACTGCGTGTGCATCTGCATCCGGTTCGGGTTCTCGGCGTAGCGGCCGTCGTCGGCGCGGAAAGACGGCTCCACGTAGGCGACGTTCCATGGCTCCGGACCGAGCACGCGCAAAACCGTGGCCGGGTTCATCGTACCCGCGCCCAGCTTCTCGCTGTGGGGCTGCCAGATCTGGCAACCGCGCGCCGCCCAAAATTCGTTAAGCCGGCGGATCGTTTCCTGCATCGAGGGCGCTTCACTCATAGTTCGTACCGTCTGTCCTTCCTGTCGCCGTCTACCGGCGGAAACGTTGTTGCCGAGTCCGCTACCCGCGCTCGACAGCAAAACCGTTTGCTGCCACCGCCTGCTGAAAGAGAGCTTCGTCCAGCTTCAACCCGAATCCGGGCGCGTCAGGCAAAAGCACCTGCCCCTCCTCAACCCGGTAGGCGCTACCGTCCAGGCCCGGCGTCGTTACCTCGTCCCATTCGACAAACAAGAAGCCGTCGACCGCAGCCGCCAGGTGGCCCGAAACGTAGTTGCCCACGTGGCGCCCGTAGTGATGCGGCGCGGTGCACACGTTCCAGCCGTCCAGCTGGGCGCCGGTCTCCAGCCAGTTCGTCATGCCGTGGCTGAAAATGTCATATTGGATGATATCGACGAAGCCTTCACGGGCATAGTCCAGCAACATAGGCGACGCCAGACCCTCACCGTCGGCAATTTTGACGCCCAAGCGCTCGCGCTCGATCCAGGTATGCAGGTCCTCGTACAGCGCGCCGTCTTCGTGGAAAGCTTCCTCGAGCCAGAAGACATTGCAATCAGCCGTTTCGCGCAGAATCTGCTTGGCGATGTTGAGATTGTAGCCGTTATTGGCATCGATCAGAATCGTAGCCTCCGCGCCAACCGCTGCCCGCACCGCCAGGATAACCGCCGCGTCGCGACGATTGCCTTCGACCAGCGGCATGTGCCTCGCGCCTCTTCCTACTTTGATCTTGAACGACCGGTGCCCGTGTTCATAGCCGTAGGACGCCTCCGCTGCGATCAGCGCCGCGCCCGCCTCATCCGTTGCCAAATGCAGGTCGTCGATGTAGAGCGAAGTGTCGTAGCAGCGCACCCGCAGCGGCTCGGACGCCGTCTTACCGGCCACTTCCGCCAGCAACCGGTAGACTGGCCGGCCTTCGCGCCGACCCAGCAAATCCCACAGAGGGTACTCGATTTTGCTGGACTTGTCCGCGACACCGCGGTCGCTGTCGATTAGATCTTCCAGGGATGCCCCGAGAAATGGGATAGCGTCCGCCTCGGAAAATGGACGGCAGGGACCGAAACCGGTCGACCCGTCATCTGTGGTGACGCGTGCGAGCGGCACGTGGACCTCCTGCCCGTGGACGGCGATGCGGGAGTTACATCCCGCCTTGCGCGGACGCTGGCCAACGAGCGTGCCCCACTCGATCGAATTGATTCTCGAACCGTTCATCAAGACTCCTTCGCAAAACTCGGGGCGGTTAACCCGAATCAATTACAGTCCAGAAGACTTGCTAAGCTTCCGCGTAGCGCACCCCGGTCGGGACGACATCCGTCTCTTCCCCGCGGCGGATCGCCTCGGCTGTCTCGACAACGCTTTTGAAATCGTGCTGCGGCTCATAGCCGAGACGCGTCTTAATCTTTGTCAGATCGAGCGTAAAATAGTTGGCCGAAGGGAGACGCGCGTCGGCGTAGCCGGTGCCATATCGTTCGGCAAGCCAGGGCACCGCCTCCCCCCAATCAAGGATCGCCGCGCCGCCCAGATTGAACTCTTCGCCGACCGCCTCCTCGCGCTCGATGCCCAGGATCAGGCCGAGGGCAATATCGCGCACATCGCAAAAGGGTTGCCTGTGCGGCACACCATTGGGATTGCGGCTCAGGAGGAGCTGGTCTTCGCCCGTCCACTGCGCTCGCAGGTCGTCGAGCATCGCCTGCGTATTCGGGTCGTCGCTTTCCATCGACTTGTAACGTTCCATTTCCGTGCTCAAGGCCAGACGCGTCGGCAGACCGGCCGCGTTGAAGAACTCGCTCGGTTCCAGCACAGTGGCGAAACGAAACGAGGTCGCCGGCACGCCGTACTGGTGGTAATACGCCATCGCCAGCTCCTCCCCGATCCACTTGGTCAGGAAGTAAGGCATCTGGTGATAACGCGCCACCATCTCCTCACGGATCGGCTCCTCGAAGTAGCGGCCATAATCCTCCAGCCGCCAGTAGACCGCCTCGGTGCAGGCGTAGACGAAGCGATGCAGGTTGGGGCACTCGGCGCGCACGCTCTCCAGCAGATTGAGCGTGCCCATCGCGTTTATGTCCAAATACTGGCGGTTGTCGAAAGGGCCGCCGAACGCCGCCGCCAAGTGGTAGATCGCGTCCACGCCCTTGACCGCCCGCCGCACGTCCTCCAGGTTTCTCAGATCGCCCGCAACAGTCTCCACGCCGGCCAACGCATCCAATTTGCCGGCGCGGCTGGCATCGCCGGGGTATACAAAGCTGCGAATCTCGTGCCCCTTGGCCAGCAGCCGCGTAACCAGATTGGCGCCGATCCGGCCCGTGCCGCCGGTAACCAGTATCTTCATGAACATTCCTTTCGATTGGCAGCGAGCGCCTACGAATCTCCAAATGGTCGGGCAGCGCAAGCCTGCCCCGACCCCTGCGCGCGGCTTCTCTCAGTGTAACAAACAGGAGGCGGCGTGTCTAAAGTTCAATGCCATCCGCTGCCTGCGAAACAACCAACGCCTAACGCCATGCTCCTGTTCCATGTGGGCATCTCATGGAGATAGGCCGGCGCGATTCTTGTTATCCGATCCGTTTCGGCGTATAACGGAGTCATATTCGCTGCAATCCACCGATCTCAGCCGCGGCCAACCGCCCGGCGAAAGGGAATCTGCCATGAAGATTACCGATATGACCGTCGAGCGCTACGCCTGGCCGCGCCCGAAACCGATCAGCAATGGGAAATACACATACGTCGACGTCAGCCTCAATCTCGTTCACATATACACAGACGAGGGCGTCATCGGCGTAGGCTGGGGCGGCGGGACCGCGTCGGGCCAGGGCAGCGACCTTACGACTACGCTCATCGACTACTTCAAACCGGTCGTCATCGGCGAAGACCCGTTCAACTACCGCCGCATCTGGGAAAACATGTGGCTGCCGAAGCTGGTCGGGCGGCGCGGGCTGTCAACGCGCGTGATCAGCGCCATCGACATCGCACTGTGGGACCTCATAGGCAAAGCGGTGGACCGGCCTGTCTATCAGCTTCTCGGCGGCTACCGCGACAGCATCCCAGCCTACATCGCAGGCGGATACTATGAGGAGGGCAAAGGGCTGCGCGAACTGGCCGAGGAGATGGAGGAGAACCTGACGCTGGGCGCGAAGGCGATCAAGATGAAGGTGGGTGGCGTTCCCATCAACGAGGATGTCGAACGCGTGCGGGTCGTGCGCGATACGATCGGGCCGGAGATCAAGCTGCTCGTCGACGCCAACAACGCCTACACTGCCCACGAAGCGACCGAGCTGGCGCGCAAGATCGAAAAATATGAACCGTTCTGGTTCGAAGAGCCGGTCGCGCCGGACGACTACCGCGGCCACGCACGAATCGCCCGCGCGACCTCAATTCCAATCGCCACCGGCGAAAACGAATACACACGCTACGGCTTCCGCGACCTGATCGAGCGCGAAGCCGCCGCCATCTTCAACGCCGACGCGCAGATCCTGGGCGGAATCACCGAGTTCATGCAGGTCGCCGCGCTCACCGCTGCCGAAGACCTGGTGATTGCGCCCCATGGGGCGCAAGAGGTGCACATCCACCTCGTCTGCGCTATCGCCAACGGCCTGATCCTCGAGTTCTACCGCGAGACGGTCGACCCGCTGCGCATGCAGATCTTCGAGGAGACGATGGTGCTCGACGCCGACGGCTACGTTGCCGCGCCCGGTCGCCCCGGGTTGGGCATCACGCCCAACTACGAGCTGCTCAAGCAGTATCGCGTGGGGTAACAGGCCGGCCCTCTACTGCCAAGGGGGCGGCCGTCCGCTATTAGTTCAGACGATTTTGCCCAGTGCCGCATCGAGCCTGATGATCCCGGCGTGATCGACTTCGATGCCGGGAAGTCCCCTGCGGTGGGCGGGTGCATCCGAGAATATTGCGAGAGGGAGGGAGGTGTAGACTATAGGGAGGATAATCAAAGGGAAAGAGAGGGGGGTCAAGATGGGCAAGGAAAAGACGAGGGCGAAGTTTTTGGGGAAGGCCGAAGCTGCATTTGAGCGGATGTGGTCGTGGGGAGCAGAGCAGTCGCAGGCTACGTTGGACGAGATGGCGGCAGAGTTGGTGCCGCAGCGTCAGGTGTTGATGGGGGAATTGCTGGGGGAATAAGTGCAGCACCATGGGGATGGGAGGTATGAAGAGGTGGTCTGTTCGGAGTGTGGGGAGAAGATGAAGTCGAGCGGTCGGCTGAGGCGGAAGGTGTTACATGCCGAAGGGGAGGTAAAGATCGAACGGGGCTATCACCGTTGTCCTCAATGTGGGCGAGGGATTATTCCCCCTGGATCGAAGGCTCCAGCTGACGCGGCGTAGTTGGACGCCGGCGACGATTGCCCAAGCGCTGCGGATGAGCGTAGAGATACCCTCGTATGCGCGGGCTGCGGCCCAGTTTAGCGAGTTGACGCATGTTGGTCTGTCCACGAGTAGTCTGCAGGAGTTGGTCAAAGCGTATGGCGGGCAACTGGTAGAGCGCCAGGCGGAAGAAGCGCAGGCAACGATGGAGATGCCGAGTAAGGAGGGAGGGGAGGTCAGGCGTGAGATACCGGAGCCGCCGAGTGCGGCCATGAACATCTCGATGGATGGGGCGATGGTCAATATACGCGGCGAAGGTTGGAAAGAGGTGAAAACGGTAGCGGTGCCGGCGATACGGCATCTGAATGATAGGGTGACAGGCAAAGCAACCACCCTGTTAAGCGAGCATAGCTATCGGACCGGGTTGTGGGATGCGAGCCAATTTTGTCAGCAGCAGTGGGCTGAAGCCTGTTGTCGGGGCGTGGAGAAGGCTGGCTATCTGAGCAGTGTCAACGACGGCGCAGCCTGGATCTGGAATATCGTGCGCATGTGTTATGGCAACTGTGTCGAAATCATCGACTGGTGGCTCGTTGTCGAAAAACTGTGGCTGATCGCCCAGCACCGGTTCGGCACGGAAACAGAGGAGGCGACAGCATGGGTCTCTGCGCAGAAACAACTCTTAATCGAGTGTAGCCTCCGCCAACTTGTGCGCAACATCCGACTGCTTTATCCCAGAGGAAACGCCCTGCCCGACGCTGTGCGCAACGCAACGCACTATCTCTTCCACAATCGCAGACGTATACGTTACCGCCTCTTCCGCGAAGCAGGCTATCCCATCGGCAGCGGAACGGTCGAGTCAGCTTGCAAACTGGTCGTTCAACAACGTCTCAAACAGTCGGGCATGCGCTGGTCTCGACACGGCGCGCAAGCTATGCTCGCACTACGGGCTACGCTCCTTAGTCAACCCTCCCACCATTCACTCCCACTACTCGGACTCGCCTGAAATCCAAGAACCCTGGATTCACCCTTCGCGTTGTAGCAACTCGACTTGGAGCCCGATTTCGGCTGTGCCGGGTGCGCTGCCAACCATTACCACCATCGCCCGCTGGCCGGCGGCCTCGAATATCGTCTGTTAAACCTTTGGATTGGCTGAGGCGCGAAAGAGACATTGAGCGCCGCCGGAGGTGAACTTCTGAACAGTCGCCACCGGATCCTCCGCACGCGCGTTAATAGCGTGCGTCGCCCCGCTGTGGCGAGCAAACTGGAGACGCTCCTCAACCAGGTCAATTGAGACGATAGGAAAGGCGCCGGCGAGCCGGGCCAGTGCGGTGACAAGCTGCCCATCGACACCTACACCGAAGATAACCACTGATTCATTGATTTGCAAGCGCGCCCGCCGGACTGCGTGCAACGCCGTGGCCCCGTTTAGTGCAAACGTCGCCTATTCATCGATCACAGTGTCGTCCAGTTTCTGAAGGTAGCCGTTCGGCAGAGGGGAGTCGGTCAGGTCTACGGGACAATGCGTGGCGTGGCGCCCCGGCGTCAGAACGCGGGAGCCCGGCGCGAATTCGGTGACGCCACCACCCACATCCAGAACTCGACCCACGGCCGTAGTCCGAAAAGACCGGTGTCAGCATCTTCGATGTCTACGCCAGGGCGCCAGCGCTCGACATCGGCGAAACTCCCGACAGGATCTCCGGCGTGGAAGCGGAACAGTATCGAAGAGGTGAGTGCCCCGGGCCATCAGCCAACCGCCGCCATTCAGCTGATACTGTCCGGCATAGCCGTCGGGGTTGCGCGCAGGCCCTACCACTTTCCCGAAATCACGAGCAGATCACCGATTGCGCCGGCTTCCATCATGGCCTTTGCCTGGCGAAAACTGCGCACGAAGCGGTAGATGTGGTCGATCTGGAGTCACGCCCCGGCAACGCCGCCACCACCGATCAAACCCGCCCGCAACGGCTTACTCATAAGCTCTCTCTCCTTACCCTCTCAGGCCGGTACGGGTGACGCCCTGCACGAAGTGTCTCTGCAGGAGAAAGAACATGACCAAAGTAGGAAGACTTTGAATTGTCACGCCTGCCATGGCCACACCATATGTCATCCGCCTGATGCCCGCGGTGCGCGGGTTGAACTTCATCATACCAACCGGCATAGTAGTTGCGGTGTCGGTGCTCGTGACCAGAAGAGGCCACAGGAAATCGTTCCAGCTGGCGACGAACGTAATGATGGAAACCGTCAGAAGGGCCGGTATGGCCAGGGGAAGCGCGATCCTGAAGAACAGACCAAAGCGCCCGCAGCCATCGATCAGGGCGGCATCCTCCAGTTCGCGGGGCAGCGAAAAGAAAAACTGTCGAAAAAGGTAAACGCCCAACGTGCTGGCCACAGCCGGCATAATCAGCGCCAGATATGTATCGAGCAGTCGAAATCTGGCAATAATCAGGTAGAGAGGTATGAGAGCAACGGCGCCGGGGATCATTCGAGAGGAAAGTATCACGCCGAAAACGAAGCTGCGCCCCCAGAACCTCATCCTGGCTAAGGCATAGCCGGCCATGGCGCTGAAAAAGACGACCAGCACGGTCGTTGCCATGGCAACAAAGAGGCTGTTCCAGAACCATCGCAGGACCGGATAGTTGAAGACGATCTGGTAGTTTTCCCAGCTGACTTGACGGGGAAGCCACTCGATCGGGTAGCGCATGATCTGCCCTTCAGGCTTCAGCGAAGTGGAAACCATCCAGACCAGCGGCATGCCCCAAAGGATCGAAATGGTCATCCCAGTCAGCCAGAGCGCCAGGATCCCCGGCGAAACGCGCCTACCCAGAATCCGAATGAACATGGGGCCCTTTCCCCGCTAGTCCACGTCCACCCGCTCCGGGAACAGCCTGAACAGGAGAAGGGTCATAGCGAGTATAGCCAGAAACAACAAGAAGGACAATGCGGATCCGTAGCCCATCTTGAACTGGGCGAAACTCTGTTGGTAAATCTCATAAACTACGGTCGTGGTCGAGCCGGCCGGCCCTCCCTCTGTCATCAGGAACATGGTGCTGAACGTCTGCATGCACATGATCAGATTAAATGTGATCACAAGGCTGGTGACCGGCCGCAAAAGTGGAAACGTGATGTGCCAAAACAGGCGCCAGCTGTTGCCGCCGTCAATGCGTGCGGCTTCGTACAAATCCGCCGGAATATCCTGTAAACCGGCCAGAAAGATGACCATGCTGAAGCCGGCATCCCACCAGAGCTTGGTGATGACCAGCGCCACCATGGCCCATCGAACTGTGGTAAGCCAGGGGATGGCGGGAACGCCAAGCTGCATGAGATAGTAGTTCAGCACGCCGAAATCGGTCTCGAGAATCCACTTCCAGAGCAGGGCGGTGACCGTGACCGCGACCACGTAGGGCGCAAAAAAAACTATTCTGGAAAATACAAAGCCCGCCAGCTTCCTGTTTACATACAGGGCCATCGCCAGGCTGACAGCGGCAACGCTGGGGACACTCAGCAGAGTGTAACGCAGTGTGTTAAAGGTGACTTTGACCAGATGGCTGTCTCCCAACCACTTGATGTAGTTACGCAGACCCAACCATTGATAGTCCCCGACCACGCTCCAGTCGGTCAGACTGACAAAGAAGCCCACAAAGACGGGCAGGAATCCGAAGGCTACGAAGAACAGCATGTAGGGAAGAAGAAAGAGATAGGCCGTCCGTTCGGACTTTTCCTGCGGGCGCAGCCGCGCCCATAGCAAGCGGCCGGCCAACTTCAGAGGACCGCCTTGTTCTCCTGCTCTCGTGGTGGCTGCTCTTGTCATTGGTCACACCCTGTGTGGAGTCGATCCTGCCAGGTCGCGTGTTGCGTACCCAGGCCGGATACGCAACACGCCCCCTTTGCTCGCTTGAGCCTAACCGGCCAGAATATCGTTCACCTGCTCTTCCGCCCGGGCGAGACCGTCCGTTACCGACATGTCTGTGGCCCACACCGAGTCAAGAATCTCGATGATGCGGCCTCTTATCTCCCCGAATTGTGCAATGGGCGGCGCTTCAATGCCGTAGGGCACCAGGTCGATAAATGGCTTCATGTACGGAATCTGCTGCAATTCCGGCATCTCGCCGATGGATTGCCGTACCGGCACGGTGGGCACTTCGATATTCCAGGTCGGATCATCGGACATCCACTTGAGGAAGTGGGCGCACGCCTCCACGCGCCCGGCCTCTTCGGGATCGTGGCGGATGATTACGCCAGCCATGGTGATGGCGTAGCTGAACAGATCGTTGCCGATCACTGGCACCAATGCAGTGTCGAAACTCAGTCCTTCCTGCTCAGCAAAGGCGGGCGACATCCAGGCGCCGTCCTGAATAATGGAGCCGTACAGGGACATGAACGCCTTGCGGGCGTCCAGGATATCCCGGCTCGATATCTTGTAGGTGTCGAAGCAATCGAGGAGGAACTGACAGGCGCTCCCGCCGGCATCGGTGTTGAAGTTTGCCTGCGAGTAATCCTCGGTCAGCAACGATCCACCGAATTGGTAGACCAGTTGAAACCACCATCGAAACGGAAGACCGCCTGAACCGGGAATCACCAACCCAACGACATCGAACTTATCACCCTCGCGCTGGGTAACGGCCTGCACCCAATCGACGAAGTCGTCCCGATCCGAGGGAAAGTTCTGGACATCCAGGCCGGCCGCCTCGGCCTGATCGGAGTTGAAGAATATGGTGTAGTTGCTGACCTCCTGAGGGATGCTGTAGCGTCTGCCGTCGATCGTAAAGGCTTCCAGGGGGCTGGGGTAGAAGTCATCCCAGTCCAATCCGGCCTCGGCCATGACATCATCGAGGGCCACCAACATCTCTTTGCCCACCATCAGGTTCGTCTGCGGCGCGCTGGCGCGCAGGATGTCGATGGGATTGCCAGCGCCATACGCAGCCATGTTCTTGGTGAACAGCGTGTCGCCTGGATAGATCTCAAACGTTATGTGGACGCCGGCCTCCTGGCCCGGCCCTTCATTGTAGCGGTCCACAATCGCCTGCTGGATTTCACCATCCGGGCCAGTCAGATCGTTCCAGTAGATGAGGTCTTGCATCTCCTGTTCAGGCGCGGCCGCCGGCGCTTCGTCCGCCATTTCAGACGTTGAAGGAGCTGCCGCCGGCGTACAGGCGGCCAGACCCGCCAGGGCCGTAGATCCCGCTGTCAGGCGCAAGAAGCCCCGCCGGCTGAGGGACTTCCTGCCGCGGGCTTTCCTCAACTCGAAAACGCGCTCGGTCTTCATGTCTCTAGCCTCCTTTTCAGATACTGTAGAAACTGCCGTGAATGCACGTTACGCCCTCGTCTTGACCGTAGTAAGTTGTGAAAATCGTCCCATCTGCCAGTTGAACGGAGGTCGGGTAGCCGAGATCAGAGTTCGGGAAGTCATCGCGGACAATGAGCTCGTCATCAATGTCCCAACTCTGCCCTTCGTCGGCGCTCAGGCAAGCGCGGATGCCGAAAGGCGGCCGGCGGCGGCCATAGACACACAGCACGCGCCCATCATGCAACGTCAGCATATGTGCCGGATAGCCCCACATCGGTGTCTTTACGGGCTTCGTCCAGGTGTAGCCGGCATCGAATGAATCACACTGGTAGAGGTAGTGGCCTCCCGCTTCATGCGTCCGAAGCATGGCGATGATCTTGCCGCTGGGCAGCGCCAGATAGGCCGGCTCCCAGAAGCCGACATGCTCATCCTGCGCCACAAGCGAGACATCTCCCCACGTCCGGCCGCCGTCGTTCGACCTGACGACAAACGCTTGCGGCGGGTCCAGGGTCTCTTCGGATTGGGGCAGCAGGAGCGCGCCGTCGCTCAGCTCGACTATGGCTCGGGGGGAAAAACCGGTGGCGAAAGGGGAGACATCCACCGGGACCGGTTCCTGCCAGGTGTAACCGCTGTCGACCGAGCGGATAACGTAACTTCCTATTCGCCGAAACGCCCACGGGAAAGGCTCTCGCTGCTGATAGTGGGCGTATCTGGCCTCTCTCGCGGCCGCGTCGACCGGTACAAAGTCATCGCGCACGGTGTGGGCAAGAAGCTCTCCGCTGGATAACTCGGTGACGGCGATGCAGTCAATCCCAAAGAAGCCATACCCCGGCAGTCCTTGGGGAAAGCGGCTCCACGTTTTTCCCTGATCTGTGGATCGTACGAGGAGATTGTGGAAGGTGGGATCCCGGTGCGTGATCTGATGGCGGCTCATGGCCTGGGAAAAAGCGATGATCCAGTCGCCGCTCTTCAGCACCGTCACATCAGGCCATGATGAATAGGCATGGGGGTTCTTGTGAATGATCAGTCGATCGATTTCGTGAACAGGCATACGCGCGCCTCCCTTGCTGCTTCCACAGGACCATCCGGATTTCGCGACACTGTCTACCCAAGGGGTCAGGTATCGCTGTTGGCCTCACCGGCGACGATACACAGGCTGAGCGCTAACGAGTCACTCCGCCATGTCCTCAATGGGAATCGACCAGGCGCCCAGTTCACGCCCGCAGGAAACGCATTCTTCCCTGTAGGCAACGATGTCGGCGCCGCAGTAGGGACACCATTGAAGGTAGCCGCGACCGGTGCGCGGCGCCGGCGAAACCTCGATCTGTGCTGCATCGAAAACGCGATGCACCCATTCCATCGTCACCACTGCATCATCAATCGTGGCGATCGGCTCGGCTTCGCCCTTTACGCAGTCGATGAAGTGTCGATCTTCCAGTCGCACACTGTCGCCAATCTCTCGAGTCTCGCTCTCGTCGCCGCGGCGGATTGTTACGCTGCTCCTGTTCCACCAGGCCGCGATACCGTGCCCGTAAACGCTCAGCCGTTCAGCCGAGGTCTGCGTCCCATAGCCCGACGCCAGCGTGGCCAGCGCGCCGTTGGCGAACTCGATCGAAGCGGCGATGCACTCATGCTTTTCCGGGTCGCTGTAGGTGGCGACCGCCGCCGCGGCCCGCGGCTCTCCACAGATATAGATCAATGTATCCAGCGCGTGAATGCTGCCGTTGATCAACGGACGGTATTCGTCGACAGGACGAATGAACTCGGCGACGCACATCTGCGGCGGATGCTCGGAAAATGCCTCCTTGATCTCGGTTACACTGAACCGCCGGTTGAAACCGAGCGCGAGCAATTTGCCGGATGCTCCGGCTTCTTCCGCCATGCGCTTCGACTCTTCCACATTGTGCGAGGGCGGCTTCTCGCAGAAAACGTCCAGTCCCCGACGCAAACATTCGATGCTCTGCCCGGCGTGCAGCCACTCCGGAGTGATGACAAAGACACAGTCCAGGCGCTCGCCATCCAGCATTCGTGTGAGCTCGGTGTAGACCCTCGGAACGTTGTATTGCCGGGCGGTCGACTGGAGACGCTCTTCGCTAACGTCGCACAGCGCCACCAAGTCAACGTCCTCGAATTGGGCCAGGTTGGGCAGATGACTATGTGCCATGTGTCCCACACCGACGACCGCAGTCCGCACCCGCATCAGCATTCCTCCTGTTCAATAGTCACATTCCTCTGTTTCTGCGCCGAATCCAGCAACGCCAGGATAAGCTGCACCGTCTTCCTTGAATCCGCCCCGCTCGACACGCTCGCAACGTCCTCTTCAATGCAGCGGGTCAACTCGCGCAGGCCCAACGCCCAGGGGTCGTTGCGTACCGTCTTCAGCAGTTCCCCATCGCGATAGCCGGCCAGCCCTCCGTCCTTCGCCCGCCAAACGCGCAGAGACGGCTCCCAGCAGTCGTTCTGGAGCAGGTCGACCGAACCGGCCGGATCCGGGCCCAGAACGGCGTCAACCCGGCCGCGACTGCACTCGAGGATAACCTGAAATGTCGCATACTCCCGCCGGCCGCCGAACGACACGCGGGCGGCCACGCCGCCCTCAAACTGAATTGTGCCCGCCAGCCCCGGTTGCTCCGGCGTTCCGTCGGGATAGCAGAACACCCACTCCGGTTCTCCGGCACAGAAACGGAGAAAGTCAATGCAGTGGTCTTCGTGGAGCAGCCCGCGCATGTCTCCGGCCATGCCATAGCCGACAAAATGGATCTCCCGCAGGGCCCCCAACTCGCCGCCCGCCGCCAATTCCCTGGCATGGACATAGTTCTTCTCGAAACGCATCGAATGGCTCACCGAAAGCTTTATCCCGCCGGCGCGACAGGCTTCCAGAATGGAGTCCACTTCGCTCAATGTAGTTGCCAGAGGTTTTTCGCAGAAGATCCCCTTGGGCCGGGCGGCCGCCGTGCTTAGAAGCGGCCCAACATGCTGGTCGTCCTTCGTGCAAATGCTCACCAGATCCAGCGACTCCAACCGCAGCATCTCCTCCACGTCGCCGTAACGGCCCGGAATCGCCCAGCGGTCGGCGAACTCCTGCAGCTTACCTTCGCCCCGGTTGGCGCAGGCGACCAGGTCGACGTTTTCGATTCCTCTATAGGCGCGCGCATGGAGATTGCCTGACCGCCCGCAGCCGATGATCCCGGCACGATAACTGTTGCCGCCTGCCATGAAAACGTCCTTCCCCTCAGAGTAACGTGCGCGGGTCCAACGCATCGCGCAGGCCGTCGCCCATAAAGTTTATGCTCAGCACCATGATCACCACCGCCAGCCCGGGCGGGATCCAGACCCAGGGCAAATCCCGAATGATTTTGAGGCGCTGGGCGTCAACCAGCATGTTGCCCCAACTGGCCTGCGGCGGTTGAACACCCAGGCCCAGGAAGCTGAGCGATGCCTCGAACATGATGGCGCCGGCCATGCCGAAGGTGGCCCAGACAATTACAGGGCCGATTGCATTGGGAAAAATATGACGCAGAATGATGCGCGAGCTGTGAACGCCAACCGAGCGCGCGCTCAGCACGTAGTCCATGCCTCGAATCTGCAGGAACTGGCCGCGAATCACACGCGCCAGCCCCGGCCAGCCAAAGAGACCGATGACCAGCATCACGTTGAAGATGCTCGGCCCCAGGATCGACACGACGATGAAGATCATCATCAGGGTGGGAAAGGCCAGCATCGTGTCGGTAAAGCGCATGAGGATGCTATCGACGAGGCCGCCGTAATAGCCCGACACACCTCCCACGGCAATCGCGATCGCCACATAGATCGTTACGGAGACGAGGCCCACCGAAACCGAAATACGCGAGGCATAGATCAGACGGCTGAGGAGGTCCCTGCCACTGATGTCGGTGCCCAGCGGATGCGCGGCGCTGGGCGGGTCGTAGGACAGATCCAGGTCGATGGAGTTGGGGTTGTAGGGGGCAATTGCCGGCGCCAGCACCGCGATGAGAACGATGGCAGCCAGGATACCGGCGCCGATTACCGCCAGTCTATGCCGGCGGAACCGCCTCAAGGCCATCGATTGCGGCGAAATCGCCTTCTGTTGGGCGAAAGGCGAAAGCGGTCGCGGCAAAGTCCCGCCTGGAGACGGTGACACTGCGGCCGCGCCGGCTGTTTTGCCAGCTGGTGTCCGCTCTGGACTGTCTCCGGCCCCGCCATGGGAGGCTCTGCTATCAGTCATAGCGAATCCGCGGATCCATTACTGCGTAAAGAATGTCGGCAAGCAGACTGCTGAGCACGACCAGCGTCGCGCTGATCACGCCCAAGCCCATAAGCACTGTGTAGTCGCGGGCAAAGGCGGATGAGACACCGAGTTGGCCCATACCAGGCCAGCGAAAGATCGTTTCGGCGATCACTGCCCCACTGAACAGGGACGGGACATCGAGCGCGGCCAGCGTGATAAGGGGCAGGATGGCGTTGGGCAGAGCATGCCGCACCAGGATGTAGGTCCGGCGCAGCCCTTTGGCGCGCGCCGTCGCCAGATAGTCCTGCCGGATCGTGTCCAGCATCTGGCTGCGGGCGTAACGGGCGAGGGACGCGCTCCCGGGGAGCGCCAATACACTCGCCGGCAAGGCCATGTGCCATAGGTAGTCCCCCAAAGACCGCGGCGCGCCGATTGTTTGCGTCCCCGATATGGGAAACCAGCCCAGTGTGAGCGCGAAGATGTAAATGGCAAGGATTGCGAAGAAGAAACCCGGTATGCTGGCCGAGATGAAGGTGGCCACGGTCACCGCATAGTCCAGCCAGGAGTACTGCCGCACGGCGGAAATAATTCCGACTGGCACGGCAATTGAAAAGGAGATGAATAGGGCCAGCGCCGAGAGCTGTACAGTCGGCCCAATCCGCTCGCCGATGATCTGTAGAACGGGACGGCGAGTGACGAGCGACTCGCCCATGTTGCCGCGTAGGAGTTCCTTCAGCCACAAGAAATAGCGAACGGGAAGGGGCCTATTGAGCCCCAACAGCTCACGCTGCGCCTCCGGATCGCCGATTGCCTGGCCCGGCGCGCCCACCATCAGTGCATTGGAGACCGGGTCGCCGGGCGCGGCGTTCATCACCAGAAAGTTGATGACCGTTATGCCGAACAGAATGGGAATGGTGACCAACAAGCGACGAACGATGTACTTCTGCATGGCCTATCCTGGAAGTGGACGAGCGTCAGCTTCCGTTTCGCGCCGTTCACCCTGCTAAAGTCTCTCCTTATTGGACGTCTCGAAGGAGTTCCATCCGCAGGACTGATCCCAAAGAGAAGGGGACGAAGCATCCGCAAGGGATGCCTCGTCCCTCACTATCAGCCTTCTAGCGTCCACTGCTCAGCATTGACCACCGGGTCCCAGCTATACGAACCGTAGTGGGGTGTCATATTCACATTCTGCAGCTTCTTGGTCTTGGCGAAGAGCATGGGCACTTTGAACAGCCACAAGCGCGGCAGCTCATCGTTGAGGAGTCGCTGTAGTCCCCAATATGCGTCCTGCCGTTTCTCCCTCTCAAACTCCTGCTGGCCCGTCTGCAGGTAGCCAATCGCCTCATCGTTGACAAAGCGCGGGTGGTTGCAGCACTCAGGCGGCAGCACGTGAGAGTAGTAGGTGAACATGTAGTTGGGATCGAGGCCGGACTCCATACCGCTCTGGACGATGCCATAGATGCCCGGGTCTTTGAATTGCGAGATGCCGGACTCGACCTGCTGCAGTTTGACCTTGAGACCGACCTCGGCCCACATCTGCTGGCAGGCCTCGGCCAGTCGCACGCGAAAGCCGCGTCCGGTCGGCAGAGTCGCCGGAATTTCCCTGTCGGCATCCCAGTTGATCTGTGCCAGCAACTCGCGCGCCTTGTCCGGGTCATACGGATACTCATTCAGGTCGGGCGCGTCCTGCCAGCCGGCCGGCATCGGATGGGTGTTGATCATCCCGCCCAGGCCGGCGAGGAAGGTCTTGTTCAACGCCTCGCGGTCCAGTGAGTACATCATGGCCTGGCGCACCTCCTTAGGGCCGACCCACGGATCGCAAACTTCGGGATCAACGCAGACCTCCCAAGCGTGGTAGTTGGCGCTGCCAAAGTCGACTATATCGATGTGGGGCATCTCCTGTACCGCCTGCAGCGTCTCGATGGAGATGCCGCTCAGATTGATCTGCCAAAGATCCAGCTCACCGTTTTGCATCATCAACGTCAACGTATCCTCGTTGCCGCCGACTGAGAAGATTTTCTCGATGCTCGGCCGCCCGCGGTAGTAGTCGTCGTTGCGATGCAGTTCAATGAATTCGTTGGGCTGGAACCCGGCGAACTTGAAGGGACCGGTGCCCACGGGAGCCGACGTGGATACGCTGTGGCTGGGAATGTCCTCTGGCGCAACGTCGCGCAGGAGGTGCTCCGGGCCGCCAAGTCCGGCGCCCCAATGCGCCAGTTCACTTGGGAATGGCGTGTAGGGCGTCTCCAGGTCGACGCGCACGGTGAGATCGTCGACGATCTCCACGCCTTCCAGCGTGTCTGACGCCAGCGCGGCCGGATCGCCTTCATACTTGCCCTGCGCGCCCTTGACGACGAGGAAGCCTGCCACTGCGAAACTGGCGCGCTTGTCAACCACCCGCCGCAAGAAAAACTCCACATCGCGGGCGCTGAACGCCTGGCCGTCGTGCCACTGCACGCCCGGGCGTACATGGAGGGTGTAGGAGGTGCCATCGGCGCTCGGCTCCCAGCCCTCCAGCAGGTCACCTTCCAGGTCCAGATTGACACCCTGGCGAACCAGCTTGTTGCGGGTCAGGGAAACCCAGGGCCGCGGGAAGGGATTGTTGAAGGCGCCGGCCCGCATCTCCTCGGAAGGACCGCCGAAAGCGACCCGCAGTACACTACTCGCTGGAGCGGCGCCCTCCATCGACTCGGAGGCAGGCGCCGCAACCGGCGCGCACGCTGCTGCCAGGGATGTTGCCCCTACTGCCGCTGCGCCAAGTCCTAGCGTTCGCAAGAAATCACGTCGCGTCTGGGAGGCATCCAAGAGACCCCCTCGTTTCCTCTTACTCTGGCGAACTCCCTGTCCAGCCATGTCTCGTCCTCCTTGAGTGGAAAACTTGCGCAAATGGTCTCGCACGGGTTGCAACAGCCAGAATTTCGCATAAGCGTCGTGTGGCAGTACACCTCCTTTCCCTGTTACCTGAACCTCTGATGCGCCAAGTCGATTCTCAGCTAAGCCCCAGAAGCGCCAACGTATCGCGGTGGATGATTTCGTCGATCTGGAATTCGGGGACCCGGGGCAGGCCAGTCCCTTCGACAACGGCGTTAACGCGCCGGAACGCCGCGATTTGCTCCTCCAAAGTCAGGACAGGGAAGTCGGAACCAAGCAGTAGCTTGTGCATTACGCCCCACTCATGGAATGCCACCAGCGCGTTGTAGAGCCACCAAGGCTTATCGCCTATCGACGTGTCGGCGTAGAAATGGGCGTGCTTGCGAATCGTCTGAATCGTGTCATCGAACCAGGGCATGCCCATGTGCGCGATGATCACCCTGAGTTCGGGGTAGCGGATGCCGACCTCGTCCAGTCGAATCGGATTGGCATACCGCAAACGGGCGGCTGCCGGGAACGAGGTCGCCATATGAAACAGGATTGGCAGTCCATCCTTCTCAGCACGCCGGTAAATCTCGTGGAAGCGTTCGTCCAACGGATCGACGTCCTGGTACATAGGACCAACCTTGATGCCCCGCAGTTTGAGGTCCTGAACGCCTCTATCCAGCTCGTCCAGAACATTGGGGTCGGCCGGGTCCAACGCCACAAACCCGATCAGCTTCTCCGGATGCGAGGCCACGTAACCGGCAATCTGCTCGTTGGGCGTCTCTATCTGAAGATACTGCGCGTTGAGGCCGAAGACGATGACGCGATCAGCCCCCTTGCAGGCCTGCCAGTGCTCCTCGGCCGTTACACCCAGGTTGAGCGACCGGTTGCGGTCGGCGACCTTGTGGTATTCGGCCGCGAAGATTGGGCCCCACTGCTCCTCGGTCATCAGATGCGTATGACAGTCGACGATCATAGGCCTGCTCTCAGCGCAGTTTTCCCCGGCCCTCTATCGGCCAGGCGGCCTCCACACGGTTGTTGCGGATGCCGTAGAGAACGTCATGCAGATAGACGGTATCGTCGCCGTAGCCGACGATGAACTCGATTTTGTCAGCCACCTTGAGCCGGAGCGCATCTCCGCTCAAATCGACCGAGCCGTGCTCTGCCGAAAAAACCGGTGTGCCGACACCCTCAATACCCTTCGCCTGGGGCAAGGCAACCGATGAGAACATCGTCTTGCGGCCGGCATCAATCACCGCCCGCGTTGGAGCCGCGCGGCTGGTCACGGTGGCCAGAACCGTCAACGCGCAGTCAAGGTCGTCCGCGCCCCAGCTCTTATAGGCGATGTCGGTGAAAATGCCACCGCCGGCCTGTATCTCCGTTACCCCCGCCACATGAGCGCTGATCTTATAAGTTGCCGTTCCCGCGCAGGTGACAATCGGGACGGGCAATCCCGCAGCCGTGCACAGTTCGGCGTTTCGAACCAGCAACTCTACGCAGGCGCGGCAGGCCTCTTCCTTCTCTACCGGGTCTTCGATAACCGAAGCATGACCTTCCCAGCCCATGACGCCCGCATAGTCAAGCCCCGGTGTGCCGGCGATTCGGCGCGACAGGGCAACCGCGGCCTCACCGGGTTCCACGCCGCAGCGATTCAGCCCAACGTTCACTTCGACAAGGACCCGCAGCGTCACCCCTTTGGCCGCGGCAGCGGCCCCGAGCTCCGCCACGTTGCCCGCATCGTCGGCGCACACGATCACATCGGCGTGGCGACAGAGACTGGCAAGGCGGGCAATCTTTGCCGCCCCCACAATCTGATTGGCGATCAGAATATCTCGAATGCCTGCGGCCGCCATCACCTCGGCCTCGCCCAGCTTGGCACAGGTTACACCGATCGCACCGGCAGCTACCGCTTTGTGGGCAATCGCGGGAACCTTAATCCCCTTGGTGTGAGGTCGCCAGTCCACGCCAGCCTTTTTCATATAACCGGCCATGCGCCCGATGTTCCCTTCCATCAGGTCCAAATCGACGAGAAGGACCGGCGTATCCAGTTCCCATTTGCTGATGCCGATCTCAGAAGAAAGTGTCTTAGAGTTCAAAGTAGCCTGACCTCCCTCAGCAACGGAATAGTTGCCTTTCAAACTGCGTGATCTGCTCGCAGCCGCTATCTGTCACGACCACCGTTTCGCTGAAACCGACACAGTAGTTGCCAACATCACGCAAGGCAATCGGCAGGTGGAAGAGCATACCTGCTTCGAGAAGCGTCTCCTGCCCTTTGGTCAGATAGAGGCGGTAGTCGCCCCAGTTAGGGGGGAAGCCCAGCCCGATGGAGTAGGCGACCACACCATGGAAAAAGACCTCGGGACGGTCCAGGTCAATGCCTGTGAAACCGGCGCGCGCAACCTCGTCGCCGCTCGCGCCCGGCTTCATGGCCGCCATCGCATCGTCGAGCGCAACGAAACAGGCCTCGGCCGTTCTCTGCACGTTGTCGCTCGGCGAACCCAGTACGGCAGTACGCATGATGGGCCCGCTGTAGCGCTCGATGCAGGCGCCTATCTCGATAAAGACATTGTCGCCCGGTTGCACAACCTGCCGTTTGTGTGTCGAGTGGGGAATACCGGAACGTCTGCCTGTCGTAATGATCGGATCGATGCACATGTATTCGCTGCCGCCCCCGATCAGGGCCTCGTAGCAGGCACGCGCCACATCCTGGTCGGTCGCGCCCTCGCCGATGGCGTCCAAGCCGGCCTGCATCCCGGCTTCGGTCAGGCGCGCCGCATGTCGAACATGGTCGATCTCAGCCGGCGACTTGATGAGGCGGATCTTCTTCACCAGGTCGGAAGCGTCTATCACGTCGGGAATGACCTGGTTCAGCGCCGCGTAGCGGCGCGGCGTCAAGAACGGCGTGTCGGCCTCGATGCCGACGCGCCGATTGAGCAGACCCCGCCCCCTCAACAGATCCTGTGTCATCGCCACCGGATCCTCCACAGATGTATACACTACGATTTCCTCGATCCGCGATGTCAAGCGGACGTTGCCTTCCTCCATTTCCAGCACCTGTACAAAGGGCGCGCCGTCGATGGGAATGACAAGACAGGAGTAGTCGTATAGATTGAGGGTCTGAAATCCAGTCAGGTAGCACTGATTGGCCGGCGTATGGACGAGGAGAACCTCGATTTCTTCCGCGGCCATCTGCGCCTTGACCCTGGCCAAGCGGGCGTCGTACTCCTCCTGCGAAAAGGCAAGTTCACGTTGAATTTCCATGACGGTCCTTCCTGGTGTGAAGAAAAATATGAATTGGCGGCGACTGCGCCCCGGTTTCAATCGGGCTTCGTTTGCCGACTATTCCGGGCTGGCCTCAAGTTCAAACAAACGGCCGCGAGCTGGCATCGTCGACTGCTTTCCCGTCAATTGCACCGCATCCCAGATCGAAACCTGGTTCGCCGAGAGGACAGGCTTTTGCAACGTCTCCTCCAACTCAGCGATGTAGGGCGCCGTCTTCATGGTTGTACAACTGATGAAGATTGCCTCTGCATCCAATGAATCGCAGTTACGCGCAAGCTGGATGATTTCGTTGGGCGTCACATCCTGAATTACCTTCGCATTCAGGCCCAGCATGGAGACGACTCGAAAACCGTGCGCTTCCAAAAAAAGTTCCAGTCGCTCATTCAGCTCGTCCAGATAGGGCGTTGCCACAGCCAGCCGCTCGACGTTCATGGCTCGCAGGGCGCGCAGCAGCGACGTTGATGTCGAGGTCGCAGGAATGCCGGTGACAGCCGTAATCCTGCGGTTGATATCCTCATCGCCACCCTTGCCGCGCACGAAGCTGGCTGCCGTACAGGCATAGGAGATGCAAGCGGGCCGCTGCTGGGCCCCAAGGAGCGCCGCATCCTCTATTTCCCTGTGCTCTGCCATCCGCCATAGCAATGAGACCGTCGCCTCGCCGGGCGGAAGCGGCGTAAGTTGAAAGTCGAGATTGAAACCGGCTGGCGTGAAGTCGTCGAGGTCCTTCTGATTGCCGTCCTCCGGCATGACGACGCAGATTCCCGCGGCTTGGGCCATGATCATTATCTCCAGAAATCTGTTGGCGACTACAGACGCACACCGTCCCACTCATCTTCACGTTCGGTTATGTCGATGACATTCCCGTCGGGGTCGGCCACCTTGAAGGAGCCTTCCGGCACATGCGAGTAGTCAAAATCCATTTCGGTCTTGATGTCTTCACGCAGAATCGTGAAGCCCTCAGCGTTCAGACGCTGATAAATCTCTGCCAGGTCATTCACAAACAGTCCCAGATGGATGTACTCACCGGCGTAAGCCAGCGGAGGGCGCGGCGGCTCCCCGTCATATTGAATAAAAGTCAGGTTCACCGTTCCGTCGGTGAGATAGCAGCCGTCGCCCAGGTAACGCAAAAACTTCAGCCCCAGAATCTTTTCGTAGAAAAACCTTGAGCGCTCCATGTCTCTGGTGCGCAATGCCACATGGCGAATGAGACTCACGTGCAGACTCCTTTCGTCGCTCAGTATCGCTTCTGCCTGCTCTTCACACGGATGGCGATCCTCCTGCCTGCCTTCGACTTCCAATGAATCACCTCAAGACAGCAGCTCGGCCCGCATCCGGTGTGCGGCTGAAAGTTCCATATGGCGATGTACGGCCAGGCGGCTGCCCTCGGCATCGCCTCTGGCAATGGCGTCATGAATGGCTTGATGATAGAGGTAGTCGTCCCATTGGTCCTGGTGGCCGATCAGGGGACGGGTCACCTCGGTAGAAATTTCCACCATCGGACTGATCAAATCCATGAGAACCGGGTTGCCAGTCGCCTGCACAAGGCTGGTGTGGAATTCGGCGTGGACAATGTCGACCTGGTCGGGGTGCTGTCCCGAAACGATCGCCTCTTTGTACCTCTCCAGGCTGTCCTGAATTCGCTTATGTTCGGCGCCAGTCGCATTGAGTGCGGTTGCCGCCGCCGCGCTCGCTTCCAGGAATTCACGCGCATGAAGAAGCTGCTGATGCGTGTAGTTCCCTCGCCGCAACAAGAGATCGAGCAACTCCACAAATGCAAGTCTGCCATCCTGAGTGACGACCGCGCCGACGCCATGCTTTATGTTCACAAGACCCTTGGCCGCCAGAATACGCATCGCGTCGCGAACGACCGACCTGGACAGGCCAAATTGCCCAGCCATATCGCGTTCAGAAGGAAGCGTCTGACCGACCCCCAGTGAGCGGAAACGATCGACTCTTCCAGTCGACTGGCCAGTTCCCCGTGCAGGCTGTTGCGCTTGACCTGAATGATAGGTTCAGCCACAGTAGCCTTCAAAGTCCCAAAATCAACCTGAATCGGATGGGAACTACCTCGAGACGCGAAGCAATTCAACAGGACCCGGTCTCCATGTCCTAGTATGACATTGTGACCATATCAGCAACTATATAATGATATTTGAAAGTTGTAAAGTCGAAAAAATCGCCCTGATGCAGTCCAACAAGGCGGTACAAATTCCTACACCTCGAGTATTCACGGAAACATGGCCGGTCCACGCTCCATTCTCTGGCAGAGTGGAGCAATACCCTTTCCTGGGTCCTTTTGGACGGTCGGGCCTGCGGCCCTCCCTTGTGCGGGGGGACTCCCCCCGCAACGCCCCCCTTATGTGCGCCCCCCGCCGAGTGTGGGGTCTATGGCAGCCCTGTGTTACCTGCGGCCCAAAGCGCCGCCCCCAAATCAGCGAATGCCGCGGCCACCGTAGGGGCAAGCCCCTCGCCTGCCCTGTGCCACTCCCCAAAGCCGGTAGAAAAATCCAGCCGGCGCGGGCATGAAGTCCCCGCCAAACGATTCCCGCCCCAAAAATGGGCTGCACCCGCCCTGCCAGCTCCGTTTGCCGTGGATTGGCGCTGCACTATAATTGACCGCGTGCTACGACTTTCGATCATGCTCCTGCGAGGACCCGCGTGGAACCTTCACAACGTACCATTGAACTGCTTGAATCGGGCGGCGTCGTGCCGGTCGTCCGCCTGCCCGATCTCTCCCGCGCCGCGGCCATGGCGCAGGCGTTGCTCGACGGCGGCGTGACCGCACTTGAGCTGACGATGACCAGCCCCGGCGCGCTCGAGGCGCTCGCTCTCCTGAGGCAAGAGATACCGGCCTTCTCCGATGGCGCGGCCGCGCTGGGCATGGGTTCCGTGCTCAACCCGGATATGGCCGCCGCTGCAATCGCCCGCGGCGCACAGTTCATCGTCGCGCCCATCCTCGATCTTCCCACGCTTGGCCTCTGTGTCGACCGCAATGTGCCCGCCATGCCCGGCGCTTTCACGCCCACGGAGATTCAGACCGCCTGGACAGCCGGCGCGGCCGTCGTAAAGGTGTTTCCCGCCACCAAACTGGGTCCCTCCTACTTCAGAGACCTGCTCGCGCCCCTGCCTCACCTCAATCTGATGCCGACAGGCGGCGTCGACCTGGAGAACTGCGGCGACTTCATACGCGCCGGCGCCGTTGCCATCGGCGTGGGCAGCGCGCTCGTGCGCAAAGATTGGGTCGACAACGGCAACTGGCACGCGCTTTCCGAGCAGGCGGGCAGATTTGCAACCGCGATACACCGAGCGCGCGCCGCGGAATAATGGGACCACTTCACAGTCAGCGCCGGAAACCGAGACGCTAACAGTCCCGGGAGAGAAACACGGCGCCGCCCTACCTCGTCCACACACCCAATATCGATTCCATTTGGTTCCACGACTTTTGGCAGGCGTTGCATCCTGGGATTCCTGCCGTCTCACCCTTAAAGGAGGAATGTGGATGCTTCTGGTTTCAATTGGATGGTATCCGGATTCCAAGCAGTTTCCCGGGTAAGACCGGGTGATTCGACGTTCCCAACCTGGCAGAACTGTCCTGGTTCGTGCAGCCGTTGGTCGCAAGATTTGCGTGGTTGCAGACCTTAGACGGCGGTCGTCTGGCTCGATTATTTCTGGGGACCGAATTCCTCTCGTTTTGGCAGAATACGTCGACTCATGTCGTCCAATGTAGCCCAATATAGCCCAATGTCGTCCAATTTTTTTTCTTGTGGGAGGGGTGTCGGGTGCCGGGATCGGCGGAAATTCGGGCGTATTTCGGGCAGAATTTGGTGGTTTGAATTGCATGACTTTTGCAGCGTAGCAGGAACTGTAGCAGGAATTTGGGGCATCTGCCTTTTGGCGCGAAATGGGCCGGCTCGGCTGGGTAGTTTTGCATGTTGTTGACAGCGTAGCATGGTCGGAGCGCTCTTGCACTGGAATTCGCCTTATTCTGCCTTTTTGCGTCATGAGCGGGTCGTTTAGGCGGTTCATCAGGGTGTGCTGCCGGGCTGGCGGCGGCTGTGTTTTTGTGACGTGAGGTCAGTCAAGGTTGTAAGGTATCCCTACCGATTGTCTCGTGCGGCCGAAGTCGAGCGAAGTCCGGTCAGGTCCGGTCAGGTCCGGTTAAGTCCGGTCAGGTCGGGTCGATCCAGTTTTTGCGTGCCGATCCTGACTGGAATCCCGCGGTTGGATTGACATGATAATGACAGCGTAGCACGGTTTCAACTCTCTTGCCCGGAGTCGCGCAAAATGGTGCTGGGCGGCACCCGCGATGCTGCTTCTCCTGTCATTGCCGGTGCTAGGCGCGCAGGTCATGGTCCTACTATAGCTCGTGCCGCTGGCTCTTGCCCGGGACTTCACCCACCTGGTCAATTCTTGTTGTTCGCCGCTTGTTTCTCATGGGGGTCCGCCTTCGATCGGCGGGCTATCAGAAGAAGGGCAGGCTGGATTCATGGGCGAGCCGCCGGCAAGGGCATTGGGCAGAAATTCCGGTTTTCTTTGGGGAGGCGGCTTAGGTCCGATTTTTGCACGCTTGACAGCATTGAAACGCTGTATATAATGCCTGAAACCGGACATTCGACTTCCTCTCCAGATCGAGTGTTGCCGAACTGCACAAACACAGGTTTGGGCTGATCCGTCTGGCAGGTCGCGGTCCATTCTTTGCCATCACACCGTTCGAAAAAGTTTAGTCAGGAGTTGTTGGGCTACTCGACGAAGAGGCCACCTCGATTTGGCCTGCCGTAAGCGGCCGTCAAATGGTTTTTGTCATCCAACAGGAGCCGCCTGGATGACGCCGACCTGCCCGCCTGCTGGCGGTCAGACTGTGAATTTACAGTGAAAGTTTCCAGGCAATCGCGGCGGTGAAGCAAGGAGGGCAGAAGCATGCTCAAATTGGGCATCATCGGGTGTGGCGCGATCGGCGGCGCGGTGGCCGCGGCGATCTTGAACGAGGAACTTCCCGGAGTCAGGCTGGGCGGTATCCTCGACATCGCAGCCAACGACGTCACCGCTCGTGCCCAACGGGCCGGCGTTCCTGTCGTCCAACAGACTGAGGATCTTCTCGCCCTCGAACCGAATCTTATCCTCGAAGCGGCAGGGCACCAGGCGCTCATCGCCCACGGCAGGGCAGTTGTGGCCGCCGGCATCGACCTCCTGCCCATGAGTGTCGGCGCACTGGCCGATTCCGATCTCAGGACCGAACTGTTCGCGCTGGCAGACCAGTCGGACACGACAATCTACATTTCTTCCGGCGCGCTGGGTTGCCTTGACGTGTTGCGCGCCAGCCAGGCGCTGGGCGGCCTCGTAGAAGTCGTGTTGACGAGCACCAAACGCCCGGCAGCGCTCTCCGGCCAGCCCTACCTCGTCAAGCACGGTATCGACGTCGACGGCATCGAAGCGCCCTTAACCGTCTTCGACGGATCCGCCACCGAGGCCTGCCTCACCTTCCCCAAGTCGACCAACATTGCCGCATCGGCCAGCCTGGCGGGCCTTGGATTCGAGCAGACGCGTGTTCGAGTCGTCGCTGATCCCAACATTCCGCGCACAATTCACACACTCTTGATAAAGGGAGATTTCGGCGAAGCACAACTTACGCTGCGTAACCTGCCCCATCCCGATAACCCCAGTACGACGTACCTGGCTTGCCTCGGCGCGATTGCCGCACTCAACAACGTTCGGGCTTCACTCCGCTTTGTCTGATGACAGGGCGGCTGTTTTCATCGTTGGGTTGAACAAGTGGTCACCTAAGGGTAAAGGAGGAATCGAAGTGGCAGAAAAAACTCACTCTTCACTTTGGGACACGAATGTAACGCGGCGGCAGGTCTTGAAGACCGGCGCTGCAGGCGGCCTGGCCGTACTGGCCGCAGCTTGCGTTCCCGGCGCAACCCAGACTGGCCAGCCGGTTGACGCGCCCGCCGTCGTCAGCAAGAAGACCACCCTGACCATGGGCATCGGCGGCGACGTGCCGGGAATGAACGTGCTTGAAAGGGCTGTCGCGCCTGCAACCTCGGTCTACTATGCCATGTGGGACACTGGGATGGAGGCCCAGTTCAACGCAGACGGCTCACGCAAGGGCCTCAAGCCGATGCTGATCACCGACTATCGCGTTCTCGATGACCAGACGACCTGGGAGTTCAAACTGCGCGAGGGCATCACCTTCAACAACGGGGAACCCTGGGACGCCGACGCAGCAGCCTGGAATATCGAATACCGGCTGACGGGCGAGACCACGAGGACGTCGTTCCGTTCGCTGCTAATCTCGAAATACGAAGGCGTCGAAGTCGTTGACAAGCACACCATCAACGTCAAGACCAATATCCCCTTCGCCTTTACGCCCCTCATCATGATGTACCTGCAAGTGGCGCCGCCCGCCTACTACCAGGACGTAGGCCTCGAAGGCTACGGCGAGAACCCGGTCGGGCTGGGGCCGTACAAGTTTGTCGAATGGCGCAAAGGACAGCACATCGTCCTCGAACGAAACCCGGATTACTGGGGCGAACAGGCGACGATCGACGAGCTCATCTTCAAGCCCTTCTCGGAAGACGCTACCCGCGTCGCGGCGCTGCAGGCCGAAGAGATCGACATGGCTTACAATGTCCCGCCCGATGACGCGCAACGGCTTACCGACGCCGGGCTCGAGATCTCCTGGATCGCGATCGGTCAGGCGATGAACCTCACCATGAAGACCGGCAGCAATCCCGGCCACCCGCTTGAAAGCCCCATCAACGACAAGCTCGTGCGCCAAGCCATGAACTACGCCCTCGACAAGGATTCCCTGGTCAATGACATCATGGGAGGATTTGCCGCCCCGCTCGACGGCCAGATCGTAGGGCCCAGCTGCTACGGCTACAATCCCGATCTCGAGGCCTATCCCTACGATCCGGACAAGGCGATAGAGCTCCTGGCGGAGGCCGGTTACCCCGATGGCTTCACGATGGACTTCGACTCCGCCCAGGGCCGCTACTCCAAGCAGAAAGAGGTCTCCGAGTGGATGGTGGGCGAGTACGCCAAAGTCGGCATTAACCTGGAAATGCAGCTCTTCGAGTGGTCGGCATTCATCGACAAAGTCTACTCCGACCAGTCGGCACCCGTCTTCTACACCGGCCGCAACTGGTATCCCACAATGGACCCGGAGAACACGCTCAAGATGTACGAATGCTCCGAGCGCCGCGCCCAGGTTTGCGATGACGAGCTGGAAACCATGCTCTTCGCCCAGCGCGCTGAGTTCGACCCGGCCAAGCGCGAGACAATTCTGCACGACATTCACACCTACCTGTATGACTATTGCCCGGTCGTCTACCTGTTCGAGGCGCCCGACATCTTTGGTCACTCAACCAAGGTGAAGAATTTCGTCCCGACACCCGACAACCGCGTGCACCTGATCGGTATGACAGTCGAGGAGTCGTAAAGTCTCCTCCTCTCGAATACTCTGCAGTGGAGTACTTGATCGGTAGCGATTGAGGCGGGGCCAGCCGCGTTGGGTCGCAGGAACGACACAGTTCGGTCTCTGCCCCGGCGCGGACTGCCCCGCCTTTTGCTTACGCGCCGGCGCAACGCTGTCCGGCTTTCACCTCTCGCCGCCAGCCTGAACGCCTTTCCAGGAGTAGGCCTTCCCGATGCGGGACTATATCGTCAAACGAGTGCTGCGATCATTTCTCGTATTGTTCGGCCTCTCGCTGGGCGTCTTCGCGCTGCTCAGCATCAGCGGCGACCCCGCCACCATTATGCTGCCGCCCGAAGCGCCAATGTCAGAAGTCATCTCTTTGCGCAAGGCGTTAGGGTTTGACGAGCCGGTGTACATTCAGTACTTGAAGTTTCTCTCGCGTGCGCTGCGGGGCGAATTCGGCAATTCATGGCAGTACGGATTGCCGGCCATCAATCTCGTCCTGGAGTTCTTTCCGGCGACCTTCCAGTTGGCGCTCGCAGCGCTGCTCTTTGCCCTGGTCGTGGGCATCCCGCTGGGCGTGGTCTCCGCAATCCGCGAAGGCAGCATCATCGACGCCCTCGGCCTCAGCCTCGGCGTCGTAGGCCGGGCCATGCCCAGCTTCTGGCTCGGCATCATGCTCATCCTGGTCTTCGCCGTCAACTTGAAGGTACTGCCTACCTCGGGCAAAGGCGAGCTGCGTCACCTCGTTCTGCCGGCGATTACGCTTTCGACCGCATTCCTGGCGCAGATCGTTCTGCTTGTGCGCTCCGGTATGCTTGACGTTCTACGCGAAGATTACATCCGTACCGCTCAAGCCAAGGGCTTACAGCCGTACACGATTAACATGCGGCACGCCTTTCGCAATACGCTGATTCCGGTCGTGACGATGGTGGGGTTGACCTTTGGGCGGCTTCTCGGAGGTTCAGTGATTACGGAATCGGTCTTTTCGTGGCCCGGTGTGGGCAGGCTGGCCGTCCAGGCGGTCTCAGCGCGAGATTTCCCTCTCGTGCAGGCGTCGGTCGTTGTCTTTGCCCTCTGGATCGTCCTGGCCAACCTGATCGTCGATCTTCTCTACGCGTTTCTGGATCCGCGCATTCGCTACGGGTAACCGCAGGAGCGAGCGAATGGCTGTTGAGAAAAATGTAGCAGACGTCCTGGCCGAAAAGACTCTAACCCGCCGTAGAGGTCTCGCCTTTGTCCTTTTCTGGGCGAGCCACAATGTCCTGCATTCACTCGGCATTGCGATGACCGCTCTGGTCATTTTTGTCGCCCTCCTGGCCCCGCTGCTCTCACCGCACGACCCCACATTGCAGGATTCCAAGATCCGCCTGAGCCCGCCGGCCTGGGCTGAAGAAGGCAGCGCCGAGTTCCCGCTGGGCGCGGACAACCTGGGCCGGGATCTGCTCAGCCGTATCTTCTACGGCGCGCGCGTCTCCCTGATTGTCGGCGTCTGCGCCGTGCTTCTGGCCGGCCTCTTCGGGGTTATCCTCGGGCTGCTGTCCGGCTACCTGGAAGGCAGAATCGAGACATTGATCATGGGCGTTGCCGACGCGCAACTCGCCTTTCCCAGCGTGCTGCTGGCCATCGCCATCATCGCTGTATTGGGGCCGAGTTTTGGCAACGTGTTGCTCGTCCTGACAATTAGCGGCTGGGTCATCTTCGCGCGGCTTGTACGCGGCACAACGCTGTCGGTGAAACAGACCGACTTCATCCTGGCTTCGCGCTCGGTCGGCGCCCCCGACTACCGCATCATTTTCCGTCATGTCCTCCCCCACGTCGTTACGCCGGTCATCGCCGTCGCCAACATCCAGATCGGACAGATGATTCTCGCTGAATCGGCGCTGAGTTTTCTCGGCCTCGGCGTACAGCCGCCGACGCCAACATGGGGCGGCATGATCAGCGATGGTCGCGTCTATATCTGGCAGGCGCCCTGGCTCTCTATCTTTCCGGGCATGGCCATCGTCTTCACCGTCCTCGGAATCACCTATCTCGGCGACTGGCTTCGCATTGTGCTGGACCCGAAGTACTGAGGAGAGCAACTCGCTGCAGCCTTGTGTAGCGTCATTCCCGGTTGCACCAGAAAAAGAGATTTCGCCTTCAAGCGTACATCAAGAATCTCGGGAGAAGAGCTTCCAATGCCCAAAGCCAAGAAACTGCTCAACGAACCTCTCTTCGAAGCCACCCTCGCCGAGAGCGGCGTGGATGCCGTCGTCTGCCTCCATCCCAAAAACCTGTTTTACACGACCGCCTATCCGATGGCGCTCAGCCACGCCATCCACCAGCGCCCTTCCGGCCCGCGCAGCGGCATCGCCGTCTTCACACCGGGAGGCAAGCCCACCATGATCGTGGGCGGCAACGAAGAGCGTGTGACGCGCGATACCACCTGGGTCGAAGACATCCGCGTTTACAGCGAGTACGTCGATTCACCGATCGATCAACTGGCCGCAGTGCTTCGGGAAGTCGGGGCCGCGAGAGGGAAAATCGGGCTGGAAATGGAATACTTCTCGGCTGCCTTCTTCGTTGACCTGCAAGCACAGCTGCCGCATGCGACATTCGTCGCCTGGGATGAGCAGTTTGACGAGGTGCGCGCCATCAAGACGGCTGAAGAACTCTCGATCATGAAGAGAAACGCCGACATCCTCGACGAGCTGTTTCTTGAGATGTTTGAATCGATCCAGGTCGGAGACCGAGAGAAGGAAGCGCAAGACAGGCTGATCTGCGGCGCGCTCCAGCGCGGTGCAGCCGCGAGGGCCTCCGGGGGCATTCTTCAGGCCGGACAGAAAGGCTTCGTGGTCCACAGCCGCACCAACAACCCGATCGAGCCCGGCCAGATCATCTGCACCGACTACACGATCAACCTCAACGGCTACAACGCAAACCAGTCGCGCGTCGCCGTGGTCGGGCCGCCCAGCGCCGAACAGAAGCGGACATACGAGACGATCCGCGACATCCACCGCGCCGCCGCGGAGACTCTCTTCCGGCCCGGCACGCGCGCCTGCGATATCTTCTTCTATTGCCAGAGGGAACAGGAAAAGGCCGGCGTCTGGCATCACAGAGCTCTCCTTGGGCACAATATGGGCATCTGGACACACGAAGACCCCATGCTGGTGGCGGGTGACGCCAGACCTCTCAAAAAAGGCATGGTCGTCGTGCTGGAGCCGCGTTTCTACGGCTACCACATCCAGGACTCATTCCTGGTGACCGACGACTCGCCTGTCCTGCTCTCAGACAAATTCAATACCGACGAGATGTTCGTCGTCGGCTGACTGCCAGACGAGAAGGCGACGACAATTCCCCGATGTTCGAGAAGGCACAAACATACGCCAACTCTTCTGGCGCAGGTCAGCAAAGCCGCGGCAACACTGCAACGCATTGAACGGGAAGGAGAAAGCCATGAAGGAAAGAACTGTTGAAATGTTCGAGGCGGCCAGCCACCGTCTCGAATACGCCGGCCTCAAAGCGGGCGATCGGACCTTGATTATAGCCGACACGTACACGCACCAGCCGCTGCTGGATGCCGCGTACGCCGCGGCAGTCGCCCTGGGCGCAGACGTGACGGTGATGACGTTCCGCGCACGCCCGCAGCCATTCAACTGGGAGCTGCCCCCAATCGTAGAAAATGCGATATACAACGTGGACTTCACCTACTCGGTGATGTCCCAAGGCTGGTTCTACAATGTTTCCTCAGAGCGCGTGCGCGGCCACATGCGCAAAACAGGTAAGAAGTTTGCCATGTGGGAAGGCAAGCCACAGGCTGAGGGACACTTCCTCGCCCTTCTACCGGGCGACGAAGAGGTCATCAAACGCAGCAAGATTATCGACCGTTTGCTCCACGAAGTCAGCATGATCCGCGTCACTTCGAATGTGGGAACCAACCTGATCCTGGAACGCGGCGACCCGAAGAAACAGCTGATGAACACCGCCGAAGGGCAGACGAACTACTCGCCACTGAGCCTCGAGTCGCGCATGGCAATCGCCAAGGGGGAACATCCACCTGTGCACGAGGTCGTTTCGGGCACGCTTATGTTCGAGGGCGCCTATGTCACCAAGTGCCCCGGCCCGCATGGACACGCCAGCATGGTCCGCGAGCCGATTCGCATGGAAATCGACCGGGGGCGCATCATCTCCATCGCCCGCGACACCGAACACGGCATCTTCCTCGACGACTGGTTCCGCTCCTGGGAGGATCCGGCTGTCTACTACATCGACCATTTCAACATCGGCGTAGACCACCGCATCAGGCTTGAAAATCTCGACAATCTGTCAGTTCACTTCAACTACGGCGGTCTGCTCTTGGGCTTTGGCATCAGTTTTTCCTCCAACCGTGGCGACCTCGGCGTCTTCCGCGCCAACGGCCACATTGAAATACACCTGACGGGCGCAACTGTCTTCTTCGACGAGCGCCCCATCCTGGTTGATGGCGAGTTTACGCGCAGTTCGGGCCTGCGTGCGCACAATCGAAGACCCGGCACCGGCTCCGCCTGGACAGAAGTAGAGGGACACGTTCTGCCCGAGCAGCCCGATTTTGACAGTTGATTGACGACGCGGCGCAAGTCCGCTTGTTCCATAAGCAATCTCTCAAAGAACAGTGTTGGGTACAGCAGATTTTTCAGGATGCCCTGACTGTGCTGACAACATCTGACTTGCCGTAGAAGGAGAAAGAACCATGGACCACCGATACGCCGATTTCTACGCCCTGGCCGGCGCCTGGTACAGGCGGTGCAACGTCAGCCCGGGAGAAACCGTGCTCATTGCCGCCGACTCCGGCACCGATGAGAGGGCGATCAACGCCTTCTTGAGTGTGGCTTCTTCGTTGGGCGCCGAGGCCATCGTCGCCATGTGCCAGCGCCGCGGAAAACCCTTCAGCGACGTTCCCGAAGTCGTCGAAAAAGCCATGCTTGAAGCCGACTTTATCCACCAGCTCACGACCTGGCCGTGGTCATACAGCGAGTCCCGCGCCAGGGTGATCCGCAAAATCCGAGCGACCGGTGAAGGCCGCATGACCTGGTACGGCGGACGGGAGGAGCACCTGCGCACACCGCCCGACGAACGCGTGATCGAGCGGACCAAGCGCGTAACCGATCTGCTCAACGAAGCCAGCGAAGTCCGCATCACCTCCGACCTGGGCACTGACCTGAGTTTCAAACGCGGCGACCCTGCACAGTATCCGGTGTTGCGGCACGGCGGCGACTGCGACCGGCCGGGACGGATCGGCAGCCTGGCGGGGGGCATCGCCTACATGGGGGAGGAGGGTTCCGCCAACGGTGTCCTCTATGTCAACGGCGCGCAGGAGGCGTTCGATAGCTTCGGCTCGCTCTCGAAAATGCTCGAGGATGTCGTCAAGCTGGAGATCGAGAAAGGCTACATTGTCGACGTCGACACCGGCAACCGCGAAGGAAAGCGGCTCGACGCCTGGCTCAAGTCCTTCAACGACCCGGAAATGTACATGTTCATCCACACCAACATTGGCCTCGACCACCGCGCCGCACTGCGCGCCCGCCCCGGCGGCGTCACCTATTCGCACAGCGCCTGGGGCTGCATCATCACCGCCTTCGGCATGAACTACAACCCGCTCTTCGGCATGTCGCACAAGGCCCCCGCGCACCTCGACCTGATGACGACCGGGGTCAACTATTTCGTCGACGGTATGCAAGTCTTGCGCGACGGCGTACCCACAGAAGAGGCCGGCCTGGCCTGAAAGGAACCTGCGACCCGTGGCCAATGAAAACGAATTGATGAACAGACCGCTGTTCGAGGCCACGCTGCTGGAGAGCGGCGTGGACGCCCTCGTCTGCCTTCATCCCAAGAACATTTTCTACACGACCGGCTACCCCATGGCGCTCAGCCACGCCATCCATCAACGCCCCTCCGGCCCGCGCAACGGCATCGCCGTCTTTACCCCCGCAGGCCAGCCCACCTTGATCGTTGGCGGCAACGAGGAACGCGTTACGCGCGAGCGTGCAAGGGTAGAGGACATCCGAGTCTACGCCGAGTACCTGGACTCACCCATGGAGGAGCTGGCCGCCGTTCTGCGGGAGAAAGGGGCAGCCCAGGGCAAGATCGGCATCGAAAAAGAGTACTTCTCCGCCGCCTTCTACGATGAGTTACAGGCGCTGTTGCCGCAGGCCACTTTCGAGGCCTGGGACCGGCAGTTCGAAGCCGTACGCGCCATAAAGACGCCGCAGGAGGCGGCGCTGATGAAACGCAATGCCGACCTCATGGACGACGCATTCATCGAGACGTTCGAGTCCATCCGAGTGGGCGAAACCGAGAAAGAGGTCCAGGACCGCCTGATTCTAGCACTGCTCCGACGGGGCGCCAGTTCCGCAGACGGTATTCTCCAGGCAGGCCAGGAAGGTTTTGTCATCCATCGCTGGAGCGACGATCCGATTGAAACCGGCCAGATCATCTGCACCGACTTTCTGGCCGCCTTCGACGGCTACTACGCCAACCAGTCCCGCGTCGCGGTTGTCGGAACTCCCAATGCAGAGCAGGCCACGCTTTACCGCCAGATCCTCGAAATCCACCGCGAGACGGCCGAGGAGCTGTTGCGGCCCGGCACACCGGCCCGCGACATCTATTTCCGCTGCAAAACGCTTCAGGAAAAACTCGATATCTGGCACCATCGGGCCCTCTTGGGCCACAACATGGGTATCTGGGTGCACGAGGACCCCATGCTCGTAGCCGACGACGAACGCGAGCTGCAAGAAGGCATGATCGTCGTCCTGGAGCCGCGCTTTTATGGATACCAGATTCAGGATGTATTTCAGATCACTTCCGGCAGTCCCCGCCTGCTCTCCGACAGGTTTGACACAGACGAGCTGTTTGTAGTTGGATAAAAGGTAACTACTAAGCCACATACAGCATCGGTCTCGACCAGTCTTCCATCCCCGCCGCCATTCAGATTATCTGATTGCGTATTCGGTTGGCCGCCACCACGTTGGATAAGCCGCACTGCAGGAATGACAGCGTACCGTCGGTGAGCGATGGTTTTGGAGGGGGGCGTTGCGGGGGGAGTCCCCCCGCACAAGGGAGGGCCGCAGGCCCGACCGTCCAAAGAGCTAAGGAGAGAGAAAACACCTTCGCTCGCCCCATTCATGGTCGCAGACTGATAGCGGCTGAGTAGTTACGATAAAAGAGAAAAATAGCGGGGCAGCGACGCTTTCCGGGCGGGCCTTGGACGCTCGACGCGCGGAGCGGACACGGCACCGCGCGCTTACGCTTGCGGGAATTCAGGTCGAGAGGACCGTAGGAGTAATTTCGTTCTCGCCGACTCACTGCCCTTACGCGACAATCGGCGCCGCACCAAAATCATTCTGGGCAGGCTGACCCTAAGCTTGCCTCCTGCGTTGAGGGAAAGCGCGGCTTTATGAGTGGGTACGATGTTGTAACTCTAGGCGAAACGCTGCTGCGCATGGCGCCGCCGGGCCATCTGCGAATCGAACAGGCTGCCAACTTCGAGTTGGAGGCGGGCGGCACCGAATCGAACACGGCTGTCGCGCTGGCCCGGCTTGGCGTTCGCACCGCGTGGATCTCCCGCCTGCCCGACAACCCACTGGGACGGCGGATCGCCCGCACCTTGATGGGCCACGGTGTAGACACGTCACACATAATCTGGACGGAGGAGGACCGGCTCGGCCTGTTCTTCGTCGAGTTCGGCGACGGCGCCCGCCCCACCTCAATCATCTACGACCGCGCCAATTCTGCCGCCAGCCGCATGACGCCCGCCGAGCTGCCGGGCCAGGTATTCACCGCGGCCGCGGGGCGCCACCTGCACCTGACCGGCATCACACTCGCCATCAGCGAGAGCGCCGCCGCCACCGCCGCCAAGGCCTTGCAGCTCGCAAAAGAGGCTGGTTGGAGCGTCAGTTTCGACATCAACTACCGCGCCAAGCTCTGGACGCCGCAGCAGTCCCGCCGCGGCTGCCAGCCCTTCGCCGCGGCCTCAGACATTCTCTTCGCCCCGATTCGCGATGCCCAGACCCACTACGACCTGCCCGACTCGATCTCTCCCGAAGACGCTCTCGCCGCCATCCAGCGCGAATTCCCCGGCACGACGGTCATCCTCACCCTGGGCGCGGACGGCTCGATTGCGGCAGTGCCCGGACGACCACCCGTGCGTCAGGCGATCTTCCCAGGCGGAGGTACCGTTGGGCGCATCGGCGCCGGTGACGCTTTCACCGCCGGCGTACTCTTCCGCTACCTGCGGCGCGACGGCGACGACTGGCTGCCCGACGCTCTGCGCTGGGGCGCTGCCGCTGCCGCGATCAAGTACACGATTCCCGGCGACATGGGACTCTTTGAATTAAAGGAGGTGGCCGCGCTGGTAGCAAGCGGCGGCTTCTCCGAAGGCGTCAGTCGATAGACCGGCGGTTGGCAGTGACAGACAAAGACAGCCAGAACTACTATCAGGTCTTGGGCGTAAATCGCAACGCCACACAGGAAGTGCTCGACGCCGCCTACCGGCGCCAGATCCGTTTGCACACGGGAGAACATCTCAACGACGTCGCTCTCGTCGCCGGGACCGAACCGTCTGACCCCTTTCTGGCCCGCCTGGATGAGGCCTATCGCCAGCTGTCCAATCCTGTGAAACGCTGGACCCACGACGAGGAGCTGAAGGAAGCACAACATCATCCTGTATCCGATGAGGACTTGGACCAGGCTCTAAAGCGCATCGGCCCCTCCGACGCCTGGCTGTCCTATCAGCGTCTCGAAAACGGCTCCTTGTACATTCGCGTGGGCTGGGCGGCTGATTTCACAGCCATTCAAAACGCCCTCTGCAACGCCATCCCCGATTCCGGGCGCGATTACAATCCCCGCCTCAACGAGTGGCGCATCAACCCGGCATACGAGGCCGCGTTGGCAGAAATCTTCTCCAATTTCAAACGGGCCGACGTGCGGAGCGCGCCGCCGCAAATCGGCCCTACCTATAAGGGCCCGGCCTTCAGACCTTCGAAACAACACATCCAGCGCGCCTGGAGAGGATGGCCTCTCCTAATCATCTGCGGCCTCATCGCGGCAACCGCCGCGGCACTGCTGTTCCCGGCAAACCGCGTCGTACCCTTCACCGCACAGGCGACCGCGACCGCCCTCGCGCTTGTCAGTTCCTACCCGCCGCTGGAGAGCAACTTCCCGACCGCGACGCCCCGGCCGCCAAAGTCGCTGACCGGCAGGCTCCTGCATCCGTCGGTGAACATTCGAGAACGGCCGGAGGTCGATGCGCCCGTGCTGAGACTCCTCAACGACCAACAGGGCCTTCGTGTCTTCGGACGGCTGGAGGACAGCAGTTGGTATGCCGTCGCCGTCGACAACGCAACCGGCTGGATGGCCGCGTGGACGGTCGCCGTCGAAGGCGAGCCCGATACATTGACCATTTTTGGACGCGATCAGGCCCTCCCCGAACCGGCCGCGGAAGACAAAGGCGCGGATCCCGCCGAATGAACGGCCCTTACGACCATCATGGGCGAAAACCGTCGAGAGGGGCAGCTTTCCTTCTCTCAGCCAGCAGATCGCTACTTTTCGATTGCAGACGATAGGGATACAATAGAATAATCGTCGATCGAATGAAGAGAGGCGTGCGTGGAGAGAGTACCTTGCTCTCCATCCTCTCTTCATTTTTTTGTCTCTCCAACTCACACACAGTTGCACCAGTAATGAGAAAATCTGAAAAAGAGCCTGGGCCGTACCATCTTCCTTCCCGAACCGACAATCAGAAAAACCTGATACCGCGTGGCGTATTGACAGCCATCATATTGATTGCCATTTTCCTCGTAAACCGCGTTCAACAGAACGGACCGGCCGCGAACGAGCCGGTGGCAAGGGCACATCAAGAGACCGAATCGAGAACTGATGCTGAGCCGACCGAGACGCCGCCCGACGGCGTCCGCCAAGCCGTCAAGGCGACACCTCAAATGGAGGAACAGACACCGGCCGGCGCCCGCCGAGAAGCTTCGCCGCCGATGTCCGACGTCGGCATGGCCAGGACTTTCCGGGTGGACGACCCGCGCGCCTATGTCTACGACGTGCGAGTCGGCGAATTCTGGGATCTGATCGCCGGCAGATTTGACTCGACCACTGAGAGACTCAAGAGCGTTAACCTGGAGCTGTGGCACCTGCGCGGCGAAGTGATTCGGCCTGGCGATCAGATGGTAATACCCGGCCTGGCCGCAACTGACATGATTCCGCCGACCCTGTATACGGTGGAGGAAGGAGACTCCTGGGAAAAGATCGCCGATGCTTTCTCACTTTCCTTTCTCGACCTGCTGCTCGACAATTTTGACTTGTGGTCAAAACGCGGCGTCGACATTCGATCGGGTGACAAGATTACCATTACTCATTTGCCGCCCGCTCTGGCGAGACTGGCCGCTGGCGCCTCCGACGCGCCGGCAAATGCTGTCGCTGATCCGCCCTCCAACGAGCAAGGCACCTATATCGTTCAGCCGGGTGACACCTGGGAACTTATCGCCACCGAAGCCGGTGTCGACGTGCTTGCCTTGAAAAAAGTGAATCAGACGATCGCCGAGCGGGCGCTGCAGCCAGGAGATATCGTCCGCGTCTCCTGGTTCGTGCATGTCGCGCTGATGCTCCAGAAAGCTGAACCGCGCGGCGCCTTCAGCGCAGCCGACTTTGCCGACCTGTCGCGAGAAGAGCTGGATGCGCTCTTCACGCGGGGACTGGCCGTCTACAAGGAGCAGTACTGCGGCGTTTGCCACCAACTCAACGCCGCCGGCACACGCGGCATCTTTGGCCCGTCCCACGACGGCATGCGCGACCTGGCCGCAGCGCGAATCCGGGACCCCGCCTATAGAGGGGCGGCCAGCGACATTTATGCATACCTGCACGAAAGCATCGTTGAACCCGATGTTTACTATGTCGAGGGGTTTGCATTGTCGCAACACCGAATGCCGACTTACCGTCATATCCCCGATGAAGACTTAGAGGCGCTCATCGTCTACCTGGCCGAGCAATAGTTGACGCGCGCAGGTGCATATTCTGCACAGTGCTGCCGCCCATTCACCCGACCTGCTACTGCATGACAACAATACTGAACGCCTCGGGGCAATTGCGCGTACTTGAGAGTTCACGACGGGCGAGAGGAGGAGTCAATTGAAAACTATCCGTATCTCCATATACGTGGTTCTGGCGGTTTCCCTCGTGTCGGTCCTGTGGATTGCGACTGAAATCGTGACGGCCCAGGAAAGAGAGAGCGGCGGCACCGTAATTGTGGATGGTCTAAACGGACCGCAAGGCGTTCTGGCCATCGATGACGGCAGCATCTGGGTCATCGACGTCGGATTGGGCGGCGACAGGGAAGTAGAGGTCGGCGGCCTTGATCCCAACACCAACGAAGTCATCAGGGCGACATATGGAAATACCGCGCGCGTCATCCGCGTAACGCTCGGCGGCCAGCCGCAGCTTGTGGCGACCCTGCCGTCGATCTTTCTCGGCAGCGACATCGTCGGCGGCGCCCGCCTGGCGCTGCTCAACAATGAGATGTATGCCACGGCAGGCGTCTGGCAAGGGGTAGCAAGCGAAGAAGCGCTGCCCGATACAGCCGCGGTTCTGCGCATCCTGCAAGGATCCGTCCTGGAGGTCTTTCCTCTGTGGAGACTGGAAAAGGAACAGAATCCGGATGGCTACGTACTGGAGTCCCATCCTTACGGTTTGACCGCCGGACCGGACGGCTTTCTCTACGTCGCAGAAGCGGGCGCTAATGCGCTCGTGCGCGTCGACGTGGTCAACCGCACTGCGGAAGTAATCGCCGTATTTGAAGGTATTCCCGGCCCCCTCCCCAACCCCTATCGCGGCGGCGCGCTCGAATCGGACCCGGTCCCTACGGGCGTCACTTTCGGCGCCGACGGCCGCATCTACGTCTCACTTCTGCCCGGTTTTCCCTTTCTGCCAGGCGCCGCCAAGGTCGTAGTCGTAGACCCAAACTCCGGCAACATTCAGGACTACGCCACCGACCTGACGATGTTGACCGACCTTCGCACCGGCCCCGACGGCGAACTTTATGCCGTCCGCTTTGGCATCTTTACCGACGAAGGTCCAATTCCGAACAGCGGCGCAGTGATCCGCGTCGGGCCGGGCGAGACTTCGCAGGATATCATTACCGGGCTGCCCTTCCCCACGTCGGTCGACTTTGACGTGAACGGCAACGCCTATGTCACCATCAACGGTTCCAGCGTCGGCGTGCCAGGCCGCGGCGCTGTGGTCCGCTTCGACAATGTCGCAGACCGGGACGCGCCCACAACTCGCTTCGTCGAGACAGCAACCCGGAACCTGCAGGAACCTGAATTCGTTGCCGGCTGCGATAACCTCCCCGACCATGACGCCGTAACCAGCGCGTTGACAACGATTGTGGGCGGCGGCAACAACGGCGGCCTCGGCAACCACATGTGGGCCACCGTCGTAGACCGCGACGGCGTCACCTGCGTCGTAACCTTTTCCGGAGCCAACCGTGGCTCCCAATGGCCGGGGGGTCGCGTTCTCTCGGCGCAAAAGGCCAACACCGCCAACGCCTTCAGCCTTCCTCGGCTGGCCTTCTCAACCAGCAATCTCCATGCCGCAACCCAGCCCAACGGCAATCTCTACGGACTGCATGACAGCATTCCGCTCGATACTTCAGCCGCCTACGGCGGCGATCCCTCCCTCTACGGACAGACGGGGGACCCGATGGTGGGCCTGAAACCAGGCGGCTGGAGCCGGGCCGGGGGCGGGCTGCCTCTGTACAGCGAGACCGGCAGCCTCGTGGGCGCGCTGGGCATCAGCGGCGATACCTCCTGCGCCGATCACATCGTCGCCTGGAAGGTGCGCGATACGCTCCGCCTCGACTACATTCCCGCCGGCGTGAGCGCAAGCGCCGACGACAACATCATCTTTGACGTCCAGACAGACGGCAGAAGCCTGAGCGGATTCGGACACCCCTTATGCGGCTTCGACGAGGAACAGATGGCGGAGACGCTTCCCGCCCAGTTTCCCATCGGATCGGACGATACGACCAATCAGTAAGACGCAAACGCCTGCGGATCGGCCCTACAGGAGACATTTCATGACATTGAGTCAGAAACAGATAAATGCCTTCAACCGGGACGGCTTTATCATCGCGCGCGGACTCCTTGATGACGTAGACCTGCAGCCGCTGATTGACGAACTCAGCGACTGGGTCGACGCGCGTGCCCGGGAACTCCTCGACGAGGGGGAGATAACCGATCTGCACCAAGACCAGCCCTTCGAGACCCGCTTCGGACTGCTCTTCGGCCAGAGCCGGCGCATGGGTGAGGAGATGGACATCATGCACGCGCGCGGTCGGGCTATGTTCGATTTCCTGCGCAATCCGAAGCTGCTGGATGCGGCCCAGTCGTTTACGGGGCCGGAAATCGTCTGCAATCCGATCCAGCACCTGCGCGCCAAACCGCCTGAACGCTTCGATCCCGATACCGGGCCATCCCTTTACGTCGTACCCTGGCATCAGGATGCCGGGGTAATGATGCCTGAAGCAGAGGAGTCGAACATCGTCACCTGCTGGGTTCCGCTGGGCGATGCAACTACCGAGATGGGCTGTGTGCAGGCCCTGCCAGGCGTACATGGCCGCGGCTACCTTCGCCACCAGGCCGCCGGCGGCACGACCATTGCGACGAATGTTATGCCGGACCTGTTGCAGGACGTCGAACCGCTCTCGCTGGCCTGCTCCAAGGGAGATGTGATCTTCCTCTCACGCTTTACGCCGCACCGCTCCACCCCAAACCGTTCCGACAAGTGCCGCTGGTCTCTCGATCTACGCTACCAGACGACGGGCCATCACACAGGCCGCACTGCCCACCCGGAGTTCGTCGTCCGCTCTCTCAGCAAGCCGAGCACAGTAATGCGTGATGTCGCAGAGTGGCGACGGTTGTGGATCGACGCCTTCGAGAATCCACGTGGGTCCGCCGCACACCGCACTGAGTAGAGCCGGAGCGCCGGGCTCGCAGGCCAAAAGAAGGAAGAAAATGAGCAACTCACAGAGCTCAGAGGAACACAGAAGGAAGGCAGAAGAGGAAAAGGGAAGCATCGCCTTTGCGGTCGTGACCGTTTCCGATACGCGCACGCCTGAAACCGACCGCAGCGGCCAGGCAATTCGCCAGCTGGCGGAAGACGCCGGTCACCAGGTGATTGCCTACCGTATCGTGCATGACGAGCCTGACGAAGTGGCCGATGCCCTCGAAGCATTCAGCGACAGCGGCGCACAGGTGATCGTCTTCAACGGCGGCACCGGTGTAAGCAGGCGAGATCGCACCTACGATGTGCTGTCGCGGGCCTTGGAAAAGGAGCTGCCCGGCTTCGGTGAGATATTTCGCATGCTCAGCTACGATGAAGTAGGCGCGGCCGCCATGCTCAGTCGCGCTACCGCCGGCACCTACCGCGGTTGCGCTGTCATCAGCATGCCCGGGTCGACCAACGCAGTCAGGCTGGCAATGGAAAAGCTGATCTTGCCCGAGATCCAACATCTGGCATGGGAAATCACCCGCTGACAGCGAACCGGTGAGGACGAAGGGCTTGAGGGCCCGCGAGCTGTCTTCGCCTCCCCGACAGGCCTCCCCTGCCTGCCGCCCTCCCGCCCCAAGCTGCCACAGAAATTGAAGACGCAGTTGTCGAATGGAAACAGATTGAAATTTCCAGTTCGGTCTATTTTCACTTACAATAGATTAATGCCCCTTGGGCACGGAAAGACAAGGCTGAACCGGAGGGAGGAGCAAGAAGCTGTCTTCACTGCGCGCGGCTGAATCTGAATTCGTCTGGCACAACTTGCCAGGAAGACGCGCCCTATCGCTGTTGCACTCGCGGCCCCTATCTGATCGATACGCAAGTAATTTGTTGCCCACTACTGCAGAGCCATGAGGGAATCCTTGCGACGCCTCCTTCTTATCGCTATCTTCATCTTCATCCTTAGTTCGCTGGCCTCCTGTGGAGATAACAACGAAGAGCCAACCGCGACACCAATCGCGCCAGGTGAATCGAGCGCAGCGCCCACTGATACGCCAGTGCCTCCGCCCCCCACTGATACGCCGGTTCCCCCACCACCCACCGATACGCCCGAACCGGCAACGCCTACACCTCAGCCGCAAGAGACAGCTACCCCAATAAGCGAGAGTGAACAGCCCGATGAAGGCGGATTCCTGCCGGCCACGATGGAAAGCCCTGACTTCGGTACGCAGGCATTCCTCTGGTGGCGGCCCGAAGTTGCGAGTCGGGACCTGAATCTGATCCACGAAGCAGGCTTTCACTGGGTCAAGCAGACATTCGCCTGGGAGACTATCGAGGGGTTTGGTAAGGGCCACCTTGATTGGTCCTTCTCAGATCGCGTTGTGCAGCAAGTAAACGACGCAAATCTCAAATTACTGGCCCGCGTCTCTATCGATCCGCAAAAGAGAGAATTTTGGGCCGGTCTGCCGCCGGAAAGCGCCGACCACTTCGCCGACTATGTCTTCGCCCTCGCCAGCCGCTACAGCTGCAAGCCAGGCGCGGTAGGCTGCATCCAGGCCTACCAGATCTGGAATGAGCCGAATCTGAGCCGGGAGTGGGGCCACAAACGGCCGAACCCAGCCGAGTACGCCTTCTTCCTCGGTAAAGCGTACGCTGCCATCAAACAGGCAAACCCGAACGCCCTCGTCATCAGCGCCGGCATGGCCCCGACCGGCGACGACAATGAGAGTGCCATGCCGGATGTCGTCTTCTATGAGCGCATGTACGAGGCGATGGGGGAGAGCAGCGACGGCTATTTCGACGCGTTAGGCGTCCACGGCGTCGGGTTTGCGGCTCCGCCGGAACTGGAACCCGAAATCGCAGAGTCGGACCCGCAATTTGGCGGGCATCGCTTCTTCAGCTTTCGTCACGTGGAGGACATCCGCGCCGTAATGGAAAGGCATGGCGACGCTGAGAAGCAGATCGTGCTGCTTGAGTTCGGCTGGACAACGGACCAGGTCAATCCCGAATACAAATGGCACGGGGCCGACGCGGGCATCGACATGAACATTCAGGCGGAATATCTTAAGCGGGCATTTGCATGGGCAGAGGAGAACTGGCAGCCATGGATCGGCCTGATGAGCCTTATCACCATGCCAAATCTTGAGTGGCTTAGCGATGGCAATCCCCAGGACGAGGAACAGTACTGGTGGGGGATTATGGAGCCAAGCCCTTGCTGCGGAGCGCCTACTTTTCGGCCGGCCTACATTGAGTTATGCCGCTTTTTGAACGCTAAAGATGGATTGCTGTGCATGCACACGCCGGAGGGCCGCGCCGCTGGGGAGGGCTAGGAAGGTGGGAGAATCTCAACCCTGCGTTTGGCTGGTAATCTCCTGAAAGATCTGAATGGCGTCCTCCATGATACCGGCGACGAGCTCGATCCAGTCTGCGCCGCCCGTCAGTGAGGCAATCTCAAATGCTGATGCGTCCGGCTGCCAGTTAGCGGCCCCGTAAAACCAGCCGTAGATTCCCGCGGCGATTACAAGAGCGAAAAAGATACGGGTCAGCCAGCGGCTGCGGCGATGAGATCGGGCCATGCTCTGCGTATGCCATTGAATGTGCCGGCCTGATGAGTGCGCGACGGCACGCTTAAGTCCGTTCTGTTACCGCCCAAACCGCGCAGCGGCTGCAACTCCCGCATCATTTTGCTGTATCGCCCAGGATTTGCAAAATGTGCTGGCGATGATATACTCGGCGGTGGTTCAGCCGGCCCAATTTCTACGTTGCCGGCGCCATCCGGGCGAGTAGCTCAGCTGGTTAGAGCGCACGGTTCACATCCGTGAGGCCGGGGGTTCAAGTCCCTCCTCGCCCACCACAGCGCACACATCGCAGCGCCGCTCCTAATGATGCCGCTCCCCGCTGCTCCCCTATGCGCTCGTTGAAACGCCGTGCCCCGGCCAGCAAATAGAATCCGAACAGGAGCTTGCGCAACTGTTTCACCCGGTCCGATGGCTTCGCTGAAGAAAACTGTCTACGAAATAATTGAAGAGGCCGAAGAGGGCAACCGGGCGAGCGAAATCTTCGACATCTTTCTGATCACGCTGATCTCGCTGAACGTCGTCGCGTTGATCACAGGCACAGTCGAAGAGCTGTTTCAGATTTCGCCGCGCGCCTTTCACCTCTTCGAACTCATTTCGGTCGCCGTCTTCTCGGCCGAGTATCTGCTGCGGGTATGGTCCTGCACCGAAGACCCCAAGTACGCACATCCGATCAGGGGCCGCCTGCGATACCTCGTTTCCCCGCTTGCGCTGATCGACCTATTGGCCATCTTGCCAGTCTACCTTGTATTCTTCGTAAACCTGCACGGGCTCGACCTGCGCTTCCTGCGCGTCGTACGCCTCTTGGCGCGCATCGTCCGCCTCAGCCGCTACTTCTCCAGCCTGCAGACGCTTGGCAGGGTCGTCCAGACCAGACGCGGCGAGCTTCTGGCAGTGATTTCCGTGCTTTTCCTGCTGCTGGTAATTACATCCTCGATGATGTTTTTCGCCGAACACGAAGCCCAGCCCGAAGTATTCGCCAGCATTCCCAAAGCGATGTGGTGGAGCATTATCACCCTGACGACCGTGGGCTACGGCGATGTCTTTCCTGTCACAGCGGCCGGGCGTCTCCTGGCCGGTGTCATCGCGATCGTAGGCATCGGCCTTTTCGCGCTGCCCGCAGGCATCCTCGGCTCCGGCTTCATGGAGGAGGTGAGCGAGGAGCAGAGTTCTCCCGCAATCTGCCCCCACTGCGGCGAGAGAATCCACGATTAGCAGCGCCATGCGAACGCCGCGAATGTGCTTGATCCCCAGGCATCAGCGCCCGCTGAACCGCGGCGGTCGGCGCTGACGGAAGGCAGATACACCTTCCTGTGCGTCGGCAGTGTAGGAGGCCAGGCTGCCCGCGAGGCTTTCCAGGACCGCCCCGCCGTCTCCGCCGTCGGGCGCCGCGGCGTCAATGAGCTGCTTCGTCATCTGCACAGCAACCGGGCCGTTGGCTGCTATCGCTTCGGCAAGCTCGCGTGACCGTTGCGCCAACTGCTCTCTCGGCACGACCTCATTCACCAGACCCCACGATTCCGCCAGCTCCGCAACCACTCGCTCACCGCTGAATATCATCTGCTTGGCCCGGCTCGGCCCGACCAGTTGCGCCAGTCGCTGCGTACCGCCCCAGCCGGGAATCACCCCCAGTTTCACCTCCGGAAACGAGAGTTGCGCACCCGCCGCCGCCAGCCGCAGGTCGGCCGCCAAGGCCAGCTCCAGCCCGCCGCCGAACGCATAGCCATTGAGCGCCGCGATCACCGGTTGCGGCAGCCGCGCGTAGCGGGCGAAAATGCGGTGTCCGTCGCGAATCCAGCGCCGCCCCATTTCCAGCGGCTCCAGATCGCTCCACTCAAAAATGTCCGCGCCGACGCAGAAGGCCCTGCCTGTTCCCGTCATCAGCACGACACGTACTTCCCGGCTGCGGTCCAACTCATCCGCGTATTCCTCCAGCGCAGCCAGCATCTCCGCATTGAGCGCGTTGAGCTTGTCTTCGCGATTGAGAACGACCGTAGCGATCGGGCCGTCGAGGGACAGTTGGACCAGTTCGGTAGTCATTCGCTCTCCTTCTGCTCAAAGGTCGCAGTGCCAGCGGACCATCTCCTGCCCCCGCCCGCCGCCTAAAGGACAAGATTCGGCAAACCTCTGCTTACAAGCCGTCCAATGCCACATCGGGCACAGGCCGGTCACTGTCGGCCAGCGCTCCGATCACCAGAGCACCGGGCAGAATGCTCTGTGCGCGTCCCGCCTCCTCCGCTGCCGCAACAACGACCATGCCGATGCCCATATTGAAGACCCGGAAGGCCTCAACGCCGTCCATCCCGCTCCACGACTGCAGGCTGCGGAAGACCGGAGGTACCTCCCAGCTCGGGCAGTCGATCCGAGCCCGCGAGCCTGGCGGCAGGATCCGGGGCAAGTTGTCCACCAGGCCGCCGCCGGTTATGTGTGCCAGCCCCTTGACCTCGACTCCGGCCTCCTCGAGCGCGCGCACCGCCGGTAGATAGGACCTGTGCGGTGCAAGCAGCGCGTCGAGAAGCGGCTCTCCGTCCTCCAGGAACATCTGCAGATCCCTGCCCTCGATAACGCGGCGGATGAGCGAATAGCCGTTCGTATGCGGACCGCTGCTGGGCAGCCCGATGAGCAGATCGCCGGGCCGCATCTCCTGCCGCCGCGGCAGCAGTCCCTGCCTGTCGACCAGGCCAACGATCGTACCTGCCACATCGCACGCGCCGGCCGCGTAGACATCCGGCATCTCAGCCGTTTCGCCCCCCAGCAGAGCGCATCCGGCTTCACGGCATGCCCCGGCCGCCCCCGTTACGATGGCGGCGACATTTTCCGGCACCAGCCTGTCAACCGCGATATAGTCTAGGAAAAAGAGCGGCTGGGCTCCCTGTACGAGGATGTCATTGAGACAGTGATTGACAATGTCCGCGCCAATCCCGTGCCAGCGACCGTGCTCAGCCGCAAGTTTGACCTTCGTGCCGACGCCGTCCGTCGAAGCAACCAGCAGCGGCCGCGGCGGCAGATCGGTCAGCGCGAACAGGCCGCCAAAACCGTCGGCCTCAGCTACGACCTGCAGCGTGTGCGTCGCCTGAACCGCGGCCTGCATCAGCTCGACCGCTCGCCTGCCGGCATCGATGTCCACGCCTGCAGCCGCATAACGACCGGCCTGCCGGCCCACGGAATCCCCGCCTTCTGCTGGCGCCGTCGAGGGCTGGTCGGGAAAATCATTCATTCAATTTGCTCGTCGATTGACTCGGATCAATTCACCCTCCAGAGAGGCCTGATCGGTGACGGCTTTATGGAACCGCCTCGCCTGACCTTCAAAGTCCGGATCGGATGTACACGAAACGATGCCTCTGTGCAGTGAGGACTCAAAATGCAAGCGAACGAAATGCTTTCGATTCAAGGTCAATACGGCCCGTTGGGACTTCTTTGCGACTGAAAGCGCATCTTCATCGGGAAGACTTTGATTGGCCCTTCCGTCCTCCTGGATCGTCAGCATGTCATGCCCCGACTTCCGCAGTTCTTCCACAACCGGCAATGGAAAATTTTATCTGCATTCAAACGCGCCATCGCCAGGCCATCTCATGATCGGCAATCTGTCGTTCAATTTCTTCTTTGTTTGCTCGATAGTAGGCCCAAGCGTTGGAAAAATCTTCGGCGCGCAGGACAGGATAGGCGCTGAGAATCTCCGCCTCGCTCATTCCGAAAATTCTGCCCTGAACCAACAGCCAAGCAGGAATTCGTGTGCGTACAACGCACGGTTCGCCGCCCATGACCCCCGGTACACTCTCAATGCCCGGGAAAACGCCGCCAATGTCGCGGGCAATCAACTGCGGCCACTCTGCTCTCTCTGCTGCTGTCATGTCGGGGATACTGTCTCGTATTCTCTGTAGCGTTGTCATTGGACTTGACTCCGAACAGCTGCCGCTTATCCAGCTTCCGGCTGCCGCAAACTTAGCAGAGAATACGATTGCCTCCGTCCGCGCCCCTGGACGGCGTCCGCAGGAGCGATCTGTTTCAGTCCCTCACCCGTACCTGAATCCTCGAACCCCTACCACAAACAGAACAGCTGCCGCCGCCAGCAGGACGCCGATCTCCGGCAGGACGTCGCCAAAGCCGCCGCTGTACCAGATCAGATCTTGGAAACCGTCCATCGCCCAGGCAACCGGCGACAGGTGCCCAAGCGTCCGCATGAAGTCAGGCACAATCTCCAGCGGCCACCACGCCCCGCCCAGCGGCGCAAGCGACAGCGACAACAGCAGAACAAACCCCCTGGCCTGGCCCTCGCTCCTGATCCACGGAGCGAGCGCGAACGTCAGCGCAGTGATGCACAGTACAAAGGCCGCCATGACCGCCAACAGCGCCAGCGGATCGTCCCCGAAGTCCATCCCCGCGACGCCGCCGACAGCAAACACGATCATATATTGGATCATGCCCAGCACAAAGTAGACCACAATCTTGCTTCCGAGGATCTGTGCCCGCGATAGCGGCAGCGCCATCAGACGTTGCAGCGTCCACTGCCGCCTTTCGCGCAGCAGGACCGCCATTCCGCCCAGCACTGTAAACATGACGTACAGCGACCCCATCCCCGGCGCAGACTGGTTAAACCCGTTGTCGGAGGCATCGCCGCCCGCCTCCTCCTCCCCGGTTTCGAAACTTACCGGCGCCGGCATCTCGATCAACTTCTGTTCTGCATTTCGGTAGAGCGCGCCCAGAAACTCCTTCCGCACCGACTCGTCGAAGGCAGGCAAATCGAGCCCGGTGGTCACGTTGTCCAGCAACGCTCCCGCCACCCCAGCCGTCATTGACGCGCCGTTGACTCGTTGCAGCACCGCCTCCAGACTCTGCAGAACGGCATCCGGCTGTAGCGGGTCCGACATCGAATAATAGTCGATACTGGCGCGCTGGAAATTCTCAAGCGCGGCCGCGTAGCCTGCGGGGACGACGATCAGCGCCTCGGTTCCGCCTGCACGCGCCCGTTCGATCGCGCGGTTAAGGTCCAACGCTTCGCCGTCCAGACTGCAATAGTCATCGGCGTCATTGTCCAGCGGGCACAGCACGAGAGCACCGTTGGTCGCGCGCAATTCGTCGATCAAACGGGCAGACATGCCGGTCGCGTCCAGGTCGATAAGGTCAACCCGCAGGCGCGCCTGCCCTCCGCCTACGAATTGCCCCAGACTCCAGCCAATTACGACCGTAAGCAGGACGGGAATCACAAGCAGGCCAACCAGATTGCCCCGTTGCGATAAAAAGATGCGCAGGTCGTTCAAAACAATCGTCAGAATCGGTCGCATTGTCAGTAACAAGTCAAACTATCGCGAGATTCGAGAAATACAACTCGAATGCCTGGGCAATAACTTCCTGGAAGACGTTACAGGTCCAGTCTCCGCTTGAACAGCCACATCCCCACGAGGAACAGAGCGAGACCCTGCGCCATCAGCACAAGCAGATTGAGCGCGATGTCCGTCTGCCCACTGGCCAGCTTCGTAAACGCGTCCACGCCCCAGTATATCAGGGAAAACTGCGCCGCCTGTACCGGCAGCGAGAATCCGAACGCTCCCCCCAGAACGGCAAGCCCAATGTTGATCAAAGGCCCAAACAGCACAACCTGTTCAGGCGTCCGCGCCAGCCCGACCAGTAGAACGCCCATGCCCGATACACACAGAGCCAGAGCCAATGCCACTGCCAGAATTGACCCCGCACTCGGCCCCCAAATCATCGTCGGCTCGCCGATAACGATCGACGCGATCACGGTCAGCGCGGCCAGGAGGACCAGAAGCTGCATTAGAACCGTAACCAGGTTCCCCACCACCTTGCCTACCAGCAAATAGAACCGCGGCGTCGGCGAAACAATCATCCTCTGCAGCGTCCAGTGGCGCCGCTCCTCGTAGATAGAGTGGATGCCGAATACGCCAGTGAAGAGAGCGAAAAAGACCGCCTGCGACGCGCCGATCGGGACGATGACCCGCGCAATCGTTGGCGCCTGCTGCAGCGCATCCAGCGGTCGACGGCTGACGCTGATATTACTCGCGCCCGGCGTGATCAGACAGAACAGGGGCTCCAGGACCGACGCATCAAGGCCCTGCAGCGAGGCCAGCGCCGCCGAAAGGTCGACACCGCTCAGGTCCAAATTGCTGAGGTCGACCACACCCAGGTCGAAACTGTCAAGAACGGTGTTGGCCGATGTCTCCACCGTGGCGCCCAGCGCGACGCTCACGCGCACGAACTGGTTGACGATCCCCGCAGCAATGCTTTGGACAACGCGCGCCGATAACGGACTGCCGTTGTTGCCGTAGACTTCCACAGTCCCCGCGGGATCGCCCAGCTCGGCGCGGACCCTTCCCTCACCGTCCAGGCGGAACCGGGGGATCATCCCCCTGCTGAAATCGGGCGGAATGATAACCGCGGCCGCGTACTCGCCACTGTCGACCCCCGCGCGCGCCAGGTCGGCGTCTTCAATCGCCGCAGCGTCGAGCAGGTCGTCCAGCGTACCGCCGGCGGAGAAGGTCGCGGTCTCCTCCCCTTCGCCATTGCCAAGCAATCCGCACTCGATTTCGTCAAAACGCAGTCCTGCGCCGTCCGCGGCACCGGCGTTCCCGGGCGGCCGCGACAGGAGGATTCCGGCGATCTGATCGCCAAAATTGAGCGCAGAACCGCTCTCCATCAGGGCGGCCAATGTGATCTGTGAACTTCCGAACGGGAGCGAGACATCTGCAGGGTCAAACGGCAGCGAACCGACATCAGTGAACTGGTCGGGGAGGCCCAACACCTCCTGAACATCGACGCCTTCGTCAAGATTGACTACGGCTACCGCGATTTCTGCGAAATCAGGGCTGTCCGATCCGCCGCCGCCGACACCCCCGAACGCCAGCCCGATGATTGTCGACAGCACCAGCGGCGTTGCAAACGAGAGCAGGATCAGATTTCGATCGCGAAAGAAGGTATACAGTTCTTTGCCGGCTATTGCGAGGATCTTGCGCATCAATCAGAGGATGAAGACTCGGCAGGAATGTTTGTGGGCTCTAAGAGAATCTGGAGTGCGAAGTTCCGGGAACTAATCCCGCAACTCTCGTCCCGTGAGCGCCAGGAAGACCGCTTCGAGGTCCGGCTCGCGCACCGCCACCGACTGGATCACTAAGCCGGCGGAATCGAGTACCTGAATGATGGGAGGGAGCGCAGTGCGGCCGTGCCTGGCGAAGACGGTCAGGCGCGCAGCCGCAGGCTCGACGGACTCGGCGCCGGCCTGCTCTGGCGCATCGTAGAGCACACGCGTGACCCCGGCAACCTCGCGTTGAATGCGGGCCGGCGCCCCGTCGGCAACCCCGCCTGAGACCGTAAACTCCAACCGGTCCTCTTCGCCCACCTGCTGCGTCAGCTCGGCATGCGTGCCCATGGCGATAATCTCGCCGTGGTCCATGATGCCCACGCGGTCGCTCAGCTCCTGCGCCTCCTCCATCAAGTGCGTTGTATAGAGCACCGTCATGCCGTCTTCGTCGCGCAGCTGCTTGACCGTGTCCAGGATTCGGCGCCGGCTCTGCGGGTCAATGCCGACCGTCGGTTCGTCCATGTATATCAGCTGCGGCTTGTGCAACAGCCCGGCAGCGATGTTGACGCGCCGTTTCATGCCGCCCGAAAAGGTGTCGATGCGGTCGTTCCGCCTCTCGTGCAACTCCAAGAACGCCAGCAGATCGTCGACGCGCCGGCTGAGCTTCCTGCCGCCCAACCCGTACATTCTGCCGAAGAAGAGCAGGTTCTGGCGCGCGCTGAGTTCGGGATAGAGCGCAATCTCCTGCGGCACAAAGCCCATCAGCCGCTTGGCAGCCATCGGCTGCTTCGTGATCGAGTGCCCCCCGATAACCGCATCACCTTCCGTCGGCGACACCAGCCCGCTGATCATCGAGATCGTCGTCGTCTTGCCCGCACCGTTCGGCCCGAGCAGGCTGAAGATCTCACCCCGTCGAATCGACAGGTCGACGCCCTTGACTGCTTCAATGTCCGGGCCGTCAGAGCGTCGGTAGGTCTTGCGCAGATTCTGCGCGTCAACTATTGTTTCCATTGCACCACCTCTTGAATCAATACGGATGTGCACTAGGAATAGTTGCAATACCCCCCATATCAACCCGGGCTATCGCCGCCAAGGGGCCACCTTGAGCATGCAATCCGCTGTCAATTATGACGATGGCATGTCTCGTGGTCAATTTTGCCTTGTAGTCGGAAGCGCAGTACAATTGAGCAGGCAGCCGGCGCCGACATGCCGCTGCCGCTTTCCCTAAACTCTTATTGGCACCGTTTCCGGCGCCCTTCCTGCGGGCGCGCGGCAACTCATAATGTCTGGCAGTTCCAATGACTGCAACCCTTTCGACACTCACCCATCTCTCTTGCAGCCGCTGCGGCGAAGAGTACGAGGCAGACCGGCTGATGAACCTGTGCCCGGCCTGTGAAAAGCCGTTGCTGTCCCGCTACGACTTGTCCAAAGCGGCCCAGACCCTGACACGCGATTCGCTGGCAAACCGGGAATCCTCGTTGTGGCGCTACGAGGAGGTGTTGCCGATTCGGACGCGGGCCGCGCAGCTCAAGCTCGGCGAAGGCTGGACGCCTCTCGTGCACGCCCAGGGGCTCGGCGAAGAGATAGGCTGTCCCAATACGCTGATAAAGGACGAGTCGCTCAACCCCACCGGCAGCTTCAAGGCCCGCGGCCTGGTGATGGCTGTCGGCCGCGCCTACGAGCTTGGCGCAGCGGAGCTGGCCATCCCCAGCGCCGGCAATGCAGCTGGCGCGATGAGCGCATACGCCGCCAAAGTCGGGCTGCCCGCCCACGTCTACATGCCGCAGGACGTGCCCGCCGCATTTCGCGTCGAGTGCAGCAACCTGGGCGCGGAGGTCACCCTCGTCGACGGCCTGATCACCGACTGCGGCGCCAAAGTGCGCGAGAAGGTCGCGCAGCACGGCTGGTTCGACGTCAGCACGCTCAAGGAGCCTTACCGCATCGAAGGCAAAAAGACTATGGGCTACGAGATCTGGGAGCAGCTTGGCTGGCGGCTGCCAGACGTGATCTTCTACCCGACAGGCGGCGGGACCGGCCTTGTGGGCATGTGGAAAGCCTTCGACGAAATGGAGCAGCTTGGCCTGATCGGCAGCGAACGCCCCCGCATGGTCAGCGTCCAGAGCACCGGCTGCGCGCCGATCGTGCGTGCCATGGAGCAGGAAACCGAGTTCGCCGAACCCTGGGAGGGAGCGCACTCGCTCGCCGACGGCCTGCGCGTACCTTCCGCCGTCGGCGACTTTCTGATGCTCAAAGCCGTGCGCGAAAGCGGCGGCACCGCCGTTGCCGTCGAGGACGACGTGATGTTGGACGGCGCCAAACGCATCGGCAAGGCCACCGGCGTCTTCCCCTGCCCCGAAGGCGCGGCCACGCTCGCTGCCCAGATTCAACTGCTGGAGTCGGGCTGGCTGCGCGGCGATGAAACTGTCGTCCTGTTCAACACCGGCAGCGGCCTCAAATACGCGCACCTGTGGGCTTGATCTACTTGACAGCAAATCACACGGCCGACCGATAATTGGGCAACTTCACACCAATCAGCATTCATCAGATTGTCGAGGTGCAAAGTTGGAAAAGATCAAACATCACAGGGCAGCGGTCGCTGGCCCGGAGGAAACCCACGAGAATCTGAGCAACGGCATCAACGCCATCGCCGATCTGCTGGCCCCGACCCTTGGGCCGGTCGGCGGACACGTCGTCAACGAACGGGACGGCACACGCGGGCCCGAGTTGCTCGATGACGCCGCCACCGCCGTGCGCCGCATCCTCAGCCTCGGCGACCCTCTCATCGACGTTGGCGCCATGCTGATGCGCCACATCATCTGGCGCATCGCCGGCCAGGTAGGGGACGGCGGCACCGCAACCGCCCTCCTCACCCGTGAGATCTATCGCCAGACGCTCAAAATGATGACCGCCGGTATCGGTTATCGCGAGTTGGAGATCGGCCTGCGCGCCGCCACCGCGGCCGTGCGCGCTCACCTCGAAAAGATAGCCATCCCCGTCGAAACCGAGAATGACCTTGCCCTCGTCGCCCTCACCGTCGTCAAAGACCACGACCTGGCCGCCACCATCGGCGAGCTAAGCTACCTCCTCGGCGCCGACGCACGCGTCTCCGTCGAAAAATACGTCTCTCCCTTCCTCGCGCGCGAATACCACTCCGGGGCCAACTACAAGGCCGAAATCGCCAGCTTCCATCTATACACCGACCCGATCCGCAAATGGGCCGTCTACGGCGACTCCACCATCGCGCTGGTCGATGACACGATGTCCCAGGCCGACGAAACCATCGCGCTGATCGAGGCCGCCATGAAGACCGGCAAGAAATCGCTCGTGATCATCGGCTCTCATTTCAGGGAAGAGGCGCTCCACGTCATGGTGCGCAACCAGACCGAGGAGAAAAAGAAGATCTCGATCCTCGGCGTCCAGATGAAAGAAATCGGCGACCCGCGACGCATGGCCTTCCGCGACCTGACTACCCTCACCGGCGCCACCATCCTCGGCCGCAACTACTACGCCTATGCTGCCAGAGCCACCGAGGCCGACCTGGGCGAGGCGATGCGGGTGCAGGTTGACCGCAAAACGATGCAGCTGCAACCGTACCAGAGCCGCACTGCCGCGGTCCAGGAAACGGTTGACCAGTTGCGCCTCCGCCTCGAAGGCCTGCGCGTCGACGACGACGAACGCTCCGAAATCATCAACCGGCTGGCCGCACTTACCGGCGGTATGGGCGTGCTCAAAGTCGGCACCAATCTCAAGCAGGAACGCGACATCCTCTCCGGGCTGTCTGAACGGGCCCTCACCGCTGTCTCGCTGGCACACAAGACCGGCGTCGTACCCGGCGGCGGCGCCGCCTTTGTCCACGCCCGCCAAGCCCTCGACGAACTCGAACTGGAGGGCGACGAAAACTTTGGTGTCAAGGTTATGCGCGATGCCCTCGACGCTCCCTTCCTGCAGATCGTCAAGAATGCCGGCATCGAATCCCCATCCGTGGCCGCCATCCACCTCGAGGAAGCCGGCCCGGGCTACGCCTACGACGTCGTCGGCAAGGAAATCGTCGACGCCCGCGAGACCGGACTCATCGACGTAACCGGCGTCCAGTCGGCCGTCCTCGAGACTGCCGTCAGTGGCGCCCTCATGGCCCTCGGCACCAACACGATCGTTTACCATAAAGATCCGTCCCAAAGTATGGAACCGTAGCCCTTCTAAGTAGCCTGGCCGTGCACGAGAAAACCTGGCTACACTTTTGAGCAGCATGCTTTGGTCTAACTGCCACACGCCGACGGGCTCACCAATCACTCCAGGTAAAGAGCAAACATGTCGATAATCCTTTCCCTTTCAGAATATGACGGCAGTTTATGGGCGGCAGGTCCCTATGGGTTGTTTACACTGGGCGAAGACGAGTTGACGCCGGCGCCCCAGCCCATGGAAAGACTGACCGCCGCCTGCGCCCTCGATGACCGCATCTTCACCGGCGGCGCCCCCTTTGGCATCGCCTACCTCCTCGACACGGCCGAACAGTGGCAGGCCGCCTGGCGCGAAGGCGCCGAGGCGGCAATCCTCACCTTTTCCGCCGCGCCCGACTACGACGACTCCGGCGTGCTCCTCGCCGGCAGCGAGGGCGACGGCGTCCTGCGCAGCCGCGATCGCGGGTTCCGCTGGATGCCGGCCAACTTTGGACTTCAAAACCTCACCATTCTCACGCTGGAATGGGCCCCGCCAATGGAAGAAGACGCCTGGCCCCGCTGGCAGGTCGTCTTCGCCGGAACCGAAGAGGGCATCTACCGCTCTCCCAACGCCGGTCTCGGCTGGAAACGCAGCCACTCTGCCGACGCCGCTTACCAGACTGTCGCGGTCGCGCCCGACGTACACTGCAGCGGCCAGGTCCTTGCCGGGACCGAAACCGACGGGCTTTGGCAGTCGACCGACGGAGGGCGCACCTTCGCCGTGGTGGAGGGCGCGCCCGAGCAGGTGAACGCCCTGGTCGCCGTCACATCCGCGCCCGCCGGTGACGAACAGGTCAACTGGCTGCTGAGCGACGACACCCAGCTGTGGCGCTCGACAGACGGCGTCGCATGGTCGCCGGTCAACGGCAGCCAGCCTGCCCTTTGCATGCTGGAAGTGGACGGCCGCATCTATGCCGGCGGCGAAGACGGGGTCGCGGTGCTCAACCCGGCCGGTCTGCAGGTCGAACGACAGCTGCAGATGCCGGCAGAACTGACCGGCGCCGCCTGAAACGGAAAAGCGCAAGCCTAGAACGCCGCGCCGGCGCGCCCGCGGGCCGCCGGCGCCATAGTGCGGCAGCAGCTGCCCCTCTCCCAGGCGGCCCGCATTGCCCCGTTCTCTCTTCGTCTCTCGTATACGCCGGAGTTCCCCATGCTTCTGATCGACGCCCACCTCGACCTGGCCATGAACGCGCTCCAGGGCAACCGCGATCTGACGCGCTCGGTCTATACGATTCGCGCCACCGAGAAAACCGACGGCAGCAAAGGAATGGGTGTGGGCACTGTCGCCTTCCCCGAGATGCGCCAGGGCCGGATCGCGCTTTCCTTCGCCACCGCCATCGCCCGTTCGACCGGACGACCCGCCCCCAATATCGACTACGACCACGCCACCCAGGCCTGCGCAATCGCCCAAGGGCACCTGGCCTATTACCGGGCGCTGGAAGACCAGGGTATCGTGCGTATTGTCTCCACGCGCACCGAGCTCGACGAACACTGGCGTGACTGGACCGCCTTCGATCAGGCAGGTGGCCATGAGCCTCCGCTGGGCTTTGTCCTGTCGATGGAAGGGGCCGACCCAATCCTCTCACCCGAACACGTCGAGGCCTGGCACAGCGCCGGGCTGCGCGCGATTGGCCCCGCCCACTACGGCCCTTGCCGCTATGCCGGCGGCACCGGCACCGAGCTCGGCCTGGGCGCCATGGGACCGGATCTCCTGCGCGAGATGGAACGAGTGGGCATCATGCTCGACCTGACGCACCTGTCCGACCAGGCCTTCTGGCAGGCCCTGGAGATCTTCAACGGCCCCGTCCTCGCCAGCCACAACAACTGCCGCGCCGTCGTCCCCCACCAGCGCCAGTTCAGCGACGAGCAGCTGCGCGCGATCATCGAACGCGGCGGCGTCATTGGCATGGCGTTCGACGTGTGGATGGTGTCCACAAAGTGGAAGTCGGGCCAGGCATGGAACTACGACATCATGCTGGAAGACATTGTCCCCCACGTCGACCATATCTGCGAGCTGGCCGGCAACGCCGGCAGCATCGCCATTGGCACCGACCTCGACGGCGGCTTCGGTCGCGAGCAGTCCCCCGCCGACCTCGACACAATCGCCGACCTGCAGCGCATCCCGCAGCTGCTCAAGGCGCACGGCTACGCCGATGCCGACATCGCCGCCATCTGTCACGGCAACTGGCTGCGGCTGCTGCGCGACGCGCTGGGAGACTAGCAATGAAACACGCGCCGCTTTTGCTCGCCACTATCCTGATTGCCGCGCTGGCCCTCTTTGGATGCACGATGTTCAACGGTCAAGACGAGGTACAAGCACCAGCAAGCGAACCGCCTGCAGAGGAGGCGGCAGCAGCCCCGACGAACACGCCTGCTGCCGCGCCGACCGACACGCCGATCGCGCGGACTGAACCAGCCGCGCCGGTCGACGATTCAGTGCAGGCAGCCGATCCCTCCAATCCCGAGCTGGTTGCGCAGGGGGAAACCCTCTACCAGCAGTTCTGCGCCTCCTGCCACGGCGTCGAACTTGAAGGGCAGCCCAACTGGCGCCGGCGCGATGAAAACGACTTCTTGCCGGCCCCGCCCCACGACGCCAGCGGCCACACCTGGCACCACCCCGACCAGTTGCTCTTCGACGTCACCAAGTACGGTACGACCGCCGTCGTTGGCAGCGGATACAAGAGCACCATGATAGGGTTCGAAGAGCAGCTCACCGACGCGCAGATCTGGGCGGTGCTTTCCTTCATCAAGAGCCAGTGGCCGCCAAAGATCCAGGCCGCGCAGCCAGGCAATTAGGCCTCTGCGGGCCGAAAGCTGGGACTCTCAACATGGCTGGGTTGGCAAACTGTTGTAACATGACCGAAGCGTCGAACGGAATGTCAAAGGAGAGACTATGTCAATCCACACAATCAAAGAACTCCAGTCCGCTGTTTCTCAACTCTCCCCACAGGAACTGGCTCGATTCAGAAAGTGGTTCGAGGAATTTGAGGCGGAAATGTGGGATAGAAAGTTTGAAGTTGACGTGAAGTCAGGGAAACTGGACAATCTTGCCGATCAAGCGATTGCCGACTTGCGAGCCGGAAGTTGCAAAGAGGTGTAAGGCATTTCGCAAACCCGTCATTCTGGCAATGTTATCGAAAACTGCCGCAGAATATCCAGGACTTGGCGGACAGAAATTTCGGACTGCTAAAGCGCGATTCGAGACATCCGTCGTTACACTCGAAAAAGGTAGGCAGGTTCTTGTCCGTAAGAGTGGGGATAAAATATCGCGCAGTCGCTGTCGAAAGCGGCGAAGGCCTGGTCTGGTTTTGGATCGGAACACATGCCGAATATGACAAGCTGATTCGATAGAAATCTCGAATACTTTCTTTGCCGATAGCCCACGGGCACCCGATCGTCCACCCACTCAGCAGATCGGAAAGCGGAGACAGTTCAAATGCGCAAAGAAGTCTACACCGAAAAAGGCGCCAAGCCCGCTGGCATCTATTCCCAGGGCATCGTCGCAGAAGGGCCGGTCGCCTACATCGCCAGCCAGGGGCCGCTCGATCCCGCCACCGGCAAGCGGATCGAAGGCGGGTTTCGCGAGCAGGCCGCGCGCGTCTTCGATAACCTCTCCATCCTGCTGGAGGCGGCCGGCACCTCCTGGGAACATGTGACTAAAGTAGGTGTCTATCTTGCCGACCTCAACGACTTTTCCGAAATGAACGAGGTCTACCAGCAATACGTCACCAGGCCCTACCCAGCCCGTACCACGCTCGGCTGCCAGCTGCCCGGCACTCTGATTTCAGCCGACTGCATCGCGGTCGTGCCGGAATAGCTGCCAGGACCCCCTCAGAGCGAGATAGACATCCGTAACCAGGAGAACGTCATGACTTTCGACGAATTCAAAGCCAGCCTGTCCAACGACGCCCCGCCCGCCGGAATCGGCGCGCCGCTGCTCGCCCTCTGGATGGAGGCCGGCAACGACTGGGACGGCGCCCACGACGCCCTCCAGGGCCAGCCCGACGGCAATGGCTCGGCCTGGGTGCACGCCTACCTGCATCGCGTGGAAGGCGACCTGCCCAACGCCGACCACTGGTATCGCCGCGCCAGTCGGCCCGCCAGCAGCGCCCCTCTGCCCGAGGAGTGGGAAGAGATCGCACGCGCGCTGTTGCCAAGCTAAGCCTTCCAGGAGGACCTGCAGTGGCGCCCCTGCGAGCCGCTTCTACGTCCCCCGCCCAACGGTCCTTCACGCATGCCCACAGCCGCTCTCGCCCCCTCTGCCCAACGCGTCCCGGTCTCCCGCATCCGCGCCCTGGCCGACGTCGCCTTCGGCATGAAGGACGTGCTCTTCCTGCAGTTCGGGGAGTCTACGCTTCCCACGCCGCCCTATGTCATCGAGGCGGTCAACCGGGCCGCGCAGGAGGGCTGGACATTTTACACCGCCAATCAAGGACTGCCGTCGCTCCGGGAATCGATTGCCGGTCTGATCAATAGGCTCCACGCCGTCGAAGTTGACGCCTCCGAAATCCAGATCGCGGCCGGCGGCGTGCAGGCGCTCAACCTCGCAATCAAATGTGTCATCGATCCCGGCGATGAAGCGCTCGTCCTCAGTCCAAACTGGCCCAACGGCTCTGCCATGGTCGAAATGTTCGGCGGCCGCGCCGTCGAGATCCCCATGGCGCGCAAGGGCCGCCGCTTCACGCCCGATCTCGACGCGCTTGAGACCGCGCTGTCACCGCGCACTCGCCTGCTCCTCTACGCCTCGCCCTCGAATCCACTCGGCTGGACCGCGACCGTCGCCGAACAGCAAATGCTGCTCGACTTCGCCCGCCGGCACGGCCTCTGGCTCCTGGCCGACGAGGTCTACGAACGCATCTACTACGGAGAACATGCGCCTGGCGATGGCGGTAACGACCGGAAGCAAACCGCCTACGCTGGACGCCTAGCCCCCTCCATCCTGCAGCTCTGCACCCGCGCAGATTCCGTTATCGTCGTCAACTCCTTTTCCAAGACCTACCGCATGACCGGCTGGCGCCTCGGCTGGATGGTGGGACGCGCCGATTTCGTGCAAAAGGCCGCCCAGCTCAATGAGTTCATCGTCTCCCACGCGCCGACCATGGTCCAGCGCGGCGGCGAGGCTGCCATTGCCCAGGGCGAGGATGACATTGCCGCCATGGTTGAGGAGTTTCAGGAGCGGCGCGACTTCGCAGCCGGCCTCCTGCGCGCCGCGCCGGGCGTCAACCTGCCCGAGCCGGAGGGGGCCTTCTATCTCTTCCCCCAGCTCGAAGGCGTCGACGACTCATATCGGTTCGCCCTCGATCTTCTGCAGAAAACGCACGTCGCAGTCGCGCCCGGCAGCGCATTCGGCAACGGCGGCGAAGGCTCGATCCGCATCTGTTACGCGCCCGGCATGGATGTACTCAGGCCGGCGATGGAACGAATCTGCGAATTCATTGCCTCTCAGACAGTGAACCAATAGCAGTCTTATCCCGCCAAAAGACCCACCACACGAGGAACTCAGTATGAACCCGCAAGCGATCCTGGACGAGCTGAAAACAGTCGATACCCCTTCAATCACCAATGTCGTCGCCACCTATCCCAATGACCCGCTGTGCCTCGGCCTCTACAACCCCTGGACTGAGAACTGGTACACCGATCAGTCGATCCGCTGCATGTACCCGGAAATGGGGGCGCTCGCCGGCTACGCCGTCACCTGCGTATACGGCCTGCCCGACCCCAACTTCACGCGCCTGTCCTTCATGGACGTGCTGGACGCGCTCGAAGCCTCGCCCAAGCCGACCATTCTCGTGCTCGAACAGAAATTCCCGCCGCAGATCGCCGGGAAAGTGGGGCTGGCGGGCGGCAACATGACCGCGGCGCTGAAGGCAATCGGTTGCGTCGGCTGCATCTCCAACGGTCCGTCGCGCGACATCGACGAGATCCGACCGATGGGCTTCCAGTATCTGCTCAGCGGCATCACACCCGGCCACGGTGATATGGCCGTGCACTCCGTCAACGCGCCGGTGCATGTAGCCGGTATGGACGTGGCGCCGGGCGAAATCGTCCACATGGATGAAAACGGCGCCTGCAAGTTCCCCGCCGACAAGATGGAGAGCGTCCTAAGCAACGTCAAGCAGCTGCTGGCCGACGAAGCCGATCGCATCGGCCGCATGCAGAACGCCTCAACCGCCGCCGAGCTGCGTGCGATCATGTCCGGCCACAGTTATGGCGATGAAGAGGCGTAGCCGGAATTGACGAAGGCGTCTCGCGCGCGCGCCGCTTAACAACCCATTCCGCTCAGGGCAGCGTATCTGCAGTCTCCGTTACGTCTATGTGGGCCGCGACCCAGCCGTCGTTATCGCTCAAGACGTCGTCGTTGATCCGCAGGTAGAGGATGCCGTGTTCCCGCGCCTGAAAGGTGGCGCGTTCCCCGACGCCAAATAGGCGTCCGGCCTCGCCAATACGCCCGAGCAGCGCGCCCCCCGCCGCCCCTGCCATCGGGTAAAAGCCCGGCGCAACGAAGACCGCGTGCCCGTCCGGCCCGTGGTACTCGTCCGGCGTATAAAGCCACTCGCCCCTCGCCGCTATCTCGACCAGATCGCCCTGGTTGACCTGCATGCCCGTACTCTGCCAGTCGCGGTAGGCGTAGATTCGTTTTTCGATCAGCTCACTGTGAAATTGCGATACGGCCAACTCCCGCCGCACCGTCCCCTGCAGCAATGCCAGGAGAAGAACTGCCCCTACCAGTAAGAGGACCCGTCGCATCGATCACTCTCCTGCATCCGGCCGCAGTTCCAGGACCGGCTCCGCCCCCGTGCCGAGGATCCACTTGCTGTTCTCCTTCAGCTCCACGGCGATCAGGTAGTCAATGTACTTTTCCGCCAGCGCGCCCTTGCCCTCCAACTCGCCCAGGATGGCGCGTACCGCCAGTTGCTCCGCCTCCGTCGTCAGCAGGATCTGCTCGGCCTCCGCCGCAGCAGTCGCTGTGATCCGGTACGCGTCGGCATCGGCCTGCTTTTGCGCCGCGTAGAACTGGGCGTCGGCGACAATCCGCTGCTGCGCCGCTTCCGCTTCGGCCTGCTCCTGCAGCTGCGCCGCCACCATCCGATCCTTGATCGCGGACAGCACTTCCGCCGGAGGCGACGCGCTTTGGATCTGCACCGTCATGAATTCCACCCCGTACTGGTCCTCCTTCTCCTTCAACACTTGCATCATCTCCAGGTTCATTTCGGTGCGCTGGTTCATTACCCCGGTCATCGCCTTCGTGTTGATCACGTCGCGCAGCCGGCCCTGCACAAACTCGAAAACGATACGCTCCGGGTCGTCCACCGCCAGCGCGAATCGTTCTGGGTTGGTCACCCGGTACGTGAACTGCAGCGAGACATCCATCGTCACGTTGTCCGAAGTCATCGCCGGGATGCGCTCGACATAGCCCAGTCTTTCGTTTACCTTGACGATGATCACCGTATCGACCAGCGGAATCTGCGCGTGCCAGCCGGGCATCTGCACGCCCAAAAAACGCCCGCCGCGCAGATGCAGCCCGCGCTCGAATTCGTGAATCTTGTAGACCGCCGCCCGCCCCACGTACAGCGCCACCAGGATGACTGCCAGCGCCGCCAGCACCACGATCGACAGCTTGTAGACGTAGTCCAGATTCGGACCGTACGTCCGGCGCGTTTCGGGTACGACCGCCGCCGTAGTCTCTTCGCTCATTTGACTCTCTCCTTTGGAGGAACCTTCTCTGTTCTTGACGGTTTGCGGTAGATCCTTCGCATGGCCCGTTCGCCGCAAGGCCGCAGGAATCCTGAATTGGACCTGTCCAGCCCGATGTGCGAGCGAAGCGATTGCTTTTGCAACTCGCAACGGGCGAAATATCCCCTTAACCAGCGGCGGCAGCAGCAGAGGCCCGCTGAGAATGATCCAGCCCAGGACTGTGAACGTGATTACAAAGATGATAGGTCCGGCAGTGTCGACAAGCCCAAACATGCCCGCCAGCAGCACGAATTGGCATACGGGGACGCCGGCAAAGAGCCCGACCCCGCGCGCCCACTTCCCACGACCTCGTGAGCCAAATTCTGGAACGTGCCAGAAAAGAACAGCGAACGCCGCAGCCGCCGCAGCCGGCGGGAGCGTTTCCATCCAGTCGGTGGTCGGAATCGCCCCTTCTTCCTAGACATAGGTAAGGAGTGGAAACGCCAATGCGGCGTGGGGAAAGACAGTGTGAACTGCCAGGAGCCGCCGCGAACTCTGCCAGCCGACCCAAAGCAGAGACGCAAAGTAAGGGGTGAAAGAGAATAGAAAGAACGCCAAAAGCAGGAGTTTTGTTACGGTCCCGAAGTCCCGCTCTTCGAAAGCGCTTGCCATGTGAGGGGCAGGCCACACGAGCTGCGTCGCGACCGCCTCATATACCGCAAAGCCCAACCACGGGTAGAACCAGCGCGGACGCCCCGCCCGGTAACCCAAAATTGCTCCGGCTACGTAGACCGCCCGCAGCGACCACCGCACCACCCACCACCAGTCCAGCGCGGGCAGTTGCGCGACGTCCGTAGCCCCCAACCAGATGGCGGCAGGCAGCAGCAGGAAAGGAGAAGCGATCAGCGCTGCGCTTCGGGCTGCTTTAGAACGGTTCACAATTGCTGGACCAGGTCGAACACGACAGAAGTTTCCATCTCAATCTGTTCCAGATTCGTCCCGCCCCAAACTCTGGCCGCAAGTCTCGTCATCGGAATGCGGACGACCGCACGTGGATGCCTTGAATACCCGTCCGAAACTGAACTTGAACAGCCAGACTAGAATCCCCGCTAGGAAAGGGAACAGCACGGCCGCACTGAGCAACAACCATCCCAGAAACAAGGATTCGTTCATCCGTTGAGCATATGAAGAACCGTCCAGGCCCATTCCGACCCATAGGGTGAGCTGGGCGAGAAGCACGCCCCCATAGAGCAGAGCGCCCCTTGCGATCGCTTCGCCGGCGCGCACAAGGAATGCCGGCGGACTCCAGAACAGTAGCGCGGCTGCTGCAGATACGCCCGCCGACGGTATTGCCATGACCCAAAAAAGGAACGGAAAGCCCAACGCTCGAGTGGCAAAAAACACAAGATGAGACGTCAACGCAGCGTGAGGAAAGACAGTATAGGCACCCAGTAAGCTCCCCGGCCGGCGCCAGCCTGCCCAAAGAGGGACCAGAAGGTACAGAACAAAAGCCAGAAAGCGGATCCCATTGCTGATTAGTCTTGCGACAACCTCGTGACTATCCACTTCAAGTGCTCCTGGAAGCCAGCCTGAGAAGTCGAGCAGCATTGAAAACGACTCCCAGACCGCAAATCCCAGCCAGGAGTAAAACCAGGAGGGACGTCCCGCTCGCCAGCCGAGAATTACAGCGCCGAGATAGAACGCCCGCAGCGGCCATCGAAAATCCACGTCCCAAACAAGGCGGAGCGGCTCGCCTAACGGCCAAATTGTCAGCCAGATTGCTGCCGACAGGAGAATGTAGGGCAGAACAATGAGAAGTGTCGGAAGCGATGGACGAAATCGGGACATAGATGAGTGAACCTACAAAGGCTGCTCTCCTAACTTCTTCAACGCCGATCTTCGCAAAATCGTCGTACTCATAATTGAGGGCCAGCCAGGTCGTCCCACGCGAATTGAAGCCAAATGGTGCGTTGGCTGAAATACGCGAGCAGGGCCGCTTGCACTGATCCTAAATCCTGGCGCTGGTCTGTCCAATCCTCAAAATCACGGGAAACAGTTGTACCAGCGACGGCAATAGAAGCAGGCCGCTGAGGATCACCCAGCCAAGGAAGGTAAGCGATAAGGGCATTGACGGGGCTATGATCGGACTGCCCGGCCCATTGCTGCCCGCTTCGAATAGGTTGAAGAGTTGACTAGCAAACGCGACGCCGCAGTAGACCGCGCGCAAAGACCAGCGCGCAACCCACCACCACCGGAGGTCCAACGTGCTTTCGTTAACAGCCTCCGACGCCCAAACGCCTGCTGGCAGCAACAGGAACGGCAATGCTATGAGTGCTGCACTCCGAATTGTTTCGGTGCGATTCATAGCTGATCCAATCGAACGAGTCCGACCTTGGATTCAGCTTACTCTACGTGGCCCCGCCCAAACCGATTCAATTCGGCCCGTTCGCGGACAGTTCATCTACGGTTTAAGAAAGAGGCAGCTGCGGCGCCGGGCAACCCAGGGCTGGGAGAATGAAACTAGAGGGGAAAGACGGATTGACACCAACCGTCTGAGGCGAGGCTATCGGGCAATGCAGCGAGGATCAATCAAACTCGTCAGCCGCCTTCTGCGCGAAGGGCTGGTTGTTCTGTTTGTCGCCCTCGCTCTTTCGGCCTGCCGTGCGGCGGCGGTTCCGCCCTTTACGACGAGGCTTTGGCCTTTGCGGAGAAATCTCATCCTGCGAAACAACCGGGTACGCGGCAAGGACCGCCCGGTCCGCCTCGCTGTCATCAAAGTAGATACGATCGCGTCGAAGCGTGCGCGCGAAGTCGTCAAATCCGAGCGCGTCGACCAGCTCGTCCGGCCTGCCCGTCGCGCCGGCGCGCATCTGCACGCGCAGAAAGACACGATGCTCGCCCGCCGCCTCTTCGTAGCCCGTATAGCGCAACTCAAGGACCAGCGGGCGCAAATTGTAGCTGTAGCGCTGACCGTGCCGCTCCCTCTCCCGCCAGCACGTGTCACCGGCCAGGAACGCGTCGATTCTGGCCCGCAGCTCCGCCTCGCTCACCTCATCCGGCTCGGCGTAGATCAGGATCGTATAGTCCGCGCCGATCGTCAGCGACTGCGGCGACGCCGTCTTCAGCGGCACCTCCCCGCCTTCCAACAGGCGCACGCCTGGCGGCAGTTTTTGGCGAATCCGCGCCATCAGTTCCTCCAACGGCAGCGGCGGGCTGAACGTTACGTCGAGCAGCTCCTGCACGCCTGTCATTCCTAGCCCCAGAGGCGCCGCGAACTGAATGTGCGGCTGCGGGTTGAAGCCCTGTTTGTAGAGGAGCGGCAGGTCGGCCCGGCGCAATGTCCGCTCCCACAAGCGCATCTCGTCCTGATGGCCGATGAACTTGATCGCTTCGCCTTTCTCATAGGTGAAGCGCACCCGCTGACGCGCGGGCGCCTCCGCCATGGCAGGCGGCGGCTGAGAAGCTACTTGCGTCATCCGACCTCCGCCTCGACGATGCGCTGGCTTACCGTGCCGTGCCGCCGCTGCGGCACGCGCTCATCGAACTGCCCCTTCGCCTCGTCCAGTTCCAAAATCAGCGCCTCGCCCACCCCCGATCCGGCCGGCAGCTCGACGCCCTCCCGGCCCATCTCCTCGTTGAAATAGAGCGGGACCGGCACAATATCGACAGGCTGGCGCGCCTTGTCCTTGCCCAGCGGCGGGCAGCACCAGGCCTCGTCCGGGGCCTCACGCCGCTGCTCCTTGAAGTAGCCCAGGATGCCGCACGAGAAGCAATGCTCGCGGCAGTCGTCCACCACGCCGCCCGCGTACGTGTGCAGATACTCCTGCGCCAGAAACTCCTTGGTCAGCCCCGCCGAAATGTGCTCCCACGGCAGGACCTCGTCCACAGGCCGCTGGCGCCGCGCGAACCAGTCCATCTCCAGTTCGCAGTCGGCGAAGGCGCGCTGCCAAAGGTCGAAACGAAAATACTCGCCCCACGCGTCCAGCTTTGCGCCCAGCTCCCAGGCCCGCTCGATCACGTCGCACAGCTTGCGGTCGCCGCGCGTCAGAAACGACTCGACCAGCGTCTCGCGCGGGTCATTCCAGGTGAAATGGATGCCCGGCCCCTTCAGCTCCCGCTGCAACAGCCGGATCTGCTCCCTGATCGTCGCTTCTTCCTCCATCGGCACCCACTGAAACGGCGTGTGCGGCTTCGGCACCAGCGTGCTGACGCCAATTCGCACATTCGCCTTGTTGCCCAGCACGCGGCGGCCTACCGCCAGCACGCGCTTCGAGAGGTCCGCGATCGCCTGCACGTCGGCCAGCGTCTGCGTCGGATGGCCGATCATGAAGTACATCTTGATCGTCTTCCAGCCGCGGCTGTACACCTCCTCCGCTGTCCGCAGCAGGTCCTCGTCGCCGATCGGCTTGTTGATGATATCGCGCAGCCGGTCGGTCGCCGCCTCCGGCGCGAAAGTAAAGCCGGAACGCCGCCGCCCCTTCTCGAGCAGATCCATCAGGTCGACGCTGAAGCTCTCGATCCGCAGGCTCGGCAGCCCAACCGACAGCCGCCGGGCGCCGTGCCGCTCCATCGTCCGCCGCACAAGCTCCTCGACATATGTATAGTCGCTGCTGCTGAGGCTGAGAAAACTGACCTCCTCAAAGCCGCATTCGGCGATCATCTCTTCCACCGCAGCCAGTACCTCCTCCACCGGCCGCTCGCGCACCGGGCGGAATATCATGCCGGCCTGGCAGAAGCGGCAACCCCGCGTGCACCCGCGCATAATCTCGATCGCCGCCCGGTTGTGGACCACGTTGATGAAAGGCACGATGAACTTCGTCACCGGCGGCGGCATCACCGTCACCACCCGTTTCATCACCGTGTCCGGCGCCTCTGCGCACGTCGGTCGAATCCCCGCGATTGTGCCGTCGGCTGCATAGCTCGCTTCGTAGAGCGCAGGCACGTAGACGCCGGCAATGCCCGCCAGCATCTCCCACAGGCGCCGGCGCGCACCCACGGGCTCCACGCGTCCCGCGCCGAGCGCCCGCTTCCAGGCACTGTGCGTCTCGATTACTTCGAATATCACCTCTTCGCCCTCGCCGATGACCATCGCGTCGAAAAACGCGCTCATCGGCTCCGGATTGTAACAACCCGACCCGCCCGCGATCACCAGCGGGTCTGTGGCGTCGCGGTCCGCCGCGCGCCGCGGAATATCCGCCAGTTCGAGCATCGTCAGAACGTTGGTGTAGAGCTGTTCATAGGGGAGCGAGAATGCAAGTATGTCGAAGCTGCCGACAGGATGACGCGTCTCCAGCCCGAAGAGTGGAATGCCGTCGCGCCGCATCACATTTTCAAAATCGCTCCACGGGCAGTAGACCCGCTCGGCCAGCAGGTCGTCCCGCTTGTTGATCAGGTCGTAGAGGACCATCAGGCCCAGGTTCGACCCGCCCAGCTCGTAAATATCGGGGAAGGCCAGCGCAATCTTGCTGCTGATGGCGGCGTCAGCCCAATCTTTGACGACGCTGTTCAGCTCGCCGCCCGTGTAGCGCGCCGGCTGCGTCACTTTGTGCAGCACCCTGTCCAGGGCGCGTGAAATCTGCCTGGGGTTCGTCAACATAATCTCTTCCTTCTCATCTGCCAATCGCCTGCGGCCTCCGAACATGGCGGCTGCTCCAGCGAAAGGGCGGGATTCGAACCCGCGTTTGGCCGGAGGGCGCTGACGTGGGGCGTCGCCGCTCTCCGGCGGTAGTGTCCCGGCGCATCCGCACGGACGGCCCGATGACGCCACCATTATAGAGGCGGCGCGCCCGATGATCAAGTTCGCTCGGGTGGGTGCAGTTCAGAATTGGGGCACAGTTTCCCATGCCTCGGATAGCCACGGAGTCATGGCCAGCCCACGGTCCCTCCTCCTGCAGGTTGGAGGAATACGTCTCCCTTTATCCTTTTGGACGGTCGGGCCTGCGGCCCTCCCTTGTGCGGGGGGACTCCCCCCGCAACGCCCCCCTGACACCCCTCCACCCGCCGCGTGTGGATTCTAATGTAGCCCTGTGCAACCGGCGGCCCGTCGCCCCGCCACCGTGCCTGCGCGATTCCAGCGTGTCCCCAACGCGCCGCGTCCCCATGCCGCCGTGTGTGCGCGTCCCCCGCCGCTCGCGCCTTCAACCGCCAGACACCGCCCCCCGCAGTTTCCTGCCCCCTAACCCCTGCAGTTCCGGCCCTCCCTTGTGCGGGGGGACTCCCCCCGCAACGCCCCCCTGACACCCCTCCACCCGCCGGGTGTAGGTTCTTAATGTAGGCCTGCGCAACCAGCGGCCCAGCGCGCCGCCCCCATGTCAGCCAACGCCGCGGCCACCGTTGGGGCAGGCCCCGTGCCTGCCCTGCGCCTGCCTCGTGCCTCTCCCAAAAGCCGGTAGACAAATTCAGCCGCCGCTGGCATGAATTCCACGCGAAACCCTTCCCACCCAAATGTGGGCCGCTCCCCGCTTGGGTGGGTGCATCCGAGATTTTTGCGAGAGGGAGGGAGTTGTAGACTAAAGGGAGGATAAACAAAGGGAAAGAGAGGGAGGTCAAGATGGGCAAGGAAAAGGCGAGGGCGAAGTTTTTGGGGAAGGCGGAAGCTGTATTTGAGCGGATGTGGTCGTGGGGAGCAGAGCACACGGAGGCTACGCTGGACGAGATGGCGGCGGAGTTGGTGCCGCAGCGTCAGGAGTTGATGGGGGAATTGCTGGGGGAATTAGTGCAGCAACATGGGGATGGGAGGTATGAAGAGGTGGTCTGTCTGGATTGTGGGGAGAAGATGAAGTCGAGTGGACGGCGGAGGCGGAAGGTGTTACATGCCGAAGGGGAGGTGAAGATCGAGCGGGGCTATCACCGTTGTCCGGAATGTGGGCGAGGGATTTTTCCCCCTGGATCGAAGGCTCCAGCTGACGCGGCGTAGTTGGACGCCGGCGACGATTGCCCAAGCGCTGCGGATGAGCGTAGAGATACCCTCGTATGCGCGGGCTGCGGCCCAGTTTAGCGAGTTGACGCATGTTGGTCTGTCCACGAGTAGTCTGCAGGAGTTGGTCAAAGCGTATGGCGGGCAACTGGTGGAGCGCCAGGCGGAAGAAGCGCAGGCAACGATGGAGATGCCGAGTAAGGAGGGAGGGGAGGTCAGGCGTGAGATACCGGAGCCGCCGAGTGCGGCCATGAACATCTCGATGGATGGGGCGATGGTCAATATACGCGGCGAAGGTTGGAAAGAGGTGAAAACGGTAGCGGTGTCGGCGATACGGCATCTGAATGATAGGGTGACAGGCGAAGCAACCACCCTGTTAAGCGAGCATAGCTATCGGGCCGGGTTGTGGGATGCGAGCGAATTTTGTCAGCAGCAGTGGGCTGAAGCCTGTTGTCGGGGCGTGGAGAAGGCTGGCTATCTGAGCAGTGTCAACGACGGCGCAGCCTGGATCTGGAACATCGTGCGCATGTGTTATGGCAACTGTGTCGAAATCATCGACTGGTGGCACGCTGTCGAAAAGCTGTGGCTAATCGCCCAGCACCGGTTCGGCACGGAAACAGAGGAGGCGACAGCATGGGTCTCTGCGCAGAAACAACTCTTAATCGAGGGGAGCCTCCGCCAACTTGTGCGCAACATCCGCCTGCTTTACCCCAGAGGAAACACCCTGCCCGACGCTGTGCGCAACGCAACGCACTATCTCTTCCACAATCGCAGACGTATGCGTTACCGCCTCTTCCGCGAAGCAGGCTATCCCATCGGCAGCGGAACGGTCGAGTCAGCTTGCAAACTGGTCGTTCAACAACGTCTCAAACAGTCGGGCATGCGCTGGTCTCGACACGGCGCTCAAGCTATGCTCGCACTACGGGCTACGCTCCTTAGTCAACCCTCCCACCGTTCACTCCCACTAATCGGACTCGCCTGAAATCCAAGAATCCTGGATGCACCCGCTTGGGTTGCCGTCTTGACTTTCGGACCTTCCTTTCGTATACTGTTCCCCGGTAGCGCAGTCACCAACGAACGCCCCGTTCGTCTAGTGGCCCAGGACACCACCCTCTCAAGGTGGAGACAGGGGTTCGACTCCCCTACGGGGTACTGGCACACGAAATCCCGCTGACAACGGCGGGATTTTCCCTTTCCTGCCCTCCCCTTGCGGCCGGCAATTCGCCCCGCTCAGCACCCTCGACCGGCCGCCCACCGTTTGCCCATGCCCTGCTTCTGTGATAGCATGACCCCCGCCATCGTCAACCTGCCTGACACCGGAAAGTCGAATGTCCGACTGCACCAACTGCGGTACCTGGAACCCTGACGATAAGGATGTCTGCTGGCGCTGCCAGACCGTCCTGCCGCGACCGGTCGAAAAGAAACCCAAACGCCGAATCATGTTTCTCGGCATGCCCGCCTGGGTTTGGCTTGTCGTGGCGCTGATCTTCTTTATGCCTCTCCTCTTCGGTCAGTGCGGCCCAGCTGGGATACCTACCGGATAGTGACCGACCACGCCCGCCCCCCGGATTCAGATCTCTTCAGCCTCCTGAAAGAGTTGAGCGAAACGCCCGGCGTCAGCGGCCAGGAACAGAACATCCGCGCCGCCGTCGCCGCGCATCTGGCGCCGCTGGTCGATGAATTGCGCGTCGACACACTTGGCAATCTCGTCGCCCTCAAAAAGGGAAAGAGCCCATCCGTTGGGCGGGTCATGCTGGCCGCGCACATGGACGAAATCGGCCTGATAATTACCCAGCTGGACGGCGGTTTTCTGCGCTTCGCAACCGTGGGCGGCGTCGATCTTGCCGCCCTGCCCGCCCAGGAGGTTACCGTTCACGCACGCGAGAACCTGCCCGGCCTCATCGCCAGCCGTCCCCCCCATGTCCTCTCCCGCGAGGAGCGCGAGAAGCCCTTCACGCAGGAGCAGCTGTTCATCGACGTCGGGTTGCCCGCCGCCGAACTCGCCGAGACCGTCGCCGTCGGAGATTTCGTCTCTGTCCGCCGCAGCGCCGAACGAATGGCCAAGGGACGCGCCACTGGCAAAGCGCTCGACAACCGCGTCTCGATCGTTGTACTGTTGGACGCGCTCCGCATCCTGCAGGGCCGCGTGCACCATTGGGACATATGCGCTGCAATCACCGTGCAGGAGGAGATCGGCCTGCGCGGCGCAACCACCGCCGCCTTTGACCTTGCGCCCGATCTGGGCATCGCACTCGACGTGACCTTCGCCGAACAGCCCGGCGCCACCCCCGAGGAGTCGCTACCTCTGGGCAGCGGACCGGCCATCGGCCTCGGCCCCAATCTGCACCCGAAACTGCGGACACTGCTCGTCGACAGCGCAGAACGCAACGAAATCCCCTACACCGACGAGGTATTGCCCGGCCATTCCGGCACCGACGCCTGGGCCATGCAGGTCTCCCAGTCCGGCATACCCACAGCCCTCATCTCCGTGCCCGTTCGCAACATGCACACGCCCGCCGAAACGGTCGCCCTCAAGGACATCGAGCGCAGCGCCCGTCTGCTGGCCGAAACAGTCTGCAACCTGCCCAACGACCGCGCCGCGCTCGCGCTCGACCATGAGGACAGCGGCCATGAATGAGCTGCTCGAAAGGCTGTCCAGCGCACGCGGCGTCGCCGGCCAGGAGGAGGAAGTGCGCGCCATCCTGCGCGAGCAGCTCGCGTCGCACGTGGACGAGATTGCGGTCGACTCGATCGGCAATCTGATCGCTCGCAAACGCGGTTCACCGAATTCGTCAGGTCAACGCGTGCTCCTCGCCGCCCACATGGACGAAGTTGGCGGCATGGTCATGCGCTGCAACTCTGACGGCACACTTAAATTTCGCAGCGTCGGCGGGCTCGACCCCCGCATACTGCCCGGCAAGCGCGTCCGTATCGGCGCCGAGGCCCTCCCCGGTGTCATCATGCGCGCGCCGCACGCCGCCCGCGCCGGCGGTCGCGTCACGCCGATCGCCGATCTGCTGATCGACACCGGCGGCGCCAGCGGCATCCAGCCGGGCGATATGATCACCTTCGAAAGCGATTGCGAACAGTTCGGGCGGCTGCTCAAGGGCAAGGCCTTCGACGACCGAGTCGGCTGCTACATCCTGGCCCAACTCCTGCAGGAGGACTTTGCCTGCGAACTCGTGGGCGCCTTCACCGTCCAGGAGGAGATCGGCCTGCGCGGCGCGCGCGTCGCCGCCTACGCGGTCGAACCGGATGTCGCCGTCGCCCTGGAGGGCACCGTCGCCGACGACCTGCCCCGCCAGGAAGACGTCAGCCCGACAACCGAACTCGGCAAGGGCCCCGCCATCTCGGTCATGGATCGCAGCGCCCACGCCGACCGCCGGCTGGTGCGCATCCTGACCGAGACCGCGGACGCGCGCAATATCCCCTTTCAGATCAAGCAGCCCGGGGTCGGCGGCACCGATGTCGGCGCCATCCATCTCGCCCGTTCAGGCGTGCCGTCCGTGGCCGTAGCAGTCCCCTGCCGCTACATCCACACGCCCGCCGCGCTGATGGACCCAGCCGATGTAGAGAATACGATCGCATTGATGAGACATGTCCTCGCCGGTTCCTTGGCGCGGCCATTGGAGGCCGCTGGGAGCGAGAAATGAGAACGCTGATCGAAGAGTTGTGCTCGATCTATGGGCCAACCGGCAACGAAGAACGTGTCCGTGAGGCCATCAGCCGTCTGCTGGACGGCATTGTCGACTCGATACAGACCGACAAATTCGGCAACCTGGTCGCGCGCAAGGGGCCCGCCGCGGCCTCTCCCAACGGCAAGCGGATAATGCTCGCCGCCCACATGGACGAAATCGGCGTCATGGTTACCCACGTCGACGCCCAGGGATTCTGCCGCTTCACAACCCTCGGCGGCGTGCTGACCAATGCGCTCATCGGCAGTCGCGTCCACTTCGCCAACGGCGTCGAGGGCGCGTTCGGCATGGAGGGCTCCCCTCTCGCCCGCGAACGCCCCACCGCGCAAAAGCTGTTCCTCGACGTCGGCGCCAGCGGCAAAGAGGACGCACGCGTCCAGGTCGGCGATACGGCCGTCTTCCGCAGCGCCTTCGGCGCAGTCGGCGACCGCCTGTTCGCGCCCAATCTCGATGATCGCATCGGCTGCGCAATCCTGGTCCAGGCTCTGCGCGAGCTTGAAAGTACACCGCACGAAATTCTGGCCGTCTTTACCGTGCAGGAGGAGGTCGGCGCCCGCGGCGCAACCACCGCCGGCTACGGACTGGACCCCGAAGTCGTGCTGGCAATCGACGTGACCGCCACCGGCGACTTCCCGCAGGCGACGCCGATGGAAGTGGCGCTTGGCAAAGGCCCCGCCATAAAGATCATGGACCGCCGCATGATCGCCCATCCCACCGTGCGCCGCTGGCTCGAAGACACCGCGCAGAACCACGATATCCCCCACCAGCTGGAAGTCCTCGAGTTCGGCTCGACCGATGCGTCCGCTGTCCAGATCAGCCGCGGCGGCGTCCCCGCCGGTACCATCTCCATCCCTTGCCGCTACATTCACACGCCGTCGCAGGTTGCCGACTACAACGACGCCCGCAACGCGGTCAGCCTGCTCGTCCACCTGCTCGGCGACGACCCCCCCATCCTGGCAGATATCGGCGGCCAAACGCTCGATCCTGCCAGCATTGCATCCGCCGACAGCAACCCATAGCCGATCCTGGATGGGATGTACCACCTCATCGCCGACCTCCTGACCGCCTGGCACGCACGCCAACAGCGCGCACTGCCCTGGCGCGATGCCCCGCCCGGCGCCCGCGACCCCTACTCAGTCTGGGTCAGCGAAACGATGGCCCAGCAGACGCAACTGGCCGTTGTCGTCGACTATTTCAACCGCTGGATGGCGCGCTTCCCCAGATTGGAAAGTCTGGCCGAAGCTGACCAGCAGGAGGTCCTCAAGCTGTGGGAGGGGTTGGGCTACTACAGCCGCGCCCGAAATCTGCACAAGACCGCCCAAATCCTCGTGCGCGAGCACGCCGGCGAGCTGCCCCGCACCCGCCGCGAGCTTCTGCGGCTGCCCGGCATAGGCGAATACACTGCCGGCGCAATCCTCAGCCTGGCCTACGGCTTGCCCGAGCCGGCAATCGACGGCAACGTTCGACGCGTCTTCAGCCGCCTGTGGGACATCGACGACCGCATCGACTCGCCGGCTGCCCAGAAGAGGATCGCGTCCCTGGCCAGCAACCTGGAGGCAGCCGCCCCGCAGCCCGCAGCACTCAACGAGGCGTTGATGGAGCTGGGAGCGCTCCTGTGCCGGCCGCGAAACCCTCTCTGCCGGGACTGCCCGCTGCAGTCCAGCTGCATGGCCCACACGCGCGGCGTACAAGACTCGCGTCCCGTTCGCGCGCCGCGCAAACGAACCCCCCACTACGACTTCACCGCGGCCGTCATCTGGCAGGGCGCGCCCGACAACTCCCCGTTCTTGATCGCCCGGCGTCCCGATGACGGGCTGCTCGGCGGCCTGTGGTCGCTCCCGGGCGCCAGGTGCGGGCCTGATGACGAGAACCTGCATGCCTGCCTGCGACGCTCCGTTTGCCAAAAGCTCGGCCTCGCCATCGCCGTCACTGAGCCGCTGACCACTGTTGAGCACACCTTCACCCACTTCCACATGACCCTGCACGCCTTCCATGCCCGCATCTGCCGCGGAGCACCCCGCGCCGTCGGCTACCCGGACTGGCGTTGGACAACACTCGCTGAAGCCGAACTGCTCCCCTTCGCCGTCCCCGACCGCAAGCTTGCTGACGCCCTGCGCGCGCGGACGCAGAGCTAGGCATCAGCACAATACTGCCCGCCTTCCATTTACTATGCGAAGTCTTGTAATGGGTGGATGCTGTACCGCCGCGCCGGTCGCCCGACGCCGAAAGTGCGAGGTAGCGCTCAGGCCGCCGCGTCGAGCGCCTCTTCCATATTGAGCCGAACCTGCTGACCCTGGCGATTGTAAAGCCGGGGCATCGCCCCCTCTTCGAATACGTCCCGCCGCACAAGGCAACGCCCGATCTCTTCGCGGCCGGGAATTTCGTACATCACGTCCAGCAGCGCCTCTTCGACGATCGACCGCAGTCCTCTTGCGCCCGTACGCCGCAAAAACGCTTCAGTTGCCGCCGCGGCCAGCGACTCCGACTCAAACTCCAACCGCACGTCATCCATTGCGAACAAGCGTTGGAACTGGCGCACAATGCTGTTCTTCGGCCGCGTCAGGATCTCGACGAGCGCCTCCCGGTCCAACGCTTCAAGACTGACCACGACCGGCACCCGCCCCACAAACTCCGGTATCAGCCCGTAGTTGAGCAGGTCATCCGGCATCACCAATTGGAACAGCCGGCTCTCGTCCCGCCCCTCCTTCTCCAGGCCGCGAATCTTCAGCTCCCGCTGCCGCTGGCTGAGCCCCTCCGGCAAGGGCGACTCATCGACTCTCTCATCCTCGACTACGCGCAGCGACAGGTCCTGTGCCGATTCGTCGGCCACAAAACCCAGCCCGGCCCGCCGCCGCAGCCGCCTGCGCACCATCTCCGCCATGCCGACAAATGCCCCGCCAAGGATGAAAAGCACGTTGCGCGTATCCAGCGGAACGAACTCCTGCTGCGGATGTTTGCGCCCTGCGCTGGGCGGTACATTGACCGTCGTACCCTCGACGATTTTCAGCAACGCCTGTTGCACGCCCTCCCCGCTGACGTCGCGCGTGATACTCGGGTTGTCGCCCGCCTTGCGCGCAATCTTGTCGATCTCGTCGAGGTAGACGATCCCGAACGCGGCGCGGTCCGCATCCCAGTCAGCCGCTTGCAACAGCCCAACCAGCACGCTCTCCACGTCCTCACCCACATACCCGGCCTCGGTCAGACTGGTGGCGTCTGCAATTGTAAACGGCACATCCAACAGCTTGGCCAGCATCTGCGCCATCAGCGTCTTGCCGCTGCCGGTCGGGCCGATCAACAGCACGTTGCTCTTGGCCAGCTCGACCTGCTCTTCTTCACCGTTCGCCGCTTCCCCGCTCTGGATCGCAAGACTCAGTTCGCCGGCGACCTCTTGCGCAGCGCCGTTACCTGGCTCCGGATGCGGCTCTCCCTGCTGCCCGCGGCCCGATGCGCCGCTGCCAAAAACCCGCTTATAGTGATTGTAAACCGCGACCGACAGAACTTTTTTCGCCCGTTCCTGCCCGATTACAAACTGGTTCAGGTGCGACACGATCTCGCGCGGGCTTGGTACGCGCTTGGGCCTTGCGCCCGCCGAACCGGCCGCCGCGCCCTCCTGGCCCAGCCCTTCTTCGTCCAGGATTTCAACCCCGAGACGGATACATTCATCGCAGATATGGACGCCGTCATCGCCGGCGATCAGGCGCCCGACTTCAGATTCCTCTCTGCCGCAAAAGGAGCATGCGCTCATTGCCACTCCAGATTCAGTCAGCGTCCTGCGTTCTGGCGGGCCGGCTCAGAATCGCCAAAGAGACTCCGACCCGTTCTCCCGCCGCGAGGCCCCGCAGCCTGTTGCGGGATGCCTGGCCGCTCACTCCTCTTTCTCGGTCCCGTCGCCGTCCCCGCCGGCCTCCTCCGCAACTGCTTCCGTCCCGTTCTGGTTCGGCACCTTCAGCTGACCATCCACGACCGAAACGATGTCGCTGCTGTCGCCGAGCACGTCGTCCACCAGCCCATACTCTTTCGCTTCGATTGCATTCATCCAGCGGTCGCGCTGGAACATCTCCTCGATCTCCTGCCAGACTTTACCCGTCTGCTGCGCCACGATGTGGAAGAGCTGTGTCTGCAGCCGCTCCTGCTCACGCAGCGCAATGCGCACGTCCTCGGTATAGCCCTGTGCGCCTCCGCCCGCCGGATGCATATGAATCGTCGCGTGCGGCAACGCGTATCGCTTGCCCTTTGCGCCCGAACACAGCAACACCGTGCCCATGCTCGCCGTCACCCCGACAGCGACAGTGTGCACCGGCGCCGGAATCATCTTCATCGTGTCATAGATCGCCATTCCGGCGTAGATCAGGCCACCCGGGCTGTTGATATACATCTGAATAGGCTGATTCGGGTCCTCTGAATTCAGGTAAAGGAGCTGCGCAACGATCAGATTTGCCACCTGGTCAGACAGCGGCATGCCGAGAAAGATAATGCGCTCCTTCAGCAGAAGACTGTAGATGTCGTAGGCCCGCTCGCCGCGCCCCGTGTTCTCAATCACCATCGGAATGATGTTCGATGGCGCCATACCACCCGCCGGTCCGGGACGGCCGTCAGACTGAGGATCTTGCGCCGAAATCTCGTTGTTCAGCAAAGGAAACATCTGAATCTCCCTGTTGCGGTTCATGTTGACGAAACTCTTTTCCTCGACTCAAGTCGACCGCACCGCGTCTCCACCCGCTCGCCGGCCGCTCCATTTCCAAACCTATACGATGCGCCCGCACGGGAATGTAGGATCCGCCCGTTTCGCCCACTTCTCTCCTGTATTCGCCAACGTCAACTGTCGGCTGCCTCTTCTTCCCCCTCGGCCTCGCTAGCATCCTCTTCTGCATCGACCGATTCGGGCGGCTGCTCATCACTGTCGGACCCGTCCGCCTCGGCCGCTTCATCATCTGCCGCTTCATCATCTGCCGCTTCTACTGCCGCCGCCTGCGGGACCTCCTCCCCCCGTGCGATCGACAGCAGCATCGCGATCGACTTGCCCTTCAGAATATCGCTGTCGAGCATCGGACGGCTGTTTTCGCCCCGCATCATCTCCAGCATGTCGGCGTGCGCCTGTACAGTCTCTTCGTCGGCGCCCTCCGGCAGAGGACCAGCCACGTTGCCTATGTGCTCTTCAAACTCTTCATCGCTGACCTCAAGACTCTCGCTCTGCGCGAACTCTCCCAACGCAAGCTCGCTGCGCAACGAGACCTCGGCGCGCTCGCGCAGCGATTCACGATACTCTTCAATCGTCTGATTCGTCATCTCGAGGAACTGCTCCATCCCCTGCAGCCCCATTTGACGTACCTGCATATCAAAATTTCGAACAAGCCGGTCGATCTCCAACTCCACAGCCACCGGCGGATATTCGATCTCGCTCATCCCAACCAGACCCTCGAGCACCTTTTGCGTGAATTCGTTTGCGGCCCTTTGCTGCGCCTCCTCAGTAACCGTCACTCGGATACTTTCAAGAAGATCGGCCGCGGTCTCAAAGTCCGGGCCAACGTTCTGCGCAATCTCATCCGTCATCTCAGGCGGCGCTTCGTAGGACTGAATTTTGTGGACCTTGACTCCGAATCGCACCGTGCTGCCGGCGTACATACTTGGGCTGTCCTCCGGCCACGCAAGTTCAAAGCTCTTCTCCTCGCCGGCAGACAGCCCCTGCAGCGCCACGTCCAGTCCGGCAGGCTCCATCGGGTTCTCCTCGTCCGGCGTTACGTCCCAGTCCTCCTCATCGAAAACGACCGTGTCGGTCTCGTTGCCCGCCGCGTCCAAAACCACGCCGCGCACGTCGATCGTCATTAGATCACCGTACTGGCTGGGGCGGTCGACCTCGACGTAGTCGGAATTCTGCTCCAGAATCGACTGAATGCGCTGCTGGACCGCTTCCTCATCCGCCTCAACCTCTTCCTCCTCCACCCGCAGGCTGCGATACTCGCCCAGCTTGACCTCCGGCGACAGCGGCACGGTCAGGTGAAATCGCACCGTCTCTTCCATGTCCACATCATCGAGACTGCCCACGAAGTAAGGCTCCAGTCCCTCCTGCTCAATCGCTTCTTTGTAGACCTCTTGCCCCAAATCGTCGACAAACTCGCCAATGATCGCCTCCCGGCCCACAAATTGAAGCAGAATGTGAAAGGGAACCCGACCCTTGCGAAATCCCGGAATGCGGACCTGCCCGGCGATCTTGCGCGCCGCTTTCCGCATCTCCTGGTCGATCCGTTCTTCGGCGACTTCAATCGTCATCGCAAGCTGCCGACTCTCTAGTGGCTTTGTATTCACGGTCAGTGTCATCTTTCCCTACCTCTTATTTCTGACTTACCGCTCTTCCCACTGGTCAAAGCGCGTCCGCGCCCAACGACAATAGCGTCAGCAGCGGCCCGGCGGCGAAATGCTCCCTCTTCTTCAATACCCCATAAAGATAGAGAGCCCCCACAACTGCAAGGCATGCTGTGAAACTGACTATATTAGGCGCCGGAACTGTCCAGACAGCCAGCCCCGTGCACATAAACACGTTGGCGAACAGCCAGACGACCGACACAGCCTTGGTGCAGCGGCCCAACCTGGGCACGTCGACCAGCGCGAACCCGCGCCACTTCCCCGGAAAGAGATCGAACGCCAGGTGCAGCCCCACCCCGGCCGCAAAGCCGGCCGCGACCCAACCGGCCCACTCGCTCCCGGTCGCACGCGCCGCAACAAACGTCAGCGCCGGCGCCGCGCAGCCGTGCGTGACCGTCGACCTGTGGCGCAGACGCAGAACTGCTATCCTGTCAATGTCCGGGAACCAGCTTCCCAGCCACGCGCCGACCGCAAAACAGATGACGCCAACGACCCGGGCCAGCGTGTTCGGGTCAGCAAGTCCGAGCACCTCATTCATCCCGCAGCTCTGATGCGCGTCCGCTCACCGCAAAGCAGGCGCGCTGCCGAAACGACTATCGAACCATCACCAGGGGAGCGCGCGCCATTTTCGAGTATAGCACACACAAACACGCCCTCCCTAAAGCGACACCACATTTTTTGTGCCCACTTGTCGTCGTAAATCCCTGCGATCGCTTCGCCTGAATTGCCGAGCCCTAACGGTGCCGCGTTACACGATTACACCCAGTCACTTCAGGACAGAAGTGAACCAACGCTAAGGCGTCTGTCGCTTGACCTACGGGATCTTTACTGACATTATGCAAGCGCATGGAAAGCACGCAAGAAATCCTTCAGAGGCTTTCCCCGAATCCGAAAGGTGGACGGTCCGCCGACTTGGCAAAGATCTGTGACCAATACTTTGGACAGCCTCGTCAGAAGGGTGGTAGCCACCGAATCGATCGAACCCCATAGCCAGGAAATCCAAGAGTCAACTTCCAAAACGACAAGGGCAAGGCAAAAGCCTATCAGGTACGGCAGGTTGTGAAAGCCGTCAGGAAGCTGGAGGGGCTGGAATGAAAGATCATTTTGCGTATAGAGTTATTTGGTCAAGTGAAGATGGCGAATATGTTGGGCTGTGCGCAGAATTTCCCGCGCTGAGTTGGCTGGCCCCTTCAGCAGAGGAGTCCTTTTCCGGAATTCGGCGCCTTGTAGCCAACTGCGTCGCCGATATAAACGCGCAGGGAGAAGAGCCGCCGCAGCCGCTCGCCGACCGCGCCTACAGCGGCAAGTTCCTCGTCCGCGTGCCCCCCGAAACGCACCGAGCACTAGCGCTGCGCGCCGCCGAACAGGGCGTTAGCCTGAACAGGTTGGTCAGCGCCCGCCTGGCGAATGACAGTGGCTGACGCAAGCTACGTTCGCTTGAAGGCCCGCTCCAGCTCGCCCGCGCGCAGCTGCAGCATCGTAGGCCGTCCGTGCGGGCACGTACGCGGCGCGGCACACTGCTCCAACTGTCGCACCAGCTCCTTCATCTCGATGTCGCTGAGAATCTGCCCCGCCTTGATCGACGCCCGCTTGCACACCATCTTCACCAGCCGCGCCTCCAGCTCCTCTCCCACCAGGTCCCGGTTCTCGGCCAGCCCCTGCACGATCTCGTCCAGCACGCGTTCGCAGTCCTGATGCGAGAGCGCGCTCGGGACAGCGCGCACCAGAAACGTATCGCCGCCGAAATGCTCCACGCTGAACCCGACCGCGTTCAGCTCGGACAGATGCTGGGCGACGAGCCCCGCTCGCACGTCGCCCACGTGCAGCGTAATCGGCTCCAGCAGTCCCTGGCGCGCCGCCACCGGACCGCCGCCCTGCTCGCGCTGCGCCAGGAACTTCTCATACAAGATCCGCTCATGCGCGGCATGTTGATCGATCAGATACAACCCTTCCGGCCCTTCTGCGACAACATACATCGCCCCCGCCTGTCCCACCACCCGCAACGGCGGCAAGCCCTGGTCGGGATCGGCCGGCGCGGCCTGTTCATCCCCCGCAAAGGCTTCCGTGCCGCCGCCTTCCGACTGCGTGCCGGCGATATTCTGCAACGGGTCCGTTTCAGGCGCGCGGGTGAACGGCATATCGACCGGAATAACCGGCTGGCGGCCGCTCCCCGCGTCGAGAATCGACTGGCGCCGCGCCGCCCAGCCGGACATATCCTCGCCAGCAAGCGCCGGCGAACTGTCCCGACCAGATGGCAGATCGGGCACGCCCGCGCCCTCGACGACCGCCTGCCGCACCGCCCGCTGAACAGCCGAAAAAACGCTGCGCGCATCGGCGAAACGCACCTCCGTCTTGCGCGGGTGCACGTTCACGTCCACCTCCGCCGCCTCCAGCTCGACAAAAAGCGCGGCCAGCGGATAGCGCCCGCCCGGAAGCAGCGTGTGATACGCCTGCACGACCGCGTGCGTCAGCGCGCGGTCCTCGACATAACGCCGGTTGACGAACAGGTCGATCTGGGCCCGGCTGGCGCGCGTCAGCGACGGCAGGCTGACGTAGCCGCCCACTCTGACCTCCCCCCGCGTGCCCGCCGAGGAAGGCGCCGCATCCGGCATGAAACTGACTTCCCGTTCCCCATCACCGCCCGTCGCTCGACGCCCGCCCCAATCGGAAGGGCCGCTGCCCTCCCGCATACGGCCCACACCGATCAACTGCTGCGCGTTCTCACGCCCGTATATTTTAGTCAAGACGTCGATCTCGCGCCCGCTGCCGTCCGTGGAAAAAGCCAGTTTGCCCTCGTTCACATACTGGAAGCGGCACGAAGGGTACGCCAGCGCATAGCGCTGCACGATCGCCGCCATGTGGCTCGCCTCCGTCGCCGGCCGCCGCAGAAACTTGCGTCGCGCGGGAACGTTGAAAAAGATATTCTCAACCGTTACAACCGTCCCAACCGGCAGACCGGCAGACCGGTTATGCTGCAGGCTGCCGCCTTCGACCAGCACCTCCGCGCCCGCGTCCGCCGCGCGCGCGCGGCTGCTAAGCGTCATGCGGCTGACCGCAGCGATGCTGTAGAGCGCCTCGCCGCGAAAGCCGAGCGTCGCGATCGCATCCAGGTCTGCCGCGCTGCGCAGCTTGCTGGTGGCGTGCCGCGCGACCGCCAGCTCCAGGTCAGCCGGTAGGATGCCGTGTCCATCGTCGCTCACGCGCAACAGCCGCTGGCCGCCCTGCCTGATTTCGACGCGCACCTCGCTCGCGCCGGCATCGAGGCTGTTCTCGATCAGCTCCTTGGCGACATTGGCCGGGCGCTCAACCACCTCGCCCGCGGCGATTTTGGCAGCTACATCCTGGGAAAGAAGCTCAATGGCCATGAGGGCTCAATTATACCATTTCCCTTCGCGATAACTCGCGCAGCTTCGTTCACCCTTCAAGGCAAAGCGCCATCTCGTAGTGCCGGCTTCGGGTCGCCGGTTTCGCTCAACCTGCCGATGAAGATGGTTGCCCGACCGTCCTCAATTCCAGGTGTTCCTCTCCCGCCACGTCCAAGATGAGCACGGCGACCGAGCGCCCACCGGCGCCACTGCCACCAATCTGGCTGCAGCGGTCCAGCTTTCCGCAGCGGTAGCTGCCCGCAACCAGGGCTTTCCTGCCCGCCGGCGCGTCGACCACCTCCGGCCGGAAGATCGTGCCGTCGTAATCCGGGTCGATCAGGACGGCGCGCACCTGCGCGCGCCAGTCCTGCGGCAGTGGCACATTCGACTCCGCCGCCAGCCGCGCCACGTGCTCGCTGCGGAAGCGCTCGATCCGGACCGCCAGCTGCTCGCCCTCCCGCGTAACACGTATACGTGAGCTTGCCCCAGCGCGCTCGGTCCCCGGTGCGCCCCGGCCCAGCCCGGTGCCGGCTTCGCCAACCCGCACGATCTGATAGCCGCCTACGCGCGCTGCCGAATCTCCGCTCTCGTCAATTTCGGTCGCTTGCGAGGAGCGCCCAATGCGGCCCGCAGCCGTGCGCACTGCCCGCCAGATGCTGTCGCAGCCAATCCACGCACGGCCCATCTTGTGCGCAACGGCAGTCGTTGTGCCGGCCCCGACAAAGGGATCGAGCACCAGGTCTCCCGGACGCGTAGCCGTCTCCAGGATCCGCTGCAAGAGCCGCTCCGTCTTCTGCGTCGGATAGCTCTCATCCTCGCCTGGCACTGTCCCGAGACCTGCCAGATCATCCCAGAGATTGTCCACGGCACGCGTCACGACGTACCGGGCGCGACCGCGCTGTTCCAGGTAATACTTTACGCCCAGGTTCCCGCCGTTCGAAGCGTACACCCGCCGCGACGCCCCGTCGATAACCACGTGACCGCCGAACGGCGCGTACAGCCGCCCTTCCGCGTCGAGCGCCGCCAGCCGTTCAAAACTGTAAGTACCCGGATCCGAAGTGCGGAAGAAACCGCGCCCGTCGCGCATATAGCGCGCCGCCGCCTCCGACTCGGTCAGCTCGATCTCGCGCGTCGGCGCCTGCCACACAGGCTCCCCATCCTTCTGACGCCGAAATATGTGGATCGCCTGCGCGCTGCGCGGAAAATAGCGCGCATGCACCTTGGCCCCGCGCATCGTCTGGCTGCGCCAGTACACCGTGTTCAGATGACACGATGCGCCGAAAACCTCCTCCAACAGCAGCAGCAGATGCGCCTGCATGCGGTGGTCACAGTGCAGCCACAGCGTCCCGTCTTCGTGCAGCAGCTCGCGCAACAGCAGCAACCTGTCGGCCGCGAACTGCAGATAGTCGCCCGGCTGCCAGACGTCCTCGTACACAGTCTGCTCACCGATCGAAGGCTGACCATTGCCCCGCAGCCGTACGCGGCTACGGTATGTTCGGTTCGAATTGTAGGGGGGATCCATGTAGACCAGGCGCACCCTGCCGCCATAACCGTTCGCCAGCAGCCACGAGAGACCATCCAAGTTGTCGCCGTACAGGAGAAGACCGGCCCTCCCAACGGATTCAGCCCCCATACGACCGGCCCGCTCTGCCGTCGGACGGTACGTTTCCAATGTACGCGCAACAGGCCGCCCAGCATCAACCTGCAGCCGCTTACCGGGCCACTGCAGCGCAACCCTGTCGTCCGTATTCTGGTCTGCGCAGCCTGCCCAAAAACCTTCGTGTCGAGTGGCGACCATTTTGGCAAATGACTGTAGTTTTAGAAACGCAAGTGCGCGCCTTGGCGCCTGCCTGTACGGTGTAGGGCCGCGCCGCCCCGCCCGCAGGACAGCAAACTGCCCTTGGCCGCACGCGCGGCCAAGGGCAGGATCAGGCGTTGCTATTCTGTTAAAGCGTCGATGCCTGGCCGCCCGCCATCGACGGCACGAAGTGCACCTCGCTCTCCGGCCCCACCGCCGCCCGCAGACCGCGATTCTGCACCGCGCCGTCCACGGCGACCGTCCATCCCGGCCGGATCCGCCCTTCTTCAACGATTCGGTCGGCGATGCCGGGATAGAACTCGTCCAGCGCCGCCACCACCTCACGCACCGTTGCGCCCTCCGCCTCGACGATCTGTTGACCACCGGTCAGCGAACGCATCAGCGGGGGTATCCAGACCTGCGCCACGCTCAGTCGTCCCCGGGTACAGGTTCAGCCGCTGCTTCTGCCTCTTTGGCCCACATCGCTTCCAGGAGATTGGCCGGCGATATCGGCAGCTTCTCCATGCGCACGCCGGTCGCGGCATAGACCGCGTTGGCGACTGCCCCGGCCGGCGGCACGATGTTCACCTCTCCCACGCCGCGCACGCCGTATGGGTGCGCCGGATGCGGGACCTCCACCATGATCGTCTCGATCATCGGCAGGTCCAACGCCGTCGGCATCCGGTAGTCGAGCAGGCTGGCGTTGAGCAGATGGCCCTCGTCGTCGTAGATGTACTCCTCGTTGATCGCCCAGCCGATCCCCTGCGCCACTCCGCCCTGCATCTGCCCTTCCACGTACGACGGGTGGATCGCCTTGCCCACGTCCTGCGCGATCGTGTAACGCAAAATCGTGATCTTACCGGTCTCAGGGTCGATCTCGACGTCGACCAGCTGTGTCGAGAAACCAGGGCCGAAATCCTGCGGATGCACTGTCGAACTCGCCATCAGCGGCTCGTCGCGCTGCACCACGCCGGCAGCTTCCGCAAACGGCATGCTCTCGCTTCCAGCCTCGAAAACGCCGTCCTCGTAGCTGATGTTCTCGGCCGGCACGTCCCAATGGTCGGCCAGGCGCCGCTTCATCTCCTCCTTGAGCTGCTGCCCCAGGTTGTAGGCCGCCAGCCCGGTCGAATAGGTCGTGCGGCTGCCACCGGTCACGTCGTTGTACGAGACCGTGTCGGTGTCCACCACCCGCGCCTTGACCTGCTCATATTCTATGTCCATCGCCTCGGCCAGCTGCATCGCAATCGACGCCCGCGTCCCGCCGATGTCGGTCGACGCCTCGTTCAGGTTGACGGTACCGTCCGGGTTCAGAACCGCGGTTGCACTCGACTGGCCGCCCCAGTTGTTCCAGTAACCGGAAGCGATGCCGCGGCCGCGGTACTTCCCCTCCAGCGGCGACTGGTAGTGTTCCGAATCACGGATCGATTCAACCGTCTCGATGTGACCGATGCGCGCGTACTGCAAGCCGTCCGGCCGGCGGTCATTCTCCTTGGCCCCGTTCAAAATCCGGAACTCCGCCGGGTCCATGCCCATCTTCTCCGCCAGCTCATCGACGACGCTCTCAACCGCAAACGCAACATTGGTGCCGCCAGGCGCGCGGTAGGCCGCGCTGCGCGGCCGGTTGACGACGATGTCGTAGCCGTCCACCTGCATATTCTCGAGCGCGTACGGCGCCAGGCTCACGTTGGCTGCAGCCCCGACCGGTGAACCGGGATACGCCCCCGCCTCGTAGTAGAGTTCGGCCAGCGCAGCCGTGATCTTGCCGCCTGCGTCCGCGCCCATCTTGACGCGGATATTCGAACCCGATGTCGGTCCTGTGGCAGCCAGCACGTCGGCGCGGCTCATCACGATCTTCACCGGTTCGTGGCCGGCCTTCTGCGACAGTAACACCGCGACCGGCTCTACATAGACGTTAATCTTCCCGCCGAATCCGCCGCCGATCTCGGTCGGAACCACCTTCAGACGCGAGACTGGAATCTGCAGAATCTCACATACCTGCCCGCGCACCGCGAACGAGCCCTGCGTGCTCGTCCAGATCGTAATCTGGCCGTCCGCGCTGTGCAGCGCCGTCGCCGCGTGCGGCTCGATGTACCCCTGATGCACCGTCTCCGTGCGATACGTGCGGTCCACCACCTGCTCCGCCGCGGCAAAACCGGCATCCAGATCGCCGCGCTGATGGCGGAAGAAGGAGGCCAGGTTGGTCGGCTCCGCGCCGACTTCGCCCATCGAATCGGTGCGCAGCCCATCCAGAAGGATCGGCGCATCGTCGGCCAGCGCGTCATCCACCGTCATCACCGGCGGCAGCAGCTCATATTCGACCTCGATCAACTCCGCCGCCTCCCGCGCGATATGCGGGTTGACCGCCGCCACGCCCGCCACCGCGTGCCCGTGATAGAGCGCCTTCTCGTCGGCAAGGACGTTGTCACTCAGATGTTTGAGGTTGATCGCGCCCTCGCCCAGGTCCTCTATCTTGTCCTCGGCCGCCGGCAGGTCGGCCGCCGTCACAATCGCACGTACCCCCGGCAGCGCCTCCGCCTTGCTCGTGTCGATCGAGCGAATGTAGGCGTGCGCATGCGGGCTGCGCAGCACAAAGCCGTGCAGCAGCCCCGTCATCTGCACGTCCGCCGCGTAGACCGCGCGACCCGTGACCTTGTCCACGCCATCCGGTCGTACCGGACGCGTGCCGATCACCTTGTAACCGTTCTGGCCGTTGGCCGCGCGACCGCCCGATCCGTTCGGATTTGTATTCGCCATGGCGTCTTCTCCTCGTCTCTATGCGTCACCCTCGGCAACGTCCAGGACCGCCCGCACAATCTTGTCATAGCCCGTGCAGCGGCACAGATTTCCGGCCAGCCACAGACGCGCATCATGCTCGCTGGGGTCAGGATTCTCGTCCAGCAGCGCCTTGGCGGAGACGATAAAGCCGGGCGTGCAGATGCCGCACTGCAGCGAGGCATGTTCCAGGAACTTCTGCTGCAGCGGATGCAGCTCGCCGTCGACGGCAATGCCCTCGATCGTCACCACATCGCGCCCCTCTATCTCCGGCGAAAGCACCAGGCAGGAGTTGACCAGGACCCCGTCCAGCAGCACGTTGCACGCGCCGCAGTTGCCGTTGCCGCAGCCCTCTTTGCTACCGATCAGCCCCAGGTTGTCGCGCAGCGCCTCCAGCAGCGTCTGGCGCGGCTCGCACAGAAAGATCGTCTCTTCCCCGTTGATTGTAGTCTCTACAGCGATCTTCTTAGCCATGTCCGTTCAATCTCCCCAATTCGTCAACAGTTTTTGTGCCCCGCGCCCGGTCGATGGCAATCCGCAGCGTCCGCTGCGTCAGCACAGCCGAAAGGTGCTTGCGCTGCGGAATCGTACCGCGCATATCGCTTATCGGCCGCGCCGCGTCCTTCGCCAGCTCGGCCGCCCTCGCCAGCGTCTCCTCTGAAACAGGTTGACCGGCCAGCGCATCGCCCGCCTCCTGCACAAACAGCGGCGTAGGCGCAACCGCGCCCAGCGAGACCCGCGCCGACTCAATCGTCTGGCCGTCGTCGCTCAGGACGACCGAGGAACCCGCGCCGACGACGGCAATGTCCATCTCATTGCGCGGAATGAAACGCAGATAGGCCGCGCCGAAGTTCGCAGGCGGCACCGGAAACTCCAGCGCAACCAGGAACTCACCGTTGCCCAGTACATTGCGGCCCGGCGCCGTGCAGAAATCCTCCACCGCAACCGTGCGCCGTCCATTCGGCCCGGCAATGTGGCAGATCACGCTGTGCGCAATCAGATTGGGAATCGAATCGGCAGCCGGCGAAGAGTTGCACAGATTGCCGCCGAGGCTGGCCCGGCCCTGAATCTGCGTGCCGCCAATCAAATGCGTCGAATCGATCAACGCCGGATAACCGTCCCGAATCGCCTGGTTGTTGTTGATGCTATGGCAGGACGCCGCCGCACCCAACGTCAACCCATCGCCGCCGATCGAAATCGCCGTCAATTCGGGAATACGCTTCACGTCAACGATCGTATCCAAATCACTGCGCCCTTCCTGAAGTTGTGCGATCAGGTCAGTGCCGCCGCCGAGCGGCCTCGCGCTCGCGCCCCCGGCAGCCAGGGCCGATACCGCCTCGTCCACACTGTTGGGTGCTACATAATCAATTGCTTGCAAAGAACGACCTCCTCAATGGCTTCGCGTGTTGATTTCCCGATGCGTTGGATGCTTGATGAAGTCCCTGCTTCGTTACGAGGATTTCTGGACCATCACAGGAAGACTGATTCCGATCAGTTATACCATAAGATCAGTTGAGACGAAAAACCGCCTCCGCTTTCGGTAAGGCGCAGTCCTGAATTATGGCCCAGTTTCATCTGCCGCAAAATGCAATGGAGTCATGCCCAGCCCGCGGTCCATTCTCGGGCAGAGTGGAGGAATATGCATTCCTGTTTCCCTCTGGACGGTCGGGCCTGCGGCCCTCCCTTGTGCGGGGGGACTCCCCCCGCAACGCCCCCCTGACACAACCCGCAGTTGACGTTCTTCGTGGAGATTCGCGCATATTCGTGGATCAAGCCCTTGACGTTGCCGTTCGACGTTCGAAGTTCGGCAGCTCTGGACGGTCGGGCCTCCGGCCCTCCCTTGTGCGGGGGGACTCCCCCCGCAACGCCCCCCTGACACCATTCCACCCGCCGGGTGTGGGTTTCAATGCAACCCTGTGTAACCTGCAGCACAACGCGCCGCCACCAATTCGGCGCACGCCGCGGCCCCGCCAGGGGCAGGCCGCGCGCCTGCCCTGTGCCTCTCCCAAAAGCAGGTAAGCAATTTCAACCACATCTGGCGTGAATTCCCCGCACAGCGCTTCCCGTCCCAAGAGTGGGCTGCACCCTTTCGATAGTGCGACCATTAGCTGCGGAATTCTCCACATTGCGGTATGATACCGCCGCGTTTCTCCTCGCGATACTAGGTTACACCATCTCCCGGGTCGGCCTGGTCCTTTGAAACTGTTATACCTTGCCGTAGCCTATCTTATCGGAATCGCAGCCGGCCACGCCCTCTGGCAGCGGACGTTGTTCGGCTGCGGCATCAGCGACCTCTATTGGATCGCCGCCCTCGCGGCCATCCCTCTCTGCCTGTGGCTTGACGCGGCCACCCCTGCCAGGGCCGCGACCCCGCTGCGCTGGCCCGTCTCCGCCGGTTTCGCCCAGCCGCGCGCTGCGCTTTCCGGATGGCTCGCAGGCGGCATCGTGCTCGCCGCCCTGTGCGGGCTCCTGCGACTCGCCTCCCATCCGCCCCTCCCCTGTCTCCAACCCTCCGACCTGGCCCGCTACAACGCCGCCAGCGACAGCACCTATCGGGAGACGGTGAGAATCAGCGGTTTCGTAAGCGGCTATCCTCTCAGGAAGGACGGACGCCAGCGCATAGACATCGAGGCGAACGCCATCTGGCTCGACGGCGCCCCGCATCCGGTGGACGGCCGCGTCCGACTGCAGACCGCCAGCCGCCATCCATTTCGTTACGGCGAACAGGTGCGCGTCAGCGGTCAGCTGATCGAACCGCCCGTCTTCGACGGCTTCGACTACCGCGCCTACCTCGCCCGCAAACAGGTCCACAGCCTGATGCGCCGGCCCCGAGTGGAGCCGCTGCCCGGGCAACCGTCAGGCGGCTTCATTCTTGGCCGCGTTTACGACCTGCGAGCCCGCGGCGAGGCCCTGCTCAACCGCCACCTGCCCGAGCCGTACGCTGCGCTCGCCAACGGCATGCTCCTCGGTATCGAGGCCGGCATCCCCGACGCCCTTTACGAGCAGTTCAACCTGACCGGGACCAGCCACGTAATCGTCATCAGCGGCAGCAACGTGGCGCTCGTATCCGGTCTGCTGATGGCCCTGGGCGTCAAACTGTTCGGACGGCGCGCGGCCCTGTGGCCGACCCTCTCCGGCCTTGTCTTCTACACTCTCCTGGTGGGAGGCGATGCCGCAGTCACGCGCGCCGCCTTGATGGGTGGGCTCTTTGTGTTTGCGACTGTCCTCGGGCGTCAGAGCACAGCGCTGGTGAGTCTGGGCGCGGCCTGCTGGGCGATGACCCTGTGGAATCCCCTCACCCTGTGGGACGTCGGCTTCCAACTCAGCGGGGCGGCCACCGCCGGCCTCATACTCGTCGGCCCTCCACTCACCGATAGGGCCCAAAACTTCGGGAACACGCTCGCAGACCGGTTCCGCCGCTCCTCCGCGCCCGGCGTCACCGCCCGCCAACCTGAATTCCTCATCCCCAACTCAATCTGGGACCTCATCCGCGACAGCCTGCTCATGACCATCGCCGCCAGTGTGACCACCCTTCCGCTGATCGTACACTACTTCGAACGCCTAAGCTGGATCAGCCCGTTCACCAACCTCTTGATCGCGCCAGCTCAGCCCCTGATCATGGTAGCCGGCGGCCTGGGGTTGATTTTCGGGCTGCTCGGCCTCGAACAGGTCGCCCAGTTTCTGCTGTGGATTCCCTTCGCCTGCCTCTGGTGGACGGTGGCGATGGTCGCCGCCAACGCCGCCATTCCCGGCGCCAGCATGGAGGTCGGCTGGTTTGACTCCGAACACATGAGCATAACCTATGCCGCCGTCCTCGCGCTCTACTGGCGCCAGCCCCTGCGCCGCACACTCAACCGGCTCACTCTCGGTCTCATGCCTGCCTCCCCAGCCGCCCCGACGCGCGCCCCGAACAGCCGGCGCCTTGCGCAGCTGCTGCAGACAGTGCCCTCCTGGGCCTTCGCCATCTCGGCGCTCGCCACCGTCCTCGTCTGGTGGCTCGCGCTGACCCAGCCCGACGGCCAGCTGCACGTCCACTTCCTCGACATCGGCCAGGGCGACGGTATCTTCATTCAGACGCCCAGCGGCCGCCAGCTCATCATCGACGGCGGCCAGGACAGCCAGCAGCTCTTCGCCCAGCTCGGCGCCGTTATGCCCTTCTGGGACCGTCACGTCGACCGCGCCATCGTCACCCACCCCGACGCCGACCACATCGCCGCCCAGATCGATCTGCCACAGCGGTTCAGGCTCGGCCGCGCTATCATCAGCGCCAACACGCTCGCCCTCGAAGATACGCAACCGTGGCTCGACGCGCTCGACGCCGAAAACGTGCAGGTCATTGGACTGCAACAGGGCGGCTGGCTGGACCTGGGCGACGGCGTCGCGCTGTGGGCGCTGTGGCCGCCACCCGAAGCGGAGCTGCACGGCTGGGAAGAGGATGACAAGAACGAGCGTTCACTCGTGCTCAAACTCGTCTACGGCGACTTCACTCTGCTCCTGACCGGCGACAGCGGCCATGCCAGCGAGAGGCTTCTCCTGCGCAGCGGCCAGCCCCTCGCCGCGCACGTGCTCAAAGTCGGCCATCACGGCAGCGACGCCAGCAGCGGCCACGCATTCATCGAAGCCGTCGGAGCCGGCGTCGCCGTCATCCAGGTCGGCGCCGACAACCGCTACGGCCACCCCGACCCCGATCTGCTCGAACGCCTGCGCGGGCAGCTCATCCTGCGCAACGACAAGCACGGCCGCGTCCACATTCGCAGCGACGGCGAACAGATGTGGATTGCTACAGAGTATGGGGAGATTTCAGAGATAGTTACCCGCAGCGGCCCGGTGCAGACACCCTAGAGGGGGCGGCCAGGGCCGGTAAACCCTCGCGGCGCGCCCGCGTCTCCCAGCGAACTGTCAGGCGTCATTCTCGCCCTCTGGCCGAACAAGGTAAAGGAGCGCAAGCCCGAGGACGACGACCAGCCGGAACGCGGCCTGCCGTCCATCCCACACATCCGACTGCCACATCAGGAACCATTCGCCGCCGATCGTGATGAACCCGGTGAACCACAGAACGATGCCCAGTGTCAGACCCGCAATCGCGGTCCCCTTGGCCTGATTGAAACGTTCCGCCTCCGCTCTCGCCTTGAACAGCCGCGCCCCGCCCCACCAACACAATACTGTAACCGCAGCCTCCGACACGATGATCACCCAATAGAGCAGATGATGCGCGAAAGCGCTGTCGAAGGCCCGCCACATCCCCCGGTTGTCGGGAAATGTCGTGTCCATCGTGAGGACGTGGGCGACAAACGTATAGTTGGACCCATAGTCCGTCAAATTGTTGAAGACCACGAGCAAGGCATAGAGCGCGATCGCCCACACGAACGCGATCTTCGAGTATCGGGTGTACATGCGACCTCCTGTCAACAGATCGAGGGAAGCGCATCGAGTGGAGACCGGGCCTTGCCGGACACGCGCACATCAGGAACGGCCAATCGCGCCTCAACTGCTCTCCACCAGCTGCCGCAGCTCGTACAGCCGGTTGAGCGCATCCAGCGGCGACAGCGCGTCCACCTCCAGCGCGCGCAGCGACTCCACCGCCGGGTGATCGCTGGCAAAGAGCCCCACCTGCATCGCCGCCTTCTGCTTGCGGCCGGGGGCAAGGTCCAGCAGCGTCGCCGGGCCCGCCGCCCCCGACGCCTCCAGGTCGAACAGGATCTCCTCCGCCCGCCGCACCACCGCCCGCGGCAGTCCCGCCATCCGCGCCACGTGCACTCCGTATGAGCCGTCCGCCTTGCCCGGCAGTATCCGCCGCAAAAAGACGACATCGTCGCCGCTGTCGTCGACGGCAACATGGTAGTTCACGACCTGAGGCAGCCTTTCACCCAATTCGGTCAGCTCGTGGTAGTGCGTCGCGAACAGAGTCTTTGCCCGCAGAGCGGGAGAGTTGTGGATATGCTCAACAACCGCCCACGCGATCGCCAGGCCGTCGTAGGTGCTCGTCCCGCGCCCAATTTCATCCAGAATCAGCAGGCTGCGCTCCGTCGCATGGTTGAGGATATTCGCCGTCTCGATCATCTCGATCATGAACGTCGACTGCCCGCGGTGCAGCTCATCGCTCGCGCCCAAGCGGGTGAATATGCGGTCAACAACCCCAATGCGGGCCGCGGCCGCCGGTACGAACGAGCCAATCTGCGCCATCAGCGTGATCAACGCCGTCTGCCGCAGATAGGTCGACTTGCCCGACATGTTCGGCCCCGTCAACAGATGGATCAGCTCGCCCGGCGAAAGCTGCGCGTCGTTCGGCACAAACGGCTCGTCGAGCGTCTGCTCCACAACCGGATGCCGGCCCGCCGAAATTGAAATCTCGGCGCCCTCCTCGATCTGCGGCCGGCAGTAGCCCCGCCTCAGCGCGACCTCCGCCAGCGCCGCGTGCACATCCAGCTGCGCCATCCCCGCCGCCATGGCGCGGATCCCATCGGCGCGCGCCGCCAACGCCCTGCAGACCGCGCGAAAGAGTTCCTGCTCCAGCGCCAGCCGCCGCTCGTCTGCGTTCAGAATCAGCGCCTCATACTCCTTCAGATCCGGCGTGATGTAGCGCTCGGCATTCGTCAGCGTCTGCTTGCGAATGTACTCCTCCGGCACCTTGTCCGCGTGCGTATGCGTGACCTCAATGTAATAGCCGAAGACCTTGTTGTAGCCCACCTTCAGGCTCTTGATCCCCAGCCGCTTCCGCTCGACCTGCTCCAGCGAAGCCACCCACTCCTTGGCGTGCCGGTTGTTCTCGACGATCGCGTCCAGCTCCTCGCTGTACCCCGCCCGGATGATGCCCGGGTTCGCCAACGTGGCCGAAGGCTCATCCTCGACCGCCCGCTCCAGCAGCTCCAACTCGGCGATTCTTTCCGGCAGCCGCGCCAACATCTGCTCGAGAAACGCGACATCGCCCGCCCGCTTCGATGCGCTCTGCTTTGCCGCCAACAGCAGATCGCGCAAACCCGGCGCCCGCCGCAGCGCCTCGCGCACACCCACCAGATCGCGCGGCAATGCCTTTCCTTGCGAAATGCGGTTGATCCACCGTTCCAGGTCGCCCATGCCCCGCAACGCATCGCGCACCTGCGGCCGCAAGTCCGTCTCCTCCACCATCGTCTGCACCGCGTCCAACCGTTCGTTGATGCGCGCGATGTCAAGCAGCGGGCGGCCCAGCCGCCGGCGCAGCAGCCTCCCGCCCATCGGCGTCAGAGTCCCGTCCAGCACACCCAGCAGACTGCCCTTGAACTCGCCGCCGCGCATCGTCTCCGTAAGCTCCAGGTTGCGCCGCGTCGACTCGTCCAGCGCCATGAAGTCGCCGATACTGTAGCTCTGCAGCCGGTCCAGCTGCGAGAGCGCGCTCGGCTGCATCTCCTTCAAATAGGCGATGACGGCGGCCGCCGCCCGCAGCGCCTGCGGCCTATCCTGCAGCCCGAAACCGTCGAGGCTGCTCACGCCCAGGTGCTGCTGCAGCGCTCTGCGCGCCGTGTCCTCCTCCACCTGCCACGGTTCGACCTGCGAGACCAGCGCCACCGTCGCGTTGACCAGCGCGGCCGGCGCGCTCTCCTCCCCGCGCCACCCGCACGTGATCAGCTCGCTGGGCTGCAGTCGGCCCAACTCCTCCTCCACGCGGCGGTCGACGTCGCCGCCGTTCCTGCCCTCGACCTGCGTGGCCGCGAATGCCCCCGTCGTGATGTCGCAGTAGGCGATGCCCGCCTCGTCGCCGCGTGCGTTGAACAGCACCGCCGCCAGGTAGTTGTTGCGGTCCTCATCCAGCATCGACGGCTCGTCAACCGTCCCCTTGGTGACGACCTGCTGCACCTCCCGCTCAACCAGCCCCGCGCCCGGTTCGCTCACCTGCTCCGCCACCGCGACCTTGTAACCCGCCTCCACCAGGCGCGCCAGGTGGGCCTCCACGCTGTGATAGGGCACACCGGCCAGCGGCGCACGCTCGTTGCTCCCCACCGGCCGGCTCGTCAGTGCAATGTCGCAGACCTCAGCCACGATCTCGGCGTCGCCGTCAAACGTTTCGTAGAAATCGCCCAGCCGGAAAAAGAGGATGCAGCCCGGGTGCTGGCTCTTCAGTTTCAGGTACTGCCGGCGCATTGGCGTCGTCATAGTCGTATCATTCGCAGTAACAGTGTGGAGCCGGAATCAGCCGCGCGCCGCCGCGCGGTCGCCGCCCGCAGTCCAGACAATGCGGCTGTTGGGGTCGCCGTACAGCGTATACGCCAGCCATGTCGGGTTCCCGCTCTGCAGCGCCCGCACCTGCTGCCGCGCCGAGTGGAAGGCCTCGCCCAGCGTCTTTCCGGCCCAAAGCTCCTCGTAAAAGGCCTGCGCGAACCTCGACGCCAGCTCGTCGTTCACCTCCCACAGCGCGCCGACGAACGCGGTCACGCCCAGCTGCTCCACCAGGCGCTGCGCCCATCCGCCCAGGCCGGTCAGGTTGAATCCGACGCGCGCGCCGTGGCAGGTGTTCAGAAAAACGAGCGGCCTCTCGCGCCGCATACCTTGCGCTCTGCGCCGCGTCAAGTCGCTGGGAAACAGCGGATCGCCCTGCAGCACGATCGGCGACTCGTCCACGAAGACCTCGTTGAAGTTCGCGTGTGTGGCAAAGTGATAGAGCTGCTCGCCGCCCTTCTCCGCCGCCTCCAGGAACTCTGCCCGCGTCGAGATCGGCGGCGCCACCTCGATCTGCCGCGCCGCCAGGCTGTCGAAGTACTCGATCTCCTTCCACACGAAATCGAGATCGAACATCGGCACCACCAGCCGCGCCGCCCGGATATTCAGGTCGGAAGGCACCGCCGCGCCCGACAGCCAGCGGCTCATTTGCCAGGCCGCAGCCAGGTGGTCGTCCTCCATGTCGCGGCCCTCGACGACGTCGTAGGGCTTGACCAGCTCCCATGGAATCCACGGCTCATCGCTCACAATGAGCAGATTCTTCACCACCCCGGCGTCGCGCAGCGCCTTCAACTCCCAGTAGACCCGCCGCAACGGTTCGGGGAAGAGCTGCTCATAGAGTTCGACGCCGATGTCCGCGACCTCATCCTCCATGCGCACGGCCTCATCGCCGGGCAGATCGGCGCTGGCTCGCGCCGCTAGCGAACTCAAGCGCGCGACCAGCCGCTCGAAGAAATGGCCGGGGCTGGACAGCTCACTGAAGACAATCGAGCCGGCCCCGCGCCCGTCCAGTGCAGGCGCCTTCTGCGAATGCAGATGAAAGTGCAGCGTGCGGCCGTCGGCGTCGCGCACGATCCGCAGCTCGACGTCGGCCGCTGGCAGCGCCGGCCCCTGCGGAATCGTGATCCCGTCGACAGCGCGCACGACCGAGGCCGGGCCGAACGCGACCGGACCGCCCTCTTCATCGTCGCTGGCGAGCTCAGCCCGCCGCGTGCGTCCGCGCCAGAACTGAAAACCTGCTACCTCAACCTCCAGCGTCAACGAGCCGGCATTGCGGCCGCGGTGATAGAAGTCGACCGAAACCCACTTCGGCCCGGTGCGGTCGTCAACCAGCTGCAGCAAGAACACGGCCGGCTGCGAGTCACCGTCGCGCGGGACCGCGATCGTCCGCCGAAAATCCGGGCCGTCGCGTGATCCCGCGCCGTAGCCTGTGACCTCCTCAAAACCCGGCGCGCGCACCACGACGTCGACAAGCTCGACCTCCTCCGAAAAACTGATGTTGACCTCGCCCTCGCCCCGGCTGTCACGCGGACGGTCGCGCACCAGCTGCACAACCAGCGGGTACTTGACGTCTGAACGATTCGAGATCGTCAGCGGAAAGTCAACGTAGGTATACAGCTGCACCGCCGGGCCGCCCCTGAACTCGCCCACCGCCGGCGCCGGCGATGTGCGCCGCTGCGGGACCTCTGCGGCCTTCTCCCCGGTCCCGCCCGTGCGCGGCTGCGCTGCGGGCTGCGCGGGCCGCGTACGCGGCGGTCTGCCGGCCGTGCGCGGCATGTAATGGGCCGGATCGTCGCGCATCAGGCGCAACAGATTGACCGCCTCCAAGTAGTTTATCCCCCGCGGCGAAACATCTCCGTCCCCGGAGTCCACCGGGCCCGCCACCGCATCGCGCACGATATCGAGCGCCGCGTCAACCGCCGCCAGCTCTTCGAGAAATCGCACCAGGACCGCCCTGCGCTCCCACGCGCTGATGCCGCTGTCGCCGGCCGCGCCCGCTGCTCCCGTGCGCAACCGGTCCAGCTGGCCCTGCGTCGGCACGTCCAGTTCCGACCAGGCGCGATAGAGCCGCCGCAGGATCGTATCCACCGCATTCAGCAGCCGGCGGTCATCCCAATCGCGGAAGGCAACCGCCGCGCCTATTCGCTCGTCTTCAGGAGATCTGCCGCTATCCGGATCAAACATGGGACCGTCCCTTTCCTCCTCTCCGCCTCGATCGCTATTTCACCGATCGACCGGCAGAAG
>CATOTS010000035.1 GCA_951813625.1 uncultured Caldilineaceae bacterium | reverse complement strand
CAGGGCACTGCATGTTTCCCGTGTAGTCGAAATACGCGCCGTGGGACATGCACTCTCTGACTGCGCACTTATCGCACGGGCCGTACGCCTCCCTCTTGGTCAGGGGCGGGTCAAACGTGTCATCGAATGGATTTTCGTCGAGAAACCAATTCCCCTGAGTCTGGTCGCATTGCGGACAGACGTTGACGAGAAATCTGGCCCTATTCGTGCTGCTGAATCGACGGTCCAGGATCACGCCGTTCTCCTTTACAAATTCCAGCTCTTCGTCTGTAAAGAAGTCCCGCTTCAGTGCAGAATGGTCCTTGTATCCAACCGCGACCTTAACTTTCTGTCGGCATTCCCCGCAGTCCGTCAGGTTGATGGCGATGGTCCTCAGAGGAAGCGGAGACGAACATTCGTCGCATCTGGGCCGCTGACAAAGCAGGGTATGCGCGTCAACTGTGAGTCGTTTTGCCCGCAACTCTTTCAACCTGGCCTTAACCGTGAGCGAAGCATCCAACGCCCTGTTCCTTCTGCGCCCGACCAACTCTCTTGCCGCGTTCAGGTGAAACTCAAAGACCTCGATCTCGTTTTCCAACGCGTATTCGTGGACGTTCGACTCCGGCTTGTGATTGTCCACAATCTCGATAAACCGGACTGGGCGACTGTTTGCGTCAAAGACCGACAGGTCCGGTCGAACCGGCCCGACATTCTTGTTCCTCTCCACGCTGCTTGCGTCTTTCACCAAGTCGATTGAAAGAGCGTCCCCGCACTCGTTGCACCTCGCGTCGGCTTCCAGCGTCGCGCCGATGCTTTCCCTGAGGTGCTTCTCCATGATTGAGACCGCCTGCCTGTGGAGGCTTTCGTTGCTCTGTCTTTTTCTGGCCATTGATAGCAGTCCCATCGTTGAGCTTGGCCCCCAAAACAGGACCACGAACGAAGATGTACAGTGGAGCGGTCCAGCAAACAATTCTAGGGGGATGATTCAAACGCCAAGTTCGGTGGCAACCGTATCAGATCACCAGCGCAGCGTCCTTTGGCCGCTTCTTGCCGCCGAGTCTTCAGGCAGCCAGCTCGCCGCCGCGCCGCCAACCTATTGTACACCCCTCCCGCTGGCACAACCGCCAATCGAGCCGCAATCTGCGCCGACCCGTAGGGGCACCCCTTGTGGGTGCCCTCCCCCGCGCGCACTCCTGTTTCCCCCCGATCCTACCGCGCGCGCCAGCCCCGAGGGGCTCAGCCTCCAGCAGAACCACCTGGCCGGCGCCGCTGCCTGTTCGACTGGCCGCAGCCAGCGGTTCCCTTTCTTCCTCGCAGGGTGATATACTCTCTCCGCTCCGAAAAGTTGCGTTGACGGCGCCTGACCTTGCGTAAGAGGAGGAATTGGATCTGCTATGACTTCTCGACTGCTTGACGGAAACTGGACCAACGAATTCACTGAGGCCCTGAACGACGACGCCAGCGAGCTTCGCATCATCTGTCCCTTCATCAAGGCGAACGCCCTTCAGCGGCTGCTGCAACATAACCCAAAAGAGATTCAGGTCATCACCCGTTTCAATCTCAGCGACATCGCCGACGGGGTCAGCGACATCGCCGCGCTGCGAAATCTGCTCGATGCCGGCGCCAGCGTACGCGGCGTGAAGAACCTCCACGCCAAGCTGTACCTCTTCGGCAAGAAACGGGCCATCATCACCTCGTGCAACCTCACCAAGGCCGCGCTCGATTCAAACCATGAGTTCGGCATGGTTACCACTGAAGGGGAAACTGTCGAGAACAGTCTGGACTATTTCGACGATCTATGGTGCCGTGCCGGCATCGACCTGGTGCCAGATCAACTCGACGCCTGGGACAGGATCGTCACAGACTACTGGCTTGAGGGCGGCCGCCCTCAAGCGACAGGTGGATTAGGCGACTTTGGCGTCGATACCGGGATTATTGCTGCGCCGCCTGCGCAGCTACCGATCGCTGTATCCGCTGCGTCGCAAGCATTTGTGAAGTTCTTGGGATCGAGCGGCGAGCGCGCCCTGCTGTCGACTCCGATCATAGAGGGGATCGAAGGGGGATGCCACTGGTCAGTCTGCTATCCCACCGGAAAGCGGCCAAAGGCCGTGCAGGACGACGATACTATTTTCATCGGGCGTCTCACCCGCAATCCCAATGACATCCGTGTCTTTGGTCGTGCCATTGCAATGGCGCACAAGCCGGTAAGGGACGACGCCACAGAGACTGATATTGACAAGTGGCCCCGGAGGAAGAGGTGGTCGCATTACATTCGAGTCCATCACGCTGAGTTCGTCGATGGTACGATGGGGAACGGCGTCTCGCTTTACGAACTGATGGAGACGCTCGGAGCCGATTCGTTCGCCTCCACGCAGCGCAATGCCGCCGACGGCAAAGGTAATACGAATCCCAGAAGGGCAATCGGTAGCCAGCCGCATGTGAAGCTTTCTACCGAGGGGGTCGCTTGGCTGAGCAAGCGGCTTCAGGCGGCATTTGATGCCCATGGCAAGGTATCGCAGACAAGTCTCGACGAACTGGACTGGCCGGATCCCTCGCCCCTTCCTCCCCCACAATCCTGAATATGCCCATTAGACGCTCTGGCCCCAGCTGGCCGGAGCGGGCTGGCGATGTTCACCTTGCCAGCCGGACGCGCGACGTATATTGTCGTGATAGATATTTCTTTGCCATCGTACTGCTTCTCAACACGCTTGGTGATTCGTTTCATGGGACACTTATTCCAGCGATTCAGATTTGGGGCCACAATCACTCCGGTCATGGTCATTCGTATCACTACTTCTTTCGGAAATCCATCTGTTGAACTCTCTCCATTCCTCTGACATTTCTTTTTTCTCCGACCTGCTGCTGGGAGTTTCAAGTGGTAGACTCAATTGCTCTGTTTGGTCTTGGGTCGAAGGAGATTCCTGTTGAATGCTGAGAGACTGCCGGTTCTGGAAGTAACATCCCCTCTCTTGGCACCGATCAGGATAAAAACACTCACTCTCGGGAACGTTGGGACACATCGTCTTCTCTGATTCTTTCACGCACTCAATGCACTGCATGTTTCCTGTGTAGTCGAAATACTCGCCGTGGGACATACACACTCTGGTTGCACACTTATCGCACGGGCCATAGGCCTCTCTCCTGGTCTGAGGCAGGTTAAACCTGTCGTGCAAAGGATCTTGGTAAAGAAACCAATTCCCCTGAATTTGGTCGCATTGCGGACAGACATTGGCGAGATATCTGGCCTTAATGGTGCTGCTGAATCGACGTTCCAGGATCACGCCGTTCTCCTTTACAAATTCCAACTCTTCGTCTGTAAAGAAGTCCTGCTCCAGGTCGCAATGGTCCTTGTATCCAACCGCGACCTTAACGTTCTGTTGGCACTTCCAGCAATCCGTTAGGTTTATGGCTATGGTTCTTAGGGGAAGCGGAGACGAGCATTCTTCGCACTTAGGCCGCTGACATAGCAAGGTATGGGCGTCAACTGTGAGTCGCTTTGCCTGCAACTCTTTCAACCTGGCCTTAACCGTGAGCGAAGCATCCAGCGCCCTGTTCCTTCTTCGCCCGACGAACTCTCTTGCCGCGTTCAGGTGAAATTCAAAGACCTCTATCTCGTTTTCCAACGCGTATCCGTGGACGTTCGACTCCGGTTTGTGACTGTCCACAATCTCGACAAACCGGACTGGCCGACTGTTTGCGTCAAAGACCGACAGGTCCGGTCGAACCGGCCCGACACTCTTGTTCCTCTCCACGCTGCTTGCATCCTTCATCAAGTCGATTGAAAGAGTGTCCCCGCACTCGTTGCACCTCGCGTCGGCTTCCAGCGTCGCGCCGATGCTTTCCCTGAGGTGCTTCACTATGATTGAGACCGCCTGTTCGTGGAGGCTTTCGTTGCTCTGTCTTTTTTGGGACACTGCTTGATGTCCTTCTGGTTGGTGTGAATTAGAACTGTGGTTGGCCCCAATGACTAGGCCGCAAGCAAACGTCTGAAATGGAGCATCTCACAACCTATGCCGAACCTCGAGGGACAAATCACCCAAACAACCCCTTTTTGATTGCTTTCGGAGGCTTACGCATCTCCGGGGGCACTTCCGGCAATTCATCGGCGTATAAGCAGTCGCCGGCGATGACTTCCTGGAGGAGCTGTGCCTGTTCAGGATAGGCGGCCAGTGTGGCTTCAAGGACCCAAAGGAGTTCGAGTAGCTCGGTGGTGAACTGGCCGGTCCAGCAGGTTGGGCGGACATCGTCGAGGGGTGAGGACCTCCTGCCCGCCCCTTTCTTCATACGGTATTTGAGCCAGGATTCGACAACCTTGAAGCCTGACACTTCGAAGGAGTACAGTTCGGGTTCGACCGGCGCGAACTCGCCCCCGCCGACGTAAAGCGTTCTGGCTTTGTAGTTGTAAGCGAATGTTTCTGGGTAGCCGTCGGGGTCGCCGGGAACGGCGACGATACATCTGGCTTGACCGTTCGGTACATGGCCGCGCGGCTTGTCTTCAGGCACGAACCGTTCCCCGTAGGTGTGCAGCCAGAGCAGGTGGGCGCCGACAGCCCGTACGCGCTCGAACAGCCCGCCATCAAGGGTGATGGGCACGCGCAGTTCGCGGGACTGCAGTTCCTTGGCAAAGTGGTCTGTGAAGGCCGAATGGGCCAACATGCCGTAAACATATGCCAAAAAATCTTGTGGCATGACCGAGCACTTGAAAATTTTATTAAGCGATTCGAGCAACCCAGGCAAGATGTTGGCTTGCGACGCGTCGGCCCTGCGGTAAAGAGGTAGAATTTCCTTGCCCCCTCGGCCCAGAAAATAGTGAAGATCAGGAATAAACGCTGAGGAAGTCAACGCGGGGCCGGACTCAAGAGGTTGACCAAACGAGCTAGACAGATAAACTTGGCTGTCGCTGTGGGCACGCCATAGATCAGGGCGTGGACGGGATATCTGACGACCATCTGCGATAATGTGGTGACGGTCAAATGAACGGTAAGCATATCTTTGCACTTCAGGTATTTGTGCGTTGTTTTGTAGTTTGGCAATAGGAGTTGGGTCGTTGTTATCTGTCAAAGGAACATCATAAGACTTATGAACCTCGCGATCACTCGTCTGCCTAAATGCTATTGCTCGGTCCTCAGCATGTAAGAGCGCGCGCCAACGACGCTCCAGCATATCTATGTCTGGCGCTATCGGCCATGTCCTTTTCAGTTGCACGCCTGAGTGCTGCCAGGGCATCAACTCGGTCAGCAAAGGCCAAACAAAGTAATGTCCTTCGCCAGCCGGGCGGAACGGAGAGAGCCATTCATCAGGGCATTCGCCCCATTCGACAGCCGCAAATCCAGTAATACTATTGATACTATCAAGCTTGGCTAGCTTATCTTCACGAGAGCCTTCGACGCGAGCGTAGAAAACGCGAGCGGGCGTGTTTGCTCTCACCTCTCCCGATCGGAAAGCGACGGCAATAGCCACGGGCGTTTGGATGGCAAATACGTTGTCGTCCTTATGACTTCCATGCCCTTCTCCACCAAGGTCAAGGATCCAGATTTCGTCGCACTGCCGACGCATTCGCTCGCGCATTCCGCAAAAGGCGTGGCCGTGCAGGTAACTCGATGCGCTGATAAAGCTGACTATGCCCGGGCCAGACACATCACCTTGCTCAAAGACTTTCCACAAGGCCCAGCGCCAGAAATAGACGTACAAATTGTAAAGATTTTTGAGATGGACGCCATGCCCGGCGCTGGTGGCCGGATCAAGAAAGTCCCGCAGGATCGGACGTTGCGAACCTTCGCCGTGGCGCACCCAACCACCGGTGCGTGCGGTGTTCTCGTCGGTTGCGGCCTCGTGTCGGTCGTAGGGCGGATTACCCAGACAAACGATAACGGGCACTTTGCTCTTAACTTCCAGGGCGCGGGCATGCTGCTCGGCGATCGGTTGCAAGATGAACGGTGGCTGCAGTGGTTCGGCGTTTGGGCTCTCCAGCGTATCTGTCAGGAAGACGTGCATTCCTTCCGGGGGCAACTGTGCATCGCGATCGCGCAGCGCGCGACTGACGCGCAATTCGCTGACGGCATAGGGTCCGACCATCAGTTCAAAGCCATACAAATTCGCGGCAAGTGCGGTTGCCTGCCCGGGAACCGCGCCAGCACCCTGCTCCACCTCGACGCGGCCGAGCGCGTGTTCAATGACGCCGAGAAGGTAGGTGCCGGTCCCGACAGCGGGGTCGAGCGTGACGACACCGGGATCAGCGAAACCCAGCGGCTTGCCGAGGCGCTCGACGAGTAGATTGTCGACCAGTCTCACTTGGGCGCGTACGACTTCGACCGGCGTATAGTAAGCGCCGGCGTTTTTGCGCAGATTAGGATCGTAAACGGCGAGAAAGTCCTCGTAAAAGTAGAGCCATGGGTCCTCCGAACTGGTAAGTGTGCCAACTGGCACGACGGCAACAACCCTCAGCAAGAGATCAAGCGAGGAGGCGATTTCATCGCGGGCATTGGGGTCGGTAAGAACTTGCAGCGCACGTGACAACAGGTTGTGCTCCACCGCCAGCGCCTTCTCGGCGCTACTGAGCGTGAGCGGGTCAGCCCCCTCGCTACGGCCCAGCAGCAGCGCGAAAAGGACGGTCTGGGCGTAGGCATCGGCGAACTGTTCGTTGGATGCGTCGGGAAAGAGGAGGTGGCGCCAGTCTATAGCCAGTTGCACAAGGGGCGAGTCCGGTCGCTCTAGCGCGTCGGTCACATCGTCGCGCAACATGCGGCACAACGGAGCGAGCATTTCGGCTAAACGGCGGAGGTCAATGCGACCCTTGCCGTCCCTGGGGATGAAAGGCTGCCACATGAGGAAGTCACGCAGTAAGCTTTCGAGCGCGTGCGCGTCTTCCGGCGAGACCGCCTTCGTGCCGTCGGCTGAGACATCGCCACAAAATTGAACGACCTTTCCGACTATCTCCCCGTCGCGGTAGAGAGCCCAGCTGTTGCCGTCGGTGTAAAGGAGATTGGGAATGGCTGAAAATCGCTTGAACTGCTCTCGGTTGTGTCCGGTAAAGCGAGAGGCGGTCGCCCCCGTGCCGGTGGGCTTCAGTTCCACGTAGCCCGCGAGTAGCCCATTGAGATGGACGGCGAAGTCCGGACGACCCAAACGATCCGGCAGGGGCGTTTCGCCGGTACAAACGACATTCCAATCCAGCGCGTCGGCAGCAGCGTCGATGAAATTTTCAAAAGGAGTGCGTAACTGCTCCTCCGGTTCGCCAAGTGTGACTTGCGACAATTTCTCTGTCACGGCTTCGGCGAATTCCTGCAACGCTACGTAAATTGGAGGTTTTGTGGGCATAGTGATTTCTGGATTTGTGTGCGGCTGAGATGCCGTCAATCTACCACTTCGCGTAGGCGACGCCAAAGCCGCGTGAACCGGTATCTGCTCTGCCTGTCCCTACACGCCATACCTTCGCGCACACGCCAATAGCCTGGCGAACTACCGACACATGACTGACCGGACCGACGCCATGTCTACCCCCGCATTCGACAACGTAATGGAGGATTTCGAGCTGTACTAAGCCCAAACTACAAGAACTGATTCCGGAGAGTACCGACTAGCCGACGAGGATTTTGATTTCATCATCAACTACAACATCAAGTATCGTATGGGGCAGTCAACTGGTCCCTTGCTTCTTCCAAACTCGTGGTCCAGATTAAGGGGCCCGCTTCAGAAGAGCACTTCGTGCTCTGCTCAGAGCCGGCCGCATACGCCTAAATGCCCCTTATTTTTCCCATTTCGTGGTCTAACGATTGGGGCCAACCATACAATTCCGCATCTCTGCCAGACTGTCCGGCGGTTCGAAAATCGCGTACGGGGAAATCAGAGGGGCAAAACAACCGCTTACTACAGCAGATTTCGATTCGCGGTCAGAACGGATATGCCCGGAGCGTTGAAATCACTATCATGCGTGACCAGGGTCAGCCCATTATTCTTGCACAGCTCCGCAATGACCTGGTCATTGAAGTCAGAAGCGCCAGCGGCAAAATCGTTGAGAAAATCTGACATGTTCAATGTTGCAAAACCGCTTTCGATTCGTGAAGAATTCCTCAAAATGCGATTGACGTTGGAGGCAATATCCTGCGCCACTGACTTGAAAAAGGAGCTGTTGCGGAACTGCTTGAAACTCCCTCCGGGCGCGACAAGATTCTGCTGCAGCCTGGCATAGCGGTTGATAAATTCTGAAACGATGAGAACGTCAACGTATATCCTGCTCTTGGCGCTCAGAATTCGTTTATACGCGTTTGAGTATGTCTTAATGTAGCTTCGAGGACGGGGCTGTTGTGGACCGTATAGAAACAACCAGATATTGGCATCCAGAAACAGTTCGTCTTTGGCGCTGAAAGTGTAACGACTTACCTCCTGGGCCGCGCTATGCGCCATCCTGCTCGTCCTCCAGCGTCTCTCGAACTACCTGCTCGAACCTCTGAGGATCTTTGAAATACAGCTTGGCCGTCTCTACAACGCGTTTCAACAGCGCCGCGTCTTCCGGCGCTATCTCCTCAACCTTCAAAAGACAACGGATCTTTTCCTCGCTGAAAGGCCCATACAATTGGCCGATCGCGGCGTTCAAAAAAGCTGAGGTCAAGGTTGAGACGTTGTGAAACGAGAGTATGGCGCGGTGACCCGCGCCAATCACGGCGGCAAGGCGATTATGCACCTTCTGTCCGTCGCCTGAGGCAACACAGAGAGGACTGCCCACTACCTCATAGACCGATATCTTCATCTCTCTTTTCACGAAGGTCCCCTCAGAAGATCTCGTTGGCGTCCAATTCCGTAGTCAGACTGTAGGAGTTCAGATCTGCCGTATCGATGCCTATGTACACCACCGTGCCAGGAAACGGGTGCCCCAATCGTGCGGTCGAAACTCCTTCATTCGTAGTCTGCCAGAAGCCCGCATCCGAGACAATTTGAAGGCATCCACCGTTCAAATCAATGAATTCGCGCAGCAACTTCAGTCCCAACCCTCCCGGAATCGGGCCGCGCCTGGTCGTGTTGTTCTCCTCCGTGGCCCAGACAATGGCGTCCTCCGCCGCAAGATCAAACCCTGCATAGTCCTGTACGTTCTGCCGCATTCCGACGCCCAGATCCGCTACGGTGAAGTTCAGTAAACCCTTCGTGGGAAACAACTGTCCGCAACTGAATATCCCCAACTGAGTGCGCGAATGCCACACAGCATTGCTGAAAATCTCAAAGATGCTCTCACGGAATTTCTTCAATAGGCCCGACGACATTTCAGGCATCTCGGAACGGTGTATAAACTGACTCTCTATATAACGAGCGAAGAAATGGTCGTCTCTATCGTCAAAACGCTGATAGGAAATCGTCGACCCCCAACGATCGGGGATCTTCGCACGCCCATAGTGACTGAGAAAGCCATTTCTTGATAAAACATCCCGGACCTTGGGCGCGATGTTCGTCAATTCGACGGTGTTCAGGTCCTGTCCCAAACTGTAGAGAATCGCGCCCAACGCGGCACACATGTCGGCTTCAAACCAAGTAGCTGACGACATGTCAATCTCGATTCTCTCAAGAAAGCAGTCTTTAGGTTTATGTGTAGAGGCGCGCCAACGCGGCAAAACTTTGAAAGTCGTGATGAACCTGTGGGAGTGGGAATCGCGCCACGAAGCCTCCACATTCATCATAGCCCTGACGAAGTTCTCTCACTTCCTGCCCGCAACGCTACGCCGGCTCGGAGTGCTTATCGACGATTCGATACAACTGTGCAAGATGGCTTCTGAAGTCGTCGCTCAACGAAAAGAAACAACCGAATTGCCAAAGTGCCACAACTAATCGGCTATGTCAATGTCACTATCGAATCGTCTCCTTGATTCGACAAGTGGCGTGGGCCCCAAAGCTGGATCGCGAGTTAAGGCGCTAATCGAAGAGTGAAGTGGGCCCCAAAAACTGGACCACAAGCTAAGGTGTATAATGGAGCAATTCACCCAGCCTGTAGAGGGGCAGCACGATGGTCAAGAAACGGCGGCGACACACGGCGGCCTTCAAGTTTCGGATTGCGCTGGAAGCGCTGGAAGGCAGCAAGACGATTAGCCAGCTATCGAGTGAGCACGAGATTCATCCCAACATGATACGGGCCTGGAAACGGCAACTGCTGGAAGACGGGCCCAGCGTCTTCGCCGGCAATGGCGAGCGCAAGCAACGGGAGCAGGAGGCTCAGGAAGCAGAACTCTACGAACAGATTGGGCGGCTCAAGATGGAACTTGAGTGGCTGAAAGAAAAAGTTGCCCGCTTCGGTTCGTAAGAGACGGCGTATGGCTGATAGCCGGCATGCAGCCCTGAACGTACGGCGGCAGGGCGAACTGCTCGGGCTCAGTCGCTCCTCCTTCTACTATGAGACGCTCGTCAAGGGTCGGCCCAAGATCGTCAACACCGACCAGGGCGCGCAGTTCACGGCCGATGCCTTCACCGCCTGCCTGCTCGCAGCCAACATACAAGTCGGCATGGATGACCGCGGCCGCGCCCTCGACAACGTCTTCTGCGAACGCCTATGGCGCAGCGTCAAGTACGAAGATATCTATCTCAACCAGTATGAAACGGTCCGTCAGCTGCACGCTGGGCTGACCGCCTATTTCGACTTCTACAACCAAGACAGACCGCATCAAAGTCTCAACTATCGCACGCCGGCGGAAGAGCACTTCGTGCTCTGTTCAGAGCCGGCCGCATTCGCCTTAATGCACCTTATTTTTCCCATTTCGTGGTCTAACGATTGGGGCTCACCATACGCCCGACACGCCCTGCTTGGCACTGCATGTCAAGTATGCCGATGGGTTCTGCTGCGAGGCACACGTATCGCTAGAGTTCCGACGACCAACCCTCAGTTGTTGTGAAACGAGAACGGAATGTCAAAGAACATCCGGTGCCCTTTCCCCCGCGCATCTCTCATATCTATTGCCTCTAGCATCCGAGCCTTTTGTTTGATTGACCCGTGAGAAATCAGTATATAGGCACCTTGTGGACACTCTTGGGCGCGAACTCCATTGGCGAGGTTGTTCCTCAGAAACCCGTCAAACAAATCCTTATGTTTGGCCAAGGTGTGTTCTACTTCTTCTAAGGTTGGAAAACTTGGACAGCCCATGCTCCACATGTTGAAATCATCGACGGCGTTGCACCCGACCAAAATGAGGGCAAGCAGAGATACAACAAAGACTCGTTTCATTGTCTCTCCCATAAGAAAGAGGCGGTCTGAGATTCCAGATTTGTAAGGTCAGGGGTTCAAGCACTTTCGCCAGCATGTAGCGATGATCCGTCCATCTCATTCCTTCGAGCGTTGTGAATTGATGCAATCAGGGCTTCCACTTTGTTCATAGCCCTCGTAGGCGCCCAACCCCGCATGAATTGGATTGCGAAACCCAAAGACAACACAAGCTGCCTACCAGCAAGTACGTGCATATTATACATTGTCTTGGCGTCCAGCCCTGGCCGCGCAACGGTTTCACCGTCATTATTGCGAGTCTTGGTCACTCCACAATGCCATATCGCCCATGAAGTCCCGTGGGCAACTGCGGAGTAGATTCGATATCCTTTCGAATACGCAAAAGGCGCTAGAGTTCCTCTTCAATCTTCCACCCAATCAAGTTTTCCCCATTCGTCGAATTGCTCTCCTGCCAATTCCTCGAAAATCTCTATCGCACTAACTGGTCGCAACTTCCCCTCGTCACTTGTCAATTCTCAATACCATTCTGTAGCGAGATTGGCTCTATGAACAGATGGCGGCAGCCCGCCCCTTGCGGATCGGCGGCTCAAGATGGAACTTGAGTGGCTGAAAGAAAAAGTTGCCCGCTTCGGTTCGTGAGAGACGGCGTATGGTTGATAGCCAGCATGCAGCCCTGAACGTACGGCGGCAGGGCGAACTGCTCGGGCTCGGTCGCACCTCCTTCTGCTATGAGACGCTCGTCAAGGGTCAACCCAAGATCTTCAACACCGACCAGGGCGCACAGTTCACGGCCGACGCCTTCACCGCCTGCCCGCTCGCAGCCAACATCCAAGTCAGCATGGATGGCCGCGCCCGCGCGCTCGAAAACGTCTTCTGCGAACGCCTATGGCGCAGCGTCAAGTACGAAGATATCTATCTCAACCAGTATTGCAGGGTACGTCAGCTGCGCACTGGGCTGACCGCCTATTTCGACTTCTACAACCAAGACAGACCGCATCAAAGTCCCGACTACCGCACGCCGGCGGAAGAGCACTTCGAGCTCTGCTCAGAGCCGGCCGCATTCGCCTGAATGCAACCTTTTTTCCCATTTCGTGGCCTAACGACTGGGGCTTACAATACGTAGTCGGAGCGTACCGCGCCGATCGTATCAGGGCCGATATCCGGCCCTTGAGCGACGCTCCAGCCGCCGCGATTCAGCCGGTCAGGCGCCGCCTGCTCAACATCGGCTTCGGTGATCGTGATCATAGGAAGAGGGCAGTGCCTTGCAAGAGTCCGCCTCAGTCTGACGGGCACATCAAACGGCTTTGAGTCTCATCGGACGCCGATTGTGAATCTCAACGCCGTTTGAGTTCAATAAATGAAACGCAAAGGACCTTGCGTTTGTGATCAAAAAATAGGGTAACTACTAAGCCACATACAGCATCGGTCTCGACCAGTCTTCCATCCCCGCCGCCGTTCAGATTATCTGATTGTATATTTGGCTGGCCGCCGCCGCGTTGGTCGGGCTGCACTGCTGGGATTACGACGCAATTTCGGTGAGCGCTGGTTTTGGAGGGGGGCGTTGCGGGGGGAGTCCCCCCGCACAAGGGAGGGCCGCAGGCCCGACCGCCCAAAAAGCAAGGAGAGAGAAAACACTTTCCCTCGCCTCATTCATGGTCGCAGACTGATAGCGGCTGAGTAGTTACAAAATAAGTAACCTGAATTCGGAGTAAGTGAGCACCTTATTAAGCTGGTAGAATTGAAGTTTGCCAACCGAAATTCTCCAGCAAGGAAAGGCGCTCAGTGATGAGCATACGCAAACTGTTCTGTCATGTCGATGGCTTCTGTCAGTGGTTGGCTACACGGAAGAATGCCAAACTGCTGGGTGTGACTTGCAAGCGAGGGCCGGCCCCAGCCAAACACCGATATCGAGCCAGACCGGGCGCACGCGCACCTCGGTTCGCTGGTAACTCCAGAGCATGACAATGGTCCCTCCTGCGCTGCGGGGCCCGCTTCGGCCAGAGAGCAGAAAGTTCAGTTCGGGTTTCACACGAGAAGCCGGGCAAGGGCCCTGCTTGAGACCGGAGCAAGCAAATTGACAACCGATGTTTTTCGCAGAGCAGCCGCCTGGCTTGAAACTGCTTTAGCCGGGTCGCTGTCCCCTGCGGTGCGCCGCGTCATGCACATCGAACTCTCGATGTCGCTGGCCTACGGCGTCTTCTACGCCATGATCATCCCCTTCATGTTTGTTGTGCTGCGTCGTTTGGGCGCCACCGTCGAAATGCTGGCGATATACACGGCGCTCCTCTTCCTCGGCTCGGTTTTTACATCCTTCAGCGTCGTGCTGATCCGCCGCCGCCGTCCCGTCAACATCATCATCTTCTGTTGGTTTTTGGGACGTTCACTCTTCCTGCTTACCGCCTTTATATCGGGGGCCGTGCCGCTGATGGCGATCGGCATCATTTTCTGGGTGACGGAGGAGTTTGTCATCCCGGCCTACACACGCGTCATCCAGAGGATCTATCCTGAAAGCGGGCGGGGCAAGGTGATGTCGTCCGTGCGCATGGGGAGGGGCTCAGTCATCCTTCTTGTCACGCCGCTGGCCGGTTGGGCCCTGGACAAAGTGGGCTACCAGGTCCTCTTCCCGATCGGTGCGCTCTTCGGCATCCTGTCCACATATCTCTTCACCCGCATAGATGTAGACGAGGGGGAGTTGCCGCCCCGGCAGACCAAGACTTTCGCTGAACTGTGGCAAATCGTGCGCACGGATCGAAACTTTGCCAACTATCTGTTTTGTTACACCCTGTTCGGGCTGGGTGGGATGATGTCCTGGCCGCTCTACCCGCTCGTGCAGGTGGACCGCCTGCAGCTTTCCTACTCGGACATCGGTCTCCTGGGCCTGGTCGAGTCGCTCACATGGTTCCTGAGCTATCTGCTTTGGGGCCGGACGATCGACCGGCGCGGCGGTCTCTTCGTCGTACGCGCCATCTGCGCCATCTCGATCGTCACCCCTCTCACCTACATGTCGGCGCAGAATCTGTGGATGCTGCTGCCGTCCGCCATCGCGGGCGGGCTGGGCATGGCCGGTTTCGAAATGGGACGGATCAGCGCGGGCATCCAGCTTGCTGACCCCGACCGCGTAACAGAGTACGCCGCCCTGCAGTCTACCGTGCTCGGGTTGCGCGGCATGGTTGTACCATTGATCACGATCGGACTGCTCCGTCTGGGCGTGCCGCACAGCACTATCTTCATGCTCAGCGTGTTCTTCCTGGCTTTGGCGTGGATCGCCTTCGGACGCGTCCACGCGCCGACGCCGGGGGACAAGGGTTACAGCGAACGCCAGAAGCTGCGCTACCGCTGGCCCTTTCGGCGGCGGATCTCGCGCGTATGATGGGGATATGCAGGGGAGGTTTCGGAGAGCCGGCCTCGCACAAACGAAAATGCAAAACCTGAATTCGGAGCAAATGAGCGCCTTATCAAGCCGGTAGAATAGAAGTTCTCCAACAAAAATTCTCCAGCAAGGAAAGGTGCTTAGAGATGAGAATACGCAAACTGTTCTGTCATGTCGATGATCACCGTCAATGGTCACCGTCAATGGCTGGTCGCAAGAGAGAATGCCGGGCGGTTCGGGGTGAGTCGCAGGCGAGGACCGCCCCCGCGGCTGAGCTTGCGTGAAGCAATCACGATTCTGAATTCACTTTCACCAGTCGCATTAGCGCGACTTCAAGGCCCACGATACGCAGCACGTATGCGAGCACATGCGCAGCGGATTCCCTACACGGGTCAGTTACACGGGGTGCAGTCCAGAATCGGGGCACAAATTCCCATTCCCCAGGTGGCAATGGCGTCATGGCCGCTCCACCGTCCACCACGCCCGGCAGTTCCTGGCCACCGGCAACTGGCAACTGCAGTTTTCTGGGACGGTCGGGCCTGCGGCCCTCCCTTGTGCGGGGGGACTCCCCCCGCAACGCCCCCCTCCTAAACCATCGCTCACCGGCAGTACGCCGTAATCCCGGCAGTGCGGCCCGACCAACGCGGCGGCGGCCAGCCGAATACGCGATCAGATAGTCTGCACGACGACAGCGATGAAGGACCGGTCAAGACAGACGCTGTATGCGGGTTAGTCGTTACGACAGAAACTTCCTGGCCGTCGTGCTGCCGCGCCGCGCGCCCGGATATTGGTTTAGAAGGGATGCCTTTTCGAGAGGGTCGGCTTTTGGGCCGGGAGCGCCCCGGTCACTGTCGTTCGCGTCACTACGTCTCTCGGAGATCCATCTGTCGAACTCTTCCCACTCCTCTGATCTTTCCCTTTTGCCTGCCCCTCTGCTGGGCTTCTTGCCTTCTTGGCTCAAAATGTCGGCGTTGTGTTGGATAGAAGGTCTATGCAGCCAACATACAAGTCGGCATGGATGGCCGCGCCCGCGCCCGCGACAACGTCTTCTGCGAACGCCTATGGCACAGCGTCAAGTACGAAGACATCTATCTCAACCGGTATGCACGGTGCGTCAGCTGCACGCTGGGCTGACCGCCTATTTCGACTTCTACAAGCATGACAGACCGCATCAAAGTCCCGACTATCGCACGCCGGCGGCAGAGCACTTCGTGCTCTGTTCAGAGCCGGCCGCATTCGCCTGAATGCACCTTATTTTCCCATTTCGTGGTCTAACGATTGGGGCTTACAATACGTAGTCGGAGCGTTCTGCGCTGATCGTATCAGGGCCGATATCCGGCCCGTGAGCGACGCTCCAGCCGCCACGATTCAGCCAGTCAAGCGCCGCCTGCTCAACATCGGCTTCGGTGATCGTGATCATAGGAAGAGGGCAGTGCCCTGCAAGAGTCCGCCTCTGTCTGATGGGCACATCAAACGGCTTTGAGTCTCATCGGACGCCGATTCTGAATCTCAACGCCGTTTGAGTTCAATAAATGAAACGCAAAGGACCTTGCGTTTGTGATCAATAATAAGTAAAGGCGCAATATCGGAGAATGCGGCTTGGGGTCCTGCGAGCTGATTGTATGTCAGGGGCCCTGTGGCAACCCTCTTTCAAGAAAGAGTCACACGAACATCATCATCAATGCAAGGAACCTGCCATGCGAGTCTGTGGAGGCCGGGCAAGTTCAAGAGGGTAGGAATGTCAAGAAGCCAGCTGCTCGTCGGTGAGGATTGTTGTGATACGGGCGTTTAAAAGACTCCAGCGTTGACCGACACGTTCAAGATCTCCCTCGGCGATCACCGTCGCCCTTTCTGCGTGGGCCTTCAAGGCGCGAGTGTAATCGGACTGGCTTAGAACGGCATTTACAGACTGCAATTTGCCGTCAATTTCTGCTTTCAGCCGAATCGTTCCGTCATCCTCTTCTTCCTCGCGTTTCAGGATATTGACAAAGCCAACGAGGCGTTCATCTAGACGTGGCCCCCGCTGTCGAAAGGCGCGCGCCGCCTCCCTCAGAATGGGCGCATCGTCCCTGGAAAAGTGAATGACCTCCCGCGCTTTTGACATAGGACGAGTGCGCGCCCAAACAAAACTGACGTCCATATTCGAAAATGGCACGATCATTGTGTCGAGAGCTTCGCAGAGGTTGGCGTTTACACCTTGGGCTACAACTTCTGCAAAGGCGTCGGATTCCCCGCCAACGGTCCCTTCAATGGCATCGCGAGCAGCTTTCAAAGTACTGGCCAAATGCCTGGTTATCCGACGCTCAGTAGTATCTCCTTCTGGCAGTTCTCCCGGTCTTAAATCAAGAGCCAGTTGCAGCGGTGGAGGCACAACAGGCGAAAGAAGCGTGACAACGAAGCTGCCCTGTTCAGTCTGCCCCAGGCGCATCTGACGCAGATAATCGCGCGCCTCCTTGTTGGCGCCTGCGCGGTAGAGTGGTTGTGGATTGTTGTACGAGCAAGCCGCGGCCAAGACCATCTCGCGGGCGCCCCGAACGAAGTCAGCGCCATCGTCTAAGGAGACGGCGCCGTCGTCACTGTCGGGGGCACGCACCCTGATTACGTCACGGTCGGATGTTACAAGATCGCGATAGAGGGCTAGCTCGTCTACATCGGCTACACTCGCGAAGATCTCGACCAGCGTCGACACCACGCTTGCGTAGTCGCCGAGATTTTCGGTTCGGGGCAGGACGATTTCCGGCAGTCCATCGGCCACGTATATGTCAGAGAAGTCTCCATACGGTTCCGTCTTTGACCAGCCTTCGGCGCGCGCGTAAGCTGATAGTGCCGAGGGCGAAACCGCCAACAAGGCGTCTCTGTCCTGTATACTGGCTCTCATTGGATATTCCCCATCCGAGACTGTTCCATCAACATACGAAGGCTGTCAACGTTGAACAGATTCTGTTCAGGGATGTGGACTGTGATGGAAGACTTGTTCGTCGTCTCATCATGCCCCCTGAGATTAAGCCAATACGCTCATCGGCGCAAGACAAGCTCATCGGCAGATACTGTTAGCCACTCTGCTGGGTCTCTTGGCAGATCGAGCACGACGAGTAGTTATGGTGAGCCCCAATCGTTAGACCTCGAAATGGGAAAAACAAGGTGCATTTAGGCGAACGCAGCACCCGCCGATGAGGTTCTCCCAAAACAGGTACTTTGACGCCGCCTCCCTTGACCCCGGCCCGCCTGGGGCCCTTCTGTTGTCGAAGATAGCTGCAGTGCCTACAGCAGAACTGTCCCGGATCGACAACATGCACAATCGGGGGCCGGCCATGTTTGTCCACGATTCCGCTAGACGTGCGCAGGGCGGTGCAGTACCTTATAAGTAGCTACAAATATTACTGAACGGACACTGTTACTACCTGGAGAGAGAAAAATGACCTGCATTACCCGAAACCACCCCAAGACCTTCGCCCTGCTGCTGTTGCTCTTCCTGCTGATTACAGCCTTCATGCTGGTGACGGCTGACGCGAGCAGCGCCAATCTGACCGAGATTCTCCTCGAACAGCCGGAGAACCAGCTGAACATCATTACCACAACCGAGTACTTTGCATAGCGTTTCCCGGCGCAGCGCGGCCGACAGCAGCGCCGGACCAGGGGCGGACAGCCTGGGCCGGCGTTTTCGCGTGTAGGGTGCGCGCCGCCCGGGGCGCCCCGGTTTACGCAGATATCGATTGACAGGATCATACAATTTGCACAAAGAAAAATAGGCAATCGTTATTCGCTTTGTCCATGAATGCGCCACCCATCGCGGTTATACTATGACAGCTATCGTTCTTTGCATTCAGTTTTCAGGACGTTTCTTGAAGGCCGCCGCGCCTGCCCGGCGCCGGCGGCAGCCAGAACGGACCCCACGCCATCTGCGAAAGGATTAACCGAGGAATGAAACTCAACGTAAGCACAAAAGCCGACCTGGTCAGCGCCATCCAGGACAACCACATTCAGATGGTGGACGTCAAGTTCACCGACCTGTTCGGCCAGTGGCATCACTTCACGATCCCGGTCGAGGAGTTCGACGCCGATGAGGCGGTCGATGAAGGGCTGGGCTTCGACGGCTCCTCGATTCGCGGCTTCCAGAGCATCGAAAACAGCGACATGGTGCTGCGCCTGGACCCCAGTACCACAATCATCGACCCGATCTGCGCCATGCCGACGCTCAGCGCCATCTGCAACGTCCACGACCCGCTGACCGGCGAAGCCTACAGCCGCGATCCGCGCAACGTCGCCGGCAAAGCAGTCTCCTACGTCGAATCGCAGGGCACCGCCGATACGATCTACGTCGGGCCGGAGGCCGAGTTCTTTATCTTTGACGCCGTCTCCTACGAAGCCGGCCAGCACACCGCCGGTTACTACGTCGACAGCGTCGAGGCGCCGTGGAACTCCGGCGAGATGAGCGGCGGCCACTCGGTCGGCCTCAAGCGCGGCTACTTCCCGGTCTCGCCGTACGACACGCTGCAGGATGTCCGCTCGGAGATGACGCGCAAGATGATCGACGCCGGCATCGACATCGAGGTGCATCACCACGAGGTCGGCACCGCCGGCCAGGCCGAGATCGACATGAAGTTCAAACCGCTGCTGCAGATGGCCGACCAGGTGCAGCTCTACAAGTACATCATCAAGAACGTCGCCAAGGAAAACGACAAGACGGTCACCTTCATGCCCAAGCCGCTCTACGAGGACAACGGCTCCGGTATGCACACGCACATGAGCTTCTGGAAGGACGGCGATCCGCTCTTCGCCGGCGACCAGTACGCCGGCCTCAGCGAGATGGCGCTGCACTTCACCGGCGGCCTGCTCAAGCACATCAACGCGTTGCTGGCCTTCTGCGCGCCGCTGACCAACAGCTACCGCCGCCTGGTGCCCGGTTACGAGGCCCCCGTGGTTGTCGCCTACTCGGCCCGCAACCGCTCGGCCGCCTGCCGCATCCCGATGTACAGCCAGTCGCCCAAGAGCAAGCGCATCGAGTTCCGCTGCCCAGACCCCGGCGCCAACCCCTACCTGGCCTTTGCCGCCATGATCATGGCCGGCATGGACGGCATCAGGAACAAGATCGACCCCGGCGACCCGGCCGAAATCGACCTGTACGAAGAGGATGTCCTGAAGGAGGTCGAAATGGTCAAGGGCAGCCTGGGCGAGGTCCTCGACGCGCTCGAAGAGGACAGCGACTTCCTGCTCGAAGGCGACGTCTTCACGCCCGACCTGCTCGAGGCCTACATCGAGTACAAGCGTCTCGAAGAGGTCGATCCTGTGCGCCTGCGCCCGCATCCGCAGGAATTCGTGATGTACTACGGCATCTAGACTGCAGTGGCCCGTGGTTCGTGGTCAGCTGCCAGTGGCCGGCTTCTACGCTAACCGCAGATTATCGATGGCCAGTCATGTTCTTCAACGAGGGGGCGGCGCGCGGCACTGTGCCTGCCCCCTTTTCCTTCCATTCCGGCGGCAGCCCCCGCCAGCCGTCTTAGAAATAATATTTACTGGCCACTGGCCGTCTGCCTCTGGCCGCTGAAAGGGGAACGCAAGCATGCAATTGGACGCATTCACCGATGAAAGGCTGATGGAGGCGCTCGAGGGGATCGACGATACGATCAAACGCCATAATGTGCGTTTTGTGCGCCTGCAGTTCAGCGATATCGTGGGCATCGTCAAGCAAGTTACGATCCCGATTGAGCTGTGGGACCGCGCCGTCGAGAACGGTGTCTGGTTCGACGGCAGCTCGATCGAAGGCTTCGCCCGCATCGCCGAGAGCGATATGTACCTCGTGCCCGACCTGGATACCTTCATGCCAATCCCCTGGGAAATGGAGCTGTCCACCGCGCGCGTCGTCTGCGATGTCTTCACGCCCAGCGGCGAACCCTTCAGCGGCGACCCGCGTTTCATCCTGCGCCGCCAGCTCAGCCGCGCCAAGGAGTTGGGTTTCGACTTTCTGGTCGGCCCGGAGCTGGAGTTCTTCCTCTTCCGCCGCCACCCGGACAACAGCCTCTACCCCCTGACACCGCACGACGAGGCCGGCTACTTCGACGTCAGCTCCGATTCGGCCCACGGCGTGCGCCGGCAGATGGTCGACGCGCTCAATGCCCTCGGCATCAAGGTCGAGGCCTCGCACCACGAGGTCGCCAGCGGCCAGAACGAGATCGACTTCCAGTACGGCCCCGCGCTCGCCGCCGCCGACAATACGATCACCCTGCGCACGACCCTGAAGGCGATCGCGCAGAAGAACGGGCTGCACTGCACCTTCATGCCCAAACCGATCACCGGCGTAAACGGCAGCGGCATGCACGTTCACCAGAGCCTCTGGAAACATGGCGAGGACGAGAGCTGCATGTACGACGAGAACGACGAGTACGGCCTCAGCAAGACCGCACTCCACTTTATCGCCGGTCAGCTTGCGCACGCCGACGCGATCACGCCGATCATCGCGCCGCTGGTCAACAGCTATAAGCGGCTGGTGCCCGGCTACGAGGCGCCCGTCTACGTCTCGTGGGGGCGCACAAACCGCAGCGCCCTGATCCGCATCCCGCGCATCAACCCCAACCGCCCCCAGAGCACGCGCTGCGAGCTGCGCTGCCCCGACCCCAGCGCCAATCCCTATCTCGCCTTCGCCGTCATGCTGGCCGCGGGCCTCGACGGCATCGAACGCAAGCTCGACCCGCCGATGCCGGCCGAAGAGGATCTTTACCAGATGAACGGCGACCGCTCCGGCCTTGAGACGCTGCCGGGCAACCTGGGCGAGGCGCTCGACGCGCTGCGCCAGGACGAAGTCGTGCAGGACGCGCTCGGCCAGCACGTCTTCGAGCGCTATGTCGAGGCCAAGAACCAGGAGTGGGACAGCTACCGCAACTTCGTCTCGCAGTGGGAGCTGGACCGCTATCTCGGCGTCTATTAAGAAGGAGCATCCCACTTTTTGGGTGGGAGTAGTTTGTGTGGAATTCATGCCGGCCGTGGGTGGAATTGTCTACTGGCTTTTGGGAGAAGCAGAGGGCAGGGGCAGGGCTGCCATCGACCCCACACCCGGCGGGGGCGTACATCAGGGGGGCGTTGCGGGGGGAGTCCCCCCGCACAAGGGAGGGCCGCAGGCCCGACCGTCCAGAACTGCAGTTGCCGGTCACCGGTTGCCAGGTACTGCCGGGAGTGGTGGACAGTGGACCGGCCATTACGCCATTGCTACCCGATTTATAGGAATCTGTGCCCCAATTTTGGACTGCATCCCTCTTGAGCGGATGCATCCCAGATTGTTGCAGAAGTTTTTTGGACAAAAGGTCGATTCAAGGGTAGAATAGTAGGAGAGACCGAAGAGGAGCAGGTCGTGAGCAGCGGGAGGGAGGATTCCTCCTCGCCACTCGCTTCTCGTAATAATGCGAATATGTTGAATACTGGCAGGTAAAATCGATTCATGACGCTCACGCTGGGAGCTGACGCTGCCCGGCGTTTTTGTGTTAAACGGAATTTCCGGCGACCCAGACCGCACGTCTCCGTCGCCTCATAAAGGAGAAATTGAATGGAACAAATAGCAATAGCGCCCGCCGATACTGAGCGGGCCGATGCCGATGTCGACGCCGATACGGCCCAACTGCGGGTGATCCCGCTGGGCGGACTCGGCGGAATCGGAAAGAACATGATGCTGATCGAGTCCGGTGAAAACATCCTCATCGTCGACGCCGGCCTCATGTTTCCCGACAGCGATATGCACGGCGTCGACGTGGTCATCCCCGATAGCGAGTACCTGCTCAACCGGCTGGACTGGATTCGCGGCATCGTGCTGACGCACGGCCACGAGGACCACATCGGCGCACTGCCCTACCTGATCGACCAGGGGCTGGACGCGCCGGTCTATGCCACCGCGCTCACCAAGGGGCTGCTGCAGGGCAAGCTGGCCGAGCACGGTTTGCTGGCGCAGACTGAACTGCATACCGTGACCGACGAGGACGTGATCGCGCTGGAACCGTTCACGGTCGAGTTCTTCCACACTTGTCACAGTTTCCCGGACAGTGTGGGCGTCTCGGTTTCGACGCCGGCCGGCCGCGTCATCGCCACCAGCGATTACAAGTTCGACGACACGCCGGTCGACGGCAAGCTCACCGAAGTCGACAAGCTGCAGCGCTGGGGCGATGAGGGTGTCCTGCTCCTGCTCGGCGACAGCACCAACGTCGAGACCGAAGGGAGCACGCCGAGCGAAACCAAAGTCGAGGATATGCTCGACGATATCTTTGACAGGGTCGACGGCCGCGTCATTCTGGCGACCTTCGCCAGCAACATCAGCCGCGTGCAACAGATCATCAACATCGCGCGCAAACATGGCCGCCGCGTCGGCATGATCGGGCGTTCGATGGTCAACAACGTCAAGATCGCAATCGGCCTCGGCTACCTCGATATCCGCCAGGACGAGCTCCTGACCGCGCACGAGATGGAGGCGCTGCCCTCGCACAAGGTCACGATCATCGCCACCGGCAGCCAGGGCGAGCCGACCAGCGCCATGGTGCGCATGAGCATGGACGACCACCGCCAGATCAGCCTGCGCCCGGGGGACACGGTCGTGCTGAGCGCGACGCCGATCCCCGGCAACGAGGAGCTGTTCAACCGCACGGTCGACAACCTCTTCCGCCGCGGCGCGCGGGTCGTCTACCACGAGATCTCCGACGACGTCCACGTCAGCGGGCACGGCGGGAAGGACGATTACCGCCGCATGCTGGAGCTGGTGCGCCCGCGCTATTTCATACCGGTGCACGGCGCCTACCGCCATCTCGTGCTCCACGGCGAGCTGGCGCAGCACACCGGCATCCCGTCCGAGCGCGTCTATGTGGTCGAGGATGGGCAGGTCGTTGAATTCGGCCGTTTCGAGGAGGAGGAAGAGGGTGTGCAGGCGCGGCTGGGTGAGCATGTCAGCGCCAACCACGTCTTTGTCGACGGGCTGGGCGTCGGCGATGTCGGCGGCGTCGTGCTGCGCGACCGCCACCACCTGGGCAACGACGGTTTCCTGGTCTGCATCCTCGCGCTGGACGAGTTCGACGGCTCGATTCTCTACGGGCCCGAGATCATCAGCCGCGGCTTCGTCTATATTCGCGACAACGAGGGGCTGATACTGCGCGCCGAGGAGATCGTGCGCAGCGAGGTCAAGGGCAAGGTCGCGCCGGCCGTGCTCTCCCGCCGCATCCGCAACGCGCTGGCCAGCTTCTGCAGCAACGAGATGGGGCGGCGGCCGATGATTCTGCCGGTGGTGATTCAGGTGTAGAGGTCGGTGGCCGTTTCCCGTTTGCCTTTTGCCAGTTGCCAGTGTCCGGTTGCCAGTGTTTGGCCGGACCGGCGGCGGGCCGGAGTTGGCCGCAAGTCGGGAGTACAGGCCGGCGCCGGCGGGGGCGACGCCCGCGTTTCGGTTGCAAAACGCAGACGAATCGTCGCTGTGTTAAGCGGCATTCACATCGAAAATCTGTTGGTGAAATCCCGGTTGGCTGCTATACTGTCTTGGGAACGTTTGTTCTTTTCCTACGCGTAGTTCAGGACAGTATAGCGCTCTGCCGCAGTCGACTCGACTGTCCGGTTGACTGTCCGGTTGACTGTCCGGTTGCAGCGCGCCGCGACGGCCCGGTCGCCGCGGCGGCACAAGGATTTCACCTGACATGGCAGCCAAACGACGTCGAAAGAAAAATACGAATCCGCTGAGGCAACTCCGGGACGGGCTGGCGGTCGTCACCCGTTTTGAAATCGTCGGCCTCGCCCTCGTGCTGGTCTCGGTCTTCACGCTCCTCAGCCTGCTCACCGGCTCGCGCGGCAGCGTAACCGGCCTCTGGATCGATCTCCTGCGCGCCGCCACCGGCGACGGTGTGGCCGGCGTACCCCTGCTGACCGGCTTCCTCGGTCTGTGGATGGTCCTGCACGTCATCGACGGGTCGAGCACGCGCGCGGACGCAAAGCGGGCGCTGCCCATTCTGCCCTGGCGCATCCCCGCCGGTCTTCTGCTCGTCTTTCTGGCTTACATCACCGCCATCACCCTGTGGCTGCCTTCGTTGTCGCGCGCGGCGCGCATTGCCGACGGCGGCGCCGGCGGCGCGTTCGGTCTTTACATCGCCAAACTGCTTGAGGACGGGCTTCCCGGCTGGGGCGCATGGACGCTGGTTGTCTGCAGCGCCCTTTTGGGGCTGGCGCTGGTCAGCGGCCGCCGCCTGTGGGAGTCGCTTTGGGATGGCGGCGCCGACATGGCCCTGGATGGGTGGGAGAGCCTGCGCACGACCTGGCGCGCAACGTGGCGCGAAGGCCAGCAGATGAGCTTCCCCGGTTTCGGCAACGGCCAGAAAGAGGACGGGCGCGCGATGTCCCCGCTCACGCCGCCGGCCACGCCGCTTTCACCGCCGGCGCACGCCGGCCCCGCCGCAGATGACGGACGCGAAGCGGACGCGCCCGAGCTTGCGGTTTCCGGCAATCAGCTTTCGATGCTCGGCGCCGAAGATCAGCTGCCCGCCAGAAACGGCCGGACACAGCCGGCGTGGGAGCTCCCGCAGCTGAACGATATGCTGGATTTCTGGGACCGTTCGAGCGACAGCGACGATCTGATCCGCTACCGCGGGCTGCTGCTGGAGGAGACGCTGGCGCTTTTCGGCGTCCCGGCTGATTTTGAAGGCGTCAACGCCGGTCCCACGGTCACGCAATATCTGATCCGTCCCGGCTATATCGAGCGGATGGTGCGCGGCGAGGTCAAGCGCACCAAGGTCAAAGTCAGCAAGATCGCCAGCCTTACGAACGACCTTGCGCTGGCGCTGGCGGCGCGCACCGTGCGCATCGAGGCGCCGATCCCGGGGACAAGCTACGTCGGCATCGAGGTGCCCAATTCGGAGAGCAACAATGTCGGCCTCAAGGAGTTGATGGAGAGCGAGGCGTTCGAGGCGGTGCAGGTGCGCGGCCGCCTGCCGATCGCGCTGGGCGAGGACGTGCGCGGCAAGCCGGTCATCACCGACCTCACGCGCATGCCCCATCTGCTGATCGCCGGCGCCACCGGAACAGGCAAGTCGGTCTGCATCAATTCGATCATCGGCTGTCTGCTGCTGACGCACACGCCCGAAACGCTGCGGCTGCTCATGATCGACCCGAAGATGGTCGAGCTGACCGTCTACAACGGCACGCCCCATCTCCTGAGCCCGGTCGTAACCGACGTCGACCGCGCCGCGGGGATGCTCTTCTGGTGCATCAAGGAGATGGAGCGGCGCTACCAGCTCCTGAACCAGGCCGGCGTGCGCGACCTCGAGCGTTTCAACGCCTATCTGCAAAAATTGGGCGAGGAGATCCTGCCCTATATCGTCGTCGTCATCGACGAGATGGCCGACCTGATGATGGCCGCGCCCGAAGAGGTCGAGAAACACGTGATCCGGCTGGCGCAGATGGCCCGCGCCGTCGGCATCCACCTGATCATCGCCACCCAGCGGCCCTCGGTCGACGTTATCACCGGCCTGATCAAAGCTAACTTCCCGGCCCGCATCGCCTTCGCCGTGACCAGCCAGATCGACAGCCGCGTCGTCCTCGACCTGCCGGGCGCAGAAAGCCTGCTGGGGCGCGGCGACATGCTCTTCATGGCCCCGGACGCAAGCAAGCTCGAGCGGTTGCAGGGCGCGTTTCTCGACGACCCGGAGACCAACCGCATCGTCCGCTACTGGCAGAATTTCCACAAATTGGAGAGCTATCTCCAGGGGCATGGAGACGTTGAAGAAGAGGGCGAGACCCTCCCGTTCCTCACGCCCAACCCCACATCGCTCGCGGCGGGCGCGGATAATGGAGAGACGGATGCGGCGCAGGAAGACGGGCACGAACTGCTCGTCCCCGTCGCAAAGGATGACGGGCCAGCTCACATATCCGGTCCGCTGCCGGCCGACGGCGAACGCGATGAGCTTTTCGGAGAGGCGGTGCAGGTGGTGAACGAGGCCGGCCGCGGCACGGTGACGATCCTCCAGCGCAAGCTGCGCGTCGGCTTCAACCGCGCCAGCCGTCTCGTGGGGCAGCTCGAGGCAGCCGGCATTCTGGGGCCGGACCGGGGCCGCAGCCAGGGCCGCGAGGTCTATCTCCAGGATGCAGCGGAAGGCGATGGCGAAAGTGACGGCGAAAGCGAAGTCGCGGCGGGGCCCGTTCCGGAATCCGTTCCAGAGGAGGCCGCGCCGAGCGCAGTGGCTGAATCCGAGGCTGAACCGCTCGCGCTCCCCGCGCCGCCCGCCGCCCGCGGCGAGCATGACGGCGCCCCGGCCGGCAACGGCCAGGCCGAATCGGCGGACCCCGACGAAGAAGGCGATGCGTCGCTCCGCATCTGGATGTAATGCTGCCTTCCTCCCAGCACAGGAGAGTCCCCCTTGAGCCAGCTTGATCCCCCGTCGCGCCCTGCGTGGGTGTCGGATGAGACCTTCCCTTTTGAAAGCCGCTTTTTGACCACGCCGTCCGGCCATGCGATGCACTACATCGATGAGGGCGCGGGCGAACCGCTCCTTTTCCTGCATGGCAACCCGACCTGGTCCTTCGAGTTCCGTCACCTGGTCGAGGAGCTGCGCGGCCAGTACCGCTGTATCGCCCCCGACCATATCGGTTTCGGCCTTTCGGCGCGCAGCGATCAGCCGGCCGACCACCGGCCGGCAGCCCACGCCGCCGCGGTCGCGGCCCTGCTCGATCATCTCGACGTGCACGACCTGACGCTCTACGTGACCGATTGGGGCGGGCCGATCGGCCTCGATTTCGCGCGCAAGCATCCGCAGCGGGTCAAGCGGCTTGTCATTGCCAACACCTGGTGCTGGCCGGTCGCGCGCGACCCGCACTATCTGTTTTTCAGCTTCTTCATGGCGAGCTGGCTGGGGCAGTATCTGATCAAGCGGCACAATTTTTTCGTCAACAGGGTGCTGCCGATGGCCGTCGCGCAGAAACAGGCGCTGACGCCCGAGGTGATGGCGCACTATCGCAACGCGCAGCCGGCGCCAGAGGCGCGTGCCGCCTGCGCCGCGTTTCCCGGACATATCATCGGCGCGACCGACTGGCTGCGCTCGATCTGGGACGAACGCGCCGCGTTCAGCGCCAAGCCGGCGCTCATCTTCTGGGGATTCAAGGACATCGCCTTCCGCGAGAAGGAGCTCAAGCGCTGGAAGTCGGAGCTGAGCGACGTTGAAGTGCACGAGTACCGGGATTGCGGACATTTCCTGGCCGAAGAGGCGCCCGAGCGGATCGTGCCGGCGCTGCGCGCCTTCATGGAGCGGACGCGGTAGGGCAATGTTATAATCGGGGCGTTCGCCGCTTTTTGGGAATGTTCAGTCAGTTCCGCGGAAAGGAGAGATCCGTTTGAATTCCTCAGTGGCAATCGCTAAGGCCAAGCGAAGGATCTATTCGAAATCATGGCTTTTTGCAGGGACTTTGTAAACGGGGTTCAAGAATTCCGTTTGAGTTCATAGAGAATTGTAGTCTTTTGGTTGGGGAGGTCTACTAGTGCGGGTTCCGGCTACCCTTACGCAATGCACGCAAGAAGTAATCTTCAAGACAAAATCACAGCTGTTTTTGGTTGCTGATGTGAACCTAGTTTCATACGAAGAGTTCTCCATTGAGAGATGGGCGAAAAAGGACAGGTGAATTCGGTACAACGTAAGCGGAGGTGTACCAATGGCTAGGGCCGATTTGCTCGTCAACTTGGTAAGATCAGGTAGCGAGGGCGATCACTCCAATTTTCGTCGAGTTGTGGAAGGCATAATCGCCGAGGAACGAGATAAAAGGCACTATATCCTTGCGGATCGATTGTCCGCGGCCATGCGCGACAACGGCCCATTGCCCACTTCCCCAAGCCGAATCCTTGACAATAAAATAGCGTCTTTGTTGCACCATCGAGTTCCTGAGCGGCAACTTTCAGAAGTGGTTTTGAGCGATCAGAACCGTAATGTAATATCTGAGATTGCTGAGGAATATCACAGAGCAGATCTACTCAAGAGCTATGGTCTCTTGCCGCGCAATCGAGTTATGTTCATAGGCCCGCCAGGCAATGGCAAGACGACCTTGGCAGAGGCTCTTGCATATGAGTTGATGGTACCCTTATTCATTGTTCGATATGAAGGCCTAGTCGGAAGTTTTCTGGGAGAAACAGCGTCTCGACTACAAAGGATTTTCGACTATGTCCGGCAACAGAAGTGCGTACTCTTTTTCGATGAGTTTGATGTTGTGGGGAAGGAAAGGGGGGACACTCACGAGACTGGTGAAATCAAGCGGGTTGTCAGTTCCTTGTTGTTGCAAATCGACGATCTTCCCAGCTACTCAGTTGTGGCCGTAGCCAGCAATCACGCGCAACTCTTGGATTCAGCTGCATGGCGTCGCTTCCAGGTCCGAATCGAGTTGCCGCCTCCCACCAAAGCGCAAATTAGCAGATTCATTCAGGACTATGAGAATCAAACCTCACTCAAATTTGGCTTGTCGGCAAGAACAATAACTGATAAGGTTGCATTTGAGTCTTTCTCGGCAGTTGAGGATTTTTGCCGCGATGTATTTCGGAGGGCGGTTCTGGATAGACAGCAGGACAACGCGAAGAGGATAACTGAGAACAAGATTCGTCAGTGGCGCACACAGCTTAAGATTACCTCCAAGGCGGCCTCCACACGTAATGCCTGAACGACCACTACTCATGTTTCCCCATCCGGACTCAGTAGATAGATCGAGTGGTTCCGGATTCACGCCCCAAATACCTCTTCCGACAGACAAGAGAGGACAAGCAAAGAGGATTGAAGAGCAGTTTGCTCGGGTTCAGTCGACTTTCGTGTCCGATGAACCGGGGGACGTGGAGCGCGTGCTCGTTATGGAAACATCTAGTCGAATAGATGGACTACAGAATGCTGTGAGACAGGTTGAAGGGCTCGAATGGCTGGCTGAAGTAGATGTAGATGATATTGAACTGTACAATCTCTATGACGAGGAAACGGGCAAGAAGGTCAAGGGAGGACGCTTTTATATTCTTTCCAGCAACAGACAAGCTACGGATAGATTGCTCGGACTTTGGAATCAGTATAAGGCAAACGAGCAGTTTCCTTATGGTTTGGGAAGATTCAAAAGGGTCTTTTCCCATCTTCTTGCGTTACGGCGTTGGGACGTGAGAGACCGACTGAGAGACACAGGTATATTGAGCAGGTGGAAAGAGGAATATCAAGCCAAAAAAGGTACCAGGTCTGAGATCGAGTTTGAGATTGAATTACACTATTGGAGAAGCGAAGACAAACGTAGATATAACCTGAATTCGGAGTAAGTGAGCACCTTCACAAGCTGGTAGAATTGAAGTTCTGCAACCGAAATTCTCCAGCAAGGAAAGGTGCTCAGTGATGAGTATACTCAAACTGTACTGTCATGTCGATGATTTCTGTCAGTGGTTGGCTACACAAGAAAATGCCAAACTGTTGGGCGTGACTCGCAAACGAGGGCCGGCCCCGCGGCTGAGCTTGAGTGAAGTAATGACGATTCTGATTCACTTTCACCAGTCGCATTATCGCGATTTCAAGGCCTACTATATGCAGCACGTATGTGAGCATATGCGCAGTGAATTCCCTACACTGGTCAGTTACACGCGCTTTGTGGAGTTAATGCCATCAGCCCTGCCAGCCATGTGTCTCTATCTGCGTGGGCGCTTTGGCCGGGCGACAGGGGTGGCATTCATCGATTCGACCCCGTTGTCCGTCTGCCACAACCGGCGCATCGCCCGCCACCGAGTCTTTGCCGAGGTGGCCATGCGGGGCAAGAGCAGTATGGGATGGTTCTATGGCTTCAAGCTCCATCTGATTGTCAATGACCAGGGTGAATTGCTGGCGGTTCAACTCACACCTGGCAACACAGATGACCGCAAACCGGTCCCACAGATGACCAAAAACCTATGGGGTAAGTTGGTCGGCGACCGCGGCTATCTCTCCCAAGCTCTCTTTGAGCAACTCTTCGCACGCGGACTGCAATTGATCACGCCCATCCGCAAAAACATGCAGAATCGACTTGTTGTTCTCGAAGACAAGCTGCTCACGCGTAAGCGCTTCGTCATTGAGACCATCGTTGACCAGCTCAAGAATATCTCACAAATTGAACATACCCGTCACCGGAGCCCAACCAACTTTATCGTCAATCTTATCGCCGGGCTGATTGCCTACTCTTGGCAACCCAAGAAGCCATCTCTCCATCTCTCTGACAAAGACTTGGCTCTCTTGCCTGCCCTTATCTAACTCCGAACTCGGGTTAGATATAGGTACCAGGAAGTTGTAGAAAAGATCGAAAGAGCAGGCGGTAACGTCGGTCAATCCATTTGTATGGAAGACATCGCTTTTCATGTACTGAAAGCTAAACTACCTGTCAATAGCATAGACGGAATAATAGGCCATGACTGGGAGTTAGACGAACCTGTAAGTTCACTGTCTCCTGTCTTCTATAGCGACTCTGTAAAGTATTTTAGACCCGTAGGACAGAATATTGACACCGAAGGAGAAATCGAGGAGCACCTGCTGAGCATAGACATGAAACCCATTGACGCCAACAAGCCTCCTGTTTTGGCGCTTCTGGATGGTTTTCCCATTTTGAGGCATGAGTCACTTGACGACCGCATCAAGTTTGATGATCCAGATCAATATTTAGAGGCATATGAGCCTTCGTGGCAAAGACATGGCACCGCAATGGCATCATTGATTTGCCATGGAGATCTTAGTCGAAGTCAGGCCGAGATCGAGTCTCTGACACGTCAAATCTATGTCCGTCCCATATTGAAACCGCACCCGCATCTTAATTCTCATAAGGAAGTGATACCTTCCGAGTTTTTCCAGGAGGATGTTACAGAAAGGGCGGTCAGAGAAATTTTTGAGGGTGAATCTTCGTCTGCCCTCAACGTTCGAGTGATAAACATCTCCTTAGGGAATACCGAACAGCATTATTTGCATGAGATGTCACCTTGGGCAAGGCTCCTAGATTGGCTTTCATTCAAATACAACGTGTTGTTCATAGTCAGCGCTGGAAACTACGAGAAAGAGCTTCGGCCGGCTAATGCAGAAGATTCGCGCAAGCAGCCTTCCTTATTGAATAATCAAGAAGAAGTCCTTCGTGGAATAGACGGGAATCAACGAAATCATCGATTGTTGTCTCCTGCTGAATCGATGAATGCACTTACAGTGGGCGCCCTGCAAGGAGATTCATCAGGTGCATTGAAATCGTCTATTCTCGGCTTTGACCCTGTCAGTGACATGGATTTGCCTTCACCGTACAGTCGGATCGGGCCGGGCTTTCGAGGCTCAATAAAGCCTGACATTTATGTTCAGGGCGGTAGGCTAATTTACGATAGAGACCCTAACGATGACAATCTGCTTACGCCTATAATCTCTGACGCGCCTCCTGGTGTACTAGCTGCTTCTCCGGGTTCCAGATCTGAGATACTAACAAACACCTCTTACAAAGCGGGTACAAGCCACGCAGCAGCCATTACAACCCATTGCGCAGGTCATGTATTTGAAATGCTGGAAGAGCTTCGAAGTGAGCATCCGGACAGACTGTCATCCGATTTCGATGCCGTGTTGATAAAAACACTGTTAGTTCATAGTGCTTCACAAAACCAGAAACGTGCGGCCTATGAACATTTGAGAAGACCGACAAATCAAGCGAGATTTCCCCGGTACCTCTCTAGGTATCTTGGATTTGGAAATGTTCAGGTTGAGAGAGTACTAGAATGCACTCGAACAAGAGCAACAGCTATCGGTTTCGGGAGTCTAGAAGACAAGCAAAGGCACCGATTTGTCTTTCCATTACCTGTGGGTACTGATATTCATGGCTACCTGCGGCTAACTGTTACTCTGGCGTGGTTTACTCCAATCAATCCATTCCATATTGGGATGCGTCGTGCAAGGCTTTCTTTTACAGGGTCGTCCCTGAAGAGGAAAGAAGGACAGGTCAGACAGGACAGTGACTGGCAACAAGTGCGCAAGGGGACGGTGCAGCATGAGATTTTTGAAATGACAAAGAGTAAGTTAGGAGGAGATGGGTTAGAACTCTTTGTGGAATGTGTTGCTGACGCCGGTAATCTTGATGACGCGATTCCTTATGGCTTGGCAGTTACTCTGGAAGTTGCAGACCAGGAAAAGATAGACATCTATGAGTTGGTTAGAGAGGGAATTAGGTCACGCATTAGGGTAATGAGCGATGGTGACGTCCCAAGCTAAAGCAACTACAACTGAGTACTAAGTGCATTTGGTCGGGCCTCGCGAATGGAACGCGCACTTTCCTCATGTTCCAATGAATAGTGTATATCCGTACCTACATTCGAAATTGACATAGGCAATCCAGTTTCGGCGACCACTGAAAACCAGAAACCCTCCACCGAAAACCTTCCGATGGATCGCAAATGGATCGCGGGAATTGTCGCCGGGCTGGCAGTGCTGGCCGGTGTCGTGCTGGCCGTCCTCTTCTTCACCACACGTCCCCCAAACGCCGACCGTCTGCCCGATGAGGCCGCGGCGCGGCTGGAAGAACTGCAGACGGTCAAAGGCCGGCTCCTGTTGGGCAAAGACGACCAGGCGTTCGAGTACGAGCTGTGGGTGCAGCGCCCCCGCCATCTGCGCGCCGAGACGGAGCTGAAAGGGCTGGACCGCAAAGCCGTCTTCATTTTGGTGTTTAACGACGAAGAGGCCTGGACCTACGACCCACTGCTGAACATAGCCACCGTCACCGACCGGAGCAAGGGGCCGCCCGCCGACGGGTCCGGCTTCGGCACCTCTCTGCTGGAGACGCTGCCGGATGATGTGCTGGCCGCCCTGCGCGCCGCCGACATTCAGGTCATCGGCGAGGAGGAGGTCGCCGGGCGCAATGCGCTGCGCGTGCACCTGCTGCTGCCGCCGGCGCAAAACCCGCTCGCCGAGGTCGGCGAAGAGGTGACCGTCTGGCTGGACAGGAGCGTCTACTACCCGCTCGCCGTCGAGGGCGACAGCGGCTTCCGCATGCGCTTTGAGTTCATCCGTTTCAACGAGGTGATCGATCCGGTGACATTCGTCTTTTTCCCGCCGCCGGGCGCAACCGTGCGCCGGACCGGTGAGTAACGAGCAGCCGGGCGCGGGCGACCGCGCTGGCCGCCGCTGGGGCATCTCCCGCTTCCGCCATATCCTGGCCGCCTGTATCGCCACCCGGCTGGCCGTCGATACAACGACCCAGCTCTTCTTCCCCTTCCTGCAGACCATAGCCCTCGGAATGGCCATTGATATCGTCCTTCTTGGCCGTCTCGTCAGCCTGCGCAGCCTGGCCGGGTTGAGCGCGCCGCTGTTCGGCGCGGCGGCCGACCGCTACGGCTACCGCCGTCTTATGCGTCTGTCGCTGCTGCTGGCCTCAGCGGGCATGTTTCTGCTGGGCAGCGGCGGGGGCATCTGGTCTGTCATCGCCGGAATGGTCGTTTCCGGCATGGGCCTGACCGGCTTCCTACCCACCTGCCAGGCCTACATCAGCGCGCGCTTGCCATTTGCACAAAGGGCGCGCGGCATCGGCGTGCTGGAGTATTCCTGGGCGCTGGCCGGCATTGTCGGTCTGTCGCTGATGGGGTTTCTCTTCGGGCGTTTCAACTGGCAACTGCCCTTCTTCGTTCTGGCCGCGGCCATGCTCGCAGGCTGGGTTCTGCTCAGATTGCTGCCGGAAGCCAGGGGAGAAGCCGCCCGCAAGGAGGTTGCCGCCGCCCGCGCCCGGGAGGTCGCGCCAAAGAGACTGAGGAGCCGTTCTCTCACCCCTCTTCTCTCCTTCCTTCCCCCTCTGAATCTGGACAGAGTCGCCGGCCTCTTTGATCTCGGAGCCAACTGGCGCGCCGCCGTCGCCGTCATCTGCGCCAATGGTCTCTTCTATTTCAGCCAGGTCCACATCCTCATTGCGCACGGCGCGTGGCTGCAGACCGAGTACGGTCTCGCCCCGGAACGTCTGGGCATGGTGGCGCTGGCGCAGGGCGCGGCGGACCTGTGCGGCAGTGTGCTCGTCTCGCTGATTACCGACCGGATCGGCAAGAAGCGCGCTGTCCAGGCCGGCATGCTCGGTTCGCTGCTGGTTTACAGCGCCCTACCTTTTGTCAATGTCGGCCTGATTCCTGTCATCGCTGCGCTGGTGCTGCTGCGCTTTGCGTTCGAGTACGGGATCGTCAGCGCGATCGCCCTGATCAGCGAGCAGGCGCCCGACCGGCGGGCCAAGATGATTTCCCTGTCGGTGGGGCTCAATCTGGTGGGCTCGACTGTGAGCGGGTTTACCGGTCCGTGGATGTATACCCGCTTCGGTGTGTGGGGGCTGGGGCCGGTGGCGGCCGTCGGTACGCTGGCGGCGGTCCTCCTGTTGACGGTCTGGGGGCGCGAGTCGGCGTGAGGAAGCTGGTTGCGTTCTGATGTAGGGAAGATCTGTGGCGATACTCTATCGACCTGACCAGGGCGCGGCGGGCGGCTTGATGGCAGCTGGTTTCATACCACCTTCTGGCGCGATCACGCGCCGTATCCATGAGTAGCCGCCAGATGCGGGCGGAGGCGCCGCGGGCTTTCGCCCGCTTTCGCTATATCCTGGCGGCCTGTGTCGCGACACGGATCGTCGTCGATACATCGATCCAGCTCTTCTACTCCTTTCTGCAGATAATAGCGTTGGGGATGGGCCTGGATGTTGTCGTCCTGGGCCGCCTGCTCAGCCTGCGCAGCGTGGTGGGCTTGAGCGCGCCGTTATTCGGCAGCGCGGCCGACCGTTACGGTTACCTCCGGGTCATGCGGCTGGCCCTTGTTCTGGCCGCGGCCGGCAGTTTTCTGCTGGGCAGCGGAGCCGGGTTCTGGTCGGTCGCGGCCGGGATGGTCCTGTCGGGCGTGGGGCTGACCGGATTTATGCCGATCGTTCAGGCGTATATCAGCGCGCAGCTGCCGTTTGCGCAGCGCGCGCGGCATCGGTATATTGGAGTACTCGTGGGCCTTGGCGGGGATCTTCGGTCTTTCGCTGATGGGCCTCCTGTTCGACCATTACGTCTGGCAGCTCCCCTTCTTCGTACTGGGCGGGGGAATGCTGGCCGCGTGGGCACTTCTCGGCTTTCTGCCCAAAGCGCCGAGAGGCGCAGACACGCCGCTGGCAGGGGCGAGCGAAGAGGCCGGGCCGGCGCCGGCAGCGGTTGCAGGTGAAGATGGCGGCCCAGTGGAGGGCTTGGAGAAGCCGGTTGCGCCCACTGTGGCCGTGCAGTCTTCAAGGCTCGCTCTTCGCATCGCTCGGCGCGTTGTTGACCTTTTCGAGCTCGGCCCCAACCGGCGCTCGGCATACGCTGCCATTGGGGCGAACTGCCTCTTCCTTTTCAGCCAGGGCCACGTCATGATCGCTCACGGCGTCTGGCTGCAGACCGAGTACGGCCTGACTGCAACTGACCTGGGGCTGGCGGCCCTGGGCCTGGGTGCGGCGGATCTGCTCGGGGCGGTTCTCGTCTCGTTGATCACGGACCGGATCGGCAAGAAGCGATCGTTTCAGGCGGGCATTCTTGGTTCGATGCTGGTCTACATCTCGCTGCCGTTTGTCGATGTGGGTCTGCTGCCGGTCATCGCCGCATTGCTGCTGCTGCGATTTGCATTCGAGTACGGGTTGGTAAGCGCCATCGCTTTGATCAGCGAACAGGTACCGGACCGGCGGGGCAAGGTGATATCGCTGGCGGTGGCGATCAATTTGCTGGGCTTAACCCTGACAGGTTTTACGGGGCCGTGGATGTATACCCGCTTCGGCGTATGGGGGCTGGGGCCGGCGGCGGCTGTCTGTACGCTTGGGGCGCTTGTTCTGCTGACGGTCTGGGGAAGGGAGACGGGGAACGGCAGCGGATAACGAATCGTGGTAGACTACGGCTGGGCTGCCGCTGGGTAGGTGGGCGGTGGCAGAGGGAGAGCGGAAGCGCTTTGGCTACAGGAAACTGGCAATACAGAGGTCTTTCCCATGAACATCATCTATCTGCATTCTCACGACACGGGCCGCTATCTCCAGCCCTACGGCCATGCCGTCCCGGCGTCCAATCTGCAGCGGCTGGCGGAGGAGGGCGTCCTCTTTCGCAAGGCATTCAACGCCGCGCCGACCTGCTCGCCGAGCCGCGCCTGTCTGCTGACGGGCCAGAACGCGCATTCCTGCGGGCAGCTGGGCCTGGCCAACCGCGACTTTTATCTGCAACATCCGGAACGGCACCTGGCCAACTTCCTGCGCGGCCACGGCTACCGCACCGCCCTGTGCGGCTTTCAGCACCTGGTCCTCGACACGCGCGCGCTCGGCTATGAGTGGATCGCGGAGGTCAACCACAGCGGGGTCGAGAGCGGTTACGGCACCACCGCGGCCGCGGTCGAGTTCATCAACCAGGCGCACGACCGGCCCTTTTTCCTCGCGGTCGGCTATTTCGAGACCCACCGCGAATTCCCGGAGCCGACCGAGGAGGAGGACGAGCGTTACACGCTGCCGCCGGCGCCGCTGCCCGATACGCCGCAGACGCGCTACGACACGGCATCCTACAAGCGCATGGCCAAGATTCTCGACGACCAGGTCGGGGCGGTTCTGGAAGCGCTCGAGCAGGCCGGCCTGGCCGAGGATACGCTGTTCATCTACACGACCGACCACGGGCTGGCCTTCCCCGCCATGAAATGCACGCTGACCGATCACGGCATGGGCGTGGCGTTGATCGTGCGCGGGCCGCACGGCTTCGACGGCGGCAAGGTTGTGGACGGCATGATCTCGCAGATCGATATCTACCCAACGTTGTGCGAGCTGCTCGGCGTCGAGCCGCCGGAATGGTTGGAAGGGCGCTCGGTCCTCCCCCTGGTGGCGGGGACGGCGGATGAGATCAACGAGGAGATCTTCGCGGAGGTGACCTATCACGCCGCGTACGAGCCCAAGCGGGCGGTGCGCACGCCGCGCTGGAAGTACATCCGCCGTTTCGACCGCTGGCCGACGACCACCCTGCCCAATATCGACGACGGGCCCAGCAAGCAGTATCTGATGGAGAACGGGTTTGCCGCGCGCACGGTCCACCAGGAGGCGCTCTACGACCTGGTCTACGACCCCAACGAAGCCTGCAACCTGGTCAATGATCCGGCCTACGCCGGACCGCTGGCGGAGCTGCGCAACCGGCTCTCGGCGTGGATGGAGCGGACCGACGATCCGTTGCTGCGGGGGCCTGTGCCGGCGCCGGAGGGCTCCTACGTCGACAGCGCCGACGAGACCGATCCGGACGCGGGCCGCGACGCGGTCAGCCTGTGGCGCGATCGCGCGCGGCTGGACATGCGCCAGGGCTAACCATCACCCAGGGTTAGCGTTCGCCGAGGGCGAAGACCAGCGCCTCGATCAGCAGATCGATCTCCGTCTTCGTCGCCACCAGCGGCGGCGCCATGATCAGGATGTTGCACAGGCCGGGGACGGTGTTGCCGTTGCGGCCGAGGATGACGCCGGCCTGTTTGCAGCGTGCGAGGACCGCGAGCACCTCGGCGTCGTCGAGCGGCTCCTTCGTCTCCTTGTCGGCCACCAGCTCTACGCCAAGCAGCAGCCCGCGCCCGCGCGCCTCGCCCACCCATGGGTGCGACGTCAGGCCCTCCAGCTGTTCCAACGCGTAAGCGCCCACGTCGCACGCGTTCTCCACGATCCCCTCATCCTCCACGATCTCGAGGTTGCGCAGTCCGACCGCGGTGCTGACCGGGTGGCCGCCGAAGGTGTTGATATGGCGGAAGTGGCTCAGGTCGCCGGCCTCGCCCATGAAGGCATCGAAAATATACTCCTGCACGGCGGTCGCGGCCAGCGGCATGTAGCCGCTCGAAAGCCCCTTGGCCATCGTGATGATGTCCGGCTGCACCTCCCACAGCTGGTGGCCGAACAGCCTGCCGGTGCGACCGAAGCCGGATACGACCTCGTCGAAGATGAGCAGCACGCCGTACTCGTCGCAGATTTCGCGCACGCGCGGCAGGTACTCATCTGGCGGGACCAGCACGCCGCCGCCGGAGATGATCGGTTCCATCAGCAGCGCGGCGACCGTTTCCGGCCCTTCGTAGACGATCGTCTCCTCGATCGCCTGGGCGCAGGCGAGGCCGTGCTCTGCCGCGCTGAGTTTGGGGTGGGCGCGGTAGGGATAGGGGGGCGGGACGTGGATGAAACCGGGCGCCATCGGGCCGTAGCCGATCTTGCGTTCGGCCTGCCCGGTGGCGCTCATCGCGCCCAGGGTGTTGCCGTGGTAGGCGCGGTGGCGGGCGATGATCTTGTAGCGGCTGGCGCCGCCTGCCTTGCCCGACTGCAGGTGATACTGGCGGGCAATCTTGAAGGCGACCTCGTTGGCTTCGGAGCCGCTGGAGGAGAAGTAGACGCGCCCGCGCCAGCCCAGCAGGTCCAGAACTTTGGCAGCCAGCTGCGCGCCGGGCGCATGGGTCATGGTCGGGGCGAGATAGGCCAGCTCGGTCATCTGCGCGGCCGCGGTCTCCGCCAGCTCGCGGCGGCCGTAGCCGATGTTGACGCACCAGAGGCCGGCCATCGCGTCCAGGTAACGGTTGCCTTGCGCGTCCTCCAGGTAGCAGCCTTCGCCGCGCACGATCAGCGGCGGCGGGTTGTCGGCCAGCGGTTTGTGCTGCATCAGCGGGTGCCAGAGGGCGCGTACGTCCAGCTCTGAAATCGAAGGGGCGACGGTCATTTTTCGTCTCGTTTCTTCTATGGAGTCGGTGTCGTTTACGCTGCGATCATACCAGCATCGCGCGATCCGGTCTACCGCGGGCAGAGGCCGCCGCCACAGTTCAGGCAACGCCGTATATGCCGTGTATCTTCGCCGTACCTATGATAGAATGCGGACAGTTTCACCTGCGTGTCAAGGCGCATTCAGCAACCACAGTCCATCCAAGATAGTTCGCCAAGAATGGATGGCGCTTCGTGAAGTTGCTATCCACTCACCACTATCCACCATTCACAAACCACTGGTCCACACCAGTTCAGACAGGAGGAAGGAATGACTCAGGACAATATCCGCGTCGGCATCATCGGCGCCGGCGCGAACACGCGCGACCGGCATATCCCCGGCCTGCAGGCGATCGACGGCGTCGAGATCGTGGCCGTCTGCAACCGCAGCCAAGAGTCGGGCGAGCGGGTGGCGCAGCGGTTCGGGATCGAACGCGTCTGCACCAACTGGCAGGATATCGTAGACGCCCCGGACATCGACGCGGTCGTGATCGGCACCTGGCCCTACATGCACAGTCTCGTCACCGTCGCCGCGCTCGAAGCGGACAAGCACGTTATGTGCGAAGCCCGCATGGCGATGAACGCGTCCGAGGCGCACAGCATGTACGATACGCTGCGTGAGCACCCGCACCTGGTGGCGCAGATCGTGCCCTCGCCCTTCAGCCTGCGCGTCGACCGCACGATCCAGCGGCTGATCCGCGACGGCTGGCTGGGCGATGTCCTCGTGGTCGACATTCACGCCGGCGGCGCCTTCATCGAAAAAGACAACACGATGCACTGGCGCAACAACATGGACTTCAGCGGGCTGAACGTAATGTCGATGGGCATCTGGTACGAAGCGATGCTGCGCTGGGTGGGCGAGGCCACCAGCGTCGTGGCCAAGGGCAAGACCTTCACGCCGATGATGGTCGATGAAGAGGGCCGCCTGATGGGCGTGCGCATTCCCGACCATATCGATATCGTCGCCGACCTGGCCTGCGGCGGACAGGCGCACATTCAGGTGAGCAACGTGACCGGTTTCGGTGAGCCGGCATCGGCAACGATCTACGGCAGCGAGGGCACGCTGCGCTTCAGCGAGGACATTCTGAGCGGCGGCCGCCGCGGCGATGACGGCCTGAGCGAGATCGATGTCCCCGACCACGAGGCCGGCGGCTGGCGCGTCGAGGAGGAGTTCATCAGCGCGATCCGTGGGCAGGAGGCGATCACCCATACCGACTTCGAGACCGGTGTGAAGTACATGGAGTTCACCGAAGCCGTCTATCTCAGCCGGCGCAGCGGGGCCGCGGTCGACCTGCCTCTGATTTGAGGTTTTTGGTTTCCGGCAACTGTCCAAGACCCGGCCATCCGGTCTTTCTGAAAACGTAACTACTAAGCCACATACAGCGTCTGTCTTGACCGGTCCTTCATCGCTGTCGCCATTCAGGCTATCTGATTGCGTATTCGGTTGGCCGCCGCCACGTTGGTTGAGCCGCACTGCTGGGAATAGGGCGTACTGTCGGTGAGCGATGGTTTTGGAGGGGGGCGTTGCGGGGGGAGTCCCCCCGCACAAGGGAGGGCCGAAGGCCCGACCGTCCAAAGGGCTAAGGAGAGAGCAAAGCGGAGTGAGGAGAGAGAAAAGACCTTCGTTCGCCTTATTCAGGGTCGCAGACTGATTGCGGCTGAGTAGTTACCTGAAAACTGAAAACTCGAAAGTGAAAACTCGCAAGACGGAGAGGAGCGATGAAGCGATACGGAATGGTGATTCGCGTCAGGCCGGAACTGGAGGACGCGTATGTGCATCTGCACGATAACACCTGGCCCGGCGTGCTGCAGCGCATCAGCGACAGCAATATCCGCAACTACTCGATTTTCATGCGCGACGGCTACCTGTTCGCCTACTACGAGTATGTGGGGGATGACTACGAGGCCGACATGGCGAAGATGGCGGCTGATCCGGTGACGCAGGCGTGGTGGCAGTTGACCGACCCCTGCCAGCAGCCGGTGGAGAGCGCGGCGGCGGGCGAGAAGTGGGCGGAGATGGAGGAGGTGTTTCACCATGACTGAGGGCGCGGGCCGCTATGTCGATACGCACGTCCATTTCTGGGACAGTTCGGTGATCGACTACCCGTGGCTGGCCGGCGGGTCGCCGATCGCGCACCCGCATCTGCCGGCCGATCTGGAGCGGGCGCGCGCCGGCGTTTCGCTCGAGTTGGCGGCGATCGTTTTCGAGGAGGCCGACTGTCTGCCGGCGCAGGCGCTGCGCGAAGCGCAGTGGGTCACCGGGCTGGCGCAGGAGGAGACGCGCATCCGCGGCATCGTCGCGCACGCGCCGCTGCAGGACGGTGAAAGCGCCCGCCCCCATCTGCAGGCGCTGGCGGAGCTGCCGCTGGTGAAGGGCATCCGCCGTCTGATCCAGGATGAGCCGCTCGGCTTCTGCACCCAGCCGGAATTTGTGCGCGGCGTGCAGTTGCTGCCGGAGTACGGCTTCAGCTTCGACCTGTGCATCTACCATCCGCAGATGGGCGATGTGCTGGAGCTGGTGGCGCAGTGCCCGGATGTCACTTTTCTGCTCGATCATATCGGCAAGCCTGGCATCGCAGCCGGCATCATGCAGCCATGGAAGGATCAGCTGCGCGAACTGGCCAGCCGCCCGGACATCCACTGCAAGCTCTCCGGCGTGACGACGGAGGCTGACCACGCGAACTGGAACCGGGACGAGCTGCGGCCCTACATCGAGCACGTGCTCGACTGCTTCGGCCCGGACCGGGTGATCTTCGGCTCGGACTGGCCGGTGGTCGACATGGCGGCCGACTACCGCACCTGGTTCGATATCGTCCAGGAGAGCATCAGCCACTTCAGCGCGCAGGACCAGCAGAAGATCATGCACGACAACGGCGTGCGGTTCTACCGGCTGGAGGTCTAACTGCAGTTCTTCGTGGTTAGCTTTCAGTTTTTGGTGAACCCCTGGCGGCTTCCGTTAGGGACTTACCCAATGTGGAAAGGCGAACCATCTTTTCCACCAAAGGAGATCCCCTTATGAAACATAAGACCCAGCTCCCCGCTTTCCTCATTGTTTTGACAATCCTGTTGACAGGATGTAGTACCAGAATGTCAAGCGAGGTGTATTTTCGTGACCTTGATGACTTACCCGACGGAGACCTAACAAACAAAGTCGTATTTCACCTTCCGCTAACTTCTACGGATGAGTGCGAAGAGTACAGAGGGCGCTACGACAAGGTTTTCACGAAGAGTAAAGATTTCAAGGATATGGAGTACGTCAAGTGTGTCGATGGAGACCTCACTGACTTCATCGAGTACGAGCTTGATGTGCCCATGCGTTTGACCAATCCGGCAGAGGGGAATGTGAGAGGCGCAGTGGAGTTTATTCGCTATAGCGATGAGGACGCCGAAGAGTTGCGGACCGTCTTCATTCGAGTCAATCCCCCTTCGCTCCATGACCTGGACGAATTGCTTCAGGACGAGTTCTTTCAAGGACTCGACTTGAGCGAGACTTCGCCCCTTATTCGAATCTCCAATGACTTGCGCTCGGACCAAGTTTTCATCGTCAAACACGCCTTTGTTCAGAACGAACCTGTGATTGTGCCAACCTCGTACACATTGGAACCGAGAGACAGCATCGATGTTGTACTTTCAGACGTGACCTCCGCCTGGATATTCTATATATCCGAGGACGCCGATCCCAGATTTGCTCAAGTCGGAGTTTGGACTACCCCGGATGACGACGAGGACGACGAAGACTAGCTCCCCAACCAATTGAGGAGGTTCCTGGCGGCAACCGACTGGGGCAAACGCGATGCGGACAGAATCAATCATGGGAATTGTGTGGATGACAACGAAAAGCGAATTCAAGGTTGAATCCGTTGGTTTCCCCAGTAGCTGCCTGTACAAAGTGCGGGTGGGAGATGATTTCAAACGCTTTCCTATAGGTCATATAGCCATTGCGTTTGCCGAAGGTGCGCCAAGAGGCAGAAACGGCTTTGTCAGACTAACGGCCCCCAACAAGTAGTGCTACGGCGAGGAGCTATCCATGTCCTACACACCTGGACCGGAACACAAATTCAGCTTCGGCCTGTGGACGGTCGGCAACCCCGGGAGCGACCCGTTCGGCGTGCGCGTGCGGGAATCGCGCTCGCCGGTGCAGCTGGTGCAGCTGCTGGGCGAGGTCGGCGCCTGGGGCGTCAACTTCCATGACAACGACCTGGTCCCGATCGAAGCAACCGCGGCCGAGCGCGACCGGATCGTGAGCAGTTTCAAGAAGGCGCTGGACGAGCAGGGCCTGGTTGTGCCGATGGCGACGACCAATCTGTTCACGCACCCGGCCTTTCGCGACGGCGCGTTCACGAGCAACGACCCGGAGGTGCGGGCGTACGCGCTTCAGAAGACGATGGCGGCGATCGATCTGGGCGTGGAGTGCGGGGCCGAGACATACGTCTTCTGGGGCGGGCGGGAAGGCACCGAGACCGACGCCGGCAAGAACCCTGCCGATGCCGGAAAGTGGTTTCAGGAGGCGATCAACTTCCTGTGCGAGTATGTGATCGACCAGGGCTACGACCTGCGTTTTGCGCTGGAACCGAAGCCGAACGAGCCGCGCGGCGACCTCTACCTGGCGACGGTCGGGCATATGCTGGCCTTCATCGAGACGCTGGACCACCCGGACATGGTAGGCGTGAACCCCGAAATGGCGCACGAGCATATGGCGGGGCTGAATTTCACGCATGCGGTGGCGCAGGCCTGGAACGCGGGCAAGCTGTTTCACATCGACCTGAACGATCAGAACCTGGGCCGCTACGATCAGGATTTCCGCTTCGGCAGCCACAACATCAAGCAGGCCTTCTTCCTGGTCAAGTTCCTGGAGGACGTCGGCTACGACGGCCCGCGGCATTTTGACGCCCACGCCTACCGCTCCTCCGACTACGAGGACGTGAAGGCGTTTGCCAGGGGCTGCATGCGCACCTACCTGATCTTCAAGGATAAGGCGGAGCAGTTCAGCCAGCACGCCGGGATCCAGGAGCTGCTGGCGCAGATCACGGCTGACGACGGCTCGATGGACGGCTTCCGCGGCGCCTATTCGGCGCAGAAGGCGGCCAACCTCAAGGCGCATTCCTTTGACCGCGATGAGCTGGGCCGGCGCGGCAAGCCGTACGAACGTCTCGATCAGCTGGTGGTTGACCTGCTGCTGGGCGTTTGAACGGCAGGTGCCAGTTGCCAGTTGCCAGTGGCCGGTAGCCGGTTGCCAGTAGCATGTTGCCGGTGGTCCGCGGCGGGGACCGAAAGGGCGTGAAGAGACAATGTATCTGATTGGGATCGATTCTTCCACGACGGCGACGAAGTCGCTGATCATCGACGCCGACGGCGAGATCGCGGCGGTGGGCGCGGCGGAGTACCCGTTCGAGACGCCCCATCCGCTGTGGAGCGAGCAGCACCCGGACCTGTGGTGGGACGGTACGGTGCAGAGCATACGCGCGGCGCTGGACCAGTCGGGCATCGACCCTTCCGAGGTGGCGGCGGTCGGCCTGAGCGGGCAGATGCACGGACTGGTGCTGCTCGACGAGGAGGGCGAGCCGCTGCGGCCCGCGATCCTGTGGAACGACCAGCGTACGGGCAAGCAGTGCGACGACATGCGCCTGTGGCTGGGCAAAGAGAACCTGGTGCGCATCACCGGCAACGACGCGCTGACCGGCTTCACCGCACCCAAGATCCTGTGGGTGAAGGAAAACGAGCCGGAGATCTACAGCCGTGTGCGGCAGATCCTCCTGCCCAAGGACTATGTGCGCTACAAGCTGACCGGCGACTTCGCCACCGACAAGGCCGGCGCCGGCGGGACGGCGCTGCTGGAGCTGGCGACGCGCGATTGGTCGCCGACGGTGCTGGCCGCGCTGGAGATTTCGCCCGAGTTGCTGCCGCCCACGCACGAGGGCACACAGGTGACCGGCGCGATCTCGGCAGAGGCGGCGCAGGCCACCGGTCTGCGCGCGGGTACGCCGGTGGTCGGCGGCGGGGGCGATCAGCCGGCACAGGCCGTCGGTGTGGGCGCGATCGAGGAGGGCATCTTCGCGCTGACGTTGGGCACCTCCGGCGTTGTTTTCGCCACGGCGAACAAGCCTTTCTACGAACCGGAGGGCCGGCTGCACGCCTTTCCCCACGCGCTACCGCAAAAATGGAACCTGATGGGCGTGATGCTCTCGGCCGCGGGCAGCCTGCGCTGGCACCGGGATACACTGGCGCCCGGCGTTGATTACGACGAACTGTTGGCGCCTGCCGCTGAAGTGCCGGCCGGCAGCGAGGGGCTGCTTTTCCTGCCCTATTTGACCGGCGAACGAACGCCGCACCCTGACCCCTTTGCGCGCGGCGCGTTCGTCGGGCTGACCGTCCGCCACGGGCTGCCGCACATGACCCGCGCCGTGCTCGAGGGCGTTGCCTTCGGGCTGCGCGACAGTTTTTCGCTGATGCAAGGGGCCGGCCTCGGCGTGATCCGGCAGGTGCGGGTGAGCGGCGGCGGCGCGCGCAGTGCGCTGTGGCGGCAGATTCTGGCCGACGTGCTGGGCAGCGAGCTGGCGACGGTCAACTCGACCGAGGGCGCGGCCTACGGCGCGGCGCTGCTGGCGGGTGTGGGCGCGGGCGTCTGGCCCGACGGCGAGAGCGCGTGCGCGGCCACGATCCGCGTCACCGGCTCGACCGCGCCGAATGCCGCCGCGGTCGAGGCCTACAACAGGGCGTATGGGTTCTACGCGGGCCTCTATCCGGCGCTGCGGCCAACGTTCGACGGCCTGCGCCCGGAGGGCGAGGCGTGAGAGGCGAGAGGGCTTTTCTCCATTACCTCCATTTTCTTCTCAAAATCTGAGGAAGCACTGTGCGGTCGCAGCTGATCTACGCTGTCTACGTTCCCACCTTCATGCTCGCCTTCTGCATGGGTATGTTGGCGCTGTTGCTGCCGCTCTACGCGATCGATCTGGGCCTCTCCTTCAACCTGATCGGCCTGGTTGTGGCCGGCTACGGCATCGGCACGCTGATCGGCGACCTGCCGGCCGGCGAGATCCAGGACCGCCTCGGCAACCGGCTGTCGATGATTGTCGGTATCTGCGTTATGGGGTTGGGGATGTTGGCCCTCAGCCGCTCGGAACGTTTTCTGATGCTGATGCTGTGCGGGATCGCGATCGGGGCCGGCGGTGCGCTGTGGAACGTCTCGCGCCACGCCTACCTGGCCACCAACACGCGCAACAACAGCCGCGGACGGGCGGTCTCATTTTTTGGCGGTGTCTACCGCATCGGCTCCTTCGCCGGACCGATCATCGGTGGATATCTCAGCGACGAGCTGGGCATGCGCACCGTATTTGGCTTGTGCGGCGTTATCACACTTCTGACGCTGACACTCCCGCTCCTGTTCGTGGATGACAGCCAGGCCGAACCGCGGGGCGAGCGGAGCGCTTCGGTGGCCCTTTCTTACCGGCGCATGCTGTCCTATGTGCGCGGCAATGTTTGGTTGTTTACGCCGGCCAGCTTCGGCACGATCTGCGCGCAGATGATCCGCGCCGGCCGCCAGATCATCATTCCCCTTTATGGCGCCACGGTCCTGGAGCTCGACGTGGAGCAGATCGGCCTGGTGATGGGGATCGCGGCCGCGGTGGATATGTCGATGTTCTATCCGGCGGGCTATGTGATGGACCGGTTTGGGCGCAAGTTCGCCTATGTGCCTTCATTTCTGCTGCAGGCCGTGGGCATGGCGCTGGTCCCGTTTGCCGGCTCCTACGCCGCGCTGCTGGCAGCCACCTCGCTGATCGGCTTCGGCAACGGGATCGGCTCCGGCACGATGCTGACCCTCGGCGCTGACTTGGCGCCTCCGCAGGGTGAGGGTATGGGCGCGTTTCTGGGCTTTTGGCGGCTGCTGGGCGATTCCGGTCAAACGGGCGGACCGATCGTCGTCGGCTCGATCGCGCAGGCGTTGGGCCTGGTGCCGTCGATCTATGTCATCGCCGTCTTTGGGCTGGGTGCGGCTTCGATCCTGGGTCTCTTTGTGCCGGAGACGCTGAAGAAGCCGTCCGCGGTGGGTGCGGAGCCAGCTGCGCCGGGGTAGCGATCTTTGGTAGAATCTTCGACGCCCAACTGTTTGTGTTTTTCGTGTAGGAGTGTCTACAGCGGAGAAATTCTGGCCGAGCAAGAGCAGGAAAGCCTCAATGGAAATCGTTCTACAGGCCGAAGCGCCGCCACTGCGTGAGGATAGTTCAGGGGGCCTTCGCGTCGGTGACTCGCGCGTTTTGCTCGAACTGGTCATCCGCGCTTTTGAAGATGGGGCCACGCCCGAGTCTATCGCTCAAAGCTACCCGACTGCGACGTTGGCGGATATTTACAGTGTGCGTAACTACTCAGCCGCTATCAGTCTGCGACCATGAATGAGGCGAGCGAAGGAGTTTTTCTCTCCTTGCCTTTTGGGCGGTCGGGCCTGCGGCCCTCCCTTGTGCGGGGGGACTCCCCCCGCAACGCCCCCCTCCAAAACCAGCGCTCACCGACGGTACGCCGTCATTCCTGCAGTGCGGTTTATCCAACGTGGCGGCTGCCAACCAAATACACAATCAGACAATCTGAACGGTAGCGGGGATGGAAGACTGGTCGTGACCGATGCTGTATGTGGCTTAGCAGTTACTAGTGTGCTTGCCTACTTCCTGCGCCACCAGGAAGAGATCGGCGCGTATCTGGCGCAACGCGAGCAAAAGGCAAATGAGGTCCGCCGACGCATCGAGAGCGCGCAGCCGGATCTGACGGAGTTGCGGAAACGTCTGGGATGGGGTGACGGGTGATGGATGGTGCAATTTCTGGGGCCAAGCGCATTGTAAGCATGAGAACGGATTCCTTCTTGTATCTTGTCGTCCTGTTGATTCCGCTCCTGTCTGCATCCTGCTATGGCCGGAAGATCGAACCTCTCGTAACGCTGGACTACGAGGTTCCGCTGGTTGCCTATCGCATGACAGAAGATAACCGCCTCATAACCTATCGCCATCGGCCGTTTGAGGGGTCGTTTCTGTATTTCTTCGACCTGACGGACCCACTCAGGCCAAGGAAGATCGGACGCTGGCGTTGGGCGCGGGATGCCAGAGCGTGCCAGGTTTTCTTTTACCGAGTCTATGCCTACAAGAACTGTGGGGAGCCTCACTACAGTTTTAGCATGGTCGATACATCCAGGACTTTCGCTCCTCAGCTGCTGTTCAGTGAGGAGGTAGGGTCATACTGGCATGGCATGGCCGCATACGAAGACTACCTGTTCACGGTTGAAGTGGAAGGGTCGAAGAGCGGTGCAGGGGCGACGAGTACGGTGAAAGTCTGGCAGGTTGTGGAGTTTGACCATCTGCAACTGCTTGCCGCGTTGGTCGTTCCGGTCGGAGCAGACGCATTCAGGCGTGATTCCAACAGGCCAATTGTCGTTGATGGCAAGTATCTTCTCTTCACCTCGAATGATTCTCCACACGCGGATGATTACCCGCAAGACACCGTAATTGTGGTGATAGACATTTCGGACCCGGGCAGACCGCTCCTCGTTAACATGTTTGACGGAGGCCGGAGTCCAACCAACAACTCCTACTCCGCGACAGAGATATCGGGCGACTTCTTGTATGGAGTACAGAGCGGGCTGCGCGTCGTTGATCTGTCAGATCTGCCCGACCTCTCAACTGTAGGCATCTCGAAACGTGGGGCAATAACGCGAGAAATCGCCATCTCAGATTCGATAGCCTACCTGACTGGCGACCTTAGTATGCGCGCTATCGATGTTTCGGACCCCTCGCTTCCTTTTTATGTCGCGCATGATCTGAAAGGAGCAGACAATGTGGCCGTTTTTGGCGAATACGTCTACATCGTCAACGGCATCTATGATCAGACGCGTATCTACGAAAAGTGGGACCCGTCTGTGCCGCGCGCCCCGCCGATGGTTGTGCCAACTTCGACACCTGTACCCTTTCCCTGCACAAATATCATGGAATCCTACTTGAGGGAGTTCCCCTTTGGCGTCTATTCGCCATATGGGGTGGCTGCCAGAGCGACAAGGCTATGGGGACCTAATCGCAGTGAGATTACGATTGATGAGCGTCGGAAAGGCTGGGGGACTGAAGGCTGGGGGACTGTAAGATGGGCAGACATCCGAGGTCTGTATGAGGCTATGTTTCAAAGAGAAGGGAAGCTCTCTGTAGTGAGACATCACTTCGGGTCGGAGTCGGAGCCAACTCTGTCCCAGCTTATCGATTGCATGGGTCCTCCCGAATACTATCTTGCTTACTACGTAGGTCAGGTCAGATCTGGCCACCTTTACGTAGATCTCTGGTATCCAAATAGAGGAATTGTCGTCACTCATGATTCCTTCCACGAGACTCGTTCATACTACCACGAGCTAAGGGAACTGCCCTCGATTCTGCCTTCACTGCGAATGAGAGGTTACCGCGTCGTCGCGTCAGGCCCCCTTGAGCAAATGACTACCGATGCGTATCCGCATGGTCTTCATCGTGCTAAAGAATTCCAGCCGGTGTGTCTTGTCAAGCCGTGGCCCGGCACGATTGAGGCCATGGAGGCAGAATCGTTACTTGGCGCAGATCCCCCGTGCAAACAGCCGTAGCAATGGATACGCTTGGAAAGCGAATTTCCGGGATGGTAACTGGATTCGGCCGCCTGCTCTTCGCGGTCAAGCGCGGCTACACCCTCTACCATTTGCACGGCGACCACCTCGGCGGCGCATTGCTCACCAGCCCCGGCTACTACATCTACGCCGCTGACCGCATAAGGGTCATTGTACGGTAGAAGTTCTCCTATTAAGACCGGGCCCTCCCAGTCAAACCTTAAACAAACCCGAGTTCGGAGTTAGATTAGGGCCGGTAGGAGAGTCCTATCATCTTCAGAGAGATGGAGAGATGGCTTCTTGGCTTGCCAAGTGTAGGCAATCAGACCGGCGATAAGATTGACGATACTGTCTATGAGGTCAATAAATACGTATGGTTGGCCCCAATCGTTAGACCACGAAATGGGAAAAATAAGGTGCATTTAGGTGAATGCGGCCGGGTCTGAACAGAGCACGAAGTGCTCTTCCGCCGGCGTGCGATAGTCGGGACTTTGATGCGGTCTCTCATGGTTGTAGAAGTTGAAATAAGCGGTCAGCCCAGCGTGCAGCTGACCTACTGTGTCGTACTGGTTGAGGTAGATGTTTTCGTACTTTACACTGCGCCATAGGCGTTCGCAGAAGACGTTGTCGAGGGCGCGGCCGCGGCCATCCATGCTGACTTGTATGTTGGCTTTGAGCAGGCAGGCGGTGAAGGCGTCGGCCGTGAACTGTGCGCCCTGGTCGGTGTTGAAGATCTTGGGTCGACCCTTGACGAGCGCCTGACGCAGGGCATCGAGACAGAAGCCACCGTCCAGAGTGTTGGAAAGCTGCCAGGCGAGCAGGTAGCGGCTGTGCCAGTCAATGACAGCGACCAGGTACATGAAGCCACGCAGCAGCGGCACATAGGTGATGTCTGCGCTCCAGACCTGGTTGACATGCGTAATCGGCAGATTGCCTAACAGGTAGGGATAGCGCTTGTGTCCCTGGCCTGGAGAACTGCTGTTTCTCCTGGGGTAGATGGCTTGAATGCCCATCAGACGCATCAACCGTCTGACCCGCTTGCCGTTGACAACATAACCCAGGCGACGCAGATAAGCGACCATCTTGGGCCAGCCATAGAAGGGTGTGCGCAAGTACTGCTCGTCAATGTCGGCAGACCGACCGCTTTGCGAACAGCCGCACCAGGTCCAGGTTCAATGCCGACTCGGAAGCCGTCTGATAGTAGAAGGAGGCCCGATTAAGCCCCAGCAACTCGCACTGCCGCCGTACACTCAGGGTCGCCTGCCGGCTATCCACCACACGCCGTCTCTCACGGACAAAAGCAGGCAGCTTTTGTTTTCAGCCACTCAAGTTCCATCTTGAGCCGCCGATCCGCAAGGGGCGGGCTGCCGCCATCTGTTCATAAAGTTCTGCTTCCTGCGCCTCCTGCTCCCGTTGCTTGCGCTCGCCATTGCCGGCGAAGACGCTGGGCCCGCCTTCCAGCAGTTGCCGTTTCCAGGCCCGTATCATGTTGGGATGAACCTCGTGCTCACTCGATAACTGGCCAATCGTCTTGCTGCCTTCAAGCGCTTCCAGCGCAATCCGAAACTTGCAGGCCGCCGTGTGTCGCCGCCGTTTCTTGACCATCGTTCTGCCCCTCCACAGGCTGGGTGAACTGCTCCATTATACACCTTAGCTTGCGGTCCAGTTTTTGGGGCCAAGCTCAATCCTGACCACCTTACGGTCATCATGTTGCCCGTGTCAAGGAATCAATTCGGGAAGATCTATTGTTCCCGATTTTCACCATGACATCGCTCCTGGGCGCGCCTGTGAAGGTGAATTATGAGCGCGCCTCCTTCAGTAAGTATCACTCTATCCGAATACAAAATGGAATAGGTCTCGGCGCCCACTACAAACCAGGGGCAAATGATAAAAAAGTCAATTCCTGAATCGTCTTTCAGACCGGGGAATCTCTCAAGATCCTCTTCCACATGCGCCGGAGTCTGTGGCCCGTCCAGGTGTTCCAAGAATTGCAATTTAACATCTCTACTCCAACCGTCTTGGCTCGGTGCTAGCCAGTAATCGTGAGCATCGTGAAATGCCTTAAGTTTCTCTCTGACTTCCTCAGGCGCATCGGAAATGACATATCTGGAAATGACCCAACTCGAAGGCATGTCGTGTCGAATGGCGGATAAGACACTGTGTTCTTCCGCTACGACATCAATCTCAAGCTTTGTTACGACGTCCCTTGCCAAGGGCTTGAAATAGCTTTGAAGTTCTTCCTCTGTTGGAAGGCAACCGGCCAGCAAACCTGAAGCCAACAGAAGAATGAGCAAGTTGGACCAGGAACGAACTGTTAAGACGCTCATTTCAACCTCCTTAACGCTCTAAATGGTGAGCTCCTATCTTTGGACCACAATACGGGCAAGATGAGGTGCATTTTGACGAATGCGGCCGGCTCTGATCGGCAACGGGCGGTCTGCCGCCCACAGAGCACGAAGTGCTCTTCCGCCGGCGTGCGATAGTTGAGACTTTGATGCGGTCTCTCATGGTTGTAGAAGTCGAAATAGGCGGTCAACCCAGCGTGCAGCTGACGCACGGTGTCATACTGGTTGACATAGATTTCTTCGTACTTGACGCTGCGCCGTAGGCGTTCGCAGAAGACATTGTCGAGCGCGCGGCCGCGGCCATCCATGCTGGCTTGTATGTTGGCTGCGAGCAGGCAGGCGGTGAAGGCGTCGGCCGTGACCTGTGCGCCCTGGTCGGTGTTGAAGATCTTGGGTCGACCCTTGACGAGTGCCTGGTGCAGGGCATCGAGACAGAAGCGACCGTCCGGGGTGTTGGAAAGCTGCCAGGCGAGCACCTAGCGACTGTGCCAGTCGATGACGGCGACCAGGTACATGAAGCCGCGCAGCAGTGGCACGTAAGTGATGTCTGCACTCCCGACCTGGTTGACATGCGTAATCGGCAGATTGAGTAACAGATAGGGATAGCGCTTGTGCCGTTTGCCCGGCGCACTGCTGCTTCTCCTGGGGTAGATGGCTTGAATGCCCATCAGACACATCAACCGTCTGACCCGCTTGCCATTGACGGCACAGCCCAGCCGGCGCAGATAAGCGGTCATCTTGCGCCAGCCACAGAAGGGTGTGCGCAAAGTACTGCTCGTCAATGTCGGCAGACCGACCGCTTTGCGAACAGCCGCATCAGCTCCAGGTTCAATGCCGACTCGGAAGCCGTCTGATAGTAGAAGGAGGCCCGATTTAGCCCCAACTGCTCGCACTGCCGCCGTATACTCAGGGTCGCCTGCTGGCTATCAACCATACCCCGTCTCTCACGAACCGAAGCGGGCAACTTTTTTTCAGCCACTCGAGTTCCATCTTGAGCCGCCCGATCCGCAAGGGGCGGGCTGCCGCCATCTGTTCATAAAGTTCTGCTTCCTGCGCCTCCTGCTCCCGTTGCTTGCGCTCGCTATTGCCGGCGAAGACGCTGGGCCCGCCTTCCAGCAGTTGCCGTTTCCAGGCCTGTATCATTTTGGGATGAGTCTCGTGCTCACTGTACAGCTGGCCAATCGTCTTGCTGCCTTCGAGCGCTTCCAGCGCAATCCGAAACTTGCAGGCCGCCGAGTGGCGCCGCCGTTTCTTGACCATCGTTCTGCCCCTCCACAGGCTCGGTGAACTGCTCCATTATACACCTTAGCTTGTGGTCCAGTTTTTGGGGCCAAGCTCAATCCTGACCACCTTACGGTCATCATGTTGCCCGTGTCAAGGAATCAATTCGGGAAGAACTATTGTTCCCGATTTTCATCATGACATCGCTCCTGGGCGCGATTGTGAAGGTGAATTATGAGCGCGCCTCCTTCAGTAAGTATCACGCTATCCGAATACAAAGTGGAATAGGTCTCGGCGCCCACTACATACCAGGGGCAAATGATAAAAAAGTCAATTCCAGAATCGTCTTTCAGACCGGGGAATCTCTCAAGATACTTTTCCACATGCGCCGGAGTCTCTGGCCCGTCCAGGTGTTCCAAGAATTCCAACTTAACATCTCTACTCCAACCGTCTTGGCTCGGTGCTAGCCAGTAATCGTGAGCATCGTGAAATGCCTTAAGTTTCTCTCTGACTTCCTCAGGCGCATCGGAAATGACATATCTGGAAATGACCCAACTCGAAGGCATGTCATGTCGAATGGCGGATAAGACACTGTGTTCTTCCGCTACGACATCAATCTCAAGCTTTGTTACGACGTCCCTTGCCAAGGGCTTGAAATAGCTTTCGAGTTCTTCATCTGTTGGAAGGCAACCGGCCAGCAAACCTGAAGCCAACAGAAGAATGAGCAAGCTGGACCAGGAACGAACTGTTAAGGCGCTCATTTCAACCTCCTTAACGCTCTAAATGGTGAGCCCCTATCTTTGGACCACAATACGGGCAAGATGAGGTGCATTTTGACGAATGCGGCCGGCTCTGATCGGCAACGGACGGTCTGCCGCCTACAGAATATGAAGTACTCTTCCGCTGGCGTGCGATAGTCGGGACTTTGATGTGGACTTTCATGGTTGTAGAAATCGAAATAGGCGGTCAGCCCAGTGCGCAGCTAACGTACGGTGTCATACTGGTTGAGAAAGATGTTTTCGTACTTGACACTGCGCCATAGACGTTCGCAGAAGACATTGTCGAGGGCGCGGCCGCGGCCATCCATGCTGACTTGTATGTTGGCTGCGAGCAGGCAGGCGGTGAAGGCATCGGCCGTGACCTGTGCGCCCTGGTCGGTGTTGACGATGAAGACACTGGGCCCGCCTTCCAGCAGTTGCCGTTTCCAGGCCCGTATCATGTTGGGATGAACCTCGTGCTCACTCGATAACTGGCCAATCGTCTTGCTGCCTTCAAGCGTTTCCAGCGCAATCCGAAACTTGTAGGGCGCCGAGCGCCGCCGCTGTTTCTTGACCATCGTTCTGCCCCTCTACAGACTCGGTGAACTGCTCCAGTATACACCATTAGCTTGTGGTCCAGTTTTAGGGGCCCACTTCAACATGAGGTAAAGGAGTATGTGCCCCAATTTCGGACTGCACCCTAGCCTGGGGAACGCTCCTGCCTATGGCCTGGCGCGAGGCAGAGGGCGGGTGGGCTTCGGGACGCGTCCGGCTGTGCGCGGCCCCGCATGATTCGCGGTGGCACGGAGCACCGAGTTTGGAAGCGAAACGGAGAGGGATGCGATTGGGGACCGGAGCTAGAGACGAGCTCTCATCGGCTGCAAACGCCAATACGTCAGCGAGCGCCACAGCCATTCGAGCGGGCCGAAACGGTAACGGCGCAGCCACAGCGGCGACACCACCAGCTGGACCGCCCAGATCGCGGCGACAATCCCGATCTGTCCGACCCTCTCGACCGAGCCGAACAGACCCAGGCCGTGGCCGTAGAAGACAGCGGTCGCGAGGACCGTCTGCAGCAGGTAGTTGGTGAGCGCGGTCCGCCCGACCGCGGCCAGCGCGTCCTGCAGCCAGGAGAGCGCACGCGTGCGGGCAAAGAGCATCAGCAGGCCGATGTAGGCGGCGCTGACGAATAGGCTGCCCCAGTAGTTGGCCTGCTCGCCGAGGCCGAAGCGGGAAAACTCCATCGTCCAGCCGCGGGCGAAGTTCTGGACGACGCCGGTGATCACGATGGGCAGCCCGATGGCAAAACCGAGCGCGGCCATACCGCTGTAGAAGCCGCGCGCGCGGCTGCCGGTCAGTACGCCCCAGCGGTAGAGCGCCATTCCGATCAGCATCAGGCCGCCGGCGCGCCAGAGTCCCCAGAAGAGCAGCCCGAAGGTATGGAACTCAGCGCTTCTCGCGACGCGGGGCGCCATCTGCGCGAGCCAGCCGCCGCGGTAGGCCGTAATCTCCGCCTGGATTGTTTCGGCGGCCGGGCGCCAGTCGGCGCGCAGTTCCTGGAGCGTCTCCGGCGGCATGTACTGCATGGTGAGGTTCATGCCCAGCGACAGGATAGCAGGGATCGACAGGACGAGAAGGCCGAGCGCTACCTGCAAGCCGGGACGCAATTTACGCAGCCAGTAGACCCAGAAGCCGCACAGCGCATAGAAGACGAGAATGTCGCCTGTCCAGAGCAGGTAGGCGTGGGCGAGGCCGATGATCAACAGCCAGAAGGTGCGCCGGTAGTGAACAGTCCAGGCGCGCTGGCCGCGCGCGTCCAGTTTTTCGGTCATCAGCAGGATTCCCGCGCCGAAGAGCAGTGAGAAGATGGTCATGAACTTCTGGTCGGCGAATATGTGGCTGAGTGTCCACACCCAGCGATTGGCCCCGCTCAGGTCGCCGTAGACGGTCGGATTGCTGTAGGCGGCTGCGGGCATGGCGAAGCCCTGGATATTCATGATCAGGATGCCGAGCAGCGCGAAGCCGCGCAGAAGGTCGATGGCGACGATGCGCTCGGATGATCGGGTTGGCGCGGGCGCAGCCGATTCCTGGGACATGAGTCAGTCTCCGAGAAAGGATTGATGCGGGGGAGGGGGGCCGGTCCCTCTCTTCGACGGTGTGCGCTACACGCGTCGCAGATTGGCTTTTATCGCCGTCAGCACTTCATCGAACATCGCGGCTGTCAACCGCCCCGTGTTGGTGTTCTGGCGGCTGACGTGGTAGGAGGCGTAGAGGCGGGGCAGGCCGGCGGGCAGGGGCTCGTCGGCGCCGTGGGCGAAGGTCAGGCGCGGCGGGTCATGTCCCTGCTCGCGCAGGGCGCGCAGGTAGCCGTCGAAGGCGATCTTGCCCAGCGCCAGCACCGCCTGCAGGTTCGGCAGCAGCGCCAGCTCCCGGACCAGCCAGCTGCGGCAGTTGTTCAGCTCCCCGGCGGTAGGCCGGTTTTTGGGCGGCACACAGTAGGCCACGCCGGTCATGTAGCAGTCGATCAGTTCGAGGCCGTCGCCGCGCTGGGTGCTTTCCGGCCGGCTGGCGAAACCGGCGCGGTGCAGGGCGGGGTAGAGAAAGTTGCCGGAGCCGTCGCCGGTGAACGGGCGGCCGGTGCGGTTGGCGCCGTGCGCGCCGGGGGCAAGGCCCAGCACGAGCAGACGTGCTTGCGGGTCGCCCCATCCCGGCACCGGCTTGCCCCAGTAGGTTGCGTCGCGGAAGGCCTGGCGTTTGGTCGCGGCTACCTCTTCGCGCCACGCCACCAGGCGGGGGCAGGCGCGGCAGGTGACCGCGTCGGCGTGCAGTGCGTCGAGGGAGGTGTAAGCGCGGTCGCTGGCCATCGGCTAAGGCAGGGTCTTTCTCTTACAGCGTTCGCACCGCCACCAATTTTTCGGCTTCGGGTGTATCGATCAGCTCGTTGCGCAGCGGACGGCCGAAGCCGGGCGCGCTGATTTCAAAAATGTCGCCGGCCTGGGTACGGATGCCAGCGGCGAAGCTGAGGGTGGCGGTGCCGTAGAAGTGGAGATGGACGTCGCCGGGCGTACGGAAGGGCGCGTACTTGAAGTGGTGATGCTGGATGTTGGCGAGGCTGTGGGTCATGTTGGCCTCGCCGGTCAGGAAGGGGGCGGCCCACAGTTCGCGGCCATCGCGCACAATGCGGGCCGTGCCCTCGATGTCGGCCGGCGGGGCGCCCAGCAGCAGCTCCGGCCCGCAGGAGCTTTGGCGCAGCTTGGAGTGGGCCAGGTAGAGATAGTTCTTCTTTTCCAGCACATGGTCGGAGAACTCGTTGCCCAGCGTGAAGCCGACGCGCAGCACGGCGCCGTCGTCGCCAATGAGGTAACAGCCGACCAGTTCAGGCTCTTCGCTGCCCTCAAGAGCAAAGGCGGGCATCGTCAGAGGATGTTCCGGCGGCACGAGCCAGCGGCCATCCCCCTTGTAGAACCATTCGGGCGCGACGCCGACCTGGCCGGGCGCCGGTTTGCCGCCTTCCAGCCCCAGGCGGAACATGCGCATCGAGTCGGTCAGCGGCTCCTCTTCGTCGGCGTTGAGCTGCTGGTGCATGGCGTCGCGCGCCTGGGCGCTGCCCAGATGATCGAGGCCTGTGCCGCTGATGACGAGGCGGACCGGGTCGGGGTGATCGAGCGGCGGCAGAATCCGCTTTTGCGCGACGACCGGGCCGTAGGCGACGCGCTGACTGCCCAGCCGCTCCTCGGCCAGCTCAGCGAGCGGCTGTCCGCTGCGCCCGGCCTGCCGGGCCAGTTCATAGACGCTCTCTGTCCCGTCAAGAAGGCGCAGGGTTTCCTCGTTTTCGACCATTGCCACGCGGCGGTCGCCGGTCTCTGCGCGGAACTGCACCAGTCGCATCACCTGTTCTCCTCAGCTGCGGTTTCGAAAGTTAGTCTATAGGTTTGCGCGGCGCGGCCACCGGGAGCCGGAGTTTACCGTTTCTCCCATTTGATCGCGTCCCAGGCCACATTTTTGGAAAGGTACGTCTCGTAGGTCACGTCAGAGAGCGAGATGTAGTCCTCGTCGCCGCCGCTGAAGACGTAGGTGCCCAGCGAGACCCACTGCCCCGAATAGAGGGACTGATTGACCTCGCGCAGGGTGAAGCCGCCGGAATGGGAAATCCAGTAACGGGCGTTGCCGGTCGTCGCGCGGTTCTCGGGGATGTACACGAAGACCTCGTAGCTGGCCGCGTCGAGCTGCGGCGACCACTGGCCCCAGTTGTAGCCGCTGCGCGTCTTGTCGTTGTTGTTGGTCCAGTAGAGATGGTCGGAGTAGCCTTCGGTTTCCTCTCTCCACGTGGTGGAGAGACCGCCCCTCTGGAAGCCGGTGTCCTGGTCGTCGACGATCACAGTCGCTCTTGGATCGGGCGTGGCCGTCGCGGCTGGTGTCGGCGTTGGCGTCGGTGTCGGCGTGGGGGGGGGTACGACGCCCCAGCTGAACTGCACCTGCGCCGATTCCAGATGTTCATAGTATTCGAGGACGATGCTCAGATTTCCGCCGTCGTGTTGCAGCGTATAGTAGTAGGCAGTGGCGGTGTGATCGCTCCAGGCCTCGATCCGTTTGACGCCGTTGAGAAAGAGGCGTATGCCGTCGTCGGCGACGACATCGAAGCGGTATTCGTCAGCATCGAGCGTGACTTGGCCGGTCCAGCGGGCGGAGAAGCTGTCGGTGTTGAGGCCGGCGGGTGAGCCCTCTCCCCAGTTGTAGTTGATGTTGGACTCCGGCTGTGTGATCGTGGCATCGCCCTCGAGGTTGCGGTTGTTCCAGTACTGCGCCTGCCAGGCGATGGTCGGCGTCGCGGTCGGCAAAGGCGTCGGCGTTGACGGCGTGGACGTGGCGGTGGCAGTGGGCGTTAAGGTCGCGGTCGGTGTTATGGTCGCGGTGGTCGTAATGGCCGGGGTTGAGGTTGGCAGCGCCGTGCCGTCGGAGGTCGGCGTTGCCGTCGGCGTAATATCCAGGCTGTGCCAGGTGAGGCTCGCTTCCGCCTCGCCGGTCGATTCGAAATACTCCATGCGCACGATGACCGGGTCGCCGTCGAAGTAGATGATCTGGGAGTAGGACGTCGGCGCCTGCTCCTGCCAATGATCGAGCAGCGTTCTGTCGCCGACAATGAGGCGCACGCCGTCGTCTACGGTGACCGTAAAGCGGTAATCCCCCGCCGGCAGCTGCAGTTTCCTGCCCCAGCGCACGGAGAACCCGTCGGCATTGAGGCCCTCGGCGGGGCTCCCCTCGCCCCAGTCAAAGCCGATGCGGGCGTCCCCGCGTGTCAGGTCCGGCGTACCTTCAAGCGTGCTGTTGTTGAAATATTCCCCCTGCCAGTAGGTGGTGGGAAGCTCCGGCTCGCGCGCCCAGCTCACGGCAATCGAAGCCTCGCCGCTCGACTCATAATAGTCGACGCGGATATCGTGCTGTCCCTCTGACAGCGAGACTGTCGCCTTGTAGGTGGCCTTCGCCTGCACGATCCAACTTTCGATGAGCAGCTCGTCATCGACATAGAGGCGAACGCCGTCATCCACTTCGACGGTGAAGATGTAGTTGCCGCTTTCGTCGGCTGCAATGCTGATTTGACGCTCCCAGCGGGCCGAAAAGTTGTCCACGGGAACGCCCGTGCCCGGCGAGCCTTCGCCCCAGTCGAAGTCGAGCGCGGCGTCCTGGCGTGTGATGACGGTGTCGCCGGTCAGCGTTGCGTTGCCCCAGTATTTGGCGTCCCAGTTGGTATCAGGTTCCTGGGCAAGGACATTGGCAGAGTTCAGCGCCAGGACCGAGAGCGCGCAGAGAGCCAGGAGGACGGCGGCGCTCCAGACAATGCGCCTGTCCACCTCCTTCTGTGCCCAAAGGCGGGTCAACCGCCTCGAACTGCCAGCCCGGTCCCATCTACTACCCTGCATCGCCTTCTCCCTTGTGGTGATCGGTGGACAACGGTTCGTGGAGCGTCAACGCCGCCGGCCTTGGATCACCGTATTTGCCCAAAACGCTCGCTACGGGAAAGTTTATAGTACACCGTCACAATTGATTATACAACAAGCGCGACGCCCTCTCTATTGCGACCTGCGCAGACGGGTACAGTCCAAAATTGGGGTACGAATTCCCATACCTCGGGTACCAATGGAGTCATGGCCGGTCCACGCTCCATCCTCTGGCAGAGTGGGGATATACGCCTTCCTCTATCCCTTTGGACGGTCGGGCCTGCGGCCCTCCCTTGTGCGGGGGGACTCCCCCCGCAACGCCCCCCTGACACCCCTCCGCCCGCCGGGTGTGGCTTCTAAATGCAGCCCTGCGCAACCAGCGGCCCAGCGCCCCGCCACCGTGCCTGCGCGATTCCAGCCTGTCGCCAACCCGCCCCGTGCCTACCCGGCCGTGTCTGCGCGTCCCCCGCCGCTCGCGCGCTCGACCGCCAGGCGCCGCCCCCCGCAGTTCCTGACCCTTAACCCCTGCCCCCTGCCCCCTGCAGTTCCGGCCCTCCCTTGTGCGGGGGGACTCCCCCGGCAACGCCCCCCTTACACCCCTCCACCCGCCGATTGTGGGGTCAAAGCAGCCGTGTACTTCCTACGGCCCAACGCGCCGCCCCCAAATCAGTGAACGCCGCGGCCGCGGTAGGGATAGGCCTTGTGCCTGCCCATCGCCCCTCGATCAACGGACGGTAGGGGCAGGCCTTGTGCCTGCCCTGTGCCCCCCAAAGCCGGTAGACAATTCCAGCCACTGCTGGAATGAAGTCCCCGCCAGACGATTCCCACCCCAAAAGTGGGTTGCACCCTGCGCAGACCGAAGAGGACGCTGAGGCAGGCAAAACATCCAATATGGATTACGCCGCGCGCCTCCGCTATGCTATCCTTACACTCTCATTTGCCCTTCCTGAATGTGCGCTTCTCATTGGTCAATTCACAGTGACCGTTCGCCTGACCGCTGAAGGGCGGACGCAACTCCCGGCATGCATTTTGACGCGTTGACATTGGCGGCGGTGGCCGACGAACTGAGAGAGACGGTTGCGGGCGGCCGTGTGCAGCAGGTAGTCCTGCCGGACAGCCGCAGCGTTGCGCTGGAGGTCTACGCCCACCAGGAGCGGCGCTACCTGTTGCTGTCGGCGCATCCGCAGGCCAGCCGCGTACATCTGCTCGAGCACAAGCCGCGGCGCGGCGTGCCCAAGGAGACGCCGCTCCTTCTCTTGCTGCGCAAATACGTGCGCAGCGCGCGGTTGGAAGCTGTCGAGCTGCCGGTGCGTTTCGAACGCGTTCTTTTCCTGCGTTTCCAACATCCTCAGCACGGCGCCACCACGCTCGCGGTAGAGCCGATCGGCCAGCTGGGCAATCTCGTTCTGATGAACGCCGACGGCCGCATCCTGGACGCGCTGGTGCGCGTGCCCGCGGGCGAAAACGCGCTGCGCGTCCTGCTGCCGCGGCGCGCCTATCAGCTGCCGCCTCCCCAGGACAGAATTGCGCCGCTCGGGGAGAGCGAAGAGCCGCAGACGGTCGGCGCCGAAAGCCCGGCAGATGCTGACGACGGCAGCCAATCCCGTCCCGCGCACCTGTGGCGCAGCCTGCTCAGCCGCTACGCCGGCGTCAGCCCGACGCTGGCGAGGGAGGCGGCCTGGCGGGCAACCGGAGACGCCGCCGCGACGGTGACGGCGGAAGCGTTCGCGAACGCGCGCGCGGCGCTCAGCGGCCTCTGGTCGCTGGCCGACACGGGCGCATGGAGCCCCGGCATCGCGGTGGAAGAGGAGCAAGGCGTCGTCGCGTTTGCGCCCTACGAGCTTCATTTCCGCGGGGACTTCGCCCAGACGGATTCGGTCAGCGCGGCGGTGGCTGCCTTCTACGCCGCGCAGGAGCGCGACGCCTCTTCCGCCCGCGACGAGTACGCCGGCGTGCGCGGCGGCGTGGCCGCGTTGATCCGGCAGGCGCGGGCGCGCGTGGAGCGTCAATTGCGCGCCCTGGCCGCGGATGAGCCGGCGCCGGGCGAGCCCGAACGGGTGCGCACACAGGCCGAGTGGCTGCTGGCGCTCTCCAGCCAGATCACGCAGGCGCAGGCGCGTCGCGGCGCGCAGGAGGAGTTCAGCCTGCAGGATGGCTGGGCCGGCGTGCGGCGAGCGCCTGACGGAATTCTGGCACTGGTCGTGCCTTCGGAAGCGGAGGAGGGCGAACTGGTGGTGCCGCTCGACCGCAAACGGACACCGGTGGAGCAGGCCGAGCGCATGTTTGACCGCGCCGCCAAATTGGAGCGGGCGGCCCGCATCATCCCGCGGCGCCGCGCCGCGCTGGTGGCGGACGAGGCCTATCTGCAACAGCTGGAGAGCGATCTGGCGCTGGCGCAGAACCAGCCGGAGATCGTCGCGGTGCGCGAGGCGCTGCGGCAGGCGGGCTGGCTGAGAGAGCGCCCCAAGCGGCGCGACCGAACGCCGCCGGACCGTTCACAGCCGCTGCGTTTTCTCTCGCCCGAAGGGTTCCCGATCCTGGTGGGGCGCAACGCCCGTCAGAATGAGATCGTTACCTTCAAGCAGGCGGCCCGCGACGACCTGTGGCTGCACGTGCGCGACGGTCCGGGCGCGCACGTCGTCATCCGCTGCGGCGGTCAACCGGTGTCCGACGCATCGCGTACAGTCGCGGCCCAGCTTGCCGCCTGGCACTCGCGGCAGCGGGGCAACGCCGGCGTCGCGGTCGCGCTGACGCGGCAGCGCTTTGTCACGCGCATGGCCGGCGGCCGTCCCGGGCTGGTACATTACCGCAACGAGGAGACACTCAACGTGGCCGCCGAGCTGCCCAGAGAGAGCGAGGAGTGGGCGGTTGTCAGTGGTCTGTAGCCAGTAGCCAGTAGCGAGTAGCCAGTTGCCATTGAACGGCGGGCGCTTGAACTTTTGGGGCGCAAGAGATTTTCAGGATGGATAAATGGACTTGAGTCGACTCTGCATTCATACGATTACAACCAAGCCCTGGCCGATTGAGACGGCGATCGAACGGTTCAGCGCGCGCGGCGTCGCCGGGATGACGGTATGGCGCGACGCGCTGGAGGGGCGGGATATCGCCGCGGCCGGTCGGCGGATCCGCGACGCGGGGATGGCGGTGGTCTCGCTCTGCCGGGGCGGCTTCTTCCCGGCGGAGACGGCCGCGGCGCGGCAGGAAGCGGTCGACGACAACCGCCGCGCCGTCGAAGAGGCCGCGGCCCTGGGCGCGCCGCTGGTCGTGCTCGTCTGCGGCGCAGTGCCCGGTCAGCCGCTCGCTGTCAGCCGCGCGCAGATCCGCGACGGGATCGAGGCGGTCCTGCCCGATGCGCAGGCCGCGGGGGTCAGGCTGGGCATCGAGCCGCTGCACCCGATGTACGCAGACAGCCGTTCAGCGATCAACACGATGGCGCAGGCCAATGATATGGCTGAAACGATCGGTTCGCCCTTCGCCGGCGTGGTCGTGGATGTTTACCACCTGTGGTGGGACCCCGACCTGCAGGCGGAGATCCGCCGCTGCGGGCAAATCGACAAGTTGTTCGCCTTCCATGTCTGCGACTGGCGCACACCGACCGAAGACCTGCTCCTGGACCGCGGGCTGATGGGCGAGGGCTGCATCGACATTCCCCAAATTCGCGGCTGGGTTGAGGAGGCCGGATTCGACGGGTATAATGAAGTTGAGATCTTCTCGGATCGTTACTGGGCGATGGAGCAGGAGCAGTTCCTCGGGCAAATCATCGAGGCATATACAACGCATTCATAACCGGCAATTGACAGGAGTTTTTCCCACTTATGGCTGAAGTAGCAGTTGGTGTCATTCTGAACGGCGTCACCGGGCGCATGGGCACGAACCAGCACCTGGTCCGCTCGATTCTGGCGATCCGGGAGCAGGGCGGTGTGTCCACGAATGACGGGGACCGCATCATGCCGGAGCCGGTGCTGGTTGGCCGCAACCCCGACAAGCTGAAGCATCTCTCCGCCGCGCACAACGTGAGCAAGTGGACGACCAACCTGGACGAGGCGCTGGCCGACGGGCACAACCAGGTCTACTTCGATGCGTTGGCGACCAATCTGCGCGTGCCGAACACGCTGAAGGCGATCGAGGCCGGCAAGGCGGTCTACTGCGAGAAGCCGACCGCGGCGAACACGGCGGATGCGCTCAAGCTGGCGCGTTCCGCGATCGACGCCGGCGTGCCGAACGGAGTGGTGCAGGACAAGCTGTTTCTGCCCGGCTTGCTCAAACTGCGCTACCTGATCGACACCGGTTTCTTTGGCCGCATCGTGGCGGTGCGCGGCGAGTTCGGCTACTGGGTTTTCGATGGCAAGGACCAGCCGGCGCAGCGCCCTTCCTGGAACTACAAGAAATCGGAGAGCGGCGGCATCGTCCTCGATATGTTCGCGCACTGGCGCTACGTCATCGATAACCTGTTCGGTTCGATCAAGCGGCTCTCGTGCATCGCCGCGACGCACCTGCCGGAGCGGGTGGACGAGGAGGGCGAAGTCTACGACGCCGACGCCGACGACGCGGCCTACGCCGCGTTCGAGCTGGAGAACGGCATCATCTGCAACTTCAACTCCTCCTGGTGCGTGCGCGTGCGCCGCGACGACCTGTTGACGGTCCAGGTGGACGGGACGCGCGGCAGCGCGGTGGCCGGGCTGCGCGAGGTGCGCGGTGCAGGGCGACTCTTTCACGCCCAAGCCGGTCTGGAACCCGGACATTGCGCAGCCGATCGCCTTTTACGACACCTGGGAGTGGATGCCGAACAACAATCCCTATGACAACGCCTTCAAGATCGAGTGGGAGATGTTCCTGCGCCACGCGGTCAAGGGCGAGCCGTTCGAGCATACGCTGGTCGAGGGCGCCAAGGGCGTGCAGCTGGCCGAGTTGGGCTACCAGGCCTGGCAGGAGCGCCGCTGGGTGGAGGTGCCGGCGCTGGAGGTGTAGGGGCAGTTGCCGGTGGTCAGTGTTCACTCTTGTTTTGACGGTGAGGTGGAGAGATTTTTCTATATGTCCCAATCAATTGCACTACTCGACTCAACGCCCCAGACCGCGATCGCGCCGCCGCCCGCGTTCCACATCATGCTCAAACGCGCGGCGCCATCTGCAACTCGACTGCCACTACTGCTACTTCCTCAGCAAGGG
>CATOTS010000034.1 GCA_951813625.1 uncultured Caldilineaceae bacterium | reverse complement strand
ACCAGTCTTGGCATCGAAGACGACGACGCCCACCGGCGACGTGTTGATGAGCGCCTCCAGGTCGGCGCGGGCGCGCTGCTCCTCGCGGTATCTGCGCGCGTTGGCGACAACCAGCGCTGCCTGCGACGCGAACATGACCAGCGTCTCTTCATCAGCGCGGCTGAACGTCTGCCCTGACCCCTTTCTGGCGAGGAAGATATAGCCCAGACCCTCACCGTGATAGCGGGTTGGGGCGGCAAGAAAGGAGAGTGGCCGGCCAGAATGGGAGCTACCCCTTCGAGCATTCGAGACTTAGCAAAACCTTGTGAACTGGTGTGGCTGTATAAGTCGCGCACCCGCAGCGGCACGGGAATCCCGCTGAGGTAATCGAAGAAGAGCTGCCCTTCCGGCAACTCCCATAGCCGTTTACTTTCTTCGCAGGTCAGGCCGGATGAGAGAAACTCCGCCACCCGCCCCGCTTCGTCGAGGACGGTGATTATCCCGCACCGGGCGTCTGTAAGCGACCGGGCGCTCTCCAGGACTTCATGCAGAACGTTGTCGAAATCAAGATTTTCGTTGATGCGCAGGTTGGCTTCGCTCAGCTTGGAAAGACGGTCCTTCAGCGCCTCTATTTCGCGAACCAAATCGTCAATTTTCGGCATTTTGCCTTCTCGTCGAGTGGGAGTTTGAAGGTTTTCTTCAGGCAGTGCGGGGCCCCAGTTGGCTGAGGGGAGAATCAGCAACCGGTAGAGCGGAAATAGCGGAACGTCGGTCGGGATGTAGTTCCGTAACCGCTCCCAAAACCTGATCACACATCTGTCTTCCCGCATAGAGGGCAGTCGGATATTGTCGCGCAAGAGGTACAAATTTACGAACTGAAATTGGGGTCTTCGCGATGATTCCAGCAAATCGGCAGAAAAAAAGCAGAACAATGTGCGCGAAAGTCAGATTAAGGGCAGACAAATGAAGTACATTGTTCTCCTCCTGTTGAAACGTGAGAGTGGGTAGAGTTGAGTCATGCTTCGATCGACTCCCCCTGATTCGACGGTGTACAAGAATTGCGATGACGAAATCGGCAGTGCAAAGGCGAATGTAGATAAGGGTCTGTTCAGCCCTGAAGAACGCTCAGCGCGTTGCCCCACCAATCCCTCCTGTAACAGCGAACAATTGGGGAATCGGTTGCCGCAGCACTCTCACATGGCGTGTTCAGGGGCGCGTAGCATGACTGTAGACATGACTGTAGAAGGGACGACCTGGTATCTGCCAGATGTGACGATGTGAAGGGACAGCGCGCAACGACGATGGCGACCACCAATTATTCACCCAATATGGCGGCCTTTATATGCATACGGTACGGCGAAGAACAATTCTCGTGGCGGCAGCGGTACTCATTATCACCGCCGCGTCCCTCCTGCTCCAGCCGTTTCGGAACAGCGGCCTGACCTCATTCCGGTTCGCTCCCCATAGTGCACACGCCCAAACAGACCCGCGCGCCGTGGGCAATGTCGTCATCCAGAGCAATGTCGTCATCCAGGGCAATGCCAACCGCGTAGTCTCCGTCACCCGGGACCCGCCGTCCGAAACCGCGTACGACAATCGCATCTTCCGCAACGAGGCGGACGAAGAGGGCTTCCCGTCCAACAGGGACAATCACGGCAACGGCTATGCCCAGGACCCGGCCTCTACGATTACCGGCCTGAGCCCGGGTTTCCGCTACAAATCAAGGCTGCGCGCCCGCTACAATGGGACGGCCGGCCCCTGGACCGAAGCAATTGAATTCACCGTCCCCGCGCCGTCTCCAGCCACGACGACATCTACGCTTACGCCGGCCGGCAGGCGGATGTAGCGCATTCAAAAGATCGTGCATAGCGTCAAGTTCAAAGATTGCCGCAGAGTTGACTTGGCACGCACCCAGTGAGACGTCGCATTGAAATCACGCATAACGTCGCATTGAAATCACGTATAACAATGATGGCAAACATATTTAGTTCACCTACAGGGGCGGTATTGGCATGCGAACTTTACGACGAAGGCTTCTTCTCTTGGCGTTGGTTTTTTGTCTTCTCGCCGGAGCGTCGGTGCTATTCCGAACGTTTCGGAACAATAGACAAGTTTCTCACCAGCTCATTCTCCAAAGTGTACACGCCCAGACTGACCCTCGAGCCGTCAGCAATGTAGTCATTCAGAGCAATACGAACGGCGAAGCCACCGTCACTTGGAATGCACCAACGGAGAAGCCGCACGATTACCGCATCTCCTGGAATGAGGCGGCTGAAGACGGCTTTCCCTCCTATAAGGACAATAGCGGCAACGCCTATCCAACAGCGTCAACATATACGATCACAGGCTTGACTCCAGGCGTCCGTTACAAAGTAAATGTGCGCGCCCGCTACGATGGCAGCGCCGGCCCCTGGACCGGGCCAATAGAATTTACTGTCCCTGCGCCGCCTGCACCCGAGCCGACGGACACGCCTGCGCCGACGGCCACTGCTACCGCCACACCGACGGCCACTGCTACCGCCACACCGACAGCCACTGCCACCGCCACACCAACACAAATAGACGCGCCCCAGCCGACGAACACCGCCACCGCCACGCCAACTACACAGGCAGACGCGCCCCAGCCGACGAACACCGCCACCGCCACGCCAACACAGACAGACGCGCCTGAGCCGACGAACACCGCTACGCCGACACAGACAGACACGCCTGAGCCGACGCAAACTGCCACCGCTACGCCGACCGCAACAGCCACGCATACGGCGACACCTACATCTACCCCCACCAGGGAAATTACCGACAGGGCCGGGCTGGTTGCGCTTTACAACGCCACCGGCGGCGGCAGCTGGAGCACCAATTCCAATTGGCTCTCCTCGGCCGCGTTCGGCGACTGGCATGGGGTTGACACAAACGGGGCCGGGCGCGTCACTACGCTCAACCTGGCCAACAACGGACTGCGCGGCACGATCCCAGCCGAGCTGGGCAACCTGACCAGCCTGACTACGTTGGACCTCACCGGCAACGAGCTGACCGGCTGCATACCGCAGTCACTGCACAGTATCGCCGGCATCCAGGACGACCTGACCGCGCTTGGGCTGCCGCGCTGCCACACCGATCTGGCGGCGATGACCGCGCTTTACAATGCCACCAACGGATCCGGCTGGAGTGCCAGGACAGGCTGGCTGACCTATGCGCCAATGAACGAATGGCACGGTGTCACCACCGACCGGGAGACAGGACGCGTCAAATGGCTGTACCTGGGAAAAAACAGGCTTGCGGGGTCAATCCCGCCCGAACTGGGCGACCTGACCGGCCTGACTACGCTGCTCCTCAATGGCAACGCGTTGAGCGGCGCGATTCCGACCCAACTGGGCAGCCTGACCAGCCTGCAGCAGGTCTACCTGAACGACAACCAGCTGAGCGGCGCGATTCCGACCGAACTGGGCAGTCTGACCAATCTGACTGCGTTGGACCTGCGTAACAACCAGCTGAGCGGCTGCGTTCGCCGGAGTCTGCAGACTATCTCCGCCATTCAGGGGAATCTGACCGCCCTTGGGCTGCCGCGCTGCCATACGGACCTGGCGGCGTTGAGGGATCTGTACAACGCTACCGGAGGCGCCAACTGGACTACGCGCACGAACTGGCTCTCCTATGCGCCGCTGAGCGACTGGCACGGTGTCACCACCAACGAGAGCGGGCGCGTCACCAGGCTGGAGTTGAACGGCAACGCGTTGAACGGCGTGCTCCCAGCCAGGCTGCGCGAACTGACCAGCCTGGAGAGACTCTACCTGCACAGCAACAGCTTGAGCGGTTCGATTCCGAGCCAGCTGCGCAACCTGACCAGCCTGACAAGACTCTATCTGCACGACAACAGCTTGAGCGGTTCGATCCCCCCCCAACTGCGCAACCTGACCGGCCTGGTGCGAGTGAACCTGCGCAACAACCAGTTGAGCGGGTCAGTCCCGTCTGCACTGGGTAGCCTCACCAACCTGACGTTGCTGGAACTACGAGACAACCAGTTGACCGGCTGCATATCGCAGGGGTTGCAGAACATCGCCGCAATCCAGGACGAACTGTCTGCCCTGGGCCTGCCGCGCTGTCATGCGGACCTGGCGGCCCTGACCGCGTTTTACAACGCCACCGGCGGCGCCAACTGGACCACCAACACGAACTGGATGACCTACGCGTCGATCGCTGACTGGCACGGCGTTGACACCGGCGCAGACGGACGCGTCACCGCGCTGCAACTCGTTTCCAAGAACCTGAGCGGTACCCTCCCGGTAGAACTGGGCAATCTGACCAGCCTGGCTACGTTGAACCTCAACGGCAACCAGCTGACCGGTGCGATTCCGACCGAGCTGGGCAGTCTCACCAACCTGACCATGTTGAACCTGTCCAGCAACCAGCTGAGCGGCGCTCTACCGACTGAACTCGGCAGCCTGACCAGCCTGCAGTGGCTGCTCCTGTCAGTCAACCAGTTGAGTGGTTCGATCCCGACCGAGCTCGGCAACCTGACCAGCCTGCAGTCCCTCAACCTTTCCAGCAACCGGTTGACCGGATGCGTGCCCGTGGGACTGCAGAGCATCGCTGCAATTCAAGGAGATCTGACCGGACTGGGCCTGCCGCGCTGTCATACGGACCTGGCGGCCCTGACCGCGCTCTACAACGCCGCCGGCGGCGCCAGCTGGACCACCAGCGCCAACTGGTTTACCTACATGCCCTTCCGCAACTGGCACGGGGTCGACACCGGCACAGACGGGCGCGTCACGCAACTTAGCCTTGCCAGCAACGGACTGAGCGGTACGATTCCGACCGAATTGGGCGACCTCACCAGTCTGACCACGTTGGCCCTTAACAACAACCAGTTGAGCGGCTCCCTGCCGTCCGAACTGGGCAATCTCACCAGTCTGACCACGTTGAACCTGTCCAGCAACCAGTTGAGCGGGGCCATCCCGACCGAACTGGGCAGTCTCACCAGCCTGACTACGTTGAACCTGTCCAGCAACCAGCTGAATGGCGCCATCCCGACCGCACTGGGCAGTCTCACCAGCCTGACTACGCTAAACCTCACCGGCAACCAGCTGACCGGCTGTATACCGGCAGGCTGGCAGAACATCACTGCGATCCAAAGCGCTTTAACAACCCTTGGGCTGCCGCGCTGTCATACGGACCTGGCGGCCCTGACCGCGCTCTACAACGCCGCCGGCGGCGCAAACTGGACCACCAAGACGAACTGGTTTACCTATGCTGCCTTCGACGACTGGCACGGGGTCGACACCGGCACAGACGGGCGCGTCTCGGAACTCCGCCTTGCCAGCAACGTATTGAGCGGTACGATTCCGACCGCACTGGGCAGCCTCACCAGCCTGACTTCGCTGGATCTACGCAATAACCAGTTAACGGGGTCGATTCCGACCGAGCTGGGCAACCTGACCAACCTGACCTTGCTGGATCTGCGCCTCAATCGGTTGACTGGGTCGATTCCGACCGAGCTGGGCAACCTGACCAACCTGACTTTTCTGGATCTGCGCCTCAATCAGTTGGCTGGGTCGATTCCGACCGAGCTGGGCAACCTGACCAGCCTGACCAGGCTGGGGCTATTCGGCAACCCATTGACCGGCTGCGTGCCCCAAAGTCTGCAGAGCATCTCCGCCATTCAGAGGAATCTGGCAATTCTTGAGCTGCCGCGCTGCCATGCGGACCTGGCGGGCCTGACCGCGCTCTACAACGCCACCGGCGGCGCCAACTGGACCACCAGCACGAACTGGCTTACCTATGCCGCGTTCGGCGACTGGCACGGTGTGACCATCGGCGAAAACGGACGCGTTACTGCACTCAACCTTTCCAACAATGAGTTGAGAGGTACGATCCCGTCCGAACTCGGCAATCTCACCAACCTGCAAACACTGAAGTTCACATTCAATTGGCTGAGCGGTACGATCCCGTCCGAACTCAGCAATCTCACCAATTTGCAACTGTTGGATCTCTCCTTCAACCAACTGAGCGGTACCATCCCATATCAATTCAGAAAGCTGACCAACCTGCGGCAGTTGAACCTCAAGTTAAACAATTTGAGCGGTGTGGCGGCCCCGTCCTCAGTCAGCGCAATGACCAACCTGCGGCTGTTAGATCTCTCCAATAACCGGTTCAATTGGGCCCAAATCCCGTCTAGTTTCGGCAGCTTGACCAACCTCACGACGCTGGATCTTTCCAACAACCAGTTGAGAGGCGCCATCCCGACACAACTCGGCAACGCTACCAGCCTGACTACGCTGGCCCTGGGCAACAACCAGTTGACGGGGACAATTCCGACCGAACTGGGCAACCTGGTCAGCCTGACCACACTGAACCTGGGCAACAACCAGTTGAGCGGTACGATTCCGACCGAACTGGGCAGCCTCACCGGCGTGACCAGCCTGGGGCTGAGTGGCAACCCACTGACCGGCTGCGTGCCCCAGGGTCTGCAGAGCATCTCCGCCATTCAGGGGAATCTGACAGCCCTTGGGCTGCCGCGCTGTCATGCGGACCTGGCGGCACTGACCGCGTTTTACAACGCCACCGGCGGCGCCAACTGGACCACCAACACCAACTGGATGACCTATGCCGCGTTCGGCAACTGGCACGGGGTCGACACCGGCACAAACGGGCGCGTCACTGCACTGGCTCTTTCCAGCAACGTATTGAGCGGTACGATCCCGTCCGAACTGGGCAACCTGTCCAACCTGACCACGCTCGACCTCTCCGACAACAGTCTGGGCGGCTCCATCCCGACCGAACTGGGCAACCTGTCCAACCTGCGCCAACTGCGCCTCAACAGCAACCGTCTGACAAGTGTCCCGGCTAGCATCGGCAGGCTCACCAACCTGCGCGAGCTGAACCTGAGAGGCAACTGGATCGTTTATCCCATCCCAAGCGAAATAGGCAGCCTGACCAACCTGACCACGCTTGACCTGCGTAACAACCGGTTTAGTGACGCCATCCCGACACGACTCGGCAACCTCACCAAACTGACATCGCTCAGGCTCGACGGCAACCAGTTGAGCGGCGCCATTCCGACCCAACTGGGCAGCCTGACCAGACTGACCACGCTGGACCTCTCTCGCAACCGATTGAGCGGCGCGATTCCGACCGAACTGGGCAGCCTGACTAGCCTGACCACGCTGGACCTTAGCAGCAACCAGTTGGCGTGGACGATTCCGACCCAACTGGGCAGCCTGACCACCCTGATTTCACTGGACCTCTCTCACAACCTGTTCAGCGGCGCGATTCCGACCGAACTGGGCAGCCTGACCAGCCTGAACACACTGGACCTGTCCTTCAACCGGTTGACTGGGTCGATTCCGACCGAACTGGGCAGCCTGTCTAGCCTGACCACGCTGGACCTCTCTCACAACCTGTTCAGCGGCGCGATTCCGACCGAGCTGGGCAATCTCACCAGGCTGATTATTCTGAACCTCACCGGCAACCAGCTGACCGGCTGCATACCGACGGGCTGGCATACGGTCAGCAGGATCCAAAGCGCGCTGTCAGCCCTTGGGCTGCCGCGCTGCCATGCGGACCTGGCGGCCTTGACCGCGCTCTACAACGCCGCCGGCGGCGCCTCCTGGACCACCAACACCAACTGGATGGGCTATGCGCCGATCGCTGATTGGCATGGGGTCGACACCGGCGCAAACGGGCGCGTCACTGCACTGGATCTTTCCAGCAACGGACTGAGCGGTACGATTCCGTCCGAACTCGGCAGCCTGACCAGTCTGACCACGCTGGACCTCTCTGACAACCGCTTGGGCGGCGCCATCCCGACCGAAATGGGCAGCCTCACCAGCCTGACTACACTAGACCTCACCGGCAACCAGCTGACCGGCTGTATACCGGCAGGCTGGCAGAGCGTCACTGCGATTCAAAGCGCCTTAAGGACCCTTGGCCTACCGCGCTGTCATGCGGACCTGGCGGCCCTGACCGCGCTCTACAACGCCACCGGCGGCTCCAGCTGGACCACCAATACCAACTGGTTTACCTATGCTGCCTTCGGCGACTGGCACGGGGTCGACACCGGCACAGACGGGCGCGTCTCGGAACTCCGCCTTGCCAGCAACGTATTGAGCGGCACGATTCCGACCGAACTGGGCAGCCTCACCAGCCTGACTTTGTTGGATCTACGCGATAACCAGTTAACGGGGTCGATTCCGGCCGAGCTGGGCAACCTCACCAACCTGACATTGCTGGATCTGCGCCTCAACCGGTTGACTGGGTCGATTCCGACCGAGCTGGGCAACCTGACCAACCTGACCTTTCTGGATCTGCGCCTCAATCAGTTGGCTGGGTCGATTCCGACCGAGCTGGGCAGCCTGACCAGCCTGACCAGGCTGGGGCTATTCGGCAACCCATTGACCGGCTGCGTGCCCCAAAGTCTGCAGAGCATCTCCGCCATTCAGAGGAATCTGGCAATTCTTGAGCTGCCGCGCTGCCATGCGGACCTGGCGGCCCTGACCGCGCTCTACAACGCCGCCGGCGGCGCCAACTGGACCACCAGCACCAACTGGTTTACCTATGCTGCCTTCGACGACTGGCACGGGGTCGACACCGGCACAGACGGGCGCGTCACTAAGCTCCGCCTTGCCAGCAACGTATTGAGCGGTACGATTCCATCCGAACTGGGCGAACTCACCAGCCTGACTTCGCTGGATCTGCGCAATAACCAGTTGACTGGGTCGATTCCGACCGAACTGGGCGACCTCACTAGCCTGACCAGGCTTGATCTGCGCCTCAACCGGTTGACGGGGACGATTCCGTCCGAACTGGGCAACCTGACCAACCTGACTTTTCTGGAGCTTCTGCTCAATCGGTTGAGCGGTACGATCCCGACCGAGCTAGGCAACCTCACCAGCTTGACCAGGCTGGGGCTATCCGGCAACCTCTTGACCGGCTGCGTGCCCCAAAGCCTGCAGAACATCTCCGCCATCCAGGCGAATCTGACAGCCCTTGGGCTGCTGCGCTGCCATGCGGATCTGGCGGCCCTGACCGCGCTCTACAACGCCGCCGGCGGCGCCAACTGGACCACCAACACCAACTGGATGACCTATGCTGCCTTCGGCAACTGGCACGGGGTCGACACCGGCACAAACGGGCGTGTCACTGCACTGGATCTTTCCAGCAACGTACTGAGCGGTACGATTCCATCCGAACTGGGCAACCTGTCCAACCTGACCACGCTCGACCTCTCCGACAACAGTCTGGGCGGCTCCATCCCGACCGAACTGGGCAACCTGTCCAACCTGCGCCAACTGCGCCTCAACAGCAACCGTCTGACAAGTGTCCCGGCTGGCATCGGCAGGCTCACCAACCTGCGCGAGCTGAACCTGAGAGGCAACTGGATCGTTTATCCCATCCCAAGCGAAATAGGCAGCCTGACCAACCTGACCACGCTTGACCTGCGTAACAACCGGTTTAGTGACGCCATCCCGACACGACTCGGCAACCTCACCAAACTGACATCGCTCAGGCTCGACGGCAACCAGTTGAGCGGCGCGATTCCGACCCAACTGGGCAGCCTGACCAGACTGACCACGCTGGACCTCTCTCGCAACCGATTGAGCGGCGCGATTCCGACCGAACTGGGCAGCCTCACCAGTCTGTCAACGTTGGACATCTCTAACAACGGATTGAGCGGCGCGATTCCGACCGAACTGGGCAGCCTGACCAGCCTGAACACACTGCACCTGTCCTTCAACCGGATAACGGGGACGATTCCGTCCGAACTGGGCAGCCTGACCGCCCTGATTTCACTGGACCTGCGTGATAACCGGTTGAGCGGCGCGATTCCGACCGAGCTGGGCAATCTCACCAGGCTACTTATTCTGAACCTCACCGGCAACCAGCTGACCGGCTGCATACCGACGGGCTGGCATACGGTCAGCAGGATCCAAAGCGCGCTGTCAGCCCTTGGGCTGCCGCGCTGTCATGCGGACCTGGCGGCCTTGACCGCGCTCTACAACGCCGCCGGCGGCGCCAACTGGACCACCAACACCAACTGGATGGGCTATGCACCGATCGCTGATTGGCACGGGGTCGACACCGGCACAAACGGGCGCGTCACTGAACTGGATCTTTCCAGCAACGGACTGAGCGGTACGATTCCGTCCGAACTGGGCAACCTGTCCAACCTGCGCCGACTGCGCCTCAACAGCAACCAGCTGACAGATGTCCCGGTAAGCATCGGCAGGCTCACCAACCTGCGCGAGCTAAACCTGAGAGGCAACCGGATTGCTTCTTCTATCCCAAGCGAAATAGGCAGCCTGACCAACCTGACATCGCTGGACCTGCGTGACAACCTGTTCAGCGGCGCCATTCCGACAGGATTCTCCAACCTCACCAAACTGACATCGCTACTGCTTGGCGGAAACCGGTTGAGTGGGTCGATCCCGACCGAACTGGGCAACCTGACCAGCCTGACCTCGCTGGACCTCTCTCGTACCGGATTGAGCGGCGCCATTCCGTCCGAACTGGGCAGCCTCACCAACTTGATAAGGCTGGACCTGCGTGCCAGCCGGCTGAGTGGCGTCATTCCGGCCGAACTGGGAAGCCTCACCAGCCTGATAAAGCTGGACCTGTCCTACAACAGGTTGACGGGGACGATCCCGACCGAACTGGGCAACCTCACCAAGCTGTATCATCTGACGCTGAACAACAACCGGTTGACAGGGACGATTCCGTCCGAACTGGGCAGCCTCACCAGGCTGATGATTCTGAACCTCACCGGCAACCAGCTGACGGGGACGATTCCTTCCGAACTGGGCAGCCTCACCAACCTGTATAGGCTGACCCTCAACAACAACCGGTTGAGCGGCGCGATTCCGTCCGAACTGGGCAACCTCACCAGGCTGATTATTCTGAACCTCACCGGCAACCAGCTGACCGGCTGCATACCGGAGGGCTGGCATAATGTCGCCAGCATCCAAAGCGCACTGGCAACCCTTGGGCTGCCGCGCTGCCATGCGGACCTGGCGGCCCTGACTGCGCTCTACAGCGCCACCGGCGGCGCCAGCTGGACCAACAACACCAACTGGATGACCTATGAACCGGTCGCCGACTGGCACGGGGTTGACACCGGCACAGACAAGCGCGTCACTGAACTCAACCTTGCCAGCAACGGGCTGAGCGGTACGATTCCGTCCGAACTGGGCAGTCTCACCAGTTTGACAACGCTGGATCTGCGTACCAACCAGTTGACCGGCTGCGTGCCCCAGAGTCTGCAGAACATCTCCGCCATTCAGGGGAATCTGACAGCCCTAGGGCTGCCGCGCTGCCATGCGGACTTGGCGGCGCTGACCGCGCTCTACAACGCCACCGGCGGCGCCAACTGGACCAACAGCGCCAACTGGATGACCTATACACCGATCGCTGACTGGCATGGGGTCGACACCGGCACAGACGGACGCGTCACTGAACTCAACCTTGCCAGCAACGCACTGAGCGGTACGATACCGATCGAACTGGGCAGTTTCACCGGTCTGACAACGCTGGATCTCGGCGGCAACCGGTTGGGCGGCGCCATTCCAACCGAAATCAGCAACCTATCCAATCTGCGCCGCTTGCGCCTAAACAACAACCGTCTGAGAGAAATCCCGAGCAGTATCGGCAGGCTCTCCAACCTGCGCGAGTTGAACCTGAGCAACAACTGGTTCTTCTATCGCATTCCAACTGAAATAGGCAGCCTGACCAACCTGACAACGCTGGACCTCAGCAGCAGCTATCTGAGCAACCAAATTCCGTCCAGCCTCGGCAATCTTTCCAACCTGACGTCGCTCCTCCTCGGCGACAACCAGTTGAGCGAGACCATACCGGCCGCGCTGGGCAACCTGACCAACCTGACATCGTTGGAGCTTCACTCCAACCAGCTGTGGGGTACGATCCCGGCCGAACTGGGCAACCTCACCAGCCTGACAACGCTGGACCTGAGTGACAATTCACTGACCGGCTGCATACCGCAGGAGTTGCAGAACATCGCCGCCATCCAGGATGACCTGGCCAACCTCAGCCTGTCGTTCTGTCAGTAAGGACGGGGCATCAGCCGGCTCGGCGTGTGGGCAAAGATCCCGACCCCATGTCGAGCCGGCTGCTTTTCTACGCACGACGAATCGCCAATGGTCTCCCATCAGGCTGAAATCATCGGCTGGTAGAACTAACAGAAGTTTCATGCAGAGGAGCGCCGGTCAATTCACAGAGAGATGCTTGAGGAATGGTAACTACTCACCGCAATCAGTCTGTGACCCTGAACGAGGCGAGCGAAGGTGTTTTCTCTCTCCTCACTCCGCTTTACGTTCTCCTTGCTTTTTGGACGGTCGGGCCTGCGGCCCTCTCTTGTGCGGGGGGACTCCCCCCGCAACGCCCCCCTCCAAAACCAGCGCTCACCGACTGTACGTCGTCATTCCTGCAGTGCGGCTTATCCAACGTGGTGGCGGCCAACCGAATACGCAATCAGATAATCTGAATGGCGGCGGGGATGAAGCGCTGGTCCAGTCAGACGCTGTATGTGGCTTGGTAATTACGAGGTATGTTACAACCCCGTGGAGCATTTCAGTATAGAAGAAGGGATGATCAACTTCATGCGTATTCGCAGCCTGAGTAAGCTCGACCACCCTTTCCCCGTCACCAACCTGATTAGACCAGCAAGGGAATGGCTCATTCAGACAAGAAAATCTCCGGTGGTTGGTCTTATGTCTACAAGAACGAAGACGAGGATTGGAACAACACGGATGGCCGTCAGGGCCCGAACGGCCGATTGTCAAAATCCAGAAGCCCCGCTGTCTGGTTCGATTGGCAATGTTATCGGTGCCTCTGTTCGATGCAGTCGGGACAATGCGCTGATGGGGCGCAATGCTCCTGCACACACGGATAGTCCTGGGATTCCCCAGCACAAACAGCAAAAAGACCGCCTGACGACACCGCTTTGCATACTCGCTGGCAGAGGTGGCGTTGGAATGACCGGCCGTTCCCTGTGCGCATATGCGTGTACCCGGGAATCCTGGCAATCCCATCTCCCCCAAATCTCCACGCGGAACGGGGAGCGGCCAGCCGTCTGATCGGAGGCGCCCGCCCGGCGGCGGTATGAACGACAGGAGGCTCGGCCAGCGCCTCCTACAGGACCGACCCGCAGATCGCAAGGAGTGTTAAGTGCGGATTCCCAATCGGAGCATCCAACAGTCCAACAAGCGAAGCAGAGAGCCCGGGGATATCGACCCGGTTCTGGACATTCCCGCTTGGGTCCACACCCTGCCAGAGCCGGATCGAGGATACATGATCGAGATCTGCCGCCGCGATCTCCTCTTTCGCGTCCGGTGTCGTGATGCCAACACATGGGCGATACGGCGCGCCTTTATCTACGCAGCCCGACAGAGGTTCAGCGCATAGACTTCGACGGGAGGACAGCCATACCAGAAACTTGCATAGGCCGGCACTGCTTCAATTCCGAAACCGCACCCGAGTGCATTGACCGGTTCTGAAAGAAGCGGTTCTACATGGCAGCCGGTCGGAGCGCCCCGGACTGCAATAAAGATGCCAGCATTTCAATCGGTATCGATGACCTCACACACATTAAATTCTGTCACACCGTTCAGCTCCCTGTGCGTATATGCGTGTACCCGGGAACGCTGGCAATCGCATCACCCCTGATTTCCTTATGGAGCAGGGAGCGGCTGGACGAAAGACCACACGCGGAAAGCGGCCATGAGAACCAGGGTTCCTTACGAGCCAAGCCCCGCTTGGGCTGTTGCTTATCGAAACGGATACCGTGACGGCCTTAGGGGGAACGATCCCGATTACAGAGCGACCGCTGCGGCGGAATTGGTCTACAATTCTAGATGCGGTTGCCCCGCCGAATCGACACCGGCTATTGCGGTTTGGCCTCCGATGGTTATAATGCATGCGCAGTATTGGTGGAATGCGACGCGTCGGGGAGCCGGAAATGACGAGCGTCCTCGGGCGGCACACACGGCAAAGCAAAGATGGAATTCTCGACGCTGCTTGTTTCCTGCTATGAACTCGGACATCAGCCGCTCAGCTTGGCTTGGCCGCTTGCTGCCCTGCGAGCGGCCGGTTTGGACGCGGCTACAGTGGACCTGGCGGTCGAAGAGTTTCCCACGCACCGAGCGGCGAAAGCCGATCTCATCGCGATTGCTGTGCCGATGCACACCGCGCTGCGCGTTGGCGTGGACGCAGCCCGGCAAGCGCGCGCCGCAAACCCCGACGCACATCTCTGCTTTTTCGGCCTGTACGCCTGGCTGAATCGCGAGTACCTTCTGAATGGCCAGAACGGCGTTCAGGGTATCGCTGACTCGGTTGTGGCCGGCGAGACCGAGCCCGTCCTGGTCGAACTTGCGCAGTGCCTTTCCACCGGGCAATCGACCGCCCCTGTCAAGGGGTTGACGACGCCTGAACGCGCATCCGCCCCCAATCTGGCCAGGCTTTCCCTGCCCCTGCCGGACCGTTCAACGCTTCCGCAGCTTGACAAGTACGCGCACTACGTCGAAGAGCGCCCGGTAGGCGAGAACGGTGACGAACCGGCCGCTGTCAGAGCAGGCTATGTCGAGGCCAGCCGCGGTTGTCTGCACAAGTGCCGCCACTGTCCGGTCGTGCCGGTATACAATGGGCGCTATTTCGTCGTGCCGGTCGAGACCATCATTGCCGACGTCAGGCAACAGGTTGAAGCAGGAGCCCGGCACATCACCTTCGGTGACCCCGACTTTCTCAACGGGCCGGGGCACGCGCGCAAGGTTGCGCGCGCGCTTCACAGTGCCTTCCCAGGCCTCAGTTTCGACTTTACCGCGAAGGTGGAGCACCTGTTGCAGCATCGTGCTCTCCTGCCGGAGCTGGTAGAATGTGGTGCTTCGTTCGCGGTTTCCGCGTTCGAGTCCACGAGTGACCGCGTGCTCGCCCGCCTCCAAAAGGGGCACACGCGCCGGCAGATGGAAGAGTTGGTCGCTGCGCTGAGAAATTCAGGCCTGTCGCTTCAGCCTACCTGGATGCCATTTACGCCCTGGACCGCGCTGGATGACTACCTGTTGATGTTGCGCTGGATACGCGAGCAAGGACTGATCCCCAATGTTCCCCCGGTGCAGCTTTCAATTCGAATGCTTGTGCCGCCGCACAGCGCCTTGCTCGAGGACGATGATGCGGCGAGTTGGCGTGGCACACTCGATTCGTCCAATTTCACCTACCGCTGGCAGCACCCCGACCCGCGCATGGACGCGCTTCAATTGGAGGTGGCTCGGATCGCCGAAGTCGCGGGACGACACGAAGCCGCGGTTCCATCGAACGAAAGCAGCGAGATGGCCGTTCGTTCCGATCAGGCCACCAACGGGGAGAGTTTCGATCCTTTTGCGGTCTTCCGTCTCATCGAGCAAACCGCCTACAGGTCCGCCGGCCTGCCGGCGCCCGACTGGTCTTTCCCTTCCTCTCGAGTTCCCCAACCGCCGCGCCTTACCGAACATTGGTTTTGCTGAGCGGAGCCAACCGCCGACCAGTTGGTTGGCTGAAGTGAAAGCATGAACCGACGTTCAAAAGCCGAAGGCATTCTGTTTACCGATCAGTATCAGCTGACGATGGCGCAGCTGTATTTCGAGTTGGGAATGCATGAGAAACAGGCCCAGTTTGACCACTTCTTTCGCCGCTACCCGAACTACGGCGCGCACCGAGCCGGCTACTGCGTGAACGCGGGGCTGGCGTCGCTGCTCGACTGGATGGGTTCGGTCTGTTTTGGCAAAACCGAGATAGAGCTGATGCGGGGTATGCGTTCGCGCACCGGCCGCAGCCTTTTCTCCGAAGCGTTTCTGGCATGGCTGCACGCAAACGGTAACTTCAGCGGTATTTCGCTGGAGGCCATCCCAGAGGGACGCGTGGTCCACGCTTTCGTACCGCTTACAGTCGTGCACGGCCCGCTCGCCATCGCCCAAATTCTGGAATCGCCGCTTCTGAACATGCTTAACTTTCAGACGCTGATCGCCACAAAGGCTGCCCGCGTGCGCGAGAGCGCCGGCGATGCAACCGTCCTCGAGTTCGGCGTGCGCCGGGCGCATGGTCGCGGCGGCAACGAAGGCACGCGCGCTGCTCTGATCGGCGGCGCAGATTTCAGCTCGAACGCCGGCATCTCCCATCAGCTTGGCTATCCGCCCAAAGGCACGCATGCGCATTCGATGGTCCAGGCCTTCCTGGCGCTGGGCATGTCCGAGCTGGAAGCGTTTCAGGCTTACGCCGAACTGTATCCTGACGAATGCCTTCTGCTTGTGGATACCGTAGACACCTTGGAGAGCGGCGTGCCCAATGCGATACGCGTCTTCGAGAACCTGAGAAAGAAAGGATACGAGCCGGTGGGCGTGCGCTTGGATTCAGGCGACCTGGCCTACCTGTGCGTACGCACGGCAAAAATGCTCGACGACGCCGGATTCACGGAGGCGTCGATCGTGCTTTCGAATGATCTGGACGAGATGAAGATACTTCAAATCAAGGCAGAGATCGCGCGCGAAGCGAAACGCTACGCGCTGGACGGCGATCGAACTGTGGGGCGGCTCGTCTACGGGGTCGGCACCCGCCTGATCACGTCGGCCGGGCACAGCGCCCTGGGGGGCGTCTACAAGCTCGCCGCGCTGCGAACCGGCCCCGCTTGGGAGCCCGTAACCAAAGTGTCGGAAGATCCTGCCAAGACGCCCATTCCCGGCCGCAAGAAGGTCTGGCGCACGTTTGACGCGCTCGGACGCGCCTCGTCTGACATATTGACTCAGGAAGATGAAGCGCCGGACAGAATCTTGCAGGGCCCTGTGCAGGACGGATCGGCCAATTCAGGAACCGATCGCAGTGCCCTGCCGCTGAGGCATCCCTGGATTGCCGACAAACGAAAACAGCTGGCGCACGCGGAGATCGCTCGAATCGAACCTCTGCTGGCGCAGGTGCTCGCTGACGGCCGGCCGGTCTGTGACAGGCCCGACCTGGAGCAGATCCGGGCGATTCGTCGTGCCGACGTGGAAAGTCTGGAAAAGGGCGTTCGAGACCTGAGGAATCCGCAACCCTACGATGTTTGGGTCAGCCAGCAGCTGTGGACACTGAAGGAACGGCTGCTCAGATCAATGCGGCCAGTGGGCAGCTAGTCAGGGCAATTGCATCTGATTATTGCGTCTGATTTAGGTCAAAGCGTAACTACTCAGCCGCTATCAGCCTGCGACCATGAATGGGGCGAAAGAAGGTGTTTTCTCTCTCCTTAGCTCTTTGGACGGTCGGGCCTGCGGCCCTCCCTTGTGCGGGGGGACTCCCCCCGCAACGCCCCCCTCCAAAACCAGCGCTCACCGACGGTACGTCGTCATTCCTGCAGTGCGGCTTATTCAACGTGGTGGCGGCCAACCGAATACGCAATCAGACAATCTGAATGGCGGCGGGGATGGAAGACCGGTCGATACCGTTGCCGTATGTGGCTTAGTAGTTACGTCAAAACATCGAAGTGATGCCGCAATCTCATTCGACTCGGCATCAGACACCTAGACTGCTTCCCCAATGAAATCCAGAGATATTGCCTAACCGCCGTGCCGGCGGCTCTCCCAGGAATCCAGCCAGCCCCTCTTCTGACAGTCCGTCGTTCGAAGAGGGACCCCCATGAGAAATCAGGAACGAACAACAAGAATTAACCAACTATCCGGGTTACCGTGCAAGAGCCAGCCGCGCCAGCTATAATAGGACAGTGTCCAGCGCGACATGCGCCGGCAATGACAGGAAAAACAACATCGCAACCGCCGCGCCACCCGATTTCGCGCAACTCCGGGCAAGAGAACTGAGACCGTGCTACACTGTCGTTATCATGCCAATCCAACCGAGGGATTCCAGTCAATGTCAGCCCAAAAAAACTGGATCGACCCGACCTGACCGGACTTAACCGGACCTGACCGGACCTGACCGGACTTCGCTAAACTTTGGCCGCCCAAGACAATCGCAAGAGACACCTGACAACCTTGACTGACCTCACATCACAAACACCCAGCCGCCGCCAACCCGGCAGCACACACGAATGAACCGCCACAACGACCGGCCCATGACGCAATAAGGCAAGATAAGGCGAATTCCAGTGCAAGAGCGTTCCAACCATGCTACGCTGTCAACATCATGCAAATCTGTCCACCCGACCCGGCCCTATACGCGCCAAAAAGCAGCTGCCCCAGATTCCTGCTTCAATTCCTGCTACGCTGCAAATGTCATGCAATTCAAACCACCACATTCTGCCCGAAATACACCCGAAATTCCGCCGTTCCCGGCGCCCGACACCCCTCCGTCAAGAAAAAAAAATTGGACGACATTGGGCTATATTGGGCTACATTGGACGACATGAGTCGACGTATTCTGCCAAAACGAGAGGACATCGGTCCCCGGAGACAATCCATCCAGACGACCGCCATGGCAGGTCTGCAAACACGCAAATCTTGCGTCCAGCGGCTGCACGAACGCAGGACAGTTCTGCCAGGTTGGAAACGTCGAATCGCTCGGTCTAACCAGGGAAACTGCTTGGAAACAGGAAGCCGCACGATTGAAGCCAACTGCTTTCACACGCCGCCTGCAAGGGTGTGGCGACTGAAATCCCAGGATGCGACTGTTGCCAAAAGTCATGGCATCAAAAGGGACCCAGTGCAGAATTGCAAAACTGGTGGCTCCCATGCTCAGAAGTTGACTGAATTTGACGAATGACGGCCTTTGTTGTGACGGAATGTCGTTACTGAATGGCATATTGACACCGATTCCCACTTATATTCACATTCTCTTGTTCGAAATCCCGGGAGAATTGGTCTACATGTTTGGATGCGATTTCCCTGGGGCAGCGAACGGAAATCTTGACCAACCGGCATCTAATCGATAGAATAACCGGAGTTTGGCGGTTTCAACCGAACTGCGAACGGGCGCCAACTGTCGGCGTTCATTCCATAAAGCTGCGTCAACAACCCTTTGTCCCGATAGAGTGAGCCGATGTCAGGGCGCAATCCCAATCCTGAACCCGAGATATTTGAGCTGATCACAAGCCCCAACGCGCCTAACCCAGGCATGGAACCAGTGATGCCTTCGGACTCGGCGCCCGCCTGGCGCGCGGCGGACGCACTATCCGCGGGCGAGCATCGCGGCGCGTACCACATCTGGACCATTGGCTGTCAGATGAATGTGGCCGATTCGAACCACGTTGCCGCTGAGTTGGAAAGAATCGGCTACCATCCAACCGATAGGGTGGACGAAGCCGACATTGTCGTTCTGAATACGTGTGTCGTCCGCCAGAGCGCCGAAAACAAGGGTGCCGGCAAGGCCAGTAACCTGAAGCCGTGGAGGCAGGGCCGGGCCGACCGGACGCTTGCGCTCATGGGCTGCATGGTCGGCATCAAGCCCGGCCCGCAGCTGCGTGATCGCTTCCCCCACGTAGACGTCTTTATGCCCCCCAGCGAACCCGCGCCGCTCATTTCCTACCTGCAAAAGGAGGAGATTGAGATAGAGTCCACTCGCATCGAAGAGGAGCAGTTGGCGAAGCGCCACGAGCTCCAGGACAGCGAGCGGCGCTACGGCGGAGGGCAATCGATCCAGCATCTGGCCTTGAGCGGCGAGGGGACAGTGAGCGCGCACGTTCCCGTGGTCTACGGTTGCAGCCACGCCTGTACATTTTGCATCATCCCTTTCCGCCGCGGCATCGAACGCAGCCGTCCAGTCGATGAGATTGTGCAGGAAGTGCGCGGCCTTGTCGGCCAAGGTGTGCGCGAGGTTACACTCCTGGGACAGATTGTAGACCGTTACGGGCACGACTGGCGCAATGGCAGTTCCGCCGCCGCCGCCTCGGAGCATCGGCCCGACCTGGCCGACCTGTTGCATGCGGTCCACGATGTGGACGGCCTGTGGCGCATACGCTTCCTCACCAGCCACCCAAACTACATGTCGGACCGCATTCTGGAAGCGGTGCGCGACCTGCCAAAGGTCTGCGAACATATAGAGGTCCCAATCCAGGCGGGCAACGACGAAGTGCTGGAGCGCATGAAACGCGGCTATTCGCAGGCGGACTACCGCGACCTGATCGCCAATATCCGGGCAACAATTCCAGGCGCGGCCATAAACACCGACATCATCGTCGGTTTCTGCGGCGAAAGTGCGGCGCAGTTCGACGAAACGCATCAACTGCTTGCCGATCTCAAGCTGGATAAAGCCCATCTGGCACGTTACAGCCCGCGCCCCGGAACTGTCAGCGAGCGGCGGATGGCGGACGACGTGCCGGAAGAGGAGAAACTGCGGCGGCACAAGGCTTTGGAAAGGGTACAGGAGCAGGTCTGCGCTGAAATCAACGCCCGCCTGCTTGGGGAAACGGTTGAACTGCTGATAGAAGGCCAGCGCAAGGGCAAGTGGCGCGGGCGCACCCGTCAGAATAAGCTGGTCTTCGTCGAGGACGGCAGTCGCAACGCCGCCATGGTCGAAGAGAATGTCCAATCCGACGCGGCCCAGGCCAGAGCCGACCTGCGCGGCCGGCTCGTCAAAGCGCAGATTACCTGGACCGGACCGTGGAGTATGCAAGGGCGGTTTGTACGGGATGTGTCTCCCCTCTGAGTAGGTTCGCGCCGGCCCGAACGCGGAATCAAACTGAAGTGATACATACAGGCTGGTTGCGGCCTCCCCGAAAAGATCCTCTATGAATTCGATAGCATTGAATATTCTTCTCTTTCTTGTCGGCTTCGCCTGTCTGACCGGCGGAGCCGATTTTCTTGTGCGCGGCGCCAGCCGGCTGGCCGTGCGGCTCAATATCCCGCTGGTCGTCATCGGCCTGACCGTCGTGGCTTTCGGCACGAGCCTGCCGGAACTGGTCGTTACCCTGATCGCCAATCTTCAAGGCGGCAGTACGGCTGAACTCGCGATCGGCAACGTTGTCGGGAGCAACATCGCCAACCTCGCGCTGATCCTGGGCGTGGTCGCCCTGCTGCGCCCACTCGGAGTCGACCGCCAGATCCTGCTACGCGAGTATCCGCTGATGGTCGGAGTTTCGCTGCTGTTCACCTGGATGGCTTGGGATGGGTGGGTCACGCAGCTGGAGGGTGTCATCCTCTTTGTTGGGCTGCTTGGATTTATCTATTGGAGCTACGCGGCCAGCCGTACGCTGGCAGAGGAGAAGGAGGGCGAGGCTCTCGAGTACATCGGCGGGGATGCGGCGATCAGACAGGACCAGCCGGCCGCCGGGAATGGCAGCTCCGAGGACGGCAACCCGGACGAGTCGCTGGCAACGGCCAGAGCCCGCCTTGCCGAAGCGGAGAGAAGGCCCCTCCTGCCCGGGGCGATTTCCGGTCTGTTTCAATCGCTCCTGCTGCGCGACATTGGGATGGTTACGCTTGGAATCGCCGTACTGGTGCTGGGCGCCAACTGGCTCGTGCAGTCCGCCACGTTCATGGCCCGCTACTTTGGCGTCAGCGAGCTCATCATCGGTCTGAGCCTGGTCGCGCTGGGCACGAGCCTGCCGGAGTTGGCCGCGTCAGTCGTGGCGATCGTATACAAACGCGGGGACATCGCCCTCGGCAATCTCGTCGGCAGCAATCTCTTCAATATGCTCGCCATTATCGGCATTACCGCGGGTGTGAGACCGCTGCCGGCGCCGCTGAGCATGCGCGGCCGAGACTTTCCGGCAATGTTACTGATCGCGATTCTACCGCTCCTTCTGGTCCTTCCTGTTCCACATGTGATGAACCGCTGGAAGGGAGCGCTGATGTTGGTCCTGTATTTGGGCTATACGATCGGGATCTACCTGATTTCGGGGCCCAATGGCGGAGTCTAGAACCTGAACTTTGTGCGCCGTCAGAGTTGCTATCCCCTGCCCATTCCAACTTTCCGAAAACCCATAGGCCCATAAGAGAGTCCTGTTGTTGGGACCGCCCGGCCCGCTGTTGCCTTCGAAGGACTTCCGCCCGGTCCGAACGTTCGCGGGCAAATTCTGACGCAGTGTTTGGCGTACTGTTTGGGGTACTGTTTGGGGTACTGTTGGGGTACTGTTGGGGGCCCTGTTGGGGGCACTGTTAGGCGCCCTGCTTGACGCACAGGTAGACGCACAGTCGGACGCACTGTTCTGTCGCGCAGGTCCGGTGTTTCTGGCCTGGCGGCGAGTCCCGTTCCCGCCTAGTCTTCGCCTCTACCGTTGGAGGCAATTTGACGGTAGAGGCCCTCAATGTCGATCTCGTCGGCACGATGGAATTGTCCGCCGCCGATACGGGCGAGTTCGCCCAAGAGCCTCTCGTTTGCGTCACGGCCAAAAGATACTGTGTGGATCAGCACAGGGATTGGGGCGTCGCGCATCGCTCTTTGCAAATCTCGCAAACGCAATTCGCTGTGATTGTCCCGTCCGTCGCTCAATACAAGGATTACGTTGACGGCGCCTGCGTCCGCTTCCTGCTGGAGCGCCGCGTGGGCCTCCAGGACGGCATCGACCAGCCCCGTGTAGCCGCTTGCCTGCAAGATCTCGACCTGCGACCTGAACTGCTTGCGGCCTTCGCCGTCCAGCCGGCGCAGCTGGCCGGAGTTCGATATGCCCGAGCCGAGTCCGATCAGGCCCAGGCGGTCGTGTTCTTCTTGCATGAAGTTGATGAAATCTAACAGCGTCGCCTTGGTCTGGGACAGTTTCTCACCTTCCATCGACTCGCTGGCGTCGACCACCAGCAGGAAATTAGCGGGTAGGCCGGCCAAGCGCCAGGCATTGAGGAGCGATCGCATAAGACGCGCGGAGGGGAACGGCAGTAGAGCATTCGGCTGCGAAAGGTCGACCGCACTGTTACTCAAGAAGGGACTGGACGAGTCATTCAGGTCGATGGTCAGGTCGGCGGGGCGGAAGCCGGCCCGCATCAACTCGATCTGGCTGTCCTCTTTGAGCAGGAACTGGGCGAAGGCATGGTATGTCCGACGCTGGTTGCTTGTCAACGGCAGGCTGCTGCCGCCGTTCAGATTCAGCAGAGCCATTGGATGGTCCGCCCAAAATGTGCCCTCTCGCGGATAGATGGCAATGAAACCCAATTCGGATGCCCCCAGGTCGCTGTGAGACGGCAGGTTCCAGGCGATGACGGTCTGTTCCTGGGTAATGAAGGCGTCGACAGCGGTCGGGCCGGTCAACCCTGAAGCACCGTTTCGCCGGACCGTTTTCTCCACTGCCCGCACGAAGTCAAGCAACTGTTCGCCGGTCGCTAGTTCCGCGGTCAGTCCGTGCGTTGCGCCCGCGCCAATGTAGAACGCGGCCTGGGTCGCGGCAAGCCCGGCAATGTTGTCCGCGCCGGGACGGCTCAGCACGAATTCAGGGTCGCTTAGAGCAAGGGAGTAAACTTCACGCCAGCCGATTACCCTTTCCGGCCAGCCAAGGCGGCCGGCCTCTACATCGCGTACGGCGATTACGACCGGGCTGAGCGCAAATCGAGTCGTTTCGCCGATGCGCTTCGGAGGCAGACTGTTCGGACCGACGGGATTCTGGTCGGCCCAAAGCCGGTCAATCTGCCGCAGCCACAGCGAGCTGTCGGGAGCAACCGCTTGAAACATCGGCTGACCGAGCGACCGCTCGACAATTTGCTGGGAAGAGATGGCCGCAAGACTGACGCGCATACTCCGACCGTCGGGTGTACTGAGATTCTGGCTGTTAAATGCGTCGACCCGCTGCTGCAGAGGTTCGGCCATAGACGGCGACACGGCAATAGTAAGTTCGGCGCTGTCGGCAGGCCAGGCGGCCAGGGCAGGCCCGCCGGCGTCCAATTCGGTCCCGCCAGGGTCCCGTACCACGCGGACGGCCCAGACGCCGAGCCCCAGTGTCGCCATGGCACACGAAGAGAAGAGCAAGAATGTCCCGATGAGAATGGCGAGTAGCAGAAGGCGGGGGGGACTTGTCCGCCCCTTCGAATCAGGCGATTCAGTTTGGCTTGCGCCGGCCGCGGCTGTCGAAACTCTCATTGGGCTGCAATTTGGTCGTACCAGAGCACGAGTGCATTCAGAACCTCAAACTTCAGAGGAGGCGCTGCGTCAGCAACGGGGAGTTCGAAGCGGACGCCAAGATTCTGTGTGCCAAGAAAGAGGCTGTCATCTGCAGCGGTGAGAGGAATGGCGGCGGCTGGCCGCAAACCGAAAGCCGTCGCCTTTCGCTGCTGCGGCCCGCTGAGCAGAAAGCGTTGAAACTCGAGTGCGGCCCTCTGTTGAAAGTCGGACGTCTCCGCACCCGCCCAAATCGCGAACGGAAAGTCAAACCACGTTGGTTTCTGGGGATAGCGAATGAGGAGTGGGTCCTTCCAACGGTCCTTAATGCCTTGGGCTCGCCGTAGCAGTTCGCTCTCGATGAAGAGGCCGCCATCGCCGGCTGCTGGGCCGAATAGTGCCAATTCCTCAACCGAATAAGCGTTCAGGCCGCCGGCGCCGTTCACTTGGTACAGAATGGAGCCAAACCAGGACTGGAACAAAGGGTCCGCGACGTCGTCGATCGAGACATGACTTCGGCCGTAGTATTCGCCGGCAGCTGCCGTCATCGCTGCGAGGCCGGCCGCGCTGTAGCGCGGGTCGGGGATTGCAAGTTCGAAAAAGCCCCATGCCGAGTCTCCGCCCAACTCCTTCCAGCCGGTTGGCGCGGCGGACGCAGTGCGCAGCGCATCCCACGAGATTTTGCCCAGGTTTTCCTGCAGGGCGATCCCGCGACTCCGAAAAAAGCCCCACGCCAACGGGCTCGCCGCGACAGACCTCGTGAGAAAAAGGCCTTCAGCTTGAAACGGGCTCTGCTCCTGCCGACGTTCAAAGATATCGTTCGCCATTTCGACAAACGAGCTGGATTCCGGTATCCAAGCAGCTGGGAGTAGGACAGGGCCGGCGCCCCCATTCCGGTTCAACTGTTCGCTGCTCTGGTTCGCATGCAGACCGTCATGGTCTTCGCGGTCCCAGTTGCCCAGTGCGGTCAGGCCGGCCATGGGGACGATCTCGACCTCGAACGGCACGCCATCTTGCACGGGGCCACCTGCATTAAAGTCTTCCGCCGCCGCGCGCAGCCACGGCGCCAGCGCGGGCGCCGCAATGACCAGTATGTTTTCTTCCGGCGTGCGCGCAGCAGCCAGCTCCTCACCCGCAGGTTGTGTGGTTAGATTCCGCCACACGAGAGTGCCGACGAGAAGCAGCGTCAGGACTGATAGAATTGACGCAAAAAGCAGACGCGCCCTATTCATTCAGCCCGTTCCAGCCGAGTGCCGCAAAAGCTGCAGAAGGCAGCCTGTTGCCTGGTCGTGCCGTCCTGCAATTCCTGGGGTGTTGTGGCGCCGCAGGAGGCGCATTGGGAGGAATAGCGCACCGGCCGCGGCGACTCCTCATCCGGGTTGTCCACCCGCAGGGGGATATCGTCGTCGTCGGGCGTGGAGCGGTCGACGTACACGCCCAAAAGGCTGGTCACGCCGACGAGCACCAATATTCCCGGCCAGATCCAATCCGTTGCGAAGAGGAGAGCCAGGCCGATCATGAAGACCGCGCCGGTCACGCCTTGGCGGGGTGCAGTGAAGGTAGAGGTTTCCATAGAATGCGTTTGCCAAAGATGTCTATTCTGATGTCTTCTACTGACTTCATCGAGGCCACGACCGAAAGGGGGTAGGTCGAGAGAATTCGATGGTTTAGATTCTACTACAAACTGGCTTTGAGTTATACAGACGTGAGGCTGAGGCTGGCAATCACCCTGCAATCGATACAGGCCGCTCTGCTAGCCGGCATCCAATTCTCACTCTTGGCTCTTGTTCCATCACTGTGTCTTGGCCGAATGCTGCCTCAATCATCGTGGTCTGTGCTTTCCAGCTCGATGAAGGCAATGACCGAACTGGCAATTGCGACAAGTGCCGTGACCCCGATAGCGGCGCCCGTCAGCCAGTTAAGTTTCTTGTCTTCCGCGTCTGGCTGGCTCTGTTGACTCTCATGTCGCTGTGCAGGTTCTTCGAGAGTACTGTCTGCGGGTTCCAATTCTGCGAAGATGGCTTCGACCGCTTTCATCACGTCCATTGCACCTAAACTGTAGAAAACTGCCACAATATGGCGCAGGTGCTCCCTCGTCTTCCCTTCATCCAGATCTCTACCAAATGGGGGATGCGAAGTCAGATTTCGCGCATTCTTTATCCTATTCAGACTTCTAACAATGGTAGATCTGTCGCCATCGAATTCAGTCGAGAACACCTCCTTCCAATAGTGTGAGACAAGCCTTGGAAAGATGCCAACATCAATTGCCGATTCCAGGTCGCCGACCCTTTCTAGATTGCGTTCGAACTCCCTGGCCTGTTGGTCGTCCATTGTCTTCGTGATCGCTTCGGACGTGGATTCGGCAGGCAAGCGCTGAAGGCACCGCGTGAGAAAGGGCCTCATGTGCTCTCTGAAGATATCGATTGCCTTAGTAAGAGCTTCCTTGTTGGGGCGATTGATTAATCCCATTTGGGTCGCTGCTCCGATTGATTAGTGAGAGTGAAGGGTCCATACTTAAGAAAACAAGCGACATTGCTTGCTTATGGCGTATCCTCTAGGACCCTTTCCTTCAGCTACATTACAATAGAGTCATATGTTTTGAACCTGGCACAAAGTGACACGGTTCGCCTGCAAACGCTTCAGAACCTGGATGATTACAATAAGTAACTGATGTCCGTCTCGCCTTGCGATCAATGCCCTCTCCCCCTCCATGACGCAGAGAGAGTCTATACATCCTCCCCAAGTTCCTGCCATAGGATCCCGTCGGATTTTGGTCTAGGTGCCTGAGAATAATCGTCCCGAATTGCCCCTGGAATGATCATAACGTTTCCTGTGGGCGCTACTTGCCGAGCGACCTCTGTTGCTTTCCTCCGCCGACCTAGACGCGCGTTGGCGCGGGCGCTGGCTCTGGCCTTGGGAGGCACCCGAATTTCTTCGCGCTTTGGGGCGTTGCTGCCGTTCTTGGCTTTGTCTCCGTAGCTAGGCATCGTACTTGTGCCGCCCTTCTGGCAGGCTCATGACGTTGTAGGCTTCGCTGCCCGATTGAAAGACCGCCTTTGCATAAATATTCTTGCATATGTCGGGATGCCATTTCTCGGCGAATCCTTTCCAGGCGCTCCTTAACTCTTTCTGAGTCGCAGTTGCTTCAACGCCAAGTCGCGCGTAATAGTCTTCAACCCGCGTTTGGCTCCTGTCCTGCCTGGCTCGACGCTCTCGTTCGCGACCTCCATCGCGTCGGTTCTCATGCTCTTGTCGTCTCTGCCGTTCCCGCTCCCGGCGATGTCTCTTCTCCCGCCGGCGACGAAGCTCCTCATTTTGGTCATTGCGTTGTCGCTTTTGCCACTGTCGCTTCTTCCCATTTATTGAAGAAGAATGTGCACCTGAGCCTGCAGCAGACCCTGTCCTTTCTCTCACAGATCTTCTCTCGCTCCGCCGTTTGTCGGGACCCTTTGTCAAAAACCTATGTGCTATCCAGACAACAGGGCCGAATATGGCAAGGTAGGGCAGAAGCTGAATGATGGCCTCAAGGAGAAGACTTTGAATGTTAACTAACCTGAATCCGGAGTAAGTGAGCACCTTAACAAAATGGAAGAATTGAAGTTCTGCAAACAAAATTCTCCAACAAGGAACGGTGCTCAGAGATGAGTATACTCAAACTGTTCTGTCATGTCGATGACTTCTGTCAGTGGTTGGTTACAAGCGAGAATGCCGAACTGTTGGGCGTGACTCGCAAGCGAGGGCCGGCGCCGCGGTTGAGCCTGAGTGAAGTAATGACGATTTTCATTCACTTTCAACAGTCGTATTCTCGCGATTTCAGGGCCTACGATATGCAGCACGTATGTGAGCATATGCGCCGGGAATTTCCAACTCTGGTCAGTTACACGCGCTTTGTGGCGTTAATGCCATCAGTCCTGCCAGCAATGTGTCTCTAACTACGTGGGCGCTTTGGCCAAGCGACAGGGGTGGCACTCATCGATTCGACCCCGTTGTCCGTCTGCCACAACCGGCGCATCGCCCGCCACCGAGTCTTTGCCGAGGTGGCCATGCGGGGCAAGAGCAGCATGGGATGGTTCTATGGCTTCAAGCTCCATCTGATTATCAATGACCAGGGTGAATTGCTGGCAGTTCAACTCACGCCCGGCGACATAGATGAGCGCAAACCGGTCCCACAGATGACCAAAAACCTATGGGGGAAGCTGGTCGGCGACCGCGGCTATCTCTCCCAAGCTCCCTTTGAGCAACACTTCGCTTAGGGGTTGCAACTGATGGCGGCAGACTGCCCGTTGCCAATCACACCCATCCGCAAAAACAGGCAGAATCGACTTGTTGTTCTCGAAGACAAACTGCTCACGCGTAAGCGCTTAGTCATTGAGACCATCGGTGACCAGCTCAAGAATATCTCACAGATTGAACATAACCGTCACCGAAGCCAAACCAACTCTATCGTCAATCTTCTCGCCGGGCTGATTGCCTACTCTTGGCAACCCAAGAAGCCATCTCTCCATCTCTCTGACAAAGACTTGGCTCTCTTGCCTGCCCTAATCTAACTCCGAACTCGGTTTACTTACGCAAATGGAGTTGCACCAAACCGTTCCCTCTCACTATCAGGGCAAGAAACCGTGGACGGGACACGCGCCCAACGGTGTTTGAGCACTCGTCTGCTGGGGAAAGAATTGTAAACGGCGGAGCAAACAGGCCGCTTAGCAGCGTTCAATGTTAAGGCGACTAGTTGAGGTGTCGCCGCTGTTGATTTGCGAAGGACGCGCTGTTTTTTCCGTAGCGGAGGAGCGCCTTATGCCGCCCGGCGACATAGCCCTTCCAGGCAGCGCCGTCCATACCAGAAGACGCGGCTTGGACGAAATAGACGAGCCGGCCCGAAAGCCGATCGTCACCGGCCAATTGACGTAGCGAAGCCCTATCCAATCGCCCGCTGAGAATCTCGTCAATGAGCCATAGTTCGTATTGTGCTGTCCTCGGGTTAAGAGGCTTGTCGCTATAGACATGCTGTCCGAAGACCGCATTCTCTTGGGACGCCGTTTCCATCTCCTGAATCCGCGCCTGCAATTTCTTCAATCTGGCCCCTGATGCCAAGAGCTCCTTCTTGGTCAAATCTAAGGCTGTTCCCATCTCCAAGGTTGTTTGTTCAAATAGCTGACTTGTCTTTGCCTCCTCGGCAGCTCGTTTCTCTGCTTCTCTACGGGCCTCTACTTCTCTTAGAAGCTTTTCCTTTGACTGGCGAATGGAGGCCTGAGCGGCTTGCGTCTTCTTCTCCGCCTCTCTGCGGGCGGCTTTCTCCTTCTTCAGTTTCGTACTCGTCGCATCGAGTTCGGACACTGTTCTCGTCAGATGAGTTTCAGTCTTGTCAGCCTTTTCCTCGGCGTCTTTCCTGGCAGTGAGTTCCCTTTGCAATTCGTCGGTTACCTGACAAATAGAGTCCTCGGCAAACTGCTCTGATTTCTCAACATCTCTTCGGGCAGTCGCTTCCTCTTTCAGTTTCCCATTCGTAACTTCGAGTTCGGATTCAACTCTCCACAAGAATCCTTGAGTTTCTTCAAGTTCAACAACTGTCTTGTCGTATTGCTCCTCCAACCTTGCGAAGTCTTCAAGCGCCTTCTTCCTATGTATTTCTGGATTTTTCAATTCGGCCTTCAAGTTCGCGACGGTCGCTCTTTCTTCAGAGGTCCCGACAACCCCAATTAGCTCCTCTATTGTGTCTAGGTATTCCTGCGTGACGATGCCATCTAAGTCACGCCGGTAAGGGGGATGCGCCACTTGGTTGCGGGCAACTGCTACGCATTTCAGCTTTGCGAATACCCCCTTGCAATTTCGGAAATGTGGTGCGAAGACATCCCCCCAATATTCTCGAATTACGTGTTCGACATGACTCACCTCAATCGCTGACTCTAGGTTGTCGGCCTTGGGAAAATCCTTTGCGAAGTTTACGGTCTTGTCATGAGGCAGCGACGATTCGAGTGCTTCCACGACTGTCTTTCCTGACACCTTTTTGAGATTGCGAGTCAAGAAGGGCCGAATAGCATCCAAGTATAGATTGATTGCTCTGGAAAGCGCATCCTGGTTTGGTCGTTCAACGATAGCCATTTGAAGTTTTCCTCCCTTTCTCGCAGTTCCCTGAATTTATTCCTCCAAATCCTTCAGTACCTAACTTGGCTCAAGTATAAGAAGCGCCAAGACTGGAAGCTCGACAACAGACAGACATTCTTCCTGACAATGTCCTGTCAGGAAAGCCTATACCTGACAAAAGAGTCCCCTACCTGAACCTTCCTGCGCCACACACCGCAATTCGACCCAATCTCACAACTCTGCGCGCACCCTCATTTCAAACGAATTGTGGTATAATAGCAGCCGCCGGCCACTGGTGTAAGGGATTCCATGATTACCCGCGTCGAGCTTGACGGCTTCAAGACGTTTCAGGATTTCTCGCTGGACCTGGCCCCTCTCCAGCTAATCGTTGGAGCAAACGGGGCAGGCAAGAGCAACCTCTTCGACGCCCTCCGACTGCTGGGGCGTCTGGCTGGATCAGACCTCACCTCGGCCTTCCACGAGGTGCGCGGCCAGGTAGGAGAACTCTTCACAGTCCGACCGGGCGGCCGCACAGCAACCCAGATGCGGCTGGCAGTGGAACTGCTGGTCGCTAGACGCGTACAGGATAGCTGGGGAACAGGCCGCGAACTCACCTACCCCCGCTTGCGCTACGAACTGGTCATCGAAAGGCGCAACGATTCCCCGGGACCGGATGGCATCTCACTGAAGCGCGAGGCATTGACGCCAATCCCGCGCCACAAGGACCGCTGGACGCGTGCATACAGCCTGAACACCGGCGGCGCGTGGGTGCCGGCGCTGACCGGAGGCCGCTCCCCACTCATTTCAACCGATGTTGAAGAAGCCAGGCCGGCCATCATCCTGCACCAGGATGGCCGCGGCGGACTACGCAAAGTCGCAGCCGACCAGTCAAAACGGACAGTTTTGAGCGGGATTCAAAGCACAGAGTTTCCGCACGCGTTCGCGGTGGCCGAAGAGTTTCGGTCCTGGCGCTTCTTGAGTCTCCACCCCGAAGCCCTGCGCAAGTCCAGCCAGGGGTCGGCGTCGGACAGGATGGGGGCCGATGGAGGCAACCTTCCCAATGCGCTGGCCCGCATCTTTGCCTCCGACCCGGATCAGGTGTCCACAATCTCACGCGATCTTGCTCGCCGTGTTCCCGGCGTGCGCAAGGTCGAAGTAGAAGAGAATCGAGCGCGTGACCTCAACACAGTGTGGATCGAAATGGAGGATGGACGGCGCTTCCCGTCGCGTGCGCTGTCCGAGGGCACGCTGCGCTTGCTGGCACTGAGCACGCTGAAACACGATCCGGCCCACGAGGGACTGCTTTGCATCGAGGAGCCCGAACGGAGCGTCCACCCATCGAGCCTGAAGGGACTGACGAATCTGTTGCAGAACTTGGCAACCGATTTTGCGCGGCCGGACAACACCAGTCTGCCCTTGCGCCAGGTGCTGTGTAACACACAATCGCCAGTCTTTATCGGCCAATCGGAAATGCTGGCCAACCTGCTCTTCGCCCACCTCACCGCCCGTGCCGCATCCGACGACAGTGCCGGCACCCAACTGGCCACCAGCATCGTGCAGGTCGTGCCAGACCCCGTGCAGCCGCCGCTGCCCATTCCCGAAGATGAACGGAGCTTCACCCTAAGCGAAGTGCGCGACTACCTTGAAAGCGCAGATCTCGGCGAGGCAAGACGCCAGCTAAAGTCCCATTTGGCCCAGGCCAACGGACATTCGTCCACCGAGCCGGATTCAGAAGGTGCCGCGCCATCGCCCGGAGATCGGGCAGCCGCGGAAGAGCAGACCGAAAGTTGATTTTGGCAGGACATTTTTCGTTCAGATGTAGCAAATTGGAGTAAAATAGGAGCACTATGCCGAATATTCTGCCAGGTAGATTGCGCCAGATAGGTTACCAGCTTTTTGAGGCCTCGGGCTGCACAACAGACGATGCACGTGCCGTCGTTGACCATCTGGTTGAGTCGAACCTTTTCGGGCACGACTCGCACGGCGCAATCCGCTACTACGAATACACGCGCGCCATCCGCGAGGGACGATTTCAGCCGCGCGCGACCCCGGAGATCGTTCGCGAAAAACCGTCAACCGCCGTCGTCGACGCCGGCGGCGCACTCGGTCAGGTCGGCGCGACCTTCGCCATGAACCTGGCGATCGAAAAGGCGCGCCAGAACGGCCTCGCCACTGTTACACTGCGCAACACGAGCCACGTTGGCCGCGCAGGCGCCTATCCACTGATGGCGGCGCGCCAGAACAACATGATCGGGCTGGCATTCGTAAACGCCGGCCGCCTGGGCTACCAGATTTCTCCGTTCGGCGGCCTGGATGGACGGATTAGCACCAATCCGATCGCCTTTTCGGCGCCGCGACCCGATTCCGACCCCATTCTGGTGGACATGACCACTTCGGTGGTCGCCGAGGGCAAGGTGCGCGTGGCCATCAACCAGGGCGTCGAAGTGCCGGAAGGCTGGCTGATTGACGCCCAGGGCAACCCGACCACCGATCCAAACGATTTCAGGGCCGATCCGCCCGGTGCCATCCTTCCCATGGGCGGAGTCGTGGCACATAAAGGCTATAGCCTGGGTCTTGTGGTAGAATTGCTGGGCGGCGCGCTCAGCGGTGAGGGCTGCGCGGCTGGTTCGCGCACAATGCACAGCAACGGCGTCCTCTTTACCGTCTACAACATCGAGCACTTCACCGAACTCTCCACGTACTATGACGAAGTGGAGGCGCTGCTCGAACACGTCAAGTCGAGCCGGCTGGCCCCGGGGTTCAACGAAATCCTGGCGCCGGGCGAGCCGGAGTTTCGCAACGCGCAACGCATAGAGAACGAAGGCATCGAAATAGACGAGACCACCTGGGAATATATCTGCCAGGAGGGGCGTACCCTGGGCCTTGATCCCTGCAGTTGGTAATTCTGCCCACGGCAGGCGGTCTGTGCACGGCCGCACGATCCACACTGAAGCCAGCGGAAAAAGGAGCAAGCTATGGCACAGATGACACCGAAGCAGCGGTTCCTTGCTGGGCTGAACGGCGATCCGGTGGATAGGCCGCCCGCGGCCAGCATCGTGTCCGTCATAACCTATGAGTTGATGGACATAACCGGCGCCCGCTTCCCCCACGCCAACATCGAGCCGGAGCCGATGGCCACACTCGCGGCCGGCGCGCACGAGGTGATGGGATTTGACAGCGTGATGCCGATCTTCAGCATCGCGCAGGAGGCCACCGCGCTCGGCTGCATGGTCGACTGGTCCGACACCGACATGATGCCGAATCCAACCGATTCGCCTTGGGCCGACCGCGATACCGAGATCAAGCTGCCGGACGGATTCCCCGACTCCTTTCTGGAAGACAAGTACGTCAAGTGCTCGATCGATGCCATTCGACTGCTCAAGCAACACTTCGGCGACGAAGTCATGGTGCTCGGCAAGGTGATGGGGCCTTGGACGCTCTCCTACCACTGCTACAACACGCAGGAATTCCTCTTCGACACGATTATGGACCCGGACCGGGTGCGCAAGTCGCTGGATACGCTCTCGCCCGTCCCGCTTGCCTACGCCGCCGCCCAAGTTGAAGCCGGCGCAGACGCGATCGTGTGGGCCGATCACGCAACAGGCGACCTGGTGCGCAATACCATGTACCGGGACTTCTTGCTGCCGCTGCACAAGGAGCTTGTGCCGCAGGTAAAGGCCCCGGTCATCCTGCACTGCTGCGGACGCACGCTCGATCGGGTGGACTATTTCGGCGAGGCCGGCTTCGCCTGCTACCATTTCGAGTCGGCCAACGATCCCAATCTGATGGTCGAAAAGAACGCGGGCAGAATGAAGCTGACCGGAAACGTCAACAATCCAATAACGCTTTACGCCCGCGGTCCGGACGAGGCGCGCGCCGAGGCGCAGGCGGCCATCGACGCAGGTGTCGACATCATCGCGCCCGAATGCGCCGTCCCCCTTCAGGCGCCCGTCGCCAATCTCAAGTCAATTGTGGAAACCTGCCTCGACAACCCCAGCCAATAGGAGCCGTATACCATGAGCCGAGAAGAAGAAATCAAGAAGGGGCTATACGAGCACACTCTGGTGGGTGAGGCGGCCGAGGTGATCGAGCTCACGCAAGAGGGCATCGACTTGGGCATGGACCCGCTCGATGTCCTCTTCGGCGCGCTGATTCCATCGCTGCAGGAGGTCGGACGCCTGTTCGAGATCGGAGAATATTTCGTGCCCGAGATGCTCGTCGCCGCGCGTGCAATGCAGGGTGCCATGGGGCTGCTGCGTCCACTCCTGGTCGACAAAGGCGCCGAGCCCATAGGCAAAGTGGTCATGTTGACCGTCAAGGGCGATGTCCATGATATCGGCAAGAACCTGTGCAATATCATGCTCGAAGGCGAGGGCTTCGACATCGTCGACCTGGGCGTCAACGTCAAGCCCGAAGAGGTGGTCGAGGCCGTCCAGGAGCACCAGCCCCAGCTTGTGGGCTTCTCAGCCTTCCTGACGACGACGATGCCGTTCTTCAAGTCGAACCTGACGGCGCTGACCGACGCCGGCCTGCGCGATTCGATCAGAGTCATGGTCGGCGGCGCACCCGTGACACAGGAATACGCCGACAGCGTCGGCGCCGATGGCTTCGCCCCCGACGCCAGCTCGGCCGTCCGCCTGGCCAAAGAGCTGATGACCGAAATGGGGTACGATATCAGCATGGGAGGCGATGACAGCGAGGGTGCATCGGCGCTGGCGACGGCCGTGCAGGCTGTCGAAGAAATGATGGTCAAGGGTCACGAGGACGAGTAGCGCGTTATGAACACAGTGATTTCCTCCCCCAGGAAGACAGTCATTATCGGACCAGACCATCCCTTTGTTATCATAGGCGAACGCATTAACCCCACCGGCCGCAAAGTCCTGACAGCTCAGATGATCGACCGCAACATGAGCATGGTCTGCCGCGACGCCCGGCGGCAGGTTGATGCCGACGCCCACGTCCTGGACATAAACGCCGGCGTGCCGGTCGATGGCGTCGAGCCGGAAATCCTCACACAGGCCATACAGGCAGTCCAGGAAACGGTAGACGTGCCTATCTCCATCGATTCGTCGGTGGTTGAGGCCTTGGAAGCCGGCCTGAGCGTCTACGAGGGCAAGGCCCTGGTGAACTCGGTCACCTACGAAGACGAGCGGCTGGACACCGTGCTGCCATTGGTCAAGAAATACGGCGCCGCCGTAGTCGGTGTCGCCAACGACGATACCGGCATCTCCAACGACCCGGAGGAGCGCCTGCGCATTGCCACCCGGATTGTCGAACGCGCCGCCGACCATGGCATTCCCGCCGAAGATGTGGTGATCGACCCGCTCGCTCTGACCGTGAGCGCCGACGACAACGCGGCCCTGATTACGCTGGAGACAATTCGCCTGATTCGCGAGAACTTGGGCGTAAACATGACCTGTGGCGCCAGCAACATCTCGTTCGGTCTGCCGTGGCGGCCGACCGTCAACGCGGCCTTTCTGTCGATGGCGATCGCAGCGGGGCTGACATCGGCGATCACGAATCCACTCGAGACCGAGATCCGCCACACGATCTACGCCTCCGACCTGCTGATGGGGCATGACGCCTACGCCGCAAATCTTATACAGGCATTTCGAGCGGAGCGGAAACGCGAGCAGGCCTCTGCCTAGCCCGCGGTTCGTTCCAACCAGAAGCGCACCGCGCTTGCTGCCATGACATCGACCGCACCGCCCGGAACCTCTAAAGTCTCCATCGAGTTTCGCCCCCACGACAAAGTGACCCGGGTTCCCCCCGGCATGACCATCTTCAACGCCGCCAATTGGATCGGGCTGCCGATCGACAGCACTTGCGGCGCCAAAGGGACCTGCGGCAAGTGTAAAGTCCGGATTCTTCGCGGCCACAATGGCACGACCGCAGCAGACCGCAGAATCTTCACAGAAGAGGAGCTGGCCGACGGCTGGCGGCTCTCGTGCCGCAGCGAGGCGCAAGAGGATGTCGTGTGCGAGGTGCCGCGGCTGATGGGTAATCCCAAAGCCGCGCTGATGGGCGTTGACCGCCACGTCATTCTGAACGCGAACGTCCACAAGATCCCGCTGACACTGACACCGCCCACGCTCGAGGACCAGAGGAGCGACTTCAGCCGGCTGCGCGACGCGCTCGCGCCGGAGGGGTTCGAAGTCGAAGCCTCGCTGACCACACTGCGCCAGTTGCCTGTCGTGCTGCGCAAGGGCCAGTGGCAGGTTACCGCTGTGATCGTCGGCCACGAACTGGTCAGCGTTGAGGAGGGCGATACCAGCGGGCGCGCCTTTGGTTTGGCGTTCGACATCGGCACGACCACAGTCGTGGGTATGTTGCTCGATCTGAACTCAGGCGCGCCGGTCGCCGTCCTCTCCACGCTCAACGGCCAGGCCGTTCACGGGGCAGACGTCATCTCTCGCATCAGCCACACCATGATGAATGACGACGGGCTCTCCCAGCTGAACGAGGTAATCCTGCGAACGCTCAACGGCCTGATCGACCAGCTTCTGCAGGAGGGCGGCGTGGCGCCCCACGAGGTGTACGAGGTCGTGACCGCCGGCAACGCGACAATGCAGCACCTGTTCCTGGGCGTCGACCCCGAAGCGATCGGCCTGGAACCTTTCATCCCCGTTGTCGAGGAGATGGTGCAGGCGTCGGCGCAGGAAGTGGGGCTGGAAATCCTGCCCCAGGCGCAGGTGCACTGCCTGCCCTATCTCGGCGCCTACGTCGGCGCCGATCTGGTAGCGGGTCTGTTGGCGACTGGCCTGGCACAAAACGACGGCGTACGTCTGCTGGTCGATGTGGGAACGAACGGTGAGATCATCCTGGGGTCGGCCGAACGGACGGTAGCTACGGCCGCTCCGGCGGGTCCGGCATTTGAGGGCGCGCAGATCCAGGACGGTATGCGCGCAAGCGAAGGTGCGATTGAGGCGGTAACGATTGCGCCCGACGGCATTGAACTTCAGGTGATTGGCGACGTGCCTCCGATCGGACTGTGCGGCTCAGGACTGTTGGACGTGGTGGCGCAACTGCGTCTATGTGGCCTCATGCTGCCATCGGGCCGCTTTGTGAAAGCGGACGAGGCATATGAATTAGTCGCGCCGGAGCTGGCGCGGCGCATAATCGCAGACGAGGAGGGAAGACGGTCCTTTGTCCTGGCCTGGTCTGAGGAGTCAGGCAGTGACAAGCCTATTGTGCTGACGCAACGGGACGTGCGCGAACTCCAGTTTGCCAAAGGCTCGATCGCCGGAGGCATCGACGTTGTGATGCAGGAGTTGGGCGTGGAGGCAGACGACCTGGTCGAAATCTATCTCGCCGGTTCCTTCGGCAGCTACATCAACCCACAGAGTGCCCGCATCATTGGGCTGGTGCCGCCGGTGCCGGTTGAACGCATCAAGGCGGTTGGCAATGCCGCCGGCGAAGGAGCCAAAATCGCCCTGCTCTCCTTCCGAGAACGGCAGGTCGCCCGCTCACTGCCGCAGATCGTGGAATATCATGAACTCTCGGGGCGGGGGGACTTCAACGATTCGTTCCTGTCGGTTCTGCAGTTTCCTGAACTTGATTCGTTGGGAATGGAGAGAATCGCAGCAATCGAGCAACTCTAGCTTCTCAGTCGACCGCACCGGCGCAAGATCGGTTCGGACCCCTCAACTCACTCTCACTTACCCCTTTTCCAGACGACAATTGTCCTGCTCAAGGACCTTCGTATTGATGAGCGTCCTGGGGACTTCGCCTTTCAAAACGGTAACCACGTTTTCGGCGGCTTTACGCGCCAGGTCCGCCGTCGCCGCGACCGAGTAAAATGCCGCGTGGGGCGTGACGATCACGTTTTCCATGTTCAGGAGCGGATTGTCAGCCGCGGGCGGCTCGGGATCGGTTACGTCCAGCGCAGCGCCCGCGATCTGTCCCTCCTCCAATGCCCGGATGAGCGCGCCCTCGTCGATCACACCGCCCCGGCTGGTGTTGATCAGAAGCGCGGAGGGCTTCATCTGCTCAAGGGCTTCGGCGTTGATCATGTGGGCGGTCTCGTCGGTCAGCGGGCAGTGGATGGTCACGTAGTCGGAAGCTTCCAGAAGTGCACCGAGGTCTTCGGCAACTTCGACGCCTGCGGGCACGTCTTGAGAGCTCAGACGCGGCGTGTAGGCGATGACGCGCAGCCCGAATCCGAGCGCCTTCGGTACGAGCGCGCCCGCGATGTTTCCATAGCCGATCAGGCCCAAGGTCTGGCCGCGCACGCGCGGGATTGGACGCGGCGTATCCCGGCTCCAGTCGCTGCGCTCGGGCGTGCGTGCAAGCGGCAGCAGCTGACGGGCGGTCGCCAGCAGCAGCGCCATCACGTGGTCCGATACCTCCTCAAGGCAGAAGTCGGGAACATTTGTGACCAGCATGCCCAGCTCGGTCGCGCGGTCGACGGGGATGTTGTCCAGGCCGATGCCGTAACGGCTGACGATGCGGCAGTTGGGCGCGATGTCGAGCGCCTCCGCCGGAACATCCTTCCAGCAGGTGAGAATGGCGTCGGCTTGCGGAGCCAGCGCAATGATCTCTTCCGGAGAGCCACTTCCGGCTATCACCGGCTCTCCGTCAACGGCCGCCAGCACCTCCTTCTCGATTTCAATGTCCGGCCACGCAATGTCGGTAATCAGAATGCGATTGCTCATAGGTGCGACTCCGTTTTTTGCGGTCGGGCCCCTCAGCTCTCGGGCGCTCTGGTGTTTAGATTCAGGCTCGCATCTCGTCCGCGATCTTCTCTGCCATCATCATAGTTGTGGCGTTGATGTTGGCGCGCACACAGTCGGGCATCAGCGATGCGTCCACGATACGTAGCCCGTCAACGCCGTGGACGCGCCCCGACTGGTCGGCAACGGCCAGCGGGTCGCTGTCCGGACCCATCTTGCAGGTGCCTGAGGAGTGATGACAGGTTTCGGCGTATTCGAGGATCCAGCGGTCCAGCGCGCTATCGTCGTCAAGAGCGCTGCCCGGACTTCGCAGCTTTGGGCCGAGCAGCTCACGAAAGGGCGCGTGCCCCTCAACCAGCTCCATACACAACCGCAGCCCTTCTCGCTGTCGCTTTCGGTCGAACGCCTCCTCAAAGTAACGGTAATTGAGCAGCGGCTTGTCGTGAATGTCATCGCTGCGCAGTCGCAGCTCCCCCTGCCCAACCGCCAGGTTGACTACCGGCAGCAGATTGAGAAACTCGTCCGGATCGTCCGGAATACTCGGCGACGCGAAGATGTAGACGATCATGTCATTCGGCATATCCGAACCGTCAGCCGTGTAGCGGAGACCGGTCTGCAGCCAGTGTTGGTGCGTCGCCGGCCGGAACTTCAATTGCCAGCGCAGGCCGGCAGTCGGATGGTCGCGCAGATTGCAGCCTACGCCGGGCAGATGGCGGCGCACCTCCACACCGATCTCCCGCAGGTGCGCCTCCGGCCCAAAGCCGGAAAGCATCATGATCTGCGGAGTGGCAATTGCCCCCGCGCTGAGAACGACTTCCTCGGCGTAGAGCCGCTCCAACCGCCCGTCGCGTTCTAATTCCACGCCAACCGCTCGCCCGCCCTCAAGCAGCACGCGCCGGGTTGTGCAGTTCGCCCCGATACGCAGGTTTCGGCGGCCGCGCGCACCGGCCAGATAGGTCACCGCTGTGCTCTGGCGCACGCCGTCGATATTGTTGAGCGGATAGGGGCCGGCGCCGGTCGACTGCGGCCGGTTGGCGTCCGGGCAATCGGGAAACCCTGACTCGCGGCAGGCGTCTACCCAGGCCTGTTGCACAGGCGCCCACTCCTCCTCCGAATAGCGCCGCACGCCGATCGGGCCGTCATCGCCGTGATAGGCCGCGCCGCCGTAGTCGCGATCGTTTTCCACCTTGCAGTAGAAGGGCAGGACCTCGTCGAAGCTCCAGCGGTCGTTGCCCATGGCCGTCCAGGCCCCGAAGTCCTCTGGCACGCCGCGCAAAAAGATTTGCGAGTTAACTGCGCTCGAACCGCCCACCAACCTGCCGCGCGGGACGATCATGTCAGCGGACAAGGGCGTCGCCTGCCCCCTGTATCCCCAGTCATGGCTCATCGAGTATATGCCGGAGGGCGAGCCGTGGCCCAGCAGAATGTCGTCCGGCAGGCTTTCCGCAGTCGGATAGTCCGGTCCCGCCTCCAGCAGCAGCACTTGTCGGGCCGGGTCTTCCGATAGGCGAGCGGCCAACACGATTCCCGCTGAGCCGGCGCCCACGACTAAGGTGTCGTAGATCACCTGTTGCTTTCCCACTCAGTTGCCCTCAACCATTTCGGCAGCGATCTTCTCAGCCATCATCATTACCGTGGCATTGATGTTTGCCCGCACACTGTCGGGCATGAGCGAGGCGTCGACAATGCGCAAGCCTTCGACGCCGTGGACGCGGCCCGACTGATCGGCGACGGCGAGCGGATCGCTGGGCTGGCCCATCTTGCAAGTGCTCGAAGTGTGGTGGCCGGTGTCAGCTTCGGCAAGCATCCAGCGGTCCAGCGCCTCATCGTCATGCAGCGCAGCGCCAGGGCCGTTGAGCACAGGGCCCAGCAGAGACCGAAAACCGGCGTACTCCTCGACCAACTCCGTACAGAGGCGGATTGCCTCCCGCTGACGCTTGCGGTCGAAAGGTTCTTCAAAGTAGCGGTAGTATAGTGCCGGTTTATCGTGGATCTCTGCGCTTCGCAGGCGCAGTTCGCCCTGGCCGACGGCCAGATTCACGGTCGGGCGCACAAACAGCATCTCCTCGGTCTCGCCGTTCAAGTCCGGCGTGGCCCCAGTGTAGACGATCATGTCATTTGCCGCGTCGGAACCGTCGGCGGTGTAGCGCAGCGCAACCTGGTGCCAGTGAGTCAGGTTGGCTGGCTTGAATTTCAGCTTCCAGAACAGGTTTACCGTGGGGTGATCGCGCAGATTCTGGCCGACGCCCGGCAGGTGATGTTTGACATCCACGCCAATCTCACGCAGATGAGCGGCCGGCCCCAAGCCGGATAGCATCATGATCTGCGGGGTACCTACCGCACCGGCGCAGAGAACGACGTCTTCCGCGTAAAGTCTCTCGGTCTGTCCGCCGCGCTCCACTTCCACGCCTACCGCGCGTCCATTTTCCAACAGTATACGTCGGGTCGTGCAATCGGCGAGGATGGCTAAATTGGGCCGGCTGCGGGCCGCAGCAAGGTAGGTAATGGCGGTGCTCTGGCGGACCCCGTCGATCGTGTTGAGCGGAAAAGGGCCCACCCCGGTCGAGTCAGGCCGGTTGGCGTCGGGGCATTCCGAGAACCCGGCCCGGCGGCAAGCCTCTGCCCAAGCGGCCTGGTCCGGGCTCCACTCCTCCTCGGGATAGCGGCGAACTCTGATAGGACCTTCATCGCCGTGGTAGTCGTCTGCGCCGAAGTCCAGGTCGTCTTCAAGCTTGCAATAGTAAGGCAAGACCTGGTCGAAACTCCAGCGTTCATTGCCCATCGCGGCCCAAGCTGCAAAATCCTGTGGAACGCCGCGCAACAAGATCTGGGCGTTGACCGCGCTCGAGCCGCCAACAATCCTGCCGCGCGGCACCGGCATTTCTTCGCGCCGCGCGCTCGCCTCCCCGGCGTAACCCCAATCGTGGCTCGTCGCAATGATGCCTGCGGACGACCCGAAGCCCAGCCTGACATCTTCAGGCAGACTTTGCCGAGATGGATAGTCCGGCCCGGCTTCAAGCAGGAGCAGTCTGTGGGTCGGGTCTTCGGTCAGGCGCGAGGCGAGGATGTTTCCTGCCGAGCCCGCGCCCACAATCACCGTGTCATAGATCACGCGTCAGCGATTCCCCACAGTGCGGAATTCTCGTCTAAAGATGGGCAGCCTTCGTCGGCCAGGGCTCGTCGCCCTCTTTGCGTTCGCGGTACCCGCTCACGATCATGCCGGCACGCTCTACTCTCTTGCCTGCCACCTCAGGGTTCTGCGGGTCTCGGTAGCCCATACGCACGAGTCGGCGCGGCTTTTTCGTCTGGTTTATGTACGACCCGTGCACAGTGTCGATGCAGAATAGAACGACGTCGCCCGCCTTGGCTGGAACCGGAACCGTTTCATCGAGATGGAACTTGTCGGTCGGCAAATGGGGAGAGCAGGGACCGTCCTCGGTTTCGGTGATGTGTTCGAGGTGTCCCAGTTTGTGCGAGCCGTCGAGAAATCGTATCTCGCCGTTCTCGTGGCAGGTATCGTCCAAATGCACGAGTACGTCGATGAAGCGCCCGTCCTGATGCGGGTAGAACGGGTTGTCCTGGTGCATTGGAAAGGGCTGACCCGACTGGGGCGGCTTGATGTGCAGCGTCGTGTGGTGGAGTTCGACGTTCCCGCCCAGCAGATCGCTCAGCGCCTCAGCCAGTTTCGGATTGGTAGCCGCACGCATCCAGACAACCGAGTAGTAGTGCAGGTCCTGCATCGCCGTCAACTTGGCCTTTTTCTCGGTCTCAGGGTCCATGTAAGCCTGTCGCCAGGGACCGGTCCAACCCGGGCTCGTGAAAGCCCAGTCCTCGACCAGCCGGTCCAGCTCGTCGGAGAGCTCCTGCGTCTCCTCTGGCGTGAACACCTGCGGTATGCGCAGGTAGCCGTGCTCGTGGTAGAAATTGATCTGCTGCTGTGTCAGCATTTGGTCGTCTCCTGTCCCGGGCCTGTGGCTGAATCTGGCCGCCTCGTCCGTAAATCATGCAATCGGAAGCAGTTCGTCACCTTCCTGGCGCATCCTGTAACCGCTGACCATCACACCCGGTCGCCCCAGGCTCTGACCGTATTCCTGGCGATTGTCCGGGTCGCGGTAGCCCATGCGCACAAGCCGGCGCGGCTTCTGCGTCTGGTTAATGTAGGACCCGTGCACGGTATCGATGCAGAATATCACGACGTCGCCCGCCCTTGCCGGAACCGCAACCGTGTCCTCCAGGTGAAACTTGTCAGTGGGCAGATGAGGCGAGCAAGGACCGTCCTCGGTCTCTATGATATGGTCGAGGTGACCCATCTTGTGAGAGCCTGCAAGAAAGCGAATTTCGCCGTTCTCATGACAGGTATCGTCGAGATGGACCAGCGTGTCGATAAAGCGACCATCCTGGTGGCCGTAGAAGGGGTTGTCCTGGTGCATTGGGAAAGGGTGACCGGTCTGCGGCGGCTTTATGTGCATCGTTGTGTGGTGCAATTCGACGTTCTCACCCAATAGCTGGCCGAGGGCCCCAGCCAGCTTCGGATTCGTGGCCGCGCGCATCCAGGCTACCGAGTAAAAGTGGAGGTCGTGCATCGCCGTCAGTTTCGATCTCTTTTCTGTCTCCGGATCCATGTAGGCCAGACGCCAGGGGCCGCTCCAACCGGGGCTGGTGAAGGCCCAGTCCTCGACCAGCCTGTCCATCTCTTCGGAGAGCTCCTGGGTCTCTTCGGGCGTGAAGACCTTGGGGATGCGCAGGAAGCCGTTTTCGTGGTAAAAGTCTACCTGTTCCTGTGTCAGCATGTGGCCAACTCCTGTGGGAATGGACGGGGCGACCGTTTGCGGCCTAATCTTACCGAAGAAACCGCGAACGGCGCAACTGGTGTCGCGCATTCAGAAAAGTCATCACCCTCCCGTTCTGGCGCGCGCGTCGATCCGGTTGTGGGGGCCCACCTCTGAGCGAATGCAGCGAACTGTCGCCTCGATCAGAGGATAGTGCTCAACTGCAATCGCATCCTTCAGCAGTTCAAATGTTTCGCAGTAGAGGAGCAGTCCGGCGTGCACCATTTCGTGTAGCAAGCAACGAGCGCCTGAGTCTCCACTTGATACGCCGAAAGCGCGACGAAGCAGGCAAGCCCATTCGCTATCCGCACCGACGGCGCCGATAACGTCGTCGTAAAAGGCGTTGTCACTGGCTGATAGGACGCCTTTCTGCAGCCGCATCACCCCGGCCAGACCCCATGACAGGCCGAAGCGGGCGTTGAGCAACCGGCCTGTGTCGTTGCGACGCAATCCTTCCAGCCCCTTGTGAACTTCCTCGATCCAGCCGACCACTTCCTCGCCCGCTCGGCGGCTCGCCTTTTCCTGGATCGCCGCCGTCCACGCAAATCGGCGCGCCCTCTCCTGAATGGCGGCAAAAGCGCCTTGAGGATCCCAAAGAGAGCGTCCTTCGCGTAGTCCCGCGACGAAATTGACCGCCTGCCACGGCTCAGTGAACCAACTTTCAACCTGGCTTGGCGTCGCGGTGCTTCGCACGACCAGGCAGGGAAAGTACTTGCCGCCCCTGGATGGGTTCGATGCATTACTGCCGGCGATTCTCTCGATCAAGAAGCTGCAGCTGCTATCTGCAAGCTTTTCGTCGTTTACAAAGTGGACGACGTCCACGTCGCTGAAATGGCCTGCCTCGCCGCGGGCGTAGCTGCCCAGCAGGGCGAAGGCGACCGAAGCGCCTGTAGTCCACTCCTCTATGTGGGGTTCAAGGTCGATCGGGAGTTGAAAGTCGAGCTCTGTCACGATTCCAGGCGGCGGACGAGTTCAGGCCAGATAGGCGCCAGATTGCCCTTGCGCCGCGACGCCCCTACGTCCAGCGCCGGGCCTTGTACCGGCGCGCCGTCCTCAATCAGTACGTCGAAGTACGGTTCGCGGCTGTCGGCCAGCAATTCCAGCAGACGCCCTCGCATCGCCGCGCAAGTCTCCGGGTCGGCTTCAACAAGATTGTTCATCTCGAACGGGTCGTTCTCGAGGTCGAAGAGCAACTCATGACCTGTCTCATAGAAAGCATACTTCCAGCGCGAAGTGACCAGCCCGCGCCAGTCGAGAGAGTCAAGAGTCCAGCGCGGAATGCCCGACATTTCCAACAGGACAGCCTCGGGCCCCCTGAACGCCCGCTCGCCCCGCAGCGCGTCGCTGAAGTCGGTCCCCTGGCAGTGGCCCGGCACGTCCAGCCCAAGCAGACCGAGCGTGGTGGGCAACAGGTCTACGAGGCTGAAGAGCAGACCGTCGCGGCGGCCCTTCGCCGGGATCTGCTCCGGCCAGTGGAAGATGGCCGGAATGCGGACCGAGTTCTCGTGGGGATGTTCTTTGCGGTTGATCGCGCCATGCGAACCCATGTAGTCGCCGTGGTCGGAAAAGTAAACTGTCAACCGGTTGTCCCTGAAGTCGGGCACACCGTCCAGCGCCTCGACCAGCCTGCCGATGTTCCAGTCCAGGTTCTCGACCATCGCATAGTAGGTGGCCAGCTGGGCGCGCATCTCCGGTGAATCAGCGAAGTTGGGCGGCGTTTCCAGCGCGTCGGGGTCAAAACGCTCGAACGCCTCCGGTGCCTCAAGCGGAAAGTGGGGCGGCTCGACGCTGAGAACGAGGAAGAGCGGCTCCTCTCTGTCGTAGGCGCGCAGATAGTCGATTGCGAGGTCGGTCAGAAAGTCGGTCTGATAACCCTCCATCGAGCGCGGGTCAGCCTCATCGCGATTATAGTAGAAGCCTTTGAATGGGGCATTGTTGATCTCGAAACCGTGCCAGTCCTGGAAGCCGGCGCGATGATATTCGGGCGTCCGATGCGGCCAGCGCGTGTACTCTTCGCGCCGCTCCCGGACCAGGGCCGGCTCCTGGTCATGGACGACACCGCAGTGCCACTTGCCGAAGTAGGCGGTGTGGTAACCGGCCGCGCGCAGCGCCGTCGCCGTGCTCGGCGCGCTCGCCTTGAACACGTCGAAGAAAAACTGTACCGGGCCGGCGTGCGCGTGGCGTCCCGAAAAAATCGTGCCGCGCGACGGCGTACAGACAGGACAGTTGGCGTAGGCCCGCTCGAAACTGATCCCCTCCGCCGCCATTCTGTCCATGTTGGGCGTGCGCACATTGGCATCGCCCATATGGCCCATGGCGCCGCCGAAATGCTCGTCGGAAAGGATGTAGATAACGTGTGGCTGTTTCGGCATGTCGGTTCCAGTGGAAGGGTAACGGGGATCGAAAGGCGCAGCGAGCCCGGGCGAACGGGGTCCGGCGCCTCAGTTGACGTTACACAGTTCAAATGCCTGGCGCAGCCCGGCAACCAGGTCACCTCGCGGGCGGAATTCGTGGCCGATATACCCTTCGTAACCGGCTTCGGAGAGAACACGGCAGATGCCGCGGTAGTTCAGTTCCTGGGCGTCGTCGAGCTCATTCCGCCCCGGATTGCCCGCGGTATGCAGATGGCCTATTGCCTCCAGATTGGCGGTCATGGTGCGCAACACGTCGCCTTCCATGATCTGCATGTGGTAAATGTCAAAAAGAAGCTTGACGTTTGGGCTGTCAACCCGGCGCTGCACTTCCAGTCCCCAGGCGCTGTTGTCGCACTGGTAGTTGGGGTGGTCGACCTTGGAGTTGAGCAGCTCGAGCATGAGAACGATACCGTTGTCTTCGGCGTAGGGCGCAACGCGGCGCAAACCGGCGACGGTGTTTGCGATCGCCTCCTCGTTGCTCATACCGGCAATGTGGTTGCCGCTGAAGCAGATCAGCGCACGTAGGCCGTGCGCCACTGCCAGGTCGACCGAGTCCTTCAGCTCATCTACGATGCGGTCGTGGTTGCCAGCGTTGTTGAGGCCGTCGGGCAGCGAGTCGTGGCCGATCATGCTTATCAGCTGTAGACCGCAATCGGCCGCCGTCTGACAGAGTTCTACAAAGTCGTCGCCGCGCTGCCAGATCTCGATCGCCGGGAAGCCAATGGCGGCGATTTCGGCAAACAACTGGTCGCGGGGCATGACGTCCTGCGGCAAAATGGGGATACAGACCGACTGTTTGATCGACATGGGGCGGCTCCTGATTGGCCTATACAGTTATTATCATGAAGAGTCTTCCGAGCACATATTCTTGAGAAACTCCCGAATGACGTCGAATGCGGGTTGATCAAGTTCTCCCCAATAGCCCTTAGCAGTTGCATATCCAACGGAGTGATGGGGGTCTGGTCTCGTCGTCAAATAGGCCCAAGCGCGAGCCTTGTCTAGTCGCTTTATTTCCCCAACGCCGCCTTGCTCAATGCATTCAAAGAACCTGTTGATGCAGTTGTCTTCGATCGAGCCTGCGAATGTCTCGCATAGGAGAGTTTCGAGCATTCCAGGTCGACCGCCACCAGGAAGAATCAAGACACCCACGGAGGGTCTGTTGTCACTTGGAGTTCTCGGATCTTCTGACAGCTCCAGTCCGACCCGCTTCAAACTTGATCGAACGCTTCTTATGGCGTCCACAGCCGAATCTTCGGCATCACGAACGATGCCGAGGCATTCGACCTTGTCTCGAAAACCCGGTTCATTGAAAAAGGCTCGTAAATAACGACCAAGCTCCCCCACACCTCCGAAACTTCTGATTTGGATATCTTCGATCGCAAGGTGCGAAATGAATGCCCTAAAGAAATTCCTGTGGTCGTTACCTTCGACCAACAACTGAATCTTAGACACGATGTTTTCCTGTTCAGCCATGTCTACCGAACCTCGAGATTGAAATCGAGCGCGGCTGCAATCGAATCGGGGTCATAAGTGACGCATCGGTTGCCATCGTCGGTTTTTTCAAGCCTATGCAGCCGAAAGTCATCGCCGCCGAGGGATTCATGCGCTGCCCTAACACATTCAAAGCTATGTGTAGTCGCAAATATCTGAGTATTGAACCGCCTGGACGCCGTATCGATGGCGCGCCAAATTTCTGGCAATACAGAGTGGTGAATTCCATTCTCAATTTCGTCTACTAAGACAACACCGTCTGGAGACTGAGAAATCGCCAAAACTAGGCGTGCAAGATGGGCCATTCCTTCGCCCATGACAGCCAAAGGGACAAGCTCCGTTAGTCCAATGTCTCCCCAGATCATTGGTGTCCCGCTCGAGGAGTTGTCCTCAATACTCTGTAGCTCTGGATCTATGATTTGAAGCGCCTCAAGGAGGAAGTCGACGCGCTTCTGTTTCCTTAGCCTGGCCAGCCTCATGGCGTCTTCCTTGCTATCGGCGGTTCGAGCCTGGATTATCGTCGCGTCGAATGCAGCTGGTGTGCTAGGCTGTTCCACTTTGACTTCCGGCCCTTCAACTGTGAGGCGGCTTGAAATGGGTTTTTCATTTGGCCCGCAATAGCGAACCTCAAGTGACTTGATCTCAGGTAGCGAAGACACTGAAGTTTCGCCTGCAAAATCAGGGGGAATCTCTGTCGCTTGCTGTCCACCTCGAAAGACCTCCAGTTTCAACTGTTCTCGGGGCGAACTGAGGCCCTCTATCTCAATCGACTTATCAATGTCAAGATCCGAGAAAAGTGGCCTCCAAAGAGCGTCCCCCAGGACACGACCGCTTGGTCCGATTCTTACTACGTTCGGGTTCATTAGCATGTCTGCCCTTCCTGCTCCAGCAAGAAGGAAAATGGCCTCAAGCAAGCTCGTCTTTCCCGAATTGTTACGTCCTGCAATCAGATTGATACGACGCAGCTGGGTCACCTTAAGCATTCTAAAAACTCGAAAATGCCGGATCTCAAGTTCCTTTAGCATTGGAGCCCTTCTCCAATGTTGCTACTTCCGCCCTGAAGACAAGAGAACCCTCACCCAAGAGTTTCAATAGATCACCTTGTTCAGCGGGTACTCGATAATACCAGTGGCGCCCGCCTGCTTCAGGTCGGGGATAAGGTCGCGCACAATCTTTTCGTCAATTATCACTTCGAGCGCAACCCAGTCGGGGTCGGTCTGATTGGTGATCGAAGGGGCGTGCAGAGCGGGCAGCTGGGCGGTAATCTGCTCCAGGGAAGTCCGGGGAACGTTCATCTTGAGCCCGACCTTGGCGCCGGCCTGTAACGCCCCCTTCAGAAGCATCGCCAGGTTCTCGATCTTCTGCCGCTTCCACGGATCACCCCATGCCTCGTGATTTGCTATCAGCTTGGTGGTGGATTCGGCAACCGTGTCGACGATACGCAGCCGGTTCGCGCGCAGCGAAGAGCCGGTCTCCGTCCCCTCCACCACCGCGTCGACCAACAGCGGCGCCTTGACCTCGGTCGCGCCCCATGAGTATTCGACTTCGGCGCGGACGCCGTGCCGCTCCAGGTAGCGGCGTGTAACCTGAACGAGCTCGGTCGCGATACGCTTGCCCTCCAGGTCCTGCGGCCGGTGAATGCCGGAATCATCGGGCACAGCCAGCACCCAACGATAGGCCTGGTTGGTGGCCTTACTGTAGACCAGGTCCTCAACCTCGCGCACGTCCGCCTCGTTCTCGAGCACCCAGTCCTTGCCCGTTAGCCCGACGTCGAGTACGCCGCGCTCGACATAGCGGGCGATCTCCTGCGCTCGGAACATAAGGCAACCGATCTCCGGGTCGTCGATATAGGGCGCGTAGGACCGGCCCCGCACGTAAAGCTGATAGCCGGCCTTGGCAAAAAGGGCTATGGTGGATTCCTGCAGGCTCCCTTTCGGCACTCCGAGTGTTAAGCGGCTCATCAAGGTCCTCAATTCATAAGTCTTGGGTTTCGGATTTTCGAACGGCTATCTGCCGGGGGTAGGAAACGCCGCGACGTAATTCATTCTTGCCGGATGACATGCTCCAGTTGCCACTGGGGAGCGGGCGCACCGCCTGCAGTTTGGTTCGACCGGAGACCGGCCTCGACGCGGCGATAGTAACATCCAGGGCGTGCCTTGCCCGCCGCGTCCCTGGTGTGGCATGCACCCGCGCCAACCGGACGGACGAGATAGAGCAGGGAGTTCTGCTCGCAGTTTACGCGAACTTCGACCAGCTCAAGCGTGTCGCCTGAAGTGGCCCCCTTTACCCACAGTTCGTTGCGCGATGTGCTCCAGAAGGCGGCCACGCCGTGGGTGAGGGTGTAGATCAGCGCCTCCTCGTTCGCGTAGGCAACGATAAGCACATCTTTGCTGTCAGCGTCCTGCACGGCGACCGGGATGACCGCGGCATCGCCCCTGCCAATCGCCTGAAGTTTGGCGAAATCGAGGGTAAGTTCTGTTCCTTCTTCCAGGAGACTCATTGCGCTTCTCACGTCATCACTGTAGTTGCAACCGTTTTTCGATCTTCAGTCCAGAGCGCCGCCCCACACGTCCATGTCTACCTCAATTTCGGCGCGGTTCAGCACGTCATCGAGAAGAAGGTGAGCATCGGGCAGGTCCTCAATACTTTCGGCGACCAGGACCAGGTCGGCAGGGGTGGCATCGGTAACGTAGGCCTTCTCGAAGATCTGTCTTGGATTCAGCCAGTAGCCTCCGGCAGCCAGCTTGCCCCATTTGGTCAGCAGGTACAGGACAACGTAGTCGCGTCCACTGTCGCTCGTGTCGACGATGCGAGAACCGCCGACACTGATGGGATACAGGAAGTCGATGCCGGAGCGGGTTCGTTCGGCCCGATAATATCGGATGTTACGCGTTCGTGCGAAGCGATAGACCGCACTTGCAATCAAAGTCCCGGGGCCACTCTCGGCCATGCTTCTCCTGGTCTCCCCTGTTCACGCTCGTTGCGCGAAGTAGAGTAGCAGTCTTGCCGGTTCTTGTCCAGACGCGGCGGGCATCTCGCGGGTGGAAAATCGAATTAACCGGGTGCAGTCCAAAACAGGGGAGAAAATGCCCTTTCCTCGGGTAGCGGAGGAGTCATGGCCGTTCCACTTTCCACTGCCCCCGGCCGTTCCTGGTCACTGGCAACGGGCCACTGCCATTCTGGGCGGTCGGGCCTTCGGCCCTCCCTTGTGCGGGGGGACTCCCCCCGCAACGCCCCCCTGACACAACCCGCAGTTGACGTTCTTCGTGGAGATTCGCGCAAATTCGTGGATCAAGCCCTTGCCCTTGACGTTGCAGTTCGAGTTCCAGGTTCCGGCAGTTCCGGACGGTCGGGCCTTCGGCCCTCCCTTGTGCGGGGGGACTCCCCCCGCAACGCCCCCCTGACACAACCCGCAGTTGACGTTCTTCGTGGAGATTCGCGCAAATTCGTGGATTAAGCCCTTGCCCTTGACGTTGCCGGCAACTGCCCACTGCCCACTGGCCACTGGCAACTGCAGTTCTGGACGGTCGGGCCTTCGGCCCTCCCTTGTGCGGGGGGACTCCCCCCGCAACGCCCCCCTTGACCCAACCCGCAGTTGACGTTCTTCGTGGAGATTCGCGCAAATTCGTGGATTAAGCCCTTGCCCTTGACGTTGCCGGCCACTGGCCACTGACCACTGGCCACTGCAGTTCCGGACGGTCGGGCCTTCGGCCCTCCCTCGTGCGGGGGGACTCCCCCCGCAACGCCCCCCTTACACAACCCACAGTTGACGTTCTTCGTGGAGATTCGCGCAAATTCGTGGATGCAGCAGGGCGATTGCATCGAATTGGGTTAAGACCCCGCGACACTACCTGATACGAGCCCAACGCCGAAAAAACGCCGAGACCAGTGCCAATCATAGTGCGCGGTCGCGAATTCTTAAGGGCATCGGCGACTGGAGACCGGTTTTTTCAGCCGAAAACGAATGACCATTAGTAGGGGCACCCCTTGTGGGTGCCCTTTGTGAGTGCCCTCTGTGAGTTATTCTGGCGTCCAGATTTAGGTGCGATTGCCCTGCCCAAATGGCTGCTGCGATTGACAACCGGTAATTCAGGCCGTTACAATTGGTTTGATCTGCATTGCCTTCGCAATGCACCAGCCTGAGTGGAGTTCGAATACTGCCTTCGAACCCAACCGCATACGAATTTGAGAGGAGTTGCCAGCATGGATATATCTAAGACTCTCGTTTCACAGTTCCACGCCGCGCTGTCGATGATGGAGCAGACGGTCAACAGGTGTCCCGATGCACTGTGGGACCAGGAAGGAGAGGCGAACCCGTTCTGGCGGGTCGCTTACCATGCGCTGTTCTTCGTCAATCTCTACCTCCAGCCGAATGAAGAGGATCTGACACTTTGGAATGGCGCACGCGAAGGCTACCAGTTCCTGGGGCCGACACCGTGGCCGCCGCACGAGCAGCCTTCCGCCGATCAACCCTACAGCCGCGACGAGATCCTGGAGTTTATCGAGTTCTGTCGAGCTGAAATGAAGCGGATCGTTCCCACGACCGACCTGGGGGCACCGTCGGGGTTCCACTGGCTGCCGTTCGACAAGCTGGAGCTGCAGATCTACAACATCCGACACCTGCAGCAGCACGTGGGCGATCTGAGCACGCTGCTCCTAACGCAGGCGAATCTGGAAATCAATTGGGTCGGCATGGGGGAAGGGCAGCCAACCGGGTAGGGCAGGGCAGGCTACCATGGTCTACCTACCAGCGTACGCTACATTCCCTCGAGGAGACCTTCTATGCACCTCTCGATGCACAATTGGATGCGCGCCGAGCCGATTGAGGTAACGGTTCGGCGGCTGGCCCGTTACGGCTACAAGAGTATCGAGCTCAGCGGCGAGCCCGAAGCCTACGATACCCGGCAGGTACGGGCGCTGCTCAGCGAGCACAGCCTCACCTGCTGGGGCGTCGTCTCGCTGATGTTCGAAGGGCGGGACCTCATCGATTCTGACGAGCGTGTTCGCGCCAGCTCGGTGGAGTATTTGAATCGCTGCATCACGATGGCGAAGGAGCTGGACGGCCGCGAAGTGACGATCGTGCCGTCAACGGTCGGGAAAGTGGTGGCAATGGATACACCCGAGCAGGAGTGGGCCTGGGCCGTCGAAGGGTTGAGGGAAGTCTATGCCCACGCGCAGAGAGAAGGTGTGCGAATGGCCCTCGAGCCGCTCAACCGCTTCGAGACCAACTTTCTCAACCGGGCCGACCAGGCCATGCTGCTCGCTGAAGAGGTCGGGCCGGAATGCGGCGTCTGCATCGACACCTTTCACCTGAATATCGAAGAGGCCGATCTGATCGCAGCGATTCGGAGCACGCAGGAGCGGCTGGTCGACTTTCACGTGGCCGACAACAACCGCATGGCATGCGGGATGGGCGCGCTCGACTGGCCTCTGATTGTGCAGACTCTGAAGGAGATCGGCTATGACGGCGCGCTAACGGTAGAGTTTGTCGCGCCGCTCGACCGTACTCCTGCCAACCCCTATGAGAACGCGGTGGCCGCGGCCGAAGAGGAGCTGACACCCGAGCAGCTTCAGTTCATCCAGGACCACGGAAGCGGCGTTCTCTCGGAAGCTTTTTACGACTGGCTAGTCGAGGAAACTGCGAAAGCCCTCTTGCCTCTGATATGAGAAGACAGTCTAACCTGATGAGCGGCTTCTCAAGTCTCCTGTTGCCCTCTTGCAAGATGGCGTGAATAGACTTACAATTTCCTGCGCTAGGACAGGTGCGATTAATTTGCCGTCCTGGCTGAGTTCAGAATCGAGGCCACCTTAGAACTTGGCAGAATCACTGGAGACAAATGCCCCGTAAGATTCGGGAGTTGATCAGAGACCTCAGGAAGGCAGGTTTTGTTAATCGAGGTGGGAAAGGTAGCCACAGGAATTACACACATCCCAAGGGAGTCAGGGTTACGATTTCTGGAAATCCCAGTGACGACGCCAAACCTTACCAGGAAAAGGAAGTCAGGAATTCCATCGAGGAGGCGCAAGAATGATCGAATTCCCGGAGTATAACGGAGTCGTGGAGTGGTCGGACGAAGACCAGTGCTTCATTGGGTCTTGTCCTGGCATCATCGGGCCATGCTGCCACGGAGCCGATGCGGGCGAAGTTCATCGTCAGTTGCGAGAGATCTTTGACGAGTGGAGAGAAATTGAAAGAGAAAGCAAGTCTCAAATGCGGTCGCGTCTGCCTGAATCCGCATCAAAGTGAGACCCGCCGGCCCTCACGCGCCGACCGATAGGCCCCCAATATCATCTCCACCGATCTGCGCCCCTCTTCGGCGCCGACATGCTCCTCGCTTAACCCGCGCACATAGTCGATGAATGGCCGCGGCACGGCCGCGATCCGCTCTCCCTGGCTGGCCGGAATCGGCAGGTGAAACTCTTCCCACTCGCTGTCGCCCTGGCGGATCATGCGTAGCGGGGCCGCGCCCGGCGCACGCGGGGCCATTGTAGACGGACCGTCGCCGTAGTCCTGGATTATGGTGCCTTCAGAGCCATAGATTTCGGTCGTGTTCACGCCGGCGACGGTGGTGGAGCCGTTGAAGAGCGTGCCGATCGCGCCGTTGGCGAAGCGATAAATGGCAACGCCGTTGTCGTCGGGCGCGAGCTTGGTGACGATGTTGTCGATTTCGGCCATAACGCGCGTGGCCGGGCCAAAGGTCCAGTAGAACCAGTCGGCGGCGTGGATAGCGTCGTCAAAGAACATGCCCACGTTTGCCACCGGATCGATGTGCCAGCGCGTGGGGCCGGTGAAGAAGGCCTCGTTGTTGAGCACGCCGATGCAGTGCCGGCGGCGAATGACCGCGATCTCTCCGACCGCTTTGGCGTCGACAAGCTCCTTGATCTTGCGGTTGACCGGATCCTGACGCATCTGGAAGGCCACGCTGAACTTGACGCCGGTGCGGCGGACAGCATCGATGATGCGGTCACAGTCGTAAAGCGTAGTGGCGAGCGGCTTCTGGCACAGGATTGCTTTGCCGGCTTCGGCGGCCTGCTCGACGAAATCGGCGTGGCGGTCCGTCTCGGTGGTGACGATCACAGCGTCGATGCTGGGGTCGTCGCTGACAGCGCTCGATTCGGCGCGGTATTCCATGCCGAAGGCGGACGCGGCCTCGCGGCCCCGCTCCTCGTTGTCGTCCCAGCAGGCGACCAGCTCCACATCGTCAAAACCGAGCATCTCGCGGCAGTAGGTGTTGCTGTGACCGTGGGCGTGGCTCAACACGCCGATGCGTACTTTGTCCATTGGGGAACCTCGAAACTGAATCGTGGGATGAAGTCGGGCCTAAGCTTTCAGGCCGCCGGCGGTCAGGCCGCGCACGTAGTGTCTCATGCCAAAGGAGAAGAGCACAATCAAGGGAATGGAGGCCAGGATGTATCCCGCCATCTGCGGCCCAAGATCGGTGACGCCTATTTCGGAGGTGAACTGTGTTAGGGCGACGGCGACAACCTGGCGCTTGGGGCTGGAGATGACGACAAGGGGCCACATGAACTGGTTGTAGGTTGTGACCAGCCGCACGACCGCGACGGTGACCAGGATTGGCGCCGAAAGAGGGACCGCGATCTGGGCAAAGCTCTGCAGCTCGCTGGCCCCGTCGATGCGGGCGGCGTCGAAAAACTCTTCGGGCAGGGTCGCGAAGAAGCTGCGGCACAGCAGCAGCGCAAAGACCTGCCCGCCCGAGGTCCATGGCAGGATCAGCGCCCAGTAGGTGTTTTCCAGGCCCATGTTGAGAATCAAGACATAGGCCGGGATCAAGGTCAGAATGGGCGGGATCATCAGCAGCGCGAGAATGCCGGTGTAGAGCATCTCCTTGCCGGGGAAGCGGTGGCGGGCAAAGACGTAGCCGGCCAGGCTGGCCAGAACAACGGTGGCGGCGGTCGAGCTGCCCGAGGTAAGGATCGAGTTGAGAATCGGGCGCCAGATGACCAGCGAGCCGAGGCCAAAGTTTTCCCAGCGGTAGGGATTCGGCAACGACCAAAAGCGGCCGTAAATCTGGCCGTTGTCCTTGAGCGAGAGCGCCACAAGGTAGAGGATCGGAATGAAGGTGATGATCAGGAGGACCACCAGCACGATGTAGAGCAGGAACTGACCGCCGCTCAACCGGCCAAGGCGAAGGGTGAAGCCGGTGGCTGCGCCGCTTTCGCCGCGCGCGGCCACGGCGGCCGCCTGCTCCGATCCCTTCGTGTCGCGCGCGGTTGCCATCTCAGGCCTCGTACTCGTTCGAGGACTTGACCAAACGCATATTCACAATCGTGCCCGCCAAAATGATAAAGAAGAGAATCATGCCGATTGCCGAGGCCACGCCCATGCGGTCCATGCGCATGGCCAGGTAGTAGAGTTCGAGCGCCGGCGTGTAGGTCGCGGCGCCGGGTCCGCCGCCGGTGGTAAGAAAGACCAGCTCGAAGGTCTGCACGGCGTTGATGAAATTGAGAATCAAGAGCAGCTTGATCTGGCCCATCAGCAGTGGCAGGTCGATGCTCCAAAATCGCCGCCAGGCGCTGGCGCCGTCGACAAGACTGGCGTCAATGATCTCATTGGAGACAGAGATGAGGCCGCCGTAAAAGATGAGCAGCGCGAATGCGTTCACCCAGGGCACGCCGATGAAGATGATCGAACCGAGCGCGACGCTGGCGTCCCCGTACCAGACGCGCGTGAGATGTTCGAGGCCCACCAACTTGAGACTCTCGTTGAGCAGCCCGATGGCCGGGTCGTAAATGTTGTTCCAGACGAGGATCTCGACGACCGCGGGCAACACGATGGGGACGACGAAGAGCGTGCGGAACCAGTACTGGGAGAAGCGGTTGCGCAGATTGAAGATGAACTCGGCCGCCAGGAGCGGCAAGGTCATCGTCTTCAAGACGGATACGACGACGAGGATGGCGGCGTTGCGGAAGCCGGAGATGAAAAAGCGGTCCTCCATCAGGAAGCGGAAATTGGAGAGACCGACCCACTCGGTGCGGGCGCCCGGGCTCCAATCAGTGAAAGCGTGGTAGAGTCCGGAGAAGGCTGGATAATAGTTGAACGTGAGCAGAAAGGCGAGCGTGGGCAGGATGAGCAGGTAGGAGAGTCGCGCGCTCCACATGGCCTGCAGGACGCCCAGGGGTCCGGCTGCGCTGCGCTGCCAGACCTGTTGCCCTGAGACCGTGTTGCGCGCGGCCCAGACCGCGGCAAGAACAAGGACAAGGACCAGCCCAAAGACCAGGAGCAAGGTCCGCTGGCGCTGCGCCGTGGACTGCGCCGCGCCGGCGAGGGTCGCGCCGCGGTCGTAAATCCTGGCCGCGCCCGAGGCTGTGCCCAGGGCGAGGCTGCTGCCGTCGCCGGCAAGGGCAACGCCGAGCACCTCTTCATCCTGCTGGAAGCGATGCGCCAGCGCGCCGTCGCGGTCCAGCAGGTAGGCGCTGTCGTCCTCTGAGCCGACGAGCGCGGTCGAGCCGTCGGCCGCGATTGAGACGCCGGAAATGGCATCCTCGGCCTTGAACCGCCAGATTTCGGAGCCGTTCGCGCCGTTGAGCATGGTCGCCGAGCCGTCGCTGGCCCCGGTGAGAATACGGGCCCCGTTTGCACTGACGGAGACCGAGCGCACACTGTAATCCAGGCCCGCCTGCAGCAGGGTACTGCCGCTGCGGCTGTAGATGGTGACGAAGCCGTCATCGGAGCCGACGACGACGCGCGCCTTCTCGCCGCTGCCGTAGACGTCAACGGCCTTCACGCCAATGCCGACCTCCTCCTGCCAGAGCAGGTTGCCTTCGGCGTCGAGGGCGTATACAGAGAGGTCGTCGGAGGTGGCGGCGACGAGAGAGCCGTCGCGGGCGACGGCAGCGTTGTTCATCGGACGGGCCGCCTTGAACTGCCAGAGGAGGTTGCCGTCAGCGTCAAGAAGGTAGACGAAGCGGTCCTCCGAGGCGACGGCGATCCACTGGCCGTCGGGGGAGATGTCGAGGCCGAGAATGCTGTTCTCGGCCTCGAATTGCCACAGCAGTTCGCCGGAAACGTCGAAGAGCCGCAGATAGTTGTCTCTGCCGCCGACGGCCACGCGTGCGCCGTCTTCGGAAACGGCAACGGCCTCGACGCGGCTGGAGGCGTCGTGCTCCCAGAGGAGTCCTGCCGGCGCCTGCGCAGCGAGCGGCAGGGCCAGGGTCGCCGCGAGCGCGGCGGCGAGCGCGAGGACGCCAAGAGCACGCCTTAGTCCACCAATGGACTGCAAATTGCACAGACCAGACAAGCCGCTCCCTGGCGAGAGCGGCATGCCTGATCTTCTATGATTCGGTCGTTTCTTGTTCGACTCTTGCGTCGTTGACAAGCCCATCGACAAACGTTGGCTTAGGCTGAAGCTGCGCCGCCCGATCTACTCCCAGCGGCGCAGCTGGTCTCTTAGTATGGCCCGGCCGCGACCCAGCCAGGCGGACGCTTCTCGGGACTGTCGAGGTCCTCGTGCGTGAGGTTGAGGAACTCAAGCAGTCCGTCAAAGTTGTCTTCAAGCAGAGTCTGGTAACCTTCGGCGAACTCCTCGGCGGTTATCTTGCCCTCGAAGAACTCCTGCACCATGATCGACCATTCCCGCTTGGTCTCCTCATACTTGAAGAAGCCGCGCGCCACCGCGTCGCCGGGCGCGCCCGGTTTCTCATAGTTGCCGACAAAGACGGCGTTGTCGAACACTTCCTGCATCTCGCCCGGCAGTGTCACGTTCTTGATCAGCGGCGGACCCGCGATGCCCCCCTGCAGATTCTCGGTGTCCAGCTTGTTTTCGAGGTAGATGGCTATGCCTTGCGGGCTGGTCCAAAACATGATGAAATCGACTTCGAGGTCGTTCTGGGCGCGGTTTTTGAGCGGCAGAGCGAGATAGCCCTGGGTCAGCTCGTTGGCGCGCGCTGTGCCCTGCACACACGGCCCTTCGATGGTCGGGAAAGCGAAGCGGTCAAATTCAAACTCGACCGCCGCCGCCGCGTCCTCCTCGTCGACTTCTCCGCTGCCGCCGTACTCACCTTGCGCCAGCGAGCGGATGTCCTTGGGCAGGCTGGTATAGATGCCGCCGTGCACCATACGCATCGCCGCCTGCTGCGTCAGGAAGAGCGGATAGGCATCCGTCATCCCGGTCCAACCTTCGGGCACGAAGCCGTTCGCCGTCTGGAATACGCGTCCGACCTGCGTCATCATCTCTACTGTGCACTCGTTGTCGAAGTTGATCGCGCCGTCGCGCAACGCAGCCAGGTGGCGGGCGATGTTGACGGAGACGCGGTCAGGGTCATCGTTGCGTACGTCTGTAGGATCGTAAGTCCAAACGTCGTCGATGCCCTCGCGGAAGCACCAGTCACCTTCTTGGCACTGGATAATCTCCAGGTCGTCGCGGTGGTACTGGTCCATGGCGGAGCGCATCAGCCAGGGCATTCGGCCGCCGCCCCAGATCTGCTCGGTCGTGCCTTCCATCGCAATGGGAATGATACCGGCATCGCGCAGCTTCTCATTCCAGCCGACGAACTCGTCCCAGGTCGGGCGCGGCGGAACGTCGGTGATGCCGGCTTGTTCAAACAGCGCCTTGTTGTATATCCAGAAAGTCTGGACCGACATGTATGGCATGGTGAACATCTGACCGGTATTGGGATCGCGCACCAGGTTCAGCCCCCACTCTTCGAAGCTGTTTTCCCACTTCTCGCCGGTGTACGGGTTCTCTTTGTTCAGGTACGGCCCCCAGTCGACGAGGCGTCCCTCCTGGGCGAACTCGCGCAAGTGGGGCGATTCGATGATGGAAACGCGCGGCACCTCCGAGGTGAACTGCGTGCGAATCCACTGCAGGTAGGCGTCAACACTGGGCGCCTTCAACTCGATGTGAACGGTGACGTCCGGATGCAGTTCCATGTAGGCGTCGGCAATGGCCTGATAGGTCTGCACGTCGTTGGAGGCGAGGCTGACGACGATCTCGCCGCTCATCTCCATCACCTCTTCTTCTGCCTCCTCGATCTCGACGACTTCGTCTTCGCTGGAGGCTTCCTCGGCGGGAGCTTCGCCGGCCATGCCGGTGTCTGCCGGCGCGCCGCAAGCGGCCACGAGCACGAGCGCCAGCACGAGGACAAGGCCCAGCACTGTCTGTTTCAATCTCATCGATTTCATCCTTTCAGTCTGTCTGATATAGAAAAGAGATTCCGTTACTCCTGGTCTGCAAAGGGAAAAGTCCCGGCGTAGCCCAGCGTTTCGAGCGTGAACTGCGGGTTGCTTACAAACTTGATGCCGGGGAACATCGGGTTCAGCTGATAGTGCAGCACGATATTGGCCCGAATCTCGCCTTCGGGGTCCGGCCCCATCTTGGCGCCCTGGTGCGGCAGGTGGCTGTAGAAGACGACGGCGTCACCGGCCATCGGATAGAGGTGCTCCAACTCCTGCTCGTCGCACCAGACCTGGAACGGATCGTTGCGGTCTTCCGTGTAGCGCAGGTAGGGGATCAACTCCTCGGGCACGGGGCGGTCAAAGTAGTTCTTGACGAAGGTGAGACGGGCCCGGTCGGGCGTGTTGTCGGTCAGGTAAAAGGTTGAGTTTAGGCAAAGGCCGAGGAGCGGGTCCTGGGCATCGGATTTCTCGACCTGGTAGTAGTAGTCGTAGAAGTCCATGTGCCATTCCTGGTGGTAGTCGGCCGGGTTGACGTGGGCGCGCAAGCTGCGCAACTGGCACTGCTTGCCCATCACCGCCCGCAGCAGGGGCGATACGCTCTCGTGTCCGATCAGCTCCCTGGCCAGCTCCGGTTCTTGGACGAGCAGGCTCTCGAAGGCGACGTTGCCAACGCCGTTGCTGATCTCGTAAGCGCCCCGGTCGTATAGGGCGTAGAGGGCGGTCTTCCACTGTTCGACGCGCTCCTGCGGCAGGGCGTTGGGGATCAGGATGTAGCCGTCGCGATTGAGCTGGTCGACCTGTTGCTTGGACTCAGTTGTCGTGGTTGTCATCGTCTGTTCTTTCCTGCATTGAAATCTGCCTGGCCAGGAGAGACGTCGAAAGAAAGAGGTCCCTCGTTCTCAGGTCTATTCTCAGGTTGCCGGCACCTCTTCGGCGCGGCCGCTTTCGTGCGAGCGAATGGCGGCTTCGATAATCTCCTGGACGGCCAGGCCTTCGCGGCCCGACGCCTCGATCTGGTCGCGTGGCTCACCCTCGTCGACCTGCTCAATCCAGCGGTTGATGCGATTGGTGAAGGTTGCGCTGAAGCCGCTGAGGCCGCCCATGATGCTGTTGCGCACGACGGTCAGCTCGTCGCTCTGGCGCGGATAGAGAGTCAACTCCTGGTAGAGATTGTCGAGCACGAAGCGACCGCCCGTGCCCATGACCTCGCAGCGTTCCAGGTTGTGGCGCGGGTTGGTGTCGTAGCTGCCCGTAAGGTGGCCGACGACGCCGCTTTCAAACTCGAGGTTGACCTGAACGTTCGAGTAGCAAACGCGCCCTGGCGCGCGGTTGAAGAAGGAATGCACGCGGCCCACGTCGCCGCAGAAGTAGCGCATGATGTCGAGGCTGTGGGGGTGGAGCGCGCGTATGTGGAACCAGGGCGAAGTGTCGTTGGGGTTGCCGATCCACATCGTCATGTTCATGAGGAGCAGATCGCCCAGTTTGCCTTCTTCGACCCACTGTTTGGCCTTGGCCGCCGGCGGCACGAAGCGGTGGTTAAGGTTGATACCGAAATAGAGGCCGGTCTCATCGGCGCGGGCGGCCATCTTGCGCGCCTTCTCGATGTCGTTGGAGATTGGCTTTTCACAGAGGACGTGGAGCCCGGCGTCGAAGCATTCCATGACCGGCTCAAAGTGGTGGCCGCCGTTCTCCGGGCCGGCGGTGGCGACGCTGACCGCGTCCAGTTCAACGGCGTCCGCCATATCGGCGATGCTGTAGAAGGCGGGCACGCCAAACTGCTCGGAGGCGGCGTCCGCGCGTTCCTTGTCGAGGTCGCAGACGGCGGCCAGGCTGGCTCGCTCGCTGGCCTGGTAGACACCGGCGTGCGTGTTGCCGATGCCGCCCATTCCGATAACTGCTACGTTCAGCACAAGTCGCCCCCTTGGTATGGAGTGGTGCAACGAATCGATTGCGTGGCTGGAGAAGGTGCAAAGTTGGCGGAAATGCTAGCACAGCGCCCCCGCCGTGTCAAAAGATCGCCTGAGAAGATATAAGGTATAGTCCAAATTTGTCTACAGACTCCGAGTCGCCGCGCCGTGCTCGAAACACGGCGCCCGCCACCTCCCAATGTCTACTCCCCCCGGCAGTTCCTGGCAACCAAAAACTGAATACTGAAAACTGACAACTGCCGTTCTGGACGGTCGGTCCGGTCCTGTCCCTCCCCCAGGAATCGGAAAATAATTTCAGCCGCCGCTGGCATGGATTCCACGACAAACGATTCCTACCCCCCAAAGCGGGCTGCACCCGTTTCCACCGTGCCCTGCAAGAAACTCTGAAACGAGCTATAGTCCAAGTTTGAAACCGAACACAACGAAGCTGACCTTGAACGCCGTGCTTGCACACAGATGCCCGCCCACCATTCCCGGGCCGCCGACCATGCCGACCTGCCCACAAATGAACGTCCAAAACAGGCCCGAAGCGCAGAAGGCTCCATTCGCCGCCGCTACCAACCAGAAGTGCGTAGACCCGCCGTCCGCCGCGCCGCTCACCGGCAGTGGAATGATACGCGCCATGCCGCCCATGCCAGCGCCGCTGACTCGCGCATCTACCACTTTTCACAATGAGAATGCAGCATATCCCGTTTCGCGCCGTTGCCCCGCACCCGCGCCGTATTTTTCGCATTCGCCGGCCGCTACTGCCCAAAAGCGGTCCACGGCCGTATCCTGTCACGAGAGACCCCGTCAATATCCTGTCACGAGAGAAAATCTAAATTTTCGTCCAAACAGTGCCATTCTGGGCAAGAGTGCCCGTTTGTTACCCTATCGATACCCGATTCCCGTTGTATCGCAGCCAGTTTGCGCCGCGCCTGGTCACTTTTGGGTCAATCGTGGACAAAACTGGGCCGCGTCCTTGCCCAAACACGTGCCATCACCGACAAGGAGCTGGACTCCGCCACCGACTACGCCACCGACTTCGATAAGCGGCGGAGACGCAACGACCCGCATCGAACGCCTCTTCTCGCCCAACAGGCCGGAAACCGCCTCCCTCGCCATTGTCGAGTTTCCGGCGCAGGCCGGCCGCCATGTGCTCTGCGAGCGGCGGCCCTTCCGCCGCGAGCCGGAATTCAGCGTGACAAGCGCGAACTACAGCGCCACCGAGCTGCTGGCGCACGCGCAGAAGCCTGCACAATCTCTTGCGTCGGTTGACGTAATCTCGACGCGGCGGGCGAACAAGAGAAAAGTTCACCGTGCCGGGGAAGCCGGCCCAGCGATGCTACTGTTGGGGGTGCGCGTTATACATATCAAGAGGCGATTCTTGCCAGGACAAATTGAAGAGGCCTGCACCAAAGAGGGCGATTCCCATGGGAATCGCAGGCTTCCCGGGGAAAGGATGTGTCGTTCAGCCGTCTTCCGCAAACCGCTCGGCCAGCTTCTCTTCGTAGGGTTTCGTGCGGTGGTAAGTAAGGGGATTCTGGCGGTCGTCGTCGAGCAGGTCGCCGATTTCGTAGCTGGCGAACTGTTCGTCGGTCAGGATGTTCTGCTTTCCATTGAAGGTGCAGCCGTCGGGCATGAAGCCGCAGGTCATCGCCCGCCGCCAGCCTGGTGTCATGTTGGCGCCCGCGCCGTGGGCGATGAGGCCGTTGTGGAAGGAGCAGGAGCCTGCCTTCATCTCGGCCGGCGCGGCCATGCTGTTCTTCCACTCGGGAAAGACCCGGAAAATGTCCCCGATGTTCTCGCCGATCGGGACGTCTTCAAAGGTGGCGGTCTTATGGCTGCCGGGCAGAAAGTAGAGGCAGCCGTTCTGCAGCGTGGCGTCGTCGAGCGCGACCCAGATGCTGAGCGTGTGGCGCGAGGAGTAGGACCATTTCGGGTTGTCGAGATGCCAGCCCGTGGGGTTGGCCCAGGGCTGCTTGATCAGGGCCTGATCGTGCCAGATGCGCATGCCGTCGACGCCGGCGAGCTCCGATGCCAGCTTGCCGAGCCGGGGATCGAGGATGAGCCGCCTCACTTCCGGACTGTCCCGCCAGAGGTTGACGCGCTGGACGAAGACATAGTCGTAGTAGGTCTCCTTGTACTCGTTACCCTTGTGGTGCAACTGGCGCCGTCCGCCGCGCCGCCGAACCGCCCCATCAACCGCCTGCCGCCAGGTCTCCAGCTCGTCCCCCGTGAGGAAGTCATGCAAAACGATGAAACCGTCTTCGCGGTAACAGTCGATCTGTTCCTGCGTCAGTTTGGTGTTCATTTCTCCCTCGCTGGCTTGCACCCAATTCGGGCGTCCCTTATGTTGATGGCGCCGCGGGCACGCTACCAGGGAAAGAGCAGGGCCGACACGGTTGTGTCGACCCTGCCTGCTTTCAAACAATAGAACTGCCTACGCGTTTCCTGCGCCTATTCGGCCGGTCCAAGCTGGCCGGTAAGGATCTGGATAACGACGAAGGAGTCGGCGTAGGGGCTGTTGACGTAGATCGGGTCGCCTTCCGGCAGCCAATCGCTGGCAAAGCGGCTGGGGACCGGGTTGTTGCCGTAGCGTTCCCACAGCGGGATCTGCGGCAGCAGCTCGTTGTAGGCCATGGCAATCTTGTCGAGCGCCTCGATCTGCATCGCCGCGTCGCCGCCGAGCCCGCCTCCTTGACCAGCGCCACAGGTCGACGTCGCCGACGCTGTCGGTGCTGACACTGAGGTCGAAGGACATGCCGGGCACATCGATGCTGCCGCCGCCGGCTGCGCCGACGCCGGTTGCGGCCGCGTTGTGCGTGCTCAGGTTATTCTCGTAGGCGAAGGAGGGGTGCGGGTTGCCGGCGCCCCAGCCGCGAATCGCCAGCTCGAATTTGCCTTCGTTGACGTCGATCGGGTGCTGCTGGAAGTTGATGCCGCGGAAGCTGGTCTTGAAACCGAACGCGGTCAGCTGTTCGGCCGCGTTCTCAGCGGCGGCGGACCAGTCGGAATACTCGGCCGGCGCCGTCAGATCCCACTCCATGCGGGCGCCGGTGTCGTCCATCCAGACACCGTCATCGTCGCGGGAGAAGCCGAGATCGAGCAGCATCTGCTCGGCCTTCTCAAGGTCCTGGGTATAGGGATTGAGGGCGGCAGCGGCATCGTCGCTCAACCACAGTGGCGTAATGTTGTCGGAGAAGCCGCACATGCATGCCTGGGCAACACCGGATTCGGCCAGCGAGACGAAGGCGTTCTCTTCAAAGTTGATGGCGTAAGCCAGCGCCTGGCGCACCTCTTTGACGTTGAACGGGTAGATGGTGTGGTTGAAGAAGAGCGCAGGGCCGCTGTAGATGGGCGCGCGAATGATGCGGTAGCCCTGGGCCATGAACTCGCGCTCGGTCGCGGGCGGGAAGCCGTGGGTGGCGTAGTCGACGTCGCCGGAGAGTACGAGCGGCGTTACGACCGGCGTCTCGCCGTTGTAGTTGACCATGCGGTCAAAGCGCACTGTGTCGGCCCAGTAGGAGGTCCCGACCTTGTTGAGAATCATCTGGGACTCGGTGATACTGGCCGGGTCGATGGCGTAGGGCCCGAGTACGACCATCTCGTCAGGGCGCAGCTCGTTGAACTCCTGCAGCAGCTGCTTCCAATCGTCGTCCTCGTTGGTCATACCGGCTTCGACCAGGTCGCGCGTGCGCTGGGCGAAATCGCCGTAGACGGAGGAGGCGGTGATGTGCATTTCGCGCAGCACGCGGCGCGGTACGGTCGTCGACGGTCCGCTGAGGACGAAGTCCACGGTGTGGTCATCGACGGCCTGTACGTCGTCGAGGAAGCGCCAGACGGTCTGGCTGAGCAGGCGCGAGATGGTGAAGGTATCGACGACATCCTGCGAAGTGAAGTCGCTGCCGTCGCTCCATTGCGCGCCCTGGATCAGGCTGACGCGCAGGGTGACGTCGTCGACCCATTCCCAGGCGGTGCCGGCAACCGGCATCCAGCTGCCGTCGGCCCAGAGGTACATGAACAACGGCGGTTCCATCAGGGCGCGATAAATGCCTAGGCCCATGCCGTTGGTGACCCAGGTGTTGAAGTGGCCGGTCGGCGGGGGCGCGTACGGCCAGGCGGGGTGGAATTCGGCGACGCCGGTATCGGCGGGCGCGGCCTCTTCCTGTGCGGCCGGGGCGGCTTCTCCGCCGCCGGCGGGGGCTGCCGGCCCGCAGGCGCTGACGATCAGCGCGGCAACGAGCGCGATTGCAAGTAGAAATCTTCTGTTCACAGTGTTCCCTCCTTCGGGATACAAGAGTTGAGAATTTATGTCAAGGGACGAAGCGGCGCTGCCAGCGAGGCCAGGCGCGGCGGGCGACCATTCGGGTCACCGCTCTCGACTCCTTCCCCAACGCACGAGTAAAGCTACGACAAGCAGGTATACCAGGCCGATGGCCAAGCTGAACTGGGTTATCACATATTCAGCCGTGCCCTTTTCGAGAAAGAAAAGCATGACGCCCGCGACAAAGGCGATGTAAAAGCCGATATGGAAGGCCGCTCTGCCGAGAATTGGGTCCATTCAGGTCGGTCGTCACTCCATTCATCCAGATGGCGCCAGCGCTGATTCAAACAAGCTGGATCGACTCCGCTTTGCGCACGGGACAGGCGACGGTTCCGCCGTCGGCGATCGATTCCAACGCGGGCACCCTTGCGTCGCACTGGCCCGGAACGAAATAGGGGCAGCGGGGGTGAAAGGTGCAGCCGGCGGGCAGGTTCAGAAGGCTGGGAATCTCGGCGCTGCGCAGCTCGACGTGTACTTTCTTCCGCGCCAGCTCGGGATCGGCTTCCGGAACGGCGCCCAATAGCGCCTGCGTGTACGGGTGGCGCGAATCGGTGATGAGACGCGGCGTCGGCCCCTCTTCGACGATGCGGCCCAGGTACATGACCGTGATGCGCCCTTCCCAGGCGAAATACTTGGCAAGCGCGAGGTCGTGCGTGATAAAGAGAAAGGTGACGTCGAACTCGTCTTTGAGGCGGTAAAGCATGTTGAGCAGGCTGACGCGGATCGAGACGTCAACCATGGAAACCGCCTCGTCGGCAACGATAAACTTCGGCTCGACAGTCAGGGCGCGGGCAACCGATACGCGCTGGCGCTGGCCCCCGCTCAACTGGTGGGGGTACTTGTCGAGGAAGTCGGCGACGGGCGTAAGGTCGACGATTTCGAGCAGCTCGGCAGCCCTCCGTTCCGCGTCGCGGCGCTTGCCTCTCCGGCCGCTGCCGTTGGCGGTTGGCCCGCCGCGCTGGGTCTGATGGCGCAGGAGTGGCGCGGTGATCATCTGGCGCACAGTCTGGGTCGGGTTGAGCGAGGCGTAGGGGTCCTGGTGGATGATCTGGACGGCGCGGCGGTAGTCCTGGTAGTCCGCCCTTTCCATGGCCGATATGTCCTGGCCCTGGTAGAGGATCTGTCCCTCTGAGGGCGGCAGGAGTCCGACCACCATGCGCCCGGTTGTGCTCTTGCCGCAGCCGCTCTCGCCAACGAGGCAGACTATCTCGCCCGCTTCGATGTCGAGCGATATCGCGTCAACGGCCGTGACCTGGTCGCGGCCGCTGCCGAAATATTTGGTTACGTTCCGCAGTTCAATGATGGGCGCCATGCAAAGAGGCCTCCTGCGGCCGCGTTGGATCAAGAGTTCGCCTTCGACGAGCCAGGCTAAACCGGCCGTTCATGCCGCTCTCCTGCCGCGCAATCCGTTGCGCTCGATGTCCTCCTGCACGGCGTCGGTGTGCCAGCAGGCGGCGAAATGGTTGTCGCCGACGCGTTCCAATCCCGGTTCTTCACGGCTGCAGCGCTCGCTGGCGAAGGGGCACCGGGGATGAAACTTGCAACCGCTCGGCAGATTGATCAGGTCTGGCGGCGAGCCCGGTATCGACGAGAGCTCCTCGAAGCCGCCGGTTACGGTGGGCACGGCCCGGATCAGCCCCAGCGAATAGGGATGGCGCGGCCGGTAAAAGATCTCGCTGACGGGACCCAGCTCGACGACCTGCCCGGCGTACATCGTCGCTACCCTGTCCGCCAGTTCAGCCGCGATGGCGAGGTCATGCGAAATGAACAGCATCGTGAAGTGCAGGTCTTCCTTCAGCCGGCGCAACAGGTCGATGATCGTGCGCTGGGTAAGGATGTCGAGCGCAGTGGTCGGCTCGTCGAGAATCAGGATCTGCGGGTCGAGCAGGAGCGAAATGGCGAGCAGCGTGCGCTGGCGCATGCCGCCGCTGAGCTCGTGAGCGTAGGCGTCGATGACGCGGTCGGGGTCGAGCTGGACAAAACGCAGCAGGTCGAGGAACCGTTCTCGCACTTCGCTGCGGTTGTTCCAGTTATGCGCCTTGGCCGTGTCCCATACCTGGTCCCAGACTTTGAGGACCGGATTGAAGGCGTTGAGCGCGGACTGGAAGACCATGGCGCAGTCGCGCCATCGGAACTCGCGCAGGGGGCCCTCCGCCAGGGACAGCACGTCGAGCTCGCGACCGTCGCGGCGGTAGATGATCTGGCCGGGGCTGACCTCGGCGGTATCGACGAGCAGGCGGACGATGCCGAGGCCCAGGGTTGTCTTGCCTGAGCCGCTTTCGCCGATCAGGGCGAGGCTTTCGCCGGCCAGCAGGTCGAGGGTAACGCCGCGCACGGCCTGGACGCTGCCAGCGCGCGTGCGGTAGCTGACATGCACGTTCTGTAGACTCAGAGGTGGCTGGCTGCCGTTTTCCTCGGTGCTCTGGTGCCAGGAGAGGTCGGATGTCTGGCTCATAGTCAGTTCGGTGGGGCCTGTCTCTACTCGCTGGCCCGCAAGCGGGGGTTGAAGACCAGTTCGAGGGAGCGGGTCATCGAGATGATGGCCAGCTGCAAGACGGCGATGGCGACGATCGGCGCCATGATGTACCAGACGCTGTCCTTGTAGAAGATTGCGCCGCGCACCCAGGCCAGCTGGATCATCACGCTCCAGTTGCCGGCGGATATGGGCACAAGTCCGAGAAAGACAAGACCGGCCTGCTGATAAACGGCAAAGGTCATGCCCAGCGCGAAGCTGACAACGATGTAAGGCATCATATTCGGCACCATTTCGCGTAGAACGATGTGCCATACACCGAGGTCGAGCGCGCGCGCGGCCTCGATAAAATCTCGCTGTTTGAGCGAGAGCGCCTGCGCACGCAGCGCGCGCAGAAGAGTCGGCCAGTTCAGCAGACCCATCAGGACGCCGAGCAGCGTCAGGCTGTTGAGCGAAATAAAGGCCGCAAGCACCGCGAGCAAGGGAAACTGCGGGATCGTCAGGATGATGTCGGTAACCGACATGACGGCGCTGTCGATCCAGCCGCCGATGAAGCCGCTGAGGGTGCCGAAGACAACGGCGATTACGGTTGAGATCAGCGCGGCCAGAAAGGCGACGTAGATGACGTCTTTGCCGCCGTTGACAATCTGAGACCAGATATCGCGGCCCTGGTGATCGGTGCCGAGTGGGTGCTCAAGCGTGGGCGTGATGTAGATCCTGTCGATCTTGGTCTTAGTGTCGAGTTCGACAATCAGAGGCCCGGCGTAAGATAGCAGCACCATGAACAGGACGACGAGGAAACCGATGAAGCCGACCTTGTTGTAGGCGAGCAGGCGCACCGAGAGGCGCAGTCCCTTCCACGCGCTGTTGAGGAGGCTGTCTCCCTGCTCGTAGTTGATGCTGTCTGCCGTCATCTCTCTACTCTCCCGTCCATGCGGCGAACTCTCTGGGCCGCCTCATGGTTGGCCGCGGCCGCTATGCGTAACTCAGTTGTCCTGCAGCTTGATGCGCGGATCGAGCCAGCCGTAAAGGACATCGGCAAAGAAGTTGGCGAAGATCACCGAAAAAGTGATGATCAGGAAAATCCCCTGCATCAGGGTATAGTCGCGTTGGTTGATCGCCTGCCCCAACATGCGCCCAATGCCGCCGTACTCGAAAATCTGCTCGACGAGCAGCGAGCCGCCGACAACGAAGCCGACACGGATGGTCAGGATCGTGAAAAGGGGCAGGATGGCGTTTCGGCCCACATAGGCTGTGGTGATACGCCACTCCTTGAGACCGCGCGCCTTGGCTATGGTGACGTAGTCTTCGCCGAGCGTGCTGATTGTGTTGCTCTTCATGCTGAGCATCCAGAAACCGACGCTGGTCAGGACGTAAGTCGAGATTGGAAGAGCGCCATGGAAGAGCGCGTCGGCGAAGAACTCAAGGTTGAAGCCGGGTACCATGCCCGATGAATAGGCGCCGCGCATTGCGCCAATCGGAATGATCTTCCACTGTACGCCCAGCCAGACGACGAGCAGAAGGCCAATAAGGAAGTCGGGCACCGAGCTGATGATCGAGCTGACGACGGTGAAGCCGTGATCGAGGAAGCTGTCGCGTCGGTAGGCCATGATGACCCCGAGCAGGACGCCGACAGTAAAGCTGATCAGCAGCCCCAACCCGACGCTGAAGAGCGTCCACGGTAGAAAACGCAGGATTACCTCGGTCACGGTCGTGCCCGGCGACAGGACCGACTGGCCGAAGTTGCCGCGCGCCAAATTCTGTAGGTATGAAAAGTACTGGAGGATTACCGGCTCATCCAGGTCGATGGCGAAGAGGGCGGCGGCCTGGTCCTGGGCCTCGTGCACCGGCATGCCGTAGGTGACGATTAGCTGGTTGACGTAGATCTCGATCGGGTTGCCCGGCAGCAGCCGCACGAGGAAAAAGATAATGGTCGTGACGACAAAGATGGTGGCGAGGGCGCGCAGGAACTTGCGAAAGAAGTAGGAGCTCCAGATTGCACGGAGGACTGAGTGAGGGCTTGTAGAGCCCCTTGGACTGACGTTTGAAACGTCAGTTGCGGTTGCCATATCGTCGAATCCTGTCTTCCTGAATATGTTCTTCCAGGGCTGGGTTTGCCACGGGGCAGCGGTCGCGCGGCCGCAAGTTCGCATAGTACCAATTCCGGCTCTTCGGGGTTGAAGTCCGGAGCAGCCCTGAAGCGCCGATAGTATAGCACCGGAGACGGGCGCGGACAAATTTTTCGGTAGTTCGCAATTCCTCCCCTAACGGTAACCACAAAGAGACCCGGAGTCCCTGCCAAAAGGCAGCGCCTGTGAACGCCCTTTCACCCAAGTTGGCAACTGTTCAGAATCAGAAGTCTGAAGAGAGACCGGCAATAGAAACCGGGAGAGAACAAAGAGCATGGGCCTGGAAACGCGAAATCGAGCGCAAAGGCCAGCCGCTTGAGCCAAATTTGCACCGAGACAAACCCGACAATCTCCATCACCGGCGCTGCAAACAATATGATCGGACTCCCATCTCACTAACCCAGGCGCCGCCAGCCAGCACACCCCTGGAAACCGGCATCGCGAATGTCCAAAGACGAAAACCATCGAGAATTGACGGAAGCTGGCGAAAAAATATTGAAATACTCGGGCAATTGCTCCCTGACTACGCTACGCAGCCAATGACAAGCAGATCGGGTCGCAAGACTTGGGCCGGAAGACCTACCTTCCCCGCCCTAACCTGCTCTAACCCGACCGAGGCTCTCGCCTTCATAGAGGAACTGCTCTCGTTCCTGGTTTCCCGTTTCCGCGTCCGGGTTGATTCACAGGACGGGAGAATAAGTCCGCAAGTTCGTAAGGACCTTACGTGCGGATCGCGGGCAGATGACATACAATGGGTCAGATGAACGAACCACGCAGATGCGGAGAAACGCAATGACGCTGACCAAACAGGATGCGCTCGACTATCACGCCGACGGGCGGCCGGGCAAACTCAAAATCACGCCCACCAAGCCGATGGAGACGCAGAACGATCTGTCGCTGGCCTATTCGCCAGGGGTGGCGCACCCGGTGCTGGAGATCGCGCTGCGGCCCGAGGACGCGTTCGAGTACACCGCGCGCGGCAACCTGGTGGCAGTGATCAGCAACGGGACCGCGATCCTGGGGCTGGGCAACCGCGGCGCGCTGGCGTCGAAACCGGTGATGGAAGGGAAGGCGGTCCTGTTCAAACGCTTCGCCGACGTGGACGTGTTCGACATCGAGGTCGACACCGAGGACGCGGCCGAGATGGTGCGCTTCTGCGAGCTGATCGCGCCCACGTTCGGCGGCATCAATTTGGAGGACATCAAGGCGCCGGAGTGCTTCCTGATCGAGCAGACGCTGCAGGCGCGGTTGGACATCCCGGTCTTCCACGACGACCAGCACGGGACGGCGATTATCTCGGGCGCGGGGCTGCTGAACGCGCTGGAGATCGCCGGCAAAGGGCTGGACGAGGCCCGGATCGTGATCAACGGGGCAGGGGCGTCGGCGATCGCCTGCGCCGACATCTACGTGGCGCTCGGCGCGGACAAGCGCAATATCATTATGTGCGACAGCCGCGGAGTGATCTACGAAGGCCGCATGGAGAACATGAACGAGTGGAAGGAGGAGTACGCCAGCGACACCGATGCGCGCACCCTGGGGGACGCGCTGGTCGGCGCCGACGTGCTCATCGGGCTCTCGGTGGCCGGGGCGGTCTCGCAGTCGATGGTACGCTCGATGGAAGAGAACCCGATTGTCTTCGCAATGGCGAACCCGGACCCGGAGATTCCGTACCCGGATGCGGTCGGAGCGCGCGAAGATACGGTGATCATGGGGACGGGGCGCAGCGATTTCCCCAACCAGGTGAACAATGTCCTGGGCTTTCCTTTCATCTTCCGCGGCGCGCTGGACGTGCGGGCAAAGGCGATCAACATGGAGATGAAGCTGGCTGCCGCGCGTGCGTTGGCCGACTTGGCCAAGGAGGATGTGCCCGACAGCGTCATGCGCGCCTACGGGCTGGACACGCTGCGTTTCGGCCCCGATTACATTATTCCGAAACCGCTGGACAGCCGTGTGCTGATGTGGGTGGCGCCGGCCGTGGCGAAGGCGGCGATGGAAACAGGCGTCGCGCGGCGGCATATCGATCTGGACGTGTACCTCGACGAGTTGGCGCTGCGCATCGGCAAGGGTGTGCAGGTGATGCGCACGCAGCAGAGCAAGGCGAGGCAGAACCCGAAGCGGATAGTGTTCGGCGAGGGGGAACACCCAAAAATTATCCGCGCCGCCTACGCGGTCGAGTCGGAGGGGATCGGCTCACCCGTGCTGCTGGGCAATCCCGACGTGGTGCAGATCCGGTGCGAGGAGTTGGGGCTGGACTACCGTCCGACCGTGATCAATCCGCACCAGGACCCGATGAACCGGGAGTATGCGGCGACGTTTTATCAGGAGCGTCAACGCAAGGGGGTGACGCTGCCGCGGGCGAACGAGCTGCTGCGCCAGGCCAACTATTACGGGCCGGCGATGGTGCTGCACGGGCACGCGGGGGCCTATATCGCGGGGCTGACCTACAACTACCCGGATGTGCTGCGGCCTGCGCTGCAGACGGTGGGCACTGCGCCGGACCGGGGGGTGCTTAGCGGGGTCTACCTGATGATCGTGCGCGACAACATCTACTTTTTCAGCGATGCGACGGTGAACATTGACCCGGATGCCGAGACGCTGGCGTCGATCGCGATAAATGCGGCCGACGTCGCGCGGCAGTTTGACGTTGAGCCGCGCGTGGCGATGTTGAGCTTTTCCAACTTCGGCAGCACTCAGCATCCGCAGGTGGCGAAGGTGCAGCGGGCGACAGAGCTGGTGAAGGCCCAGCGGCCGGCTCTGCAAATCGACGGCGAGATGCAGGCGGACGTGGCGGTCGTGCCGGACCTGATGCAGCGCCATTACCCGTTCAGCGCGATCGAGGACGCGAACGTGCTGGTGTTCCCGGAGCTGGCGTCGGCGAATACGGCCTATAAGCTGCTGAACCGTCTCGGCGGTGCGGAGGCGATTGGGCCGATCCTGGTGGGGATGGGCAAGCCGATCCACGTGCTGGAAACGGGCGCGGAGGTTGTGGACATAGTCAATGTGGCGATTCTGGCGGTGGTCGACGCGCAGTTCCAGCAGGAAGGAGTGGGCAGCGGCAGCTGAGCGCGCCGCTCCCAAATGCCAGGGCTCGTTGAACTTTCCCTCGACAGGTCAGCAAGAGTCACCATCTCAGGCTGCCTGCGTACAGTTCCAGCTATCGTTCACCTGATTCTTGGATCGATGACCTTAGCGTGAGCCCGTGCGGTTAACTGTGTCCATCACAAAAAACAGACGAATCAAACTTCAGACAATTGGTAAAAAGCTCTAAATGTTCCAGTTCTCGTCACAGTTCGAGACGGTGTACATAATCATCTCGGCCGCCGCCTCGACCTGCGGCCAGACCTCTTGGTGTATGTCTCGGCCGACCCATTGCTGCCTATAATCTTCGCTCTCCCAGAATGAGAGCACTTCGTGGGAAAAGGGCGGCTTGACTGCCCCCATTGCATCGAGTTCCTCCTGTGGGAGCGGGGTCATCAGAGAGGCGCTGATGAAACCGGGTTGCTGCTTCATCGCCTCCATCCAAACATCTACAACCACTTTTTCCAGTTCGGCGTCACCGCCTGATTTGGCGTTGAAATATACGTCGAGTGCGATCATTTCTTCTTCCTTCGGCTGGGTGGAGAAGGGAAGCCCCCTTTCCGATTCTGGTTGCTTCTAAAATGCCTGTCTGCCCGGGACATTGACGCGCAGACGATAGAGCGAGGTGCTGGCGGTGATGAAAAGACTCTTCAAATCGTCTTCGCCCCAGCAGAAGTTGGCGCAGCCCTGCGGCGTGTAGATGACGCCGAGACTAGTTGCGCCGGCGTCAAACACATGGATGCCGCCCGGTCCGGTGACGTAGAGGTTGCCCTGGCTGTCGATTTTCATGCCGTCGGGGGCGCCGTCGGGGACGCCGTCGCGGTCGACGGTTGGCTCGGCCCAGACACGGCTGTTGGCCAGCGTGCCGTTGCCTTCTACGTCGAAGACGCGTACGTGGGCGCGCATGGTGTCGTTGACGAAGAGCTGCGACTCGTCGAGCGAGAAGCACAGTCCGTTGGGCTGGTCGAAGTTGTCGACGAGCAGCGTAAGAGCGCGGCTCTCAGGATCGAGGCGGTAGACGCCTTGGAAGGGAAGCTGCTGTTCACGCGGGAGGCCGTAGTATTCCATGCGGCCGAAACCGGGGTCGGTGAAGTAGATGGAACCGTCGCTCTTGACGACGATGTCGTTGGGGCTGTTGAGCTCCTTGCCCGCATAGTGGGTAGAGAGCACCGTGACGGAGCCGTCGGCTTCAGTGCGGGTAATGCGGCTGGTCGCGTGCTCACAGGTGACGACGCGCCCCTGGCGATCGTAGGCGTTTCCGTTGGCCATATTGCTGGGTTGGCGCCATGTCGCAATCGAACCGTCGGGCCGCCAGCGGCGCATGATGTTGCCGGGTATGTCGCTGAAGATGAGGTGGTTCTCAACGTGGTTCCAGATCGGCCCTTCGGTGAAGTCGAATCCGCTGCCGATTTCATCGATTTCGACGTCATCACCGATTACGGCGCGGAATTTGTCGTGACGGATTTCTACGTTCATTGCGTTCTCCGGGAACTTTGAATGTGAGAAAGGCGCAAGCGCAAGGCCTAAAGGTTGCGCCTAAGCCGTCCAAGTTGGCAGGGCGAACGATGACACAAAAATGGGCTCAGTCCAGCGACGGGACCGCGGCCCCGCTGAAGGAGAGGTTCAGCACTCGCTTGTGTAAGTCCTGTTCCTGTTCGAAGAGTCTGGCGAAGTCTTCGTCAATCTCAAACAGTTGCCTGGCGGCGTCAAAAGCGACGTGTTCCAGCGCAGCGAGCGTATTTCTCCACTCCACCTGTTGTCCGCCCGGTGTCGCCCCCAAGAGCTCAGGCGAAGGGCTTGGCGAGGTATCTGACAGCAGTTGCCACTGATCGATCAAACGCCTATCGAAACTGTCTGACGCTTGCTTCTTGCCGGTCCCCAAGCGCTTTGCCATCTCTTCAACCGGTTTGAATCGAAGAGTTCCCCCGGGACGTGCTGAAGCCTTGCCTCTGCTTGGCCCTGTGTCGCGATCCTCGATTTTGCTGAAGTAGGTCTCTGTCTCGGCTGGAAATCGCCTGAGATACTGCAGCTCCAGCAGGATTTCGACAACGGGCCTGAGGAGTACGGTTGAGCTGGCGAGCGACCCTATTTGGACAAGGAACAGAGAGTCCTTCAGAAAGATTGAAGCAGTCAAATGATTGGCAACGACCAGGTGCTGGAAGAGCGTTGTTTTGCCATGCACGCGTCTGCGCAGGTAAAGCGCCGCGTCGTTGTGACATTCCAAGAGGTCGGTCAGAAGGTCTATCTGTGGGCGCCAACCATCAATCGAGCCTTTTGTGCCGGCGGAAATCAGTCTTAGCGCCTGCCAGCCGTTTCCTGACGGCAGGTACTCGGTGTCTGTGCCGTCATGGGCTTGGGGCGAAACTGTAGATTCTGGCTTTGCGTCGTTCTCGCCGATCGAACTCATATTGTTGAGAAGGACCTGTCTTCCTTCGTAACTACTCAGCCGCAATCAGTCTGTGACCCGGAATGAGGTGAGCGAAGCTGTTCTCACTCTCCTCACTCCGCTTTACTTTCTCCTTGCTTTTTGGACGGTCGGGCCTGCGGCCCTCCCTTGTGCGGGGGGACTCCCCCCGCAACGCCCCCCTCCAAAACCATCGCTCACCGACAGTACGTCGTCATTCCTGCAGTGCGGCTTATCCAACGTGGTGGCGGCCAGCCGAATACGCAATCAGATAATCTGAATGGCGGCGGGGATGAAGCACTGGTCGAGATAGACGCTGTGTGTGGCTTGGTAGTTACCTTCCTTCTAACTTTTCGCTTGACTACATTTGGAGGTCTGAATGGAAATTCCGCCGGCTCGTCGGACTACAAAGGCGAATTGACAAAGGGAGCCTTTTTCTTACGATGAAGAGCCGCCGTGTTTGGCACATCTACCCTTCATCGGCCAAAGCGAATGACCGCCTTCAAGCCGCGTCGAGCGACTCCAGAGTGAGAATCACGCGCTCAAACGCGGTTCCGGCGACGGCATGAGCAAAACGAGCATCGGAAGTTACCATTGACCCACGCAATTGGCGTGCCAATGCCAGATAGATTCAGTCGTAGACAGGGTGCTCCAATTCAAGTGACAGTTGACCTGCGGCGGGACAGACACTTAATTCATCTGCCCAACTTACGGGAATTCGAGCAATGGCGACTGCGATTTCTCGATCTTCATCGTGGTTTAACTGTCCAATCCGGACCTTGCGCCATAGCGCATTGTCAACCTCTGAAGCCGGCAACCTGGGAGCGTAGAGATCGTACTCACTTTCCAGCAAAGCGCCGGCGAGATCGGAAGACTCTTCGTCCACAAACCATTTGATTGCCGCGCTGGCGTCCACCACCAACCGAATCAATAAGCCTCGTGATCGTAATCGCGATCTTCACGAACAAGAATATGTGACGGTGTATGAGTCCGGCCGCTCGTCTGCTGTCTCATCCTCCTGGAGAGTTGTCGAAAACCTCGCCTATTCGCCGCAAAGTCGCCCTCGGCAGCCTGCTCCAAAATGTGGCGCAGTTCGCTTTCGAACGAGCGGTTGTTCACGGAGGCCCGCTGCTCTAGCCGCCTGACGACTTCCTCATCCAATTGGCCTATCCCTTCCGTTGCCATTCCGTTCTTCACAGCGTCTCGTTTGTAACTTACCATTGAGTGTGCACTTCTGTTCTGTCGCCGACAGTATATCACATCTCTCGCCATCGGCGCGTTCGCAGCCCGGATATGGTAGAATGGCGCCCAACAGTTCTCACCAATTCAATGGAATGCACCAGAGCGGGAATCGTGGGGAAAAGCATGATGAACGGGACGCGGGAACTGACCTATATTGCCGCGATCACCGAGGCGCTGGATCTGGAGATGGCGCGCGACGGCGAGGTCGTCATCTTCGGCGAGGATGTGGCCGGGCCGTTCGGCGGCGCATTCAAGGTCACGAAGCCGCTGACGGACAAATATCCGCCGCAGCGTATCTTCAACACGCCGATGTGCGAGAACGCGTTCATCAGCATGGGCACGGGCATGGCGCTGATGGGGATGCGGCCGGTGATTGAGATGCAGTTCGCCGACTTTATCACGAGCGGGTTCGACAGCATCGTGCAGTTCGCGGCGACGAACCATTACCGCTGGGGCGGGGCGGTGCCTTGGGTGATTCGCGCGCCGTGCGATGGCGGCTTGCGCTCGGGACCGTTCCACAGCCAGAACCCTGAGGCCTGGTTCACGCACTCCCCGGGGCTGAAGGTGGTGGCGCCGGCAACGCCTGCCGATGCCAAGGGTCTGCTGAGCGCGGCGATACGTGACAACAATCCCGTCATCTACATGGAGAGCAAGATCCTGTACCGCTCGGAGCGGGGCGCGGTACCCGAAGGCGAGTACCTGGTGCCGATCGGAGAGGCACAGACGGTGCGGGAAGGCGCCGACGTGTCGATCATCACCTATGGCGCGCAGGTGCGGGAGGCAAGGCAGGCGGCGGGGCAGCTGAGCGAGGAAGGCATCGAGGCGGAGATTCTGGATTTGCGCACACTCAAACCGCTCGACACAGAAGCGATCCTGCAGACGGCGCGCAGGACCGGCAAGGTGCTGATCGTTCACAGCGCCACGGGCAATACCGGCGTCGGCGCGGAGGTGGCGGCGTTGATTGCGCAGGAGGCCTTCGAGTGGCTCGACGCGCCCGTTCAACGACTGACCGGGCTCGACATCCCCGTGCCCTTCAGCCCGCCGCTGGAGGACGCCTACCGGCCCGGCGCGGAGAAGATCGTCGAGCGTGCACGGGAACTGGCGGAGTTTTGAGAATGGCCAAACCGGGATTGAAGCTCGCCACGCTGTGCTACGTGCAGCGGCCGGGTCAGACGCTGATGCTGCACCGGGTCAAGCGTAAGAACGACTATCACGAGGGCAAGTGGAACGGCCTGGGAGGCAAGCTGGAGCCGGGTGAATCGCCCGAAGAGTGCGTGGTCCGCGAGGTCTACGAAGAGAGCGGCCTTGCCTGCCGCGATCCGCTCCTGCGCGGCCAGATCACCTTTCCCAACTTCGACGGCGAGGCAGATTGGTATGTGTGGCTGTTTGTCGCCCGGCACTGGAAAGGGACGCTGATCGACTCGCCGGAGGGCCGGCTGGCTTGGATCGACAACGAGCGGCTGGCAGCCTTGAACCTGTGGCCGGGAGACAGGCTCTTCATCCCCTGGATCTTCGAGGAGCGCTTCTTTTCCGCCAAGTTCCTCTACCAGGACGGCGAATTCCTGGGCTATGAGGCAAGCTTTTACAGTCCTGGCGGGCAGATCGAGCGTGAGCGTTACAGGCACAGCGAAGCCAACATGGAGCCCGCCGCACAGTCGGTCGACCAGCCCGCCGACCAGTCCGCCAACCAGTCCGCCGATGACACATACTGCTGGCTATGCGGCGGCGCGGTGAGCAAGCGGCACTGCAAAATCATCTGCGAGCTGTGTGGATTTACGCGCGACTGCAGCGACCCATAATACAGCCGGCATCGCGTGACGCAGGCCGGGCCGGGCCGGCTCGGCCTGCAGCCCGTCACGACTGTGCAAGGGCCTTTTCTCCGGCCTCGAGCAGTTCGAGGATGCGGTCGGTATCGTAGACGCAGCCGCCCCAAGTGCCGCCGCTCGCCGCCTGCAATGCAGCCCAGAGCCGGGTGTCAGCGGGTAGACGCGGGTCGCCGGCCAGCTCGGGATGGGGTTTGCGCTGTGCCAGGATTTCGGACCCTTCTTCCCGCTGCTCGGCAAGAGCCGGGTCTGCCCCATTGCCGTTTCCATGGGGTTCGGCAATGAGGTCGATGGCGCCCAATAGATTGACGGTATCGACTTCGATGCGGATCGAATCCCCTTCGCGCACGCGGCCGATCGGGCCGTCGGCCAGCGCCTCAGGGCCGATGTGGCCGATGCAGGCGCCTGTGCTCACGCCGGAAAAACGGGCGTCAGTGATCAGCGCGACCTGTTTGCCGAAGGGCAGGTATCGCAGCGCCGAAGTCAACTGATAGGTCTCCTCCATTCCGCTCCCCATCGGTCCTCGACCAATCAGAACTAGAATGTCACCGGCCTGAACCGGTTTCTCGTGATTGCCCTTTATGGCGGCGATGGCCTCGAGCTCGCTTACGAAAACGCGGGCCGTCCCGGTATTGCGGTAGACACCGTCATCGTCGACGACCGAAGGGTCGATTGCCGTGCTCTTGATGACCGATCCCTCGGGCGCGAGATTGCCGGTTGGGAAGGTGACTGTGCTGGTCAGCCCCCTGGCGGCAGCGCTCCGCGGATCCATGATGACGTCGTCGGGATCGACGCCTTCGGCGGCAAAAAGCCGCTCGCGCAGGCGTTTGCGGCGTTCGCTGACTTGCCACTCGTCGAGGAGTTCATCCAGGCGGCGGCCGTGGACGGTGAGCACTTCCAGGCGGAGTAGGTCGAGCTCGCGCAGATGGAGCATCACCTCGGGTACGCCGCCGGCCAGAAAAGCCTGGATTGTTGGATGTCCCTTGGGTCCGTTGGGCAGGACGTCGACGAGACGGGGCACCTCGGCGTTGATACGCTGCCAGTCGGCCACGGTGGGCCGGGGCAGGCCGGCGGCGTGGGCAACCGCGGGGATGTGGAGGAGCAGGTTTGTTGAGCCGCCGAAGGCCGCGTGGACGACCATGGCGTTGTGGAGCGCGTCTTCGCTGAGGATATCGGCGCAGGGGACTTCGTTTTCGTGTAGTGAAACCAAGGCGCGGGCGGAGCGGTCGGCCAAGTCCAGCCAGATCGGCTGGCCGGAAGGCGCGAGCGCGGCGTGCATGAGCGTCATGCCGAGCGCTTCGGCGACGACCTGCGAGGTGGCTGCCGTGCCGAGGAACTGACAGCCGCCGCCGGGCGTTGCACAGGCGCGGCAGCCGAGCTCGGCCGCCTCTTCAATCGTGATTTCTCCGTGAGAGAAGCGCGCGCCGATCGTCTGAATCTTGCCGGCGTCCTCGCCTTCGGTCGGTGGCAGCGTCACGCCTCCCGGCACGAGGACGACCGGCAGTTCCCGCTGTGAGGCAAGTGCGATCATCATGGCCGGGAGGCCTTTGTCGCAGGTGGCGATCCCCATGACGCCCTTGCGCGTAGGCAAGGACCTTATGAGCCGGCGGAGGACGATTGCGGCGTCGTTGCGATAGGGCAGCGAGTCCATCATGCCGGTCGTGCCCTGGGTGCGGCCGTCGCACGGGTCGGTGACGAAGCCGGCGAACGGGACCATGCCGAGCTCCTTGAGACGCGCGGCCGCGGCCTCCATCAGCAGGCCTACCTCCCAGTGGCCGGTGTGGTAGCCGAGTGCGATCGGAGATCCGTCGGGCGCACGAATGCCACCCTGCGTGCTGAGAATGAGGAACTCCGGGTTGCGAAGACGGCGGGGAGACCATCCCATGCCGGCGTCCTGGGTGAGGCCGAAAATGTCGCCGCTGGGCGCGTTGCGAAGGAACTCATCGTCGAGAGGCAGTTCACCGGCAGGACCGGCCGCGTTCGTCTCCACTTCGAAGAGAGACGGATCGTCGTTATCAACGGAGATTTGGGCGGCGTCTGTGCTGGGCATATCCCGTTCCTTTATGGAGAGTGAGTCAATCTATTCCGCCTTTTTGAGGTAGGCTATTGCTTGCCCTTTATAGCATGGGGGAGTAAGATGGACAAGCGTTTTGCAGGCTGGGAAGTGGCGAATTCGGCGTGAAAATGACCAGGGAAAGTAGTTCAAGCGACGCCTGGGGTCTTCTGCTCTCAGATTACTTTGCAGGCATAAGTTGCATTGAGGTCATCGAGCGGGACGACGGCTATGTGGCCGCGACCGACAATCTGCCGATGTACTTTTCGTCCTATGACGAGTGGCCCGATTACGTGAAAGAGGCGATGGCATTTGTGCGCGGCCGCGTTTTGGACGTCGGCGTTGGGGCCGGCCGTTTTGCATTGTACCTGCAGGAGCAGGGGCACGAGGTTGTCGGCATCGACGTTTCTGCTGGAATTCTTGAGGTGTGCCGGCAGAGAGGCGTTCACAACGTTCGGCAACTGCCTTTCCACCGCGTGGACAGCTCGCTGGGTGTTTTCGACACCGTTCTCATGCTGGGAAACAATTTCGGGCTGTTCGCCAATCCGCGTCGGGCCCGCTGGATGCTGCGTCGCCTCAAAAAGCTTACTCGCGACGGCGCTCGCATTGTCGCCGAAAGTCTTAACGTTTACGCTACCGACAAACCGGAGCATTTGGCCTATCATGCGCGTAACCGGCAGCAAGGACGGCTTCCCGGCGAGCTTCGCCTGCGGGTCAGGTACCGGGACCGGATTGGCGACTGGTTTGATTACCTTATGGTACCGCAGACGGAGTTAGAGGAAATCGTAGAGGGGACTGGCTGGCGCACAGCGGCGTTTCTTGAGAGCGGAGGCGCACAATATGCCGCCGTGCTCGAAAAAGACTGAAGAATTGGATACCGGTTTGCCCTTCAGGAGAGGCAAGAATCTAAAGGACGATCATGGCGCGTAAACTATTGCTAACCGGCGCGGCCGGCAAGATCGGCAGTTTCTTTCACAACGCCTATGCCGACACCTATGACTTCCTGTTGTCGGACATCGTCGAACCGCAGGACGCGAAGGGCGCGCCCTTCGTCAAGGCGGACCTGAGCGACATGGACGCCATTCGTCCCCTCTTCGACGAGATAGACACGGTAGTACATCTCGGCGCCAACCCCAATATGGATGCCCCCTGGGAGAGCCTGCTGCCTGACAACGTGATTGCAACTTACAATGTCTTTGAGGCTGCCCGCCAAGCCGGATGTCGGCGCGTTGTCTATGCCAGCAGCATCAACGCGGTCCTGGGTTACCCGGTTGACCAGCAGGTGCACACACAGATGCCGGTCTACCCGATCAACCTGTACGGTGCGACAAAATGCTGGGGCGAGGCGCTGGCGCGTTACTATTCGCACACGCACGGCCTGTCTTCACTGTGCCTGCGCTTCGGCGCGGTGCAATACCGGGACTCTGAGATGATTCACTGGGACCACGAGTATGTCGACATCATCCAGACGTTGGAAGACAACGCGGGGTTGATCGCCGCCGCAGTCGAGGCCGGCGACGATGTGATGTTCGGCAACTTTCACGGCATTTCGGACAACCGCTACAAGCGGCTGGACATGACCGACACCATGGCGATCCTCAACTATACGCCCCAGGATGACGCCTTTGAGATGGCGCGCAAACGCGGAGACTTCTAGGCCTGGCGCGCCGTACCCCCTTCCTGCTCCTCAGCCAAGTAACTTCAGTTCGGCTTCTATTGCCTGCAATTTGTCCTGCGTCAGCCCCGCCTGCGCAGCCTCCGGATAGTATGAGATCTGCTGCAGGGTCATGTGCATGGCCATGGGCAAATCGGGGTGCGAGGAGGCGCCGGGCATGTGCTTTTCGATCACGGCCTTGGCCTGCTCGTTGCTCAAAAGTTCCTGCAGCGTTGACTGAATTGAGTAGGGCATCGCGTTCTTCTCCTTCCGAATCAAATGAATATAGTCTTAGTGTTACGGGTGTTGCGCGCCCGTTGTTTCGAGGTAGACGGCATAGATTGACTGGCTGCCGGCCATGAAGAGACGATTCTTGTTTGCTCCGCCAAAACAAAGGTTGGCGCAAATTTCGGGCAAATGAATCTGGCCGATGCGTGTGCCGTCGGGCGCGTAGCAGTGCACGCCGTCAAAACCGGAGCCCGCCCAGCCCGTGCCCGCCCAGAGATTGCCATCGACGTCGCAACGAATCCCATCGGCCATGCCGGGGTTCATGTCGACGAACAGCCTGCCGTTTGTGAGCCGGTTGTCACCGGTCACGTCGAATACGCGAATGTGGGAGGGGCCGTCCGGGTCGTGCGAGCGACCGGTGTCGACGATGTAGAGCAGGCTTTCGTCGGGCGAGAAGCAGAGGCCATTGGGGCGCAGAAAGTCGTCGGCGACGATGGTTGCTTCTCCGGTTTCGGGATCGAGTCGGTAGACGCGATTGGGGAGTTCGGCCTCGGCGCGCGCCCCTTCGTAGTTGAGCAGCAGCCCGTAGCCGGGGTCTGTGAACCAAACGCTGCCGTCGGAGTGTACGACGACGTCGTTGGGAGAGTTTATCGGCTTGCCCTCGAAGCTGTCCATCAGAACCGTAACGGAGCCGTCGTGCTCCGTCCGCGTGATGCGCCGTCCGGTGTGCTCGCAGGTCACCAGCCGGCCCTGCCGGTCGCGCGTGTTGCCGTTGCTGTGGAAGGCCGGGCTGCGATAGACGTCGACCTCGCCTGTATCTTCGTGCCATCGCAACATGCGGTTGTTCGGTATGTCGCTCCAGATCAGGCAGCGTGCGTCGCCAAACCAAACCGGGCCCTCGGCCCACCGGCAACCGGTGAAAAGGCGCTCGACCACGGCATTGCCAATCCTGTACGGGCCGAAGCGATCGTCCAGGACTTCGACCGCGGGGTCGGGATAGCGGATGACGCCGTGGGTCCAATCTCGGTCTGACAGATAGGGCGTTGACATTGAACTATCTCCTTACTTGGTGTCGGAGGCAGACGATTGCCGTGTCTAAAGTGGCCAGAAATAGGGTATCAAAATTGTGGCCAGGAGCCACATGATGAGGGTCAAGGGTATGCCAATGCGGAGGTAATCGCCAAAAGTGTAGCCGCCGGCGCCGCGGACGATGGCGTTGGTCTGGTATCCCATCGGCGTCATGAAGCTGGCCGAGGCGCCGAAGGCAATCGTCATCAACAGCGGCTGTGGGTTGACCTGCAAGGTAGCAGCCATCGAAAGCGCAATGGGTGTGAGCAGAACGGCGACGGCGTTGTTGCTGATCAGCTGTGTCAGCAGGCTGGTGAAGAGGTAGAACAGCGACAGCATGACGACCGGATTTAGCTGCCCGGAAAAGGAGACCAGCTGATCGACAAGTAGCTGGGCCAGGCCGGTCTTCTGCATGGCCGTGCCGAGGGGAATCGTACCCGCCAGGAGTAAGAGGGTAGCGCCGTCCAGAGAAGACATGGCCTCATCGGTGCGGAGGCAGCGGGTAACGACCATGAGGGCGGCGCCGCCGAGCGCAAGAATGACAATGGGCAGGTCTGTCAGAATGGCAAGGAGAATGACTGCCCCCATTATCAGCAAGGCCAGCCGGTTCTTGGCGCGCCTGACTATGGCGGATTCGACACCTTCGACCAGCAGGAGCTTGAAATGTTCGCTCGCCGCTTGAAGGCCCGAACGCGTGCCCTGCAGCAGTAGAACGTCCCCTCGGTGGAGGCGCGCTTGGCTCGGGCTCACTCTTCGCTGGCCGCCGTGCCTCTGTAAGCCAACGACATGGACGTGATGGCTGTCCTCCAGGTCCAGTTGGGCCAAACGCCTGCCTACGGCGCTCGAATCAGGCAGAATGACCGCCTCGACGATGCGCGTAGCTGGTGAACTCCCTGTAGTCTTATCGGCCGGCGAATAGTTGGGACTGGCGCCTGAGACGGCGTCCCCGGCAGAGTTAGTCTCGGTGAAGCGGGAGATGAGCGGGGGCGGGCCGCAGATGACCAGGACGTCTCCCTCCTGAAGGCGCAATGACAATGCTTCCTTCGGCTCGAATCGACCTCTGAGGCCGAGGCGGGCCGTCCCCTGCCGGCCAGCTCGAAACGGTTCGCCGTCGCGCATCAGCTCGAGCAGCTCGATTCGTCCTTCAGCCGCGCTGCCGTCCTCATGCAGGGCGCGGCGCAGATGGGAGAGGCGGCGGTGATGACGCTCCGACCTGCGCTGGGGCATGCGGACGCCGAATCCATCGCTGAACAGCTCACCTACGGTCTGGCCGAGCAAAGGGCTCATTCTGGAGACAGTCATTTCAGCCACAAAAGGTGTGCGCTGGTGGCGTCCGCTGTCCAGCGCGCCAACCGGCGCACGATCGGGCAGCAGCTTCTGGCTGGTAAAGACGACGAAGAGTCCGCCGGCTACGGTGAAGATGAGGCCCAGCGGGGTAAAAGTAAGGAAATTGAACCCAGGTCCGCCGGCGTTGCGGTAGAGATCGTCGACCAGAATGTTGGTGCTGGTCCCGAGGAGGGTTATCGTTCCGCCGAGCACCGCAAAGTAGCTCAACGGGATAAGGAGCTTGGAGGGTTGAATGCGAAAGCGCTGGCTGAGCGACAGTACGACCGGGGCCATCATGACCACAACGGGCGTGTTGTTCATGACTGCGCTGGCCAGGGGAATGACGCCGCCGAGCAGTATCAGCAGACGGCGCGGGCTGCCCCGAGAGAAGCGGGCTAGTCCAATCGTGACGATTTCAAGCGCACCGGTACGCAGTAGGCCGCCGCTGATGATAAACATGGCGCCCACTGTGAGCGTGGCCGTGCTGGCGAAGCCGGAGAGCGCCTCCCCCGTGTCGAGGATGCCGGTCAGCGCAAGCGCAGCGATGGCGAGAGCCGACGTCGTTTCAATCGACAGCCAGTCGCTCAGATAGAGGAAGGTCGCCACAACAAGAATTGCGGCGAGAATGACCATGTCAACTGTCATAGATTTGATTGTCCGGGAGGACAGCCTGCATCACAATTGGAGAGCGAGCGCATCCTGCCGTTCGGACGAATTCGTAGCGTCATCTATGGTTTCGTATAGCAAGGAAGAGTTGGAATCGCGCTGCCTTGACATGGAAGCCCGGTACTCGCCATCAGAATAATGGTATGGCGGTACTGAGTCAAGCCGGTGAGCAAGGGGACTGCGGTCCAAAATCCGGGCACGATTTCCCATTTCTCGGGTAGCAGCGGAGTCATGGCCAGTCCACGCTCCACGCTCCCGCAGAGCGGAGGAATACGCCTTCCTGTGTCCTTTTGGACGGTCGGGCCTTCGGCCCTCCCTTGTGCGGGGGGACTCCCCCCGCAACGCCCCCCTGACACCCCTCCACACGCCGCCAGGTGTGGGTTCTAATGCAGCCCTTTGTAACCGGCAGCCCGTTGCTACGCCACCGTGGCCGCGCGTTTCCAGCTCGTCGCCGACGCCAGCGTGGGCGATGCAACCGTGTGTGTGCGTCGCCAGCCGTTCGCGCGTTCGACCGGCGCGCACCGCTCCCTGCAGTTCCTGCCCCCTAACCCCTGCCCCCTGCAGTTCCGGCCCTCCCTTGTGCGGGGGGACTCCCCCCGCAACGCCCCCCTGACACCCCTCCACACGCCGCCGGGTGTGGCGTCATTGCGACCCCGTGCAACCCGCGGCCCAGCCCCCGCCACCGTGCGTGCGCGTTTCCAGCGTGTCGCCGACGCCAGCGTGCCTATACGGCCGTGTACGCGCGTCGCCAGCCGTTCGCGCGTTCGACCAGAGGGCATCGCTCCCGGCAGTCCCCGGCAACTGGCCACTGCCGTTGCAGTTCTTCGTGGAGATTCGAGCAAATTCGTGGATTAAGCCCTTGACGTTGCCGGCAACTGGCCACTGGCCACTGCCGTTGCCGTTCTTCGTGCAAATTCGTGCAGACTCGTGGATTAAGCCCTTGACGTTGCCGACCACCGACCACTGGCAACTGGCCACGGCAGCTGCAGTTCTTCGTAGAGATTCGCGCAAATTCGTGGATTAAGCCCTTGACGTTGCCGGCAACTGGCCACTGACCACTGGCAACTGCAGTTTGGACGGTCGGGCCCGCGGCTCAACGCGCCGCTCCCAAATCAGCAAACGCCACGGCCGCCGTGGGCGCGGGCCTTGCGCCTGCCCCGTGCCCTCCCAAAGCTGGAAGACGATTCCAACCGCCCCCTGCATCGAGTCCCCGCCAGGCGATTTCCACCCCAATAAAAGGATGCACCCAGTAAAGGATTCGTCCGGCGGTCGGAGTACCAAAAGGGGAAGGACGGCCTATCCGAGATGGGCGGCAAGGGGTCGGTTCTTAGAGGTAGAGAAGGGAGGGGTCATCGATGTGCAGTCATGCTTGCGCGTCTATCCGCCTGCGCGAACGGCGCCCCAGCGTTTGCGAGCGTTACGGCGCTTCGCTGTTCAGCTCGCGCGGTATCACGCACACGGCGTCAGCCATGGGGACAGTGTTCCAATGTGGGTCACGCCGGCGAATCGGCAGAGAGAGGAGGACCTGCTGCCTGGCAGACGACTGTTGTTGTCAACCGTGGTTCCCAATCCAAAGTAAGAGATACCGCAAGCGTACTGCCCAACTTCGCATAGTCAACGCAAGACTGTGTACAATTGATCAGAATTAAAGCTGCCTTTGCGAAGCCGGTGCCGGTCGCTGCGACACGAATTGGGATTGCGAATTCGCGGCCTTGCCCAGGTCGAGGTTGGGAGGGCAATAGCAACAAGAGCGGCGGGAGCCGCAGGCGGAAGTGAGTCGAAAGAGCGGGCGAACGGACTCGAACCGTCGACATTCAGCTTGGGAAGCTGACGTTCTACCACTGAACTACGCCCGCACACGAAGGGGCCAGCCTCAGGGGATTCTTTTCTGTGGAGGTTTCCCTTTCGGTGAGGTATAATAGTGGTGCCGCGCCGATATGTCAAATGGGTCATTTCGCGGCTTGCATAATGCCTTTAGATCAGGTAAAAGATAGTCGTGAATTGTCGTTCTTCGGATAGTACAGGAGTCTTTTGACGGCCCGAATGGCGAGTCACGATGGTTCGGAATGGCAAAGTTCCGGGCGAGGCCTGTCTTCTGCCGCCATCCATTAACATAGGCAATGGGGGAATAAACGAATGATACAGTTTGATTTTGGCCGCCTGGAACAGGTCGAGTTGCGCACGGTTTGGGTGAGCGAAGACAGCGACTTTGCCTCTTGGATTTCGCGTAGCGACAGTTTGGCCATGTTGGGCGAAGCCCTCAATCTGGAGTTGGAACTGGAGAACATGGAGGGCTGGGTGAGCCCTTCCCCGCGCGGGGTCGTGTGCCGGACAAGAGGGGCCGGCGGTTACGTGGTGATTGCAAATCAGCTTGAACACACGGACCAGAGCCATCTGGGGCAGTTGCTCACCTTTGCAGCTGAGTTGAAAGCCGTGACGATGGTCTGGCTCGCGGCCCAGTTTACGCAGGAAGACCAGAATACGCTCAACTGGCTGAATGAGGTCACGGGCGACACCATTCATTTCTTCGGACTGGAGGTCGAGCTATGGCGAATTGGGGACTCTCCTCTAGCCCCCAAATTCAACCTTGTCTGCAGGCCAAGCGGTTGGACCGAGGCGCCCCCTACCCCGAACAGGTCCGAACCCGTCAGCCCGCCTCCAACCACAACACCGGAAGATGATGAAACTACGCTGGAGGACCAGCTTCAGCAGGTAGAGAACGAACTGCAATTGGAATATCAGCTCGTAGAGAACGAACTGCAGTTGGAGTATTGGCAGGCGCTGCGCAAACATCTTGAAAGCAGCGGTAGCTTCATCCGCCCTGGCACGCCGCGCTCGCAAAACTGGATGAACTTTGACGTTGGCCACTGGCGCCTGCGAATGACCGCTTTCAATAATATGCGCGACGGCGGCATCGGTGTTCAGCTTGTCATCCGCGAAGGGGATGCCGAGGTCTCCTACAACACTTTGTACCAGCAGCGAGGGGATATCGGTGCCGAGATCGGAGACGCCCTGGAGTGGCGAGAGTTGCCCGAGCACAAACAGGGACAGGTAATGCTGCGAAGGTACAATGCTGATCCGACAGACCGGTCGCAGTGGCCCGAACAGCACGACTGGTTCAAGGATAAGTTGGAGGCCTTCGATCGCGCGTTCCGCCCGCGCATCACGACCTTCAACGCCGGTGTCTAGCCGCGACTGGGCCGCTGTCCACGCCAACTGAAAAACGCCGGTGCGGCAAATCGTCGGCATCCAAGCAGTGCAAATCCGGACTGGTAAGCACTGTGTTCACAGTCGTTCGTATCAAAATCAGTCGGCCTCGTCCTTGCCGGATGCGGTTCGCAGAATGTCGGCTGAGAACGCTCCGTCTGTCATAATCCTCTCTCCATCTACCACAATTGTGCACTGTGTCGGAATGACGTCGACATGATGTTCTGACTTCCAGTCGGCGCCTGTCTGGCTGCCGTAGGGATCGCCGAAAGCGACATGGACTCCGGGGAACTTCTCGTCCTGTAGAAGGTTGCCCACCAGCCCCTTCAACGCGATGTTCGTCCCGACGGCGAATTCTCCCACTCGATCGGCGTTTTCGGCGCCGAAGATGTAAGAACGCACGTCCTCCTCCAAAGTTCTTTCTTCGCAGCGAACGGCGCGCACGCGTCCATGCTCAACTTCGAAGGTAACCGGCGTGGAGAGAATTCCGTATCGCTCGCTGAAATAGTCGCCGAGTTCATCCACAACCAGCAAGCCGTTGGCATCCTGGGGCGAAGTGAATGTCTCACCCTCAGGCAAGTTTCCCCATTTGCCCGGCTCGTGATAGAGACCGTGACAGGGAATCCAGTTAAAATCCGGGTTGAAAGTGGCGGTAAAGTCGGTGCCTTTGGGGTTGGTGACCCGGATTTCGGCGGCGCGGCGCACGATGTCGTGTACCCGCATTGTGACGTCGAAGATCTGTTGATAGTCGACTCTCATTCCCTGCATCATGAGCGGCGGCGTGATATTGATCATGTGTCCGTGGCGGGCGCCGTCCGGATTGGCGCCCAAGACCGCGGGCATGTAAGCCATTCGAAATCTGAGCTCGCCGGGCTTGCTGCTGGCGGTATAGAAGCTGACGTGTGGTTGAAATCGCTCCACCCGGCGTTGAAGCTCGTCGGGCATCGAGGTTATGGGACGGATGCCAAACTGTTCCAACGTACAGGTTTCAACGGCTGAAGCAACGGCGCCCGCGGCGTCGGCGAGGGCCTTGCTGATCAATGCGGAACTCTCGTCCCCGAGGATTAGGACTCGCTCATCGGGCTGAACCCCCATGCAGATGTTGACTGCAACTTCAGCGCCGGCGCGCATGTCTTCCAGTGTGTACATCTCTGAACTGGACATTAAATCAAATATCTCCTTAATTTCGTATAGCCAAAATAGGTCTCAACCAGAACGAACAACGTTTCGAAGACAATGGGATGACCTGGTACTCATCCCAGTATTACCGGTTCTTCGGGAAAATGAAGCAGCCGGGCCCGCTCCCGTTGCGCCAGCGCGATTACGATTGTCAAAGGGCCGAGGCGGCCCCAAAACATCGTAAAGGCTATCAGGGCCTGCCCCCACTCGTTGAGCTCCGAAGTAATCCCCAGCGAATAGCCCGCGTTGGCAAAAGCGCTCACCACCTCGAAGCCTAGCGCAAAAATGTCACCATGGTGAATCAGTGACATCAGCATGGTAACGCCAGCGACTAGAAGGGTGCTGACGGTCATGATCGCCACTGCCTTGTTAAGCGTTTCTCTGGGAACGGAGCGCCCGAAAGCGACCGCTTCGTTGTCACCTCCCTTGGCAGTTGCGATAGCGGAGATGATGAGGACCCCCACGGTGCTGCTGGTGACGCCGCCAGCCATGCTTGCAGGCGCGCCCCCAATAAACATCCAGAAGAGAAGCATAAGTTGGGTGCTCTGGCTGAGATTGTCCAGAGGCAGGATCGTCAGTCCGGCCGTGCGCGCCGAGATGACGGTGAAGATGCTGACGGCCAGTTGCTCGCCGGCTGTGTAGGAGGCCAGCGTAACCTCGTAGAGCTGCCGGTCGAGTAGCATGACGGCAAGACCGACGATCAGGAGCGCCCCGCTCAGCAACAGGGTGATTCGCGTGTTGAGGGCCAGCATTCGATTCCTGAAGTAGCTCCCTACATCATAGAGCACGGCGACGCCGACGCCGCCCATGATGATAAGAAGAGCCATTACCAAAAGAGTATAATAGTCGGCGCTGAATCCGAACACCGGCGCGCGACCGCTGCCGGTGAAGAGGTCGAACCCGGCGTTGCAGTAGCTGCTGACGGCATGGAACAGGGCTAGCCATAGCGCCTCGCCGTCCGGAAGCTCGGAGCGCCAGCGCAGCCAGAGCAGGAGGGTCCCGACCCCTTCGATGGCCAGAGTAACGACGAGGACGTAGAGGGCGAGATTAGCGGCGCTGCCGAGACGTCCCCAATTGCGGCTGAAGGAGGCGAGCCTCTCGGCGCCGAGCGACTGCTGGATCATAAAGCGTTCATTGAGCGTGACCCGGCGCCCGACCAGGCGGAAGAGGAGCACGCTGAATGCGATAAATCCCACGCCCCCCACTTGAAGAAGCATGAGGATGATGAGCTGTCCGAAACGCGTCAGGTCTGTCGCTGTGGTCAGCACGCCCAGGCCGGTGACGGTGACAGCGCTCGTCGCCGTGAAGAGCGCCTCGATCCAGGATATCGAAACGTCGGCTGGCGATGCCGCGGGCAGTTTCAGCAGGAGCGTGCCAAGCAGGATGATGCCGGCAAATCCAATGATCAGGACCTGCGCCGAATGGAGACGCGACCTGCGCTTTCGGGTTTCCACCCTCCTCCGACCAGGTTTGCTGCCAGGTCGTAGGGCCTGTTTTGCGGTGGATGTTTCCGCCAGCTCCGAGTCCAACTTCAAATGGAAGTCTTGCGAATCTCCCTGCCCACTCTCACCTCGTGGGTGGTCATCAGACCTGGCCGGTCGGTTGTTCATCGTCTGGGCCGTTTGGCTGGCAATACTCTGAAATGCGAGCCTGCGTGGAAACGAAACTCGTTGCGTTGCGCCTAGCGTAATGTAACCTGAGTTCGGAGCAAAATCTGGGTCGGCAAGAAGGCCAAGTATCTGTCAGGGAGATGGAGAAATGGCTTCTTGGCTTGCCAAGTGTAGGCAACCAGACCGGCGATGAGTTTGACGATAGAGTTGGTTTGGCTCCGGTGACGGGTATGTTCAAGCTACGGGATATTCTTGGGCTGGTCAACGATGATCCCGATGACGAAGCGCTTACGCGTGAGCAGCTAGTCTTCGAGAACAACGCGTCGACTCTGCATGTTTTTGCGGATGGGAGTGATCGGCAACGGGCGGTCTGCCGCCATCAGTTACAGTCCGCGTGCGAAGCGTTGTTCAAAGGGCTTGGGAGAGATAGCCGCGGTCGCCGTCCAGCTTGCCCCATAGGTTTCTGGTCATTTGTGGGACCGCATTGCTGTCATCTATGTTGCTAGGCGTGAGCTGAACCGCCAGCAATTCACCCTGGTCATTGACAATCAGAGGGAGCTTGAAGCCATAGAACCATCCCATGCTGGTCTTGCCCCGTGTGGCCGCCTCGGCAAAGACTCGGTGGCGCGCGATGCGCCGGTTGTGGCAGACGGAAAATAGGGTCGAATCGATGAATGCCACCCCCGTCGTCTGGCCAAAGCGCCCACGCAGATAGAGACACATTGCTGGCAGGACTGATGGCATTAACTCCACAAAGCGCGTGTAGCCGACCATAGTTGGGATCCCACCGCGCATATGCCCACATCCGTGCTGCATCTAGTAGGCCTTGAAACCGCGTCAATGCGGCTAGGGCTCGTTGACATTTCGTTCAAGCCATATGAGAGTAGCGGCTAAGTGCAGGAACGCCATGAAGCGTCGAGCTAGTTTTTCATAGCGGGTGAAAATGCGTTGGAACCACTTGATTCTGTTGATGAAGCGTTCCACCATGTCGGCCCAAACACCGTTTTCTTCCCAGCCTGCGTAACGTTTGAAAACGGTGTTCCACTTCCCAAGATCGGCTGGCAGTTCACGCCACTGGGCACCGGTGCGCACTATCCAGTAAACTGCCTCTACGAAACGACGACACTTTTCCTCCTGCCCCGCATAGGCACGAGGGTGTCCTTGCAAAAATGCGTCCAGTTTCTGCCACTGATGGTCGGCAACTTTATTGGTAGACATCCTACGATTGTCGCCAAACTGACAGAATCCTTCAAATGTCAACGAGACCTAAGCACTGAGAGGACTCTGCGCCGATCACACATAGGGATGTCGATGAATATTACGCTTCTTGGGGTCGTCTTCGCAACCGGAACTCCAGGTATTCGCCTGCTCTTACGAGGTTCGCAAAAGTTTGCTCTGTTTTGAAATTCTCATTGAAGAAAACGATGACGGGAATGAATAGTGGATTAATTGGAAGACTCCGTTTGAGGAAGTGTGCCGTCGGTGCAACCGCTCTGATCCTGCTTGCATTCTCTGCCTGCGTTGCACCGTCAGTTGAAACGCGTAAGGCAGTTGAGGCCGAGTTGATGCAGTGCTTGCCCAATGAGTCGCATCTGCCCAAAGATTGGCGTCTGCATTCGTCCGGCCCTTCCGAACGCCATGATCGCAATCTCCCTGGAAGAGCGTTTGGTGGCGTCTACGTAAGATTTGAACCCCGCGATAGCACACTTGATATCATCCCGGTAAGACATGAAATCCTGGCCTACAGCACGCCGGAAGAGGCCAAAATTCAGTTTGAGAGACAAGGGCTATTCTACGACTTTAACCGGCTCACGCCTTGGCTGAATCTCGACCTGTCGCAGAAAGGTCTCTCCGCAGATTCCCTACGCGCCGGTTGTGCCTACTTCCGGACTGGCGACGGACACATTGCCGTGAAGCAATGCATTGTGAGGGGCCGTTACGATCGCTTCCTGTCCGAACTTTTGACCTATTTCGCTCCTGGCCATGTATCGATGGCAGAGATGTCACACATGTTGAATGCGATCGACAGCACGATGCTCGACTGCGTAGAAGTCCTTGGTGACAGGGTTTGGGGCCAGTCAGGTACTGGGGAAGATACAGGTTTACTCAATAATGGAGAAGAGCCGGGAGTCGATGAATGACACTCAGAGCGTCTGCGGCCTTCATCTGGGCGATCTGCGTGGGTATTGCCCTCGCCGGCTGTCCAGCACCAAATGCACCCTTGCCTGAACGGACGCCGACACCTGCGCCTCCTCCCTTTACCTGCGACATGTTTATGGCGGACCTCTGGCCAGAGCTTCGATTTGGTGTCGATACGCAAGATGATCTTGTCGACAGGCTCGTCGAGTTGCGGGGCATCGACAGAGCTAAAATTGGTAAAGGTTGGGACTCTCCTCCTTGGAGCCGAATCAGATGGGAGGAGAGCTTTGGTTCAACGCCCGACAGCGAACAGACCGCGATGTTTCACGCCGTCGAAAATCTATTTCGTATCTCCGTCGATTGGAGGCGGTGGAGAACCTCCAAGCCCACCGTGGCCAAGGTCATCGACTGCTTGGGCGTTCCCGACTACTATTCAGCTGCCCTTATAGAGGATGAACGGGACTGGCTCAAATTCGCATTCTGGTACATGGAAAGAGGCCTTTTTGTTCAAGGGGCGTTCAGTCTCGGGCAGGAGGATTTTCAGACGATTCAACCGGAAACACCCATGGGGAATAATGCCTCGCACGCATTGTGGGGAGATTTCATTGCTGTTGCCCTTACTGAAGACATCGAACAGATGGTATCTGACGCGTACGGCGACAGCTTGCTGGCATGGGAGCTCTGTCTTATCAGACCATGGCCGGGTTCGATTGAGGCAATAGAAATCCTGCCGTATGAGGAGTACCTCCGTTGCGCTACATAACGGAGACGCCCCTACGCCAGCTATTTCGTCCTGCTGCGCACCAGCGTACCGCGGTCGTTCGCCTTTGACGGGGGTGCGCGGGACCGACTGGGACCACGGCTTCACCGCAACGAGCTACGACGGCCTCTCCCGCCCGGTCAGCACGCGCGCGCCCAACGCCATCACAACGACCAACCACTACAACGGCCTGACCTCGCCGGTCATCGCCGGCGGCGAAGGCGACGACGCGCGCCGCATGCTCAGTTGGCAGCAGCAGGACCAGCCCGGCCGCACCACCCTCCTGCGCAGCTACACGCCCGGCATCGACGAATGGACGCTCGAATCGGAGATCTCGCTCGCCTACGACTTTGGCCATTGCCGACTCCATCTGGCGGACTCTTGGCAATGGCCAAATAGCCGACCGCCTGACGCAGACCTACCGCCGCGACGCCGGCGAGAGCCGCTGGCAGCGTCTGAGCAGCATCGACTACGACTTCCTCGGCCGCAAGACCGGCATGTCCGACGCCGACCTCGGCAGCTGGAGTTATGCCTACAACGTGCTCGGCCAGCTGACGCGCCAGACCGGCGCCCGCGCCAAGACCAGTTGTTTCTACTACGACAGCTTGGGGCGTATGCGCGGCCGCGTGCAGCGCAGCGACGAGAACTGCGCGGCCACCGTGGCCGACCTCGACTCATCCTATGTCTACGACGCGCAGGGTCGCGTGCAGAGTGTCTCCAACGATAACGTGTCCCGCAGCTACACCTACGACAGCTACAGCCGCCTAGGTAACGAGACGGTCATTATCGACAGCCTGACGCGCACGAGCGGCTACAGCTACGACGTTTACCCCCGCCCGACCGCGGTCACCTACCCCGGCGGCGAGGTGATTACCACAACCTACTGCAGCCCGGGCGCGGCCGTGGGCCTGAGCAGCTCGGTGCACGGGGCCCTGGTGGATAGCGTAGCCTACGACGAGGCCGGGCGCATGACCGCGCTGCGCTTCCCCGCCGCCGGCAACCTCTGGCGCACGCAGAGCTACTACCCGTGGACCGAGCCGAAGAACGGCGGCATGTTGTCGAACCTGAAGGTGGGGCTGAGCGAGAGCAACGGCGAGCGCTTGAGCCGCGGCTACGCCTACAACAGCTTCGGCGACATCACCGCGCTGACCGAGGGCACGACCAGCAACGAGTTCACCTACGACGGGCTGGGGCGTCTGACCAGCGCCTACGGCAGGACGTACGCCTACGACGGCGCCAGCCGTCTGACCGCGTTCAACGGCCAGAGCTACGGCTACGGCGACAGCGGGCCCTACCACGCGGTCGACCGCATCGGCAACGCCGACCGCTTCGACTACGACCGAAGCCTGAGCGCACTCCATCTGGCGGACACTGCGTGAAGGCTGAGCAAACGGCAATATGACCACACGCAACAAGGAGCTCGCCGGCCAGCAGACGCTCGTCTGGGACGACGAGAACCGCCTCTCGCAGGTGCAGGACAACAACGGCGACCTGCTCGAGCAGTACTGGTACGACCTCGACGGCGCGCGCGTCAAGAAGGTCAGCGGCACGACCACGACCTACACCTTCTTCGCCCACTACGAGGAGGAAGTCACTAACGGCGTAACGACGACCATCAGCTATTACACCTTCGGCAGCATACGCATTGCGGTCAAACGCGGCGACACTCTCTTCCACCTGCACGGCGACAATCTGGGCAGCGCCTCGCTGACCACCGACGGCGCGGGGGCCGCCACAGCCAGCCGCGCTTACTACGCCTACGGCGCCGAGCGCAGCTCCTCCGGCACACCCCAGACCGAACGCACGTTCACAGGTCAGAAGTCCGATGGCACGGGGCTGATGTACTACAACGCCCGCTACTACGACCCGGCGCTCGGCACCTTCATCTCGCCGGATATCCTCGTGCCGAATGTGGGAATGGCCATTAGCTACAACCGCTTCCTCTATGCGCGCGGAAGTCCACTCAGGTATTTGGACCCTGACGGTCACATCGCAGTATGTGTCAGAGGTGGACCACACAATGACGAAGAGGAGCCTACATCCATGTTTTTTGACATGTGTAAGGAGGCATTGGCCGCCGCTGGATACAAGACCGAATTGAATGGGGAAATTCTGACTCTAAAGAACGACAGTGAAGCGATAAACACAGCTTATGCAAGCATCTATAAGGCGAAGGTTGCCAATAAGTCGAATGAGCCGGTCATTCTGTTATGACTCAGTTGGGGAGCTGCTGCCGCAATTACCCTCGCCGAGAAATTGAACAATGCTACTACTTTGTTTGAAAGGTTATCCGGCATTGAGCGCACGATCGAAGTTGACCTTATATTCGCAGTCGAGACAGAAAATGACCAACGCGGGATATTGACGAACACGCCTAAACTGAAGTCAATGGAAATGCCTGCGAATGTTAGAATCGGCGTCAATCTAGCTGCAAAGAACGGGTTGTGGCCAGGAATGCTATTGTTTACACTAGACATCCCAGGAAATCCTCAGAATGGTCTGAATCACCTAGGCAATGCCCTAAACTTTGAGTTAAACTATTTGAAGTTTCCAGGACACGCACTGCCACACCGAATGGATCATGAAACCATTTACCACTTAGACGAAATGGCATTGAATCCCGACACATTGACTTTCATGACGGAGTACATATATCTGGCAGTGTACGGAGAACGTAGGGGGGCATACGATGAACAATGATCCACGGTCAGTGGGAGAGAGTGAATCTGACGACAGTCGTCCACTTACGATTTCTTTGACTGCGCTTACCGGATCGATATTTGTTGTTTTTTTGAGTTGGGAGCTCTTTCTCGATCTTGGCTGGGAGGCAGTATTGCTAATTGGAATCCTGCTGCTAATCATCACTCTGCTAATAGCGGTCGTGGTCTGGCTACTCAAGCGGATTGGATTCAGGCCATGGGGTCTAAGGACAGGTCGACGCGGTTTGGCTGCATTTGTCGCAGTGGTTCTTATCGGTGTCACCGCAGCACCAATATATGGATATATCTATGGAGTCTTAGCGGCTCGAAGCTTCATTAATCAACTTTCACTCGACGCAAAAGTAGTAAGTCAGGAGATACTTCTTGTCGTTCCGCTCTCCTACGGAATGGCGCCCGATCGTGGCGTAACGACTGTCTATGCTTTACTTGAGCCCACTGATGGCGTCATTTCTAAGTTGAGAGACCGACTCCAGAACGAAGACGATTGGCAAACATCGAACAATGGATCCTTTCGAGCATATTGCATTAACTACAACCAACTCAGAGGCTTCACACAATTGCCATTCACAGGCTCCACACAATTGGAATTCACGACTGAAGGCACCTTGCGGGTTACAATTGATTATTTCCCTCCTGCGAGTTGCCTTCTGAGATAGCTGCGTCTGGAAGTGAGCTCCCAAGACTGGACTCCGAGTCAATGTGTACAGAGTGACGCATCGTCATTCAGAAGGCGAAGCAGCAAGAATGTTATCAAGAGGCAACATGCGGCAGTATCCGAGTTCATATTCGCGTCGAAAGCAAGTAAAGTATTTCTCTAATGAAACCAAGAGCATAGCTTTGGGTAGGCAAGACGTGATAGAAGGATCGGACCGACTTCCATACAAAGGATGGAGGGAAACGATGGTTCGACAGGATTTGACGAAATGGGGCCGGTCTTTGTCCGATTTGCGCATCTTGTCGGTGGAAGCTGAACATGCGCGCAGTCGCGAGCGTTTTTTGGCGTTGCCCATGATCGCGAGTGGACAGACGACGGCGTGTAGCTGGGCGCGAGAGATCGGACGCACGAAGGAAACGGTCCTCAAATGGGTGCATGACTATAATCGGTTGGATCCGGAGGCAGTGCGCTATCGTCATACGGGAGGGCGTCGCCCTTTTTTAGCTTCAAGCAGGTCAGGCAACTCGTAAGCGTTGTCGTGGAAAGCGAGCCTGTCGACCACGGGTTGCCCGGCCACAATTGGACCTTGAAAAAGCTGCGACTCTGGCTCAAACAAGCGCTGGATTGCGACTTGGCCCGCAGTTCGCTGCACCGCATCTTGTGTGCGGGCATTTGGGTTGGAAGCGATGCCAAAAACTGCCCAAGAAAGCCGACCCGCACAAACGAGCTGACTTTGTGCAACGGTTCCACGAACTGTATGAACAGGTATGTCGGTCGCAGAGACGCCTGATCTATATCGAAGAAGCACACATCCATCGCGACATGGACATCGGCTACACCTGGGCGGTAAAAGGCAAACCGGCTTTGCGACTGAGTGACTCGGCGCCGCTCGCACACCGCATCAACTGGTATGGCGCCTACGACTTCGCCGAGGGCCGCTGCTTCATTTGGAACGAGGGTTCCTGCAACATAGAACATACGCTTCAGTTCTTGCAGCGCATGGCTGCCTGCCTGGCCGATGCACCCGGCGCCGTTGTCATCATTTGGGACGGCGCCCCCTGGCATCGGGCCAAGTGCGTACAGGCTGCCGCAGACGAACTGGACTTCACCCTCATCGCCTTGTCCGCTTACAGTCCCGACCTGAACCCGATCGAAGGTCTGTGGAAATGGACGCGAGAAGAGGTGACACGCAACCACTGCCACGATTCGATGCCCCAACTCTTTGACGCTTGCAAAGAGTTCATCGACCGCATCAATGACGACACAATCACACTTGTATATCGCCTTTGGCCTAAATTCGAACTCGACTCAGAATACAAAAAACTCTTAGTCTCAAATTGAACTCACTTTAGCTCGACGCTTCCTGCACTTTGCCGCTACTCTCATATGACTTGAACGAAATGTCAACGAGCCCTGGTGAAAGTGGTTCAGAATCGTCACCACTTCTCGCAAGCTCAACCGTTGGGCCGGCTCTCGCCTTCGACTCACCCCGAACCGCCTGGCACTTTCTCGCACCCTTCCGTATACAGAAGTCATCGACACGGCAGCACAATCTGAGGCTTCTCATCTCTGAGCACCCTTCTCTGTTGGAGAGTTTTGTTGGAAAACTTCCACTCTACCAGCTTGACAAGGCGCTCATTTGCTCAGACTTCAGGTTTGCTGGAGACGCCAACTGCGACGACGAAGAAACGGTTTCTTGGCTATCTATGCCACAGGAGGCACAACGGAATACCGAAGAGTATGACGGGCCGATAGGGACTGCCATCCCACCCGAGGGCCCAAGAGGGAGAGGCTCATGGACGCGCCACAGTCTGCCGCGCTCCACAAAGCGTACAAATAACAGGTTCTACCCTACCGCCGCCCTTGCGAAGGCCTGGATTCTCACTTCGGCGCAGTCCGCTACGCCTTCAACCGTCAACTCGAAATCCGCAAGGACCTCTACCGCGCCCCCGGCGAAACCCTGACAGGGGCGGCATGCTGCCTTGATCTCACCAACCACAAGGGGGATGCCGGATTCGAGTGGCTCCCGGACGATTACGTCCAGAGCTTGCAGCAGGCGGAACGCGACCTCGACCGGGCGTTCCAAGGTTTTCTTGCTGGTCGCGCGCGACCCCCGCTGCAAAAGCGAGCCTGGCCGCAAGGCCATGCGCTGTTTGCCTATTGGCGATTGGAGGATGCGTCTCGTCAACGGACGCATCAACCCCCTGTCCCTGCCGTCATCCGCGCCAGATCAAACTCGCGCAAAAGCTCCACATCTGAACGAGCCTGCAGTTCGGCAGGTCCGGTCGCACGCCGGTGCCGTGCCCTCCCTTGGACCGGCCGCGCCGGCGCGGCGATTCTCAATCTTCCTTGAACTCTGCGATGAGAGTCTCTTGGCAGAGCCGACGCGGGTCTACGTTCAACTGTGTGCCGATTGAAAGGGGAGATGCTCAGAGACCTGGTCAATTTCGCATAGTAAAATAGGACAGAAAGCCCCGCACGACATAGCGTCGTGCGGGGCTGGATTCAGCCAGGGCTCCCATCCTACCAGCTGATATGATTCACCGTCTCCTCCCTGTCGACCGTGAAGACATACAGTTTGTTAATGTCGTTCCCGTTGTCGGCATAGTAGGTGCCGACCCTCATCAAGTTGCTCGCGGAGTCCCAATAGACGATGACCGGTTTCTGAGTCATCGGATTCGTTCCGCTGAAATACTGGAATGACGGCGACCCCTCGCTTGGCCAGGGCAGGTACGGGCCCGCCTCCGCACTGCCGTCAGCGCCGATGAAGTAGTACTGCAGGCCGTCGCCGGAGGGGCAGAGCTGTGCCGGCGTGGCGGCGTGGTGGACAACGCAATCCGCCTCGCTGAACTCAGGCGCAGCCGGGTGGTCGTGGTCGTCGCCATCGTCGTCATGCCTGTGTCGACTGTAACTGCCCGAGTCACTCTCGTATAGGCTGCAACCAACATGGACGTGCGTCCCGTCGGGGAACACGCACCATTCCCCTGCTTGGGCAGGCCTGACGCCAAAGATCACTACCGCAGCGGCCGCCAGCAGGCTCGCCGCCATTCCAACCAGAATTGTTCGACTCATTTCTTCCTCCGCTGCTACAGCGTCTGGCATTGAAGTATCGGAGTCTTCTTGCTAAGACGCTCGTTGTCCAGATTTGTTCCCCCCCCAACCTGACGATCCGGAGCCAAATTGCCACAATACTGCACGATGAAAGGGCACGAATAGCACGAGAATGACATCCCAAAGGTGTGAGTATCGCGAAGTCGGATCTGTTCGAAGGAGAATACGGTGAGTTTCGGCGGCTTACTCAAATATCATCAGTCGGCGCATCCCGGACGCAACGCTGCAACCGGCACGCAAACCCCCCGAAACCGGCGCAATCTCCGTTAACAGCGCCGGTGCAGGCCCAAAGTACGCCATTGAATACGCTCTAAAGTAGATCCCTCTTGAAACTCCGACTTCTCGGAAATGGGGCACATAGGATGAACGGGCATTTCGGCCGCACGCTCGTCAGGAAAAAATTTTTGGTTCCATTGGGGAAACACTTTAGGTGCTCTTTTGGGGCCAATAGGTACTCTCCGGGCCGCAGTGCACCACACGACCGCCCCAGCCGGTGAGATCAAGGAATCCTGTGCCATCGTTGGCTGTAACTGTCAGCCTGCGCGCCCGCCTGGCTGCCCTTCGCGGATTGTTCCTCGCACGCTCCGAACGGCTCCGACCAGGCCGTCTACCACCGGCCCGGGCGCGCAAGCCCGCGTTTCGATGCCGTCATCCGCTCCCGCTCCACCAGAGGGCCTCAGAGCAGGAAAACTCTTTAGCTGCCGCACTCATGCCTCCGGCCGCCGCCTGCCGTGAGTTGCGCGCAAGTGCCGCCGATGAGGCAGCTGCGGACTCACCCAGCCTCCCCCCCCCAGGACACCGGCGCGGCTTCGCGCATCAGATCGCTTGCGGGAGCGCAGCCAGCCCCCCGACCGATCGCGCAAGTTTGGCAGGCGGGGCAAACTTGGCTTTCGTCGAGGCGCACGAAGTGGGTGCCGGACTCGCGGGTCCGCATAGGGCCATCAAAGGCTCCATACGATGGCGAAAGCCAGGCGAACCGGGCAAGGGCTGCTCAATCAAAGGACGGGCGACAGACAGCCGTCGCCCGCCGCAAGTTGTTCATACGTTTCCCGCCGGCATGAGTTCAGGTGCCTCCGGTGCTACGCGCCCGCCCCGCAGCGGGTGCCGACTGCGGAAGGAAGGAAATCGAACAATTCCTACAATGTAGGTCGTTTGCCAGAACCGGCCCCACCCGCCGCCGCTCGCTCGTTGGCCGGGAAGATGCAGGAGCGGTGGGACGATGAGAACTGTGCAAAAAGGGAATCAACACCGGGAACAAGGCGTGCCGAGCAGGCGCGTCGACAGGCCACAAGGGCGAACTGCATCCCGCTGCAGGGGCAGGCGCCTTGCAGCCCTTATGCAGATATGCGTGCATAAAGATATGACGTAACTATTCAGCCGCTATCAAACTGCGACCACGATTGAGGCGAGTGAAGGTGTTTTCTCTCTCCTCACTCCGCTTTACTCTCTCCCTGCTCTTTGGACGGTCGGGCCTTCGGCCCTCCCTTGTGCGGGGGGACTCCCCCCGCAACGCCCCCCTCCAAAACCAGCGCTCACCGACAGTACGCCCTCATTCCTGCAGTGCGGCTTATCCAACGTGGTGGCGGCCAACCGAATTCGCAATCAGAGAATCTGAATGGCGGCGGGGATGGAAGACCGGTCGATACCGTTGCTGTATGTGGCTTAGTAGTTACTCCGAATCTAAGATAAAGTTCACGCGAGGAACTCTGAAGGCAAGAGTGGATGAGCTATTCGGGCGTCCTGGCGTTATGCATGCTGTCGAGGCGAGGACCTTCTCCCACTTCAAATGTAACTTTGTATAAAAACTATTATAGGGAATAAAAATGCAGGCCCTGCGGCCTTTACTTCTGCTGTCTATTGGAGGTCGAGGATAACAGAGATACCGCGATACCGGGAAGGCGAACGATAGCAAGACCTTGGCGGAATGCCCGCCAAACGAGCTGGGCCGCCTTGGCGGCCTTGAAGAAACCGGCTGCGCCGCAGATACGGGATGCCCTGCCGGATAGGATCTGCATAGAAGCGCCTGGAATGACCAAGTCCTAGTTGATGGTCTTGGCTCATGCACTGTCGTCGCCGAAGGCTTGGGGAAGGGTGAAGCTGATACCAGCTGAGAAGATTGGCCGGAGCCATGTGCGCTCGTACACTTTGTGGTGGCGCACTTCTATACGAATTCTACAAATGGATGCTGTAAGTCGGAAAGCGGGGAAAGGGACTAGCCAAACAGCATGCACACGGGGTTGAATGAGGCCGAAGGCTGGCCCCTGGCTCTGCCAGGGAAGCGAGTACGCTCGGCCATTTCAAACGACCTGCGAAAGAGATCCGCCAAGCATCTCGCGCCTTTGAGTTTCAGTGTGCGCCGCGAATCGGCAGCGCTTGTGATACGAAAAGGGAAGCCACTCGAAGTGAAGCAGCCTGGCGGCTGGAGTTGAATCCGATTGCCGCAGTTAGCTCCATCTACGCAATACTGACGATGAGAAGACCTGTGCCCCGGACAATGAGCCGCCTGCCATGCTCTTGGGCTGAATGCGGCCTAAGAGGACTGGCGTGCCGTCAAGCCGACTCGAAGCCCGGGGCAATTGAACCTGAATTGGGTCAAAGCATCGAAATGATGGCGTAATCTCATTCGGTTCGGGATCAAACAACGAAACCGCTTCCCCAATGAAACTCAGAGATTCTGCTCTACGGCCGTGCTGGCGGTTCGCCCATGAATCCTGCCTGCCCCGCTTCTGATAGTCCATCGTTCGAAGAAGGACCTCGATGAGAAACAAAGGACGAGTAACAAGAATTGACCGAGAAACCGGGTTCCCGTGCAAGAGCCGGCGGAACGAGCTATAGTAGGACCATGACCGGCGCGACATGCGCCGGCAATGACATGAGAATCAACATCGTAGGCGTCGCCCAACCAAATTTCGCGCAATTCCGGGCAAGAGAATTGAAACCGTGCTACGCTGTCATTATCATGCCAATCCAACCGTGGGATCCCAGCCTGGATCGAGCTCGAAAAAACTCGATCGACCCGACCTGACCGGACTTCACCGGACTTCACCGGACTTCACCCGACTTCGGAGGCACAAAACAATCGCTTGAGACACCTGACAACCTTGACTGACCTCACATCACATAGAACACAGCCGCCGCCAGCCCGGCAGCACACAGGAATGAACCGCCAAAACGGCCCGTTCATGACGCAAAAAGGCAAAATAAGGCGAAATCCAGTGCAAGAGCGCTCCGACCATGCTAAGCTGTCAACAACATGCAAAACAGTCGACCCGATCCGGCACAATTGGCGCCAAAAACAGTTGCCCCGGATTCCCGCTACAATTCCTGCAACGCTTCAAATGTCATGCAATTCAAACCACAAAGTTCTGCCAGGAATACGCCCGAAATACCGCCGATGCCGGCGCCCGACACCCCCTCCCAAAGAAAAAAAATTGGACGACATTGGGCTACATTGGCCGACCTTGGTCGACATGAGTCGACTTATCCCGCCAAAAACGAGAGGACTTCGGCCCCAAGAAACAATGGATCCGGACGACCGCCTTGGCAGGTCAGCAAACACGCAAATTTGCGCCCAAAGTCCGTGAGAACCAGGATGGTTCTGCCAGGTTGAGAACGTCGAATCGCTCGTTCAAACAAGGGTAACTGCTTGGAATTGGAAACCACCCAATTGAAGCCAACTGCTTTCTCACGCAGTCTGTGAGGGCGAGGAGACTGAAATCCCGGAATGAGACTCTTGCCATAAGTCATGGTATCAAAAAGGATCCATAGCAGAGCTTACAAAAAACTGGTGGCTCCCAGCATAAGAAGCCGACTGAATTTGGCGACTGACAGCCTTTGTTGTGACGGATTTTCGTTATCAATTGGCAGACAGACACCGATTCCCACTCATACTCGGATTCTTTTGTTCAAAGTCCCGGCGAATGTGGTCTTCAAATTTAGATGCGTTTGCCCTGACTCGGGGCCTTTCTTTGCTTGACATTCCGCCCGCCCAAAGTGAACTGCGCCTTGTGGTCAACGACTCGCAGACGCTGACGCCGACCTTTGGGGCGACATAGGGAGTTCTGAGGTGGTCCTTGCCCGGGTCCAGGTCGAGTATCCGTGCGCTCGCGTCCCTGCAATTGAAGCGCTCGCCCATGGCCAGTATCAGTCGATCAAAGACACTCGTTCCACCAACCATATTTCTTGCCATTTTGACCGTGTTCAGGTAGTCTGCACAGTCGGAAATCAGGGCCTTTGCTAGGCCTTTGAGCTGAGTTTGCCAGGCAAGAGAGTGCCAAACCGATGATCCTATACTTGATTCGTCACGGTCAGTCGAGCAACAATCTGCTCGACGAAGAACTGAAGGAGCGAAGCGGGACCCTCCCCTATGATGAGTACATGAAGCTGCGCGTGTCGGAGCCGCCATTGACCGCGGCGGGCGAAAGACAGGCAGAGCAATTGGGAACATTCATCGGCAGCCTGCCGGTTCACCGCCTCTACTGCAGCCCGATGCTGCGAACGTTGCAGACGATGCAGCCGGTGGCCGCGTCTCTGGGCGGCGCGCCCTCGGTCTGGGTGGATTTGCACGAGCACGGAGGCATTTTCCAGCGCGCGGGCATGGACGCCGAGGCAGTCGGGTTTCCCGGCCTGAGTCGAACGGAGATGTTGGCGAACTTCCCGGGCTACCGGGTGGACGGCATTGGCGAAGAGGGATGGTGGTTTGGCGGCGAGGAGGACCGCGCGGGGTGCCATGCGCGGGCGGCGCGGGTCCTGGAGGAGCTTCACCGGATGGCAGCGGAACTGGCGGCGGATGACACGATTGTCGCCATCAGCCATGGTACATTCATGGACAGTCTGCTCAAGGCGATAGTTGGCCGCCTTCCCGGCGACGAGTTCTATTTCAATCATCATAACACCGGCGCAACCCGGGTCGATTTCTTGCCCTGGAGCGACAGAAACAGCGTGGCCTTCATTCGGTACGTGAACAGGACGGACCATCTTTCTGAGGAAGATCTGACCTATTGAGAGAGGAGAATGGTTTGGCTGATCCGAGACCCAGGCTCATTGCCAGCGATCTGGAAGGCGTGCTCGTCCCGGAGATTTGGATCGCGTTTGCCGAGAAGACCGGCATCGAGCAGTTGCGGCTGACGACGCGGGACGTCCCCGACTATGACCAGCTGATGCAGATGCGAATCAAGATTCTGCGTGACCGCAAGTTGCGTTTGCAGGACATACAGGAGGTCATTGCGGGGATTTCACCGCTGCCGGGGGCAGAGGAGTTTGCGGGCTGGATTCGCGAGCAGACGCAATTTGTAATCTTATCCGATACTTTTTACGAGTTCGCGAAGCCGTTGATGGCGAAGCTCGGTTACCCGACCCTATTCTGTCATTCGCTCGAGGTCGATGATGAAGGGACGATTACCGGCTATCGATTGCGCCTCGATGAATCGAAGCGCCGCGCGGTGAAGGCATTTGGCGAGCTTCAGTTTCATACACTGGCGCTGGGCGACTCATACAACGATATCGCAATGCTGCAGCGGGCCGATCTGGGTGTGCTGTTTGATCCTCCGAAGAATGTTGTTGACGACTATCCCGGCCTGCCAGTCGTCCGCAATTACGACGAAGCCAGAACCTTCATCCAACAGTGGCTGGCGGCAGGATGAGAACTCCCCGTGTAAGCAATACATCAAGTTGCAATCGGATTGCTTGCCCGGATACTCTTTAATTTCTGCCGGTGAGATTGTGGGCATTTGCTGGTTGAATCAGCCGGCCTTCCACTTCTTGGAGTGTCCAGCTGTTGGCAGGCAAATGGTCAGGCACAAGGCTTGTAACTTCGGAAGTCGCCGGCCAGATACCGTTGGTCATGCTCTCGCGGCCTGAATCTCTGTTGGCCGGCAGGCGCAAAGCTTGGCTCTACGGAATTTGGCGGCAAGAAGAAGGTCGGCGGCGAGCGGCAAGGCGACGGTCTGGTGCGAACTGCAGGGGACTAGGGATAAAGTTCAAGAGATTGGAGTACGTTCTCGGCTGGCTCTCTCAGCCCCAGGGCTGAATTGATTCTTTTTTGGCGGCAGGGATGGGTGAACCTGGCGAAGGTTTTGGCGCAGATGGGCCACAATCCGGCGCGGCCGAGATGGTGACGGTCTTCGGCTACATTCTGGCCGTTTCCTATCCCATCCTGGCGCTCTCTACCGGCGTGCGGGCCCTGTTTCAACTCCTGATAAAAGAGGGTGTTGTAAACCATTTGGCGCCGGGACTCAGCTTGGCCGCCGCGGCCTGCTATCTGACGGCTACGATCGGCTTCGCCCGCCGCGAGCGCTGGGGTTGGTGGCTCTCAGTCAGTACGCTGGGTTTGGAGACTGCGCTGACTCTTGTTGTCGGGGGCCTCAGTCTTGCGCTTCCCGAAGTGATAGGGCGCACTGTCTGGCGGCATTTCGGGGCCGATTACGGCTATTTCCCCTTGTTTCAACCCCTCATCGGTCTTGTCTGGCTGTCGTGGCCTTCGACGATGCGGCAATACGGCCTGCGGTTCGGGTGGGCAGCGCTCGCACATGCCTCGAGCGCGGACGGGAACGACGAGTAGATGAGCAGGAATTCTGAGCCGTCCGCGCCGCCGCGGCGCGGCATCGCCTATCAGGTCTTGCGCAAAGCCTATCAATCGGGGCCGATGCATAGCCCGGAAGTGGCAATTCGCGGGTCTGTCCACAAAATTAGCGGGCAACTTTTCCGGGCGGTTGTGCTGCTGATCGCCCTCGCGATGCTGTTGCCGATAGCCTACCTGGTCTACCGTGCGAGCGGCGCCGGCCTGGCAGAGGCGATCGATCTGCTTGCGCGTGTTCGCACTGCCCGCATTCTCTGGAACAGTTTTCTACTTGTGTTTGGCGTCACCACGCTTTCGGTGGCGGTTGCGCTGCCGCTGGCATGGCTGACCGAGCGAACGGACCTGCCTGGCCGGCGCGTCTGGACAGTTCTGGCGATGATGCCGCTGGTCGTGCCGAGCTATGTGGGAGGCTTCGCGTTGATCGCGATGTTCGGTCCACGCGGGCTGCTGCAGGAGCTTCTGTCGCCGTTCGGTGTGGAGCGTCTGCCTTCAATCTATGGGTTTACGGGCGCGCTGTGGACTCTGACGCTCTTCACCTATCCGTACGTTTACATGAGCGTGCGCGCCGCGCTGCAAAGGTTTGATAAGTCGATAGAGGAGGCCGCCCGTTCGTTGGGGAGCAGCGGTTGGGAGACATTTTGGCGTGTAACCCTTCCGAACCTGCGGCCTGCAATTGCCGCCGGAGGGCTACTGGTTGCCTTATATACGCTGAGCGACTTTGGCGCGGTATCGTTGTTGCGCTACAACAGCTTCACGCGGGCAATATTTGTTCAGTATCTGAGCAGTTTTGACCGTCATCTGGCGTCGATGCTTTCCTTGGCGCTGGTCGTGTTTACCATTATACTTTTGCTGTTGGAGCGGAAGAGCAGGGGCAGAGGACGGCCGCGCCACTATCGAATCGGGGCAGGCACGGCGCGTCGCCGCGGCCGCATAGAGCTGGCCGGATGGAAAGTGCCTGCCCTCCTCTATTGCGGCGCGGTTGTTTTGGCCGCGCTGGTAATGCCGACGGCGGTAATCTCGTATTGGCTGCTGCGAGGGCTGATGGCCGGCGAGACCCTGGCCCCACTATGGGTTGCAACGGCCAATAGCTTTCGGGCAGGCGCGCTGGCGGCCTTGGTCACCGCGGTGCTGGGGTTTGTCGTTGCCTACGCAGCTGTACGTCTACAAGGGCGATTGATGGGCTTGGCCGCCCGCGCTGTGTACATTGGCTACGGGCTGCCTGGTATAGTGATAGCGCTCAGCCTGGTCTTCTTCGGGGCCAACTTCGCGCCAGGCATCTACCAGACGATGTGGATGCTCGTATTCGCCTACGTCGTGCGGTTTCTGCCACAGGCGATGGGTGCGATGCAGATCAGTCTGTTGCAGATGAATCCGCGCCTGGAGGAGGCGGGTCGCAGTCTGGGACTGGGCAATCGCGCTGTGATCTGGCGGATAACGGCGCCAATTGTGCGGCCGGGCGTACTGGCCGGGATGGCGCTTGTTTTTCTGACGACGGTGAAGGAGTTGCCTGCGACGCTCCTGCTAAGTCCGACCGGGTTTTCAACGCTGGCTACGCAAATCTGGGCGGCGACCGATGAGGCGTTCTTTACGCGGGCGGCCGCGCCGGCCCTCATGCTACTGGCGATGTCGGCTTTGGGTGTATTTCTCGTTTTGATGCAAGAGGAGAGGGAATTGGTCGGCGGCGATTGAGTCGTTGGTTTCTCTTACAGACTGCGTCATGAATCATGGTCTAGTTGAGACAACTGCATCCGAAGTTGGGCTGCGGCTGAAGGGCGTAACCAAGCACTTTGGCGCCACCGCGGCGCCAATCGTGGCCGCCGACGAAGTCTCGCTGGAAGTCAGCCGTGGCGAACTGATTGCGCTCCTGGGTCCTTCGGGATGCGGCAAGACGACGACGCTGCGCCTCATTGCCGGCTTCGAGCGGGCCGATTCGGGGTTGGTTGAGATCGACGGGAGGGTGGTTGCCAGCACGTCGGTCCATCTTCCACCTCAGCTGCGGCGCGTAGGGATGGTTTTCCAAGAGTACGCCTTGTTCCCCCATGTCAACGTATTGGCCAACATTCAGTTCGGGTTGCGCCGGCTTCCGGAAGAAGCAAGGGCCGCGCGCACGCGCGAGGTGGTGGATCTGGCCGGGCTATCGGGCATGGAAGGGCGGATGCCGCACGAATTGAGTGGGGGACAGCAGCAGCGGGTCGCGCTGGCGAGGGCCCTGGCACCCCATCCTGCTCTCATTTTGCTGGACGAACCGTTCAGCAACCTGGACGCCGGCCTGCGGGCACGCGTTCGCGAGGAGGTACGGGAGATTCTGCATGCGGCCAATACGACCGCCATATTTGTCACCCACGATCAGGAGGAGGCGTTAAGCCTGGTTGACCGCGTGGCGGTCATGTTGAATGGCAGAGTGGAGCAGGTGGCACCGCCCCTCGAACTCTACGCCAACCCTGCCAGCCGCGCCGTGGCCGAATTCATTGGCGAAGCGAATTTCCTTCCAGGCGTCGGTAGAGGCGAGACAATCGAATGCGAATTGGGCGTCGTCGCGGCGCGACAGCCGGTTCACGGGCCCGTCGACATTCTTCTGCGGCCGGAGAACATCGAGCTGAAGGCGGCGCAGCCCGGTCTGCCTGCGTCTCGCGTTCGAGGGACGCTCTTCTTCGGCCACGACCAGCTGGTTACCATACAATTGCCGACGGGCAGGCACGTAACCGTACGCTCCGGTCCGCAGAGCGGCTTAGTCCCGGACCAGCCGATGCAGTTGTCTGTACGCTCGCCGGTGATCGCATTTGCCAGGGAGGCGGAGTGTGGCATTCCCAAGCGTCTATGCTCTCCCCGCGAAAGGAACATATAGAGTGAGCGAAGGAATCGTTCTCGAAGAAGCGCTGGACATTCAGGAGCAATTTCAGGTTTCGTCACCGGCTTTGATGGTGATTTTCGGGGCTTCAGGCGACTTGGCCAACCGCAAGCTGCTGCCAGCGCTCTACAAGCTGGCGCAGCAGCGGCTCCTTCCCCCGAACTTCGTCATACTGGGATACGCCCGATCTTCGCTCGACGACGCCGAGTTCCGCGCACGTGCTCGTTCGAGTATGGTGACGAACTCGGAAGTTGAGTTTCAGAGCGGGGCATGGGAAGCGTTTGCGCCGCGTCTGTTTTACATTTCAGGCGGGTATGACGAGTTCGAGGGTTTCGAGCGATTGCGGGAAAAGATCGGCGCCCTGGAAGAGCAATGGGGCGTTGGGGGCAACCGACTCTACTATCTGTCCACGCCGCCATCGGTCTATGAACCGATTATTTCCTATCTGGGGGCAGCCGGTCTGGTGGAGCATGAGTTGGGAGGCGAGTGGACCCGCGTTGTGATTGAGAAGCCGTTTGGTAGCGATCTGGCGAGCGCCCACAAGCTGAACGACCATGTACTTTCGGTCTTCGACGAGGACCAGGTCTACCGCATCGATCACTATTTGGGCAAGGAAACAGTGCAGAATGTTCTCGTATTCCGCTTTGCCAACGGGATCTTCGAGCCGATTTGGAACCGGAACTACGTCGACAACGTGCAGATCACGGTTGCAGAGAGCATCGGCGTAGAGGGCAGGGGCGGCTATTACGAGAAGTCGGGCGCCCTGCGGGATATGGTGCAGAATCATCTGCTGCAACTCGTCGCGCTGACCGCAATGGAGCCGCCGATCGCGTTTGATGCCAAGGCAGTGCGCGACCAGAAAGTGAACCTGCTGCAGGCGATTCGGCCCTTGCAGCCGGAAGAGGTCCCCGAATTTGTTGTGAGGGCCCAGTACAGCGCCGGCACTGCCGCGACGCGCCCCGTACCCGCCTATCTGGATGAGGAGGGAGTCGCCCCCGATTCGACGACGGAGACCTATGTCGCCTGGCGGGTGGAGATCGACAACTGGCGCTGGCAAGGCGTACCCTTTTACCTGCGAACGGGCAAGGCGCTGCCGCACAAGGCGACTGAGATTTCAGTTACTTTCCGCAGGGCTCCGCATCTGCTGTTCGACTCGACCGATGGGCTGGACGGCGTCCCATTCATGGGCCCGCACCCGGCGATGAGCCGCGAAAGCCTGAGCCGCAATGTTCTTACGATGCGGATTCAGCCGGATGAAGGCATCACGCTAAAGACGCTGGCAAAGCGGCCGGGCCCGTCGGTCAATCTGACGCCGGTCAATTTGGAATTTACCTACGGTCACAGTTTTGGGGATCCGCCCGACGCGTATCAGCGGCTCTTGTTGGACGTGGTGCTGGGCGATTCGACACTCTTTACGCGCCGAGATGAGGTCGAGATCGCGTGGCAGCGGATCACGCAGGTGCTGGAGGGCTGGCAAATGCAGGAGGCTCTGGCCGCAAACGGTTCCGGCCCGTATCGACTGCCGAAGTACCCTGCCGGCACATGGGGGCCGGAGGAGTCGAGCGACCTGCTGGCGCGCGAAGGCCAGCACTGGATTGTCGATTGGGATTGAGCTTCGCTGTTGGTCGCCCGATCGGACGTCGGGTCGCCTGCTATTGATCGCCCCTGCAATTGTATCAGCTATTCGCGTCGGGCTCGGGCGGCAGGATCCTTATCGGCACGATTAGCTGACCGTTTTCGAAGCTGTCCGAATTGTCCCTGGGAACGAGGGGCAGTCTCTCCCCGCTGGTCAGGTTGAACAACCCAATACGAAGCAAATATTCCCCATCTGGCAAGTCGTCCGGCAGCTCGAGTTTGCGCCGGTCGACGTAGAGAGTGCCTGCGCGCCACTCGCTGGTGCCGACGAGCCCTCTCAGGGCCGCGCCGTCGAACTGGGCGACGCGTTCCCCAAGCTGATCATGCAAATGTATGTAGGTGACCCAGTCGGCGGTTGGAACCCCGCTTGTCTCCCAAAAGAGGCGAAGTTGCGGCCCGCCGGGCGACGTCTGAAGGTCGTAGCCCTGCAGACGCAGACCGCCGTCGGTATCTGCGCGTGCGGAGACCCCGGGCCGCTCGCTTTGGAACAGGCCAGGCCGGGTCGGTCTTACTTCCAGGTCTCTCAGAAAGAGAATGTTGTCCACGCCTGACCCTGGCACGGTCATCCTATCCCCCGTTGACGAAACCATGCCGGCGATAAGTGAATAGGTGATCGGCGGCAGGTCCGGCGGGACCACAAGACGAAGTTCGTCGACGTAGTATTTGCTGGGGTCCCACCATTGGGAGTCCGGCCGACCGACGCCGCGGTTGCCGGTCGCCCAGGAGTGCTTGATTGCGGGCGTGTAAAGATGCATGAATCCGTTGAGACGCTCATGGATCTTGCCATGCGGTTGCCAGTAGAGTCGAACGATGATCGGGTCTCCTGTGCCCGGCGACGAGCCTCTGGCCATTTGCCAACCGAGAAAAGTTACCTGAGAGCCGCCGGGGTCGCCAAGAACGACCGGCTCTCCACGCACTTCAAATGCCAGTTCCCCCGGCGGAGAGTGCAGTAGAAAGGGTCCGCGACTGGACCCGTTGATGGCGAGACGCGCGATATTGAAGGCGAGCAGGCAGATGACCGTCGCGCCGACGGCAAGAAGGGCGGGACGGGGCTCTATCGGAGAGACCTCGCCGTACTTCTGCGTCTGAGCCAGTCGGATTGCCTGCCGTCGCCTGAATACGATGAAGCAAAAGCCAAATGCTGCCGCGCCTACCCCCAGCAAACTGAGGCGCTCACCGCGCCTCTGCCAGACGGTTCCCTGCCACCTGATCACGAGGGGCTGCTCGGGATCGCTGAGTTCGGTCACCTGCATCCAGCCGGCTGTTCCAGGGCCCAGCGTTGCTTGCGTACCGGCGCTCCAGCCAGGGTGATAGTGCAGCCGGAGCAGCACCGGCTCCGATTTGCCGGTCAGATCGGCGACGGCTTCGTGAGGGGTACGCCAGATGACGTTCGCCGCCGGCGGTTCGGGGCTGTGCCCGGCGATCACGTTCATGTCCGCCCCTTTGACGAGAAACTCGTTGCTTCCCGTCATGCCCCACGCGCCGCCCGCCTGTTCGGAATGGCGAATGTCTTCTGCCGACGAGGTCTCCATTAGCCGGGGCGGTGTAAACGGTGTGTGGGAGGGAAAAAGATAAGGGGAGAGAACGAACACCGAGGCGGACAGCAGGATGACTGCAGGAGCGAAGCGTCGACTCGTCCGCCAGGCATCGACGGCCAAAGCAGCCGCTGGCAACGCGCCGAACGGGGCAATTGACAGGAAGCGTGAAGGAAACTGAACGAAACTCAGTCCGGGGAGATGCTCCCACAGCAGTTCGGTAGCATTGAGCGTAAGCGCGAGCAGCAAGAGCGCAAGTAGGGCGCCCCCCAGGCCCCAGTATCGACCGGCGCGCCGCGCCGTAAGAGGGACGCTGATAAGACCGGCAACGAGAGCAAGCCAGGTGGCCGCGCCGAAGGTGACGGGAGGCTTGAGCGGCGTGCCGGCGCGGCTGTCGAGGACCAGAGATTGAAAGGCGAAGAGGTCTTGCCAGCTCAGAAAGTGGTTGCTGAAGTGGAAGAACTCCTCGCGCGCATTATCGATTTGCACAAATGTAAGGTCGGCGAGCGATGGGAGCCAGAAGGCAGCCGAGACGAGGGCGGCGACCAGCGCGGCCAGCGCGCAGCGCGCCAGCCCGCCAAACCGCCGGTACCCGATCGCGAGAAGAAGCCAATAGAGGGCAAGGACGCCTCCGCCGGTCATAGCGGTCAGATTGTGGCTGAACGCGAGCGCGGCGAGCGCGCCGATCGCGGCCAGCCAGGTGCGAGGGCTGCCCTGCATGTAGAGCGCGGTAAAGGCCCACAAGCAGACGGGCATCAGCATCAAGGCCAGAATCTGGGGATAGTCGCCGACGAAGTAAAAGGTACGGGTGAGAGTATGTGGGTGGAGCAGATAGATCGCCGCGCCCACGAGTGCTGCGGCCGGGCTGAAGGCGAATCGGAGCCAGCCGTAAATGCCGAACGCCGAAAGGGCGAGGGCGGCGGTCATCACAAGTTTGAGCGCATGATCCAGCCGAATGCCGGCCCCGTGGGTTGCGCCGACGAGCCAGTAAAGGGCCGGGCTGTAGTGATGAAAGGTGGGTGCGCCGAGGCCGTTGTAGACAGTTGGAAACCAACGCGGCCAGAATACGCCTTGTTCGAAGGCGCGCGTAACCGCCGCGCTGCGATGGGAATGGAGCTGCTCATCAGGTGTACCCGCGGGCAGCCCCGATACCTGCCAAAACGGGCCGGCGACAAGCAGGGCCAGCAGAGCGACAAAGAGGATAACCAGAAGGCTGGACGGCAAACGAATTGGCATTCGATTGAGTATACGGGTCGGGAAACGGAGGGGCAAATGCGCGCTCAATTTGAAGCCCGGTCCGGCAACGGGATATGCAGCGGCACCAGCAGTTGACCGTTCTCGAAGCCTTGCATCTCGTCGTCATCGGGTTGGAACGGCAGACGCTCGCCGGTGTCGAAGCTGTAAAGGCCGATGCGGAAGAGATAGTCCCCGGGTGCCAGTTCGGCCGGCAGGCGGAGCTGGCGGCGGTCGATGTAGAGCGAGTCGGTGTGCCAGCTGCTCGTTGGCTGCAGCCCTGAAAAAGCGGGTCCGTCGAATTGCGCGACGAGATTGCCGTGGGCGTCGGTGAGGTGGATATAGGTGACCCAGTCGCGAGAGGAACCATCTCCCGTTTCCCAGAAGAGTCGCAGCGTCAGTTGGTCGGTTTGCTCCTCCCGCGGATATAGGTCGTAACCTTGCAGGCGGAGGGCGTCGTCGGTTGCGGCGGCGGCTGCCACCATCGGACGTACACTTTGCAGATATCCAGGGCGTAAGGGCATGACCGACATCTCGCGCAGATGGACCAGGTCGTTGATCGATTCGGGCACGACCAGTCTCTCGCCGGAGGCGGAGACCATGCCTGCGACAAGAGTATAGGTAAGTGGCGGAATGTCCTCTGGCAGACTGAGGCGCATGGTCTCGATGTAGTATTTGTGCGGGTCCCACACCCTTGTGGGAGGGCGCAGCACGCCCTGGTTTTCGACAGCCCATGAATGCTGCAAGGCAGGCGTGTAGAGATGCAAAAAAGTGTGATAATCGTCTGGGAGCTCTGCACGAGCCTTCCAGTAGAGGAGGACGCTGACGGTATCGCCGGGGGCGGGCGTGTCCCCGCTTAAGAGCCTCCAACCCAAGAGCGTCACCTGCCCCGTTTCCTCGTCACCCAGGGTAGTTGGCTTGCCATTGACGGCAAATGCGAGTTCTTCCGGCGGCGAGTGCAGTAGAAATGGTCCCCGGGGCGCCAGATTGAGCGCAAAGCGGGCCGCAACGAAGAGTAGCAGGAAGACTGTCAATACCCCAGCGGCATGCGTGGAGGAAGGAGGGCGGTCGGGTGTCGAGACTGACGGCGTTTTTCCCCTTAGGGCGAAGAACAGCGTACCGGCCAGGGTTGCGAGAAACCCAACCAGCGTGAGTCGTTCGCCCCACCGCTGCCAGGCAGTGCCATTCCAGCGAATCTCCAGAGGCTGCGCGGGATCGCGAAGCTCTGTCACCTGCACCCAACCGGCTGGCCCAGGTGCCAATTTCGCCCGCTCTCCAGCACTCCAACTCGGGTGAAAGTGAAGCCTCAAGAGCATCGGCTCGGTTTGGTCGGACAGGTCGGCGACGGCCAAGTGGGGCGACCGCCAAGTCGGTCTTATTGCGCCCGGCTCCGCGTTCTCGCCAATTGCGACGCGCAGGTCCGCTCCCTTTACCAGGAATTCGTTGAAGCTGGTCATGCCCCACGCGTTCGCGATCGGCTCGTATGCGTGTGTATCCTCCTCTTTCAAAGCTTTAAGTGGCATGACAGGCGAAAACATCGGTGTGTGGGAAGGAAAGAGATAAGGGAATATGACGAGAATCTGGGCTGTTAGCAGGCCAAGCGCTGGCAACCAGCGTCGGTGTTCGCTCCAGGCATCAACAGCAAGGGCGGCGACCGGTAAGACGCCGATTGGGGCAATGAAAAGGAAACGAGAGGGATACTGGAAGATGCTGAGTGCTGGCAGCGCCTCCCAGACGAACTGCGACACCGGGGATGCTAGCGCGAGGGCAGAAAGCGAAAAGAGAGCGCCGGCGAGGCACCATGAACGGCGCAGTCTGCCGGCGGCAAACGGTACGCTGAGGAGTCCAACTGTCAAGGCCAGCCAGGAAGCCGCACCGAAGAAATCAAGAGGACTGAGCGGGTTGCCGGCGCGGCTGTCCATTATCGGTGACTGGATGCCAAAGAGCTGCCACGAGTGGAGGAAGAATTCGCTATAGTGGGCGAGCCGGATTCGTGCGTTTTCGTATTGCACCAAGGATAGGTCGGCCAAGGCTGGCAGCCAATAGCCTGCGGACAGGAGTGCGGCCCCTATCGCGGCCACTGCGTAACGCGCGAGTCCGGCCGTGTTGCGGTAGCCGGCGGCGAACAAGAGCCAGTAGGCAGCCAGAACCAGCACGCCTACCATCGCTATCAGAATGTGGCTTAGAATGAGCGCAGCCAAAGAAAATACTGCGGCGACCCAATGGAGTCCGGATGCACGTACATGGAGGGCAGTGAAGGCCCACAGAGAGACCGGCAATAGGAGCATCGCCAGCATCTGGGGGTAGTCTCCGCCGGAGTATATGGTCCTCGTAAGGAGGGCGGGATGGAGGAGGTATAGCGAAGCGGCGGTCAAGCAGGCTGCGCGGCCGAAGGCGTATCGCAACCATGCGTAAACGCCGAACCCGGACAGGACGAGAGCGGCCGTCATGACCAACTTGAGGGCCTGGTCCAGGCCTAACCCGAACCGATGGGCCACTGCTACGGACCAGTGCATACCTGAGCTATAATGGTGGAGTAGGGGCGAGCCAAGTCCCCGGTAGACTGTAGGGAACCAGCGGGGCCAATAGACGCCCTGCTCAAAGGAGCGCTCAATTGCAGCGACGCGATGGAGATGCACCTGCACATCATGCGTATTGATCGGAATCCCGTCGATCTGCCAGAAAGGACCGGCGACGAGTATGGCGAGCAGGGCGATGAAGGGTATGACCCAAAGGTCACGCGGCAAGCGGGTCGACATTTGGACAAGTATACGGAGTCAGAGAATGCAAGGCAAGTTACTGAGAAAAGGCGGAGAGAAAGAATAATGTATGAGGGAAGGGCGATGGTTCGAAGAATTCCCGCAGATGAGAGTACGCGTTTCACGGACTTGTTGGCCGTCCGAAGCCATGAAACGAGGAGCGCACAGCCGTGAACATATTGGGGACAATCTCGGTCCTGCCGCATCTGCCAGCGCCGATAGCTAGGCTACAAGAACTGGCATTCAATCTGTGGTGGATTTGGAACCCGGACGCCCAGGACCTGTATGAGTCGATCGACCCAAATCTGTGGGAAAGTGTAAACGAGAATCCAATTCGGTTCCTGCGCGGCGTTTCATTGGCCAACCTGCGCGACGCTGCCCAGAATCACAGCTATATGCAGCGGTACGAAGCGGTCCTGCAACGGTTCGACGCCTACATGTCTGATGACGCTGACACCTGGTACAGACGAGAGTTCCCCGACCGCCAGGAGGAGTTGATCGCCTACTTCAGCGCGGAGTTCGGGCTGCACGAGGCGCTCCCCATTTACAGCGGCGGCCTGGGGATTCTGAGCGGCGACCACTGCAAAGAGGCCAGCGATATGGGCCTCCCCTTCGTGGGAGTCGGCTTCTTGTATCCGCAGGGGTACTTCACCCAGCAGATAAACTCGTCCGGCCGCCAGGAGGCGATTTACGAAAAGATCGACTTTGCCGAAATGCCCGCGACGCGGGCCGTTGCCAATGACGGCACGCCGGTGGTGGTTCACGTGGACCTGCCGGGCCGCACCGTCTATGCGAAGGTCTGGAAGATCCAGGTTGGCCGCGTGCCGCTCTTCCTGATGGATACGGACGTTGAAGAGAATGCGCCGCAGGACCGGGAACTGAGCGCGCGGCTGTACGGCGGCGATCACGAGATGCGAATCAGCCAGGAGTATGTGCTGGGAATTGCAGGCGTACGCACGTTGCGCGCGCTGGGGTATGAACCGACAGTCTGGCACATGAATGAGGGGCACAGCGCGTTTCTGGGCCTGGAGCGCGTGCGTGAAATGGTGCAGATGGGCGTGGAGTTCGAAACGGCCGTCGAGGTCGTGCGGGCGGGCAACGTCTTCACGACGCACACCCCGGTGCCGGCTGGGCACGACGCCTTTACTTTTGAACTGGTTGACAAGTTTTTCTGGCAGTACTGGGGTCAGATGGGCATCGACCGGGAGCGATTTCTCGGGTTGGCCCGTCACGACCACGACTGGGGCGCGGAATTCAGCATGACTGTGCTTGCGTTTCGCTTGAGCGCGTACCACAACGGAGTGAGCGAGCTGCATGGAGAGGTCTCAAGGCGCATGTGGCAGGACTTGTGGCCGGGCACGCCCGAGGACCAGATTCCGATCGGGCATATCACAAACGGCGTGCATACCGAGACGTGGCTGGCGCCGGAGTTGCGTGCGCTCTACAATCGCTATTACCCCTCAGGATGGCTGGACAATAAGGACGATTCGACCGTTTGGGGCTCGATAGACGGGGTGCCCGATGACCAGCTGCTCGCGGTGCACAATACTTGTAAGGCCAAAATGGTCGATTTTCTGCGGGCGCGATTGAAGCGGCAGTTCCTGCGTCACGGGGAGGGCCACTGGAAGCTGACCCAGGTGGAGGAGGCTTTCGATCCGAACGCGCTTACCATCGGTTTTGCTCGCAGATTCGCCACCTATAAGCGCGCGACGCTCTTCTTACACGATATCGAGCGGCTCAAACGGCTTCTGAACGACCCCGAGCGGCCAGTACAGTTCGTCTTTGCCGGCAAGGCTCACCCGGCGGACGAAATGGGCAAGGGACTGATCGAGCACATATACAGGCTGAGCCAGGAACCGGAGTTCTTTGGAAAGATAGCGTTCATTGAGAACTACGACATGAATGTCGCCAGGCACATGGTCAGCGGCGTCGATGTTTGGCTGAACACGCCGCGCCGACCCTACGAGGCCAGCGGGACGAGCGGCCAGAAGGCGGCTATCAACGGCGCGCCGAATTTCAGCATTCTCGATGGCTGGTGGCGCGAAGGCTACCAGGGGCTTAATGGGTGGGCCATCGGCGAGGAGCGGGACTATAAGGATGAAGAGACCCAGGACGCAGCGGACGCGCACAGCTTGTACAGTATTCTGGAGGATGAGATTGTGCCGGAGTACTATGATTCGGTTGTACCGTCCGGGCCTCGCTCGGCCACGCGGCGGTCGGCATGGCTGACGCGCATGCGGCGGGCAATAGCGAGCTGTGGGCCGCGTTTCAGCATGCGGCGGATGCTGGCTGAGTATACTTCCCTATACTATGTCCCGGCCATGGCCAGCGGCAGGTCGTACCGGGAAGATGGAAACCAATTGGCCGGGCAGGTCGCGCAGTGGAAGCGCTCGGTGCGGGAGGCATGGCCCTTCGTTGGTGTTTCTATTGAGGGCGCGCCTCCATCGCAGGCCGAGATTGGGGACCATATCGGGTTTGAGGCCCATGTTCGGCCCGGGCGGCTTGCGGTCGAAGACTTAGCCGTGGAGATTGTCGTCGGCAAGGGCGCGGAGGATGGCGCCCCGCTTAAGTCGAAAACGATTCCCATGCAGGTAGAGGGCGAGGAGCAGGTGGATTATCAGGGCGCGATAACGGTTTCGGCACGGGGAACGTTCGTCCCCGAAGACACGGGGAAGTTCAGTTTCGGTGTTCGGGTCCGGCCCCGGCACGCAGCACTCATCCACCCGCAGGAAATGGGGCTGAATGCTTGGGCTTAGCCCGCGAGGAGGCGCAATGCGAGTCTTGATTGCAGGAGGGACGGGCCTGATCGGAACGGCGCTCGTCAAGAGTCTGCGTGACGATGGCAACGAAGTGATTACATTGACCAGATCTCCGGAACAGGCGACGAATCGTGTCTCCTCCGGCGTTCAATTGGAGAGGTGGGACGGCAGAACAGCAGAGGGGTGGGGCCCGCTGGTGGAAGAAGTCGACGCCATCGTCAACCTGGCCGGAGAAGGCATCGCCGACGGTCGCTGGACGGCCGCGCGCAAGCGGCGGATCAGGGAAAGCCGCGTTGAAGCCGGTCAAGCGCTTGTTGCGGCGGTTGCGGATGCCACTTCAAAACCCGACGTATTGATCCAGTCGTCGGCAGTCGGCTTTTACGGGCCCTGCGCCGATGAGATTCTGACGGAAGAGGCAGCCGCCGGGAGCGACTTTCTGGCGGAAGTCTGTTTTGAGTGGGAGGCCTCGACGGCGGACGTGGAAGACATGGGCGTACGCCGGCCTGTCATTCGAACGGGTGTTGTCTTAAGCGGGGAAGGTGGAGCGTTTCCGCGGATGTCACTTCCGTTTCGACTTTTCGCAGGGGGGCCGCTGGGTAGCGGCAACCAGTACTTTCCCTGGATTCACATCGACGACGAAGTCGCCGCTATCCGACTACTGCTGTCTTCGGAAACTGCATTCGGACCCTACAATCTGACCGCGCCCGAACCACTCAGAAACAGGGACTTTGTCCGGCTGTTGGGCCGTGCAATGCGGAGACCGGCCCTCATACCGACGCCTTCCTTTGCCCTGAAAATGATATTCGGGGAGATGTCGACGGTGCTGTTGGACGGTCAACGCGCCGTTCCATCTCGTTTGCAGAGAGCAGGGTTCGAGTATCTGTTTTCGGGCATTGAAGACGCTTTGAATGATTTGTGTTAGATGTTATGTGGAGTTATGAGCTGTTGATGACTATGCGAAGGAAGAGAATTTCTAGGTCTCAATATGCAAAAAGCTGATTCAAACTTGAGGAACCAACCCATTGATTGGACGCAAAGAGCGGCCGCGGAGAGACAGGACCGAAGCCTGGCTTCAACGGAATCCAAAGGGCCTCCAGCACTGTCCTCTTCTCACGTGATGTGGGCGGGCGTCGCGTTCAGCGCTCTCTTTACCGCGCTGGTCTGGGCGCTTGACTATCGCCTGCAGGGCATCGAACTCCTGCCGGACACCGGCGCAAGCTGGTACTACTGGAAGTTGCCGGCGCCGGCATTCTGGACACGCGCCACTTCCTGGGGCTTTTACCTGGCCCATCAACTGGCCATCTGGGGCATTGTCTACTATGCCCAGTCGCATCGGAAGCACCGCTACACGAAGGGGTTGCACCGCGTAAACGTTTGGGCGCTGGCGGCGAACGCCTTCTTCATTCTGCTACACCTGGCACAGACGCACATCTGGTATGACGGCCTGGCGCAGGACACGCCAATCTGGAGTAGCCAGGGCGCAGTGATCGTGCTTCTCGTTTGGGTCCTTCTGATGGAGAACAACCGCCGCGGGCAGTTCTTCGGCCGGCCGGCGCCCTTCTCCAAGGAGGTCGTTCGATTCGCCCGTACATACCACGGCTACTTTTTTGCCTGGGCGATTATCTATACCTTCTGGTTCCATCCGATGGTGTCGACGTCAGGGCACCTGATCGGCTTCTTCTACATGTTCCTCCTGCTGTTGCAGGGCAGCCTCTTCTACACCCGCATTCACACGAATCGCTGGTGGACCTTCACGCTGGAGCTCTTGGTACTGGTGCATGGGACGCTGGTGGCAGTGATGCAAGGCAATGGTCTGTGGCCTATGTTCTTCTTTGGCTTTGCCGGGATCCTGGTCATCACGCAAATGTATGGTCTGGGCCTGTCGCTGCGCACCCGCCTGGTCATTCTCGGCAGTTTCGTTGCGCTGGCGTTGCTGGTCTACGGACAGCTGGGATGGGCCAGATTGAATGAAATCGTGCGCATTCCGCTTATCGAGTACGCCTCCGTTTTCGCACTGGCCGGGATCTTCTGGCTCGGACTGTGGGTGTCGCGCAGGATAAGGCGCGTGCGAATGGCGTAGCGTTTCAAGTCGAGGAACCGAAAGAGCCTGTCGCAAGGCGAATGCGAAAACGCCCGCCCAGGTGGTCGAGAGCAGACGGGCCCCATCAAATGGCATCCAACAATCTCTGGTCCGCCTGGCTGCTGGCCGTGCGGCCCAAGACGCTACCCGCGGCCATTTCGCCGGTGCTTGTGGGAACGGCGATGGCATGGTCGGATGGTCTCTTCTCCCTGTTGCCCGCGCTCGCAGCAGCGGCGGGCGCGCTGCTCTTGCAGATTCTCTCCAATTTCGCCAACGACTACTTCGATTTTGCCAAGGGCGCTGATACCAGTGAACGGCTGGGACCGACGCGAGTGATGGCAGCCGGTCTGCTGTCGCCGCGCGCAATGCGCAGAGGCATGGTCCTTGTCGTCGCACTGGCGGCCCTGGACGGCGTCTACCTGGTCCGTGTTGGCGGTTGGCCGATTCTCGCGGTAGGTCTGGCATCGCTGGTGGCGGCGGTCCTGTACACCGGAGGGCCCTTCCCGTTTGGCTATCACGGCCTCGGCGACCTGTTTGTGTTCGTTTTCTTTGGACTGGTTGCCGTCGCCGGGACCTATTTCGTGCAGGCAGGCGCGCTGTCGGCTGAGGTCCTTGTCGTCGCCGCGCCGGTCGGGGCGCTGATCACAGCGATACTGGTTGTCAACAATCTGCGCGACATTGCCACCGACGCCCGAGCCGGCAAGCGAACGCTGGCGGTGTTGATCGGTGCTCGCAATACGCGGCTTCAGTACGTTATCCTGCTGGTCTTGGCCTACACGGTGCCTTTTGCCCTCTGGCTCGGATTCGAACGCGGAGCAGCTGTTCTACTCCCCCTGCTCAGCCTGCCGCTAGCCGCCAAACGAGCCCGTACCCTCTACAGATCGACTGGGACCGCGCTCAACGCCCTGTTAGCTGCGACAGCCCAACTCTCGCTCATCTACAGTCTGTTGCTGTCTCTCGGCCTGCTTCTCTGAAGTCTTGGGGAAGGCATTCGATAGTTTGCGGCGGAGTGCGCAGGGCGCTCGGCTGCAGTAGCCGGTGCCAAGGAAACGACCTGGCCGAACAGAGGCGGACAGGTTGCAGGAGATAGGGTCTGGCGCCTGGTAAAGGGTCTCTGCTGCGGGATAGAGTCGGTCTCTTTGTTGAATGGTCCCGGTTCATTGTTTTGGACCCATCGAAGTGTTAGAATCCGGTCATGGAAAAGGAGTTTGAATTGGGTTGCGAACGTACTGTCATCTACCGCTTGCGCAGCAGCGGCGAGGACGCCGTCGGCTTCCTGTTGCAGGAAGGGATATACCGCCTGCGCTGGGGGGAAGGTGTCCTCATCGGTCGCTACGAAAGTGACAGGATCGGTTGGCGCATATTGCGTGAAACGCGATTCGGTGAGAAGGAGTCGGGCACCATTGCCGGCGACGGGGAGATACGAAGTCCGGGTCTGTTTGAAGGCGGGGCTTTGGGCTGGTTGGAGAAGGATGGGACGGTCATGCGCGGGGGGTTGATCTTTGCCGAGGAAGAGGTTGGCAGAGTGGAAGGTCCTGAAGCCGAAGCGGCCGCCGCGGCATTGCTGCTCATCTTTTTGCCCGAAGAGGAGGAAGCAAGTCGTGAAATGAAACGGCGTGGTTGATGTCATTTGGTGAGGTTTTGTTGTATATTGGAACTTGATATGTCTATGCGAAATCAAATCTCATGCCGACAATAGTGACGTCGCGGCTGGAATTTCACTACCGCGAATCGGGTGACGACGACGGCGTGCCCCTGCTACTGCTTCACGGCTCGCACGCGTCGAGCCGATGGTGGGATCCATTCTGCGCCATATTGCCGGAGTCGATTCATGCGGTCGTGCCCGACCTGCGCGGGTGCGGTTTGAGCGGCGGCTCTGAGCGTGGGTACGAGATCGAGGAGCAGGCGGCCGACATCTCAAATCTGGTTGAAGGACTGGGGCTGACAGAGTTCGATCTGGTCGGACATGGCAGCGGCGGAGCCATAGCGATTGAGTTCGCCTTGCGTCACAGGGAGAGGCTGCACAGTCTGATACTTGTTGACAGCGTCCCGGTTGAGGGGGCGTTCACGCCCCTGGAAGGTCTTCAGCTGCTGGCGCAAATGCGGGAGGACCGTGCGCTGTTGCGACGCGCGCTTGCCTCGCTCATGCCTGCCGTCCCGCCCCCGACCATGAGTCCGGCCGAATTCGAAACGTTTTTCGATCTGATAGTTGAAGACGCGGCGGGGATGGCACCGGCCGCCTTTACGGCAGTCGCCGAGGCACTGACGCGCTGGAATCGTCTGGAAGAGGCCAAGGGACTCACGCTGCCGACGCTGATTGTTCAGGGCAGCGACGACATCATCGTCGACAAGGAGACCGCGACGCGTTCTCTGCTCTCCATCCCCGGGGCAGCAAATCTCGAAGTCCTGCGCGGCGTCGGCCACAGCCCCATGATTGAGGCTCCTGTGACCCTGGCCGAGCGGATCATCGAGTTCATCACGGAGGACTTCGACAGCTTTGAAGAGGCGCGGGACTTTGCCGAAGAGCAGGGCGGGCTTGAGGGTGGAAGCGAAGCCATCGACAGTTAGACTTCGGAGGGATGGAGAATAGGGTTGTCGGCCGAAAAAGGATTGTTCGTTGAGCGATGAACACGGAAACGAGCTGCGGGCGCACTGGAACGAGCGCTACCGTAGCGGGCACACGCCCTGGGATACTGGCATAACGCCGCCGGAGGTGCAACGCTTCTGGAAGAAGAGGAAGCCGCCGTTTGCCGGGGCCTACGCCCTCGACATCGGCTGTGGCACCGGGCTGAATACACTGTTTCTGGCGCGGCAAGGACTGAATGCGATCGGTGTCGACCTCGCCGGACAGGCACTTTCCCGTGCGCGCAAGCGGCTGCTCGCCAGCAGACAAGAAGATCCCGGTCTGCCCGTAGGCGGCGCAGCCTTTGTCCAGGCCGATGTCGGGCTCCTGCCGGTTGGGGAGTTGGGCGCGGTCTATGCGCTGGATATTGGCTGCCTGCACAGTCTGCCCGATGGAAACCGACCGGGGTATGCCGAAGGTGTTCTACGCGCATTGGGCGCGCAGGGTTTCTTCCACCTCTATGCGTTTGATCGCGAAGCAAGTGAGGGGCCGGGCGCCCGCGGGATGAACGAGGGAGAAGTTGCGGCCCTGTTTGGGCGCGAGATGCAAATCGTGGCCGAGGAAATAGGCACCCCAACTTCCCACAACGCGCGTCGCTCTCGATGGTATCTGCTACAGATGCGATGACCGCCGGTTGCGGTTGTTATCTGGCGCTCAGGGACCGCTGGCCGGGAAGAAACATGCCAGCTGAAGGGCATTCTGTACGCGTGACGGCGTCGGCGCCGCCTTCGTCGGCAGGTTGCGGCCGATTGGGGCTGAGGGCGGTATTGGTGTCGACCAGTGGAGGTCGTTCGAAGACGCGCCCGAGTTCGGTTGCAACATAGATCCAATCAACCAAAAAGACGGCCATGTCTTGGCGCCAGGCCGGTGTCAGCGCTGGCGCTCCCAGCACCATCCCCTTTACATTTGATTCGTTGAGTGACAGGCCGAAGCGAGCGTATTTGAGCGCGTCCAGGATGCCTACATCGGTGTCTACTGAATAGCGCAGCGCCTCATACAAGCCAACCCCCTGAATAAGCAGATTCCAATTGAGGTCGGAGAGCTGCTTGCGCAGCGCCCATACGACGCGCTGCTGCCGGCGGGCCCGCTCGAGGTCGCCGCCACCCGATCTGCGGCTGCGGACGTAACTGAGCGCCTGCTTCCCGCCCAGCAAATGCTCGCCGGGGGGCAGGTTCAGGTAGATGCCCTCCTCCGGATAGTATTCGTAGAGGTAACAGTCGACGTAGATTCTGAGGCCCCCCAATTCGTCAATCAGCCTGGTGAAGCCGTCAAATTGGAAGCGAACGTAGTGATCAATAGAAAGGCCGAGCCTTTTTTCGAGGATCGAAATGAGTAGCCTGGGCCCACCGCCTCCTGGCGCGTCCAACTCGCCAAGATAGTCGATGACATTGATTCGATTGGGCTGATGGCCGGGTATGTAGTCGACGTACATGTCGCGCGGGAAGGAGATGACGGCCGCCTCGCCCAGTTCCGGGTTCATCATCAGCAGCATTATCACATCGGTGCGCCAATTGGGCGTTCCAGGCCTCCGGTCGCTGCCCAGGATCAGCACGTTCGTTGTTGCGCTCAGGTCGACGATTTCACGCGTTGGTTGGGGTGTATTTGTGGCAGTTGGAACTGGTGTTGATGTTGGCGCCGGAGTCTCCGTTGATGTGGGCGTGGGGGATGCTTCTACTTTGACCTCCCTCTGCGGCGCCTGAACGGGCTGTTGGACCGGCTGTTGCTCCGGAGGTTCATCGGATGACGCATCCGGCGCCTTGTCGGCGACGGCATCCTGTGAATGGGCGGTCTCGACCGCTTCGTTTCTGCCGCCGGTGACTTCGGAGCTCACGACGACAAAGCTGAGCAGGATGGCACTGCCGAAAATTAGCAGCAGGTAGGGCCGAACGAAGGCGGGCAGCCCGCGAAGAGGTGCCTTGCGCGAAAACCGGGGTGGAACCGGAAGATTACGCCTGATGCTCATTTCCAAAGTGTACCTCAGAGGCACGGGTCGGGAGGATGTCCCCGCGCCCGCGCTCCCGTGCAGCTAGATAAGGGGTAGAGAGTTAAGGAGGAGTGAGGAGTGCGAAAATAGACCGGCTCTTGCTCCTCCATTCTCCCGGGTCTGCAGGAGAGCAGCCCACCTGCTACACATCAAGGCCAAGCAGGATGCGGCGGAGCAAGTCCATCGCCCTATTGCCTACCCACGCGTTGGTCAGGCGGTCTGCACCGCCGAAAGGAAAGCGCACGACCTCGGTTCGATTCGGACCGGCGCAGCCGATCCAGGTCTCGCCCCCCTGGTTGGAATGGAAAGACTCGTCAGGGCGGCCGCTGGTGATAACGGCGAGGCCGTGAGAGGCTCCAGACTCCTCCCGCAAGTGTAAGGCCAGCGTTCTGGCCACGTCGCCCTGCGGCGGGCGGTCGAGCAGCCGTCTTGTCTCTTTGGAAGGTTCGTCGACCGCGCGGATGCGCGCGTCCTCGGGCCCGGCCCCATTTCGCATGCGTTGAGCGATCGCGCCGCCTGTCATCGTCTCAAGCAGTGCGACCTGCGCTTCAGCCTGGACCAGCAACTGCGCCAGCACCGACTCGACTGTTTCTTCGGGTGTCGTGCTGTAGACATATTCGCCGACTACCGCATGCACGCGCTCTTCCATTTCGTCCAGCATCTGTTCGGCATCGCTGACGGTTTCGGCACGCGCCGCGATGCGGACGTCAGCCTGACCGAGATGTGCCGCGAGGCCCATTGTCGGATTGGCGCTGTTCATCAGGTCGCCCAGTTCGGCATCCAGATTGCTCTCACCGATGCCGACGGTCCGCAGAATGCGGCGGCGAATGACGCCTACACCGCCTGTCAGCTCGCGCAGAAAGGGCAGCACGAGGTCATTCATCATCCTCTTCATTTCTCGGGGTACGCCCGGCATGGCGATAACCTTGCCGCCTCGTCCGTGGCGGCGGTCAACGGTGATGAAACCTGGCGCCGTACCGACCGGGTTTTCGAGCACCGTCGCCGATTCAGGGATCAGGGCCTGGCGCAGGTTGTTTTCGCTCATCTGCCGATAGCCCCAGCGCGCGAACCGCTCGCGCAAATTGGCTTCGATGTCCGCGTGGCTTTCGAGTGGACAACCGCTGGCGTTTGCGATCGCATCGCGTGTGATGTCGTCCGCTGTCGGTCCGAGCCCGCCGGTAATGAGGACCACGTCGCTGCGGGCCAGAGCAGTCTCCAGCACGCCGCGCAGGCGCGGTTCGTTATCGCCGACGGTGGTCTTGTAGTAGAGATTGACGCCGATTTCACGCAGTTGCTGGGCGATCCAGGCGGCATTTGTGTCGACGATATCGCCTAGGAGGATTTCGGTACCGGAGGTTACCAGTTCTGCTGCGACAGTCTTAGAATCAGTCATACATTCTCTTGGCGGATGCAATGTGTCTCGAAGGCCAGGTTGAATTGCTTAGAGCAGTAACGCGACCTGCCCGCGAATGCTTTTGACTCGGTTGGCCAGCGCGGTGTTCCCCTCGCCGTTGAAGCGCTCTTCAAGCGACTTCAGGGCGTCAACAAATTCCTGCGAAAGATCGGCGCGATTCTCCTGCAGGAGGCGGCGCAGTGTGCCTTCATCGGGCGCCGCGAGCAGGCGGTTGAGAAGTCTCAGCTCGGGTGGCAGCCTCTCCTCAATAATGGCGAGAGCCTTCTGGTAAATCGCGCGCAGCCTTTGCACCGCGAAGGCGGCCTTGCTCTGCTCAGCCTGCTGGATGTTGGATGCCAGAACTGCGAGAAACATCTCATCGATCTGGTCTGCATTTTCCTGCAGGGCCGCGTCAGTGTCGGGGGCCTGAAGAACCTTCTGCAAGACCTCTTGTACCTGCTGCGCGGCCGCCTGCTGGCTCTGGCTACGCTGCTCACCGATCTCGACCACACGTTCGCGAATGGCAATCAGGGCTGAGCGCTCTTCGGGATCGTCGGATTGTTCAAGGCGGTCGGCCAGGCCGAGCAGAAACTGGTAGTCGGTCAGTTGCGCCGCGGCATTGAGGACTGCGGCAGCAATGGATTCCCCGCTCTCGCCCTCAAGCCAGTATTCAAGGAGAAGCGAAAGCAGCTCCTCGCGTGACGTTCCCGGCCCGATCTTGTTCAACGCCTCCTGGACTCGCTCTTCGAGCGCTTTGAGTTCCTTGCCGGCTTCGGTGGTCTCCATCAAGGCCTGGCGCAGGTTCAGAATGGCCTCGAGCTGCTCCGACTGGCCTTCGGCCGAAAGAGCATTGATTACCTGGCTCAAGAGGACGAAAAAGCTCGAATCCACCAGTCCCTTGTTGCGGTCCACGACCAGCTGCATAGCCGCCTCGTCGCTCCCCAGGCGAATTAGTCTGCCGATCAGTTCGGACTGGTCGCGGCGGCGGCGCAGCATTTCCGGCGTAACGCCTTCAAATCCCCACAGCTTCTCCATCATCGAGTCCCATTCGAAGAACTGCTGCGGCTGAAGCATATAACCGCGGCGCTCTTCGGAGGGCAGGCGTCCCATCAGGGCCTGGCTCATGTCGCCGATAGTCTTCTGAAGCTGCATGTCGTCAATGCGCGCCTGGCCGGGAATGACAACGCCCAGGAACTCGTGGTCGGGTTCGTGGACCATCAAGGGCACGCTGAGTGGACCACCGGCGCCGCAGGCGTTGCAGACAGCCGTATTGATCTGGCCGCCAAGAACCATCGGCTTGAGCTCCGGGTTGGCGCCGAAATCGACGATCGTGAAGACCGCCGCCGTGTAGGCAACGCCGCAGCCCGGGCAATTCACCTGCACGCCGGCGGGCGGAAACAGCAGGTCCATTTCAGGCTGCTGCGGTCGCTCGCCTGCCGCCACTCCATCAGACGCTGTCGATGGCTTTTCCTCCTCCTGTGTAGCGGGCTCCTCAGGGGGCTGTTCTTCGGCCGTCGCTTCCGGCTTTTCCTCTTCCTTGCGACGCGAGGTCGAAAACCCCTTGGGGAGCTCAATGCCACCTGACGGTTGTGACGGCGACGGGCTGCCGGGTGTCCAGATTTCAGTCATGGCTATTAGTCCAAGTCCTCATGAAAGTTGAGTTTGGTCCGCAAAGTTTCCTTCACGAGCTCGGCCAGAGCCCAGCGCTTTTTCGTCAGCGCGTCAACAAGCCAGGCTTGATGGGTGGCGCGGGCTGCAAGTTTCCGCCTATGCACAGTTGTGAGGGATGTCTCTTCGGCAAGCACCCCCAGGGGAGCCAGCAAGTCCCCAACGGTCGTCGTCAACTCGGAGAAGTCTTTCATTTCCGGCAACTGGGCAGGCTCAGCGCTTTCGACTGCCTTCTTTAGTGCGGCCCCCAGTGGCAACAGGGCAGACAGGTGGTTCGAATCAATTACGTGCCTTGCGACGGGCACGACCTGATCGAGGGTCGCCATGACCATACCCGCGTCGCGCTGCAGGGCGAGAGCCATCGCCTTGGCGAAAGAAGCCGCTGCGGCCGTGAAGTCTTCCATCCGCACGTAAAGGAATCCGTCAACGCGGAAGGCCTTCACCAGCCCCGCTCCGTCGCCGATGGCGAGGAAAGTCTCCTGGGCTTCCTGATTGCACGCGAACGCGCGCTCGATCGAGCCCCGGGATTCCTCCAACGCGGCCAACTGCGCCATGGCTCGCCCAAATCCGGCGCGATCTTCTGCCTGGATGGCCGCGGCGGCCGCGTCTTCGTACAGCTGCGCCGCGGCGGGCAGATCCTGCGCTGAGGCCAGAGTTGCGCCCTCTCGCAGCAACTGCAGCACCTCTGCATCTGGCTGCAAAAGGTTCAACGTCTGGTCATCGCCCGGCGACTGCTCTCCAGACGACTCTGTTTCATTGGTCAGCATCTTGAATTCTATCGAAAGAGCCGCAAAAGTGCCACTTGCGTGTGTCGCGGGTGCACTCGTCTTCTCTGCATGGTCAGCCTCCTAGGCTGATTCAGCGATTTGGCCGCCGCTGGCCAGCAACTCTTGTTCCGACAGGATCCGGATTCCCAGTTGCTGAGCTTTCGCCAATTTGCTGCCCGCCTTCTCGCCGGCGAGTAGAAAATCGGTCTTGCTGCTGACGCTGCCCGTGACCTTTCCTCCCCACGTTTCGATACAAGTTTTTGCTTCGTTTCGGCTCAAGGTCGGCAGCGTTCCTGTAATCACAAACGTCTTGCCCGTGAAGGGCTGCTCGTCTGGCACGGTGGCGCGCAGGCTGTGCGCCGAAGCCAAGTCTACGCCGAATTCAGAAAATAGGGCCACGAGTGTGCGATTAGGCTCCAATTCGAAGTAGGACACGACGGCTTCGGCGATCTTGGGGCCGACGCCTTCGATTTCGCTAAGCGTCTCCACGTCGGCGTCCATCAGCTCGTGGATCGTGTCGAACCGGGCCATGAGCAGCTCGGCTACGACGGAACCGACAAAGCGGATGCCTAGCGCGGTCAGGAGACGGGTCGCTCCTCTGCTCTTGCTCTCTTCCACGCCCAGGCGCAGGTTTTCGACCCGCTTGTCGGCATAGCCTTCGAGTGCTTCGATCTGCTCCCACGGCAGTCGGTAGACGTCGGCCAGCGTACGGATATATCCACTCTCGACAAACAACTCCGCCTGTTTAGTGCCGAAGCCGACAATGTCCATCGCGCCCCGCGACACAAAATACTCGACCTTGCGCACGAGCTGGTCCGGGCAGGCGTTGTTGAGACAGTAGGTGGCCGCCTCCTCCGGCGGACGCACCAGGCGTTCGCCGCATGAAGGACAATCTGCCGGCATCTTCCATGGCTTTTCGCTTCCGTCTCGCAATTCGGTGAGAGGCCGGAGCACCTTGGGAATGACGTCGCCGGCGCGTTTCACCAGAACAGTGTCGCCGATGCGAATATCCAGCTCTTCCACGTAATCTGCGTTGTGAAGCGTTGCTGCCTGTACGGTGACGCCGCCGATGGGAACAGGGTCGAGGACTGCGTTCGGCGTGATCGCGCCTGTACGCCCGACCTTTACACCGATGTCCAGGAGTTTGGTTGTCGCTTCTTCGCCTCCTGTCTTGAAGGCGACTGCCCAGCGCGGGTCCTTGCCGGTGAATCCTAGCCGTTCCTGCTGCGATAGAAGGTCAACTTTGACAACCATGCCGTCCAGTTCATATGGCAACCGTTGACGCAGCTCGTGCCAGTTCGTGACAAAGCCGACCAGTTCTTCCCACTCTTCGTCGCTGAAGCGCCGAGATTCATCGCAGACGGGGAATCCGTACCGCCTCAGGAGCGCAAGCGAATCCCAGTGGGAGACCGGGGATTCGAGGTCCGCTTCGAGCTGGAATGTCTGATAGGTCCAAAGTTTCAGGGGACGCTCTGCGGATATTCTACTGTCGAGCAGACGCAACGAGCCGGCGGCGAAATTGCGGGGATTGGCGTAGGTCCGCTCCCCCCTTTCTTCCTGGGACCGGTTGAATTCTAAAAAGTCGTCTTCGTCTACGTAGACTTCGCCGCGCAAGATCAGGCGCCCTGGATGGGAGAGAGATGTTGCCGCCTCTCCCTCGTCCTGCGAGAGTACAGGAATCTGCAACGGCAACTGGCGTACAGTTCTCAAATTGGGCGTGATGTTCTCGCCGACTTCGCCGTCGCCGCGTGTTGCGCCAAGCGTAAAGCGGCCATCCTCGTACTGCAGGACAACGGTCAGGCCGTCGAACTTCGGCTCGACGACGTAAGACAAAAGCGCCTGCTCATCCTCGGGCAAGAGTCGCAGCAATCGCTCACGCCACCTGCGGAGATCTTCCTCCCCGAAGGCGTTGGCCAGACTCAATACGGGGACCTGGTGCTCAACCTTTTCGAATCGTTCGGTGAGGGCGCCTCCGACGCGAATGGTGGGACTGTTCGAGTCGGAGAATTCCGGGTGCTGCTCCTCAAGAGATTGGAGTTCACGGAAGAGCGCGTCAAAGGCGGCATCGCTGATCTCCGGATCGTCCAGGACGTAATAGCGATGCTGATGATGCAGAACAAGCTGTCGCAGGTCGTCAACCCGCTCGCGAGTCAAGTCCATTGGCGAGGAAAGGGGCGGCAATGCTGGATTCTGAAGCGTGGAGCTCTTTGAATTTGGTGTAGTTGAGTTTGTGTTGATGTTGTGACTTTTGATGTCTATACGAAGGTTCACTACTGTTCATCCAAGACGAAGAAACTTGACGCGCTCCAGCCGGAAAGTGGAACTCCTTCCCCGTCTAACTGGCCGGGTACTCGTATACGGTACCACAGGAAGCCATCTGCATCGACAGGGTACTGCTCGTCCACCGGTTCCGGTTCCAAGACGATCGCCTTTTCCCCTTCTCCGATAACTGTGACAAACTCGCCGTTCCTATTTGGTTCCGCGCGCAGCAATACACCCTGCCCCTCTGTGTCGCCCACGATGACATTGCTCAATACAGGCAGCCGGACTCGTGTCGGCGTGGGCTGCGGCCCGGGGGTGGCAGTCGGCGGCGATGTCGTCGGCGTCGCCTCGTCCACCTGCTGCACGGTCGGTTCGGCCGCGACTTGCACGACCTCGTCCGGCGCCCCCGACAACCGTGATATTGCCAGCCACACAAGGCCTGCAACGATGACGAACACGATGCCGCCTAACACCCAGACAGGGCCGGTGCGGCCGAGTTTGCGGCGCGGAGGCGGTGTCATCGCGACATCGGCGGCGGGCGTCTCGTCGAATAACGTATACTCCTTTTCAGGAACCGGCTCGACCGACATCTCGGAGTCAGACGAGATATTCACCCAACCGGCCGATTCGGTCCCGTCCTCTTCGGAAGCGGCCTCATCTTGCGCATCTGCTTCCAACATTGTTCCAAAAGCTGGTTCTTCGTCCGAGACATATTCGAATCCCGGGGACTCTGCCGAGGACAGCTCGCCGGTTGCTTCGGGTGAGCCCGCATACATCCCGTCCTGCGTGGAAACAGTATCTTCTCCATCATGCCCGAAATGCGGTTCGGCAGCGTCCGCCACAGGCCGAAAGTCAGCATCCTGTATGGCATCGGAATCCGCATGAAACTCCGGTTCAGGAGTTCCATGCAATTCAGCATTGAAGTCTACCGACGGTTCCGGTTCCGAGTCGGGCGAGAATACTGGTTCTGCCGGATCCGGGGCGTGTTCATCCGGAGAAAATACCGGTTCACCGAACGCCGGCTCGCCATCCGAAAGTGCCGCCTGGTCGGGCGAATCCGTCTCCGAATTCGCGCCCAGTCCAGAAGCCGCGTTCTGAACAGACTCTGATTCTGACTGCTCGGGGGTTGCATCATCCGATCTGAAGACCGGCTCATCGCTTTCCGGTTCAAGGTCCGGACGCTTGGCGTCGTCGGTCACTTTGTGCACCTCCCGGATCTATTCCTCTTCAGCAGTCCAAGCAGGTCGTTCAGGGGACGTGTGTTCATCACGTCTGTGCGGCGCAGCCAGGCCCGGCGGGCAGTATGGATGCCGTAGGGCATGAGGTCCAACTGTCCCGTGCTATGGGCATCTGTGTTGATGACGATTTTACAGCCCAATTCAGCCGCCTGGCGGGCGTGTTCGGCCGACAGGTCGAGGCGGGCCGGATTGGCATTGATCTCGACGGCAGTTCCCGTCTCGGCGCACGCACGCATCACGCGTTCGATGTCAATGTCCGAAGGCGAGCGTCTGCCGAGCAGGCGGCCGGTTGGATGGCCTATCACGTCCACATGAGGATTGTGGATCGCCTTAATGCAGCGCTCTGTGATGCGCTCGCGCTCCTGCCGCAGGCCGATGTGGATGCTGGCAACCACGATGTCCAGCGTAGCGAGCACATCATCGGGCAGACCCAACTCACCATCGCCCAAGACCTCGACTTCGGTGCCCTGGATCAGCCTGAAATCGACGCCTTCGGCCGCATATCGTTCGTTGACGGCGTCGATCTCGCTGCGTTGAGCGATTAACGCCTCACCGTCCACGCCCGCAGTTACACCCAAACCGACGCTGTGGTCGGTGACAGCCCAATAACGGTAGCCCTTTCTTCGTGCGGCTTCCGCCATTTCGGCAACTGAGGCCTTGCCATCGCTCCAGGTCGTGTGGCCATGAAGTTCGCCGAGGATCTGGCCGGGTTCGATCAGTTGCGGCAACTCGCGGCGTCGGGCGGCGTCGATCTCTTTGACGCCCTCACGCAGCTCAGGCGGTGTCCACTGCAGGCCGATCAGATCATAGAACCCCTCTTCGCTGGCAAGTGCCTCGCGGCCGGCGCCATTGGTGGCGTCAAAACCATTTTGGGGCACAATACCGTTCTCGTCGACGCGCAAACCGGCGCTTTGCGCGAACTCTCTCAATTCTTCAAGATGCTTATGATTGCCGGTGGCATGGCACAAGGCCGCACCCCAGTTTTCGGCTCCTACCAGGCTGAGCCTGGCGTGCATCCCGTTGGAGAGCAAGACACGCGACTGTTTTGCGTCGCTCCCCAGCACTTCGGCGGTCTGCGGCAGGCTTTCAAAACATTGTAGCGCCTCTCGAGGTGCACTGCTTACTCCAATCAGCCGGATCTCGCCCGTAGTCTCGCGCCAGCGACGCAAACTGCCGACGATTTCGACTTTCTGAACCAAGCCGTCCGCATGTTTTAGAAGGGTTTGCGCGAGTTCTTGCGCCGCTGGGAGAGATGCCCCAATTGGCGTGCGGTCATCGGACCGGCTCTCCAGAAGTTTGATGCTCTTGAGGATACGTTCTTCGGTCTTGGCGCCAAATCCCTTAAGGCCCCGCAGTCTGCCCTGCTCCGCTGCCGCCTGCATCGCCTCGACGCTGGCGATGTCCAGCTCCTTCCAAAGCCGCTTGACTGTCTTGGGCCCGACGTCGGGAACCTGCATCATGGCCACTACGCCTTCGGGAACCTGTGCCGCAAGCTCGTCATAGTAGGGAAGCGAACCTGTTTCGAGCAGAGTTGCAATTTTTTCGGCGATGGCCTTGCCGATCCTGGGGAGATCTTCCAACTTGCCTTCGCCGGCGACCTCGTTTAAGTCCTGCTCGAGGCCGTCGATCGAGCGCGCGGCATTCTGATATGCCATCACAACAAACCGGCTCTCGTCCAGGATCTGTAGAAGCTCGCCAATCGAGCGAAACAGGTCGGCAACTTGCTTGTTGTTCAATGGGGTCCGATTCGCGCCGCTCGCCACCGTTTCATCCTTCCAAATGACTGGCCTGAAAGACAGATCGCCACTCCAATTCAGGTTACACTGATCTTCGGGATCAACGCAAATGGGCGTCTGGCCTCCACCTGGATGAAGGTGGGCAAGTCAATCGCCATTGATGCGTTCGCGCATCGGCGCAACTGCCTGTAAAATGGCCTTGGAAGATATGTGGTCCAGAGACGGCAAGAGAGAAAGAAGATGGCTTCGATTCGCCTTCGCCAAGTGAGCAAAGAGTTCGGGCTTCACAGTCGACCCGGCCAGGGGGCCGGGATTCCGCGTCTGCGCGGGTCTGCGTCCGACGCGTCGCCTGGAGAGCCTCAGCGCGTGCTGGCCCTGGACCAGGTAGATCTGACCGTCCCTGACGGGCAGACGATGGCCGTTCTGGGTCCATCCGGCTGTGGCAAGAGCACTCTGCTGCGCGTGATCGCCGGACTGGAATCAGATTACCGCGGCGACCTGTTCTACGATGAACAGAACATGATGGATGTGCCGCCCAGAGAACGCTATGTCGGCATGGTCTTCCAGAACTACGCGCTCTATCCGCACTTTGAAGGGCGCGGCAATCTTTCCTTCTTTTTTCGTATGCACAAGGCGCCGGACACCGAGGCTGAAGAGCGAATCCGCATTACGTCGGAGATCATGGGCATCGGCTTTCGGGCGCTGCTTCAACGCAAGCCGGGGACGTTGTCTGGCGGGCAGCAGCAGCGCGTAGCAATCGCGCGCGCGATCGTGCGCAGGCCGCGCGTCTTTCTCTTCGATGAACCGCTCTCCAACCTTGACGCCAAACTGCGCTCGCAAACTCGAGTCGAGATTAAGCGGCTCCTGCATCGCTTCGCCATCACAGCGTTCTACGTTACGCATGACCAGACCGAGGCGATGGCGCTTGGGGACCTGGTTGCTGTGATGCGCGAAGGACGGATTGAACAGGTGGGTCCGTTTGCAGAGGTGCGCCTGCAGCCCGCCAACACCTTTGTGGCCGGCTTTCTCGGCGTACCGCCAATGAATCTCCTGCACAAGGTGGAGGCAGGCGACGGCGTATTGGACGCGGGAAACGGTCTCTCGTTGAGGCCGCCCCCATCGCTGCTAGCCTCTTTGGCGTCGGGCGATTCCCTGATTGTCGGTATCCGTCCCGAGTCGGTTCAGGTAACAGCCACCGAAGGTGAAGAAGGCCAGATGGGCGGCAACGACCATTCGGCGCCGTCCACATTTTGGGAAGGAACCGTTGCCAAGGTGGAGCCAGACTACGGTCGCCACATTCAGTTGATCCACTTCGAGTCGGGCGGTCATCGCCTCATCGGGCAGGCGGACATACGCGCTCGAATTGCGCAAGGCGAGAAGATCCGGGCGCGATTCGATGCAATCGATCTGCACTTTTTTGAGGGCGAGAGCGGTAAGAGAATCGCCTGACTCGAAGGCCGAAGGCTGGAAGGGTCGGCTTGTCGTCCTGGACCGCGTTTCAAATTGGGACTTGCGGTTCCGACTTTTTGACCCGCATGTACTGGCTCATGTAGAGGTCGTGGTAGAAGCCCTTTTGCGCCAGCAGTTCCTCGTGGTTGCCTCGCTCGATGATGCGGTGGTCGTTGACAACCAGGACTTCGTCGGCGTTGCGAATCGTGCTCAAACGGTGAGCGATGACAAAGGCCGTCCGTCCCTCCAGCAGCCGCAGCAGGGCCTGTTGCAACTGCACCTCGGTGCGCGTGTCGACGCTGCTGGTGGCCTCGTCGAGAATGAGGATGCGGGGGTCGGCCAGGACCGCACGCGCGATTGCGATGAGCTGCCGCTGCCCTTCGCTGAAGTTGTTGCCCTGCTCTGAAACGCGAGAGTCGTAACCGCCCGGCAGCAGACGAATGAAGCTGTCGGCATTCGCCAATTGGGCCGCGTCCACTATCTCTTCATCGGTCGCGTCCAACCGCCCGTAGCGAATGTTCTCCCGCACCGTTCCCGAAAACAGGAAAGTGTCCTGCAGGACAATGCCAAGTTGCTTGCGTAGCGAGGCCTGCTGAATCTCTCGGATGTCGCGGCCGTCGACGCGGATGCTGCCTTCGTCCACGTCGTAGAACCTGCTCAGGAGACTAATGATCGTGGTCTTGCCGGCGCCCGTCGGGCCGACCAACGCGATCGTTGCACCCGGTTCGGCATGTAAACTTATATTCCGCAGCACGATCTCCGGCTGGTGTACATCTTGGACATCAGCCTGCGGCCGCGCCTGCGGTTGCCCCCGATTCGCACCGTTTCCTCGAAAGCGGCCATTGCGTCCTCCGGCCATGGCGCCGCCGCGGGAAGGGGCCTGAGCGGCTGGCTCCTCCGCTTCGTAGCTGAAGCTTACATTGTCGAAGACGACGTCGCCCTTGATTTTCTCCAGGGACGGCGCATCGGGGCGATCTGTCACAGTCGGCTGAACGTCGAGAGCGTCAAAGATACGCTCTGCCCCGGCCAGCGCCGATTGGAACTGGTTGTAGAGCATGGCGATGCCCCGCATCGGACGGAAAAAATTCATGATGTAAATGATGAAGGCCGCCAGTACACCGACTTCGAGTATGCCTTGTATCGCCAGCCAGCCCCCGAGGAGCGCGGCCGCCGCGATTGTAATCGTCATCATGGTGGTGAACATCGGCCCGAGCGCTGCCGTGATGATGTCGGCGGTCATACCTGCCTTGCGGTAGGTCTTGTTGACCTCCAGAAAGTCCTCGAAAACCTCCTCCTCACGGGCAAAGGCCTGAACGACGCGGGCGCCCGAAATGTTCTCCTCCATCACCGCGTTCAGCGCGCCGAGATTGCGCTGGACGGTGCGGAAAGCCGCGCGGCTGCGACGCGTCACCTCTCCGGAGATATAGAGCATGAGCGGCATCAGAATCAGCATCGCCAGCGCGAGCTGCCAGTTGAGCAGGAACATCGCCACAAAAGTGCCGCCCAGCAAAAGTATATTGGAGATGAACTCGATCAGGCCGTTGGACAGCGTACGGTTGATTGCCTCCGAATCGTTCGTGATGCGGCTCATCAGATCGCCGACCTGGTTGCGATCGTGAAACGCCATCGACATGATCTGCATGTGGCTGAAGAGGCCGGCGCGTATGTCAAAGACGAAGCGCTGGCCGAGATGCACCATGATCAAGCCCTGTATGGTCGAGGCGACACCGGCGCCAAGATAGACCCCCAGAATGCCAATGACCAGGCTTCGAAGCCCGACGGCGTCGCCGGAAGCGATGAACACGTCGATTGCACGGCCGATAAGCATCGGTCCGTACAGCCGCAAGACCGTGCTGCCTGTAACAAACAGCGCCACGATAATCAGCTGAACCCGGTAGGGGCGCAGGTAGGCGGCCATGCGCATCAGCGTCTGGCGCGTATTGGCCGCGGCTTCGCCCGTAAGCATGCCGCCGCCGCCGCCCTGGCCCAGGCGCACTGATTGACGTGGAGGTGGTCGGAACATGATCATGGTAAATTAGGCTGCGCTGCTTCACTTTGCGCGTAAATCACTTACCTTACGCCTCTTCGAACTGTGAGAAGTAGATCTCCTGGTAGATCCCACTAGCTTCAAGTAGCTGCTCGTGTGTCCCGCGGGCCGCGATCTTACCGTCTTCGAGGACCAGGATCAGGTCGGCATCGACGACGCTGCTGATTCGTTGGGCGATGACAAAGGTAGTCGTAGCGGATAGCAACTCCTTCATCGCCAGTTGCAGACGTAGCTCGGTGTCGAGATCGACCGAGCTGGTGCTGTCGTCAAGTATCAGCACCGCGGGGTTGGTCAGCAACGCGCGCGCAATGGCGATCCGCTGCTTCTGCCCCCCGGAAAGGTTGGCGCCGCGCGCCTCCACCATGCTCTCGTAGCCTTCGGGCATGCGCATGATAAATTCATGCGCTTGAGCCGCCTGCGCCGCCCCAATGACCTCCTCAAGCGGCGCTTCGGGCCGCCCGTAGGCGATGTTGTCGCGCACCGATCCGGCGAAGAGCGTCGACTGCTGCAGGACAACGCCGATATGCTTGCGCAGACTGGTCGGCTCCCAGTCGCGTACATCGACGCCGTCGAGTTTGATCGTCCCGTCAATGGGATCATAGAAGCGTGGGATCAGGTTGACGAGCGTGCTCTTTCCAGCCCCAGTCGCGCCCATCAGGGCGACTTTCTGGCCCGGCTTGGCCTGCAGGTGAATACCGTGCAACACCTCTTCGCCGACCGCCCTCACCCTGCCGTTGCCAGAACCGTTCACGGCCCCTGTCATTGATTGGCCGTTCGGATTCGTCTCGGCCGCGCCGTCGGCGGCGTTTAAGCCGTTCGGCAGCGACCCGGCATAGTGGAAATGCACATTGTCAAAGGTAACTTCGCCGACGGGAACATGGTCGGCCACCGGTTCACGCGGCGGTTGAATCGCCGGCTCGGTATCGAGGACTTCGACGATTCGCTTCGACGACGCCTCTGCACGCGACACCATCGACAGGATGTTGCTCAGCAGGAGCAGCGGCGACATCCCAATCAGCAGGTAGTTGTTGAAAGCGACCAACTCTCCGACCGTCAGACGCCCCCCTATGACGTCTATGCCTCCCCACCAAATGGCAAAGACTGCCCCGAAATTCGTCAGCAGCAGTAGGCTGGGCATCACCAGGGCAAGCAGGCGACCGACCCCTGATGTTTTGCTCCATGTAGTCCACGTTTTGGACGTCGAAGCGCTCGTTCTCATGCCTTTCGCGCACGTAGGCCTTGACGACGCGCACGCCGGCCAGGTTCTCCTGGACCAGCGTGTTCAGATTGTCCAGCTTCTCCTGGACTTTGGAGAACAGGGGGCCAACCACGCGCATCAACCAGAATAGAATGACGGACGAAAGCGCCAGCACCGTAATCATGACCAAGCTGAGCCGCCAGTCGAGAATGAGCATCATCACCAGGCTGCCGATTACCATGAGCAGCGTGCGCAGCAACAACGCCAGCCCGGCACTGAGAAACATGCGCGCAATGTCCACGTCGCTCGACACACGCGTCATCAGCTGCCCGGTCTGCATTCGGTCCAGATTGGCAAAAGAGAACCGCTGAATGTGGCGAAACAGGTCGTTGCGCAGGTCGAAGGCAATGCCCTGCGAAATCTGCGCGCGGGCGATGCCCTGGCCGATGGTCGTGGCCGCGCCTCCGATGGCGGCCAAAAGCATGATGCCGCTGCCCTGCCACACGGCCGTCATATCGCCGGTGCGAATGCCCTGGTCGATGACGAACTGGACCATGCGCGGCGTCACAAGCTCCATCAGCACTGGAAGAACCGTAGTGACCAAGCCCAGAACGGCCATCCAACTGTATGGCCGCATATAGCGGACTACTCTAGCCAGACCGCGCATACTAAGGGCCCCTCGAAATAGCCCTGAGGCGTGGGAAAAGTACTCAGTTTGCAATCGCTACTAAAGCGGTTTCGAAAGTATACTGTCATCACGGGACTGTTTGCAAATGGCAGGGGGATTGCATTGCCCGACGGTCAGGAACGCAGGATTTTGAGACAGGGAAGCTTCTTTTTGGACCGAAAGCGCAGTGTTTGGCGCCGGGGGGTAAAATGTGGGGAAAGGGGAATTCCGTTTGACTTTCTTCAGGCCGTGATGTATAAGTTCGAGTTGCGCGCGCATGACTTTTGGCCGCCTGATCTAGAGGGGAAAGTGCCCTTGGAACGGGCGCCCCGAGCGGCGTCGTAATGCCGCCTTTTGGGCTGCTAAACTCGCGGTTTCATGCAGGCCCAAACTAGCGCATTCAGAAAGAGATCTTCAATCCATAAGCATTTTCTGTGGAAGAAGTCCATGCATATCTCCCAAGAACAGAGAAATCTATACCGCAACGAAGGATACATGATCCTCGAGCGCGCCATCCCCGACGATCAGGTGGATGGGTTGCGCGCGGAATGTCAACGCTACATCGACCGCTACGATGCCGAGATGGAAGCGAACGGCGTCACGGTACAGGGGATAAACCATTACAAAAAGCGGTACTTCATCAGCAGACGCGGGTTGGAAAGTCCGAAGATAACAGAGTTTCTTTTCAGCGAACGAATGGCGGCTGTCTGCCGGGCGACGCTTGGCGAAACGGCATACCTGTTCCACGAGCAATACGTGGTCAAGTTCGCCGAAGTGGGCACGAAATTCGGCTGGCATCAGGATTCGGGCTACGTGGGCCACTACCACCGCCCGTATCTTTCCTGCTGGTGTGCGCTAGACGACATGACAATCGAGAACGGGACCGTTTCAGTGCTGCCCTATTCGGCAATAGGCATGACGCCCGACGACCTCTATGACCACAGGATAGAGGATGCGAGCAATGACAAGATCGGCTACCGGGGCGATCATCCGGGCGTGCCGGCAATCGTTCCCGCGGGCAGCATAGTCGTTTTCAGCAGCCGTACCTTTCACCGCAGCGGCCCCAACACGACCCCTGGATTCCGACGCTGTTACCTGGCCCAGTATTCGGCCGAGCCGATTATGAACAAAGAAGGGACAGCCTTGTGGGGCCAGGCAGTTCCAATTCTGAAAGAAGGGCAGCTCTGCAGCCCGCCGCAGAAATAGCCGCGAGCGGAGCGGAGAAGGACGGGCAGGTGTGGTTCGCGTTCGGCTACCGCGACCCTTCGCCCGGCTTCGAGTCGGCGACCGACGAGGAAGGAATCTGAAATGAGCGTTTCGAGTCATCTTCTGACAGACGAGCAGATGCGCCAGTTCATCTCGCGCGGCTACGTTATCTTGCGGACCGCCCTGCCGAAGGAGTTCTACGAATCGCTAAACGCGAAACTAAGCGAAGTGATGGAGAAAGAAGGCAATCCCGGCAACAACCTGCTGCCGCGCCTGAGCGAAATCAACGACATACTTCAGGATCCGGTTGTGCGTGGGGGGCTTACCAGTGTCGTGGGCGAGAACTATTCAATTCATCCCCACCGCCACTGCCACTTCACATATCCCGGGCGGAAAGTGCAGCACTGGCACAAGGATAGCTACTGGGGCCATCAGAAGGTGCGCCACCATCACAACTGGTGGGCGATGATATTCTATTACCCGCAGGCCGTGGACGAGGAGATGGGGCCATCCGGCCTGCTTTCCGGTTCTCAATACTATACGAAGCGGGCCGGCGATGACACCGAGCGCCCCGTCTACATGGAAGGACCCGAGGGTACGTTTGCCCTGATTCACTACGACCTATGGCATAGGGGCATGGCAAACCGTTCCCAGAAGTCCCGCGCGATGATGAAGTTTCAGTTTGTGCGTATGGAGGCGCCAACAGGGCCGGCCTGGAACAATCGGCAAGCCGACTGGTTGCAGGTTGAAGACGGTTCGATCGACCACAACGTCCTCTGGTCGCAGCAGTGGCGCTGGCATCGCGGGGAATCGGGCGCCGCCGCAAACGGCTCGCCGCATGAAGCAGCCGAGATGACGGCTCTGGCCGACGAGCTGGCCTCAAAATATGAGCCGAGCGGCGTTGACGCCGCCTACCGTCTCGCCGCGAACGCTGACGACGCGATTCCTGTGCTTTCAGCGTCGCTCACCAGTGGGAACGCCACGGCCGCCCGCAATGCTGGGTACGGTCTCACCGCTGTCGGCTTGGCTGCCCGCGGCGTACTGCTCGACGCCATCCGCCATGAGAGCGAGGACGCGCGCATGCACGCGGCCTTCGCGCTGGGCGAGCTGGGAGACGGCCGTTTGGGCAGCGCTGAAGAGGTGGCGCGGGCCGTTGCCGACCCATCAGTCCAGGTGCGGCGCGCCGCCGTCGAAGCGCTCGGTTTGATCAGGGAGCCGGCCGGCGCTATCCTACCCGCGCTCATCGAGGGCCTGACCGACGGCGACGGGCAGGTGCGCTTCACTGCAGCGTTGTCGCTCCAGCGATTGGGCAGCCGGGCAGCGGAGGCGGTTCCGGCGCTGCAAGCCGCGCTGCGCGACGAGAATCGCTATGTGCGCGCCAACTCCGTCGACGCTCTGCGCCGCATCGGAACAGTCGAAGCCCTTGAAATCGCCTTTGACTACCTCAGCGTTCACCGTTGGTGTCCGTTGACGACTTCCGAAAATCTTTTCTGACTATTGCTACACGAAATTTGGACCGGTTTCACTCAGCTTCCCTATCCTCAACTGCACAATCGAAAAATGAGAATCCCCAATGGAAGCGCATCCACCTGAGACCAGGATCGCGGTCGACGAACTATCGTTGTCTGTTGACGATCTGGACGTCGAGCGGGCGGCGGCCATCTACCGCGAGCATGGCTGCTTGGTTGTGCGCGGCCTGATGAAGCCGTACATCGCCGCGCTGGCGACCGATATCGCGGCCACGGTCGATCAGTCGATGGCAATGCTCGACCGAGCGGAAAAGAGACCGGAGGGCTGGGTCTCTCCCAATGGATCGCTGTTCATTCCCGCGCCGCAAGGTTACAAGCGGGACAAACAGATCATGACAGTCGGAATCAGCTACCAGACTAGCGCCGCCTTCTTGCGTGCGGCCATGGACCCGACTGCGCTCGATATTCTGGAGGTGATCCTCGGCCCCAATATTGAACTGTTCGGCAATGGTCAGTCGCTGGTCAAGGAGCCGGTCGGCGGCCATCCCAAGCACCTGCACCAGGATTCGGCCTACTTCGAGCATCGCTACCAAGGGCCAGCCGCGATTCTCTCATACGTAGTGGACACCGACCTGGTGAACGGCGCGCTGCACGTCGTGCCCGGCTCGCACAACTTTGGGCAGTTGCGGCACGTTGACACATTCTCCCATCTGGGGCTCGACGAGGACGAATGGCCCTGGGAGGCCGCGCTGCCAATTACCGGACAGGCGGGAGACTCGATTTTCTTCAACGTTAAGACAATCCACGGCTCCAAACAGAACCACTCCGATACTCCTCGACCCGTCTTTGTAACTCGGTATCGCCGCCCGGACGATTACGCAATCATCAGGGCGACCACGACCGCCAACAGGGCCGAAGCAGAAAAACTGGCGCAGCAGGCCCGCCGCGAGAACGAGCCATTGGGGCTGATGGTGCGCGGATTTAGGCCTTACTCCGAACCGGACGGGGCCGAATCCGATGGCCCGCGCTGACGAAGATACCTCCTGGAACTTCTCCGTTAACCTGTGGGACGTCACGCTCATTACGCTGGGCTTCAGTCTCATCTCAAAAGAGACCGTCATCCCGGTCCTCGTTAGCCAGCTCACCGACTCGAAACTGGCAATAGGCCTTGTCCCGGCGATGTGGAGCCTCGGCATCTACCTGCCCCAGCTCCTGACGGCCAATTTGGCCGAGCGGATGGTTTTCAAGAAGCCATTCGTCATGTACGTCTCGCTGACCGTGGAGCGGCTGCCCTACTTGCTGGTCGGTCTTGGCCTCCTCGGCTTTGCCGTCACTGCGCCGACGGTCGCGCTGCTGGCCGTGCTTTTGGGCCTCGGCGTGGCGTCGTCGGGCGCAGGCGTGGCCACGCCCGCCTGGATGGATATGATCGCCAAAGTTATCCCGACGAATAGACGCGGCATCTGGCTCGGGCTGGGGCACGGACTCGGCCTTCTGATCGGCATCGGCGGCGCCTGGTTCGTGGGGCGGGTCCTGGTCAGCTACGCCTTCCCCGGCAACTACGCGCTCCTCTACTTCGCGGCGTTTGGCATCATGCTCTTTTCGTGGGTAGGTTTGGCTCTCACGCGCGAGCCCCCCAGCGCGACGGCCAAAGAGGCCGTTCCCCTGATTCGCTACTTGCGCGGCGTTGCCGGCGTTCTCAAACAGGACCACAACTTTCGACACTACCTGATCAGCAAGTCGCTGGTGAATTTCGGGGGCATGAGCGCCGGGTTCTTCGCAGTGTACGGCGCCGAGCTGTTCGCTCTCGACGGCCGCGGCGTCGGCCTGTTAACAGCTGTCCTCGTCGGTTCGCAAGCCGTGATGAATCCACTATGGGGTCTGCTGGCAGACCGGATTGGGCACAAGACTGTTCTGACGGCAGCGGCTCTCTTCATCCTGCTCGCGCCCCTCAGCGTTCTGATCGCAGACGGAGCGGGTACGGAGGCCGCGCCAGTTCCCGGGGGCGGCGCCGGGATATTCTTCATTGGAGGCGCGGTGCCGCTAACCTTCCTCCTCGCGTTTGTATTCCTCGGCGCCTTTCTGGCGGCGGACCACACATCGGCGCTCAATATAATTCTCGAATTCAGCACGCCCGAGAGCCGGCCGACCTACGTGGGGCTCACAAACACGTTGCTCGCCCCGCTTCTTATCGGCGCGCCAATCTTCGGGGGGTGGCTTGCCGGCGCCTTCGGGTACGCCGCGATGTTCAGGGTTGCTGCCGCGATTGCGGTAGTCGCACTGGGTCTGATGCTCTTTTGGGTAAAGGAGCCGCGAGGGGGTTCGCCGGGGCAGACGGCAGGAGAGCGGACCTTCACGGCCGCAGCCTGACGGTGCCAGCTGTTCTCCAGATGAGGGAAAGGACTGTGTAGGGAGCCGGGCTACCGTGCCTCGCTTAGCCTGTCCAGCACAATGACGATGACGAAGGCCGCGAGCGCCAACCCGATAGCGAGGAAGACCTCACCCGTCCACGCCGCCGGAAGATAGTTCTGCTCAACCGTAGGCACGACCTCTCCGTGGCGGTCCACAATGGAGGCCACCGTACTCTTCCACGGCCAAATCTTGCGCAGGCTGCCGGCCATCAGCCCGATAAGGATCGCGACCGTCAGGTCGTGGTAACGTTTGAAGAGCCAGGCCAGTACCTGGGCGAAAGATACGATGCCGACGACCGCCCCCAGCCCGACAACTCCCAGGCTGAACAGGTCGCGCTGATTGACCGCCGCAAGCACAAACTGGTACTTTCCGAGCAGAACGAGTATGAATGAACCGGAGATGCCGGGCAGGATCATGGCGCAGATGGCAAGCATTCCGCTCAGGAACAGGAACCATGCGGCTTCGGGCGTCTGTACAGGTACGGCGCCAACCAGAAAGTAGGCGCCGACAACCCCCGCGGCCAGGGCGGCGTAAAGCGCCGGCGTCCAGCGTCGAATGCGGGTTCGCACGGTAACGATTGAAGCGAGGACAAGGCCGAAGAAGAAGCTCCACAGCATCACCGGGCGATGCTCAAGCAGCCACTCCAGCCCGGAGGCCAGGGTGAGGACGGCAACGGCGATTCCGGCGAAAACGGCGGCGAGGAAAGGCGCGTTCACCGCCGCCAGCGCGGCCCGAAGATCGAGCTTAAACAGGGCGCGCCAGAAGGGCGCACGTGCGCCGGCGCGTATACTCATCACCAACTCTTCATAGATTCCCAGAATGAACGCCATCGTGCCGCCAGAGACTCCAGGCACGACGTCGGCGCTCCCCATGGCAAACCCGCGCGCGGCCAGTCCCACGTAGTCTCGCCAAGTTCGCCCGTTTCCGAACTGCACTGCCGCGTCAGTGCCGGGCGGGTCGGCCGCGTCAGCCGGCTGTGCCCCCAATCTCGTTTCCACCGTCATATAAGCACTTCCTTATCCTTAACGTTTTTCAATCCCACCCTGAGAAATACGATTTCCTTCACGCCAGCCGGTTGGCTCAATCGCACAACACGATGAGTAAGCGCGCAGACCGGCCGCCGGCAGCCAGATAAGTCTACGACTCTTCGGCGACGATGCGAAATTATGAACTGTGCCAGTAGGGAGGTCGAAAAGGCAGGGCCGGCCTGAACGCGGCCTAGACCGGCAAGCAGGCCGGTCCGATTGGCTCGAATGTCTTGTAGGTCAGCACGAACTCCTGGTGGCCCAGCCGCTCGGACTTGGTCGGCCGGCCGGAGGCTACATCCAGCACTTGCGCAAAGATCTCTTGCCCGACTTCGTCGATCGATGCGCGTCCTTCAAGCACGCGCCCCGCGTCCACGTCCATATCCCCTTCCATCTGCCGGAAGGTCTCAGGATTGGCGCAGACTTTGATCACAGGGGAAATTGCCGACCCCACAACTGAGCCGCGACCAGTCGAGAAGAGGGTCATGTGGGCCCCGCTGGCGATCAGTTCAGCGATCTCGACGGTGTCGTTGATATTGGGAAAGCCGAAGCGGACCTCGCCGTCGGGCACAACGTCCATGAGGTACAGTCCCCCGGCCGGCGGTACGTCCCCCGGCTTTATCAGGCCATCGATGGAGGAGGAACCGCTCTTGGCGTATGCGCCCATCGATTTCTCCTCGACGGTAGTCAGTCCGCCGTCCGCGTTTCCCACCGCAAAGCTGCCGTGCCCCAGGGTGGCGTAGTAGCGCGCGGTCTTCTCCATTGTGGAGAGGATTTCACCTGCCAGCTCCGGCGTAACAGCTCTGTCGGCCATGATCTGTTCGCAGCCGATCAGTTCGCCGGCCTCTTCGAAAATGGCGCTGGCGTCGTGATCCACCAACAGGTCAAAGCAGCGTCCGATGGCCGGGTTGGCGGTGATGCCGCTGGTGGCGTCCGAACCGCCGCAGATCGCGCCGACGATCAGTTCGTCCACCGACATCGAAGTGCGACTGGTTGTGGCCTGCAGCTCGGAAAGCGTACTCTGCAGCCACTGTTGGCCCTTATCGATGGTGGATAGAGTGCCGCCCTGCTCCTGGATGACAAGCGTCTCGACCGGCCTGCCGCTCTCCTCGATGCGCCGCGCCAGGCCGTTGCGGTTGAAGCTCTCGCATCCCAGGGAGACGAGGAGCGCCCCGCCCACGTTGGGATGGCTGCAGAGCCGGGTCATCATATCGAAGGCGTACTGGTTGGGATAGCAGCCGCTGAAGCCGATCAGGTGTACGCCCTGCCCGCGGAAGGGGTATACGATTTCGCGCGCGACATGGTGGGCGCACTCGACCAGGTAGGCGACAACAATGGTATTTCGTATTCCCTTGCGCCCGTCCTGGCGAAGAAATCCCTGGAATTCAGAAATTGAAGAATCCGGCCTTCCGCCCGTAGTCGTCATGCGGAATCATCTTCCAGTGTGTAAGTGGGAATGTAGTCGCTCTGGATGTTGTGGAGATGAACGTGCTCGCCCAAGCTGATATCGCGCACCGCCGAGCCAATCGGCGCGCCGTATTTGATGATTCTGTCACCGGCAGCGATATCGCACGCCGCAATCTTGTGGCCCAGTCCCAGAGAGGTCTCGTTGACGATTGTTTGACCGCCTACCTGCAGGCGCTCTCCAGCAGAGATTGAGCGCATCAAAACGTAAACGTTGTCCTCTTCTGAAATGCGGAGCAGCCCGACCTCGTCCATTGCAGTTTCTTTGCGGCCGGCTCCGTTCAGCCTGCCAGTTCCCGCGCGAGTTCCTGCGCCCGCTCCAGACTGGTGCTCTTCTCTTCCAGCATCTGCAACCGCACGTCGGCAATGGTCTCGTCCGATGCGCGTGTTGTTACGAAGAAGGCGCGGCTGGCCACGATCTCGTCGATCTTTTGCGCAACCCGCCGGATGTCGGGGCCGAGTGTGTGCGCCAACCAGCTGGCGGAATCGTCTACTCTCTGATATCGGAAGTCGCACGAAAGACGGATGCGGTCGGAGCGGTTCAGAATGCCGCGGTGAACGGTCAAGCTCGTGAAGATTACGGCGTCTCCCGGCTCGAAGTCGGAGGTCACCCAGCTGAGACTCTCGGCATCCAACCCAAACACTTTCTTCTCTTTTATCGCCTTGGCCGAACTCGCCACCGAGCCGCCGCCGTGGTCCAGTTCGCCGCGAATATGCGAACCCGGCGCCACCGCAAGGCCCCCAATCTCCTGGTTGATCTCCATGAGCGGCATCCAGCAGGCGTTGAAGCTCTGGGACTGATAGCCGAACCTGAAGTTACCGTCCTGGTGCGCACCGAGGCCGATCGGGGCCGGCGCGTCGGGGTCGGGATACATCACTCGAATCAGGCGCTGCCTCCATACCTGCACCGGCCCGTCGAAGATGCCCTCCATCAGGGCCACGACTTCGGGCGACTCGGCCAGCTGCACGAATGAGTCCATACGCGCGATCTTGTCGTAGAACGCCATGTATTCGCCTTCGGTCGGATGAGGGCCGCCGCTCCACATCGGGTCGTCAGCACCGTCTTCTTCGATAATCTGGTGCTCACGCAGGATCTGCATAATGTCCTGCTTGACTGTGGCAATCTGCTCCGGGTCGACCAGGCGGCGCAGAAAAAGGTAGCCCTCTTCACGCAGGGTGTCGCGCAGACGCGCGGGGTCGCCGAGGTGCTTCGTCGAATCTCTGAAGGGCTGGAAGCTGGACATAGCTTGTCCTCCTTATGTTCGCAGAAGGTCGTCAACCGCCGACAGTTTGTCGCGAGCGGTGTCGGCCAGCAGATTATAGTCGGTTGCGTAACACAAAAATGTGAAGCCTTGCTCTACTCTCATGCGAAATTCTTCGGGCGAACCGCAGCCGTAGCCCATTGCGACACCATTTTCACGCCCGATCGCCAGCGCCCTTGCGAGCGCCTCCTCAATCGGGGGAATCGAGTCCTCCTGCATTGGGTTGAGACCCAGCGACAGGCTGAGATCGAACCGGCCAGCGTACACGGCGTCCACGCCGGGAACGGCGCAGATCGCTTCGAAGTCGTCGAATGCTTCCTGCGTTTCCAGCATCAGAACAACAAGCGTATTCTCATTGGCGCCGGCGAAATAACCTTCGTAGTCGATCGTGTAGTGGGAGGCGCGCAGCGGGCCGAAACTGCGCTTGCCTTCGGGCGGATAGCGCGTCATGGCCACGATTGCTTCGGCCTCGGCCGCGCTGCGGACCATGGGAACGAGAATACCCTGCGCGCCGATGTCTAGCGCTCGCTGGATGAATGTCGGCTCGGAAGAAGGAATGCGAGCGATGGGGATGCAATCGGTGCTGCTGATCGCCATCAACATCTGCTGCACGCCAGCAAAATCGAGCCCGTTGTGCTCCATCTCAATCGAGAGCCAGTCATAGCCGGCGTGCGCCAGCAGCTCAGCGACGAGCGGACTGCCGAGGCCCATGAAGCAGCCGGCGGTCGGTTTACCGGCGAGCAATCTTTCCCGCACCCAGTTAGTTCTCACGGTTTGCCTTCCTCCCATTTGATGACGACAGGCGTATTCCTGCGGTCAACCTCGCGATTTCGCCGAGAGTTCCAATACAGTGTATGGAAAACCGCCAAAAGTGCAACCGCCCTCGCACCCAAACCATGGTCCCGCAACCAAGCCCTTTTCGAATTGGCAGACGAGGCGATGAGAGAACTCAGAGGTCGGATTACGATCGATGGCTCACTTTTTCTTTGCGGAGAGGTCGGGCATGGGCGACGGCGGATGAAGCTGCCGCGTGCGTGCACGAAACTCCATGCCTTCTTCGGCCAGTCTTACCAGCTCACGGCTGTCGCCCGAATACCACTCCTTCAACTGCGTGCGCGCGATATTGACGTGCTCGACCTCGTCGGCCCAGTCGAAGTCCTGCAGTGTCGTCATCAACGAATGACGCGCCAGGTCGCGGCAAAACTCGTACTCCGCCCGCTTGCCCGGCGGATATTTCATCAAAGCCGCCTCGACGCCGATACCCAGCATCGCGTATAGTTCGAGCGGGCTCATCTTGAACAGGTATTCAATCTCAAAATCGCGCACAGGCATCACCGAACGGTCACCGTAGACAAACTCGGTCGCGGCTTCACCGAACAGCGAGTGGCGCATTTCGTCCCACATATGACGCGAGATGGCCGCGTAGAAGGACCATGGCTGCTCCTTGACTTCCCACAGGACGATGGCCAAAGCCTCGGCGATGGTGATTTCGCCCAGGCGGGTGGCAATCATCTGGACGAACCGCTCAGGAATCCGGTCTTCGTCGACGTGCACGATGTCCCACACGCGCGGAAAGGTGTTGTCCCGCTCCGGTCTGCGTGCAACGCGGAATTGGACGCCCCGGCTGCGCTCAGGCTCTATGGTTTCAGCCCCCTCGCCATGATCACCGCCGATCCCGCCGGCAGCGCGCAACATCCGGTCCAGTTCGCCGGCCCATCGTTGCGCCTGCGCCTCCTTCTCGGCTGTGTCGACAACCTCCCGGTAGGCAGCTTCGAGCAGGCGCAGACCTTCCTCCTCTTCGGCGACGATGGTCCGCATCAATCGCACCGTCTCGTAATCTGCCAGGCCGTTGGTTTGGGCCAGATAGCTGCGATAAACCGCCAGCAGGCCAGGTTTGAATACCTTGACCAGCGCTGCCAGCAGCTCGACGCTGCCCCTGGAAAACATCGCCTCGTCGAGCAGAACTCTGAGCCGGTCGTCGGGAGGGCGATGGCTCTTGCTCACAGAGACGCGCAGTTCGGTCAGGCGGGTCTTGAGCCGGTCGGCGTGGAGTCCGTCCTCGTACTGCAGGCGCGAGAGCAGCGCCTTGAGATCCCGCTGCGGCGTCGTGACGATATGCACCGCCTGCAGGAACATGATCCTCTCCTCGACGTAGGCGAGCCGGTGGCTCCGCCTGGCGCACTCTTCCACGCTGAGGCCGGGTTCCTTCACCCGTTTCAGTCCGGCGTACTGGTAGGTCCCGTCCATGCTCTTTGCCTCCTGGCTTGCTCGATAGCGGCCCAGTCAAGCTTTCGCAAAGTATACGGGATTACCGAGACGTGGACAAGGGCTGGTCATATCCTGCCACACCCAAATCTAGCCGTCGCGGGGAGTCGGCTCCTTCTTTCTCCCCGCTCCTCTCCATACCGGCAACCCGTGAATTTGAGTGAAGTCCAAATTTTGGCCTGCAAGTGCCCGTACCTCGGGTAGCAATGGAGTCCTGGTCTGTCCACTGTCCACTCTCCGGCAAAGTGGAGGAATATGCTGTCCTGTATCTATTGGGACGGTCGGGCCTGCGGCCCTCCCTTGTGCGGGGGGACTCCCCCCGCAACGCCCCCCTGGCACAACCCGAAGTTGACGTCCTTCGTGCAGATTCGCGCAAATTTGTGGATCAAGCCCTTGCCCTGTCGTCGCCGGCAACTGGCAACTGACCTCTGGCCTCTACAGCTCAGGACGGTCGGGCCTGCGGCCCTCCCTTGTGCGGGGGGACTCCCCCCGCAACGCCCCCCTGGCACAACCCGCAGTTGACGTCCTCCGCGCAAATTCGTGGAATTAGCCCTTGACGTTGCCGTTGCCGGCAACTGGCCACTGACCCCTGGCCACTGCAGCTCTGGACGGTCGGCCCTGACGGCCCTCCCTTGTGCGGGGGGACTCCCCCCGCAACGCCCCCCTGTCACAACCCGCAGTTGACGTCCATCGTGCAGATTCGCGCATATTCGTGGATCAAGCCCTTGCCCTTGTCGTCGCCGGCAACCGGCCACTGACCCCTGGCCACTGCAGCTCTGGACGGTCGGCCCTGACGGCCCTCCCTTGTGCGGGGGGACTCCCCCCGCCGACAGTGGGATCAATGCAGCCCTGCGACTATCCCAGAACCCGCAAAACAATTTCAGCTGCCGCTGGCATGACCCCCCAGTTGATTCCAACCCCAATGGAACACCGCACCCCGTGGAATTTTGCCTTTTGACATTCCGTTTGAATTATGTCATAAATTATATCAGATCGGATTCCTCTCTTGGTTGCCAGTACGCCTTTGTACGCCTCCGGCAGGATTCGCTTGCGGCCTGCCCACAAGGAGGTATGCCCTTGCCTGACATCGTGGTGATCGGCAGCTTTGTGGTCGGCCTGACGGTGCGCGTTCCACGCAAGCCGGTCGTCGGTGAAGGGCTGATCGGCGACCTGTTCGACATGGGGCCGGGCGGAAAAGGCGCCAACCAGGCCATCGCCGCGGCGCGGCTGGGCGCACAGGTCGACCTGGTTGCCTGTGTAGGCGACGATCTGTTCGCCGAAATGGCGGACGCGCTTTTCCAAAACGAAGGCATCCCGTCAACGCACATTCACCGCGTCCCCGACATCAACACAGGCGTCGGACTGGTTACCCTCCTTCCTTCAGGAGACAACTGGATCGTAGGCCATCTGGGCGCAAACTTGCAGATGCGCCCGCAACACGTGGAAGCGGCAGAGCCGCTCATTGCCGGCAGCGGCATCGTCATGGCCCAGTTCGAAGCGCCCCTGGACTCGATCGCACGCGGCCTGGAACTCGGAAGCAAACACGGCGCGATGACGATTCTGAATCCCGCCCCCGGCCACCCCGCCGATCCCAAGCTGCTCGCGCACGTTGACGTGCTGACCCCCAACGAAAGCGAGGCCCGTATCCTTCTCGGCCTGCCGCCGGACGACCCGACGCCGACGCCCGAGCTTGCCGGCCGGCTGTTGAACTTGGGCGTAGACAGCATAGTTGTTACCCGCGGCGAAGAGGGGGCGGTCATTGTGACCGCAGGAGGCATTGAGGAGATCCCTGCGGTCCCGGTGCAGGCTCTCGACGTCACCGGGGCAGGAGACAGCTTCAACGCCGCGCTGGCCGTCGGCCTCAGCGAGGGAGCGGCGCTGCGCGACGCGGTCCGCCAAGCCACCTACGCCGGGGCCTACACCACGACCCATTTCGGCGTGATCGACGGCCTGCCGACCAGGAAGGAGTTGGAAGCGTTTCGCGCGTGCAAGTCGAAAGGAGGTGAAACGGCATCCAAGTGAGCAGCAACGTGCGGCCAGAAGGCTGATTGAAGACGGGCTACGGCTGAAAACCCTTGACCCAAGAAGTCCTCAGGAGGCATACGATGACGAATGGAAGTTTAAGTCGCCGTGATTTTCTGCGTGCAACCGCAATCGCAACAGGGGCACTGGCCGCCGCGGCTTGTGGACCAACCGCGCCGGTCCAAGAGGCAGCGCCGGAAGCCGCTGCAACCGGTCCCGAATGTGAACAGGACTGGGTCTCAGGCTGGCCGCCTGCCCCGATCAAGTATGACCCGGTCGTGGAGATCTCCGTCCCGTTCAACGCCTGGCCCACGTTCAAGCCCGGCCATGAACCCACCGACAATCCCTACTACAATTGGTACCTCGAAGAGATGGGGATTAAGTTCAACATCCACTGGATGGCAGACGGCGAGCTGCGTACGCAGAAGTTGCAGGCCGACATCGCCGCCGGCACGATGCCGGACATGATCAATCTTCAGGACCCGCTCTTCAACCAGTTGATCGATGAAGGCGCCCTGAAGGAAATCAAAGACATCTGGGAGGCAACGGCTTCCCCGCTCTCGCTCGATGTCCATCGCTACCCCGAGGGCAAAAACTGGATCCATTGTTTCCGCAACAACCGGCAGGAACTGTACGGCCTCGATTTGGGCATCACCGACAAGGTGTTCTGCACCATCAGTTGGATACGCAACGACTGGCTGGAGCAGCTGGACATACCGATGCCGGACAGCATCGAGGGCTGGGACGAGACGCTGCACGCCTTCAACGAAGGAGGACTCTGCGACTACGGCATCACCGCGCAGAAGGCCCTCTTCTCGTGGGCGCACGATTTCACCAAGGTATTCGGCGCCTACCGCGTCATGCCGGGCCTGTGGCGCGACTACGGCGACGGCAAACTGGTCTACGACAGCCTGACCGAAACCAACAAGGAAGTGCTGGCGCTGCTCAACAGCTGGTACAACGACGGTCTCATGGACCCGGACTTCCATACGTTGGACTGGGCGTCGGGGCTGAATACCGCTGCCGACGGCAAGGCCGGCATCGTGACAATGCCGATGTGGGGCACCTCTCGCATCGTCGAAATCGAGAAGATTGTGGGCGGCGAGTTCACCACAATGCCGCTGCCGAAAGGCCCAACCGGCGAGATGGGGCGCAGGTGGACCAGCCCCGTGTTCCACGCCTGGGTATTCCGCCACGATCTGGAGGACATCAAGGTCGAAGCGCTTATCCAGCAGCTGAACCACCAGCGCGAACTGCACGTCAACGGACCCGAAAAACACGGCGCTTACGGCCCGCTCGACGACATGGGCAACGATGGCCTCTTCCTGGAAGGCTACGACTGGGAGTGGGACGAAAACTGCGAAATCTCGCTGCTGGAATGGCAGACGGGAACTTCATTCAGAGACGTGGGCTTCCACCACGCGACCTACCCCGGCTACCAGCGACACGCCGACTTAAACAGACAAAGGCTGCGCAAGATGGACCCGGCCGAGCTCACCAAGGTCGAAAGGTTCTTCATTCGCGACCCAGGGCTGGCGCGGCAGGAGACTGCCTACGAGCAACTCTTTGAAGAGGCCGAGTACGAGATCGAGAACGAGTACCTCGGTGTCAACACGCCGCGCATGAACGAGCTGCTTCCCGATTTGCAGAAGCTGGAAGAGGAGGTCTACCTGTCGATCGTGCTCGGCTTGAAGCCGCTCGACGCCTTCGATGAGTACGTCAGCAGGTGGCAGGAGCTGGGCGGTGATGAAGTCGCAGAGGACGTCAACGCCTGGTACGAGTCACACACGAGTTCGTAGAAACCGGCCCAGGTCAGTCAGAGCGGATTGCAGTCAGCCAGCGAAGGCATGCACCGGGTAAGCCGCCTTCGGACTGCGTTCTGACCGGCCTGGAACCTTGCGCCAAAAGGGGGCGGTGGATTCCAAAACGAATCCACCGCTCCGCCAACGCGGCCCCTGGCTTCGCCCGGGAGGCCACTGGGAGAGGTGAGACGAGATGGCTGTCAGGAGTTCTGTTCCTGAGACTGCGCCCGCCGCGGCGGCGCTATCTGAGGCCTACGAGGAAAGGAAGCCTCCCTTCCGCACCGTTTGGCGGCAGCACTGGATGATCTACGCCATGCTGGCGCCGGCGGCGGTGCTGCTCATCCTTTTCCACCTATACCCCCTCTGGGGCCTCTCTATCGCCTTTGTGAAGTACAGCGCCTTCAAGGGCGTTATGGGTTCGCCCTTCGTCGGCCTCGACAATTTTCGCCGCTTCTTCGAGGGACCGGACGCCTTCAATATCATCCGCAATACGCTCGGCATCGCCCTGGGCAAGATTATACTTGGCCAGGCCGCCGGCCTGGCCTTCGCGCTGACAATAAACGAGATCCGCCATACGCTGTTCAAGCGCGTGGCGCAGACCACGACCACCTTACCCCACTTTCTGTCCTGGGTGCTGATCGGCGGTGTGATGGTCGAGATCCTGAACCGGTCGGGGATCGTGAACAGAGGCATCGAGGCCCTTGGCTATACCTCGATCAGCTTCCTGGGCGACCCCGGAATTTTCCCCTACACGATGATCCTCTTGGAAACGTGGAAGGAATTTGGGTGGGGCGCAGTGATCTATCTTGCCGCGCTGGCCGGGATTAATCCCGAAACATACGAAGCCGCCGCGGTCGACGGCGCCGGCCGCTGGGCCCGGCTCAGGCACGTGAGCATTCCCGGCATCACGCCAATCATCGCTCTCCTGGCCTGCCTCAGTCTTGGTTATGTCCTGAACGCAGGCTTTGAGCAGATACTGGTCTTTATCAATCCGATCGTGTTTTCGACCGGCGACATTCTCGATACATATGTCTACCGCGTCGGCCTGCTGACAGGGGAATTCAGCCTCGGCACGGCTGTAGGCATGTTCAGGTCGGTCGTCGGCTTCGTCCTTGTCTGGCTGTCCTACTGGCTCGCCGACAGGTACGCAAACTATCGCATCTTCTGACGTTTTCACTTTTTTTCGGATGAGGAACCGCCGGTTGCAGCCTCGAGCCGCCGGCTTCAGAGGGAGGAAAACTGATGGTTGAGGAACGGCGCGCAAGCGACATCATCGCCAATTCTATCATCTGGCTTGTCACACTCCTGCTGGTCTGTCTGTGTGTTCTCCCCTTTGTGGCCGTGATCGCCAAGTCGCTGAGCAGCGCCGAAGCGGTTAGAACCAACCAGGTCAATCTGTGGCCGATTGGCATCAATCTTGACAACTACGGCTTTCTCATGCGGGAGAAGGCGTTTCTTGGCGCATTTGGCGTCTCGGTGGCCCGCGTTACGGTCGGCGTTACGCTCAACCTGGCCGTGATCGCGCTTACCGCCTATCCGTTGTCACAGGACCATCTGCATATTCCGGGGCGCACAATATTCAAGGTTGTCCTGGTCTTTGGAATGCTTTTCCAAGGCGGCCTGATTCCCACCTACCTGGCCTACAAGAGCCTCGGGCTGCTCAACCACTTCGCAGTCCTCGTCCTGCCGGTGGCTCTAAACATCTTTTTCGCCATCCTCATCATCAACTTCTTCCGCGGGATTCCCAAAGAGCTGTCGGAGTCGGCCCTGATGGATGGCGCAAACCACTTCCAGATCCTCTTTCGTATTTTCCTGCCCCTGTCCCTGCCTTCTCTGGCAACCGTCGGGCTGTTCGCGGCGGTCACGCACTGGAACTCCTGGTTCGATGGCATCATCTTTCTGCGCTTTGAGGAACAGTGGCCGCTGCAAAGTTACCTGTACAACCAGGTGACGATGAGACGATTGGAGGGGACGCTGATGAGCTCGCAGTTCCACGGAAAAACCGACCCCTCCTTTCTGAAGGATGCGACGCCGGAAGCCCTGGCCGCGGCCATGATAATGATCGGTTCGATTCCGATCATGCTTGTCTACCCGTTTGTGCAGCGTTACTTTGTCAGGGGCCTGACTTTGGGAGCCGTGAAGGGCTAGGTCCGACATGAAGCGGGACGACTGCCCTGCAGCCAGGCTCACCAACCCGCTTCGCCCGGCAACGTTTGCCACAAATCAACTAGGGCTCGTTCGACCACTTCCCGGACAATCCAGCTCTATCAGGCTGGCGGCTATGCCACTATGGCGAATGTAGACATTCAACATTGCATTCAGAAAGTCCGCCACGACGGCTTCTGCATCCTGCGCGGGCATTTTCCCGTCGACGCAATTGAGGCCTGCCGCGCGGCCTTCGAACCAATTGCAAAGGCTTATCTGGCAGAATTTGTTGACAAGCCAAACCGGGGCCCGAACCGCCACTTCATCCCCCTGCCCTTCCACCCGCCCTTCTACCATCCCGCCTTCTTCGACGACGACTGCGTCTATGCCATCGTTTCGGGCATCCTGGGCGAGCAGATGGTCATCGATCAGTACGCAACCGACACGCCCTTCAGAGGCTCGACGCACCAGGATGTGCACGCCGATCTGCAGCCGCTCTTCCCCGAGCTGCCCGATCTGATTCTGCCGCCCGAACTTCTGGTGCTGAACTGGCCCTTTGTCGATGTAACGCCCGAACGCGGACCGTTTCAGATTGCCGCCGGCACGCACCACATGCCTCGTGCCCAGGCGCTGGCCGGAATCGAATCAGGGGAGATTCCGCTCGAGTCCCTGCTGATGGATTTGGGCGACGCCATGATTCGCGATCCGCGCTGTCTGCACCGCGGCACGCCTAACATGACCGATTCGGGGCGCACCGTCGCCGTGGTCAGCTTCATGCGCCCCTGGTTCTGCCGCCGCCTTTCAGATGTGCATCCCATCGGCCGCTCGCTTTGGGAGACGCTGTCCGAGCGGGAGCAGCAGTTGCTGCAGCGGCTCACTATCGACGAATCACAATAGATTCTTCCCTTGCCGGTGTCCGCGCCAGAACCGCATCACGCGCGCAGTTCGTCATCTACGAGAATTGCCCCGACCGGCCCCGGCCGGCCCCGACCGCTGGGCCGGGGCCGCCGATTCTTCAAGCTGAAAGACTGTAACGTCAGGCCGCCCGACCGAGATCACTACAATGTCCCGGGAGCAAGGCCAAGTCGGATTCAAGAAGAAGAAGCCAAGTTGAGCAGGACAAGCTTGACTGGAGGATGACCGGATGGCCGATCAATTGAAGAGGTCGATGGAGCTGGGCGGGCGCCATCTGCTGGGTTGGCTCAACCCGGAACAGGACTACCTGCCCACCGGCGGCTGGTGCATCACCCACGACCTGGCAAGGTTGTGGGACGCCTTGCTGCGCCTCGAGGATGCCACCGGCTTCGTCATCCCTGGGCATCTCGAAGGCGCCATGCTAACGAATCTGCACTGGCTGTGCGACAACCCCGACGGTCTCCTTTTCGTGCCGCCCGGCCTGGACTGGCAGCCTCCCAATTTCGAGTTGCATACCGTGCGCGAGGGCATATTGACATTCAACGCCCTCATCCAATTCCGCAACAGCCGCTGGGCGCGTGAGGCAGGCCGCCGCTATCTGCAAACTATGCAGCGCTGCCTCGGGTCGGACGGCAGGTGGGATGTCATGAAGTTCGACTATGCAAGGCATTTCACGGTCGCCGAAGGACAGTCGCTCGATGACGTCTATACCCACGCCAACGGTCCTGACCTGACCGTCTCTCACGGGCGCTCGATCGAGGCCCTGGTCTGGTACTACAGATCGACAGGCGACCAGCTTGCATTGGACTTGGCCGAGCGGCTCGCACGCTATCACCTCGCACACTCGACCACACCTGACGGCGCAGTTCCCGCCGCGATGGTGGACGAGGCCAATCAGGGCGACCGCCAATCATTCCTTTACACAATGTGCGGGCTCTTCCAGTTCGGGCTGTTGACGCACCAATCCGCCTATACCGACGCCGTATTGCGCACATACCACAAGGCGATAACCGGACTCGTCAACCAGTGCGGGTGGGTTGCCCACGACTTGGGCCAGAACCGGTTCCCGGACGAATCGGGCAATCCGCTAGCCAACACCGAGTCGACCGGAGCGGCTGCGCGGCTGGCATTGTGGCTTGCCCTCCACACCGGCCATTCAGAGTTCTTCGACGACGTGGAGCGGCTGGTGAGGGCCCGTCTCTTCCCCGGCCAGACCACGGAGGCCGATCTTCGCAACAACCCGGACGTCGAGATTGATCCGAAGCAACTGGGCGGGTGGGGCGCCAACCGGTTTCCCCATGCCGGCAAGGGTTACAATCCGAGCGGCACGGCCGAGATCGTGCACACGTTAGCGGCCGTCTATCGGCATATCAGCGCGCGGACCGAGGCGGGACTGTTCGTCTACATGCACTTTGATTACTCCGACGCCCATGTGGAAATAAAGACGCGTCGGCGCAACGGGACCGCGACCGTCTCCATCCGCACCCTCGTGGGAGACAATCTCCTGGTTCGTGTGCCCGGCTGGGCCCCGCGAGAGACGCTGCGCATCGCGGTTGACGGCCGTCCTATCTCGCCCCGCTTCGTCGGCGCATTTGCCTTCGTTTCCAAGGAAACGCTGGCTGCCGCGAAGGAGGTCGTCCTGGAATACGAACTGCCCGTTCGTCTCACGCAGGAGACAATGCCGCAGGGCGACCGGTATCAATTCGCCTGGCGTGGCGACGAGGTGACGGGAATCTATCCCAACAGCTGGCCGCTGCCGTTCTATCCCACCCTGGAGGACCCTGACAATGTTTGACGTCGACTTTCGCGCCTTGATCGGACGCGCAGACCTCAACTATGCGCGGCCCGTGGAGCATCCTGTGCAGGGCCATCCAATCGGCAACGGCCGCACAGGCACGATGGTCTGGACAACGCCGGGCGCCATCCACTATCAGATCAACCGCAGCGACCTGTTTTCAGTCAACAAACACCACGCCGGCGACTATGCCGACCCGGCCGACCACTGCTGCGCCTGCGCCCAGGTGACGGTGGAGGTGGGCGGCGCGCCCTTTGCCGGCGACTCGCCGGACTTCAGGCAGAGACTCTCGCTCTATGAGGCGCAATGCGAAGTCCGCGGCGGCGGGCTAACGGTGCGCTCCTTTGTGGCGGCAGGCGATGAACTCTCTGAATCGACCGATATTCTCGTCGTGGAGGTTGAGGATGAACGCGCCAGTCCCCAGCCGCTCCGCCTTACTCTGTCGATGTGGCGGGCGCAAGAGGTGCGGACCGGCAATCACCTGGCTCTCTATGCCTTTGCCGAGGACTCGTTCGGCGCCCAAGGAGAAGACAGTGATAGGTTGACGCTCACCCAGCAGTTTACAGAGGGCGACCACTATTGCGCCTCGGCGGTTAGCGCGACAGCGGACGGTGCAAGGCTGGATGCCGCGGCCTCCGCCCCGGGCCGGCGCACCCTGGTCCTGCCCGCAGCTTCGGGCCGGCGCACGCTGCTCTTCGCCAGCGCAGTCTCCTGGAACAGCGGAGAGGATGTCGGCAAACTTGCCGCGGCCCAGGTCGAAGCCGCGCGGAAAGAAGGGCCGCCGGCAATCCGCTCGAAGCACCGTCACTGGTGGGAAGGATTCTGGGCGCGAACCTTTCTCCATCTGCACAGCGAAGACGGCCTGGCCGAGTTCATGGAACGCGTGCGCACACTTCATCTCTACTACATGGCCAGCAGCTCGCGCGGCGCGCTCCCGCCCAAGTGGAACGGGTCGATATTCACGACCAACGGCGACACGCGTAGCTGGGGTGCCCAATTCTGGGTCTGGACCATGGAGATGCACTACTACGCCCTGATGGCTGCCGATGCCGACGACCTGTGCGAGCCGTTCTTCCGCATGTACGCGAATCAAATGGACTCTTGCCGCATTGCCGCCGCACAGCGGTGGGGCGTCTCCGGTACATTCTACCCGGAGACAACACCGTTCGACGGGCCGGTTGAACTGCCCGACGCCCTCGCCGAGGAGTTTCGGGCGGTGTTTCTGGGCCACCGGCCCGCCGAGGCGCTGTCCACGCGCTTGCGCGAGCTTTGCCGCTACGAGCACCATCTGATTACACAGCTCTACCCGCTTCAAGGGCGTGCCGACGGTCGCGTGTCCTGGATCAGCCACCTGGCCACAACCGCCTGCGAGCTGGCGCTGCTGGCCTGGTGGCGCTATCGCTACAGCGGCGATGACGACTGGCTGCGCACGGTTGCCTACCCGCTGCTGCGCGATACGGTCGAATTCTATCGCGGCCTGGCGCTGCGCGGCGAAGACGGCAGCTGGCACCTCCACGAATTGAACCAGCATGAGGACTTCTGGGGCGCCGACGACGGCATCTGGGACCTGGCCGCGATTCGCGGTGCGGCGCCGGTTGCGATTGCCGCGGCCGAATTGCTGGACGTCGACCCTGAATTGCGACAAGAGTGGCAGCAGTTTCTCAACCAGTTGACCCCCTATCCGATGGGAGATGATCCACAAGCGCGAGCCCTGACCGGCGGCGTCCTGGCCGATGATCTCTGGGCCGCGGGACGGTTGGGTGTAGTGAACGGTCAGAACAACCCGGAGGACGTCTGGCTGGCGCCGGTCTTCCCCTTTGAGGATTGGACGCTGGAGACCCGCGAGGCGGGTACCGACGCAATTGTGCAGAAACTGCTCGACTTGGCGCCGCGCATGAACTCGATTCTGCGCGGCGATACCTGCAACACCGCCATTCGCACGCCCATTGCCGCGGTGCGGGCCGGACGCGGCGACGACTTGCCAGCCATTCTATCCACCTATTACGCGGCTTTCGGCGCGCTCGAGAATGGCTGGAGCCTGTTCGAGGGGCACGGAGAGATCGAGAACCAGGCCCACTCGATCGAACCGCTGGGCTGCATCACCTTCCTCTTGCAGGAGGGCGTGCTACAGGGCGTCTCTGCACGGCCCGGCCAGCCCGAGATCATCAGCCTCTTCCCAGCCTGGCCCAAGGAGTGGGACGCCTCATTCCGGCTTCTGACTCGCGGCGGCTTTGTGGTCAGCTCCGCCATGCGAGCCGGCAAAGTGGAGTCCGTGGAGATCGAATCCCGGCGCGGCGAGGTGTGCCGTCTGCGCAATCCCTGGGGTTTAACCTGTACGCTGAGCGCGGTGGGAGGAGCTGAGCGGGAACTCGACGGCGATGTCCTCAGCTTCGATACGCTGGCGGGCGGCCGTTACCGCCTGCTTCCGGCGGGCGGAACTGCGCCCGCGCCGGTCACCATCGCGCCGACATCGGCCGCGTCGCCGGCAAGGTACCAGGTTGACCTGCCAGGCGGAACGTCCGTGAAAGGCGTCCTCGGCCGTTAGCAGCCGTGCAGACGGAGGTCTCCGCAGGACCGGCCGTTCAGTCGATGTGGAAGACCTGGCGCAGGTCTCTTGCGACAGGACTGTTGTCCGGGTTGGACGGCATAATGTCGCGCATGTAGGCCCACCACTTCTTGCAGATCTCTTCGTCGGCGATGCTGGCCCATTGCGTCTCGTCCTCGATCTCCACGTAGGCGAACAGTGTGTGCGTATCGGCATCGAGGAAAATCGAGTAGTTGCTTACCCCGTGCGCCTTGAGGACAGACTCGAGCTCGGGCCAGATCGGGCTGTGGCGCTTCTCATACTCCTCGTGCTGGTCGGGGTTGACCGACATGACGAACGCTTTGCGGATCACGAAAGCCTCCCTTTTGTGACGCCGGCGTTGGAAAGCCTCACAGTTAGTCAGTTTCCTGCCCCTGCAAGTCGAGCGAAATCCCCGCTCGACGCACAGGCAACCTCCGCGAAATCTTAAACTCCCTGGACAGCACCGTCAAGTCTTGACGCCTGGACCCGGCTGCACGTTCAACGCCGGCAGCCCCGGCATGCAACTAAGTGGCGTCCGCCGGATTTGGTGGATCGATCCGTTCTGGTAAGGCAATGCGGAACCTTCTTGCATGTCAATCAGTCTGAAGTAAGTAAGGGATGACAGTCCGTACGCGATCGTTTGACGTGTCATCGGCCTGTCAGCGCTCCGCCGGCTGGAAGGCGCTCTACCCGGACCAAATCTCACTGGCACACGAGGAGAACCGGAGGGATGAACCCAGCAGCGCCATCCATGGCCGTACTCATGCTGGTCGTCGCGCTCTCAGTGGCTGCCTGCCAGCCCATCCGGGCCGAGCCAGTCGAAAACGAAGCCTCGGTTTCCCAAGAACCGTATCCGGTGGCCAAGCATCAGCAATCGGCTCCGTTCGATTCGTCCAAGTACGACAATGTATCCGTCTATACCATCGAAGAATCGCTAAATGAGGGAAGATCGCTGCTCCATGTCTCCTATCCCGTGACCGAGCACGAGGCAATCAATGTGAACATGCAGGAGGTTGCCTACGAATTTATAGAGGAGTACCGGGCAGCTTCAGAAGAGGTCGAAGCAGCATACCAGGAATTCAAGCAGGACAACGGGCGCGAAGGTGCGGCGCTTGTTGCCAACTACCGGCAGCACTTCGACGTCTCTGCCGCCGATGCCAACATGATCTTCTTTGTTGTGTCGCGCTCCCGCTTCGTGGGCGGTTGGGGCGACGAGCGGGCACAAGGCTACATCTTCGACCGCAAGAGCGGCCAGGAGATGCAAGTATCGGACCTCTTCGAGGATGACCTGTATTTGCAGCGGCTGTCAGATCTGACAAGGTCAAAGTTGGAGAGCCGTGCACGGGCTGCGATCGCGGAGATAGATCTGGACTCCGACGCAGCGCGCGCCAAGTGGCTTGAACTGGCCTTCGAGTGGATCCGGGAAGCCACCGCGCCGACCAGGGAAACGTTTGACAACATCGTGTTTGGGGAAGACGGCACGATCCGAATCCGACTCGACAACTACCAGGCGGACCTTGGCCTCGAAGGCGTCGCCGAGGTAGAAATCGCAGTCTCCGAGATCGCCGACCTCATGCACACCGACGTACGCCAACTTCTGGCTCGAACGTCAACCGCCGCGGCGCCCTTTCCGCGGCCTGCCATGGTAGTAAGCGGAGCCGGGACGCCGCTTCGGCAGGCGTTGCAGCCGCAGGAGGACGAGCCGAGCTGCCGGGAGGTGCCATGCG